>CAWATK010000001.1:0-131397 GCA_963784915.1 uncultured Chloroflexia bacterium
ACACCCAAAGACGCTGATCGGCGAGGTTTCGCTGAGCGTCGCAAGCCTGGAGCGGGAGATCAGCTTCTACCGGGATGTGGTGGGTTTCAGTGTGCTGTACCAGGATGCGCGCACGGCCGCGCTGGGCGCGGCCCCCGCGGGTGGCGCCTCGGGGAGAACGCTGGTGCGGCTGACAGAAGAGCCTGCATTCCAGCGCTACCGCGGTGTGACGGGGCTGTATCACTTTGCTGTGCTGTTCCCGAACCAGCGTGAGTTGGCGCGGGCGCTCGGGCGCCTGGTCGCGCTGCAGTATCCGAACTCACCCACCGATCACATCATGACCAAGACGACCTACCTTGATGACCCGGAGGGCAACGGCATGGAGCTGTATGCCGAGAGCCCGGAAGACGGCGCGTGGAGCATGGCGGACGGGCAGTACGTAACGCGCCGCACGGACGGCAGCATCAGCAGCGGCCGTGAGCCGCTGGACGTCGAGGCGCTGCTGAGCCATTTGATGCAGGAAGACCGGCTGGACGCGCCGGCGCCATCGGAGACGCGCGTCGGGCACGTGCATCTGCATGTATCCAATGTGGAAGAGGCAGTGGACTTCTACCACGGCGTGCTGGGTTTTGACGTGCAGGGCAATGCGAAGGCGTTCCGCATGGCGTTCGTCTCAGCCGGCGGATATCACCATCACATTGGGCTGAACACGTGGCAAGGCGAAGGCGCGCCCGTCCCGCCCCTGGATGCGCTGGGGATGCGTTACTTCAGCGTGGTTGTGCCAGATAAGGCCGAGCTGGGGCGCGTGGTGAACAACGTGCGCAAGCACGGTATCTCCATGGAGGAGAGTGAGGCGGGCGTGCTGGTGCGCGACCCGTCACAGAATGGGGTGCTGCTGACGGCTGACATGAGTTCGCAGCATCCAAAGCGTGTTGTAAGTGCCGGGCGGTGCGCAAGCACCGCCCTTTTGATTTCGGAGCGGCGGAGATTAGAGGGCCGTGAGCCTCTGGCAGCGATCCATTGACAAACGCCGGAAACGCGTTATTATGTTCCAAATCGCAAATATTCCAGAATGGAAGTAAATATGCCGAGCACAGAACAGATGACGGATCATCTTGTGGAGTTGCTAGCCAGGCTGATCCGGCAACACCCGCGGCTGGTCTTCCCCGACGAACGGGTCAAGAGCCTCAAGCAGCAGCTCAAGAGTTTGCGGGCAAGCAGCGCCGAGAATCCGGAAGACCGCATGTTCCTGTTCCGCATCCTGGCTGTGCTGAGGAGCCGTCCCGAGCCGCCCACGATGGGCGAGCTGAGCGCGGAGCTCGGGCTGCCGCTGAGCACAGCGACGCGCATGGCCGACAACCTGGTGCGCGCCAGGATCGCCGAACGCCGCGATGATGCCAGTGACCGGAGGATCGTCCGCCTGTGCCTGACTGCGAATGGCAGGAAGTTCGTCGAAATGGGCGTCGGAGTGCTGCGGCAACGGGTGAGCGCCGTCCTGGGGCGGTTCACGCCCGACGAGCAGGCGCAGCTCTTGAAGCTGATCGGCAAGCTGATCGAATCCCTGGAGGCCGAGGGTCAGCCGACGCAATGAACCGACCGATACAGAAGGATCACGATGCGACGTTTTAGAGCCCTGATCAAGAAAGAACTCACACATATGCGGCGCGATCCGCGCACGCTCATCTTTGTATTCATGATGCCCATCCTGCAGCTGGTGCTGCTCGGATACGTCAACAACACCGACATCAAGAACGTGCCGACCGTGGTGTTCGACCAGGACCACAGCCCCGCCAGCCGGCAGCTGCTGGATGCTTTTCAGAGCACCGGCTATTTCCTGTTCAACCATGCAGCCTACAGCCAGTCCGAAGTGGATACGCTGCTCAGCGGCGGACAGGCCAAGGTGGGGATCGTCATCGCGCCGGACTACGGCAGCGACCTGGGAGCTGGACGAAGCGGTTCCGTGCTGGTCCTGATCGACGGCTCAGATCCGACTGTGGCGAGCTACGTGCTTTCGGCCGCGCAGTTGGTGGGGCAGAACAAGGGCGCAAGCATACGCACCCAGCAACTGGCCCAGCAGGGCGTGGGTGAGAGCAGTTCGGCGCCCATCGACGTGCGTACACGCGTGCTGTGGAACCCCGATCTGCTGAGCAGTTACAACATCGTTCCCGGGCTGATCGCCATCATCCTGTTCCAGACGGCCACCAGTATGACGGCCCTGGCCATCGTGCGGGAACGCGAGCGAGGCACGATCGAGCAGTTGATCGTCACGCCCATCCGCAACTGGGAACTGGTGCTGGCGAAGATCATCCCGTACATCCTGGTGTCCTTCGTGGACACGATCATGATCCTGGTGGTGGGTGTGTTCCTGTTTGGCGTGCCGATCCGCGGCAGCCTGATCCTGTTGTTCGCCCTCACGGGCCTGTACCTGCTGCCCACGCTGGGCTACGGATTGTTCATCTCCACCGTGGCGCGCACGCAGCAGCAAGCGCAGTTGATGGTGATGCCCCTGCTCCTGCCGGCGATGATGCTTTCAGGCTATTTATTCCCGATCTCGTCGCTGCCGGTTGTGCTGCAGTTCGTGGGCGCCCTACTTCCCACAACGTATTTCATCTACGTGATGCGGGCCGTGGTGATCAAGGGCGTGGGTTTGAGCCTGATCATGCCTCAGGTCATCGCATTGAGCATCTTTGCCGTCGCCCTGCTGGGGCTGGCTGCATGGCGTTTCCGTAAATCACTTGACTAGGGACGTGGAGGACCAAACATGAACATCCCGATGAAAATCCGACAGATGCCTCGCCGCGCCATCCTGATCCTAGCGGTTGTGATCCTGATCGCCGGCTACTACGTCGTCCGCGCGCTGAGCGCCGATGGAAATGGGCAGCTGGAAGCCTCGGGAACCATCGAGACCGTGAGCGTGCAGATCTCGCCCGAGGTGAGCGGCAAGGTGAAGGAAGTGCTGGTCGCGGAGGGGGACAGCGTGAATTCCGGTGATCCGATCCTGGTGCTGGACGAGGCGCTGCTCAAGGAGCAGCGGAAAGTGGCCGCAGCGGCCGTGGACTCAGCGAATGCGGCCAGCTCGTCGGCCGCGAACGCGCTGGGAATTGCCAAGGCGCAGTATCAGCAGGCTCTGGAGGCTGCCCTTGCCCAGGGACGCAAGGCCCGGCTGGCGGATTGGTTCTCCAAGGACCAGCAGCAATTCGATCAGCCCAACTGGTACTTCTCGCGACCGGAGCAGATCGCGGCCGTGCAGGCCGAGATCGACGAGGCACAGACGGCGCTGGACCGGGCCAGGGCGGACCTGGAAAAGGTCGGCACCAATGCGAGCCAGGCTGCATTCGTCGCTGCCGAACAGCGGGTGTTGAGCGCGCGCGTGGCGTATCTGGTGGCCAAGGATGTGAACGAGCGTGGTCAGAACTCGAACGACGCCAAATCGCCGCAGGGTCGCTACAACAAGACGCACTGCGGCTCCAACCAGGGCTACGAGCTCGCCGACCAGAAGCTCGTCAACGTCATCTATCACTGCACCGGCGACGAGCAGCTGTCGGAGGCGAGTCAGAAGATGTTCGACGAAGCGCGGGCTGAGCTGGATGCGTCACAGCGCGCCTACGACGAGCTACTGAGCAGCCAGGCCGCCGATGAAGTGCTGCAGGTCAGGGCGGCGGTGCAGGTGGCGCAAGAGCGCTACTATGCTGCGCTGGATCGACTCAGCGCGCTGCAGACGAGCGACCAGGATCCGGCCGTCACGGCAGCGCAGGCCGCCGTGGATCAGGCCGAGACGGCGGTGGACCAGAGCCAGAAGGCGGTGGCGCAGGCGCAGGCCAACCTGGATCTGCTGGATGCGCAGATGGACAAGCTCACGGTGTACGCGCCCCTGGATGGTGTGATCCTCTCGCGGAACATCGAGCCGGGCGAGGTCGTGCAGCCGGGAGCGGTGGCGCTGACCGTTGGCGATCTGACTCAACTGACGATCACCGTGTACGTCCCGGAGGACCGCTATGGAGAGGTCCACCTGGCGCAGGAGGCCCAGGTCCACGTGGATTCCTTCCCCGGAGCAGACCTTCACCGCGCAGGTGATCCACATCAGCGACCAGGCAGAGTTCACGCCGCGTAATGTCCAGACAGCAGAAGGCCGCAGCGCCACGGTGTATGCGATCAAGCTCACCGTTACCGATGCGCAGGGCAGGCTCAAGCCAGGCATGCCGGCGGACGTCACCTTCGCTACTAAATGACCGGCGCGCCTGAGTTCCTGGTGGAAACGCAAGACCTGGTCCGCAGCTTTGGGCCGCGCCGGGCGGTGGATGGCCTCAGTCTGCAGGTGCGGGCCGGGGAAATGGTCGGCCTGGTGGGACCGGATGGGGCCGGAAAGACGACGGCCATGCGACTCCTGTGCGGCGCGCTGCGCCCGACCTCCGGCCGCATGCAAGTGGCCGGCTTTCAGGTGCCGCAACAGGTTGAGAAGGCACGTGAGCACCTGGGATACCTGGCGCAGCGCTTCAGCCTGTACGGCGACCTGACGGTGAAGGAGAACCTGAGCTTCTTCGGAGAAGTGTTCGACATGGACGACCGTGAGCGTGAGCAGCGCTCGAACGACCTACTGCGCTTCGCGGGTCTGCAGGAATTCGCCGAGCGGCCGGCGGCAGCACTCTCCGGAGGCATGCAGAAGAAACTTGGGCTGGCATCCGCCCTGGTGCACCACCCCAAGGTGCTGCTGTTGGACGAACCCACGGGCGGCGTGGATCCGGTGGCCCGGCAGGAATTCTGGCACCTCTTGATCGGGCTGTTGCGCGAGGGATCGGCCGTGCTGGTCAGCACGCCATATATGGACGAGGCGATGCGCTTCAACCGTGTGATCTTCATGAATCACGGTCGTGCGCTGATCTCGGGGGCGCCGCGGGAACTGATGCAGCGGCTGTCCGGCCGCGTGCTGGAACTGGCGGCCGAACCGCAGATGCAAGCGCGCGAGCTGGCGATGCGCGACGCGGACGTGGAGGACGTGCATTCATTCGGCGGCTACTTGCACCTGCGTGTGCGCGAAGCGTCCGGGCCGATGCAGCGCCTGCCGGCCGCGCTCGGGCGGGCCGGCGTGAAGGTCGCCCACCTGATACCCGTGGCGCCGACGCTCGAGGATGTCTTCATCGAGCTGCTGGAAACGGAAGGAGGGGAAGATGCCGGAACCCGTCCTCCCGCTTGAGGTGCAGGGTCTCACCAAGAAGTTCGGTGACTTCACGGCCGTGGATCACATCACGTTCAGCGTGCAAGCCGGCGAGGTGCTGGGTTACCTGGGGCCGAACGGCAGCGGCAAGACCACCACCATCCGCATGTTATGCGGCTTGATCACACCCACCGAAGGTTCCGCGCGCATCCTGGGCATCGATGTCATCCGGCGGCCGGAGGCGGTCAAGCCCAAGATCGGATACATGTCGCAGAAATTCGCACTGTACGATGACCTGACGGTGATGGAGAACCTGCGCTTCTACGCCGGCGTGTACGAGATCCCTGAACGGGAGGAAGACCGCCGCATCGGTGAAGTACTGCACATGGCCGGCCTGGAGTCGCGCGGCGGGGACTTCACCAGCGACTTATCCGGCGGTTGGCGGCAGCGGCTGGCGCTCGGGTGCGCACTCATCCATCGGCCCCGCCTGCTGTTCCTGGATGAACCCACCAGCGGGGTGGACCCCGTCGCGCGCAGGGAGTTCTGGGACCTGATCTATCAGTTCGCATCCGAGGGCACAACCATCTTCATCACCACGCACTACATGGACGAGGCCGAGCACTGCAATCGGACGGCGTTCATGTATCGCGGCAAGCTGCTGGCGCTGGATACGCCCGCCAAACTGAAGGCGCAGTATCTCAAGGGCTCGGCCTGGGACCTGGATGCCACCCCGCTGCTGGAGACGGTGGAATTGCTGAGCGCCACTCCCGGGATCGCGCAGGCGAGCCTGCACGGGGACAGGGCGCACATCATCGTGAAGCCCGGCGAGTGGACACCTGAGTCGCTGACCGCCAGGCTGGGCGGCGAGGGCATCAGGGTGCAGTCGATGGAGGCGGTCGAGTTGAACCTGGAGGACGTGTTCACGCTGCTGGCGCACGGGTGAGGTGAGTGGGCGCGTGCGGCCCTCACCCCCGCCCCTCTCCCGGAGGGAGAGGGAGTTAGATGAGAAAGGGAAGCGGCGGGAGAGCGCCCACCCTCCTTTTTCTGTGAACGTGCAAAGTCGTGGCTGGCGACAGTTGCGAGGGCAAAAATTGAGGTGGAGGCTGACGCGTTCGTCGGCGCCGCGGCCCCCACCCCCTGCCCCTCCCTGCGCGGGAGCCTCGGGAGGAGGGAGTCTGATCAGAAAACGAAGGGTGGGCGGAAAAGCATCCCACCCCTACGCTTACCGTGAGAGCATGCAGAGCAGTTGCACGATTTCGGCTGGCGCTACTTGTCGGGACGTTAGTTGATGCGCAGACCAGCATGTCAAGTTGTGCCGCGAGAGCCCATCCTTCCGTTTTCTGAGAGCATGCGCGAATTTTGGGGCTGGCGCAAGAAGCCCACACGCGATTGGCGCGTAGACCAGGTCGGCAGGCGCCTGGCTGACTGGTCGCTGAGCAGGACAATTTGGGGAGCTACCGGTCTGTGGGCGCCAGCGGTACCCGTGTGGAGTCGTTGTCTCGGCAGTCGTCTTGGATGCTCAGAGCCGCCCTCAGTTGGGGGGCGGCTCTGTGTGTTCCTGTACCGTGGCTACCGGCGACTATTGGATCTTGTATTCGGCAAGCAGGTCGAGCATTTCCTTCTTGCCGGTCTCTTTGGCGATGGTGAGCAGGCTCTTGCCCTCGTAGCTCTTCCAGGTGATGTCGGGTTTGGCGTTCTCGATCAGCCAGCGGGCCATGCGCGCGTCGCCGTGCATGACGGCATTGCCCGAGGGCGTGGGACGTGCTGTTGGTGGCGCCGCGCTCATACAGCATCTTCACCAGGTCGAGGTTGCCGCTCATGGCCGCGTGCGGCATCAGCGGAATGCCATGGGCGCCGGTGGCGTTGATGAGACTGGGATCCTGCGTTGAGCATGCGCTCGACGTCGTCCTTGCGGCCCAGGAAGGCAGCCGTGGTGATCTCGAGCGGTGCGCCGCGGGCCAGCAGGTACTCCACCACGGGGCGGCTGCCCGGTCTGCGCGGCGGCCTGGATGGCGGTCTCCGAATCGGTGTCGGACCAGTGATGACGGGCGTTGAGCAGCCCGGGGTGCAGGGTCAGCATCTCCCGGACGCGCGGCAGGTTGCCGTGGGCCGCGACGACGAAGTCGCGGATCTGCTCCTCGGTGAGGACTTCCTCTTCCTCAGCGGCTGTTTCTTCCTTCTTGTCTTGTGGCTCTTTCATGCTTCACCTGCGAACTGAATTGACTGCAACTGATTGTAGCGTCCTTTTGCCGGACAGGCAAACATCCGGCGCGGCGGTCACGGTGGATTTCGGACGCAGGCGGTGGAGTTAGTGCGACGGTGGCGGGCGATGCGGGGCGTGGGCCGAACGCGCCAGATCCCAGACCGTGGTCGACGCCGGCGGCGGCGGCCATGCAGAAGGGCGCCATCAGGATGATGGTGTACTGCGGCCATTTGGTGTTCCAGATCAACAGGAAGGCAAGCCCGACCAGGAACCAGATGAAGAAGAAGCCTTGTTTGCGGAATAGCCGGGGCAGTCCGAGCATGGCGGAGACGAAAATGAACGTGTCGATGTTGACAGCGAAGGCGCTGGAAGGCCCGAGGCTCGTAGTAAGCGGCGAAGGCTGAGAGCCAGCGCAGCGGCTGCCAGAACGGATACGAGTACATCTCGACCAGGCGCGAATCCTGAAAATCCTGGTGGAACACAATCGACCTGGCCAGCCGGGCGATGGGATGCGGCCACAGGTACGGGTCGAATGTCAAGAACAGCAGCAGCGAGAGGGCTGCCCCAGCCAGCCAGAGTGCAAGAGGCGCGCGTGCGGCAATTCGCTGGCGCAGCAGTGCCAGCAGCGAAATGAACCACAATGGCGATGCCCACCACGGCATGGACGTACTTGCCGGCGGCGGTCATGCCCAGGAGGAGCGCGGAGGGGCGAGCCACGGCAGAGGGCGGATGCCGACGTTTCGAGGCCTGGCGCATGAGTGTGAACCAGCGCAGATAGGCCATGGCGCACAGCAGGCCCGTCAGCAGCGGCAGGGCCTCGAGATAGACCTCGCTGGTGTACTTCACGCTGAGCGTGCTCACTGCCAGGAAGAGTCCCGCCAGTGGATTGAGCAGGGCCAGGGCCAGGACCGCCAAGGTTCCCCATGCAAGCGCAAGGTAGCGGGCAGCGATGTTCCAGCGCCCGGCCTCGGTGTCGGCGATCGGCGCAAGGCGTGGCAGGTCGTTCTCGGGCAAGCGGTCGATCTCGGGCTGGGTGAGCAGGACCACGCCGTAGAGGATCTTCTGAAGGGCAGGATGCTCATAGGTGTGCTCGCTCCAGGCGAGCATCTTGAGGTCGCCGGTGCGCATGGCCTGCGCATACTCCACGGCGGCCGAGAGATACACGGGCTCGTCGTAGTCCACGTTGAGGCGCGGGACGGCGTAGAGTCGCAGGCCCAGGGCGATGAGGCCCACGACCGCGATCGCGACGAGGCGGCGAACGCGAGGGGATGTATGCTGCAAGGGCGCCATGCCGGTCACATGCGGAGATCCTGAAAGTGAAACGTGAGCATGAGGGTGATGAGCTGGGCGCCGCCCAGAAGCAGGAGAAGCCGCGGGCGGGTGCGAAGATGCGGCTCCAGTTCGAAGGCCGCCAGCAGGATAACCATCGGCAACCAGAACAGCCACAAGCCGCGGCACTTCGCCCTGGGCGGTGCCGGCGAGATTCAACACGAGAAAGCTCAAGAGCAGAGCGAGCATGACAAGGTCCCTGGCTGGCAGAATCGGCTTGCCAAGGTCGCGGAGGCGGCGCACCGCCTGGAGCGACGAAGAGGATGTAGATCGGAAAGCCGATGGCAGCCGCAAAATCCAGGTTGTTGAGCCAGGCCGCACGCGGCGATCTGCCCCAGACGCACGGACGAGCGATTCCGGGCCGGCCGGAGGTTGCTGCCCGACCCGTCAGGTAGAAATCGAAATTGTGATTGATGGAGGCCATGCGCTGGAAGTGCGACACGAAATCGTAGTTCAGCACGAGCCAGCCCAAGGAAGTACATGACCAGTGTGCCGAGGCCGATACCGAGCCCTGTCCAGCAGGATCCGCTGGAGGCGCCCAGTGGACTGCTCCTTCCAATTGTGGAGCAGGAGATAGAGCCCGGCGAAGGCATAGAGAGGGAGCATCGTGAAGGAGAAGAAGGCGGCTGCATAGAGGGCGATGCCGAGCAGAAAGGCCCAGGGCACTGAGCCGCGCCGGATGACGGCGAACAGCCAACCAGATTCCCAGCAGGAAAACCGCCGGATAGATGGCTTGATCCGCAAAGAATGTGAATAGCGCAACGCTGGGGGTGAGCACAAAGAGAAGAGCGGATGCCGGCGCGACCAGGCCGGCGTCCGTCAGTCAGTCGGCGCGCCAAGCGCCCAGAGCAGCACAACCGTTCCCGCGGCGAGCACGGGGAAGAGCCAGATGATGACGCCGGAGAGACGCGCGTAGCGGGCGGCGTTTTCGAAGCTGGACGGATAGCCGTTCACCAGGTGCTCGAGCCCGATGTAGAAGGCCATCAAGCCGGGGGGCTTGGTGGTTGTGAACGTATTGGAGCCGTGCAGTGTGTCGTATTGGCGGATGCTTGTCCAGCACGCTTCCTGCGCTCTCGGCGGCGCTGGGCCACATAGGCTTGATGATAGGTGGTGAAGTAGCGCTCGCGCAGCGACTGGATGCCGGCACCGCCCATCAGCCCCACGCCCATCTGAAGAAACCATCCGAGGGCAAAGACGGTCAACAGGCCAACGGCAGCGTGCTGTTTCACGACCAGCGCCCAATAGGCGAGGCCAAGCAGCATCAGCGCACCGAGGAGATACCAGAGATCGCCGATGCCGAAGCGAACGGGGTCGAAGATCCAATACCAGGCGGGGATGTCGACGAAGAAGCGCAGTTGGAAAATGAGGACGAGCCAATGGAAGGCCAGGACGAGCGCCATGAGAAGCGCAAGCATCGGTGCACCCAGTGCATCCCAATTCCAAAGCGATGGCGTTATGAGAGCGAGGCGGTGACGTAAGCCGAGGAAGATCGCAAGCTCGGATCGAGGCGATGACGAGGAAGGCGAGAAGGGGCAGGCTGGCGTTGACGACGGCATACAGAAGGGGAAACGTGTCGGGCGCCCATGAACGGTAGGCGCCGTATTGCAGCGGAGTGCGCAGGACGAGCGCAACCGCGACTGCAATGAGGGCGGGAATGACGGTGAGGTAGATGAGAGCGGGGGCCAAGCGGCGACCTTTGATCAGAATGTCATCCAGGACCGTCAGGCGCTTACGTGCTGCTGTTCTGGAGCGCAGCACATAAAGACTGGCCGCGACCAACACCAGGAAAACGAAGAAACAACGCCGCGACGAGCGCCAGTCGCTCTCGCTGAGAGCCATAAGAAGACCGCCGTGCCCGGTTTCGGAGGGGGTGAAGAATGCCCAGAGCAAGCAAGCCAGGGCTTCAAGATCGAGGATGGCGAGGAACGCCAGCAGAGGTGTCACGCCGGACTATCCCAGCCGAACTCGTCGAACACGACGCCGTGGACGATGGTTGTCGATGGCGCGTCGCACGTACGGCACCATGTTCTGCGGCAGCGCGTCCATATCGACCCAGCGCAGATCGTCGCACTTTTCCGGTTCGCTGTTGAAGGGTTCGCCCTGCCAGCGCGTTACGCGCACAAAGAAATCGACGCGCTCGTCGTCTTCGCGGCGGTGCATCACGCCTGCAAATTCCAGGTCCGCCTCATTCAGTTCGAGGCCGACCTCTTCGAGCGCCTCGCGGACGCCGGCCGAGAGGACGGTCTCGCCGCCATCCAGGTGGCCGGCCGGGACGCTGTACTCGCCGTCGCGATACCCGGTTGCTTTACGACGGGCGATCAGGATGCTGTTGTCGCGAATGAAGAGGAGATGAACGGTCGCTGGAAAGCGGGCGCGCACAGGAGCATTATACAGGCGCAGTTCGGGGCTTCCGCGCCGACGACGGCCTGCGCCTACCGACCGGAGAGACGAAAGTAGCGGTCCCAGACCACCTGTCGGGCCGGCTGCGGAATGAACGAGGCTTCGAAGGCGTAGCGATTGCACTGCGGCCAGGTCATCCAGGCTCATGCCCAAGACCTCGTGGGCGATGCGATACTCGTTGTTCAGGTTGGTCTCGAGCACCTCGGGGTCGTCGGAGTTGACCGTGACGCGGACGCCCAGGTCGAAGAGCTGCTTGAGCGGGTGGTCTTCGATGCGCCGGACGGAACTGGTGAGATAGTTGCTCCAGGGATTGACCTCGAGGGTGATGCCGCTTGCCCTGACCAGCTCGATGGCGGCCGGATCCTGGATGATGTGAATGCCGTGGCCGATGCGGTCCGGGTGAGCCTGGCTGATGGTATCGATCACGAAGGAGGCGGGCGTGTCTTCGCCGGTGTGGATGGTGACCTTGAGGCCGGCTGCCCGGGCCCGGTTGACATGCGGCACGAACTCACTGAGAGGGAAGTCGCCCTCGCTGTCGGCCAGGTCAATCGCCTGGATATGGTCGCGCTGGCGGATGGCCCAATCCACCGTGCGGGCGCAGGAATCCGGGCCGCGGCTGCGGGAGGTGATGGCGATCAGGCCGATGGCCATGTCCGAATTCGCGCTTCCGCCCGCTGCTTTGCGCGCAGGATGCCGTCAAGGGCGGCATCCCAATCCAGGTTGTGAGCGCTGAAGGCCCAGTCCGGCGAGAAGCGCACCTCGAAGAGATGGATGTTCTGGCGGGCGGAATCCTCGAACAGCTCCCAGGCGATGCGTTCGACGACTTCGGGAGCCGCCAGGCTGTTCTGCGCGATGGCGAAGGCCTCGAGGACGGCGTGCAGATCACGCCACTGGTCCAGGACCTTGACGTGTTTGTCGAGCTCGACCGGCGTCGAAGGATGGCAGGGGCAGGTTGTACTGGCGCGCCACGTCGATCAGCGTGGAGGTGCGGATGGCGCCCTCCAGATGACAGTGGATCTCGGTCTTGGGGATATCGTTGTAGCGCGGGTCGAAGTTTTTCATGCCGCCGAGCGGGCTGCGCCGCAGGAGGCTGAGTCACGGCCAGCGCCAGGGCGAGTGCCGGTGGCCGCCCAGGCGGCGTCGGCGACCAAGAGCGGGAGCAGCATGTTTGAAGCGCGATGCCGCTGAAGGCCCAGACAAAGACAAACAGATAGGCGGCGTCGCGGCGCAGGCGGCGCCATGGCGAGACCGAGCAGGCTGGCGACTGCCAGCATGATCACCGCCCAGACCTGGGGAGCAATGCCAAATCCATCCCACTGGATGTAGTACAGATAGTCGGTGATGTTGGCGATGGTGGCGACAGACACCCAGCCCAGATACACGCCAAACGGGATATCCACGGACCAGCGCTCGGCTGCTCCAACGCGCGTGAGGCCGACGTCCAGGCGCAGGTAGCTGAGGATGAGCGTTGCAAGCAGGGCGAGCATTACGACCACGCTCAGGCCGAACTGCTGATAGTGCCAGCAGAAGAGCCAGGCCGCGTTGAAGACGCAGCTGAGGGCGAACCAGTACCCAAGCGCGCGCAGGCGCGGCGAGCTCCGGTTGGCGGGCCGGAACTGCCAGATGATGAAGGCGATCCATCCGATGTAGATGAGCCCCCAGATGGAGAAGACGTAGCCCGCCGGGACGAAGAAGACATCGAAGCGATCGGAGATCTGACCCGTGTTCAGACCGTTGAGCGGCAGGGCATTGGAGAGGATGTTGACGGTGAGCGCACCCAGCATGGCAAGCAGGTTGGCCCAGTGCAGAATAGTGTCGCGTGACATAGGAACTCCTTCCGTGCACGTCAGGCGGATCAACAGCGGCTAGATGCCAGCGCGTTGCATCCAGGCGACCGTCCACGGGCCCATGATGAGCACTTGAATCATAATCTCGATGAAGGTGATCAGTGCAAATTGGGGCGGATACTCCGTGAACCACACGAAATGCTCGATCATGCCTCCGGAGGCCGCGGTGAAACCGATGATGAATACGACCGCTCCGAAGGCGGCACCGCCGGCCCATGTGCCGAGTTCCGACAAGCGCTGCCTGAAGGGGAACATGACCAGCGCGATCAGCAGGCCGCGCAGCAACTGGGCCGGCCAGATCTTGAGGGCCATGCCGGGCGCGGCAGGGTCGCGCAGGTAGCTGATGGCCGTGGGCGAAGGCGGATAGAAGGCGTCGCCACCAAGCACAAAGCGGGCGACAAGCCCGGCAATGAAATACGTCACCAGCATCGTGACCATCGTAATGCCCATCATCTTGATAAGTGATTTGAACATCTTGCCTCCTGAGGCGACTGTTTACCGCATTTGTGGGCGCGGAATCACGCGAATCAAGAGACGAAATTCATGAGAACCTGTGCCGCATCCAAGGCCGCGGAGCCCGGGTGCGTGACACGAGTGCGGAAGATCAGGCTCCCCATGGCCCCGCACCAGACGCCGATCTCAGCCAACGATCCGGTGGGCGCACGGCTTGCCGCATAAGGATTTGCGCTGTTATCGTCGGTTTCGCACGCCCTACGGGAAAACCGCGCAAGTTGAACTCAATCGGCGACTTGCGTGCGGCTGAACGAAGTGTCAGGCCGCCGTTCGCAGCCGTAACCAACGCGCTCGCTCATTGGCCCTCAGGCGGCTGCCAGAGCTCGACCTTGTTTCCCTCGGGATCAATGACCCAGGCAAACTTTCCATACTCGGATTCGTCGATCTTCTCGAGTAGATTGCAGCCTTCTTCCTTCAGGACCTTGACCAGGGCGTGCAGGTCTTCCACCCGGTAGTTGATCATGAAGGGAGCAGAGCTCGGAGCAAACTGATCACCCTCTTCCGGACCGATGGACCAGATCGTTGAGCCTGCAACCGGCTTGCCGTCGGCGTCGGCCCAAGAGAACGCAGCTCCGCCCCAGTCCTGGACATCGATTCCCAAGTGCCGTTTGTACCAAGCTTGGAGCGACGCAGCGTCTTTGGCCTTGAAGAAGATGCCGCCGATGCCAGTGACCCGGTTCATGTGACCTCCGATGTGCGGTGGTGATGAGAGGAGTAATCCTTCTGCAGCCTAACCAGGGCGGTTAGCTGTGGCGGATTCTAAGCTATTTGGGGCTGTCTCTGGGCCCGCTTCGCCAAACGGGGGAGGAGAGGTGAAGCGCAAATTGAATGTGCGGGAGGAGGGCCCTACCTCTCTTGCGAGACGCCGCCGTGATGATGCGCCTGGCTGAGGTTGAAGGGGAGGACGCCGTGGAGCTGAGGCGAGAGACCCACGTGATCGTCGAGCGCGAGCGCTATGGAATCGTGTATGAATTGAGCTGGATCGAGGTGTGGCCGATGCCGCTGATCTCGTTCTCGGTCTTGACCATGCCGATGCCCCGGGCGTACCAGATGGTGGCGACGGACGTGAGTTCAGTGGGGACGTCAACGCCCAGCATGCTGACGGAGATGGTGCCGTTGATCTGGCAGCCGACGCGCACGGCCTCCAGGGCGCCAGCCGGAACGAGGACGGTCTCGGTATCCGCGGCGATGCAGGAGTACGAGACCTTGCCCGTGGCCGGTACGTCCTGCCCCGAGACGTTCTGTGAGCCTTCCATGGTGAAGTCTTGTGACCAGGCGGTGCCGGGTGTGAGGACGGCGGGAAGCGTCACGCCTGTGGCGCCGGTGGTCTTGTAGTCAGCGGTGAAGTCTTCCCACTGGATCATGGCGCTCAGGCTTTCCGCCGGGTTGATGGCGGAGAGGGCACCGTCCTCGCACTTCCACTGACCGGTGCGTGTTACACCAGAATCGAAGACGTCTTGATCTGTGAAACCATCGGGGCGGACTGAGGTGATGGAGTGCGTGAACGTGCCGGAGGAAATCCCGGACAGGCCGTATTTCCACTGTGCCCCTTTGACGACTGGAAAGAGCGGATTGGTGCAGGCGGTCCTGGTGGGTGTGGAGGTGGGCGCGGCTGCCGGAGCGGTGGCGGTCGATGAAGTTGCGCCCGGGACGCTGCACGCAACCACAACAAGAGCCAGGGTGAAGACGACCACGATCAGCAATGGCCGGTGAAGCGCCATGGGCCCAACTCCTTCCAATTACCGGTCAAACGATTATGCGATGCTTTGAGGGGACGGTCAATCCCCTGCCGCGAAGTTAATCCTACCTGGCGCGGCGGAGGGAGGATAGACGCTGGATGTGAGATGCGGGTGAGTGTATCGTGCCTAGAGTTTCGGGAACCTCGAAACCACCTTGGCGGGTGAGGGCGGGCGATCCATGACGCCGCCCTGATGAATGAAGATGGGCGTGCCCTCCGCCGTGTGCGAGAGCAGCAGGTACGCCTGACCGGTGAGGAAGCGTTCGGCATCCACGGCGCAGGACGTGACCCAGCCCAACGACTTGCCGTCCTTATCGACGACCGGATCGCCGTTGTGCGCCATGCGCACGCGCGGCTCGTCGAAGCGGAAGCGCACAACCACGCCCTTGCGCTCCTGCTCGCGGGCCACGTAGGCCTGCGCGGCCGATGAACCAGGGCTTGTAGACTTTCACGTAGGATCCGAAGCCGCCCTCGGCCACGCCGAGATCGCGTGCGCCGCTCTTGCCGGAGCCGAGGCCCATCTCGTGACCATACAAAGGAAGGCCGGCCTCGGTGCGCAGCGAATCACGCGCGCCCAGGCCGATGGGCTTGACGCCGAACGGCTCTCCGACCTTGAGGATCGCGTTCCAGAAATCCACCGAACGCTCAGGGTGCACGAAGAGCTCGAAGGCCATCTTCTCGCCGGTGTAGCCCGTGCGCGACAGGATCAGATCGAAGCCGCCGACCACGCCGTCGCACAACTCGGTGCGCTTGAGGGCCAGGATGCGGGCACGCGTCTTGTCGTCCACGCCCATCGCGAGCAGGATGTCGCGGCTCTTGGGGCCCTGCAGCGCGATATCGACGCGCATGTCCTTGCCGGCGTTGGGATCGCGCAGGTTGCGGATGCGGGCCTCATAGCCAAAGGTCCGCGCCCACGGCCGGGCATTATCGATGCGTACCTTGCCGTCGCGGACGCTTTCCAGCCAGGTGCGGTCCTTGTCGTCGTTGGAGGCGTTGACGACGACCAGGTAGTCCTCCCAGCCGCGGCGATAGACGAGAGTGTCATCCACGACGTCCGCATCCGGCGTGAGGAAGTGGGTGTAGAGCGATTCGCCTGGCATCAAGCCGCCGCAGTCATTGCCGCAGACGGCGTCGAGGAAGGATGCGGCGTCCGGGCCGCGCACATCGTACACGCCCATGTGGCTGACGTCGAACAGACCGGCGGCCTGCCGTGTGGCGAGATGCTCCTCCACCACCGAGGTGTACCAGACGGGCATGTCCCAGCCGGCGAAGGGCACCATCTTGGCGCCCATGGCCTTGTGAGTCTCGTGCAGCGCGGTGAACTTGGCTTCGCCCTCCGGGGGCTCAATCCAGTTGAACTCGGGCCGCGCAGCATTTCCGGCGGCTGAGCCAACGCCGACGTACCAGGGCTTGTCGGCGCTGATTCCACTCGCTGCGGCGCGCACGACGGCGGGCTTCCTCGATGAGGCGGCCACGATGAACGGACCAGGCATGCGCACCGCGGTTGTAGTCTGCGCCGCCGTCGAGATCAAATGAGGTGTAGCCATCCGAGAGGTCGCGCAGCCAGGTCGCGGCGATGCCGGCATTGGACGGCGGCAGTGAAAGGCGGAAGGTGTTGGCATCCACGCGGGTCACGACGCCCTTGAAGTTGCCCTTGGGTGTGGCGATCTGTGTGGCCTGCGATTTGCCGGGCTTGAGGGCCGAGAGATCGCTGGAGAGGGCGTAGTTCGAGCACCTGCCGGGCCCGGCGGCCGGTGATCTCGAGCACGCCGCCCGGGAATTTGTCGTCAATGTAGTGGAAGTGTGGATACCCGTGCTTGCGCGGGCTTGAAGTCGATGCCGGCTGCGGCGGCCAGTGTGCGCACCCGCAGTCGGGCGTCGTTCAGCACGTTGAAGTCCAGCTTGGCGCGGCGCTGGCGGCCCTTGTGCGGCGTATCCACCGAGTGTGGGGCGCAGGCCAGCAGCACGTCGGCCATGATGTCGGCCAGCTGGCGGCTCTTGACGGCATCGAAGCCGCGTTGGGTGATCCAGGGCGTGCCGATGCGGATGCCGCTGGGGTCGAGGGCATTCTTATCGCCGGGGATGGTATTGCGGTTGACGACGATGCCGACGACATCCAGGATGCGCGCCGCCTGGTCGCCGCTGAGGGCCGTACCGTCCGGGCCCTTGACGCTGGTAACGTCCACATTGAGCATGTGGCTGTCGGTGCCGCCGAAGGGCACGCGCAGACCGCGCTTCTGAAACTGATCCACCATGGCCTGGGCGTTCTTGATGGTCTGCGCCTGCAGCTTCTTGAACAGGGGCGTGCGGGCCAGCTTGAAGGTGAGCGCCAGGGCGGCGAAGATGTGGACGTGAGGGCCGCCCTGCTCGCCGGGGAAGACGGCCTTGTCCAGCTTCTTGGCGATATCCGGCTTGAGTGGTGAAGCAGCACTGCGCCGCGCGGGCCGTCCAGCGACTTGTGCGTGGTGGACATGACCACGTGTGCAATGCCGATGGGCGATGGCACGACGCCGGCAGCCACCAGGCCGCCGATGTGCGAGATGTCGGCCAGGAAGTACGCGCCGACCTCGTCCGCGATCTGGCGGAACTTCTTCCAGTCCGGCATCCAGGAATAGGAGGAGAAGCCGGCGATGATCATCTTCGGCTTGTTCTCGAGCGCCAGCTTGCGGATGTCGTCGTAGTCCAGCCGTTCGTTCGCATCGACGCTGTAGTGGACGATCTTGTAGTACTTGCCGCTGCGGTTGACGGAGGAGCCGTGCGAGAGGTGACCGCCGTGCAGCAGGTTGAGGCCCATCACCACGCTGCCGGGCTCAACCAGCGCGTGATAGACGGCGTTGTTGGCGGGCGCGCCGGAGAGCGCCTGCACATTCACGTACAGGTCGTCGGCCTTGACGCCGTTGGCGGCGAAGGCCTCGGCGGCCCGGCGGCGGGCCAGGGCCTCGACCACGTCGGCGTACTCGGTGCCCTTGTAGTAGCGCGGATCGCTGTTGCGCCGGAAGTTGCGCCAGGCGCGCCGGGTAGTCGAGGATCTCGGCTTCGGACATGCGGCGGGTGTCCTCATCGGGGTAGCCCTCGGCATAGATGTTCTGGAAGGCGGAGCCCATGGCCTCGCGGACGGCCAGCGGGGCGGTGCTTTCGGAGGGGATGAGGATGAGCTTGCGCGCCTGGCGCTCGGCTTCGAGCTGGGTCAGTTCGAAGACGTCTGGATCAAGCTTGGCAAGCGAACCGCGGACGAGGAAGTCGGCCATGTCAGTCTCCAGTGGTCGGTGGAAGCAAGCGTGAGGGCGGGCAACAATGCAGCCCATCACCCCACCCAAGTACGGGCTCGTGAATTGTAGGACTAGTGCGAGGGCGGGTCAAGTGAGGGAAGGCACGCTGAGACGCACAAATTCTACACAACGTGCTGACGCGAGGCAGACACCGGTTGCCTATGATGGGCTCGTGCCGCACAGAAGACGTGTGCACAAGACAACCAAAGGAGATGAAGGTCAAATGAACAAGAAACCATGGATCGTGTTGGGTGGATTGCTCACGGCGGCTGCTGATAGTGGCGGCCGTGGGCACGCAGGCTGTGTTGGCGGATTCGGCAACGCCTCCGGCGCCTCCGGACGAGCGTGGCGCCGTGCAGGCTGGAGCGCCACGCGAGCGCCCCGATGGCCCACGTGGGCCGCGTGCGCTTGGGCCCGCTGAGCTCGAGGCTGCGGCCAAGGCGCTCGGCATGACCACGGACGAGGTGTCCGCTGCTCTGAAAGATGGCAAGACGCTGAAAGATCTGGCGACTGCGCAGGGCGTCGATTTCCAGGTCGTGCAGGATGCGATCAAGGCTGCGCACCGAGGCTCGGATGCTGGAGGACATCAATCAGGCGGTAACGGATGGCAAGATGACGCAAGACAAGGCCGACTGGTTAATTCTGGGGCTGCAAAACGGCTATCTTGACGGCCCGGGCTTCGGCTTTGGCCGCGGCTATGGGTCCACGCGGCCCGCAGGGAGCACCAGGTCTGGCACCACAAGGCACGCCGCAGTCGGAAAACTAGCGACTGCTCAACGGCCTGAAGGCCGCCTGGCAGCGATCGGGGCTCTCCGGAAAACGGAGAGCCCCTTTGCGTTCTTGAACGTGCGGGGCCTGCCGCTCAGGCCTCCAGGACTGACTTGAGCCTTGCGACCTGGGATTCGAACGCGGCAGTCAGCTGGCGTTCCATGGCAGCCTCGGCGAGCTTGAAGAATCCGCCCGGTTCTGCTTCGAGGTGTATCGTGACCCGTGTTCCGTTGGGAATGGACTCGAACGCCTGCACCAACTTGATCTGGATGGGCCCCGAGGTGGTGGCGAAGGCGACTTTCTGGTTGGGTACGAACTGTGTGACGGCGCCGGCAGCCTGCATGCGCCGGCCCAGGAAGGTCCGGGTCAGCGTGAAGGTAGTGTCGGCTTGTGTGGGACCATCCGGGGTCTGCGTGGCCTCGCTCACACCGTCCTGCCAGCTGACGAAGTTGCGGAAGTCGGTGGTGTAGGCAAAGACCTTCTCAAGTGGCGCCCGGATGTCGATAGTGAAGTCACGTTGTATCATAGCCGAACTCCCTTGTGCAGATGGGTGGATCCTGGTGGCGACAGAAGAGCTGCCGGCTGAAAGTGCGGTCCCCGCTCGTGCGGGGACCGGCGGCGCTGAGGCTGGTGGGCGCAAAGGGACTCGAACCCCTGACCTTCTCTGTGTAAGAGAGACGCTCTAACCAACTGAGCTATGCGCCCTCGACCGGGATTATACACGCGCGCATCTGCCGCTCACGCGTGTGCTAAACTAACCAGGCTGCATGGGGCGGATGCGGTACAGAACTGCGAAGGAGCACGTATGCGCATCGTCAGGTACCAGATCGGGAAGGAAGCGCCGCAATACGGATGGCTGCACGAGGGGAAGGTTGGATCCATCCAGGGCGACGTGTTTGGAAGGTTCAAACGGCTGGACGCCAGGACCCCGGTGGACGACGTGCGGCTGCTGGCGCCATGCACGCCCGGCAAGATCGTGTGCGTGGGCCGCAACTACGTGGAGCATGCCAAGGAACTGGGCAATGATGTGCCCCAGATCCCGCTGATCTTCCTGAAACCGCCGTCCTCCGTGCTGGATCCGGGCCAGGCCATTGTGGTGCCGCCGCAATCACAGCAGGTGGAACACGAAGCCGAGCTGGTGGCGGTCATAGGCAAGCGCGGGCGGCACGTCACAGCCGAGAACGCGAAGAAGCATATCCTGGGCTACACCGTGGGCAACGATGTGACGGCGCGCGACCTGCAGAAGACGGACGACCAGTGGACGCGGGCCAAAGGCTTTGACACATTCTGCCCGTTCGGCCCGTGGATCGACACGACCTTCGATCCGTCGGACGCGGTGATCACGTGCAAGGTGAATGGGCAGCCGCGCCAGATGGCATCCACGCGGGATGTGGTCTTCGGCGTACCCCTGTTGATCGCCTACATCTCGTCGGTGATGACGCTCGAGCCCGGCGACCTGATCTTCACCGGCACGCCTTCGGGCGTCGGACCGCTGAAGGCGGGCGACGAGGTGGTGGCTGAGATCGAGGGCCTGGGTGTGCTGAGAAACCCCGTCAGAGCCGAGAGCGCGTGAAGGCGTCGTGACGGGGGCGTGATGACCCCACCCTAACAGAGGACCGATGCAGGCATTTGAGCTGGACGAGCTGATCGCTCGAGGCGGGCGCCGGCAACCGGGCGTACCTTGAATTCCTGCGCGTGCCGGACCTGAGCGCCGGCGTGTATCGCCTGGTCGCGGGCGCCACCGATCCGCAGTTGCCGCACACGGAGGACGAGGTCTACTACGTGGTCAGCGGCCGCGGACACATCCGCGTGGGCGACGAAGATCGCCTCGTGATGCCGGGCAGCGTTGTATATGTGGCCAAGCAGGCTGAGCACAAGTTCCACTCGATCACGCAAGACATGACACTGCTGGTGTTCTTTGCGCCGGCCGAGTATTCGCGAAGTGCTGGCCGGTGATCACCGGCTAACGCGCTTCGTCCTCCAAGAAATGCGCAGCTCAACAGCCTCGGTGCGTTCCCAGCTGAGCGCGGAGGTGATCCGCCAGCTGGCGCTGCCATCCAACCTGCGCTACGGGACGGCCATCTACGGACGCGGCGGCGTTGAGTTCATCCGCGTGACCTCGGCTGAGGTCGCCGCGTGGGTTGGGGGACTGAAGGGGACGGTCGCTGAGGGCGGCAGCCAACGGCGTCGAACTCGGCTCTTCATCACGCCGGATGGGTTGGGCTGGCAGTGCGCAGGCAACCCAAAGAGTCATCAGATCTTCTGCAAGCACTGTGTGGCATTGGCGCTGGCGATTCTGGCGCGGCCGGGCGGCAGGCGCTGAGGTGTGCAGGCAACGGTGCGGCGCATGTCCGCCCCTTCTGCATACTCGCGCCTGATCCACTTCCCATATTGTGTTCGAAACGTATAATGGACCGATGATCGTGATGCGAGACTGAGAACGCACGCGATCCGTGGAGGCTGTGATGAGCAACAACTCAATTCAAGTCGATCGCCGCAGGAAGGGCTCGGGACCTGTGGGACGCGCCGAAGCGCCGCGTCGCGATACAGGCGGAGGACAGGGCTCATCGCTGCCTCCATCCGGTGGCGCACCTTCGTCAGGAGGGTTGCGTCCCAGTTTTGGCGGTCTTCCATCGCGCGGCGGACAGATCGGCGGATGCGGAACCATCGTGATCCTCCTGCTGGTCGTCGGCTATTACCTGCTCTCAGGCGGGCAGGGGATCGACCTGGGTGGGCTTACAAGCCAGAACGCGGAGCCGGACAACTCTTCCGGATTCGGAACGGTGGACCAGGGGGTGCCGCAGTCCAATTTCACGCCGCCCGTCCCGGCGGCCAGCAGCGGGCAGACCTGGACGATCATGCTGTACCAGGATGCGGACGACCAGGTGTTGGAGCGCGACATCTTCCTGGACCTGAACGAGGCCGAACGTGTCGGTTCAAGCAATAACGTCAACGTCGTGGCCCAGCTCGATCGGTATCGGGCCGCGTACCAGGGGGACGGCGACTGGACTTCGGCGCGGCGTTACTACGTCACGCAGGACAACGATCTGAACGCCATCCACTCACAGGTGGTGCAGGACCTGGGCGAGGTAGATATGTCGGATGGCGCCACGCTGGTGGACTTCGTCCAGTGGGCCGCGCAGAACTACCCGGCCAATAAGTATGTCCTCATCCTTTCGGATCACGGCATGGGATGGCCCGGGGGCTGGAGCGACCCGGAACCCGGCGGCTCAGAAACCAGCAGTGCGCCGCTGGCGGGCCGGCTGGGCGACAACATCTACCTTAACGAGCTCGATCAGGCGCTGGACCAGGCGCGCCAGAGCGCCGGCATCGACAAGTTCGAGATCCTGGGCATGGACGCCTGCCTGATGTCACAGTTGGAGGTGATGGCCGCACTGCAGCCGCACGCCAACTATGCCGTGGCCTCCGAGGAAGTGGAGCCTTCGATCGGCTGGGCGTACGCGGCCTTTCTGGGCGCACTGGTGCAGAACCCGGACATGACGGGCGCCGACCTGAGCAAGCTGATCGTGCAGAGCTATGTGCTGGAGGACCAGCGCATCCAGGATCCGGCGGCGCGGGCGGAGTTCATGCGCGGCGGCTCGCCCATGGGCGGATACTTTGGCAGCAGCGGCGTATCGGCGGAGCAGCTCTCAGCGCAGATCGGCCAGGATGTAACGCTGAGCGCCATCGACTTGAACGCGGTGCCGCTGCTCATGGACCGCTTCAACACGTTCTCGTATCAACTCCAAAACGAAGACCAGCAGCTCATTGCTCAGGCGCGCACCTATGCCCAGTCGTACACGAGCCTGTTCGGCCGCGAAGTGCCACCGTCGTACATCGATCTGGGGCACTTCGTCCTGCTGATGCAGGCCAACACACAGGATCAGCGCACGACACAGGCGGCGGAAGGCGTGATCGACGCGCTGCGCAGTACCGTTCTGGCAGAGAAGCACGGCGAGAACCGAAAGGGGTCCACCGGCATCGCGATCTACTTTCCGAACTCGACGCTGTATAGTTCGCCGCTCGCCGGGCCGCAGTCGTACACCGGCATTGCACGCCGCTTTGCGACCGAGTCGCTGTGGGATGACTTTATGTCGTTCCATTATCTCGACCGCAACTTTGAGCCCACGGCGACTGAGCCATATGCGCCATCGGGCAACTACGCCACGCGCGCCCCGGCGCGGGCCGGATCACGCTCTCCGACGTTCGGATCGTCGCGCACGACAACGACGATCAATGAGCCCGTCGACCTGTCGGTGAACGTCAGCGGCGACAGCATCGGCTACATCAAGTTCTTTCTGGGGTACTTTGATCCGAACTCGAACTCGCTCAACGTGACCGACACGGACTTCCTCGAGAACGCGGATACCCGCGAGGTGGGTGGCGTGTTCTATCCCGCCTGGCCGAGCGGCAGCTTCGACATGAACTACCAGTGGGATGTGACTGTCTTCGGGATCAGCGACGGCCAGCAGAACGCGGTGGCATTGTTCCAGCCGGTGCAGTACGGCGCCACGGCCGAGGACGCCGAGTACGTGGTGGACGGGAGCTACACCTTTGGGCAGACCGGCGAGCAGCTCTATGCCCAGCTGCACTTCAAGAACGAGAAGCTCACGCAGGTGGTCGGCTTCACCGGTGAGAGTGACATGGGCGCGCCGCGGGAGATCACGCCGGAGCAGGGCGACACGTTCACGATCTACGAGAGATGGATGGACGTGAATTCCTCCGGCCAGGCGGGCAGCGTCACCAAGGAGCCCGGCACCACGCTGACGTTCGGATCAACGCCATTCACGTGGGTTCAACTCTACGCGGCTGCAGGCGATTACGTGATCGGCTTCATCGCCGAGGACCTGGATGGGAATCAGTATCCGGTGTATACGCGCTTAACGGTGCAATAGAGCGCGGCAACTCGTGATCGGCTGATGCTAGGCAAGCGCCCCGAATGGAAAGCCTGGATGCTGTCGTAGTCGGTGCTGGTCAAGCCGGTCTGGCCGTCAGCTATTTTCTACGCCGGGCCCACCGCGAGCACATTGTGTTCGAAAGAGGGAGGATCGGCAAATCCTGGGCGGCTCAGCGCTGGGATTCTTTCCGCCTCAATACTCCCAACTTCATGAATGCGCTGCCTGGACTTCCGTATGCCGGCCCCGAACCTGATGGGTTCTCACCAGCGGCGGAGTTGGTCCACGGCTTTCAAGAATACGCCGCACATTTCCAGCTGCCGGTTCGAACCGGTGTCACGGTCGTCGCGGTCAGGCGAGCCGAAGACCAGGAAACCTTTGTTGTTGACACGCTGGCTGATGGGCGGCCCCAGGAGCCGGTGATGAGTCGTTCGGTGGTCGTCGCCTCAGGCGTTCAACAAAAGCCAAGGCTGCCGACGCTCGGCTCCCGACTTCCCCCCGACGTTACCCAATTGCACACCGCAACCTATCGAAACCCGGAAGCTCTGCCGCCGGGCGGCGTTGTGATTGTCGGCAGCGGACAATCCGGCTGCCAGATCGCAGAAGACCTGCTGGCTGCCGGTCGCAGGGTCTATCTTTGTACGAGCAAGGTGGCCCGCGTTCCGCGGCGCTATCGCGGCCGCGACATCCTCGAGTGGTGGATCGACATGGGCTTTCTCGACGTGACGCTCGACAGCCTGGGGGATAGGTCCATCGCTCGCGCGGCGCAGCCTCAGATCTCGGGCTTGGGCCGCCACGGGCATACGGTGAGTTTGCAGCAATTGGCCCGCCGGGGCGTTGTCATTCTCGGTCGTCTGCTGGACATTCAAGCGGACGCCCTCATCCTCGGCGACGAGGCGAGCGCCCACGTGCACTACGCGGATCAATTCTCGCAGCAGATGAAGGACCGTGTTGATTCCTATATGACGCAAGCCGGCATCCCCCTGGGGCCCGCGGAAGATGATCCGGCCGACGCGCCCGATCCCGAGGCGCAGTGCGTTTCGCCCTTGCGACGATTGGATCTTCGGGATCAGAAGATCAGTACCGTCATCTGGGCAACAGGATATGTCGGCGATTTTGACTGGGTGCATCTGCCCATCCTGGATGCCGAAGGCGCGCCGATTCACATCCGGGGAGTCTCGCCGATTCGCGGTTTGTACTTCATCGGTTTTCCGTGGCTCAACACTCGCAAGTCCGGCATTCTCTACGGGGTGGGAGAAGATGCCCGTTACATTGCCGACGACATTGGCGCGCGATTGTCGGTGCCATAAGTACACTAGCGTCCTCCGGCGGAAGAAGAACCACGGCCCGACTGGAAACCAGCGCGTGTCGGCCCGGAGGCCGACGGCCACGTGAGGGCTTCACGGCCGAGGACTTGGACGGGAATGAATAGCGGGTGAACGCGGGGTTGAGGGGACAGTGAGGGGTACCGCTTTTCCCCACCCCCGACCCCTCCCCAAAAGGGGAGGGGAGAAGAAAGCGAAAAGGAAAGGATGGGAAGAGCGCCCATCCTTTCTCTTTCGCGAGGCTGGCGTAAGAATCTGGCTTGCCCAATGGCATTGGGCCTGCAACGCGCCCGTCAAGTCAGTTCAGGTACCATTGAGTTAGCAGTTTTCGCGAGCCAACGTAACGATGAAGATCGCGTTGCGACGATTTGCCCGGCGTCCTGGGAGGCACAGCATGAAGAAGGCCATTCTCTCCGTGATGATCCTGGCGCTCAGCGGGCTGTCGTGCCGCTTCATAACAAACACTCCAGCGCTGGAGCCACAGGCAGATCTCGCACCATCAGCCGCAGAGCCCTCCGAGGACACCCAAGCGATACTAGAGCGCCTGGGCGGCGTTGCCTGCCCGGATAGCACTTTCACGTGCATCAACCTTACCGTTCCGCTTGATCATTTCGATCCCGACGAACGAACGCTCAACGTGGTCTTCGGGGTGCTGCCGGCCAGCGGAGAGCGCAAGGGCATGTTCGTCACCGTCACAGGCGGGCCCGGCTCGGCCGGCCTCCAGAGCGCAGATTCGTACACGGGGTCATTCGACGCCTCGATTCTTGAGCATTTCGACATCGTCTTTTTTGACCAGCGGGGCGTGGGCGAATCAGGAGAGGTGCAGTGCATACTGGCGGCGGGCAAGTTCTACCAAGCGCATTGGACCGCAAGCACACCAGCCGAGGAAGCAGCCCTGACGCAGCAGGCGCGCACATTTGCAGATGAGTGTCCAGCCGAGACCGGCCATGCGGCGCGGCTGCCCTACCTTGGCACGAAGCAGGCCGTCGAAGACCTGGAAGCGTTCCGCAAGATCATGGGCGATGACAAGATCTGGTTGTACGGAGAGAGCTATGGAACACGCTTTGCGCAGATGTACGCCGGTGCGCATCCTGACCACCTGGCAGGGCTGATCCTGGATGGCGCGATCGACCCAACTCTGTCGGCCACCGAGTTCCTCAGCGGTCAGGCGCGGGCCTTCAATGAGGTGCTGGAAATGACCTTGAATGCCTGCGACCTCGGATCCGGCCTGCGTCGAGTTCGATGGGCGTCAGTGCTACGGTCAGCACATACAGCCGACTGGAAAAAGCACTCAGAACGGCCCCGATCGAATTCGACTTTCCCGCTCGCATCGGGGGGCTTCGCCCATCGCACCTTCGCCTATTCCGATCTGGAGACATCCGCAGCGAGCTACCTCTATTCCGAAATCCGCGAGGATGATGTTCCTGCGTGCCCTGGCAGCCTATGCGCGCAACCGCGACCTGGCCCCCATGGCACGCATCCTGTACGAAGCGCTGGCGGTAGATCCCGAGACGCTGGCGCCCCTTGCCGATCCATCCGGTTCGGACGCGGCCTTCTATGCAGTGGAATGCCAGGACCACCAGTTCTTCAGCGGAACAGTCGAACAGAGGGTGGAGGCCTACCTGCGGGCGGGCGACAGCCTGGACGGCAGCCTGCCGAATTTCAGCTCCGTGTTCTACCAGGCACTCCCCTGCGTTTTCTGGCCGCGAGGCGACGCAGCACCGGAGGCACCGGCCCCGCTTGTGGCAGATGGCATCCCAACACTTGTACTCGGCGCGACCGCGGATCCCGCCACGCCGATCTCCAACGGTCAGAGCGTGTTCAGCAACCTCGCGGATGGATACCTGGTCACCGAGACGGGCGGGCCGCACGTCATCTTTGGCTGGGGCGTGAGCTGCGTCGATGACCTGGTCACTGCGTTCCTGGTGGACGACCAGGTGCCGGTTGAACGCGAAACCACGTGCAAGGGCGACGTGATAAGCGAATTCCTGCCATTGGCTCCACTTGACGCCGCGGAGTTTGCAGACCCGCTGGGGGCCCTGTCATCAGTGGACGACGAAATCTATTATCTGCCCGAGTACTACTACTGGGACCTGACCACCCCCACTGTGGTCGGCTGTCCGTTTGGGGGCTCCTTCTCCTTTGAGTCGTCTGCTGCAGGCGAGAACCTCGCGTTCAGCAAGTGCGCCTTTTCCGACGGCTTTGTGATGACCGGCCGCGGAATCTATGACTACAATGCCGGCCTTGTTCGTGCTAGACGGTCGCGGTCACGGGCCTCGAAGAGGGCTCATTGATCTACACGCGTGACGCCGACGATGTCCGCACCGTCCAGGGTACGTACGCTGGCGAGCCAGTGGATCTCAGACAGTGATCCCGCGCCCGTCCGCCGAATCAGTTCGGGCTGCGTTGGGGTTGCACGTCTCATGCGCCAAACCCAACGAAACGGACTTCATTGTGACCCGATCCCGGTTCATTCAATCTTAGAGGAGCCCAAGATGAATCGAGCGAACCCCAAGGTTGATGCATTCCTGCGCAAAGCCCCCAAGTGGCGCAAGGAATTCGAGAGCCTGCGAAGGATCCTTCGCAGCACCCCGCTGACAGAAGACTTCAAGTGGGGCAGCCCCTGTTACACGTTGAAGGGCAGCAATGTGGCCATCCTCCAGGGCTTCAAAGAGTACTGTGCGCTGATGTTTTTCAAAGGGACCCTCTTGAAGGACCCAAAGCGCATTCTGGTTCCACCCGGCGCAGCGCAGGCGGTGCTCCAGGCACGGTTTACCGGTGTGGGAGAGATCGCGAAGTTGGAACGCGTTCTGAAGGCCTACATTGCGGAAGCCATCAAAGTGGAAGAGGCCGGCTTGACGGTAACCCTCAAGAAAACATCGGATTTCAAGATTCCGCAGGAGTTCCAGGCCAAGCTGAGCAAGAACCCCGCCTTGAAGAAGGCCTTTCAAGCGCTGACTCCAGGGCGGCAAAGAGGGTACCTGTTCTACTTCTCTCAACCCAAACAATCCTCGACCCGCGAGTCCCGGGTTGAGAAATGCGTGCCGAGGATCCTTAAGGGACAGGGGCTAAACGACTAGCGTTCGGGCGCGACACAGCCTTTCATGCCAGCCACCCCAAGCGGGCCGGACTTGCGTAGAATATGACCAGATCTTCAACGGGACGGCATAGGCAAGAACTTGGGCAGGGAATTCTATCGACGAAGGGAGCTATTGCAATGAGCGACGAGAGTAAGCACAAGAGCACGGCGGGCGCAGGGACGACGAACCAGGATTGGTGGCCGAACCAGTTGAGGCTCGAGATCCTGCATCAGCAATCCTCCAAGTCCAATCCCATGGGCGAGGATTTCAACTACGCGGCGGAGTTCAAGAAGCTCGACTTGAAGGCGGTGAAGAAGGACCTGCGGGAATGTGATGACGAAATCGCAGGATTGGTGGCCGGCGGACTTCGGCCACTACGGCCCCCTGTTGATCCGCATGGCCTGGCACAGCGCCGGCACCTACCGCACAGGCGACGGCCGCGGCGGCGGGGGAACCGGCAGCCAGCGCTTTGCGCCCCTCAACAGCTGGCCCGACAACGTCAACCTGGACAAGGCGCGCCGGCTGATCTGGCCGGTCAAGCAGAAGTACGGCCGCAGGATCTCGTGGGCCGACCTGATGATCCTGGCGGGCAATGTCGCCCTGGAAAGCATGGGGTTCAAGACCTTCGGTTTCGGCGGCGGGCGCGAGGATATCTGGGAACCTGAAAGAGACATCTACTGGGGGTCGGAGGGCAAGTGGTTGGAGGACAAGCGCTACTCCGGCGAACGGGATCTCGAAAATCCGCTGGCGGCCGTGCAGATGGGCCTGATCTATGTCAACCCGGAAGGCCCCAATGGCAACCCCGATCCGCTGGCAGCCGCCGCGCGATATCCGCGAGACCTTTGCCCGCATGGCCATGAACGACGAGGAAACCGTTGCGCTCATCGCCGGCGGTCACACCTTCGGCAAGACCCACGGCGCCGGCGATGCCGCCCTCGTGGGCCCGGAGCCGGAAGCTGCCTCCATCGAGGAGCAGGGCCTCGGATGGAAGAGCAAATTCGGGACCGGCAAGGGTGGTGATGCCATCGGCAGCGGCCTGGAGGTCATCTGGACCTCGACACCAACGAAGTGGAGCAACAACTTCCTCTGGAACCTGTTCGGCTACGAATGGGAATTGACCAAGAGCCCGGCCGGCGCCCACCAGTGGATACCGAAAGGCGGGGCGGGCGCGGATTCGATCCCGGACGCGCACGATCCATCCAAGCGTCACCCGCCGTCGATGCTGACCACCGACCTGGCGTTGCGCTTCGACCCGGCCTACGAGAAGATCGCCAGGCGGTTCTACGAGCATCCAGACGAGCTGGCCGATGCGTTCGCCCGAGCGTGGTTCAAGCTGACGCACCGTGACATGGGCCCGCGCGCACGCTATCTCGGGTCGGAGGTTCCGAAGGAAGAGCTCATCTGGCAGGACCCCATCCCGGCCGTCAATCACAAGCTGATCGAGGCCACGGACATCGCCTCACTCAAACGCAAGATCCTGGCCTCGGGCCTGACGGTCCAGGAGTTGGTCTCGACGGCCTGGGCGTCGGCGTCCACCTTCCGCGGCTCCGATAAGCGCGGCGGCGCCAACGGCGCTCGCATTCGCCTGGCACCGCAGAAGGACTGGGAGGTCAACCAGCCTGAGCAGCTGGCCAAGGTTCTCAAGACCCTCGAGGGCATTCAGCAGTCGTTCAACAAGGCGCAGAAGACCCGCAAGAAGGTCTCGCTGGCCGACTTGATCGTCCTGGCGGGTTGCACGGGCGTGGAGCAGGCCGCGAAGGAGGCGGGTATCCGGGTGAAGGTTCCCTTCACACCCGGGCGCATGGATGCCTCGCAGGAGCAAACGGATGTGGTTTCCTTCGCCGTGCTCGAGCCGAAGGCAGATGGCTTTCGCAACTACCAGAAGACCCGCTACGCCGTTTCGGCCGAGGAAATGCTGGTGGACAAGGCGCAGTTGCTGACCCTGACCGCTCCGGAGATGACCGTGCTCGTGGGCGGGATGCGCGCCATGAACGCCAATTTCGGCGGCTCCCCGCACGGCGTCTTCACCAAGCGACCCGGGGCGCTCACCAGCGACTTCTTCGTCAACCTACTCGATATGGGAACGGTATGGAAGGCCGTGTCCGACGACGCCGAGCTGTTCGAGGGCCGCGATCGCGTCAGCGGCAAGCTCAAGTGGACCGCCACCCGCGTCGACCTGATCTTCGGCTCCAACTCCCAGCTGCGTGCCCTGGCGGAAGTCTACGCCTGCGCGGACTCGGCAGAGAAGTTCGTGCACGACTTCGTCGCCGCGTGGGACAAGGTCATGAACCTGGATCGCTTCGATCTCGCCTGAGTCGCTGCGAAGGACCCTGATCTGAAAGACTTCCGAAGTCTCCAGAACTTCGGAAGTCTCTTTCTTTACCAGCTGCAGCGCCAAGATGCAGCGCGCCCGCAGGGCTATACTTGAGAAAGCGCGGAACTCAGCGGGGCGCCTGCTCTCGCCCTGGGAGTCTTCATGGCGCTCGGCGTTGTGCCTCTCTGTACCAAGGAGCGTGTCATGAAAGCGAAGAGTCCCATCGGCCTGACAATGATGCTGGCGGCGATGTTGTTGTCGCTGGTGCCCGCGGCCACGACAAGCGTCCTGCCGGCGCAGGCTCTTTCTGCCTGCGACGCGGCTCAGTTCATCGCGGATGTGACAACTCCCGACGGCACCAATGTCCTTCCGGGCCTGACCTTCGCCAAGACCTGGCGGATCAAGAACGTGGGCACCTGCACCTGGTCCACTTCGTATGCACTGGTCTTCGCTTCGGGGGATCAACTCGGCGGCGCCTCTTCCGTCAATCTTCCGGGAAGCGTGGCGCCCGGTCAGACCGCTGAGCTCTCTGTCAGCCTCACCGCGCCGACAGCGGCGGGTCACTACATCGGCTTCTGGCAGTTGAGAAACGCCTCCGGGACCCTCTTCGGCATCGGCGCCAACGCGAACAAAGCCTGGTGGGTGGATATCAATGTCCTGGGCGCCAGCAACTTCAGTGTCGCGTATGATTTCGCCTCGAGCTACTGCGCGGCGGCCTGGTACAGCCTTCAGGGCAATCTACCGTGCCCGGGCGCGGATGGCAACGCCAGCGGCTTTGTGGTCAAGGTCGACAAGCCCCAGCTTGAAAACGGCACGCTCGCGACCGAAAGCGCGCTCCTCATGGGGCCGCAGAATGCATACAACGGCGACATTCACGGCGCTTTCCCCGCGTTCCGCGTGCAGAGCGGCGACAGGTTCCGTTCCGTCGTCAGTTGTGCCTATGGCGCCACGGGTTGCTTCGTGAAGTTTCGGCTGGACTATCAAATCGGCAGCGGCCCGATCAGTGAGTTCTGGAGCTTGCGCAAGAAATATGATGGCACCGTCTTCCGCACAGACCTGGATCTCAGCGCCGCTGGCCGGTCAGGATGTGAGGTTCATTCTGACGGTCCTGGCGACCGGCCCTGCAACCGGCGACCGGGCTCTCTGGTCCGATCCCATCATCGCCCGAGTGGGTCCCATTCCTCCCGCCCAGTATGCCCGCCACTTCGATTTCGGAACACCCGCCTCGGCAATAGCCACAGGCTACACCCGGGTCACCGAGGCAACATCCTATACCAGCGGTGCATTTGGCTGGACGAATACGTCCGGTCTCGGATCCCGCGATCGCAGCTCCCAGTCCGATGCGCTCAAGCGCGACTTTGTGATGAGCAGCTCTGCCGCGCGGACCTTCAAAGTGGACCTCCCCAACGGCAACTATGCCGTCACCGTCACGATGGGCGACAACGAATCTGCGCACGACAACATGGTCGTTAAGGCCGCAGGCGCAACCGTACTGGCAGATGTGGACACCGCCGCCGGAGCCTTCTCGGTCAACACCTTCAATGCGACTGTGACCTCCGAAACGCTGTCGCTGGAGTTCTCAGACGCCGGAGGCTCGGATCCCGCCTGGGTCGTCAATGGCGTCGCCATCAATTCCGGATCCATTCCGCCGTCAGGTTGTGACCGCGCCCAATTCGTCAGCGACGTAACCGTGCCAGACGGAAAAACGTTCGCTCCGGGCACTGCTTTCACCAAGACGTGGCGCTTGAAGAATGTGGGCACGTGCACCTGGTCCACGGCCTACGCCATGGTCTTCGACTCCGGCGACAAGATGAGCGGGCCGGATCTGGTGAACCTGCCCAACGCTGTGGCCCCCGGACAGACGGTGGACCTGTCCGTCAACCTCACGGCACCGACCGCGGCGGCATCCTATCGCGGCTACTGGAAGCTCCAGAACGCAGGCGGGGCGCGCTTCGGCATCGGGAGCGCCGGGACACAATCCTGGTGGGTGGACATACGCGTGTCCGGCACGTCCGTTGGGCGCAGCTACGATTTTGGCACGGGCTCCTCGCCGCTCGCATCCGGCTACAGCCGGGTCACTAGAGTCGACCGCCTTCACCTCCGGTGGATACGGATGGATCGATACGGCCGGTCTGGAATCGCGTGATCGTTCTGCGATCTCGGATGCCTTGAGGCGGGACTTTGTCATGCATAGCACTGCCGCCCGCACTTTCAAGATCGATCTGCCTAACGGCGCCTATGCGGTCACCGTCACCATGGGCGACAACGACTTCGCCCATGACAACATGCTCGTCAAAGCCAATGGCGCCACCATGCTGGGCGACGTCGATAGCGCGGCCGGCGCATACTCCGTCAATACATTCAACGTGACGGTCTCGGCCGGGTCGCTCGGGCTGGAGTTCTCCGACGCCGGTGGCAGCGATCCTACCTGGGTCGTGAACGCGGTTTCCATCGTGCCCGGGTCCGCGCCCACTGCTGGCTGCGACCGTGCGCAGTTCGTCGCGGACGTCACGGTTCCGGATGGGACTCTCTATCCTCCCGGCGCGGCCTTCGACAAGATCTGGCGCTTGAAGAACGTCGGCACCTGCACGTGGACCACGTCCTACTCCATGGTCTTTGGCACCGGTGAAAAGATGCTCGGCCCCGACACGGTTCCGCTGCCCGCGGCGGTTGCGCCCGGCAAGACGGTCGACATGCTGGTGCATCTCATTGCGCCCGCCACGGTCGGCGGCTATCGTGGATACTGGAGGTTCCAGAATGCCAGCGGCGTCCCGTTTGGAATCGGAGCCGATGGCACCAAGTCCTGGTTCGTGGACATCCGTGTGGCGCTGTTGACCGGCACCGCGACGCCCACACCTACCCCCACGCCGACGGCGACCGGCACACCCACGTCGACTCCGACGGCCACTCCAACCGCTACCCCGGGGGATACCGCCGGCTGGAATTCCTATGTCAACGCGGCGCGTGCGTTCACGTTCAAGTTCCCGCCCGGTTCCACAACGGAGGGCCTGTCAGACGCCGGTGGTCGCATCAACCTTCCCTTCACTGCGGGCACGAACCTGGTAGACAAGCGCCTGGATGTGAGCATCATCGAAGGCGTGAACCCGTGCAAGGCCCCCGGAAGCAACCCGATGTCTGCGACGGAGAACCTCACGTTCAACGGGATTCCATTCCTGAAGCAAACCTGGGAGGAAGGCGCCACAAGCCACCGGGGTGACAACACCGCGTACTCCACGACCAAAGGCAATGCCTGCATCACGTTGAACTTCCTGCTGTGGTCGGTGGTACCGGAGGTCGTGCAAACCCCTCCGCCGCGCTTTGACCCGATCGCCGAGTCGGCTGTCTTCACCACGATGCTGTCCACGTACTTCAACCGATAAGCCTCGATTCGGAAGGAATTGGTGTAATGACAGATAGGCAAGAGATCACAGACGAGCTCATTGAGAAGACCGCGGCCTCAGGACGTAAGTACTGCGTCCGCTTGTATAAGGCCGGGCCCAATCAAGACCAGCCGCCCGAAGAGGCCGAGCGTATTCAGAAGGAGCACCTCCGATACCTGTTTCAGCTGCGAGCAGAAGGAAAGGTGCTCATCAACGGTCCGGTAATCGACGACCCTCATCTCAAGGGCGTGGCCATCTTCAACACAACCGACAAGGATGAAGTGATGAGACTTGCAGACGGCGACCCCGCCGTGAAGGCAGGTCGACTGACCTATGAGGTCTACCACTGGTTCGGACTGCCGGGTGACTGCCTGCCGAGATGACTAACTCGCACGCCCTTGTCGCTCGGGTTGGGTGTGGCCCGCCGCGCCTGAATGCACCGCGCCTCGACACATGTGTTCCGAATCCGCGAGGCACACGCCTGGTCCGCGCCATGCGCGAGTAAGGCGAGAGAGAATGGATGGGTGCCCTGCCCATCCATTCTCTCTCGCTCCTTCTCCCCTCCTCTTTGGGGGGAGGGGAAGGGGGTGGGGGCAGTCAGCCTGAGCCGATACCGTATAATTTCCGTTCAGGCGGACCGGTTTGCCCGGGTGGAGAGGAGAATCAACGGCTGGGAATCGTCCTGACCCCCGGCCGCCGCATTTCCCCATGTTTCAGCTTCGCACCACCCCCTTTCACGAGCGGACGGCACCTCTGTGCCTGCCGCAGAACTGGCGGCGTTGGGCCGGCTATCTGGTCGCGGGCTCCTATGACCTGACGCTGGACCGCGAGTACTGGGCCATCCGCAACGCCGCCGCGCTGATCGACGTCACCCCGCTGATGAAGTACATGATCACGGGCGCCGGACGCAGGGCGCCTGCTCAACAAGATGGTCACCCGGGATATCGACAAGCTCAAGGTGGGGCAGGTGTACTACACGCCCTGGTGCGACGAGGACGGCAAGGTCATCGACGATGGGACGATCGCGCGGCTGGGCGAGACCACCTACCGGATGACCTCCGCCGACCCAAGCCTGCGGTGGCTTTCGATGAACGCCGTCGGGCTGGACGTGCAGATCGAGGAGGTCACTGACAGCCTGGCGGCGCTCAGCTTGCAGGGGCCGCAATGCCCGCAAGGTGCTGAACCATGCTGCTGCGCGGACGCCGTGGATGAGCTGAAGTACTTCCGCGTGATGGAGAACGCAGCTCGAGGGCGTGGACCGTGACCGATCTCGCGCACCGGTTACACGGGCGACCTGGGCTTCGAGATCTGGATGCAGACTGGCGAGCGCGCTGCGCGTGTGGGACGCGCTGATGGGGGCCGGGCATGACTACGGCATCGCGCCCGTCGGCATCCTGGCGATGGACATGGCGCGGGTTGAGGCCGGGCTGTTCATGATCGAGGTGGATTACACCTCCACCAAGCAGGCATGGATCGAGGCGCAGAAGTCATCACCGTTCGAGCTGGGCTTGGATTGGGCCGTGAGCCTGGACAAGCAGGGCTACTTCGTCGGCCGGCGGGCGCTGGAGCGGGAGAAGCAGGATGGCTCTGCCTGGCGGCTGATGGGCCTGGAGGTGGATTGGACGGGCATGGAGCGCCTCTTTGCCGGCGTGGGTCTGCCGCCTCAGATTCCCGGCATGGCGCTGCGCGGCAGCCTGCCGATCTTCATGGAAGCGGCCCAGGTGGGCTACGCCTCGACGGCGACCTGGTCACCGCTGCTGAAGAAGTACATCGCGCTGGCTCACCTGCGGCGCCCATATTTCAAGGCCGGAGACGCGCGTGCGCCTGGAGGTCACCGTGGAGCATCAGCGCCAGCACGCGCCCGCGACGGTCGTCCAGTTGCCGTTCTATGAGCCGGAGTGGAAGAAGAAGTGATCGAGAAGCCGGACATTCCGGATGCGGTGATCCTGCAGGCGCTGGAGGACTGCTACGTCGATCCGGGCGACCCAGCTGGAGTTTGTGCCGCGGGGCTTGGATGCCGCTGCCTGGGCATACCGCGCCGAAGCCGGAAACCAGGCCTACTTCGTTAAGGTGAGCAAGGGGCGCGTCGATGAGGCCGGAGCCTGGGCGCCGATGTTCCTGGCGACGCAGGGCTTCTCTGAGGTCATCGCGCCTGTGCGCGACGCTCAGCCGGAGAGATCCTCGGCCAGGTGGATGACCTCACGCTGCGCGTACAGCCGTTCATCCCGGGCGAACGTGCCATGGATGTGGGCATGACACCTGGCTGTGGAGCGCACCTCGGGAGATTCCTGGGCCGGCTTCACAGCCTTGACGTGCCAGCCGAGGTTGAGAACCGAATCCGACGCGAGACGTTCTCTGCACGTCGGCTGCCAGTGGGTGCAGGACATGCAATTACAGCATTGACACTCAGACCGGGCGTTGATGCCATCTCGGCTGAGTTGGTCCGCTTCTGGCGCGCTGAGTGCGGCAAGATCGCAGCGCTGATCGAGCGCACGAGCCGCGCTGCGGCGTGCAGTGCAGGCTGGCATCCTGGCCGATGGTGCTGTGCCACGGGGATGTTCACACCGGCAATCTGCTCTTGGGCACTGATGGACGCATGTACGTCATCGACTGGGACGATGTCATGCTGGCGCCCAGGGAGCGCGACCTGATGTTTGTGCTGGCTGAGCTGCCGCCGAGCAGGAGCGGGATTTCTTTGCCGCCTACGGATCAGACCGCGTCGATCCCCTGGCGCTGGCATACTATCAGCACGACTGGTGCATCGAAGACATCGGCGCCTTCGGAGTCGAGATCCTGGATCAGGATGCCAGCCCGCGAGACGCGAGCCAATGCGCTGCGTTGGTTCAAGCATCTGTTTGAGCCCGGGAGCAGCGTGGCCACGGCGCTCAGGTCGTGAGGTCGAGGCAATGGCTGCGCCAAACCCACCTGGATTCCTGGAAATGCAGGGATGAACCGAGCGCGGGCTGGGAGCCTCGCGGATAAGAAAGATCTCCTTGTGGAGACCACAAGGAGATCTTCCATCCGCCAAGCGTCGGATTCTTTACAGGCCCTTGACCAGGAGCGCGATGATCAGGAGCACGAGGCCGGCAAATGCCAGCCAGAAGGCTTCAATGGGCAGAAAGGTGAGCGTGCCGGTGAAGGAAAGCAGGGCAAGAAAACCGAGTACGACGGCAATCCAGAAGGTAATGTTCTTTGGAGGTGTAAGTTTCATCTCGCAGTTCTCCTCTGTAGTTGGGCTTGGCGGCCCCTACGTGCATTATTGCACATCTAAGACCCAAATGCAATGGATGCGGTCCATCACTTCGGTCGAGCGGCGCTGGCCGTTGCGGCTCTCTGGTGGGCTCGGGTCCTGTATGGCCCCTACCAAATGAGATGAGCAGTCAATCGTACGACGCGATCGTGATCGGAGGCGGGCACAACGGGCTGGTGGCTGCCGCGTATCTTGCGCGCGCCGGCAAGAAGGTGGTGGTGCTGGAGCGCAGGCACATCGTTGGCGGGCGCGGCTGTGACGGAGGAGATCTTCCCGGGCTACAAGTTCAGTGAGTTCTCCTATGTTGTCAGCCTGCTGCGCCCCGAGATCATCCGCGAGCTTCGAACTCCCCAAACATGGATTGAAGATCCTGCCGCTGCCATCGACCTTCACGCCCATGGACAACGGGGACTACCTGGCCGCGTGGGACGATCACGACCTGACGCGGCGCGAGATCTACCGGCACTCGCCCAGGGATGCCGAGGCCTACGACGAGTACTCGCGTCTGATGGCGCGCATGGCCAAGGCCATCAAGCCGCTGCTTCAGCATGGTGCCGCCGAACCCCGCGTCGCTCAGCCCGCGTGATCTGCTGGGAATGCTGCAGACTCGGTCAGTACGCCGCGGGCCTGAAGGAAAAGGAGCTCTACCAACTCGCCAAGCTGATCACGCAATCCTCCGCGGACCTGCTGGACGAATGGTTCGAGACCGATGCCTTGAAGGGCACCAAGGCTGCCAGCGGAATCATCGGGACGTTCCTCGGTCCGCGCTCGCCCGGGACCGCGTATGTGCTGCTGCATCACTACATGGGAGAGATCGACGGTGCGTTCCGGGCCTGGGGCTTTGCCAAGGGTGGCTCCGGCGGAGTCAGCGGGGCCATCGCCAGCGGCGGCGCGGGCGCTGGGCGTGGAGATACGCGTCGAGGCGCCGGTGCAGCAGGTGATCGTCAGAGGCGGACGAGCCGTGGGGGTGGCGTTGGAGAGCGGCGAGGAACTGCAGGCCCGGGCTGTGCTGAGCGCCGCAGACCCCAAGCGAACCTTCCTCAAGTTCGTGGAACGCAAGCATCTTCCAGACGATTTCGTCGCCTCCATCGAGGGGTTCCGGGTGCGCGGCTCTTCGGCCAAGGTGAACATCGCCCTGAGCGGGCTTCCGGATTTCACGGCGCTGCCGGGCGAGGGCGCGCTGCATCGCGGGGCGATATCCATCAGCCCGAGCATCGATTACATCGAGCGCGCCTATGACGACGCCAAGTACGGCAGGGTCTCGCGACAGCCGTATATCGACATCATCATCCCGTCCATGATCGACCCGGATATGGCCCCGCCCGGGCAGCACGTCATGTCGTGCTTCGTGCAATACGCGCCCTATGACGTCGAAGGCGGCTGGGACGACGCGAAACGGGATCAACTGGGCGAGACGGTGATCGCCACGATCGAGCGCTATGCGCCGAACATCCGCAAGGCGATCGTCGGTATGCAGGTGATCACGCCGAAGGACATTGAGGCCATCGCCGGCATCACGGGCGGCAACATCTTCCACGGTGAGCTGCTGCTGCATCAGATATTCTTCCTGAGGCCGGTGCCGAAGTGGGCAGATTTCCGGACGCCGCTGCGCGGCTATTACTTCGGCGCGGCCGGGGCACACCCGGGTGGAGGCGTCATGGGCGCGCCCGGAAAACTGGCGGCGACGGAGATGTTGAAGGACTGGGGCAGCCGGTGATGACCAGGCGCGTGGATTGCGGAATGAATCCTGAACGGTACGACTTCATCGTCATCGGCGCGGGCCACAACGGCCTGGTGACCGCCGCGTATCTGGCGAAGGCCGGACGCAGGGTCCTGGTGCTCGAGCGGCGCTCGGCTGTCGGCGGCTCGTGCGTAACCGAGGAATTTGCGCCGGGCTTCTCCGCGGACGCAGTGTGGACGGGCGGCCAACTGAGACCGGACATCGTCAAGGACCTGGGATTGTCCATCGCCGAACCCGCTACCAGGCCGCCATTCATCCTGCGCTTTGGCGCGGCAAGCGACGGACAACTGGTCATCGATGCTGACCCGCAAATCGCGGCCGAATCCATCAGGCGGTTCTCCGAGAAGGATGCAGCCCGATGGCCCGAGTTCGTGAGCTTCATGAACCATGCCGCGCGAATTCCTGGAAGAGGCGTATGCCACCATCATGCCGCGGCTGCCGCGGGGCATGAGCCTGCGGGCAGGGCTTGGGCTGGCGGAACTGGGGCTTGACCTGCGACTATTGGGTGGAAAGGACATGCTCCGAGTCATTCGCATGCTGCCGATGACGACGCTGGAGTTCCTGGAGGAGTGGTTTGAGTCCGAGGAGCTCAAAGCCGCGGTGGCGTCCGTGGCGGTGCATGCGGTGACGCTCGGCCCCATGAGCGCCGGGACGGGATACACCCTGCTGCACAACTGGATGAATCGCGGCGGCCTGGCGCACAACAACGTGGGTAAGGCGGGGGAGATCACCCGGGCGCTGGCACAAGCCGTCACGCGTTTCGGCGGTCAGATACGGGTGGACGCGGAAGTCGGCAGGATCCTTACGCAGGCATACTCATGCCGCGGCGTCCTCCTGGAAAGCGGCGAGGAGATCGAGGCCGGCGCCGTGCTCTCGGCGGTCGACCCCAAGCGCACGTTCCTGTCGCTGGTCGAGCCAGTCAATCTGCCGCCTGAATTCGTGTGGCACGCTCAATCGATCAAGCTGCGTGGCTCGGTCTCGAAGCTGCATCTGCTGACGGATGGACGTCATGGTATCCCTGAGGGGACGGTTGTGTTGACGCCATCCGTGGTCCAGCTTGAGAGAGCCTACGACGCGGCGAAATACGGGGACATCTCAGAGCGACCACACCTGGAGCTGACCACCCATGGGGATGTGGTCAGCGTTCACGTTCAATACACGCCCTTTGCTCTCAGGGCCTCCACCTGGGCGGAACAGCGCTCCCATCTGGAGCGACTGGTTCTGGATACATTGGCTTCAAGCTTCCCCGACTTGGAAGCTTCCATCCTTGTTCGCAAATTGATCACCCCGCGTGATCTCGAAACCACCTACGGACTGACCGAGGGTGACCCGAACCAGGGCCAGCTGATGCTGGATCAATTCCTGTTCATGCGGCCAGTGCCGGGATGGTCGGATCACCGAACGCCCATCGGCAACCTGTATCTATGCGGCAGCGGTGTGCACGGCGGCGGCGGTGTGAGTGGCGCCGCCGGTCGCAATGCTGCCGGGGTGGCGCTGCGGCCACAGTAGAATCCCGCCGCACGGAGGGGTTGTTGCGTGACACCCAGCGGCAGTGCATCACGAGAGTGAACTTCCAGGTATGGACGCAAAAGCCATTCTCGATCTGTACGACCAGGAAATGCGCAGAGATGCGCCCGCGAATCGGGCGCACATACACAAGCGACCGGGACTGACTTATTTCCTTGCCCTGCCGCCGAGTCCGCGTGCCGGATGGGTGATCTACACGCGGCTGGACGCTTCGAATGCCGAAGATGCCATCAGTTCCACCGTTGATTTCTTCCGCGACCACGGCGGGGAGTTCGAGTGGAAAGTCTATGATCACGATACGCCGCCCGACCTGAAAAAGAGGCTGGCGGCGCGCGGGTTCGAGGCTGAGGAACTGGAGGCAGTGCTGGCGTTGGACATGGACGAGACGCCCGAGGGATTCTGGGAGCCATCGGAGGTCACAATACGTCGCATCATGGATCCCAATGAACTGGCCGCCGTCATGCGGATCGAGAACGAGGTATGGGCCGAGCCGACCGATGAGCTTGAGGCAGGTCTCGCAGCGGAGATGACGGCCACGCCCGACCAATTGAGCGTGTACCTGGCCTACGTGGGCGATGAGGCCGCGTGCGCGTGCGTGGATCCGCTACTATCCCGGATCGCGGTGGGCGGAGCTGTATGGCGGGGCGACGCTGGCTGCCCATCGCGGCAAGGGGCTCTACAAGGCGCTGGTGCAGGCCCGGGCCCGGGAGGCGAGGGCGCACGGTGTGCGCTTCCTGGTGGTTGACACGAGTCCGATGAGCGGCCCGATCCTGCGGCGGAACGGCTTTGTGTTCTTGACGCACGCGCAGGCATTCGTGATGGATTTCGGCAGAAGGCAAACGGGGACCGCCAGCGCTGCGCGGTGAATTGCCGTTCTGCACGAGCGAGAGGAGAGAGAGCCATGGCCACTTTCAAGCGGACGGACGAACATTATGTGGCGGGGTCGATGACCCTGCCGCAGGTCTACTACACATCCGAGGATGTGTATGCCCGCGAGGTCGACCGGATATTCAAGGGCTACTGGTACTGCGCCGGGCATGAGAGCCGCATCCGCTCGGCAGGCGAGTACTTCCTGCTGAATGCATTTGACGAGAGCTTGATCGTGGTGCGCGACAAGCGGGATGGTGTGCGGGCGTTCTACAATGTTTGCCGCCACAGGGGTACGCGCATCTGCGAGCAGTCCGAAGGGCGCTTCAGCAGCAGCATCCAGTGTTCGTACCACGCCTGGACCTACGGGTTGGACGGCACGTTGATCGGCGCGCCGTTCATGAAAGAGGTGAAGGGCTTTGATTGGAACGAGTATCCGCTGCGCGCCGGCGCCGGTGCACCTTTGGGAGGGATTCATCTTTGTCTTCCTTGGCAGCGGAACGCCGACTCCATTTGAGGATCTGTATGCGCCTCTGTTGGATCGTTTTGCCCCGTGGAACCTGAGCGGGCTGCGATCTCACTCGCGCAGCGCCATACGAGGTGAGGGCCAACTGGAAGTACATCTTTCAGAACTTCAACGAGTGCTACCACTGCCCGACAATCCATCCGCTGCTGAGCAAAGTAACGGACTATACGAGCGGCAACAATGATCTGATCGAAGGTCCGTTCCTGGGCGGGTACATGGATATTCTGGAGGAAAGCATGACCGTGAGCGGCCGGTTGTGCGCACCGGCGCTGGGTGACCTGGGTGAACATGCGCGGCGGGGGTACTACTACTCGGTGCTACCGAACCTGCTGCTGAACATCCACCCGGACTACGTGATGTTCCACCTCGTGACGCCGCACGCACCCGGACGCAGTACGATCGTCAGTGAGTGGTTGTTCAACCCCGAGGCATTTGAGAGCGCCGATTTCCGGCCGCAGGAAGCGGTGGATTTCTGGGACGAGACGAACCGTCAGGATTGGCGTGTGTGTGAGCTGGGACAGTTGGGCGTGAGCTCGCAGGCGTACGTGCCCGGCTGGTATTCGCCGCGGGAGAGCCTGCTGGCGGCATTCGACCGCCACTATTTGCAGATCATGGGTGGCTAGCAGGGTTTTCGGAGGGCTACGAGCGAGAGAGCGTGTTCGTGACTCCGTACGCGATGGCTTGTTCCAATGTGAGGCCACGTCCTTCTGCCCAGGCGGACGCGAAGGCGCCTTCATCCATGCCCAGGCGAAGCCGCGCCACCTCAGCCTGATATTCCGCCTTCTCCGCTTCGGTCATGGGTATGCCGATGGCATCTCGCAGAGCCTCGGCCGCCCCATACAGACGCGCGGCGCGCCCGCCATCTTCCCGTCGCTGAGCAATGAAGGCAAAAGACTCGAGTTGATGAGCAATGGCAGCTCGATGCCCCAGGCGCTTCCAGGCGACGATGGTCTCCCGATAGGCTGCCTCGGCGGCATCCAGGTTTCCCTCGTGGCGATCGATGTGCGCGATCTCGCTGCTGACCATGTTAAGCCGGTGGCGATCGCCCAGCTCTTGGAAGAGCGGGCGAATGGAAGCGAAACGGGAACGGGCCTCATCGAACTTGCGGCGCGCAGCGGCGTTCATGGCCATGCCGAGCAGTGCCATGGCGGCCATCCAGCGGTCGCCGGTCCGCGTCATAAGGTCGGAGCCCTCGGCTATGTACTGCTGCGCCTGAGTCGACTGCGGGTCTTTTAGGGACAAGATCTGACCCAGCATGCCCATTGACATGCCTCCCACCGTCGGATCTCCGCTCTCGCGGGCGGCGGCCAGCGAAGCCTCCAGCACTGGCACGGCCTCGTCGAAGCGCCCCAGGAAGACCGTGGACGACGCCTGGAAACCCAGGGCCAGAGCAAGTAGAAACTTATCGCCGGCGCGCTGCGCCAGCTCCACGGCGCGCCGCGCCAGCGGAATGCCCCGGGCGTTATCGCCCTGGCTGTAGGCCAGCATGGCACCACTGTTCCAGGCATGACCCAGGGCGCTCAGCCAGGCGCGCCCCGCATCCCCTTCCGGCACGGGCATGTGCTCGGCGCGCTCGCTGATGGCGGCGATGAACCGGCGCCCTTCTTCTTCGTGTCCGCGCCGCATCCAGTAGCGCATGATCTGAGGCACCGCTAGGAGAGTGACGTCGATGCAGTTTTCCATGCCCCAGTCAAACGCGGCGCGCAGATTGTCATATTCCGCATCCAGTCGGCGGACCCACTCCAATGCCTCAGCGGTGCCGAGCTTGGCGCCGGCCATATCCACCAGTCGCATGAAGAACTTGAAATGTGCCTCGCGCGCCTGCTCGGCCTCGCCCAGCTCCACCAGTTTGTCGCGCGCATACTGACGCACGGTCTCAAGCAAGCGATAACGGGGTTCACTTTGTTCATCTTCAACGGCGACAAGCGACTTGTTGACCAGCTGTGTGAGCAGATTGAGCACGTCCAACTGTTCGCAGACGCTCTCGATGGCATCGTAGGTGCAGCCACCTGCGAAAACCGAGAAGCGCCGGAATAGACTGCGTTCGGGCTCGGTCAGCAGGTCGTAGCTCCAGTCGATCAAGGCGCGCAGTGTCTGCTGGCGCGGCAATGCCGTGCGGCTGCCACCCGTGAGCAGACGGAAGCGATCGTCGAGGCGCGAGGCCACCTGCTCGGCGGAGAATGCCGTGAGGCGCGCCGCCGCGAGCTCCAGTGCGAGGGGGATACCGTCCAGGCGGCGGCAGATCTGAGCAACAGCGAGTGCGTTCTGATCCGTGAGGCTGAAGCGGGGATTGGCAGCGGAGGCGCGTTCGACGAACAGCTGGACGGATTCGGAATGGGCCAATGCCTTCGGCGTGGGATCGGATTCATCTGGAAGGGCCAGGGAAGGCACGCGGTAAACAGTTTCGCCGGCGATGCCCAGAGCTTCGCGGCTGCTGGCGATAATCTTGAGACGCGGGCAGGCATGCAGAAGCTGCTCGATCAGCTGCGCACAGGCATCCACCAGGTGCTCGCAGTTGTCGACGACCAGCATCAACTCCTTGAGACGCAGGTAGTCGATCAGCAGGTCGTGAAGCGGCATGCCCATCTGCTCGCGCAGGCCGAACACGGCCGCCAGAGTCCGCAGCACGAGAGACGGATCGGTGATGGGCGCCAACTCGACGAACCAGACGCCATCCTGGAATTGCGGCAGCATGTCTGCTGCCAGCTGCAGGGAGAGTCGCGTCTTGCCGGTGCCGCCGGGACCGATGAGTGTGAGAAGATGCGCGCTGGCCAGGCGCTGCCGGGCCTGCTCGAGTTGCTGTTCCCGGCCGATGAAACTGGTGATCTGTACCGGCAAGTTGTTTGGGAAGGCGTCGACGGAACGCAGCGGGGGAAATTCCGCCGGCAGGCGTGGGTGATTGAGTTGGAAGATATGCTCGGGTCGGACGAGGTCCTTGAGGCGGTGCTCGCCCAGGTCTCGCAATGAGGCCTGAGGCGGCAACTGATCACGGACGAGGTCAGCGGTGGTAGTGGAAAGAAGGGTCTGACATCCGTGGGCCACGGCCATCAGGCGTGCAGCCCGGTTGAGCGCCGGGCCGTAGTAGTCGCCGCCGCGCTGCTCGGCCTCGCCCGTGTGGAGCCCCATGCGGACCCGAAGTCCATTTGGGTGGATCTCTTCCCAGGTTGATTCGACCAGGGATTGCTGGGCCTGCAGCGCGGCGCCAATGCCGGCCTGCCCCGTTTCGAACACTGCGTGAAATCCATCCCCGGTGGTCTTGATGACCCGTCCGCCGTTGTCTTCTATGGCGAGTCGCAACAAATTATCATGGCGCGCCAAGGCACCCTGCATCTGGTCAGGGAAGGCCTCCCAAAGCTTTGTGCTGCCTTCGAGATCGGTGAAAAGGAAGGTTACTGTGCCGGAAGGAAAGGTGGACGACATGGGGTACCGGTAAGGTTAGCGCCAGCGGACGCTGGAGGGTACCCCACATGCGAGCCAGCGTCAATCACTGCGCACGCGGGCGACAGGTATTAACGCCAGACGTCGCCATACGCATGAGCCCCCCTAATGGGCTTGTGATGAATGAAACGATCCGGCGCGTAGATGGAGATGTCCACCGCACTGGCCGCACCATCCAGGATGAGCTGTGACATGCACAGTCCAACCGCGGGTGCCGTCTTGAAGCCCGTGCCGCTGAATCCGCAATCCAGATAGAACCCGTCTGGGCCGGCAGGGCCGAGCAGTGGGTGCTGATCGGGCGTGATGCCGTCGACGCCGCCGTGTGCTGAGTGCAGACTGCCGCCTTCCATGGCAGGAATTCGTCGTGTCAACCGGTCGATGCCGCGCTCGACGAAACCCGGGAGGGCACGGTCGGCGTCGGCGTCAGGTGATTCGCCGAGTGGGTTGCCATCCTCGAGCCCGACCAGCGTCAGGCCGCCCTCGGGCCGAAAGTACATGCTGTTGGCATCATCGATCACGGTCGGGTGCTGCGTGACGATCGCATGCGGCCGGCGAACGAACATCGTGTCGTGGCGCCACGTGTCGTATGGGAGGTCGAGTCCCAGCATGGCATTGATCTGTCCGGCCCACGCTCCGGCGGCATTTACGACGATGGGTGCACTGAAAACGCCGTGGTTCGTTTGAACGCCTGTGACCTTTCCGGCGTGCGCAGTGATGCCCGTCACGGCACAGTCCTGCACCAGGCGGCTGCCTCTTTCGCGGGCCGCGTTGACGAGGGAAGCGGCAGTATCGCTGGGCATCGCGTAGCCGGATTCGGGCTCGTAGGCTGCAAGCTCGACGTCGTCTGTGGCGAACGACGGCGCAAGGCGCCGGACATCACTCGCATCCACGAGCATAACGGGCACACCGATGTGTTGGTGCATGGCGACGTTGGCTTTCATGAGGGGCACATCCCCCGGCCTGACCAATTGGAGGAAGCCGGTGCGCGTGAAACCACATTCGCCTCCAACTCGATCCTTCCAATCGCGGAAATACTGGAAGGAGAGCCAGGCCAGTTCCGTGTCCTGACGCACGTCGTAGTGCATGCGCACGAGCCCGCTGGAGCGACCGGTGGCGCCCGCAGCCACGAAACGCTTCTCGAGTATCAATACCTTAAGGCCGCGCCGAGCGAGGTTAAAGGCCACGCTGGCGCCCTGAACACCGGCACCGATGATGATGGCATCCGCGGTATCGCTCATGGATGTTTTGTCGAGAGCGTCTGAGCCACGGTTCTCAGGGTCATTTGGAAGAATGAACCGTGGTAACGATCACCCGCGCGGCGCCGGCGGCCGTGAGGGCATTCGCCACGGCCTGGGGGTTACTCGAGGGCGCGAGGGCGATCATGTTTCCACCACGACCGCCTCCGCTTAGCTTGGCACCGAGGGCCCCCGCCTGGCGGGCCGAATCAACAAGCCGATCGAGCTCGGGGGATGAAACCGTCAGGCGCTGCAACAGAGCGTGGTTCTCGTTCATCAACGGACCGAGGTGCCGCCACATGCCGGTTTCAATTGCTTCGCGGGCCATTTGGGCGATGAGGCCGATGGCATCGAAGGCGGCCTCCGTCGTGCCTGGGTCATCAAGCCACAGCTGGCGGACACCGGCCACGGCTTCGCGCGTCGGAGCCGCAGTGCCCGAGTCACCGATGACCACCGTGAAAGGCTCAGGGACCTGCAGAACCTGGAAGGGCCGCCCCTGGTTGAAGTACACGGGCCACGCGCGAGAGATCACCGTGTTGTCGATTCCCGACGGTGTTCCGTGGTGCAATCGTTCAATCTCGAACGCATAGGCGCTGACCTCCTCTTCGCTGAGTGGATGCTGCAGCGCGCCGGCGAGCGCGCGGATGAGCGCCACCGAAACGGCTGCACCCGAGCCGAGCCCCGAGGCGATGGGAATGCTGGATGAAACCCGGATGTTCAGATCTGGAAATGGATCGATTTGCCAGGCAAAAAGCAGATTGTGAACCAGCGCGGCCAGCGGCTGGTCCGTTGGGATGGATGTGAGCTCTGCGTTCAGACCCACCTGCGGGGCATCGATCCAGATCCCAGGGCGGGATGAGGGGGTGACCTCTGCTTCGGCGTGAACCTGCGTGACCGGGACCGCGAGGGCCGGGCGGCCATACACGACGGCGTGCTCGCCGAACAGAATGATCTTGCCGGGAGCGGAGGCTTTCACTTAGGAAAGGTAGAAGACAGCCAGGACGGCCGCGGCCCAGAGCAGCATGGAGACCTGGAATGGACGATCGCTCAGAAGGATCTCCTCCGGGGCGCCGCCGGCGTGCTCCACTTCGATCAGGTACAGATAACGGAAGATGGCATAGACGACGAATGGAATTGTCAGCATCATGGTGTGATTGGCCGGCAAATTGGGAGCTGAAAAAGTGTACAGTGAGTAGCTCACAATGGTCATACCGGACACGATCATGATGTACTGATCCAAGAGCGGGACGGTATAGCCCTGCAGCACCTTGCGGTGATTGGCGGCATCGTCGGTCAGGAGAGCCAGCTCAGCCCGCCGCTTGCCGAAACCCAGGTAGAGCGCCAGCAGCGTCATGACCACATAGAGCCAGGGCGAAAATCGCTCGACCTGGATCAGGCGGACGCCCGCGTCGACACGCAAGACAAAGCCAGCGGCCAACACCAGCACATCCAGGATCAAGACATGCTTGAGCCACTTGCTGTAGGCAACGTTTAGCAGAAAGTAGGCGGCGATCACGAGCGCAAAGGCAGGAGAGAGAAACCAGCCCAGCAGCAGGGACACAACGACCAGTACCACGCTCGCCGCCCAGGCCACCGGCACCGGAAGCCTGCCGGAAGGGATGGCGCGAAGGCGTTTCTGCGGGTGCTGCCGGTCGGCCTCGATATCCGCCAGGTCGTTGAAGATGTAGACCGATGATGACACCAGGCAGAACAGCATGAAGCCGCCCAGCGTGCGCAGGAAGGACTCGGGGATGAGTAGTTGTTTGTCGAAGACCAGCGCGGCGAAGACAAACACATTCTTGGTCCACTGGCGTGGACGCATGGTCCTCAAGAGAGCCAGGAGCATGCGACAATCATAATCCAAAAGACACGATGCCCGGCGTTACAATGCCCGCATGGCCAAGATGCGGCTGGATGCGTTGGTGCTGGAACGCGGCCTGGCCGAAACGCGGGCACACGCACAGGCGTTGATCATGGCCGGCAAGATTCGGATCAACGGTGAGGTGGAGCTAAAGCCCGGGACGCCCGTCCACACGGAGGCGCGGCTGGCGTTGGAGCAGGGACCGCGGTTCGTTTCTCGCGGCGGGGAGAAGCTGGAGGCAGCCCTGACGGCCTTCGGGCTCAACGTTGGCGGGCTGGTGTGCGCGGATGTGGGAGCCTCGACCGGCGGCTTCACGGATTGCCTATTGCAGCGCGGAGCCGCGCGGGTCTACGCCATCGATGTGGGCAAGGGCATCCTGCATTGGAAGTTGCGGCAGGATAGTCGTGTGGTGGTTATGGAACAGACCAATGCCGCGCTTTGTTGAGCGGCTGCCGGAGTCGATTCTCACTTGTCACCGTCGATGCATCGTTCATTTCGTTGCGCCTGCTGCTTCCGGTGGTTCGCAATTGGATGCCGGCGGTGGGCGCAGACGCACGAGGGAGTATTGTGGCGCTGATCAAGCCCCAGTTCGAGGCCGGCCGCGGTGCGGTGGCACACGGCAAGGGTGTGATCCGGGACGCTGCGTTACACCAGCAGATCCTGCTGGAGGTGTTGGAGTTTTCCGCCTCGCACAAACTGCAACCTCAGGGACTCCGAGGAGTCCGCTCCTGGGTCCGAAAGGAAATGTCGAGTTCCTGGCATGGCTCACGCCCGCAGGGGTCGAGGGCAGTGGCGGCGATGTGGCGGAGCTTGTGCGGACGGCGCTTCAGAGCGACGCGCCCGCTGCCTAGCTGGGACAAGTCACGCCGGCGTAGGCCGGAGCGAACTCCGGCATGAGTTTTTCCGGCGGCACGTGCTCGTGGGGCGCGTACTCTGCCACACCGAACCGACGCCACCGCTCAGGCAGATCGACATACAAGAATTCGAACAGCCTGTCCCGATCATCCGGGCTGGGATCCACGATGGACGCACCGACGAGGGCAGGCTTACCCGTGGCTCCAGCCTGCACATGCTGCTGAGCAATCGGCAGCCGAATGAGCTTGCCGTGGGGAGAGAAGAACGTGATGGAGGAGGGTAGATCCATGGGTGTATTCCCGCTCTGGGCCCAGAGACCCACTCCGCCCATGGAGATGTCGCGGAGCTGTACTTGGGGTGGAAGAGGGGAGATGCCTCTTCGGTCAAGTTCTGCGTTGAGGTTGACCAGGAAACGGTATTGCTGGCGCTCATGGGGACGGCTCAAAACGTCACTCAAACCGCCCAGCAGTGTGAAGGCGTTGTAGAGAGCCCACGTCAGTGTGATGATCAAGGCTTCTACCCCAAGACTGGAGGTCTGCCAACTATTGATCTTCAACAGGCCGTAGGTAACTGTGGCGGTCAGGATGGCGTAGATGATCAGATAGGCAGAGAGAGAACGGGTTTCCAGAGCATAGACGTTTGGTCCGACGCTCTTGGGCGTCACCGCGAAATCGTTGGCGCCGGCGCGTGAAGAAAGTCAGGATGGCCTGAATGAAGACGACCATCTTGAGCATGTTGTATTTTTCTGTCTGGAAGTAGCGGAAGTGGCCGCGGCCGGCGAGCACATTTGCGGTCAAACTGATGGCAAAGTATGGCACCCAACGCACGACGAAGTCCCAAAAATGGACCCGCATGGGGAATACGCCGAGGACGATGATCAAGGCGGGCGTGGCAAGCAGGATGAGCTTCTGGAAGGACTCGAAGTACGCCATGAAACTGGCGAAGTACGACAGTCGCTGGCGAATGGTCAGCCCCCGGATCCAAAGTGAACTCTCGCGACTGCCATACAGCTGCATAGTACCCGTGGCCCACCGCAGCCGTTGGATCAGGAAAGCCCGTATCGTCTGGGGCGCGATGCCGAAGGCCAGAGGTTCGTTCAAGTAGTAGGACGACCAGCCCCGGCTGTGCCAACGCACGGAGGTGTGTATGTCCTCGGTGATCGTGGGGGTTGCGACCCCGCTCACATCCTCCAGCGCCAGACGACGAATGACTGACGGGCTGCCGCACCAGAAGGCGCTATTGGAATGGTTCTTGCCCGGCTGGATGATGCGAAAGAACAACGCCTGCTCGTGCCAGGTTGGCTGCTTGCGGTAGTGCTGGATCGAGTCCCGATTGTAGAATTCCTGAGGCAATTGGATGACGGCCAGGCCGCCGTCCTCGAAGTAACCCAGTGTACGATCCAGGAGATCGCGTTGAGGCACCATGTCCGCGTCGAGAACGACCACGAACTCACCCCTGGTACGTACGAGGGCGGCGTTCAGGTTGCCCGCCTTGGCGTGCGTGTTGAAGTCCCGAGTGAAATAATCGCACCCGAGGCGCGTGGCCAGCGCCCGGACTTCGGGGCGGCGGCCATCGTCCAGTATGTAGGTGCGGTGGGGATAGGACACCTGGTTGCAGCCCACCAGTGTGGCTTCCAGGACGTCGAGGTGTTCGTCGTACGTGGGAACCAAGATGTCAACCGCCAGCCCGGCGGGGGCCGGCTTGTAGCGCCGCGTGGGGGAAATGTCACGCGTCATCCATGCAAACAGCACGTAGCTGCATGCACCGAATGCCTCCGCCAGGACCAGAGATCCACGAGAAGAAAGGCGCATCTGGATTGAGACTGGAGGTCACCCGCCACCATAGGTAGTAGATCAGATAGCCTATGGCGAGAAGAGAGATGACTTGAAGATAGGCGGGCTTATGATAAACCGGCGACGTGCTGAACGAACTGGAGTGGAGCATGGCGGCCTCCTCGCTGCGGCAGAATCGAAGAAAACAAATAGCCTGGTCGACGTTGACCAGGCCGCGCGAGGAAGCGGACAGCCCATGCGGACTTCTTCGGCGGCCTGGCAGTCATGGATGCAAGCATCTTTAGACCCATAGCTTTGCGCCCCTGCCTTTCGACAGGTTTGCCCTTATCGGAAATCTCTACTGCTCGAATGCTAACACAGCGTGGTCCCAGAGCGCGCTTACAGCTTTGTTGGTGCCAGGACCAGGCCCGGTGGCGGGGCCCAAGCCGACGCGCAAGGTCCCCGGAGGGGCGATGGTATATACTTCCTGCCACAATGCCGGCCCAGATACGTAATTTCTGCATCATCGCTCACGTCGACCACGGGAAATCCACGCTGGCCGACAGGTTGCTGCATCTCACCGGCACGGTCTCGGACCGGGACACCACCGAGCAGATCCTCGACACAATGGACCTGGAACGTGAGAAGGGCGTGACCATCAAGGCCTCGGCCGTGCGAATGAGCTACGCGCAAGGCCGATGGAAACGCCTATGAACTAAACCTGATCGACACTCCGGGGCATGTGGATTTTGGGTACGAGGTGAGCCGAGCGCTCGTGGCCTGCGAGGGGGCAGTACTGGTGGTGGACGCAACGCAGGGCATCGAAGCTCAGACGCTGGCGAATCTGTACCAGGCCCTGGATGCCGACCTGGTCATCATTCCCGTGATCAACAAGATCGACCTGCCGTCCGCGCGGCCGGACGAGGTGGCCGAGGATATTGGCGCCCTTCTTGGAGTGCCCGCGGCGGGCGTCATTCGCGTGTCAGCCAAAGACGGTGTCAACATCGACCAGGTCCTGGATGCAATCGTGGAGCGTATCCCACCCCCCCGGGACGACTCCGACAAGCCGCTGCGAGGGTTGATCTTCGACTCGCACTACGATTCCTACAAGGGCGTCATCGCCTATATGCGGGTATTTGAGGGCGTCGTTCGGATGACCGACACGCTGCACATGTTCGCTACACATGCCAACCTGAAGCCGATCGAGATCGGCTTCTTCGGGCCGGACATGCGGCCAACGGAGAGGCTCTCGGCAGGAGAGGTGGGTTACATTGCCACCGGGCTCAAGACGGTGCGCGACTGCCGAGTCGGCGACACGATCACCCTGGCATCTCAGCCCACCACCGAGCCATTGCCGGGCTACCGCCACCCCAAACCCATGGTGTTCGCGGGCGTGTACCCAGTGGAGGCGGATGACTACCCTGAGTTGCGAGAAGCGCTCGACAAACTGCAACTGAATGACGCCTCACTGACGTTCGAGCCCGAGACGTCCCAGGCCCTGGGGTTTGGCTTTCGGGCCGGGTTTCTGGGGTTATTCCACATGGAGATCGTGCAGGAGCGCATTGAGCGCGAATACCTGCTGGACGTGGTTTTCACCGCGCCGTCCGTGGAGTACGAGGTGGCGCTGATCGACGGCTCGACGATGGCCGTGGATTCGCCGGCGGAACTGCCGGACGAAAGCAAGATCGTCGAAGTGCGCGAGCCCTGGATGACCATCGAGATCATCACGCCGACCGAGTTCTATGGGCCGATCATGGAACTGGCCACTGGGCGGCGCGGCATTTACAAGTCGCAGGAGTACCCCGCGCCCCACCGCGTACAACTGACCTTCGAGATTCCGCTCTCGGAGATCATCGTGAATTTCTTCGACGAGCTGAAGTCGCGTACCAAGGGCTACGCCTCCCTGGATTACCAGTTCCTGGAGTACCGCCCGGATGAGCTGCAAAAGCTGGAGCTGCTGGTCAACGGCGAGGCCGTGGACGCGCTGGCGGCCATCGTCCACAAGGCGGACGCATTCCACAAGGGGCAGCGACTTATCACCAAGCTCAAGGGCATCATCCCGCGACAGCTCTTCGACGTGGCCATCCAGGCGGCGGCCGGTGGGCGAATCATCTCGCGGGCCAATGTGCGTGCGACCCGTAAGGACGTACTGGCCAAGTGCTACGGCGGCGACATCTCCCGAAAGAAGAAGCTGCTGGAAAAGCAGAAGCGCGGCAAAAAACGCCTGAAGATGGTCGGCAACGTGGAGATCCCACAGGAGGCCTTCATGGCGGTGTTGAAGCTGGAAGACGACTAATGCCGGACACGAACACCACCGACGGGGCCAAACGACACATGCCAAGCTTCCTGCAAAGCGCCAAACGCTGGCTCCCGGGCGCGCTGATCAGCATCCTACTTATCGCCGGCATCCTGTATTTTGTCGACCTTTCCAGGGTGGCGGAGGCTGTTCGCTCTGCTGACTACCGGTTCCTGGCGCTTTCGCTGGTGCTCTCGTTCGGCTGGCTATTCGTTCGAGCCGTCGTGTGGCGGACGCTGCTGCGCGATCGTCCCAGCTACCGCGACACGCTTCTGTCTCTTGGTGAGGGCTACCTGCTGAACAACTTCCTGCCGTTCCGCCTGGGGGAGCTCGGCCGGGCGTTCACTTTGAGTCGCCGCTCCGGGATGACATTCAGTGAGATCCTGCCCACGATCGTCATCGAACGGGCGACGGATCTGTTCTTCAGCGCCGTCATCTTCCTGAGCGCCATTCCGTTTGTCGTGGGCATCGGAACGACGGGCCGCATTGCGGTGTATGTGGGAGCTGTCATTCTGCTGGGCATCATCGGGCTCTACGTGCTGGCGCGCAACCAGCAGCGAGCGCTTGCGCTGTTCCATCGTTGGAGCGCCCGGTGGCCGGCGCTGCAGCAGCGCGGCGGCGGTCTGCTGAAGTCGTTCCTGACGGGCCTGGGCGTGCTGACGAATGGTTGGTTGTTCGCCCGGTTCCTGCTCTGGATGATCATCAACTGGGGCCTGGCGGCGCTCAACTATTTTGTGGTTATGCGGGCGTATTTTCCGCAGACTCAGTTCGTTTGGGGAATGTTCGGATTGGGCGCGGCCGCGTTTGGAGGCGCCGTGCCATCCCTGCCAGGGGCCGTCGGCACTTTTGAAGGTGCCCTGGGAGGCGCGCTGACGCTGTTGACGGGTGACCAGTCGACGGCGCTGGCAGTCGCGCTGACTGCGCGGTTATTCAACTACCTAACCAGCATTGTGCTGGGCGGCTATGCACTGTCCCGGGAGGGCGACACGATCTCAGGGATCTACCGGCAGCTTCTTCGGCTCAGATCGCGGAACGAGTTCGCATGATCCCACTGTATGACACCGCCCGCACCAGACTCTTTCCCCTGGTGACGTGGCTGCTGGTGGCCGCCAATGTACTGGTCTTTGTTTTCGAACTGAGCCTGGGGACCGGAGTACTGGAGGGGTTCGTCCGCACCTGGGGCTTGGTCCCGACCCAGTTGTTTGGACGGCCCCAATCGGAGTGGGTGACTGTTCTGACTTCCATGTTCCTGCACGGCGGCTGGTGGCATATCCTGAGCAACATGTGGGTGCTCTTGATCTTCGGTGACAACGTTGAGGAACGCATGGGCGGCGGCCGTTATCTGCTCTTCTACCTGCTGAGCGGAGTCGCTGCCGGCCTGCTGCAATCATTCGTGCTACCAACCAGCGCCGAGCCGATGATCGGCGCCAGTGGAGCGATCGCCGGTGTGCTGGGCGCCTACCTGGTACTGTTCCCCCATGCACGCGTGGCCAGCCTGGTTCCGATCTTGTTCATCTTCACCGTGATCCAGGTCCCCGCTACCCTTTTCCTCCTAGTCTGGTTCGTTTCACAGCTCTTCTCGGGCTGGCTCACGATCAGCGGGGCAGGCGGCAGCGGCGTGGCGTGGTGGGCCCACATCGGCGGATTTGTGTTCGGTATTCTGACAGTCTCTCTCTTTGCCCGACGGCGCATCTATTACTATGCATAAGTTGGAGCTGACATGAGCGCCATGTACCTGGTGACCGGAGGAGCCGGCTTCATCGGTTCGAACTACGTGCATCGACTGCTGCAGCGAGGTGAGCAGGTCGTCATCTATGACAACCTGAGCCGGCGCGGTGCAACAGCCAACCTGAGCTGGCTGCGGTCGGCCTTCAGCGGGAATGCGGTGCGCCTGGTGGAGGGCGACGTGGCAGATCACAGGTCGTTGGCCCGGGCTGCCGAGGCCGCCGATGTGATCGTGCACCTGGCCGGGCAGGTGGCGGTGACGACTTCGGTGACCCACCCGCGTCCGGACTTTGAGGCCAACGCCCTGGGGACATTTAACGCGCTCGAGGGTGCGCGCCTCTCGGGCAGGAATCCGATCTTCATCTATGCTTCGACCAATAAGGTGTATGGCGGCATGGAGGACGTGGAGATCGTGGAGAAGGCCACACGCTGGCAATATGCGGATCTTGCGGAGGGTTGCAGTGAGTCCCAGCCGCTGGATTTTCACAGTCCGTACGGTTGCAGCAAAGGCGCGGGCGATCAGTACGTGCGCGATTATGCGCGCATCTACGGGCTGCGGACGGTGGTATTCCGACAGTCATGCATCTACGGACCGCGCCAGTTCGGAGTCGAAGACCAGGGCTGGCTGGCATGGATGATCATCGCGGCGGTAACCGGCCGACCGATCACCATATACGGAGATGGCAAGCAGGTGCGCGACGTCCTGCATGTGGAAGATCTATTGGATGCCTATGATGCGGCCATCCGTCGGATGGACGCCGCCGCCGGGCAGGTGTACAACGTCGGTGGGGGAGTGAAGAACGTGCTGGCAGTCTGGTCGGAGTTTGGTCCGCTACTGGAAAAACTGCTGGGCCGGGAGATCCCGGTGACGCAAGCGGACTGGCGCCCCGGTGACCAACGCGTGTTCTATGCGGATGTGCGCAAGGCGAAGAAGGAACTGGGCTGGGAGCCCCGAATCGGACTCGAGAATGGCATCCAGCGGCTGTTCGAGTGGGTGAACGGCAATAGGGATCTGTTTGAGCAATCTGTCGAATAGGCCGGTCATAACCGGGTCGGTTCCTTGAGCTACCCAGATCAAGGAAGGAAGCTGCACGGGCGTGGCCCGTGCAGCTTCCTGGCTCCTCAGACGTTACAACGCACGGCGGATGTTACGAGACCACCACGAACTCGGATGGGTTGGCCGGATTGTATTTGATCTTGATGGTGTCGCCCTTGCGAGGAATCGCGATCTTGGAGACCACGCTCTGACCCGTCGTTTCGAATCCGGGCATCCCCATGGGTGGCGAGACCTTGAGGCTGAGCTTGACTACCGGGTTCATATTGATCAGGGCGCCCGTATCCTCGATGCCCATCACCTCGGCGCTGGCTTCCAGGCCGGACATGGCCAACATCTGACCGTTCTTTTGCATGTCGATCGCGGCCTGGCCCTGATCCATCACGTTGTTCATCTTGTCGACGAATTCCTGGCCCATGAACGCCTTGGTCAGCCCTCCGCTGAGCCCCTTGTTCACAGCGTTGCGGCCATCCTGGAGTGCCTCATCGGGGGATTTGTCCATTTGCTTCTTAACGAATTTTCCGAACATAGCCTCTGCTCCTCTCTGTGGGTCTATACCGACAACGTGGATGATAATACTATTTATTTCACTCGACAACGTGCAGCCAGCCGCACCGGCGCAGGGGAGGAGCATCGGATGCAGGCAAAATCCACGCCCTTGTGCGGGAATGCACGATATCAATGAACAGCAAGAGCGATGGATTTGCGTCGCGGCGGGTGCCCAGCAATTGTGGTGCCGGCGGCCCCGCGGCACATTAGGCGATGTTAACTCTTCGCGACTAGAATTGTCCGCGGCATCCTCACATTGACGGGCGGCACGGGCTCCAGCAGCACTGCCCCTGGCGCGCAGGAGTCCAACGTAGACGAATGACATCGAATCTTAACCGACGTGATTTCCTGAAGCTCGGAGGGCTGATGCCGCTCAGCCTGGCGTCGCCGCAGCTCTTCAAGCTGCTGTCGGCCTTCGGTGCCGCGCCAGGCTGCCGGGCAGAACGTGCTGGTGGTCGTGTTCGATGCGTTTTCCGGCTCTCAATGTGTCGATCAACGGATACACGCGCGAGACAACGCCGAACCTCAAGCGGCTGGCAAACCGCGCGATTGTTTATCACAATCACTATGCCGGGAGCAACTTCACGACGCCGGGCACCGCCTCGTTGCTGACGGGTACCCTGCCATGGACGCACCGCGCGCTTCAGGCAAAGAACATGGTGGCGGCCCCGTATCAGGACCGGAACCTCTTTGGGGTGTTCCAGGACTACTACCGCATCGGCTATTCACATAACGGGTGGGCGAACATCCTGTTGGAGCAGGCGAAGCAGGACATGGATGAGTTGGTGCCCTGGAAGACGCTGTTCCTGGGATCGTATGACAGCTTTCTGCACAGCCTGTTCGTCAACGACGATGACATCGCGTCGGTGAGTTGGACGCGCAATGTGGATATCAAGGCTGAGGGGTATGCCTACTCGCTGATGTTCTCGCACCTGCACCGGGTGCTGCAGGAAAGCCGGGACCCTGCGCTGGCGCAGCGATTCCCGCGCGGCATTCCGTCCACAGGCGATGTCAGCAGCCAGTTCCTGCTGGAGACAGCCGTGGATTGGATCGGTGCGCGACTGGCGCGACTGAGGCGGCCATTCGTGGGTTACTTCCATCTGCTGCCACCTCACGGCCCGTACAACACGACGCATGAGTTCTTTAATCGATTTCGCGACGATGGGCTGCGACCGATCGCCAAGCCGGAAGACATATTCAGCGACGAAGTCTCCTACCAGGACCTGTTGCGCCGCCGCACTGACTACGACGAGTTCATCCTGTACGTGGATCGTGAATTCGGCCGGTTCTACGATTCCCTGGAGGCTTCCGGACTGCTGGAGAACACGTGGGTGGTGCTGACGTCAGACCACGGCGAGATGTTCGAACGCGGAATCAGCGCCCACAGCACGGAGGCGCTCTACGAGCCCGTGATCCGGATTCCCCTGATGATCTTTGAACCGGGCCGCACCCGCGGGCTGGACATCCATACGCCCAGCAGTGCGGTGGATGTGCTGCCCACCCTGGCGCACGTCACGGGTAAGCCCATCCCAGCGTGGACGGAGGGTGTGGTGCTGCCTCCGTTCGCAGATGCCGAACCGGCGCGGCAGGTTTTCGTGGTGCGCGCTGGCGAAGAATGCTCCGTCCGAACCGCTGACGCGAGCCTCCACGGCGATGATCCGCGAGCGCTACAAGTTGCTGTATTTCTTCGGATACCCCGAGAAAGGCATCGACGAACTCGTGCGACTGTATGATCTGAGAACCGACCCGGAGGAGATAACGGATCTTTCAACCGCCCAGCCGGATGTGGCGGAAGATATGCTGCGCGAGTTGAAGCGCCGCATCCAGGAAAGTGACCGACCCTATCGCTGAGGCGCGGCGATACGCTGCACGGCGGGATCGAAAGATGTTTGCCGTTATAATGCCGGCGCGCTGACACTCAGCGCGATCACTGGAAGGAACATGAATCAATCCAAACTCATATTGGGGCGCTACACGCGGGCCGGCCTGTGGTCGCTCTTTCTTATGTGCGCGCTGCCGCAGCAGGCGTGGACGATGGTACTGGCCTTCCGCGATCTGGCGTGGCTGACGGACCGCACGAACGCGTGGGATGCCATCGGCGTCCTGTGTTACGGCTTGCTGTTCGCGCTGGTGGAGAGCCTGCTGCTTTTCCTTCTCATCGCCTGCCTGGGAGTTTTGCTTCCCAGACGTTGGGAACCTGAACGCCGGATCGCGTTGCTGGGCATCTTCGCCCTGGTGCTCTCACTGTGGGCCATCGTGGCGCAGCTTTTCTTCCTGGCTAAGATGCGGTTCTCTGAGGGCATCCTTGCCTTTCTGGTCGCCAGCGCGCATCCGTTGTGGGTGATATACGGCGTGCTGTTGGTGATCGTATCGACAACTTTTGTGCTGCCGACCCTGATGATCGGCCGTCCCGGCAACGGCCTGAAGGGCGCCGCGGCGCTCATCGACCGTCTTGGGTTGCTGGCGATGTTCTACCTGGTGTTCGATGTGGCCGCACTGGTCGTCGTTGTGATCCGCAATCTTTGAGGTCGATTCGAGAATGAAGCCAACCCTTAGTCGTCGCGACTTTCTGAAGGCGGCCGGCGTGCTTCCGCTTGGGATGGGCCTGTCACCGCTCCTGCGCCCCGGCGCGCCGTCACGGCCGGCGGCAGACGATCGGAAAAACGTGCTGGTTGTGGTGTTCGACGCTTTTTCCGCAAATCACCTTTCGATGCATGGTTACAGTCGTGCTACGACACCCCACCTGGCGCGGCTCGCCGAGCGGGCCATTGTCTATCACAATCACTATTGCTCCGGCAATTTCACAACCCCGGGCACCGCTTCGCTGCTCACCGGTACCCTGCCCTGGACACACAGGGCGCTACCCGTGAATTCCAAGGTCACACCGGAGTACGCCAAGAAGACCATATTTCATGGTTTCGAGGACTACCATAGGATCGCCTACTCACATAATCCATTGGCGAACACACTGCTCAAGCAGTTTGCCGGCGAGATCGATGATTTTGTGCCACAGCATCGCCTCTTCTTGACCACCGATCCACTCGTATATAGTGTCTTCGGGAAGGATGAGGATATCGCGGATGTGGCCTGGATTCGGACGATCAAGAAACAAGAAGAAGGGTTCTCCTACTCACTACTTCTGTCTGAGCTCTATGACAACTACAGCCATGACCGCATGGCCTCCATCGCGCAACGCTTCCCAAGGGGGGTCCCCAATATCCGCGGGGACAACTTCTTCATTCTCGAGACGGCAATCGACTGGCTGCAATCCAGCATTGAAGAGTCGCCGCGACCATACCTGGGCTATGTCCATCTGATGCCGCCGCATGCTCCCTGCAACACGCCAGCCGAATTCTTCGGGGTGTTTGGTCGCGATGGCTACCTGCCTCGAGCCAAGCCCGAAGACGTTTTCACGGCGCATTTGACGGCTGCCGACCTGTTGAGGCAGCGGATCGCCTACGACGAGTACATACTGTATGTGGATGACCAGTTCAATCGTCTATTTGACTATCTCGATGCCAGTGGGGCTCTGGAGGATACATGGCTCATCTTCACTTCGGACCATGGCGAGCTGTTCGAACGTGGGGTGCGCGGGCACTACTCGCCGCTGCTTTATCAAGCCGGGGTGCACGTACCACTGATGATCTTTGAGCCGGGCCGCACCACGCGCAGGGATGTCACCTCTGTTACCAGCGCCGTGGATCTTCTGCCAACGCTGCTGCACGTCACAGGGCATGCGGCTGCGCAATGGACCGAGGGCGCCATCCTGCCGCCTTTTGCATCGACGGCGCCGGATGCAGAACGCAGCGTGTACTCCATGTACACCAATCGGAGCGTGCCTGACAGGGCCCTGACGCAAGCGACCATCATGGCTGTGCGTGGGCACTACAAGCTGATGTACTTCTTTGGGTACGAGGAGCTTGGTGTGGGTGCGGAGCGAGTGGAGCTTTATGACCTGGAGAATGACCCAGAAGAAGTCCGCAACATCTATGGCGAGCAGACCGCGCTGGGCAATGAACTGTTGTCCGGGCTGAAGGCGAAGTTGCGCGAAGTGAACGCATCGTACGAGTAGTCTGCGAGCCCACGGGCGGGACCGTACCCGCCCCGCCGCAGTCACAACCCGCCACTATTCAGATGTCCGACCATGGCGTCAAAATCCAGTGGCTCGTCATCGCAGCATTATTCTGCGGGTATGCCGGCGTTCGCACCCTGACGGCAGGGCCCATCGTGGACAAGCCGCGAGTCCTGGCGGACACCACGGCCTATGAACGCATTTCGCGCTATGACATCCTGAGTGGGGATATGTGGATGGCATCGCGGCCGCCGCTGTTTCCGCTGCTGCTGAAGGCAGCGCGGCAGGACTTCGACCGTGCCGCCGCAATTCAGCTGGGATTGTCCATCCCCGCCTGGGGCTTGTTGGCGCTGATGATCAGTCGATCTCTAGGGTATCCCGGGCTGCGTATCGCCGGCTTTGCCCTGGTGTTGCTCTTCAGCCTGACCAGACACGTGGCCGGCTGGGACTTCGTGATGATGTCCGAGTCTCTTTCGATCACGACCCTGGTGCTCTTTGTAACGGCGTGCCTGTGGCTGTTGGAGAATTGGGGAGCCGTTCGCGTGGCGGCCGTCCTGGTGACGGCCCTCATGCTGGCGTTCACGCGCGACACCAATGCATGGATGCTGCTTGCGCTGGCTGGGGTGGTGGCGCTGATCGCGCTTGGGAGCAGGACACGGCGCCGCGGCCTGATCGTGACCGGGGGACTGGTACTGATCTTTGTTCTCAGCAACTTCAGCGCCGACCTCGGCAACCGCTGGGTGTTCCCTTTGGGCAACTTGATCACACAGCGTGTATTGCCGGACAAAACGGCAGTGAGGTATTTTGAGTCGTGCGGGATGCCGGTCTCCCCTGAATTGTTGCAGCTTTCCGGCAAGTATGCCAACTCGGATGATCAGGCGCTGTTTACGGGCCCGGCGTTGGAGACGCTCCGGCGGTGGCTGTACGATCATGGCAAGGCTTGCTACGTCGGTTGGCTGGCTTCGCAGCCGCTGGCACAGGCATGGCAGGCGCTGCAGCGGACCGGCAACCTTGTCGCGTTTCAGGATGTGGATCGGTACTTTTCCAATCGTTACGCGCCGCTATTGCCCGCCTGGCTGGAGGCCGTGCTGTACCCCGAGCAACTCACGTTGTGGATCTGGGGTCTCTCCACGTTGGGAGCGATCCTCGCCGTGGCGCGGCGTGCCTGGCGCGCCAATCGGCTGTGGGCTGCCTTCGTGTGCCTCAACATTCTGGTGTTTCCACATCTCTTCCTCACCTGGCATGGCGATTCAATGGCTCCGGATCGCCACGCCCTTTCAGTAGGAGTGCAACTCTACCTGGGCGCGTGGCTGCTGGTTTTGCTGATGTCATGGGAGCTGGCGAGACGCATCCGCAATGGCAGCACCACGTCCGGCGGGCCGAGCGCCTAGGGGCCGGACGCGCATCTACTTGGAATCCGAACCAAGAAGCCGCCCCGGAGGGCGGCTTCTATGTCGTGTTTGCTGCTATTGCAGATCTAGAAGAGGGGGGCGATGCGCTTGTTCCAGACCCAGCTGACGACCATGGCCAGGACGACGGGCATCAGGAACATCACCCAGCCGTTGAAGAAGCCATTGAGGTACTGGCCGACGGCCGGCACCATGCCCAATCCGGTTTGGACACCAATGAGCACGAGGACACGCAGGCCAAACTGCCCAACGTCCTCGTAGTCGAAATAGAACAGGCCGACGAGAACGGCGGCAAGGATCAGGAGGTACCACACGATGGTGCCGGCGCCTCCCAGGCTGGCGGCAAACGCACCGGCCAGACCCGACACTACCAATCCGATCGCATATACCCATGCCCAGATCATGCTCATGTCCGAGCCCTGGGACTGTCGTGAAGCGGCTTTCTTGGCTGGCATTGTTTTCATCTCCTCTGCGAAAATAGCGGATACATTCCAGAAGCTAAAACACCGCGGACTCGCAGGGGTTGCACCCCGCGACCGGCTCTTTTTTGGGTGCCGGAAGGCCGTTTTCCGGCGAGAATTCATGGTTTCCGAGGTGCCAAGGGCTCCCAAACGTCGTCTCTGGAAGGCGCAGTATAATCTGCGCGCCCTCATGCGGATACTAACGGTGCTCACATATTATCGTCCGCATACGTCCGGTCTGACGATCTATGCGGAACGGCTGGCGCGCGCACTGATTGAGCGCGGCCACAAAGTGACCGTACTGACCACCCAATATGATCACAGCCTGCCTGCGCATGAGCCGATGGATGGCGTGGATGTACTGCGCGTGCCGGTGGCGTTCCGTCTGAGCAAGGGTACCGTCGCGCCCACGTTTGGCCTGGCCGCTACAAGGCAGGTTTGGGAACACGACGTCGTGCAGATGCATCTGCCGCAATTTGATGCGCCCGGCGTGGCATTTCGTGGACGGCTCTTTGGAAAGCCCTCGGTGCTTACATATCACTGCGACCTGCGGTTGCCGCCAGGACTATTCAACCGTTTCGTCAACCTGGTCGTTCAGTGGCAAAACAACATGGCGGGTCTGCTGGCTGACCAGATTGTGACGTACACGCAGGACTACGCCGATCACTCCAGCTATCTTTCGCGTTATGCCCACAAGCTGCGAACGATCCTGCCCCCGGTGGAGCTGCCCGAAGCATCAGCGGATGCCGTGCGGGTCTTTGCTGCGGAGCAGCGGACGTCGGAACGTCGGCCGGTGATCGGCATGGCAGCCCGGCTCGCCGCTGAGAAGGGCGTGGAGGTGCTGCTGGAGGCGCTGCCGACGGTGCTGACCCAGTACCCGACCGCCCAGGTGCTCTTCGCGGGGCAGTGGGAGAAAGTCATGGGCGAGCAAGCCTATGCCAACCGCTTGATGCCTCGCATCCACGATTTCGAGCGGCAGGGCCACTGGAAGTTCCTCGGCAACTTAAGTCCCCTCCAGATGGCAGCGTTCTATCCAAGCCTGGACGTCCTGGTGGTTCCATCCCTGAACTCTACGGAGGCTTTTGGCCTGGTTCAAATCGAGGCCATGCTGAGCGGGATTCCTTGTGTGGCTTCGGCGCTGCCTGGTGTGAGGATGCCGGTACAGATGCACGGGATGGGCCGCATCGCAGCGATCGGAGATTCGGCGTCATTGGCGCAGTGCATCCTGGATGTACTCGGCCACCCGGCACGCTTTCGCGGCGATTTGCAGTCCATCCGTGAAGCATACGCCCCGCAGAAGGTCGCGGCGCAGTACGAGGCGCTCTTCGGGGAGTTGTTGCGCCGCCGCTCCGGCGGGCACGTGGGAGCTCGCTGAATTGACGGCAGCAACATGACGACTTCAACCCTGCAAGCGGGCGCAGCCGAGACCCGTGACTTCCTGTTCCGACATGTGCGTGACTTGCCCTATTTTCGCGGCCTGCTGCGCGCGGTGGAGAGCCGCTTCTACCAGGACATAGGACTGAAAGCGCCCGTGTATGACCTGGGATGCGGCGATGGGCATTTTGCATCCATCACATTCGAGCAGCGCCTTGAAGTGGGTCTGGATCCGTGGCGTGATCCAATTCGTGAGGCGCGGCAGCGAGGCGCCTATGCGGGTTTGGTGCAGGCCGACGCAGCGCACAGCCCGTTTCCCGCCGGGCACTTTGCCAGCGGGCTCAGCAATTCGGTGCTGGAACACATCCCACACGTGCAGGACGTCCTGGACGAGACGGCGCGCATCCTAAAGCCGGGCGCTGTGTTCGTCTTTTGCGTTCCGAACGAGAACTTCACCGCGTCGCTCTCGGTGGCACGCGGGTTGGATCGGGTTGGCCTCGGCAGCGTGGGAGAAGCCTATCGACGATTATTCAACCGGATCTCGCGACATGCACACTGTGATTCGCCGCCCGTGTGGGAGACGCGATTGCGGATCGCCGGATTCGAAATTGAGCGGCACTGGGACTACTTCTCGCCGGCTGCACTCGCCGCCTTGGAGTGGGGCCACTACTTTGGCCTTCCGGCGGTTGTCTGCAAGCTCCTGTTTGGGCGCTGGGTCATCGCCCCGTGGCGCGTAAATTTGTGGCTCACGCTGGCCATGATTCGTCGACACTATAATGAACCGACCCCGCAGGAGAAGGGCGCCTACACCTTCTACGTGACGCGCCGCGTGTCGGGCCAACGCCGACTGCAGCGAGGCAAGCAAGCATGAGCGACGATTTCCACGAGCCCTCTGAGCGGCCGGCGCAAGAGCCAAGCGTGCTCGACTACTTGAGGTCGAAGCTCTCTTTTGGACGCCGACCTGCAATTGAGCTGCCGCCGCCAGACGACACCATACGCCAGGTTGTTTCCGTACCCAGTGCGCCTCCAGCGGCGGGGACCAGGCCGGCAGGCATAGCTGCCAGACGCCTCGGGCGGCTGAACTCACTCCCGTGGCGGACACTGGTTGCCTTAGGACTGGGCCTGCTAGCCCAAAGCATTCTTGAGCCGCCCGGTCCGCCGAGCGGAGTGGCCATTGGCATGTATGTCGTGGCCCTCGGATTTGTGTTGTGGTCCGCGCTCAGGGGTGAGTGGCGTCTGGCCGATGCTCGGGCCTCATCGGGAGCAGCCGATCCGTTTGTGTATCGCCGAACGGCGTTTCTTGTGGCGATCCCGTTGGCGCTGGTCGCCTTCCTGGCATTCACCGATAATCTCTTCACCGGCTTCAATCTGACGTTGTGGCTGGCCGCGTTGGCCCTGATCGTCTCATCGCTGTGGTTGCCCGAGGCAGACAAGCCAACCGTGTGGAGGCGGCTGTCCGACCTCGCAAAGCGGAGGCAGTGGGAGATCCAATTCGATCGCTGGAGCCTGTTGGTGTTGGCGGCTGTCGGTCTGGTGCTCTTCTTCCGGCTGTATCACCTGCAGCAGACGCCTGCTGAACCATTCAGCGATCACGCGGAGAAGCTGTTGGATGTGTATGACGTGAGTCTGGGGCAGACACACATCTTTTTCCCACGCAACACCGGTCGTGAAGCATTGCAGATGTACTGGACGCTGCTCGTGTCGTGGGTCTTCGGCACCGGCTTCTCGTTCATGAGCCTGAAGCTGGGCACTTCACTCATCGGTCTGTTGACACTGCCCTACATGTACCTGCTCGGCAAGGAGGTGGGCGGGCGAAGGCTGGGCCTGCTGGCCCTGGTGTTGACCGGAATCGCCTACTGGCCCAACGTCATTTCACCGCGTGGGTCTGCGCTTTCCGCTCTACCCGATGTTTGTGGCGCCGCTCATGTTGTACCTGATCCGCGGCTTGCGCCGGCGCGCTCGCAACGACTTCATACTGGCGGGCGTCTTCCTGGGGCTGGGGCTGCACGGGTACAGCCCGTTTCGCATCGTCCCGTTGCTGGTGCTAGCGGCGTTTGGGCTGTACGCGATCCACGCGCACTCGCCGCGGCGCGCGAAAATCAGCCGGGCTATGGCTCTGCATTGTGGCGATCGTCGCACTGATCATCTTCCTGCCGCTGTTGCGCTACGCAACCCAGAATCCTGAAATCCTTCAACGAGCGTGCGTTGACCCGTTTGGCAGGCGTTGAGCAACCATTGGCGGCACCCTGGTACCAGCTCTTCCTTTCCAACACCTGGAATGCGCTGGCCATGTTCAATTGGAGGAACGGGGACATTTGGGTGCATTCCGTTCCAGACCGACCCGCGCTGGATGTGGTGACGGCTGCACTTTTTCTGTTCGGCGTGGTGCTCTTGCTCGTAAGGTACGTGCGGCAACGGCACTGGCAGGACTTGTTCCTGTTGATCTCGATCCCTATCCTGCTGTTGCCTTCCATCCTGTCGCTTGCCTTCCCAGGAGAGAATCCGTCCCTGAACAGAACTGCAGGGGCCATGGTGCCGGCATTCCTGATCGCCGCCCTGGCGTTGGATGGCTTGATCCGCGCATGGACCACGGGCGGCAGACGCGAATGGCCGGGGATCGCGCTGGCGCTGATATTGCTCTGCGGTTCGGTTGCGCAGAACTTCGACCTGGTATTTCGCCAGTATGACAAGAGCTTCCGCGAAAGCGCCTGGAACTCCTCCGAGATGGGCGCCGTGATCAAGCAATTCGGCCTGGCATATGGGCAGACCGATACGGCGTGGGTGATTCCCTTCCCGTACTGGGTGGACACGCGTCTGGTCGGCGTCTGGGCAGGCATTCCGAACCGCGATTTCGCCATGTGGACGGACAAGCTGACGGAAACGTTACAATACGCGGGGCCAAAGCTGTTCATCGCCCGGGCTAACACGGAGCTGCCGGACCTGAACGACCAGAAGGCCGTTGACGCGCTGCACGAGCTCTATCCGCAGGGCTCGCTCAGCCTGCATCGATCACCGGTCCCGGGGCATGATTTCTGGGTCTACTTCGTGCCGGCGCTGACAACGCCATAGGCACGGCACCTGTGCCCCTGTCTCCCACGATGACGAACACCAAGCGCGCCTGGGTGCAAGACCTGTTGCTGCTCGTGGTCCTGGCCGCGGCAACCTACTTCCGCGTGGTGGGCATGAACTGGGACGCGGATCAGCACCTGCACCCGGACGAGCAATTCCTGACCATGGTTGAGACGGCCCTGCAAGTGCGCAAGTGCGCACTTCCCGCGCTGCCTGTGGAAGCCTGCCCGGCGGACCAAGTCCGCTGGCTGGGCATTTCGGACTACCTGGATACAAGCCTCTCAACGCTCAATCCGCATAACCGCGGCTACGGCTTCTTTGTGTACGGCGATTTCCCGGTCATCCTGGTGCGCTACGTAGCCGAGTGGCTTGGGCAAGCGGGATACGACCAGGTTCACATCGTGGGTCGGCAGGTATCCGCGCTGAGTGATCTGTTGACGATCGTGTTGCTCTACGTTATCGCAAGCCGCCTGTATGATCGGCGGGTTGGTCTGTTGGCGGCGGCGTTCTCGGCTCTGGCAGTGCTGCAAATCCAACAGTCGCATTTCTTCACCGTGGACACGGTGGCCAACCTGTTCATCTACCTGGCGTTAATGCTCGGCGTCCAGATCATGCTGGAACGACGAGCGGATCATCTGGTCATTGCGGAGGACGGCGGCAGCACAGCTGACGACGCGCAAGGCCCGTGGCTGCCACGGGATGGCGCCGGCTGGCGCCGGTTCGCGGCTGAAGCGCGCGACGGGCTGCGCGACCTGGGCCGCGATCCGTTGGCGCTCTTGAGCGTCGGTTTTGGGGTGGCGCTGGGTCTGGCTGTCGCCTCGAAGCTGAATGCCGCGCCGCTGGCCGGCATGCTGCCGGCTGCCTTTGCGGCGCGGTTCTTCATGGCCGATCGAGATCGAATCCGCACCACGGATGCGGGCCCATATGCACGGCGGGTGCTGCTGTATCTGGTCCTTGGAGCCCTCACCGCACTGGTGACCTTCCGATTCGCACAGCCGTACGCCTTCGATGGTCTGGGTCTTAACCCCCTGTGGCTTGCAAACCTGCGGGACCTGCAAGCGCAATCCGGGGGCGGCGCGGACGTCCCGTTTGCGCTGCAATGGGCGCGCCGCACACCGCTTTTCTCATTCAAGAATCTCACGCAGTGGGGCCTGGGTTTGCCACTGGGTGTGCTCGCCTGGGCGGGTTTTATTGCGATGGGGGTGCGTATCTTCCGGGGCGAGCGCCGACACGTGCTGCTGTGGGGCTGGACTGCGTTGTACTTCGGCTGGCAGTCGCTGGTGTTCAACCCGACCATGCGCTATCAACTGCCGGTGTACCCGCTCCTGTGCATGATGGCAGCGTGGTTCCTCGTGTTCGTGTGGCATCAAGGCGAACGCTATCGCCCGCGACTTGCGGCGATGCTGGCGCCCGCGCTCGCCATCATCATCGGAGCAGCCGTGCTGGCGCTGACCGCGGCGTGGGCATACGCGTTTACGCGCATCTACACGCGGCCCGTAACGCGCGTGGCGGCAACCACATGGATCTACCAGAATGTGCCGGGGCCGCTGAACCTGCACATCGAGAACCCAGATGGCACTTACTACCAGCAACCACTGCCATTTCCCACTGGAGCGGTGGTGAGCGGGGAAGCGCCCTACGTTCATCTATTCGCCGCGAACGCCAGCGGGACACTGCGCGAGATACACCTGCCGCATGTGGCCGCCTCCAATGGAAGCGGCAAGCAGACGCTGCAGATCACGCTGTCATTCCAACCCGACGCGCTGCTGCCGGACCAGCCCATCGCCAGTGCCTCACTGACTTCAGAGTTCGCGACCGTCGCAGATGCGCGCGGCGAGGGGTACACACTGACTATGAATCGGCCCGTGGAGTTGAAGAAGGGACAGCTCTACACGGTACAGCTGCAGACAGATGGGGTCCTTCGCCTCAGTGGAGCGGCACCCATCAATGAATCGGATTGGGACGACGGACTACCGTTGCGCGTCGGCCCGGAGGGATACGACGCATACGGCGGGCTGTACCAGGGTGATCTCACCCTGCAGTTGTACTGGGACGACAACCTCGATAAGCTGACGCGCTTCGAGGAGACGCTCTCGAGCGGCGACTACATCTTCATATCATCCAATCGCCAGTGGGCGACCATCTCGCGCGTGCCCGAGCGCTACCCACTCTCCACAACGTACTATCGAGCCCTGCTCGGCTGCCCGGACGACAAGGATGTCATCTGGTGCTACAACGTGGCCAGACCCGGAATGTTCCATGGCAAGCTTGGATTCGAACTCGCGCGGGTCTTTGAGTCTTTCCCGAGCCTGGATATTCCCGGGCTGCCTCACTGGGAGGTGAACGATCAGTTCGCTGAGGAAGCCTTCACGGTCTACGATCACCCCAAGGTCCTGATCTTCCAGAAGACGGCCGATTTCAGCGCCGAGCGGGTGCGCACGCTGCTGCAAGCGGTGGATCTGGATTCGGTTGTGTTCCTCACGCCTGGGCAGGCCGCAAGTTATAAGAGCCTGATGTTGCCCGCCGAGCAGCTCGCGCGGCAGCAGTCCGGGGGTACGTGGTCTGCGTTGTTTAACTACGACTGGATCCAGAACCGCATTCAGGTAGTTGGACTGCTGGTCTGGTACGCGTTTGTGCTCGTACTGGGACTGGTGACATTCCCGATCTTGCGAGCGGCGCTTCCAGGCCTGGGAGATAAGGGCTACCCGGTAGCGCGCATCCTCGGTCTGGTGCTGTTGGCTGGTGTTAGCTGGCTTGCAGGTTCGCTGGGCATGCCCGTGACGCGCTCCAGCGTCGCCATGATCTTCGCTTTGCTTGTGACGGCGGGACTTGTGATGGGCTGGGCACAGCGCCGTGACCTGATGGCCGAGTGGAACTCCAGCAGGCGCTACTATCTTCTGATCGAATTGATCTTCCTTGCATTCTTCGTGTTCGACCTGCTGATCCGGCTGGGCAACCCGGACCTTTGGCATCCAGCCAAAGGCGGCGAACGGCCGATGGATTTCTCCTACTTCAATGCGATCATCAAGAGCACCAGTTTTCCGCCCTACGATCCATGGTTTGCCGGCGGATATATCAACTACTACTACTATGGATTTGTCCTGGTAGCGATGCCGGTCAAGCTGCTGGGGATTGTGCCCTCGCTGGCATACAACTTCATCCTGCCGACGCTTTTCGCTATAGTGGCTTTGGCGGCGTTCGGCATTGGCTGGAACCTGTTGGATGCCACCCGGGAGGGTATCGACAAGGAAGGGTCGCGATCGTTGTTGGATGGGCGCCTGGTCGCCGGTCTGCTGGCGGCTGCATTGATGGTGGCGCTCGGCAACCTCGGCACACTGCGGATGATCTACCGCGCTCTGCAGGAGATGGGTTCGCCGGGTGGAAGCATCGATCCGGCCAATATCATTCAGCGGATGGCTTGGCTCGTCCAGGGTGTGGCCCACCTTATCCAGGGGCAAGTACTTCCTCTTGTACGCGGCGATTGGTACTGGAATCCGAGTCGGGTCATTCCGCCGGGTCCGGGCAACGAGATCACTGAATTTCCGCTTTTCACCTTCCTGTATAGCGACTTGCACGCTCACATGCTGGCTATGCCCCTGGCGCTGCTGGCTGTGACGTGGGCGCTGGGCGTGGTCCGAAGCCGAGGCATCAATCTGCTCACTTTGCTGGTCGGGGGCCTGGCAATCGGCGCGCTGTACCCGACCAACCTGTCCGACATCTACACATACCTGCCGATCGGATTCGCGGCCCTGGCCTACGCACTCTGGCGCTCCGACAGCACGACGTAGCTGGCATGTGGACCTGCCCGGGTGGCTGCGCAAGCTGATGCTCGTGGCGGGCAGTGTGGCATTGTTGACGTTACTGGCCTATGGACTGTACCAGCCGTATCGCGCGGCGTACAGTCAGGGATACAGCGTGCTTGAGGCATGGACCGGCGACAAGACGCCGATCTGGTCCTACCTCACACACTGGGGCGTATTCCTCTTCATCATCGTGTTCTGGCTGGCGTGGGAGACTCGCGAGTGGCTGGCCTCCACACCGGTTTCGTCACTTCGCAAGCTGCAGCCGTATCAAGTCCTGATCGAGGCGGGGATTGCGACCTTCATCGTGGCGCTGCTGTACCTGGCCTACCGCGGCGTCGAGATCGGGTGGATCGCCCTGCCTGTGGCCGTCTGGGCCGCGGTGCTGCTTTTGCGACCCGGCATGCCGGACGCCAAGCGATTTGTTCTGTTCCTGATCGGCACCGCAATGTTGATAGACCTGGTGGTGGAGATCCTGGTTGTACGCGGCGACATCGGTCGCATGAATACCGTGTTCAAGTTCTACCTGCAGGGCTGGGCACTGCTATCGGTTTCCGCGGCGGCGGCCCTGGCCTGGCTGCTGCCCGCATTGCGCGCCTGGAACCCCGGTTGGCGAAATGTGTTCCAGGCCGGCGCAGGGATCCTGCTGGCGGGCGCGGCGCTCTTCACGTTCTCGGCCGGCATCGACAAGGTGTCGGACCGGATGGCAGGCGGCGTGCCGTTGACACTGGACAGCATGACTTACATGGAGCACGCGCAATACGCGGACTTCGACGTCTTGATGAACCTGGATCAGGACTACCACGCCATTCGCTGGATGCAGGACAACGTGCAAGGCTCGCCCGTCATCGTCGAGGCCAACTGCCCCGAGTACCGCTGGTGCACGCGCTTCACGATCTACACGGGACTACCTGGCGTGGTCGGGTGGAACTGGCATCAGCGTCAGCAGAGGACCCTGACTCCACAACTGGTCGAACAGCGCGTCACGGAGGTTGGACTTTTCTACAGCACTACAGATACGCAGGAGGCGGCTGACTTCCTCCGCCGCTATAATGTCCGCTACATCGTTGTGGGCCAACTGGAACGCGCTCGAGTATCCCGCTGCGGGGGTGGAGAAGTTCGTAACATACGAAGGCACACTGTGGGACGCGGTGTATCACGAGGGAGAAACAACGATCTATAGGGTGCGCTCGTGAACATCTATCACATCACATCCAGGCGGGCGTGGGTCGAGGCTACGCGCTCTGGAAGCTACACGGCTGACAGCCTGCAGACCGAGGGCTTCATCCATTGTTCCACGGCGGCGCAGGTATTGTCCGTGGCGGAGCATTTCTACGCCGGCCAGAACGGCCTGGTGCTGTTGGTGGTCGACACGGAGCGTCTCGAGGCGCCAGTGAAGTGGGAGCAGTCCTTTCCGCCAAAGGGCGTGGAGGCAGCGGCCGCGTTCCCGCACGTGTACGGGCCTATCGGCCTGGAGGCTATCGCCGTATGCCTGGACTTTGAACCGGACGAGGGCGGTCAGTTCGCGCTGCCAGCGCTGCCGGGAGAGGACCGAGCGTAGGAGCGCCCACGAGGCGCCCGCAACTCCCTGCCCGGCAGAAATGTTGAGGCCATGATCGCTTTCATCAGCTGGTACCTCATTCTCACCCTCTTGGGCTGGTTGACATTCCCGTTGGCGTACAGGCTTTTTCCAGCGCTGCGCGACCGAGGCTTCACGTTGGCGCGCGCCTGCGGCTTGTTGACATGGGCGTATGTCTTCTGGCTGCTGACCTCGCTGGGGCTTTCATCCAACAACGTAGCCGGCATCCTGTTCGCGTTGCTGCCGCTGATCGGATTAAGCGGGTTCGCGCTGTTCGCATGGCGGGGCACGGAATCCAGCGCGAGCTTGCGGGAGCCGCCCACGGTGGAGATTCTGCAGTGGCTCAGGCGCAATCTCCGCCTCGTGGTGACATCCGAGGTCCTGTTCCTGGTGGCGTTTGCTGTGCTGGCGCTACTGCGCGCCGGGAATCCGACGCTTGACAACGCGGAGAAGCCGATGGAGTTGATGTTCATCAACTCCATCCTGCGCTCGCCGAGCTTCCCGCCCCAGGACGGCTGGCTCTCCGGCTATGCCATTTCGTACTACTACTTTGGCTACATCATGACGGCGATGTTGGCGCAGCTCTCCGGCATCACCGGCAGCATCGCCCACAACTTGATGACGGCCCTGGTCTTCGCGCTGGCCGCCATTGGCGCGTACGGGCTGCTGTTCAACTTGCTCGCGATGCGGCGATCGGAATCCGAGGGAGCGGCCGGCTCGGCACTGCTGGCGCCGTTCTTGATGCTTCTCGTCAGCAACCTGGAGGGATTCCTGGAGATGCTTCATCGGCGGGGCTGGCTGTGGGGCGCCACGCCGAACTTCTGGACATGGCTTGACATCAAGGATCTGAACCAGGCGCCGGCTTTGCCGCTGGGATGGATCCCTGACCGGTTCTGGTGGTGGTGGCGGGCTTCCCGCGTGATTATCGGACTACGACCTGAGTGGGACGCCGCACGAAGTTATCGACGAGTTCCCTTTCTTTTCGTTCTTGCACGCGGATCTGCATCCACATGTACTGGCCATCCCCTTCATCCTGTTGACCGTGGCCATCGCTCTTAACATTTCATTGGGCGGGTGGCGCGGCGCCATAAACGTCTTCGGGGGCCGCCTGCGAATTGGCCTGCCCGGTTTCCTGGCCGCGGCGCTGGTGTTGGGCGGAATGGCTTTCCTGAATATTTGGGACATCCTGCTGTGCGGCGCGCTGATCGTGCTGGCATATGGTTTGCTGTGGGTGCGCACGGAAGGCTGGTCCTGGACCCGCCTCCTGGAGATGCTGAGCTTCGGCGTGCCGCTTGTTCTGGCCGCCGTATTGCTGTATCTGCCGTTTTACTTCGGCTTTTCGTCCCAGGCCGGCGGCTTGCTGCCGAACATCGTCAGCCCGACTCGCGGTGCGCAACTCTGGGTAATGTTCGCGCCGCTGCTCGTTCCACTCCTGTGCTACATCCTGTATCTTGGTCGGACAGAGCACCGGCCAGCAAGATGGGGTAGCCGCATTGTTGTTCACACTGGGTTTGATCGTCACTCTGGTGATCGCCCTCGCGTTGGCTGCGTGGATTGCGTTTTTACGAGACCCGGGTGTTGTGCAAGGATTCCTGGCGGCACAGGGTGCCGTCGATGGGCGTTCGTTGGCTGGACCGGCATTACTGCGGCGACTGAGTTTCATCGGTGGACTGCTAACTATGTTGGCTGTTCTGGTGCCGGCGATTGCTTTCATGGCGGCCATGCGCATCGACGCACCGGCGGCGAGTACGCCACGGCCCACCAAGGGCGGCCAGGCGCAGGTGCCGGCTGCTGGGCCCGAGGAGCGAGCGGAGGCCTTCCTGCTGCTATTGATCGCCCTGGGCGCGCTGTTGCTGATCGGCCCAGAGTTCGTCTACCTGCGCGATCAATTTGGGTCCCGGCTGAACACGATCTTCAAGTTCTACTTCCAGGCCTGGCTTCTTTGGAGTGTTCCAGCCGCTTTCGCGATGGTTCTTCTTCTGCGCCAGTTAAGGGGCGCCCTCGGTTGGATATTTAGTGTGGGGTTGGTGATCCTGTTGATGATGTCGTTGGCGTACCCTGCACTTGCAATCGCCAACAAAACGAACGACCTCAAGCCGTACCTCGGATGGACGCTGGACGACTTCCGACGCATCGAACGCGCGAACCCGGACGAGGCCGCGGCCATTCTCTGGCTGCGCTCGGCGCCGAACGGTGTGGTGGCCGAGGCCGTGGGAGGCAGCTACAGTGAGTACGGGCGCATCGCGGTCTACACTGGCTTGCCGACCGTGCTGGGTTGGCCAGGCCACGAGGTGCAATGGCGCGGAACGGCTCAACCCCAGGGCTCACGCCAGGAAGACATCAAGGCGTTGTACGAGACGGCTGACTGGGAGCAGGCCCGGCTGATCCTGGAGAAGTATGACGTTCGCTACGTGGTGGTCAGCGCCCTGGAACGGACCTCGTATGCGGTCCAGGAGGAGAAACTTGCGGTGCACCTGAACGCCGTGTTCCGGCAGGGCGAGGCGCACGTCTATGAAGTGCCATAAAGGAGAGCGCGCAGGACGAGCAACCACAGACCAGGGATGGGCGAAACCCATCCCTGTGTTCTGTACGCGCTTCGCTTGCCGGGATGAAGGACCGCTCCTGGGGAGTCGTTTGGGAGTCGGAATGAACCCGCGATAGGCTCATCATGTACAATAAACCAATGCGTACATTTCGTCGCGAGACGGCCCTTTTCTTGCTGGCACTGATGCTTGGATTGACCATCCGACTCGCCGGGCTGGGGGCGCAACCCCTATCCGATCAGGAAGCCAAATGGGCGTTGCAGGCGCTGGATGTAGCCAATGGAACGCGCACGGTTCTGGGATCGAATTCTGCCTACGTGGCGTTGACATCGGCGCTATTCTTCGCATTTGGGGACGCCAGCAATTTTCTGGCGCGCCTGGTCCCTGCCCTCGCTGGGGGGGCGCTGATCCTGATTCCTATGCTCTTCCGGGAACAAGCTTAAACCCCGGCCTGCGGTAATCCTGGCTTTCGCCTTGGCGCTGGAACCCGGGCTAACGGCGCTCTCACGGCAGGCAGGCAGTTCCATGCTGGCAGTGACGTTCGCACTGGCGGCTTGGGGTTTCTGGGAGCACCGCAAGCTTCCGTCGGCGGGGGCCTCGGCCGGTCTTGCGCTGATTTCCGGCTCCGGCCTGTGGCCCGGTTTGCTTGGACTGGCGATCACGTGGGCGCTGCTGCGTACGTTGATGGACAGGACAGGATCGGCCGCGCGCTTACGGCGTCGTTCATCCGTGGAGCCCAGCCGGCCCTGGATCACCGTCGGAGCGTACGCGATGGGCTCGATCGTGCTGGTTGGGACCGTGTTCATGACGGTGCCGCGCGGGCTTAGCGCCTGGATGGCGGGCCTGCCGGAATACGTCGGCGGATGGACCCATCCAACGGATTTTCCCGGCCATCTGGTGCCGCTCTCATTGGTGCTATATCAGCCCTTGGGACTCCTGCTGGCGCTTGTTGCCGCGGTTCGCGGCTGGGCGCAGGGAAAATCGCGCGCCCGGCGGCTCAGCCTGTGGATGCTGGTGGCGTTCCTGTTGGTGATATTCAGTCCTTCGCATCATGTGGAGGATCTTGTTTGGATGCTGATTCCTCTGTGGGCTCTGGCTGCGCTGGAAGTGGCACGGGCATTGAATGTCCGGCGCGAGGATCGGCGGGAGGTTCTGGGCGCCGTAGTCGTGAGTCTCCTTGTCCTCGTATTCATGTGGCTGGATTTCCTGGCACTGCGCCGGCCGGGAGTTCCCGGAGATCAGACAGGGCTGCGAGTCTGGCTGTTGGTGGGTGCGTTCCTGTTGTTGGCAGTGAGCCTGCTGCTGGTTGCTGTTGGATGGTCAAAGCGCATCGCGACAAACGGAGCCACCTGGGGGCTGGCGGCTTTCCTTGGGGTGTATTCGGTCGCAATGCTGATGGCCGCCGCCGGGATTCGTCAGATCCCTGGCAGCGCAGAAATGTGGCGGTCCGACGCGCAGCTGCCCATGGCGGACTTGCTGCTCAGCACAGTACAGGACCAGTCGGTGTGGAGCGGGATGGACGCCAACGAGCAGCCGCTGGTGATCGCTGGTATTGATTCGCCCGCGCTGGAATGGTTGCTACGGGATCGACCGCTTGAAACCCGCGTGGGCATCGGCGCGGGGCTCAACCCGCCCCTGGTGATCAGTGCGGACGAACAAGACCCTTCCCTTGTTTCCGCTTATCGCGGACAGAGCTTCGTGTGGCGCAGCACGCCCGTTTGGCAGACGTTCCAATTCTCCGAATGGCTGCCGTTCCACGAAATGGCGCACGAGACAGAGAACATCATCCTGTGGGTGCGTGCCGACCTGTTCCCTGACGCCCGCCCCCAAACAACACCCTAGGTCGGGACGCCGATACTTGGCGGGGAATCTGAGAGCCTGGATGCCAAGAAAACCTCCTGCGATCATCGCCATTGACGGCCCGGCGGCGTCCGGAAAGTCGACCTTGGGCCGCAAGCTTGCTGAGAACTCTTGGCTACTTGTTCTTTGACACAGGGGTAATGTACCGTGCCGTGACCTGGCAAACGCTGCAACGAGGCGTGGACGTGAATGATGAAGTGGCTGTCACCGCACTGGCCCGGACGATCCAGATCGACGTGCAGCCGGCCTCGGTGGCGGATGGGCGTCTGTGTGATGTGTTGGTCGACGGCCGCAATGTCACGTGGGAAACGCGCTCGGAGTCGGTGGACGCCAATGTGTCGATCGTATCCGCCTACCCCGGCGTCCGGCTGGCCATGCGCGATCATCAGCGCCTGATCGGACGGCGCGGCGGAGTGGTCATGGTTGGGCGCGACATCGGCACGGTCATCCTGCCGGAGGCGGACCTGAAGATCTACCTGGAGGCATCACTGACAGAACGCGCTCGGCGGCGGTACGAAGAACTCCGGGCACGCGGCGTGCCGGCTAACCTGAATGAGGTGCTGACGATCGTGCGGGAGCGCGACCGCATCGACTCGACCCGCGACATGGCGCCGCTCAGCGCCGCATCCGATGCCGTGCGAATTGACTCCGACAAGATGACGGCAGAACAGGCCTTCGAGGAAGCGCTGAAACTGTGTGAGTGAACTGCAGGCACGAACGCCCTTCTCGCTGCGGCTGCGCCGCGGATTGCTGCGCCGGGCGGCCCGCCTGCTCTACCTCATCCTGGGGCGCGTGACACTGGAGGGCCTCGAGAATATCCCGCGCGGTGCCGCCTACGTCGCCGCGCTTAATCACACGTCGATCTTCGATTCGCCGCTGCTGCTCTCATTCTGGCCCGAGTCGATCGCGGCGATCGGTGCGGCAGATGTCTTTGAGAAACCGATCCAGGGCCAGATCATCTCAATCTATGGCACCACGCCCGTCCACCGCGGTTCGTATGACCGCAATCTCATCGACGTAATGCTGGACACACTGAGGTCCGGAACTCCCTTGCTGATTGCGCCGGAGGGTGGGCGCTCGCATCAGCCTGCCATGCGCCGTGCCAAGCCTGGCATTGCACTGGTGGTCGACGAAACGGGCGTGCCGGTGGTGCCGGTAGCCATACTGGGAGCCACAGACGACTTTCTGAAGCGGGGCTTGCGCGCGCTCAGCGCCCCCGGATCGGCATGCGAGTCGGCAAGCCGTTCCATCTGCCGCCGGTTGAAGGCCGAGGCGAGGCGCGTCGCGAATCCCGTCAGCGCAATGCCGACCTGGTCATGCGGCGCATTGCGCAATTGCTGCCCGAGGAATACCACGGTGTCTATTCCGGAACCGTTGAAGCCCTGCCGGTGGATGCTGCATCCCGAGCCGAGCCGCAAGAAGCGATGCAACCGAAGTCGAATCCGCGCTGAGTTGACTCAGTAGGACCGGCGGGAGGTCACATCTCTGGCGCCGGCGCCGGTTCCGAATCGTTGCCCGGTTATACTCATCGACCGGAGACGATCCTCTCGATGCCACTCAGTTTCCGACGCTCCTACAAGAAGCTTCCGACCGCGGACCTGGATCGCAATAAGCGCCGCGTATCCCGGACTCCCCGCAAGAAAACGGCGGTCGAGGTACCAGCGGAGTTTCGGCCGAGGCGCTACCCTGCGATGATCCCCATTGGCTGTGGTCTGGTGGCTGGGCTGTGCCTCTTCATTGTGATCTCGCAGGGATACATGCATCTACCGTCCGTGCCGGGAGCCGCTTCGCTGGAGGCAACAGCGGCGGCCACCTTAGAAACTGGGACCACGCCAATCGGAGAGTTCCAGCACTCCGCAGGCTATACCGGTCACCACCACATCCGGCCCGATGCCGACGCCAACCATGACGCCTGTATCAACGGAAGCCGCGTTGCCCGCAAATCCCTGGGCCTCCGACGTCCCCGACGCCGCCTGCATTCCGGCCGACCTGCCGCAGACCGGGCGCGTCGTCGAGGTGCTGGATGGAGATACGATCAAGGTGCTTCTGGACAGCGACGGTCGCGTCTATTCGGTTCGTTATCTGGGACTTGCGGCTCCGGCGCTACATGAGGGATCCGGCGGCTTCGGATTGCAGGCGCTCGCCCGTAACTCCGAGTTGGTCTACCATAAGCAGGCCGTGATGGTGCGTGACATCACGGACGCTGACGTGAATGGCACACTGTTGCGCTACGTACTGGCGGGTGGCGTCTTCGTGAACCATGCCTTGATTGACGGAGGGCTGGCGCGAGTTGCAGATGCTTGCTCCCGACACGGCCTGTCTGCGGACACTGCTCGCCGCCGAGCAGCAGGCGCAGGCCCAATCGCGCGGGCTATGGAGTGCGTCGCCTTCGCCCACGTCTGCGCCGTAAGACCTTCAGGCTACGGGCCCCGCTTCGGGCCGCCACCGGTACCAGCCGCTCTCATCAGAGGCTACGAGGAAGACAAATGCCGGAAAAGCATGCCAGCCACAAGACCATCGATGCGTACATTGATGCGCAGCCTGCTAAGACCCAAAAGGTACTGAAGGCATTGCGCGCGGTCATCCAAGCGGCCGCACCGCAGGCGACGGAGACCATCAACTATGGAATTCCGACGTTCCAGCTTGGCGGCAACTTGGTGCATTTTGCGGCCTTCAACGAAGCACATTGGCTTCTATCCCACGCCCAGTGGAATCACCGCGTTCAAGGATGACCTATCCAGGTACGTGAGCGCCAAAGGCTCGGTGCAGTTTCCCCTGGATCAGCCGATGCCGCTGGGGTTGATACGTCGAATTGTGAAGTTTAGAGTGGCGCAGCAAATGCGGAAGGACGGCACGAAACGAAGACAAAGGCCGTGATCCGTAACGGCCGACCATGCACCACAACAGTGACAAGTTACAGATCGACCACCCGGCTGCACATCTAAAATGAGCTCCCCGCCCTTCGGCGAGGAGCTGCACGTGTTGTGACTACATTGCCTGATCGTCTGTGCTGGCCGTTGGCGCAGCGGACTTGACCGCGGCCACGCCATTGTCACGTGCGGATTCGCCGCTGTACTCCTCGCTGGTGCCAATGACCTCATTGTTGCCGGCCTTCAGAACGAAGTATGGTTTCCCACCCTTGGAAACCTTGCGCTCGAAGCGTGCATCATCCGTGGCGTTCTTCTTAACGAGATTCGATGCCGTTCAGCGCGCCTGGTTTGGCCTTGTACATCTCGCTGGTAAGGATCGTCTCGCCGTTATCGGCGTGGAGGGTGAAGAAGAACTGGCCGTTGCTGGCCTTCTTGAGTTGGAACTTAGCCATCGAAGCTCTCCCGTGTGGTGTTGGTATTCAAAATGTGGCTGGCGCCCACTTGCGAGCGCAGTATAGCACGGGAGTCTGTGCGGGCAAGAATCTGCACCGGGCGGCGGTTGATCGGCGTGGACCAGGGCGGCAGGACGTGGTGATGCGGACTCAACCAGGGCATGCAGTTCGGACACTGCCAAAGACCGGGTGCGGATCCAGTCCAAGGCGCTCAGCCGTGAAGCCTTTAGCTTGCGCGTGTGGATTGTGGCTGTTATACTCACTGAGTGAGTATAGGCGGTCGCCACGCACATCCTCGGCGTGTCCTGTCGCCGGAGTATGCCCTGCTGGGGCTGCTCGCGCTGGGACCCAGCCACGGCTACGATCTCCATCAGAAACTGATGCTCGATCTTGGGAACGTCTGGCATGTGAGCCAAAGCCAGGCGTACTCCATCCTCAAGCGCCTTGAAGAACGCGGCGACATTGCAGCCCGGACAGAACAAAAAGGCAAGCTGCCGCGCCGACAGGTCCACCACATCACACCGGCCGGACGCCGGCGCTTTCGGCAGTGGCTGGATGGGGCAGCCGATTCTGGCGCGCGAACTGTGCGGCTGGAATTCCTGACCCGCCTGTACTTTGCCGCCGAGTTGTTTCCACAAAAGGTGGGGGGTATATACGCGGCGCAGGACCGCGAGGTGGCCGCGGCGATCCGGAAATTACGACTGTTGCTTTCCCAGGTCCCGGAGAGCCAGACTTTCAATCATATGAGCCTGGAGCTGCGTTTGCGGCAGATGGAACTGGTGCGGCTTTGGCTGCAAGAGATTCGGGTGAAGTTCGCGATCCGATAAGGCGGGACAAGACTGGATGAAGAAGTCACTGATTCTGTTGTCCGTCGTAATCATCGTGCTGGCCGGGTGTACGGCTGCAATTTCCACGGCGCCGGCGGAGCCCACAAGGCTGACTGTGTTCGCGGCGAGCTCGCTCACCGACGCGTTCACGGAGATCGGCAAGGCGTATGAGGCGGCCAACCCCGGGACCACCGTGACCTTCAACTTCGCGGGATCACAGACTCTGCGGACGCAGATCGAAGAAGGCGCCCAGGCGGATGTATTCGCATCCGCCAACATCAAGGAGATGGAAGCTCTGTCTTCGGGCGGCTTGGTGGCAACTGAGGCCCCGAAGCCGTTTCTGAAGAACAAGCTGGTGGTGATCCTTCCTGCGGCCAATCCAGGCGGCTTGACGCGGCTTCAGGGTCTCGCCACACCGGGACTCAAGCTGGTGCTCGCGGCGGAAGAGGTTCCCGTGGGCAACTATGCTCGCCAGTCGCTGGACAAAATGAACGCCACCTTGGGCGCGGACTTCAGTCAACGCGTACTGGCCAACGTCGTGTCCAACGAAGACAACGTCAAGCAGGTGTTGGCTAAGGTGCAACTGGGTGAGGCCGACGCGGGGATCGTCTACAGTTCGGACGCGGTCGCGGCGCCAGAACTGAAAACGATCGAGATTCCAGCAGACTTGAATGTGATTGCCACGTATCCGATCGCGCCATTGCTGGCTTCCGCTCATGCGAAGGCATCGGCGGAGTTCGTCGCCTATGTGCTCTCGCCGGAGGGGCAGGCCACCTTGAAGAAATGGGGCTTTGCCCCGGCGAACTAGCTCAGAATAGAGTTGCGGCGGATGTCCAAACCTCGGAGCATGTTCAACCGCCTGCGCGACGAGACCTTTGCGCGCTGGTTGCTGCTCATTCCGAGCGCGCTGCTGTTCGCGCTTTTCGCCATTCCTCTCATGGCGCTCGTGCTCCGCTCGCTGGGCTCGGATTTCCTGCCGAACGCCCTCTCCCGCCAATCCTTCGCCGCACTAAGACTGAGCCTGATTACCAGCAGCATCACGACGCTGGTTGCAGTAGTTCTGGGCACGCCGCTGGCCTACATGTTGGCCCGCTCTCGTTCTCCCCGCCAAGTCTGGATCGAGCTGATCCTGGATCTGCCGATCGTGTTGCCGCCATCGGTAGCCGGCCTCGCGCTTCTTATCGCCTTTGGTCGTAACGGGTTGCTGGGCGGAGCGCTGACGGCTCTGGGCCTGAGCCTGCCTTTCACCACGACCGCGGTCGTGATGGCGCAGACCTTTGTCGCCGCGCCGCTGTACGTCCGCTCGGCGCGCGTTGGATTCCGACACGTGGAGACGGAATTGATCGAAGCGGCGCACGTCGAAGGCGCCAACACGTGGCAGTTGTTCCGCGAAGTGATGGTGCCCATCGCTGGACGCGTTCTGGCGAGCGGTGTGATCCTGACGTGGACGCGTGCTCTCGGGGAGTTCGGCGCCACCATCCTCTTCGCTGGAAACCTGGAGGGTGTCACGCAGACCATGCCGATGGCTATCTACCTGGGCTTTGAGCGAAACCTCGGGGTGGCCCTGGCTCTGGCGGTGGTGCTGATCGCGGTTTCCGTCGTGCTCTTGGCGCTCAGCAAGAGGCTTGAAGCGCAGACCTGAATGGCCGCAGGTCGCAGCTCTGACGATTCAGCCGTGGGTAGTCCCGCACAAATCAGGGCGCGTATTGCCTCGCTGAGGCCGCGCTGCTTCAGGCCTCGCGCTTCGCGATGAAGGCGAAGGATCCGGCGAAGTGATTCAGGCGGTCTCTCTCGAGGTCCTGTCTGGTAACCATGCCGCCCAGCCGCCACCATAACGTGTGGAAGGTTTGCAGGGGGGCAATGAGCGCCTGCGCCAGGGGACGCGGCATACGGTAGAAGAGACCCATGCTCGCCAGTGCCTTGAGGGCGGGCCAGGTGGCGAACGGCGCGATCTTCCAAACCGTAAAACCTGCGTCCCGAAGCAGGTTAAACGTGCCTACGTGACTTGGGTGATAGAAGCTCGTTCCGTGCGATGGCTCCAGGAACGCCACCGTACCGATGAGCAGGCCGCCGGGCTTAAGAACGCGGTGGGCTTCACGCATGGCTGCGAAGGGAAACTGCACGTACTGCAGGACCGTAACGCATAGGACGAACTCAAACGATTGGTCTTCAAAAGGGATGGCCTGCGCATCGCCCAGGATCGGCGCTCGACGCGCGCTGTAATCCAGACCGACCCATTCGAAGCCGGCGCGCTCGGCCACCTGCTGATGGACCGCCTCACCGCACCCGAGATCCAGCATCAGGCTGCCGGGTGAAAGCGCCTTGGGAAAATAGCTCAGTATCTCCGGCGTCAGGTGCCGCGGCACCGAGATGCTGGATAGGTCTATCTCCGGGGCTGGGTTCTTCTCCAGTGGAACGGAGACAAAGCTGTGCTCCGTGGGTGGCGTGGGTACGAGCGTGAAATCCAGGGGGTAGGTCTTCGGTTTGGTGAGGCGCAGATCCAACGATCCATGCCCGGTGCGCGGATAGCGCCTGCCGCAGACTGAACACACAGCGCCATCCTCCGCTGGGCGCAGCGGGCGACCGCACTCAACGCAGCGAAGGCGCTCCCAGACTGCCGCCGAGAGTAAGTCAGCCAAGGCCAATTCCCTTTCCGAAGCCAGCGCAACATTTCCAGCACGCCGGTGGTATACGCGCACGGCCCAACGGCAAGGCATTATAGCCCAGGGGCGCAGCCACCATTGTCGGGCCAAGCTGAAGCTTCGACCTCAATGAAAGAGGTATAATCCTCGACCTCGCCCATGCGAGAGGACAACGATGTCATGTGCGCCCGCCCGGGCGGGTCTCCGATTCCGGCACGCGGTTTGCACTCCTAAACTGTTCTAGCAACTGCACGTTCCCGCAGCCTCGTTTTCCGGGGTTGTGTTTTTTGCCTGCGCCCTGTCGGCGAACGGCGTGGAAAGCAGAGATGTCCGAGATCGAAGACCCCCAACACACTGAGGTCATGCACCGCACTAGCGACTACACGCCGCGGCGCGGTCTTGCGCATTACCTCATTGGTCGACCGCTGCAGACCGCCGACGCGCCGCACCAGACGATTGGCAAGGCGGTCGGCCTGGCCGTCTTCGCTTCGGATGCTCTCTCGTCGACTGCATACGCCACGCAGGAAATACTGGGGGTCTTGGCAGCCGTTGGAACGCTTGCCTATCGGATTCGTTTTCCCGGTAGCTCTTGCGATTGTGGTGCTCTTGGGCATCGTGACCATCTCATACGAGCAGACGATCCACGCCTACCCGGGTGGGGGCGGGGCCTACATCGTTGCCCGCGACAACCTCGGCGAACTGCCCGCTCAGACGGCGGGCGCCGCACTGCTCACGGACTACGTTTTGACTGTTGCAGTATCCGTCTCGTCCGGCATTGCGCAGGTAGTCTCCGCGTATCCTGGGTTGTTTCAATATCGGGTGTGGCTCGCTGTGAGCGCGGTATTCTTCATCATGCTCGTCAACCTGCGCGGCGTGAAGGAATCGGGAACGTTCTTTGCCTTTCCGGCATATTTTTTCATAGTCATGCTGGTGCTCAATGTGGGTCTCGGAATGTTTCGCTATCTGACTGGCTCACTTGGAACGGTGATCGATCCGCCTCTGCACACGGGCGTGGCAGCGACTATCACGGCCATTACACCCTTCCTGCTGCTGCATGCCTTCGCCAATGGGACGACCGCACTCACCGGTGTCGAGGCGATTTCGAACGGCATCACGGCATTCAAGGAGCCCCGCAGTCGCAACGCTGGAATCACCCTGATCTGGATGTCGCTGATCTTGGGAACCCTCTTTCTGGGAGTTTCATTCCTCAGCGGCCACGAGCGCGGCGGTGTTTTCGGAGCACGAGACGGTCATCTCGCAGATCTCGCGCACGGTGTTCGGCGGCCGCGGCCTACCCTACCTTGGCACTATTTGGGGCACGACGATCATCCTGATCATGGCGGCGAACACCGCCTTTGCAGATTTCCCGCGACTGGCGGCCCTGCATGCGGGCGATGGCTTCCTGCCGCGCCAGTTGACATTTCGGGGCAGCCGCTTGGTGTTCTCGAATGGCATTATTGCCCTGGCGTTCATCGCCTCGGCCCTGATCATCGTCTTCCAGGCCAGCGTAACACGGCTGATCCCTTTGTACGCTATTGGCGTTTTCCTGTCATTCACGCTCTCACAATCCGGCATGGCGCGCCGTTGGTGGAAGTTCGGCCACCTCGCCCCCGGGGAGGAGGTCAAGGAACCGGGGTCAATCCTGCGGCATGAACCGGATTGGAAACCGCGCATGATCATCAATGGTTTTGGCGCAGTGTGCACGGCAACCGTGGCCGTGGTCTTTGCGACGACCAAGTTTCGTGAAGGTGCATGGATCGTGCTGATCCTGACACCGATCCTGGTAATGATTTTCTTCTCGATCCACCGCCACTACAAAGGCGTGGCCCGGCGCTTAAGCCTTGATGACTTCAAGGGCCTGCCTGGCCGTCGCACGCGCCACCGTGTGATCATGCCGATCAGTGGTGTGCATCAGGGCACGCTTGAGGGCCTGCGTTATGCACGATTGCTTTCCGACGACGTAACCGTTGTGCATGTCTCCCTGGAATCCGCTGAGACCGAAAAGGTGCAGAAGAAGTGGTTGACCTGGGGTGAGGGGACCCGGCTTGTGGTGTTGGACTCACCCTACCGGTTGTTTGTTGAACCCCTGCTCAAGTACCTTCAGGGCATCATTGACGGCCGGCAGCCAAACGAAACCATAACGATTGTGGTGCCGCAGTTCATCCCGGCCAAACCGTGGCACAATGCACTGCACATGCGCACGGCGGATCTGCTGCGTGGCGAGTTGCTTAACCGATCGGGCGTGGTGGTAACCGACGTCCCGTATCGCCTACACGAGGACGAGCTCGGGAACGAGACCAAGTTGGCGGAGCAGCCTAAATGAACTTCCTTGTGGTTGGATGCGGCCGTGTTGGCGCCGAGCTCTGCTACCGGCTTTTCCAGAGCGGCCACCAGGTGGTGGTGGTCGACAGCGATCGGAACGCCTTCAACCGCCTGCGCCCCGATTTCCGAGGCCGTACGCTGGAAGGCGAGGGCCTGGCCGAAAATGTGCTGGAGCGCGCTGGCATCAAGGATGCCGACGGATTGGCGGCGGTGACGAACTCTGATACTCTGAATGCAGCCGTGGCGCATACTGCGCGGGCGGTCTTCAATGTGCCGATCGTTGTCGTCCGCAATTACGATCCGGCCCTGCGGCCGGTGATCGAAGCCTTCGGCCTGCAGACGGTCAGCTCGACCACCTGGGGAGCGCAGCGCGTGGAGGAATTGCTTACCAATCCAATGCAGAAGACAGTCTATTCGGCTGGTAATGGCGAAGTTGAGGTTTACGAAGTCACCATACCCGAGCACATGAACGGGCTGACGGTCGGCGGATTGCTGACGCCGCTGCCGCAGTGTTACCCGGCTGCCGTAACGCGCGCCGGTAGATCCATGTTGCCCAATTCAGACCTCAAGCTTGAGTCGGGCGACGTGCTCAACGTCAGCTCCACCTTTGAAGGAATTGGCCTCTTGATGGCCCGCCTCGAGAAGAAAGCGAAGGCCTGAGATGTTCGTGCTGATCGCCGGCGGCGGCCGGACCGGGGCACGCCTCGCAAGCCTGCTGCTCAACGAGGGCCACAAGATCCGCGCTGGTGGAGAACCGGGCCGAACTACTGGCGCGCCTGCACCAGGAACTCGCCACCGAGAATATTGTGGAAGGCAACCCCGTCGATCCGGCCGTGTTGGAGCAGGCGGGCATCCGCGAAGCCCACGTGATCGCTGCCATGACCAGCGAGGATCCAGTCAACCTCTGCTTGTGTTTCCTGGCCAAGGAGATGTTCGATGTTCCTCGCACCATCGCACGGGTGAACAACGCAAACAACGCCTGGCTATTTGACAGCCGCTTCCACGTGGACGTGGCTTTGAATCAGGCGGACCTACTGGCGCACCTGATCCAGGAAGAGATGTCGCTGGGTGACATGATGACCATCTTCCAGATCCGCCGGGGCCGCTACTCCGTCGTGGAGGAGAAGGTGCCCGCGGGCGCCCTGGGCATCGGCCTGGCACTCAAAGACATGGGGCTGGAGGAACAGTGCGTGATCGCGGCCATTATCCGTGACGGAAAGATGGCGCTGCCGAAGGGCGAAAGCACCTTTCAAGCAGGAGATGAAATCGTTGCCGTCGCCAGCCCGGAGGGCGCCAAGAGGCTGGCGGAGCTCCTGGCGCACCCGGTGTACCCGGTGCGCAAGCCCCGCAAGAAGGCCGCCGCAAGTTGAATCTGGCCCGGCATTTCCCATGTGCCAAAGCCCTTGTGGCGCACCAAATTGACCGAATCGGCGTCTTCACGGTATAATCTCGTGCCCGCCGCAAGCGAGTGCGGGTTCCGCGACCTACCGAAAATTGACCCGCCACAGGGACTCGAACGGAGACCCTGTTCAGGCGTGCAATTATCCCCAGGCATGGGCTGGATAAGGCCATGCCCCGCCAACGAGGAACGGAAAGTATGCCGAAGAGAACTTATCAACCGAAGATCCGCCGGCGAGTGCGTGTGCACGGCTTCATGCAGCGCATGAAGACGGCTGCGGGCCGGGCCGTGCTGCGCCGCAGGCGCCTGCGGGGACGCACACGGCTGGCGCCCAAGTCCAATCAGCACGTCAAGCGCACGCGCTGGTAGACTCGCCGCAGGCGTGACCCGGTACGCGTCTTCCCGCACCGCAGATCACCGGCCGGTGGCCAGGGCGCGAGTTCAGCGTGCAGCGCAAATTCCGGCTGACCCGATCGGACGATTTCGAGAGCGCACGCCGCTCAGGCCGTTCGTATTCGCATCGAATGCTGGTGCTGGTGGCGCGAGCGAACGTGCACCCAGCACACACGGGTCGGAGTGGTGGCCGGCCGGACAGTCGGCAATGCGGTCAAACGCAACCGGGCCAAACGTGTGCTGCGGGCCGCAATGCGGAACCTGCAGGGGTCTTTGAGGCCCGGATGGGACCTCGTCCTGATCGCCCGGGCACCCCTGCTTTCATCCGCTCAGGCCGAGGTCATTGAAGCGCTGCGCATCGCTGTTGCGCCGATCCGGGGTTGTGCTGAATTCCTGATGCAGTCCGAATTCTATCTTGCCGAGTGAGTACCCCGACGAGCCGCGCCTGCGCGATCTGCCGCGCACGCTGGTCAACTGGCCGCGACTGTGCCTGTTGGCGCTGATCCGGTTGTATCAGATGACGGTATCCCGCGGTCTTCCGCAGGGCACCTGCCGTTTCTATCCGTCCTGCTCGCACTACGGATATCAGGCCATCTATAAGCACGGGGCGCTCAAAGGCTCCGGGATGGCAGTCTGGCGTGTCTTGCGCTGCAATCCGTTCAATCCGGGCGGCTACGATCCCGTCCGATAGGAGCATCACCCCCACATGAAACGACTGGCATTGTTCACCCTGATTGTCCTGGCAGCACTGGCGCTGAGCGCCTGCGGCGCGGCGCCCAACGTCAGCTGGCCCGGGCTGGCCGCGGACGCCAACAACGCCTACCTGGCGAACGGCCATGTCCTGTATGCGGCGCGCCTCAGCGACGGACTCAAGCTGTGGTCATTTCCGGAAAAATCCGGCGCACAAGTTTTCGTGTCCAATCCCGTCATCGGAACCGGGGGCCAGGTTCTGGTCGCCAGCGCCGGAGCGGATAACGGCGTATACAGTCTGGACCCTGCCAACGGACGCGAAAACTGGGCGGCGCCTCTGGTGGCGAACAATCACTGGGTCGCCTCGCCCTTGGTGGTGGGTGACACGGTGTATGCCGCAAACAACAATGGCAGCCTGTACGCTGCTGAGCTGGAGACCGGTTTCATGAAGTGGTCGCTCCCGCTGGCGGGATCGCTTTGGAGCGCGCCGACTTCAAATGGCAAACTGATCTTCGTGACTTCGCTGGACCACCGGGTCTATGCCGTGGATCCGGAAAGTAAGCAGGTTGCCTGGCAGGTTGACCTGGCAGGCTCAGCTCCGGGCTCGGCTGCAGTCTCCAGCGACGGCTCGACGGTGTATGTTGGTTCTTTTGGAAAAAAGGTGTTCGCTCTGGACGCTGCCAGCGGCGCGATTCGCTGGACAGCCGAAACGCAGGATTGGGTCTGGGGTGCGCCGGCGCAGTCGGGTGATAGTGTGTTTGCCGCCGACATCAACGGACGACTTTACTCACTTGGAACGGTCCACGGCAAGAACGCCTGGCCGTCGCTCTCGCCGGACGGGGCGATCACGGCCAGTCCTGTGGCGCTGGCCGACGGCGTGCTGGTGGCGACTGAGTCCGGCAGCCTGTTCGCCTTTGACGGCACGGGCACAAAGAGCTGGGACATCAACGTCGGCGGCCAGATCTACACGACGCCGGTGATCAGCGGAGACATGATCCTGGTGGCTCCCATGAAGGCGGACTTCCTGATACGCGCGGTAAGCCCGGACGGCAAGCTGCTTCCCTGGGAATTTACCGGCAAGTAGCAGCCCCGGCCGAGGAACATAAGGACGCAACCATGTGGAATCAATTGATCTTATATCCGTTCACGAATGTGCTCATGTGGATCTACGATGTCATCGGGCACAATTTCGGCGTCGCCATCATCCTGTTCACCATCCTGATCCGTATCGTCACCTGGCCCCTGAACGCCTCACAGCTCAAGTCCGCCAAGGTGATGCAGGATCTGCAGCAGGACAAAGAATGGCAGGATATTCAGAAGAAGTACGCCAAGGACAAGGAAAAACTGGCGCAAGAGCAGATGCGGATCTACAAGGAACGCGGCATCAATCCCTTCGCCTCCTGCCTGCCGACACTCATCCAGTTCCCGATCATTTTCGGGCTGTACGGCAGCATCACGCACGCCCTGGCGACCACGCCCTACGGTCTGCTGCAGCTGACGCGCAGCTTCTATCCCTTCCTGAATGCCGCGGCACTGATTCCACTCAATAGCAAGTTCCTGTGGATGGACCTGGGACGGCCTGAGGGCCTGCCCTTTCCCGGCGGGTTCACCCTGGGATTCCTGCCATACGGCTTCCCCACTCTGGCGATTATCGTGGCCATCACCACCTATCTGCAGACAAAGTTGACCATGCCGCCAGCCTCCTCCGGGACCGGTGGTCAGAGTGCTGCCATGGGCAATATGATGAGCGTCTACATGCCCCTATTGCTCGGATACTTCGCGCTCACCTTCTCGTCGGGCCTGGCCGTTTACTTTGTGACCAGCAACCTGCTGGGCGTTGCTCAGTACGCCATGATGGGGCGCGTGAACTGGCGCAATCTACTACCCGGTGGCTCTGAGCCGCAACCGATTGCGAAGAAGAAATAGGTCAGGGAGGTCAAAATGACCGAGCAGACTACTTTGGAGATCATCGCTCCGACTGTGGAGCAGGCGCTGTCCCAGGGGCTGGCGCAGTTGGGCCTGCCGGCCACCGCCGTCTCGGTGGAGGTTCTGGATTCGGGCAATACGGGCTTGTTCGGATTGGGGACGCGCCAGGTGCGTGTTCGCCTGACAGTGAATCCACCGCTCGGCGAGACGCCGGCTGCGGTGCCATCAGCCTCCTCACAACCCACATCGAAGAATGAAGGCAGGCGGAGAGGGCCGCGTCCACCTGAGAGGCGCAAGTCCGAGGCACGCTCGACTGAAGCACCTTCACCTGAATCCCGCGCCTCGACTCCGGTGACCGTTGCACCGGCCGCGATGCTTCCGGAGGGCGGGGATGAAGTACTGGACAAGACGGAAGCGATCGTCTCGAAGCTGCTTTACCACATGGGCCTGCAGGCTCAGGTCTCGGCGCACTATGGGGAACCGCGCGAAGACCGTCGCCCCATTATGGTCGACGTGCGCGGCAGCGACCTGGGCATTCTCATTGGCCGTCGCGGTCAGACGCTGGACGCCTTCCAGTACGTGTCGGCCTTGATGGTCGGGAAGCAAACCGGCCAGTTCATCCAGCTCATCGTGGATGTGGAAGGGCATCGAGACCGACGCGAGCAGCAGCTGCGCCAGCTGGCTCAGCGCATGGCAGAACAGGTGCTTAAGACGGGCCGCAAGCTGACGCTTGAGCCGATGCGCGCATCCGAACGGCGCATCATCCACATGGAGTTGCGGGATCATCCCGCGGTCATGACCGAGAGTGTGGGGGAAGATCCGTACCGAAAGGTGACCATCATACCCAAGGAGTGAACCGTTCCTGCCTGCTCCAGAGAAATCACGCACTAATCCAACTGGCGACCCCGCGGGGCCGCCAGTTTCATTCCAACCCAAAGATCGATCGCTCGCGACTAGTAGGTGAACATGCGATCGTGCTCCAATGCCAGGCGGATCAACATCTTGGGCGGAACGAGTTGCGCCGGCTTGCCAGCGAGGTCGTCCTCGGTGACTGCCCTGGCGCTGCTGGACATGATGGACAGGTAGAAGCGTCCGCCGCCTGCAGCAATGGCATCGTAGTGTTCCCGCAGCCTGCCTGTGCCTAGTCCGACAAGATTCTCGAGAACGGCATCTCGCATCAACTGCACCGCATCGCCCGCCAGGAACAGTGAAACCGTGTGTCCCTCTTCGAGGGCGTTTCTGGCCATGAAGAATGCCAGGGCCGCCCGCGTTGGATGCTCGGGGCCATGGGTGACATGAACCAGTATCTTCGCCATGAAAATCTCCTCACGGAATCCCGGTGTATCATCGGCCGTTCAGGAATTGCGCCGCAGTATAGCACGTTGGGGCCCTCCAATTGGCGACGGTATAATCCACGGATGCTCTCGTTGATGCCTATCGAGCCGGTGGACTACCTCGTAGTGGGTCACGTGACCGACGATGTGACTCCCGCCGGCCCGCGCCTTGGAGGGACGGCGGCCTATGCTGCCCTGACCGCTCGGGCCTTTGGACTGCGGGTTGGAATTGTCACTTCCGTCGGAGAAGACGCGTCGCTGGGGGCCCTCGCAGGCATTCCTGTGCTCAAAGTTCCGTCACTCCACAGCACGACTTTCGAGAACTTCCGGACCCCTGGGGGGCGCCGCCAGGTGATCCGCCAACGGGCATCCGATCTAACCCTGGAAGGTTTGCCGGACAGCTGGCGCAAGGCGCCGATCGTCCACCTTGGGCCCGTGGCGCAGGAAGTGGCTCCTGAAGCCGCTGCGAGCTTCCCGGCTGCGTTGCTTGGCGTGACACCGCAGGGCTGGATGCGAACATGGGATGACAGCGGTCAGGTCACGTCTTGCCCGTGGCGCTCAGCGGACATGGTGCTGCCTCGGGCTGGCGCCGTGGTGATAAGCCGTGAGGACGTGCGAGGGGATGAAGAAGCGATTCATGCCATGGCCCAACAGACGCGGGTTCTGGCGGTTACGAACGGGGCCGAAGGGGCGGTCTTGTATTGGAATGGCGACAGTCGCCGATTCCGGCCCCCAGATGTCAGGGAGGTAGACGACGTGGGCGCAGGGGATATTTTCGCGACCGCCCTCTTCATTCGCCTATACACCACCCGCGACCCATGGGAGGCCGCCCGGTTTGCGTCGCTGCTGGCGGCGAGATCGGTAACGCGGCAGGGTCTTGATGGGATACCGACCCGCAAGGACATAGAGGCCTGTAACATCGAAGTAGTCCGCTGATTCATTGCTGTTATCTGAACGCCGGAGAGAGGCAGGTCCACGGCTTCAATGGCTCACATTTATGCACTGGTAAACCAGAAGGGCGGCGTCGGTAAGACCACCACAGCCATCAACCTGGGCGCATATTTGGCGCGGTTGGGCCAGCGCGTGTTGATCGTGGACCTGGACCCGCAGGCCAATGCGACATCCTGCCTGGGTGTCGATAAGAACGCTGTTACGAGCGGAACCTACGAAGCGCTCTCAGGCGGTAATGCGACCTCCTCGTTACTGATGAATGAGCGTCTCAAGCTCACGCTGCTGCCCTCCTCGCCGGCCCTGGCTGGAGCCGAGGTGGAGCTGGTGGAAGAAGACGAGCGTGAGCAACGCCTCAAGCGAGCCCTTCAGCCGCTGCAGAGCCGCTACGACTACATTCTCATCGACTGCCCACCGTCGCTCGGGCTGCTAACCATCAATGGATTGATCGCCGCCAAGGACGGGGCTCTGGTACCGGTGCAGTGTGAGTACCTGGCCCTGGAGGGCCTGGGCATGTTGACGCAAACCATCCAGCGCGTGCGCCAGTCATTATTTCCCGGGCTCAAAGTGCGTGGCGTGGTGTTAACTATGTTCGATCCGCGCGACGAATCTGTCGACGGATGTGGTCACCGAGGTCAACCGGCACTTTCCCGGCCAGGTGTTCAAGGCTATCGTGCCGCGCAACGTCCGCCTTGCCGAAGCTCCATCCTACGGGTTGCCCATTGTGGCCTATGCGCCCACTTCAGCGGGGGCGCAGGCCTACGAGGCCCTGGCGCGCGAGTTGCTGCGCGGCGATGGAGTTCGGGCTGCCGCGATGACAAAGGAGTAGCGTATGCCCGCCCGTTCAGGCCTCGGCAAGGGATTGGACGCGCTGATTCCCGGGGGTTCCGGAGCCGTCAGCGCTGCCGGCGCAACTCAGGTGCCCATCGATTCGATCTCGCACAACCCGCGTCAGCCACGGCAGACGTTTAGGGAGAGCGACCTCCAGGAATTGGCTGCCTCCATCCGCGAGCACGGCATCATCCAGCCCCTGGTAGTGGCGCCGGCAATGGGCGGCAGCTACACGCTCATCGCCGGCGAGCGGCGTCTTCAAGCCGCGCGTCGGGCCGGGCTGAGCCGGGTTCCAGTCGTGGTGCGTAGCGCCAGCGACCAGCAGTTGCTGGAGTTGGCGCTGATCGAGAACGTGCAGCGCGCCGACCTCAATCCGATCGAGGAAGCTCAGGCGTTTCAGCACCTGGCAAAGGAATTTAATCTGTCGCATGACGCCATCGCGGCGCGGGTATCCAAGAGCCGCGTGGCGGTGACAAATACGCTGCGACTACTGGAAGCCTCCTCGGCCGTCAAGCAGGCGGTCGTCGACAGCAAGATCAGCGAAGGGCATGCCCGCGCGCTGTTGGCGCTCTCATCCGCAAAGGCCCAGGAGATCGCGCTGAACCGCGTCATGAATCTGGATCTCAGCGTGCGGCAGACGGAACTACTGGCGCGCAAGTTGTCCGGAAAGAAGCCGCTTCCGAAAAAGAAGGTGCGCCGAAGCGCGGATTCCGCGGACATCGAGAAGCGCCTGCGGGCCAGCCTGGGCACAAAGGTGGCACTTAAGCACGGCAAGAGCGGCGGCACGCTCACGCTCTACTACTACTCCAATGAGGAACTGGATGCATTGCTGGAGCGGCTGCTGTAACTGACTGACCCGCCCAAGCGGCGCTTGCGTGCGCTGGCGACAATTGTCAGACTCAAACTGGCGCCGTTATCCCGCCAGAGCCGGCTTACTTGAGGAGAGAGCATGGCCACTGTCAGATACATCGTGAGCAGTGTGGAAACGGCGATCACGTTCTACACAAAGCACCTGGGCTTCACGCTCCACGACCAAATGGGAACGGCCTTCGCAATGGTGACCAAGGGCGACCTAACCCTTTGGCTCAGTGGACCCCAGAGCTCAGCGGCGCGCTCCATGCCGGATGGCCGCACACCTAATGCAGGCGGCTGGAACCGTTTTGTGGTTACGGTGGAGAATATCGAGGTCTTGGTGGCGTCGATGAAGGCAGCTGGCGTGCAGTTCCGCAACGAAGTCATCACAGGTCCTGGTGGCAAGCAGGTGCTTGCCGAGGATCCCTCCGGCAACCCCATTGAACTGTTCGAGCCCGCCTGAGGGCCGCTGGCGCCCTCCGCGCCGGTGCTGTCTGGGCAACGATCCAGTGCGCGAGATTACCTTCCATGAAGATACTGTACAACGCCCGTATCCACACATTTGACGAGAATCGCCCATTGGCCTCGGCCATAGCGGTTGAGGGCGGTCGGATAGTGGCAGTCGGCGGCGAGGAATTGCTGGAGGCCTTCCTGCGCGCGGAGCGCCAGGACATGTATGGACGCGCGATACTTCCCGGGCTCACTGATGCACATATACACCTCAAGGCCTACGCGCTGTCGCTGGATAAGATCGATTGTGAGACGGAGACGTTGGTCGAATGCCTGGGGCAGGTGAGTTCAAGCCGCGGCCCGCTCCCCGCATGCTCAGTGGGTACTCGGACACGGATGGAATCAGAACACGTGGGGTAGTTGGCCGACCGCCGCGGAGCTGGATCGCGTGACGCCGGATCATCCTGTCTACCTGACCGCCAAGTCCCTGCATGCCTCGTGGGTCAACTCCCGGGCTCTACAAATGGCCGGGGTCGGCGCAGGGACCGCCGATCCGCCCGGAGGCCGCATTCAGCGAGATGCCAACGGCACTCCGACGGGGATACTACTGGAGAGCGCGGCAGAACTGGTCAGTTCAATAGTCCCGGAGCCAGAAATCGAGGCCCTCTCGGGATTGATTGAGAGAGCGCAGCGTGTTCTTTGGAGCTATGGCCTTACGGGGGTCCATGATTTCGATCGCCGCGACTGTTTCATGGCGCTCCAACGACTGCGTCAACAGAGGCGGCTGAAACTGAGGGTCACGAAGAACCTGCCGGTCGAGCTACTGCCGGCTGCCACTGAGCTGGGGTTGCGCACCGGTTTTGGGGACGACTTATTGCGCATTGGTGCAGTGAAGGTCTTCATGGACGGGGCCCTTGGCCCCCGCACGGCCGCTATGTTCCAACCATATCAGGGGGAGCCCGAAAACAGGGGGATCTTGAACCAGGATGCGGAGCAGTTGTTCGAACTGGGTCGGCAGGCGGCGGAGGTGGGGCTGGGAATGACGGTGCACGCAATAGGTGACCGCGCCAACCACGAGGTGCTGGACGCCTACGAGCACCTGCGCGATTACGAGAGCGAACACGGGCTTCCGCGCCTCCGCCATCGCGTGGAGCACGTCCAACTTCTGCACGCAGCAGGACGCACGCCGGTTGGCGCAATTGGATGTCATCGCCTCCATGCAGCCCCTGCATGCCACGTCGGATATGGACATGGCCGAGAAATACTGGGGGAAGCGGACCTCTCTGGCGTACGCCTGGCGATCTCAACTGGAGGCGGGAGCGCGGCTGGCCTTCGGTTCCGATGCTCCGGTCGAATCGCCCAATCCTTTTCTGGGGATCCATGCTGCGGTCACACGGCGTCGCGCAGATGGGAGCCCGGGCGTCGATGGCTGGCACCCCGAACAGAAGCTGGATCTTCGGGCCGCCCTGAAGGGCTACACCACGGGTGCAGCGTACGCAGCCTATGCCGAGGATCGTCAGGGTCAACTTGCAGAGGGATTCTTTGCGGACCTGATCGTCCCGGATCGAGACCCGTTTGAAACGGATGCGGATGAGATCAAGTCCCTCCATTCTTCTGCTACAATGTTCGACGGTGAATGGGTGCATCGGGAGTAAGTCAAGCGGCTCTCTTGCTCCAGATCCAGGCGGCCAGCGTAAATGCCGCAAGTGCTACTGACACGACCCCAATGCTGAACGAAAAACAACAGCTCACACCGGAAATGCTCGTGCCGCGGCTTGGAGACGCGCTCGTCAAGGCGGGCCGCATCACGGCCGAGCAGTTGCAGAAGGCGTTGGACCTCCAGAAGGAAAGGCGGGGCAGCGGTCCACCTGTGTTGCTTGGGCAGGCGCTGCTGGAGCTCGAATTATTGGATCGAGCCACTCTCGATCAGGCCGTAACCGAACAGATCATCGAACTGCGCAGTGCCCTGCAGAGCGCAAATCGCAGCCTCGATCGTCGTGTGCGAGAACGCACCGAGGAATTGCAGCAGGCGCTCGAGCGTCTCTCGGAACTGGGGGAGATGAAGGCCAATTTCGTTGCCAATATCTCACATGAGCTTCGGACGCCACTCACGCATATCAAGGGATACCTGGAACTGCTTTCCAGCGGCTCTTTGGGTGGACTTACTGCTGACCAGGAGCATGCTCTGGGTGTAAGCCGCAAGGCTGCCGGTCGCCTCGAAAAGCTCATTGAGGACCTGCTGATGTTCTCGCGTGCCTCTCACGGAGAGGTCAGCTTCCGCCAGGAGACCCTGGACATCCGCTCGCTGGCTTCGCGGGCAGCGGATACAGCCCGCGCGAAGGCTGCGGAAGCCGGCGTGGACCTGCGACTTGTCGCGACCGAGAATATGCCGTTGGTGCAGGGCGATGGCGAGAAGCTCTTGTGGGTCCTCAATCAACTGCTCGACAACGCGATTAAGTTCACTCCTTCGGGGGGGCACGTCATGTTGGGCCTCAAGCCGGAGAGCAATAACCTGGTGATGGTCTCTGTGCGCGACACAGGCATTGGCATCGCGGAGCCGCACATCAAGGAAATATTCGAGCCATTCCGGCAGCTGGACGGTTCATCGAAACGGCGTGCCGGTGGAACGGGATTGGGATTGACGCTCGTGCGTCAGATCGTGGAGGCGCACGGTTCGGTCCTGGAGGTCAAGTCCATCGAGGGTCAAGGGACCATATTCCAGTTTCCATTGCTTGCTGCGCCGGAAGCCCCGGCGGGCTCGAGCCTGCCGCCGAGCCGGGAGTAACTGGCACGTTGGATTGTTGCCTGCCACTGGCCAGGGCAAAGGACTCCACCAACAGACATGCAATACCCCATGCCCTTCGATCAATCAACGCTTTCTAGATTGCACGCGATGCGAATGGCGGCCCGGTCAGCCCCCGACTGGAAAGCCGCCTTTGATACTCTCCTGAGTGAGATCCGTTCGGACTTCGTGTTCGACAATGAGGCCCTGTATCTTCTGGATGCACGCCGCCGAAATCTCGAAGTGGCGCACGCCCGGGCGGCGGGGCGCGGACGCAGCCACGAAGCCGACATCAACTGGGGGGAGGTGCTGGCCGGGGATGTCCTGGCACACAATCGGACCATCGAACGCACACCCGCGATCGCTTCCGAATCAGACCGTCTGCAGCGATCGTTCGTCATCGGCCTTCCGGTCATTGTGGCAGGCCGGACGGAGGGCGCGCTGATCTTCGTGCGGTTCGGGGGCCCGGAATTCTCGGACACGCACCGGGAGTTGGCGGAGTGGCTGGCAGACACGGTGGGGTCATTGTTGGAGTTGCGCTGGCCTGGTTGCGGCGCGGGCCGAATTGGAACTGGCGCAGAAGCAGATGCGGTTGCAGGATGATTTTGTCTCGACCATCTCGCACGATCTGCGCACCCCGCTGGGGTTCATCAAGGGCTATACCACCAGTCTCCTACGCCAGGATACCCAATGGGATGCGGGCACGACGCGGGAATTTCTCACCATCATCGAGGAGGAGACCGACCGCCTCACGCAGCTGATCGAGAACCTGCTGGAGTCCGCCCGCCTGCAAAGCCAGGCCGCCAAGTTTCCGCTGCAGCCGGTGCAATTGGACTCGTTGGTGCAGGACGCGGTCGCCCGTCTGCGAGTTCGAAACCCGGCGCTTGAGGTGCACACGCACATCGAAGATGTGCCTCCGATCAACGGGGATGCCGCACGCCTGGCTCAGGTGCTGGAAAACCTCTTTGGCAATGCCCTGAAGTACGCGCCGGGCGCGGCTCTCATCGTGCAGGTCAAGAGCGATGGGCGGGCCGTGTTATTCAGCCTGCAGGACGATGGCCCGGGAATCTCTGAGGAGTATCTGCCCTTCCTGTTCGACCGGTTCTACCGGGTTCAGGCGGGAGCCAGCACAACTGGCACGGGGTTGGGTCTCTACATCTGCCGCCAGATCGTGCTGGCGCATCATGGTAAGATTTGGGCAGAGTTGACGCTGGATCACGGCGCGACCTTCTTCATCGAGTTCCCCGTCCTGGCCGCATAGGCATTTCCAGACATGCCAGAAAAGACCACCCCCAAGCGCATACTGATCGTAGACGACGAGCCGCGCTATCTTCGCCTGCTCGAGGCCAACCTGAAGACAGAGGGCTACCTGGTCTCAAAAGCAGGCGATGGCCTCCAGGCATTGGAGGTCTTTTCCGCGCAGCCAGCAGACCTCATCTTGCTGGACGTCATGATGCCGCGCTTGGATGGGTTTGGTGTGTGCCAGCGCATCCGGGAATTCTCCAACGTACCGATCATGATCCTCACGGCCAAGGGAGCGGAGCAAGACCGTGTGCGAGGCCTGGACCTGGGCGCCGATGATTATTTGGTCAAGCCTTTTTCGGCCTCTGAACTACTGGCGCGTGTGCGTGCTGTTCTGCGCCGGGCTCAGCCGCCGGTGCAGCAAGGGGAGACCCGATTCTTTCTGCATGATGACTTGCGCATCGACCTGGCGCGCGCCGAGGTCTGGCGGGGCGATCGCCAGATTTCATTATCGGCGACGGAATACCGCCTCCTGCTGCAGTTTGCACACAACATCGGCAAGATACTGACCTCGGAAGACCTGCTCACCGGAGTATGGGGTTCAGAGTACAAGTCTGACAAGGAAATCCTGTGGGTGAGCATCGCCCGCCTGCGCCAGAAGCTGGAAGACGATGCTCACAATCCACGCCATATTGTGACCCGTTCGGGCTTGGGCTATTTCATGCCGCCCACGGAGCCGTGACGGATCTTCATGCCCGGCCCTCGGATCGTTTTCATCGACTCTGACGCCGCCAGTCGCAAATACGTTAGCAGCTTTCTGCGCCAGCACGGGTACGAGGTGATGGCGGCGGCGTCTGCGTCTGAGGGATTGGTCGCCGCTCATGACTCGGTTCCCGCGGCGATCATCGTAGACCCCGTCACACTCGATCTGCCTGGTGAGCAATTGGCCGCAAGGTTGCAGCGCGATCCTGCGCTTTCCGGTGTGCCCCTCATCGCGTTGACGACTCAGGACGACCCGGAGCGCATGCGGGTGTGGGCGAAAGCCGGGTTCTCCATGCGCCTGGTGAAATCGCCGGAGGTCATGACGCAGCTTGTCGGCATCCTCTCGGGTCTCAAAGAATCGACAGGTAACGCCATCACTTCGACGGAGACTGCAGGCTCCCTGGTTGTCTTCCTGAGCGCAAAGGGCGGAACCGGCACCTCCTCCCTGTGTGCGAATCTGAGCATGAATATGGCTGTGCAGCAGCCGGACTCCCGATTTGTGGTGGCCGATCTGGTGCTGCCTGTGGGCTCGATCGCGAACATTGTTGGTTATTCCGGCCAGGAAGACCTCGTGACCATTGCCAACCGGCCGCTGCGGGAACTGACGCCCGAATTCATGCGCGTCAACCTGCCCCAAACGGGGTACTGGCGATTCCAGTTGCTGGCTGGTTCACCGGATCCGGAGCAAGCCAACGAGCTTAACGTCGGCAGGATCGAAGAAATCATATCCACGCTGCAATCGGCCTTCGATTTCGTAGTGATCGACCTGGGCCGTGCACTTTCACGGATCAGCCTGCCGTTGATCCAGCGGGCCGACTTGGTCGTGATGATCGTCGGTACCGACATGAGCACGGTCTCCCTATCCAAGACCATCTGGGAATATCTTAAGAGCAAAGGCGTGAAGGATTTGTCGGTCTACGCGATTCTCAACCGCGCCGTCGGTCTGCAGGGTTTGCCCAAGAGCGAGGCGGAGGCCATCATTGGGCTTCCAATCCGCGTAGCCATGCCGTATCTGGGTGAGAACCTTACCATGGCAGACAATCAGTACACGCCCTACGCAGTGAAGTATCCGGGCGATACCACCTCCATCATCCTCAATGTCACCGCCCGCGAGATGGCTGCGTTAGCCAGCCGGCGTCGCGAAAATGCATGGCCGGCTGCTGGTGGCGCGATCGCCTGAACGGAAGCGCCTGCCCAGACGCCGGAGCGCCGGTTCGAACCCGTCTGCTATAATGACCGAAAGAACTCATGGATGCATCCCAAATCACCCTTCGGACTAAGAAACTTGGAGTTCTAATCCGCGACGCTCGTCTTGCGGCGCGACGAGGTCCTGAGGAGTGCGCCCGGGCGATGGGCGTGACGAAGGGGTTGCTGCGAGCGTATGAGGAGGGGCGCCGGGCGCCCTCGCTTCCTGAGCTGGAGTCCCTGGCGTTTTTTCTCAGCCTTCCCATCGAACACTTCTGGGGCAAGGCTGCCTTCTCGGATGACGGCGCGCGGCCAGAACCACCCGATCTTCCGCAATTGGTACAACTCCGCCAGCGCATGATCGGCGCACTCCTGCGACAGGAACGTGCCAACTCCAATCTTTCCGTCAAGACCCTGTCGGCGGAAACCGGCATCCCAACGGGGCGCATCAAAGCCTATGAACTGGGCGAGCGACCCATCCCGCTGCCGGAACTGGAGGCGCTGGCGAGATCCCTGTCCGCGCGCATTGAGAACTTTTTTGACCAGAACGGTCCGATCGGCAAATGGATGTGGACCCAAAAATCCATGAAGCACTTCACCGAGTTGCCGACGGAAGTTCAGATGTTTGTGAGCCAGCCGGTGAACCGCCCGTATCTCGAGCTGGCCATGAAACTGAGCTCCATGTCCAGCGACAAGCTGCGCTCTGTGGCCGAGGGACTGCTGGACATCACGCTCTGACAGCGTTATCCCGGCGCCATCCGCGGCGCCAGTCGACACACCCAGCCGGTTAGCCCGACGAGGCACGAGCCACTCCGCCCCGGGTCCTGCGCCCGGAGGGACGGCTGCGAGGAACTGCCATGGCAGAGACACGTGATCCCTTAGATCTTAGCCGCCAAGGGAAGCTTGACTTCGAGGCCGGCCGGTACACAGCCGCGCTGGAGAACTTCCGCCGCGCCGCCGATGACTACGCCTCGAAAGACGATCAAGCCAATCAGGCCGAACAGGTGAACAACGTGGCCGTCACTCTGCTGCAACTCGGAAGAGCACAGGAAGCGCTCGACGCCTTGACTGGGACCGAGGCGATCCCTGCACTGCAGGGCGACTCGAGGCGGCAGGGCATCGCCATGAACAATCAGGCTGCGGCACTTGAAGCCCTCGGCCGCGCGGTCGAGGCAATCGCGGCCTACGAGCGGGCCGCGCAGCTCCTTGCTGACGCAGGCGAGCGGGGCCTGCAAACTGAGGCTCTGAAGGCGGCGGCCGCCATCGATCTTCGTCGAGGTCGCCTGACAAGTTCAGGATTCCGAATGCTCAGCGCTCTGAGTTCCAATCCCAAGCCCAATCTATTGGAGCGCGTTCTGAAGGCGGTCTTGCGACGCATGCAATGAGCCCAACGCCCTCGAGTTTTCCGCCGCGCCAACTCCTGGATGTGCGGTCTGCCCGCCAGGACGACCGCGAAGACATCTCCAACCTGATCTTCTTTGAGTTTCACGTACACAAGCACCTGGACTGGAAAGCACCCCTGGAGTGGCTCGGGCAGGAGCCGTTTCTGGTGCTGCAGGAAGGACCGCGTTTGTCTGCAGCCCTGGCGTGCCCACCGGATCCTGCACCGGTAGCCTGGTTGCGGCTGTTCGTGTTCGACTCCCAATTGAACGGTTCCATGGCCTGGCGGATGCTGTGGCCCGCGGCCCGCGAGAGGCTGGAGGCCCAGGGTTGCCCGATGGCGGCGGCCATCGCGGTTCAACGCTGGCTGGATCCCATATTGGTGGAGAACGGCTTTCAACTGGTCAATCACATTGTGTTGATGGAGATGAACGCAGAGGCGTCGCGGCCAGCGACGGCCCGCAGCGACTACGTCATCCGACCCATGTTGCCCGCAGACCTGCCGGCCGTGGTGGAGGTGGACGCCGCCGCCTTTGAACCCCTGTGGCGAAATTCACTGGAAGCGCTGACGCACGCCTTTGGGCAGGCGCGCTACGCCTCGGTCGCGCAGGGAGACGGCGGACTTGTGGGCTATCAACTCTCCACCGGCAGTGCGTTCGGCACGCACCTCGCTCGCCTGGCCGTCAGCCCCGCGGCGCAGCGCCATGGGCTGGGGGCGGCGCTGATCCAGGATCTGATCGCGAACATTCCGGCGGGCTGTGACCCGCGCCTTACGCTGAATACGCAATCAAATAACGCGGCATCGCACGCGCTGTACGCACGCATCGGTTTCCGGCGTACCGGCGAACGATTCCCGGTATTTGCACTGCGCATCCCAGGACACGCCTCATTGCCGACGTAAGTGTGAATTGAGAATCCTACAGTTCAGCAGGCAGGACGGGCAGGGCCCCCGGCTGCACTACCAGGCCTGGGAGCCGGAGGGCAGGCCGCAGGCAGTCGTGGCCCTGGTCCATGGACTCGGCGAGCACGTGGCACGCCACGCGGCTCTGGGCGAGGTGCTTGTTGGCGCGGGCTTTGCAATGTTGGGCTGCGACCTGCGCGGGCACGGGCGATCCGGCGGATTGCGCGGTGACACACCAAGCTACGAGATCTTGCTCGATGACATCGATGCTCTCATGGATTGGGTGCGGGCGTCCCATCCACGCGCGCCTGTGTTCATGTACGGCCACAGCCTGGGCGGCGGCCTCGTATTGAACTACGTTTTGCGCCGCGCTCCCAGGGTCCGGGGTGTCATCGCCTCGTCGCCCTGGCTTCGAACGGTGGTCAAGCTGACTCCCCTGCAGACCCTGCTGGCTGGCACGCTGGCGCCCATCTTCCCAACCGTCCGCCAAAAATGGGGGCAACCATCCGTGCTTTCGCGCGATCCGGAGGTCGGTCTGGCTTTTGAACGCGACCCGCTAACGCACGACCTAATCAGCGCCCGAATGTACCTGGAATGCGTTCGCGCCGGAGAGTGGGCCCTGGAGCATGCAACTGAGTTCCCGGTGCCGCTGCTACTCATGCACGGCACGGCCGACCGGCTCACCTCATGGGAGGCCAGCCGCGAGTTCGCACAGCGCGCCGGACGCCGAGTGACTTGGCGCCAACAGAACGGCGCGTTCCATGAGCTGCACAATGAGCCGCAGGGCCGCCACGTAAGAAGGGTGATCGTGAACTGGATAAGGCGCAGGTTAGAGCGCCCGCCGGCTTAGCTGGCTCTTGCTGGACAAATGCCACCGGGCATGAGACAATCCGGCGAATTCCACTGCGAACAACTTTGAGGTGAAGGATGAGCAAGAAGGATCGAGAGGGAATGAGCAAGCGCGAGGTATTCCGAGAACGGCGCCGGCGCGGTCAATTGCGCAACCGGCTAATCGGCATCGGTTTGATTGTCCTGGGCGCGGTGCTAGTGGCTTTGTTCCTGATACTGCCGACCATTCGCCCGGTGGATGTCGTTACCGTGACCCCGCTTACGCGGTCGCAGGTGGATTTCAACACAGCCGGATCGGCAACCGCGCCCGTGAAGCTTGACGAGTACTCCGACTTCCAGTGCCCGTACTGCGCGCGCTTCAGCACCCAGACCGAGCAGGCCATCCTGGACACCTACGTGGCCACAGGCAAGGTGTTGTTCACGTACCACTCAGTCGGCGAGTTCATAGGGCCCGAATCCGGCCGTTCGGCTGAGGCCGCCTACTGCGCAGGCGATCAGAACAAGTTCTGGGAGTACCACGACTACGTCCTCGGCAATCAGCGCGGGGAGAACGCCGGCTGGTTCAGTCAGCGCCGGCTATCAGCTTTCGCCGAGTCCCTTAAGCTGGATATGACCCAGTTCAACACGTGCTTCAACAATGGGAAGTACCGCGACAAGGTGCTGCAGGATCTGGGCGACGCCCGCACCCTCGGCATACAATCGACACCCACTTTTATTGTTTCGTACCAGGCCAACGGGCAGCCGGTTACGGATGTGATCCGCGGCGCGGAGGCCTTCTCCGTATTTCAGCAGAAGCTGGACGCGGCCCTGGCGGCGGCTGGCGCTCAATAGATTGGGTTGTAGACGAAGAGAGACGGCCGCTTAGGCCGTCTCTCTTTCTATTCAGCCGTTCCAGGGCGCTATGTGGCCGCCGCTGCCTGGATCAGGTTCCACAACGCCTTAACGTGCTCGTGCTCCGTGCTCAAGCCTGCGATCGAGACGCGCACCATCCAGTGACCGTTCAGCATGGCCGGCGTCAGGTATGCCCCGCCGCCGGCATTGACGCGTTCGCACCATGCCAGGGTGTGGCTGTCTAATGCATCACCCTCCATGCCCGCCGGCTCGTGGCGGATGCACACGGTCTGGAGGGGCACTGGAGCCATGACGCGCCATCCCGGAGCGGCCTGAACCTGCGAAGCCAGCCACTTGGCGTTGGTCAGATCGCGGCGAATCCGTTTCTGCAATCCCGCCACGCCCTGGTCACGGATCAGCAGCCAGAGCTTTAAGGCCCGGAAACGCCGTCCGAGCGGAATCCCCCAATCGCGCAGATTGCGGACTTGGCTGTCCACCGCGCTCTGCAGGTAGCTCGGATTGGTGCTCATGACGCGTACCAGGTGTTGTGGATCGCGCACGTAGTAGAGCGAAGAATCAAAAGCCGCGCCCAGCCACTTGTGCGCGTTGAACACGAGTGAGTCGGCATTCTCGATTCCATCCCACATCCATCGGCAATCGGGCAGGATCATTGCCGAGCCAGCCATCGCTGCGTCCACATGGATCCAGACGTCTTCCCGCCTCGCGACCTCAGTGATGGCGGCAAGCGGATCGATGGCCGTCGTAGCGGTCGTGCCGACGGTTGCCACAACGGCACAGGGCACTCGTCCGGCATCACGATCCCGATGGACTGCTTCGGCCAGCGCATCGGCCTTCATCGCAAATTCCCCATCCGCCTGGACGGTGCGGATATTGTCGCGTCCGAAGCCTGCCAGAAGCGCCGCCTTCTCAACCGAACTGTGGCTGTGGGGAGAGACATACACAACTAGCGGGCTCTTCAGACCCTGGAGGCCGCCCCGCGTCAGCGCAAAGTCGGATGCCCGCTCACGGGCACAGATCAGTGCCACCAAAGTGCTCGTGGAAGCCGTGTCCTGGATCACACCCTTCCACTCCTCAGACAGCCCGACCATCTGGCGCATCCAGTCGGTGACCAGGTCTTCCAGTTCCGTGAGCGCAGGGCTGGACTGCCATGACAGGCCCAGCACACCCAGGCCCGTGCTCAGATAGTCACCCAGCACGGACGACAGCTCGCTGTTAGAAGGGAAGTACCCGTAGAAGGCCGGGTGCTGCCAGTGCGAAAGTCCGGGCATGATGATGTTGTCGAGATCCTTGAAAATCTGTTCGAAGCTCTCTGGGGTCTTGGGCGGAGCGGCCGGCAGCTGACGGCGCACCGCGCCCGGTTCCAGCGGAGATCGGACAGGCAGCTGTGCAAGGCCCTGGCGGTAGTCTGCGATCCAATCGATCAACTGATGCCCCACGCGGCGGAACTCATCGATGTTCACTGCTGGCTCTCCTGCGGGCCCCGACGCGCAATGGTTGTGGTTCGGCCGGCAGCCTTGTTCTCGGCAAGCTCCAGGACAAAGAGCAAGGACGAAAGCCGGTTGAGGTATTGCTGAAGTGCCGGATTCCGGATTCCACCCTCGTCGTGCAATTCAACTACCCGGCGCTCCGCCCGGCGGACCAGGGCGCGCGCCACTGCCGTCGCCGCACCAGCCTGCGAATCACCGGGCACAATGAACTCACGCGGCATGGGAAACTCGGCGGCCAGTGCATCGATCTGTTTTTCCAGCCACAGTACCCGACTGGCCTCAAAGTGAAAATGCTCAGCCTGGTCCGGCTCGGCGGAGATCTCGGCCATCAACTGGTAAAGATCCCGCTGAGCTTCCAGCAACGCGAACGCCGTGCGCGCGTCGACTGCGGCGGCGCGGGCGACGCCGATGGCTGCCGAGGCCTCGTCCAGGGTTCCAACCGTCTCGATGCGTAGATCGTGCTTCGACAAGCGGCCCTTGCCAAGCCAGCCTGTGGTGCCATCGTCGCCGCGCCGGGAGTAGTAGGACATGGCTGCATTATAATTTCGCGAAAGCCCAATGCAAGCCCAAGCCCATAACTCCTGGAAGTGTCATCCCGTGCCCGCCGCCTGCCGTGCGGAGCGCTGCCAGGTAGTCTGCCCGCGGCCGGCCACCGGGCGTCGCCTCCGCAGCCCTCTCCAGGGGATCGGCTAACTTCATGCTGGCGATCGTCCATGTCCAGATGATGCAACTGGCCCTCGAAGGGTTGGTGAGCGAGCGCGCCCTCAGTCGAATGATCGATGCCAACATCCGGCTTGACGCCATCTGGAATCAATTGGGCCGGCACGAGTTGCACTTCGACGACAGCGCATTTGACAAAGCCTACGCCTACCTTGCCGATCAGCGCGGGCGCATACGACCGGCGCTCGAAGCGGGGAGGGCCGACTCGGCCTGGGAGGCCTTCGGACGGCTCACGCACACGGCCCAGGATTTCTATTCACATACGAACTACGTCGATTTATGGACCGCTTGCCAGCCGGAGGGCATGGTGCCGCCCGCCAGCCAGATCGACCCGCTGGACGATACGCTTGTGAACAGTCCGGCGCTGCGTTCGGGGAAACCCTACCTTCCGCTCGGTCTGCTCAGCTTTCTGCCGATTGTTGGCGGATGGTTGGACCCGCACATGCCGGCGGATTCGCACGCGCGCATGCACCTGGACTCCGCCGCCCGTGGTCCGATGTTTGAGTATGCTTTCCACGCCGGAGTGAAGCGCACAAAGGCGGAGTACGATGGCATCAGTAGTTCCCTGCCGAGTGAACTCATGGTGAGATTCACAGACCAGGACCGCTAGCTTGTACGGATAACGGCGGGAGACGCGGTTTGCCGAAAAAGACCAGGACATCCTCATTCGGTTCACCCGGACGCATCGGGCACGACGCCTCATCATTCTACGCGGCGCGCCTATACCTGGATCAGCCCCAGGAACGCGGCACCGCCTATGCAGAGGCGCAAATCGGGCCGGATAAGCTGGACCGCATCTTCAATGCCTCGGCCGAACGCATGGCCGAATTGCCGGATAGCTCCGTTCACCTGATGGTCACCTCGCCGCCATACAATGTAGGCAAGGACTACGACGATGATCTCTCGCTCGAGGAATACCTTTCCTTTCTGAAGCGCGTATGGGCAGAGGTCAGGCGCGTGCTGGTTCCGGGCGGCAGGGCTTGCATCAATGTCGCCAATCTCGGTCGAAAGCCATACATACCGTTGCACGCATTCATCATCGCTGACATGTTGGAGCTTGAGTTCCTCATGCGCGGCGAGCTGATTTGGGACAAGGGCGCCTCAGCCAGCGCCTCCACAGCCTGGGGCTCATGGCAATCGGCTTCCAATCCGACCCTGCGAGATGGACACGAGTACATCCTGGTCTTCTCAAAGGACAACTTCCGCCGCGATCGGGTGCCAAGTCGGAACGACACGATCACCAAGGATGAATTCCTGGAGTTCACAAAGTCCGTCTGGACGATCCCCGCTGAGTCCGCCCGCAAAGTCGGACACCCCGCACCGTTTCCGGTGGAACTGCCTTATCGGCTGATCCAGATGTATACGTTCGAGGGCGAGGTCGTCTTGGATCCTTTCATGGGAAGCGGACAGACGGCTTTGGCGGCGCGGCGCGCACGGCGGTCTTTTGTCGGATACGAGACCAATCCGGAGTACGTCGCGCTGGCGCAGAAACGTATGGCCGAAAAGGTATAATTCTCCATATGGATATCAAGGAAAAACTAACTGCAGCGATGCGCACGGCCATGAAGGCTAACGATGACGTCAGCCGCCGCACGACGCGGATGGCGCTCGCTGCAATAACACAGATCGAAATCGACAAGCGTGCTAAGCTGGACGATGTTGCGGTCATGGGCCTGCTCCAGAAGGAGATCAAGAACCGCCGCGAGGCCATCGAGGAGGCCCGCAAGGCGAATCGCCCCGACCTGATCTCCGACAACGAAGCCGAGATCAAGGTGCTGGAGGCCTTCCTGCCGAAGCCCATGTCTGCGGATGAGTTGCGCCAGCTGGTGCAGACCGCCATTGCGGAGACACAGGCTTCTGCACCCTCTGACATGGGCAAGGTGATGAAAGTGCTCGTGCCCCAGGTGGCAGGCCGGGCCGCCGGGGACCAACTGAGCGCGCTGGTGAAGGAACTCCTTTCCCAGTGATCGCAGCACGCTTCTGCCGGGTTTCCTGAGTTCGTCCCCTGAACCGTCTAGGGCGCCTTGAGTGCGCCCTGGCCGCGTGGCCGCTTTGTCCAACAATCCCATTTTGCCTGACATGCAACGAGTCCCCACCTGCGTCATTTAGCGTGCGAACTCTGCGCGCTTTCCTGGTCATCGCGGTGACCATTGTTACGTACGCTGCGCTGGTCCTGCCGTTGAGCCTGCGGCCCTCCGCTCCGCCGCTGCAGGCGGGCGACGTGGCACCCTACGATATCCAGGCGCCGCGCGACTCGGAGTACGTCAGCCAGGTGCGGACCGACGAAGTGCGTGACGCGGCGGAGAAGTCCGTGCTGCCGGTCTACACCGCACCCGATCCAGCCATCGCCCGAGAGCAACTGGACCGGCTCCGCGACGCGCTGGAGCACGTGTCGCTGGCCCGTCTGGATGAGGCGACAACCATCGAACAGCGCGAGACCACGATCGCCGCCGTCGTGCCGCCCGGCCTTTCCGAGGAAAGGGCGCGCCAGGTCCTGGGAATGTCGGAAGCGCGTTGGATCTCCACGCAGCAAGAGGCGCTGCGGGTGCTGGAACAGGTGATGCGCACCGCTGTCCGCTCCGAAAACATCGATTCGCTCCCCAACGACATCGCCTCACGTGTCAGCCTCGCCATGAATGAACAGGATGCGGCGCTGGTGAGCGAGATCGTCACTGCCTTCGTGGTGCCGAACAGCCAATTCAGCCAGGAGCTAACGGACGCGGCGCAGGCCGCGGCGCGCCTGAGTGTGGAGCCGGTTGTCCGCTCGTTCAAACAGGGAGAGCTGATCGTCGGAGGCGGTGAAATCATCTCCGAGGCGGACATGGAGACCCTGCGCGAACTGAACCTGGTCAATGTCCAGCGCCCGGTGGAGACTTTCCTCAGCGCGGCGGCCGTCACGCTGACGGCGGCCCTGCTGATCGTGCTGTACCTTTACCGGCACCCCCGCTTCCAATACCTGACTGACCCGCGCAGCCTGCTGGTACTGGCTTTCATCTTCATGGTGTTCCTCATCACGGCGCGGTTGGTCGTGCCCAATCGCACCATTGTGCCGTACGCCTTCCCGCTGCCGGCGGCCGGCCTGCTTCTGGCCACGCTGTTCGGCATGGAGACCGGCATGATCTTCTCCCTGGGGATCTGCGTTCTGGCCACGTACGGGCAGGCCAATGCGCAAATACTGCTACCCTACTATCTGTTTTCCACCTGGTGCGGAGTGGCCATGTTGGGCCAGGCGCGGCGCATCTGGGCCTTCTTCCGGGCTGGCATGACGGTTGCCGGAGTGGCCGTGGCCATGATCTTCGGATATCGGCTGATCTCGGGTGACATGGACTGGATCGGTCTGGCGACTCTGGTCGGCGCGGCGACTTTCAATGGACTTGCCTCTGCCGGGCTGGCGCTCTTGCTGCAGTTCCTTTTGGCACAGTTCCTCAGCCTGCCAACCGCTCTGCAACTGCTGGAGATATCGCGATCCGACTTTCCGCTATTGCAGGAGTTCCTGCGCAAAGCGCCGGGCACGTATCAACACAGCCTGCATGTGGCGAATCTGGCGGAACAGGCAGCCGAAAAGATCGGTGCGGACGCCTTGCTTACCCGTGTGGGGGCTACGTATCACGATATCGGCAAAACGATGGCCGATCCGAGTTTCTTCATCGAGAACCAGGTTCCAGGAAGCGTCAACACGCACACGGACATGACACCTGAACAGGCGGCTGGCTCCATTCTGAAACATGTTCGCGATGGAGTTACCCTGTCTCGCAAGCACCGCCTGCCGCGCCGGATCGATGATTTCATTTTGGAACACCATGGCACGATGCTGACGCGCTATCAGTATATGCAGGCCGTGGAGCGCGCCGGAGGGGACGCGACGAAAGTGGATGCAGACAAGTTCCGCTATCCCGGTCCCCGGCCACGTTCACGGGAGACCGCCATCCTGATGTTGGCGGATGCGTGTGAGGCTCGCAGCCGGGCTGAGAATCCACAGGGGGAGGAACGCCTCCGCGAGATAGTGCGTTCTGTCATTGAGATCGTGGAGCGGGATGGGCAGCTGGACAACACGCAGCTTACACTGCATGATTTGCATCAGATCTCTGAGTCCTTCGTGACGACCTTACGGGGAACGTATCACCCACGCCTGCAGTACCCAGCGGCTCAAGTGCCTGCCTCTGCGCCAGTTCCAACACGCCCCGAGAAGGACGGTTAGCAGCCGTGGTTCACGTGGAAAAGCGGCTGGCATCGCCCGCGCTTGCGAAGCAACTGGTGGTCAATGCTGCCGACCAGACGCTCGTGCTTGAACGCGTCAGTGGAGATTTGACGGTTGTGTTGACTGATGATGCGCAGTTGCGGAAGCTCAACCGCCAGTACTTGGATGTCGACGCGCCCACGGATGTGCTAAGCTTTGCTTCCGGCGAGGCCGACCCCGATACCGGCGCAACCTACCTGGGGGATGTAGTCCTTTCCGTGCCGCAGGCGCAAATCCAGGCTACGGCTGCCGGGCACGCGCTGGAGGCAGAAGTGCAGCTGCTGGTTGTTCACGGCGTGTTGCATCTGCTCGGATATGACCACGCCGAACCGGAATCCAAGGGGCGCATGTGGCTGGCCCAGGCAGCGGCGCTGAAGCAGCTTGGCCTGGAGGACATAGTCGTCCGGGAGTAGGGGCATCCGAAGAATGCGGAAGTTCACTGCCGCCAGGGTCCGTTCCTTTGGCCACGCCTTCAACGGCTGGCGCCACGTGATGCGCACGCAGCGCAACGCCTGGCTGCATGTCATCATCGCGGTGGTGGTATTCGGACTGTCGGCCTGGCTCGGTCTGAGCGTCTTGCAGTGGGCGATTATCGTGCTCACCACGGCGTTGGTCTTCGCCGCCGAGTTTCTGAATACCGCCATTGAGCTGGTGGTGGACCTCGCCAGCCCTGACGAGCACCTCCTTGCCAAGCTCGGAAAGGACGTCGCCGCCGCCGCGGTGCTTCTCACCGCCCTGGCGGCCGTCTTTATCGGGTTGCTTGTGTTGGGACCCCCGCTGTTGCTCAAGATCCAATTCTTGATCATGCGTTGAAATTCGCCGGTCCTTGGGTGCGGCATTCACGGGCTTGGAGATTTACGAGGACCATCGGTGAGCCGGCATGCCTGCACACCCAGTTGAAGAAGAGGCTGACGTGACCTTATCCTTCCAGTTTGGCACCGTGGGCTCTCCGAGCGGCACGCCCAAGAAGCCGGGCGGTTCGGTGGGCGCCATTCAATTCAGCAAGTCCATCGGTCTCTCGGCACTGGAGTTGGGCTGGGTGCAATCCGTCCGCGTCACCGAGGCAACTTGTGCCGCCATCCGGGCTGCAGGCGCGGAACACGAAGTCGCGCTAAGCGTGCACGCCCCGTACTTCATCAACCTGAATGCCGAGCCAGATGAATGGCCCAAGTCGCGCAAGCGACTGATGGATGCGGCACACTACGGCAATCTGGCCGGGGCCACCGACATCATCTTTCACCCGGGATCATATTTCGGCCGTCCGGCGGGCGAGGTGCTGGAGAAGGCTATTCCGCGGCTGGGTGAGTGCCTCGCCGAACTGCGCGGCCGCGGCAACCCGGTGACATTGCGCCCCGAGACGATGGGCAAGTCCGCCATGCTGGGTTCCTTTGAGGATGCACTGGCCATGTCACAGGCGGTGGAGGGCGTCTTGCCATGCCTGGATTTCGCGCATCTGCATGCCCGGCCGGGCGATGGGAGCATGAACACCTACGACGAGTGGGCCGTCTTGCTGGAGGCCTACGCCGTGGCGCTGGGAGCGCCGGCGCTGCGGCAACTTGCACATTCACCTCTCGGGAATCGAATATGGCCCCAAAGGGGAAAAACACCATCTGGAACTCAAAGACGCCGACCTCGACCTCAAGGCACTCTTCCGGGCGCTGCACGATCACGGCTGCGGCGGTCGCATCCTGTGTGAGAGCCCGATCATGGAAGAGGACGCCCTGAAGATGAAAAGATCCTGGGGGCGAATCAGCGGGGAAAAGTAGATCACGGCACGCCTTCGGACCGCCTATACCACTTTGAGCGATTCGGGGGTCATGCAGGCAATCTGCCGCAGGTGGTTTGGAACTGGGGCTTGATTTCCTCAAGAATCGACGTACAATGTGTCTGAAGTATGTGCATAATCGCACAATATCTGACGACTTTAGTGGGGATTTTGAGCAGTTCCAGCCTTAGCGTTGCCCCGGCCGACGACTAATACCACAAACCACTTTAGTGCTCGTCTCCGGAAGAACGGTGAGGCAGGCAGGTGGTCATGAGCGAAGAGCTCAACAAGCCGCTGTACACCCGCATCCAGGAATACATTGCCGAGCTGATCCTCTCGGGCAAGCTCGCGCCGGACGCCAAGATCCAGTCCGAGCGGGATTTCAGCGAGGACCTGGGCGTCAGCCGCATGACCGTGCGCCGGGCCATCACCGAACTGGTCAACGAAGGGCTGCTGGAGCGCAAGCACGGCTCCGGGCACGTACGTCGCCAAGCCCAAGCTCACGTACGAGGCCGGCGAGCTGGCCAACTATGTCGAGGCCATGCAGAAACGCAACATCGCCACCACCAGCCAGCTGCTTGAGTTTGGGCAGGTGGCAGCCAGCCGGCGCCTGGCCGAATCCCTCGAGATTGCAGATCGGCAATCCAATCTACCGGGTGTCGCATCCTGCGTCTGGCAAATCGCGTTCCAGTAGTTCTGGAACGCGTTTTTGTTCCCTGCGCACGCTGCCCGGGCCTGGAGGAGTGGGACCTGGAGAAGAGCTCCATCCACGACCTGCTCACGGATGCGTACCACATCACGCCGGGACGCATCTCGCAGACTGTGGAAGCGGTGGTGGCCACCGACACGGTGGCGCAGCAGCTGCGGGTGAGCGACGGATTTCCACTGCTGATGCTGTCCCGCATCATCTTCGGGAGCAGCCAGGAACCTGTGGTGTTCTCGCAGGATTTCCTGCGCGGCGATTACGCTCGCATCCATGCGGATGCGCAGCTGGAACCGAGATCACCTTCGATCGATCACAGGCACTGTCAGGAAAGGAGGTCACGCCAGAGTCAATCGCATGAGTTCGGTAGTGCTGCACTTGCTCGTCGGTTCGTCATTCTGCACGTAGTTCTGAAAAGGAGAATTGCAATGGCTGAAATGGTTGCCCCTGCGGCTGCAAAGGGAAAGAAGCTTTACGCCCGCAAGAGCTCCGGCCTGGTCAGGACGATCGGTGTCTTTGGCGCCATGGTCTTCGGCGTCCACTGCATCAGTCTGTCCTCCTCCGGCCTGATTCCGTTTTCCTGGGTGGCCGGCGTGTGGCCCGGGAGCAGCATCATCGGCGTGCTGACGGTGGCGATGTTCTTCTGCCTGTTCCACGCCTACACCTACTCCGTCATCGGCGCCACCATGCCGCGCTCGGCGGCCGACTACACCCTGGCCAGCCGCACGCTGAGCGCGCCGCTGGCCTTTGCCGCCTCCTGGACACTGGTGATCTTCAGCGCCATGGTGGCCGGCTCGCTGATCGCCTGGATCCCCAAGACCGCCATTCCCGGTCCTCTTCCGCACGATGGGCATCGTCACGGCGAACCAGGGTTTCGTCGATTTCGCCACCTGGTCAGTCACCACTGCCGGGCATCATCATCATCGGCACGATCTGCACGGTCATCACCTTCATCCTGATGATCCTGCCGACCCGCACCATCCTGCGCATTCTGGAAGTCGGCTTCTTCCTGGGCCTGCTGGCCTGGGTCATCCTGTACTTCCAGCTGGGCACCGCCGCCAAGGACGCCTTCCCCGCCGCCTGGGATAAGTTCATGGGGGCCGGCAGCTATGCGGCCCGCATCGATCTGGCCAAGGCCAACGGCATGGTGATCAATCCGAACGTGGGCATGATGACCCTGGCCGGCCTGATCATGGGCTTCTGGATCTTCTACGGCTACTACATCCCGACCTTCTTTGCCGGCGAGGTCAAGCAGGCCGAGACCACGCTGCTGGCCGGCTCCTGGTCCTCCCTGCTGGTGACCTGGGCGATCTTCGTGGTGGCAGCCCTGCTCCTGCAGCGGCTGGTGCCGCTGGAGTGGATTGCGGCCGAGTCGCTATCTGAGCAACGCCGGCGTCAGCTGATGCCAACCCGATGCCGTGGATCACCTTCTACGCCGCCATCCTCAATCCCAACATCGTGCTGCTGTGGATCGTGGCCATCGCCTGGGTCTACACGCTGATCAACCTGGCGCAGACCTACTTCTTCTACTGCAGCCGCATCATCTTCGCCTGGTCGTTCGACCGGCTGATCCCCGAGAAGGTCTGCTACATTCACCCGACCCTGCACAGCCCGATCATCGCCATCCTGATCATTACGCTGATCGCGGAGGTCGGTGTGATCGACGCCGGCCACCGGCGGCGTGATGGGCGCACAGCTGAACTTCGTGTTCTTCGCGGTCTGCACGCAGCTGGTCCCGGTCCTGGCGATGACGCTCTTCCCCTTCACCAAACCGGACCTGTTCGAGAACTCCATCGCCTTCGTGAAGCGCAAGATCGGCAGGCATGCCGGTGATCACCATCGTGGGCGCCATCACGCTGGCCTACCTGCTGTGGATGATCATCGCCTCCTTCCTGTATCCCGCCGTCGGCGGGCGCATCGGTCCGGGCACGCTGGGCACGCTGGCCGGCTTCATCATCAGCGGCCTGATCGTGTTCTATGTGGCGCGCTCGTACCGCATGAGCAAGGAAGGCATCGACATCAACTGGACGTTCCAGTCGGTGCCGCCCATCTAGGCCTGTCTGCTTAGCGGCCCCGGCGCCGCTTGTGCGGCGCCGGGGCCATGCCGGTGGTTCGGCAGGATGCCTGCCTGCCGAACCACCGGCAAGAAGTCCGGTGTAATCGGAGCCAGATCATGACCCTGACACGCATCTCTATATGGTTCGGATTTTCACGGTTCGGACGCGGTCTTTCGCAAGTTCCTGGCCGCGGGCATCCAGTACAAGGCGAATGCCTTGATGGTGGGGGGTGATGTAACCGGCAAGGCAATGATCCCGGTGATCCACCAGGGCGGCGGCCGATATGAGGCCGAACTGTTTGGAGCGGCGAAGAAGGCTGCCACCCCGGATGAGCTGATAGACGCTCCAGAAGTCGATCAGCCAGGTGGGCTTCTATCCGATCGTCCTGGAAAAGGACGAGGCCGAGGAGCTGGAAAGCGATCCGGCGAAGATGGGCGCCCGTTTCGAACAGGAGATGTGCCAGCGCGTGCGCGAGTGGATGCAGCTGGCCGAAGAGAAGCTGACGCCCGCTAAAGATGCAGCTCTACTTCATGGCCGGCAACGACGACCTTGCCTCCATGGACCAGGTCGATCGAGGAATTCAAGTCGATCCGCAACCCCGACATGCGGCACTTCGAGATGGACGGTGGCTATGAGGTTGTGGGTCTTTCCAATGCCAATCTCACACCCTGGTTGTGCGCCCGGGATGTGGCCGAGGAAGTGCTGACGCGCAAGCTGGATGAACTGGCGGGCATGCTCCGCCAGCCCGGAGCACAGCGATTGCCATGCTGCACGTCCCGCCGTACTGCCTCCGGCCTGGACACATGCCCGGACCTGGACAAGAATCTCAAGATCATCACCCAGGGCGGGCAGGTGGTGATGAAGTCGGCCGGCTCGCCGGCGGTCAAGGCCTTCATCGAGAAGGTCCAGCCGATGCTGAGCCTGCACGGGCACATTCACGAATCGCCCGGGCACGTGCGCAATGGCCGTACCCTGATGATCAATGCCGGCAGCGAATACGCCGAAGGCATCATGAAGGCCGCCATCATCAACCTGGAGAACGGCAAAGTCAAGGGCCACATGCTCGTTTCGGCCTGAGGGAGGGACTTATGGGTAAGTACGGCGAGATCCTGGAGGATTTCTACGCCGAGCGCACGCGCATCCTGGATGCGCTGGCGCGCGACGAGAACCAGCATGTCATCATGCGGCTGATCGGCGCCCTGGCGTTCCGCACGCAGTGCCCCAAGTACGGCTACATCCAGGATCGGCTGGACCGCAAGTTCACGGATATTGACTTTGCCTCTTATCCGCAGTTCGTCCGGGACATCCGGCGCATCCTGACGGAGCTGGGGTACGAGGAGGACAAGCAGGTAACGCAGTTGTTTGGCGACCGGCGCATGCTGTTCCATGACAACGTGTTCGGCCGGCACATCGACATCTTCTTCAACGCGCTCGACTTCTGCCATGTGCTCAAGTTCGTGGGCCGCTGGAAGCGCAGGAGCTCACGCTGCCGCTGGCCGAGCTGCTGCTGGAGAAGATGCAGATCGTGCAGATCAACGAGAAGGACCTGATCGATACCGTCATGCTCCTGCGCGAGCATCCCGTTGGCGAATCGGATCAGGGCTACGATCAATGCCGCCATCATTGCGCGCACGTTGGCCAACGACTGGGGATTCTGGCGCACTGTGACTGGCAACCTGCACCTGCTGGACGAGAAGCTGGAGGAATACCGGGACCGGCTGCAGGAGGACGATCGCGACGTGGTGCACGGGCGCATCCATGAGCTGCTGCGAACGAATTGAGCGCGAACCCAAGTCCGTGGTCTGGAAGGCGCGCGCCCGCATCGGCGAGCGCGTGAAATGGTACAAGGACGTCGAAGAACTCACCCGCTAGTCGAGTCGCCATTGCGACCTGCGGGATCATCGTGCGAGAGAGAATAGCGTCATGAAATCACCTGAAGAGTTCATTGTCCCGTGGGTAAAGGCTGCGGAACCGTACAGCGACAAACACATGGATGTCGCCTGGGAGAATCCGCAGATCCTGCGGATGATGTCGAATGAGAACCTGCTGGCCCCTTCTGAGGCCGTCCTGGATGCCGTTATGGAAGCTGCCCGCATGGGCAACCTGTATCCGGGCTCCGGGCCCGAGCTTCGACGCAAGCTGGGGGAGGCCGCCGGGCTCACCGCCGAACACGTGGTGCTGGGCGATGGCTCCACTGACGTCATCAACTTCGTGGTGCACACCTTTGTGGCGCCCGGCGAAGACGCCATGATCCATGTGCCCACCTTCCCCATGTACGCGGCCCGCATCCGCGTGGCCGGCGGCAATGTCATTGGCGGTGCCCATGCGCAAGGACTTCTACTGGGACATCGAGGCCATGCTCAAGGCCGTAACGCCCGACGACCAAGCTCATCTTCGTCTGTTCTCCGAACAATCCGACCGGCAATCAGATCGCAGGAGAAGGATCTGCTGCGCATACTCGAGCTCGGTATCCCCACCTTCTTTGATGAGGCCTACTACGAACTGGAGGACACTGTCGTGAGCCGGGCGCCAGCCTGATCAGGCACGTACCCGCACATGATGGTGAACCGCACGATGTCGAAGGCCTTTGGTTTGGCGGGCTTCCGACTGGGATACATTCTGTGCGATCCGGCCCTCGCAGGCTACTTCAACCGAGTGCGCATTCCATGGAACGTGGGGCTCATCACGTTGGCGGCGGCGCTGGCGGGGCTGAGAGACGGTCAGGACCAGGCGCGGCAAGCGCAATAATGTGTTGCAGGGGCGGCGATACATCCATGACGAGATCAACAAGTTGCCCGGGCTCCGTGCCTACCCGTCGGAGGGCAATTTCGTGCTGATCGATGCCAGCGTCCTGGACAAGGAATCGACCGAGATCCGGGATCGCATGACGGAGCGCGGGATCTTCATCCGCCCGATGAGCGGACACAACATGGCCAGGGGCTTCATTCGGGTCACGGTGGGCACGCCGGAGCAGAACCACCTGTTCATTCGTTTGTTTGGCGAATACGTCAAGGAAGTCCTCGGCACGTGAAATCAGGGGGCGGGAGCGGCACGCGTGGCCAACAAGAAGTACATTCTTGCGCACGACACCGGCACAGGCGGCAATAAGGCCGTGCTGTGCGATCTCAAGGGCCGGGTGCTGCATTCGGTCTACCGTTCCTACGGGCTGTCATACCCGCGGCCCGGATGGGTCGAGCAGGACCCCGAGGAGTTATGGCGGGTGGTGGCGGCGACCTCCCGGCAGGTCATCCGGGAATCCGGCATCGACCCGGCCGACATCATCGGCGTGGGTGTGTCGGCGCAGATGTGGAACACCCTGCCGGTCGATGAGGCGGGCCGGCCGCTGACCAGAATGCTGTCGTGGCTGGACCTGCGCAGCATCGCAGCAGGCGGAGCGCGTAACGGCGGGCGACATGCCCGCGTTCCTTTTTCAGCACACCGGCAACATCCCCACGGCCAAAGACAGCATCCCCAAGATCCTGTGGCTCAAGGAGGAGATGCCCGAGGTTTGGGATCAGACGGCCTTTCTACTGGACTGCAAGGAATACATTCTCTTCAAGCTGACCGGCCGCATCGCAATCGATTGGGTGGGGGCTTCCGTCTACTTCCTGTTTGATCCCGCGCACACGTCAATGGTCGCGAGAAGTCTGCGAGCGAGCTGGGCATTCCCATCGAGAAACTGCCGCCGGCCTTTCCGTGCACGGAGGTCATCGGCGAGATCACACCGGCCGCCGCCCGTCAGACCGGGCTCAAGGCCGGGACGCCCGTGGTCATCTGTGCCGGCGATGTCGCCGCAGCGCAATCCGGCGCGGGCGCCAACCAGGAAGGCACGCGTGCACCTGTGCATTGGCACGGCCACCTGGATCGGTGTGTCCACCTCCACCTTCCGCAACGATCCGGTCAAGCCGTTCTGGGGCTTGAATCACATCGATCCGAACAAGTACATCATCGCCGGAGAAATGGAAACCGGGCGGCGGCGCACTGATGTGGTTCCGAGATGCGCTGGGCGGCGAGGAGAAGCGGCTGGCGGCGCAGCGCGGCAGATCCAGCTATGAGCTGCTGAGCGCCGCGGCTGCCCGTGTGCCGCCGGGCTCCGACAAACTCATCTTCCTGCCCTGGCTCTCCGGCGAGCGCGCGCCCGTTCTGGATCATTATGCGCGGGGCGGTTTCATCGGTTTGACGATGGGGCACAACAAGGGTCACATGACCCGCGCCGTCATGGAAGGCGTGGCATATCATCTGCGCTGGATCTGCGAGGCCATGGAGAATACCGGCTTCCAGATCGACGCCTTCAATGCCATCGGAGGCGGCTGCAACAGCCCTGCTCTGGGTCCAGATCATCAGCGACGTGACCGGTCGGCCGATACGCGTGGTCAAGAACCACCTGGAGGCGGGTGCCGCCGGTGCCGCCCTGGCCGTGGCCGTGGGTCTGGGCATCTACCCCGGAATGGATGCCGTGGATGAACTCGTGCAGATCCGGCGTGAGGTCCGGCCGGATTCCAGCTTGTGGCAGCGCTACGACGGGCTGTATCATCAGTATCGCGACATATATACCGCCCTCGTGCCCGTGCACCGTAGCCTCTACTCGTTGCCATGAAGAGCTATATCGATCGCGACAAGGTCAACTCGCGCGCCACCCTGGCCAATGCGGCCAGCGTGGGCGGGATGCTCATACTGCTGGCCGGCGTGCTGGCGCCGCTGTTCCTGCAAGGCTTGGCAGTCTTTGGCCTGATCTTCCTCTTCGTCGGCGGCGCGACTTCCATGGTGGGCATTTACCTCGCCAATCGATGGGTCCGCAAGCCGCGACCCGAAGAGAGCCTGGACAAGGCCCTCAAGTCGTTTGATGATGGTTATCGTCTGTATCACTACCCAGGCCTCCCCAGCGAGCACGTGTTGTTGACGCCCGCAGGCGTGGTGGCGCTTGAGGTTGTGAACCTGGCCGGCAGCTTTGCCTACCGACGAGGGCGCTGGAAAGAATCGATGACGATCGGACGCGCCCTGCGCTACCTGGTGGAGCCACGTGTGAACGACCCCGTCGTGTTGGCGGCGGTGGTGGCGGACGATGTGCAGAAGTGGCTCCGAGCGCATCTGAGCTCGACCGCCAACGTTCCGGTCAAAGTGCTGACCGTCTTCACCCATCCCGCCGTGGAGTTGGAGTTGGATCGGTCGGATGTGCCGGCCCTCGTGCTGTCCAAGCTGCGCAAGCAGGCGACACCCTCCGGCGCCAAGCTTGGCTTGCCTCTCTACGAAGAGCTCGCCACCTGCCTCGAGCGCGCCACGCTGGCCTGACGCAGCGACAGTTCAGGTCCGGCGATCGCCTGCTGCCCATCTTATCGCTCTCCATCGACATGTATGTGACACGCACCTGAACGCAACTGCGCGGCACTAGTCCGCGCAGTGGCATCCCGTCATTTCCAAGTGCTCTGCCTGTGCCGCGAGCTGCGTAACCTTTAGGGCTCGCGATCCGCGCCGGACACCGGCGCCGGTGCACCTACTGGCGCTGTCATGTCAACATTCAGATTACGGAAAGCCACGGCGCCGGCCGCCAGTGGCAGCCAGAAAGTTATGCCGCGGAATGCAAGCGTAATGATGACGGCCTGGCTGAAATCGACCCGCAGTGTGCGCAAGGCGACCGGCATCAGACCTTCCACCACGCCCACGCCGGCTGGCGTCGGTGACACAATGATGAAGAGATAAGTGATTGCAAATCCGCCGACGATGGTGCCTGCGGAAAATGGCACGTCAAATGCCAGGAAGCACAGCATCAGGATCACTGCCAGCAGGATCTTATTCAGCAAGGCCAGTAGGAAGGGCACAAGCAGCGTGCGCGGCTTCTCCGGCAGGGACCCCAGGCCGCTGGAGACATCTCCTGCAAACTCGTGCGCCCGTGCCTCGCTCAGATACTGCCGATGTATGAATGGGCGCATCAGACGATTGATCCAGCGCGCCGCGCTGGCGAGTTGGCGGCCAAGCGCCACGGGGGACTTGTAGGCCAGGTACAGTATTGCTCCCAGGGCAATGGCAACCGCCAGCAAGATCAGGGATGCAGTGATCTCGCCCGCTCCGAAGTTGTTTCGCCTGATCAGCACGACGATGCCCACTGCCAGAAGGCAGAAGAAGGCCGCGTAGTCCAGGAGCAAGTAAAGTGCACCCGCCACGGTCACCTTCCCGGTGGGATGCCCCCGTCTGCGGCCATCCGCCAGGAACATGGCGAGACCACCAACGGCACTGGTCGCGATGACACCAAGGAAGGTGCTGGCCAAACCCAGCAGCGTCAACCGCCTGCGACTTTCACGGAGACCCAACAGTGAGTAGAGTGCATGGAAGATCGATCCAAGTACAAACGCCCACAGCGCCTCGACGAAGAGCGCCACGACCACGATCCAGATGTTCGCCTGCTGGAGCGTCAGTACGACCCGCTGCAGCTCGGAGAAGCTGAAGATGACCAGCGTGATCGCCAGGAACAAAACGATCACGACGAGGTATTTCGGCATTGTGCGGTCATTATAACAACCCGCGCCGTGAACAGGCGGCGCAGCCAGTTAGTGCGCTCTATAAATACGACCCCTCACGGAGTCGCCGTGAGGGGTCATCGACCCGAAAACAAGGGCATGCGGCCTAGTCGCGGGAGCGCATCCCGCCAACCATACTGGCAAAGTACAACAGCTGCATGATGGCGGCCGCCAGTCCCGCCACATACGTCAGCGCGGCAGCATTCAACACACTGTTCACACCGGATAGTTCTTCTTCACCGGCGACGATCCCAGAATCTGCCAGGAGCTGCTTGGCTCGGCCGGAGGCGTTCAGCTCCACAGGCAGCGTGGCCAGTGCGAAGACCGCGCCGCCGGAGAAAACGACCACGCCCAGCCATGCCAGGTTCGTCATGCCAAGGATCATCCCGGCAAAGATCATGATCCATCCGAGCCAGCTGCCGATGTTGACCATCGGCACGAGGGCCGAGCGGAAACGCAGCGGCGCATAGCCCTCCGCGTCCTGCAGGGCATGGCCCAGTTCATGTGCGGCCACGGCCACCGAGGCAATCGAGGGAGTATCGGCCACGCCTTCTGAGAGCCGCAGCACTTTGCTGCGCGGATCGTAGTGGTCAGTGAGTTTGCCGGCAATGCGCTCAAGGCGAACGCCCAGGTTGGCCAGAGTTCCGGTGCCGATGAGGCGCTGCGCGGCCTGCGCGCCGGTGAGTCCGCTGTGCACGGCCACGCGGCCCCATTTGCTGTAGGCCGAGTTGACGTACAGTTGAGCGATCATCACCAGGAGAAATGCGGGGACCATGAAGCACAGGTACTGGGAGTTGGCGTAGAACATGCTAATCCTCCTTCGCTATCGTCTTTCCCGCCCTCAGGGCGTTGCGGTCGGCACGGTCGTTGGCGCTGAAGTGGGCATCGGCCGGCCGCCGATCACACTCTCCAACACCTCTACGGCGGCGGTCAGTTGCGAGTCGCGACCCGCCGCGCGGTCGGCATCTGTGATCGGAACGAATACATCCGGAGTAAGGCCCTTTCCATCGATCTGGCGGTCGTTGGGCGTGTGCCAGCGGGCGATCGTGATGCGCACCGCCCCTTGATCGTTGGAGATGGGAATCCAATTCTGAACCGAACCCTTGCCGTACGACACGACGCCCACGACAGTTGCACGGCCGTGGTCCTGCAGCGATCCAGCAGCGATCTCTGAGGCGGAAGCCGAGCCCTCATTGATCAGTACGACCATGGGGATCTGGGTGGCCATGCCGCCGGGAGTGGCGTTGTACGGCTTACGCCTTCCATCGCCATACTCTTCATACAGAACGATGCCGCTCCCCTGGAACTGGGAGACCACATCGACAGCGGTCTCCAGATATCCGCCGCCGTTATCACGCAGGTCCAGGATCAAACCCCTCGGCTTCTGTGCCATCAGGGCCCGCAGGGCGGCGATCAACTCCCGGTTGGTGTTGGCGCCGAAGGTCGGGATCTTCACGTAGGCGATCCCGCCTTCCATCAACCTGTTGCTCACGCCGTCTGTGGTGATCCGGGCGCGCGTCAGATCGAATTCGAGTGGTTTGGCCTCGCCGGCCCGCGCCACGGTCAAATGCACAACGGTTCCGGCTGGACCCTTCACCTTCTGCCGCACCAGTTCAGGGTTGACCCCCTTCAAGTCTTCGTTGTCCAGGCCGATGATCTGATCGCCGGAGCGCAGCCCGGCAGTTTCGGCTGGCGAGGCGGTGAATGTACTGATGACCGTCAAATACGCGCCCGTTGTGTCAACGATGGCCCCGATGCCTTCATATGATCCTTCCAGGTCGGCATTCGCCTCCTCGTATGTATCCGGATCCATATACGAGCTCTGCGGATCACCCAGAGAATTGAGCATGCCGCGGATGGCGCCCTGCATCAGGAGCGTGTCATCCACGGGTTGGTCCACATACTGTGTATGGACCAATTGCCATGCCTCCCAGAACGGCTTGAAGAGATCCTGCAAGTCCGCAGGAGTGGCGCCGCCGGCTGCCGGCGCCGTTGCGACGGGCAGGACGGGGCTCAGCGCAGCAGAACCTGCTTTTTCAAGAGGCAGAAAATGGCCGGCGATGAACCCACCAGAGAATCCGCTCACCAGGAGCGCCACTCCGAGCGCTGCCAGAAGTATGGCTTGAACTGATTTACTCACTCCGTCCTCCTAAAGTACCAGTACAGCTCCGATCGCGTTCGAGAAGAATAGCAGTATGGCATTAGAAGATGATGAAATGTCTATCGGATTCCCGTATGCAAACGGGGGATTACTTGGGCCGGTCGGCCAATTCCTGCACACGGCGGTGAAGCTCGTCCATGGCGTTCTGATCGCCTCCCTGGTCCGACTTGAGCCTGTTTCGACGGCTCCGCAGGAACGCAATCGCGATCATGGTATTCCCAACCAGAATCACCAGAGAGAGAATGAACAAGACAACTAGCAGTGCGCTCATTCCGGGGCCTCCCCCAGCAGCGCCGGCAGCACCGTCCAATCGGGGCAGGCTGCATTGGCGTGGCCGCTATGCGACTGCGCGCCGAAGAGCACCGCGAACATGCCGAAATCGCGGGCGGCACGTGTCGTGTGTGGCAGGTCGTCGATCATTGCACACCGGGAGGGATCGTGTTCGCCGGAAACCCGGAGGGCTAATTCGAATGCCTGCACACTGGGCTTGCAGTAGGGTGCCATGCGGTTTATGTCGATGATGTGGGTGAAATGGCCCTCGATTTGGAGCTGATGCAGCACCCGGCGGGCATGGTTGGCGTCGGCATTTGTGAATACTATGTTGCGAGTGGCCAGGCCCGCAAGCACGGCTTGCTGGACTGGATCCGGATGGATGTATTCCTCCAGGCGTACGTCGTGTACGTAGGCCAGGTAGTCCTCCACATCCACGGCGTGGTTGATCTGCAGGCCGCGCAGGGTGGTCCCATATTTCCGAAAGTACGTCTCCCGCAGACGCGGCACGTCCCCGGCTGGTATCTGCATCCTGTCCACCATGTATTCTGTCATCCGGCTCTTGAGCGTGGGCCACAATCCGCTCGAAGCTGGGTACAGCGTGTCGTCGAGATCAAAGAACACGGTGGTGAAGCGCACGCGCGGATTATACCTTTGCGCCCGGAGGTAACGCCACATCTATGGGTTCAACAGGTGACGATCCATGAACTGGATCGTGTACTGGATGAATTCCTTGTCGCCCTGCCCGTGAAAGGTGTGCGGCATGGCATCGTAGTACTCGCATTCCACTTCCAGACTGGCAGCCTTCATGAGCTCGCAGGTCTGCATCGACCACTGCACCGGGACGAGGGCATCCTCCAGGCCATGATGAATGCTCACGGCCGCCCGAATGTCGTCCAGGTAGTAGATCGGTGAGATTCGGGATAGCTCTGCTTCGGGCACCTGGCGCTCCTCTACACCGCGCTCACCGCCAGACCAGACGCCGATCGCCTCGTAGTTTCGCTTCTCGTCCCCGCTCATGGCCGCGTACAGTACCGCGGCGCCGACGTCATCACTCACTGTGATCACGCGGGTCACGATCCCGCCCCCCATGCTGTGCCCCCAGAGCCCAATTCGGCTTCCGTCGGCGTTCTCCAGGGCCCCCGGTTGTCCGGCGGTTGACTTCACGATGGAGATGAGGTTCAAGACGTCGAGCGCCATCCCCACACGGAACAAGTTGTCGCCGTCGTCGGATGGTGGATAGCCTCGCAAGTTGGGGTGCAGGACCAGGTACCCAGCGCCGGAGAGCGCATCGGCGTAGTGGGTGGTGTAGTCAAAGGTGCGGTAGATGGCCGGTTCGATGTATCCATGTAAGGCGATGATCACCGGGTGAGGCCCGTCGCTGTTGGGGACGTTCATGAAACCATGGATGATCAGGCCCTCGCTGGGGTAGCGCACGAGGTAGCGCGTAAAGGCGCCGTTTGACCCCACGCGTTCGACGATCTCCACGGCTCCTCCGCCGTAGGCCCGCTGGCGCAGGTACTCGATCGTGTATTTCTCGTATGGATCCGGTGTGGATGTTGCGGCCGCCGTTGGCGCGGGCGCGATTGTGACTAAGGCGGTCGACGGCCGGTGAAGCTGTCTCTGTACTGGAAGGCGTTGCGGGGACGCGGCGGGGGAAGGGACTGCAGCCAATGAGCGTTCCCAACAAACCAACACCTGCAAGCCAGTTCACTAAGCGCATCGGATTCCCAGCCTGTGCATATCAACCTTAAAGGGCTGGTAAAGTGCAAACAACCAGTCGCGCGGCCATGGAAAGGTCGCTGCATTATAATGATTTTGTGCCCATCCGCCTGCTTTCAGACGAGGTCGCGTCCCAGATCGCCGCGGGCGAGGTCATTGAGCGGCCCGCATCCGTCGTCAAAGAGCTGGTTGAGAATGCCATCGATGCACATGCGTCCAGCATCCGGGTTGTTATCGCCGAGGCCGGCAGGAAGATCATTGAGGTAGCCGACGATGGAAGCGGTATTCCCGCCGACGAATTGGCCATGGCAGTGTCCCGCCACGCGACGTCCAAGCTCTCCAGCGCAGAGGATCTGTTTCACATTTCTACGCTCGGCTTCCGGGGGGAGGCGCTGGCCTCCATTGCATCTGTCTGTCGACTGACGATCACGACCCGCGGTCGTGCATCCGCATCGGCGGCACGCTTACATGTGGAGGGCGGTCGCACGGCGGGAGTGGAACCGGCTGGCGCGGCCCCCGGTACCGTCGTCCGCGTGGAGGACCTGTTCTACAATGTTCCGGCTCGGCTCAAGTTTCTTAAGACTGACGTAACGGAACGACGCGCCATTGACGCGCTCATAACCCGCTACACGCTGGCCTATCCGCGCATCCGTTTCCACCTCGGGGAGGATACTCAGCCCACGCTGCAGACGGCGGGCGATGGCGACCGCCGCCTCATTCTCGCTTCGCTGTACGGCGTGGATCTCGCCCGGCAATTGCTGGAGCTTAGGGCGCAGGAGCAAGGACTGGCCGTCGAAGGTTTCATCAGTCCGACCTCCGTCACTCGCTCCAATCGCCGGGACATCACGGTGTTCATCAACGGACGCTGGGTGCAGGATACCTCATTGAGCACGGCAGTTGTCCAGGCCTACCATACCCTGTTGATGGTTGGCCGCTACCCTCTGTGCGCCCTTTTCCTGGATGTGGATCCGGACGAGGTGGATGTGAATGTGCATCCTGCGAAGGCTGAGGTGCGATTCCGAAACCCGGATCGAGTGTTCGGCTTTGTTCAGCGCTCCGTTCGTCGCGGACTGCTTTCCTACTCGCCGGTGCCTGCTGTGGAGCCGCGCCTCTGGTCGACGGCTCCGCGCGAGGTCGATCCCGCGTGGGCGCTGGCGGCGACAGACTTTGAGGTCCCGACGCCGGTCGCCCTGGAGCCGCCGCTTCCAACCGCAACCCGCAACTCGCTGCTGCGCCTCGTGGGTCAGATCGGCGCAGCCTATCTGGTCGCGGAAGGTCCGGATGGGTTGTACCTGGTGGATCAGCACGCCGCGCATGAGCGCGTGTTGTTTGAGCAGCTGATGCGGTCTCAGGCTGGAAGCGGCATCGCATCGCAGGTCCTGCTGGCTCCAGCGGCGATCACGCTTCAGCCCGAGCTTGCGGCGCTGTTGACGTCCCAACTTGCCGCGTTGCGGCATTTCGGATTTGACGTGAAGGAATTCGGCCCTGGCACGTTTCAGGTTCGCGCCGTTCCGGCGCTATTCGGGGCCGGGGATCCGATCGCAGCAGTGCGGGCCGTGGTGGAGGACTTTGAGGAAGACGAGGCACCCCTGCAAGCAGAGTTGGAGAAGAGAGTGGCGGCCAGGGTCTGCAAGCGCATGGCGGTCAAGGCCGGGCAGACCCTTACCCCTGATGAACAGCGCGGTCTCCTGCTTGATCTCCAGGCTTGCGAGTCGCCGCGTACGTGTCCGCACGGACGTCCCACGATGATCCATCTGTCCGTGGAGATGCTTGAGCGCCAGTTTGGTCGCCGCGGCGCGCGCTGAGCGTTGCGCGCCATGGGTCAAGATGCTGAGCAGCTGATGGTCGGCCGAATTCTGAAATCTCCACGGGAGCCCGTCAACGGCCTAACCCATCTCGGCGCCGCTGTCGCGGCCCTGGCGGGCCTGATTCGCCTCCTGACGGTTGGCAGTTCCGCCATCGGCAAGGAAGTCTCGTTGTTGATATACGGAGGCACACTCGTGCTCCTGTTCTCGGCGAGTGCCTCGTACCACATGCTGCAGGCTGGCCCGCGTGTGCTCGGAGTGTTCCGACAACTGGATCACGCCGCCATCTACTTACTAATCGCCGGCACTTACACTCCTTTCTGCTACAACATGTTCACGGGTTTCTGGCAATGGGGGCTGCTGGCGATCGTCTGGTCTCTCGCGTTGGTGGGCGCATCACTGAAGGTCTTCTTTATGCAGGTTCCCAGGTGGGTAAGCACAGGCATGTACCTCCTGCTGGGCTGGCTGGTTGTCATTGCGATCCAGGAAATGCTGCTGAAGCTGCCAACGGGCGCGCTTGCGTGGCTCGCCGCGGGCGGCGTGCTGTACACCTTGGGTGCCGTGATCTACGCCGCCAAGCTGCTGAATTTCCTACCCGGCAAGTTTGGGTTTCATGAAGTCTGGCATATCTTCGTGATCCTGGGTGCCGCAGCGCACTTCGTGGCGGTGGCAGTCTATGTGGCGCCATCGGTCTGAGGTACGTGCAACCTCGATCATCTGAAGAATTGGCCCGGAGCCCTCCGGCGTTTGCATGCGGGACGGCATCGAGGCATCTGAAATGGCAGACCACAATTAAGCGCCAAGTGGGCGTACAGCGTTGGCGGCAGGTGCCACCCGGGGCGCCGGGTGCTGCTTGGCGATTTCGGCGTCAGTGCGTCGACCTGCCGCGGTGCGATCGCCCAGGATCCCAATTTCGCAGTGGCGGAAACGCCGCGCTACATCGACCGGGTGGTCGTCTCGCCGGCGGCTGATCCCCAGATCTTGAAGCGAAGTGGGCGGGCCCTCGCCACCTGGAACCTCGCGCGCGAGCACGGCTTTGTCGTCACCGATGGAACTCAATCCGACTGGGGCACTTGCGCACAAGACTCTGGTTGGAAATGGGCTGATTCCATGGCATGTTGTCCAGACAACTTGACGGGACATGTTCCTTGTGCTATTTTGAAACGAAGGACAGGGACATCGAATGCATCGTGAGCGAATATCAGACAACGTGTATTGGTTCCAAAGCGAGATCTATGCTCAAGTCACCGCGGGTGTGATCTGCGGCCCTCAATGGGCCGTGGTCATCGACACCCTGGCATTGCCGGATGAAACGCTGGGCATGCGCGAATTCATCGAGCATGAACTTGGCGTGCCGGTGCGCTACGTCATCAATACGCATTACCACGCTGACCACGCCTGGGGCAATTGCTTCTTTCCCGGGGCAACCGTTGTGGCGCACGCGCGCTGCCGCGCCCTGCTCGCTGAACGCGGCGAGCCCTCTCTGGAAGTCGCGCGCAGGCAGAACGCTGCATTTCGACCGGTGAAGATCGTGCTGCCGCATATCACATTCGACGATGGTCAATTGAACCTTCGGGTTGGCAAGAAGAACTTGATCTTGATGCCGGCTGGCGGTCACAGTGAGGACGGCGTGTCTGTCCTGGTCGAGGAGGACCGTGTTCTTTTCGCCGGCGATGCCTTCATGCCGCTGCCGTACATCGTGGATGGAGATGTCGATGAGATCGCCGCCTCGATCCGCAAGATCGGCCGCATGGGCCTTGAGAATATCGTCCAGGGTCACGGCGACATCATCCTGCGCGGTGAGATTGACGCGGCCGTCAAGGAGAATCTGATCTATCTGGCAAACATCAAGAAATTCGCGAAGGTGGCTGCTCGTCGGAAGGCCGCTTCGGACCCGCTCGAGGGGGCCGGCCTGGAAGCCAGTGGCAAGAGCCGCGTCTACCTTGGCGGCCTGGCCGAGTCGCTGCATAAACGCAACATGCGCGAGTTGGTTCATCGGGCTCGGGAGGAGACGTAGCCCCGGCTCCAGGGACTCCAACGCCCGCAGGAAAAATCGTGGCGACCGAACGGTCGCCACGTTGCATTCCCATGCCGCTCTTGGCGGCTGGCAGGTTGAGGTTCATCTTTCGGGACCTTTGACTTGGGCTCAACTCTTGCCCTCCGTCGGAGGAGGCTTCTTGGGTGCAGTCCGCGATTCCGCGGGGCCCGGAAAGAGCGGTCGGGGTCCGCGCCAGGGGCGCCAGCCGTGGAAGCGTTCGCGGCCCTCCATCAGTGCCCGCAGATTGGGCCGAAGGGCCCACACCAGCAGAACCAGGGCGATCAATCCATACACAACATCGGGCAGCATGGCCCACGGCATGTGCAGAAAATACCCCACCGCAAAGATCGCGGATATTGTCAGAGCGACGCTAATCGTGGTCACCGAGGCGTAGCCGATACCGAAGAAGACCAGGAGCGCGATCGGCATCACGATCAGCACCGATGGCCACCATAGACCGATGGCCCCTCCGACCGTGGGACCACCTCCCGCCCCCCTCGTAGGCGTACGCGATTCTGGCTGTCCCGCTCGATCAGAAAGATCGAGTAGTTGTGACCGAGGATCGCCGCGAGCGGCGCCAGAACGTGCACCCAATGGTGGTCAGGGCTCAATCCCATCGCGATCCACGCCGCGCAGGCGCCCTTAGCGCCATCCATGATGGCTGTCAGGATCCCTGCGCCCGGCCCTGCAGCCCGAGCTGCGTTGGTTCCTCCTGTGCGGCCGCTGGCCACATGCCGTATGTCCTTGCCCGAGATCAGCTTCACCCAGATCAGGCCAAAGGGTATGGAGCCCATCAAGTAGCCAAGCAGGATCAGGCCGCCATCAAGCAGAATCTGCATCAATCGACCTCCAGGCTAAGAACATGAAACACGCAGGCGGGCCGCGGGTTACTCGCTCGCGACGATTACCAACGGCACCTCATGGAACGTGCCGTGCTCGATCCAGAATCCACGGGCACACCAGCCGTCCAGGCCTT
>CAWATK010000002.1:0-409318 GCA_963784915.1 uncultured Chloroflexia bacterium
CTATGTGTAGTTGGTACCTGGTTCATTTCTCGTATTGCTGACACCTGGTTGATCTTGATCTCGGGGACGGGAACTTCCTTGATCTTGACCTGCTTGGGCTTCTCGAAGACCGCTGCTTTTTTCCATTATCTGCCATTGAAGTGTCTCCTGATGTGCGTGTTAAGCGCTCAGTTCAAAGAGGCACGTCGTGCCTGCCCTCATACGGTTTCTCGATCAACAGTGGCTTCGGTAGGCGATGGTCTTGTGGATGCCATCGTTGCGGCTCATGGTCACGTCCTCGTGCTCATAGGACATAACGTAGTCGTAGCCGATCAGGGAAAGCTCGGTGATAACCTTTTTCCACGGCACGGAACCCCATCCGGGGATGCGGAACCGGAAGACCGCGACCCAGGCGCTGCCAATCTCCCTGCGGGATGAGGCCTGAGCGCCGTACGTTGTGCGCAACGATTTCGCCGTCCTTGGCATGCACGTGGTAAATGTGGGGCGCCAACGCGTCGATGAAGTTCTCCACGTCGATCCCCAGGTAGATCAAGTTGGCGGGATCGAAGTTGAAGCCGAATTCCTTGCGACCGCCCATGAGTTCCACGGCGCGCAGGGCCGTCTCGACGTTGTAGGCCAACTCGTTGGGATGCGGTTCGTGAGCAAACTTCACGCCATACTCTGCGAACTTGTCCAGGATCCTGCCCCAGCGCTCGACGAATTCCTGCTCCATGTCGGACCAGCCCTTGGAATAGGGCCAGGGAAAGAAGCGACCGAAGTTCTCGCAACCGATGAAGCCGGTCACCACGGGCACCTCGAGAGCATTGGCCGCGGCGGCTGTCTTGATCATGCGTTCCGTGCCGAACTTGATCTTCTCTTCCTTCGTGCCCTGGAAGATGGCATCCGTGTCCTTGCCATACGGGCCGAGAACGATCTGCCCTTCGGGATGATTGGCGAGGGCCGAAATGATCAGGCCGTGCGACTTGACCAGTTTCTTGAGCTCGGCAGCCTTGCCACCCTTCACGATGTCCTCAATGTCCAGCTGCCCGTTGTTGGTGAAAGCCGGCATCTCCACAGCTTCATAGCCGAGCTGAGCGGCCATCTTGAATACATCCTCGATCTTCATGTCCAGAAATGTGGCGGTGAACAGACCGATCTTCATGTCAGCATCCTTTTCAAAGTGAATGGTGTGGGCCGCGCAGTTTGCGTGTCCAAATCGATAGACCTCCTCGCCGCGGACGTTGCGGCCACCGACAGGGCGGCTTCCCTGAGGAAGAAAACGCCGTCGCCAAGTTGTGGGTAGAGCCAACCGGTAAGGAGAGACTACGTCAGGACGATGGGGCAGGATGACCGCAATCGGCGGCGATGTGTGCCGTTAAGTGGTGTACAAGCGATCCCCTGCTGTAATCCTGTAATTACAACAAATTGTACTGAGGTTCTCCAAATGTGTCAATGAGCGCCCCTGTTCGTATTCCTTCCTTCCTTACTCCGGCGAGCGCCCGTTCCAGTATGTCAGTAGCATCCTCGATGCACTTCCTACAGACCGTGGAGAAGACCCCTTCTTGCCTGGCCTTCTCGCGTTCCGCCGGGATGCTTACGTCGTGCCCGACGAGCTCTCTGCAATAGATCGAGCCGTTCATCTCTCGGAAGCGCCGCCGCGATTCCGTTCACCAGCCGGTACGTCGCCTCGGTCTTTGGCCCGTATTTCGTCCCGTCCGATTCAGCGCGACCGTACTTCAGGCCAACCACCATGAAGGCGCCCGTCAGGGCCCCGCAGACCTCGCACAGGCGGCCCATGCCCGGATCCGAATCCGGTTGAAATGCGCAGGGCGACATCTTCGCTGAGGCCGTATTCCGGCGCGAAAGGCGCCAGCACGGACTGGGCGCAGTTGAAGCCGCGTTCGTGATATTGTCGAGCGAGTTCGGTCTTGTCACTCATGGTGCCTTCTCCGTCGGTTACTTTCTACTTGCCTCGGACGCTGGAGGCCGCCTCATTCAGCCTATCGAATAGCGGAGCAGTCAGGTCGAAGTGCAACACCTGGGCGACTACCTGGGTCCAGCCGTGGACGAAGTAGATCCAGCCATCCTCCACCTTGACCTTGCGGCTTTCCACCTGCGCAAGCGACTGATGCAGGTAGTCCAATTCGCCACGATAGTTGAACTCCCAGGAGATGCTGTTCATCGGGAACTTGCCGTTCCATGTGATGGGTGATCCCGGAGTGTCCTTGCCCATGCCCGTGGCATTGATGATGATGCTGTATGGAGGGAACTTCTCCATGATCCCGTCGTTGACGGTGGGATCCGTATTCTGCACGTACTCGATCTGGATGTCGGTCTTCAATGCGCCGACCATCGCCCGCGCATGATCCAGGCGGCCCTGCGACCGGTTGACGAAGGTAAATCGGTCCGGACGATCTGCCTTGTCCTTCTTGTTGATCAGGTGCAGGAGTGTTGCGATGGCGGAGCCGCCCGCCCCAAAGCTGAGGACCTGTCCACCGGTTCGGCCAAAGTAACCCTGGTCGATAATCGCATCCAGGCTGGCGCCGGCTGTGATCGGATCCTTGGCATGGCCCTCCAGGCGACCCTCGAGCTTTGAAATGCTGGAGACCTCGTCGGTGATCTCGGCATACGGATCCAGGTAGTCGAACATGTCGCGGGCCGCCGTCAGCAGATCGATCTTGTGTGTGGTGACCAGAGCGCCGACCGATAGCGGGTCGTATTTGATCTGCGCCACGCGTTCGCGATAGACCGCCGGATCGTCGTGGATCTTGCAGTCCATGCCTTCCAGCACGACCTCGGGCCTCCCAAGCACTTTCATCCAGAGTGGGAACACCTTGTTGATGGATGATTTGCCGGTTGTGACGCCGATAAAGTAGAACGTCGGCACCGGCTTGGTGATGACCTCGTACTGTTTTGATGATGCCTCAGTCTTGGTTTTCATGTCCCGATCCTATTCAATTGAATGTTGGGCGCGCGGCTCTTGACGACCTGCGCAAAGTCAGTGGCGCGCTGGCTGATCTCTGTGAACCTGCCCTCTTTTGCCAGCTGGGGCGGGCACAGTTCGCTTCCGGCTCCCACCGCAACCACGCCGGTGGCGAACCACTCCGCCACGTTGGAAGAGCTCACCCCACCGGTGGGCATCATGGGGATGTGGGGGAACGGGCCCCTAAGGGCTTTCACGTAGGCTGGGCCGCCCAGGGATCCAGGAAAGACCTTCACCACATCCGCGCCCAGCTTGTGTGCCTGAAGAACCTCGGTAGGGGTGAGGGCGCCTGCCATCGTAAGCAGCCCACTCGCCACCATGCTTCGAACAAGGTCCGGCTCACATACGGGGCTGACGAGGAAATTGGCGCCAGCTTTCCTGGCGGAAGCAGCTTGCTCCGGGACAGTTAGTGTGCCCATGCCGATCAGTATCTGCGTCCCCAACTGCTTGACCAGCGTGCGGACGACGTCCTCGGCATTTGGTGTGCTGTACGTGATCTCGATCCCGGTGATACCGCCTGCCACCAGGGCTTCGACCATCTTCACTGTCAGCTCTGCGGATGGCCCTCGAATGACCGCCAGAACTCCGAGTTCCTTTATCTTTGCGAGAACTTCCGACTTATCCATGTTTCCTCCAGCAATGATTGCGACGCGCGGCCCGTTAGGCCAGGCTGTGGGCCGGCTTTTCTCCCCTCAGCACGGCAAGGCAGTCTCTCAAGGCCATCCATCCCATGCTGCTGGTGGCGCCGTCCGTCATCGCGCCCAGATGCGGCGTGGCGATGACTTGCGGGAGTCCGAGCAGAGGATTGTTGGGATCCGGCGGCTCCACTGCGAAGGCATCCAGGCCGGCGCCTTTGAGATGCCCTGACTTCAGTGCTCGCAGGAGTGCAGCTTCGTCAATAATCTCGCCGCGGGCTGTGTTGACAAGGAATGCCGCAGGCTTCATTTTGGCCAGAAAGGCATCCCCCACGAGCCCGCGGGTTTCAGCCAGCAATGGAAGGTGCAGGCTCACGAAGTCTGCTTGAGCGAGGACTTCGTCCATCTCCGTCATCGTGATGCCCAGCTCACGGGCGACATTGGTGTCGATCAACGGGTCATAGGCCAGCACACGACAATCAAAGGCCATCAGTCGGCGAGCCAGCTGCCGACCTATGGCTCCCAGTCCGAGGATGCCGATCGTCTTTCCCTCCAAACTCACGCCCGCGTACCTCGGCCACTTGCCCTCGTGCACCGCCTGCGCGGCCTCAGGGATCTGCCTGGCCAAAGAAAGCATGAGCCCCAGGGCCAGCTCCGCAACCGACACGGAGTTGGCGCCGGGGGTGTTCGTCACGACGATGCCGCGCTCCCGGGCGGCCCTCAGATCAACGCCGTCGACGCCGACGCCATAGCGGGCAATAACCTTGAGCCGATCCGCAGATTTGAGCGCTTCAGCATCGATCGCATCCAGCCCTGCAATGTACCCATCGATCCCGGGTAGCAGGCCGGCCACCTCGACCGACGTAAGGGGTTTGCCGGTTGGGTTGTAGACAACTTGTCCCACGGCGGACTCCAGTTCGGAGCGCAGGCGCGAGTCGTTCTTGCCGTACGATGTTGGCGTAACCAGGACGCGGCACTCTTTGAGATTCATGGGTTCTTCGAGCCACTGGCGCGTGGATTGTCAACTACCTCCGGCCCATTTGGACCGTCCAGCACCACTTTTTTGAAGCCGTCGCGCTCTATCGTGCCGTAGTCATGACCGGCATTCCCCGGATAGGCAAAGAACGTTACCAGGTCCTCCTGACGGGACGTGCATACGGAGCGGTGTGCCCAGCCAGGGGTCACGTACAGGACCTTGCCAGGAGCCAAGGTCTCCACGGCCGTCGCGCCATCAGAGGTCTCCATGACCATATAGCCCTCGCCGCGCAGGCAGATGTAAACCTCGGAAGTCTCCACGACCGAGTGAAAGTGCCCCTTCGTCATGTTGAACTCCCGACCCACTTTTCCCGGATGAACGACGGAGACCCCCATGATCAGTTCTCCCTCGAGCTCGGGTCTCTTGATCTCGTACACCTCATAGATCACGTCATCACTTTGAGCGAGGCGCTGGGCATAGGCCGCCTGATCGACAAACTGGCCGCGCAGCGCGGATAGCCGCCTTTGGATGTGATGGTCCACGCGGGATGGAATCACCGCGGGCTGCGGAAGCGTGAACGTGAATGGAAGGTCCCTCATATTCGTCTCCATGATCGGATTAGTTCAGCCCGGCCAGCCGTCGGGCGATGTTTCCACCTAGTAGTAGCTCTTGCGCGGACGGCGAAATGCCTCTGTGGGCGAGCTGCGTTCGGATCTCGGCGGGCAGGCTGGCAAGTCCCGGGCCACCGCTGGTCGAGCGGTATTGATGCGCCTCAGCCATGTCGGTTGCCAGGACAATTCGATCCCCGCAGCCGTCTGCCACCATACGCTCCAGCAGGGGCCAGAGATGGACCTCCGGAGCATACTTGGGCCGATGGAATGTGTCGTACTCAAGCGTGACGCCCGTGTCCGCCAGCGCCTTGTGCAGTGCCGCGTCCGGGCGTTTGTCCATGTGGCAGAACACTAGTTGATGGGGGGAGAGACCGGCAGCCATGAAGTACGTGCACGCCCGCTCCGCCAGTGAACCTTTCTCAGTATGGATCTCCATGACCGCATGCGTTTGGAGAGCCGCCTCGGCCGCCGCTTCCATGCAGTTCTGCGGAGCGTGGTCCCATTCCGCCTCGAGCGCGATCTTGATGAAGCCAGCCAGGACCGGCGCCCGGTCTGCCAGAGTCTCCTCTGTTCCACGCGTCAGTTCTCCAATGAAGCGGGCAGCGATGTCCCTGGGCGAACCAGCCCACAGTGCGTCCAGACCGGGAGCATACCGTCGGCGATGAAACCCCGTGCACGCCACGATCAACACTCCGGATTCCTGAGACAACTTCCGGAGTCTCGTCGCATCTCTGCCAAAACCACCTGGTTGGCAATCCAAGATCGCCCGGCCGCCAGCCTCGCGGTACATCACCAATTCATCGCCGATGGATTGGTAGTTGTCCAGGACGGGGCTGCCTTGTTGAGCTCCGGGCACCCCGCTGATCCAGACGTGATTGTGCGCATCCGTGATGCCCAGCGCCTCATGCGACACCGGCCCCGTCACCGTGATGACCGGGCGAGGGGCGCGGGGCGAAACGGTCCTGTTCGGTTCCTTCATGGCTGTAAGACAACTTTCAGAGATCCACGGTCCTCGGCTGCCGCAAAGGCCTGCTCCGCGTCCTTCAGTGGGAATCGACGGCTCACCATTTTGGACAGATCCACCACGCCGGCGCCGACAATCTCAGCTGCCTGCCAGCAATCGGCCGTGCTGCAGGCCGTTGTTCCGGTCAACACCAATTCCTTGTAGTGAACCAGGTTGGAATCGATGTTTATTGTCGGGCGATCCTTGGGCAGCCCACCGAAGAAATTCACGCGGGCCCCGACCGCCGCAACCTGAACGGCGGCCTCCTGAGCCGCGTGTGCAGGTGCGGCCACTATGACGACATCCGCACCGCGACCGTTGCTCTCATCGAAGACCGCACTGTGCAGGTCCTGCGTGGTCGGATCGACAACTTGGTCGGCTCCCAGCGCACGCGCCTGGGCACGGCGAGCGGCCAACGGCTCGCTGACAATCACCTTGCCAGCGCCGCGGGCTTTGGCCAGCTTGGCGTGCATCACACCGATTGGGCCGGCCCCCATCACCAAGACGACCTCACCGGGTCGAATGGAAAGTGCGTTCTGGCCCCTCACGACGCAGGCGAACGGCTCCAGAAGGGCCGCCACAGCGGGGTCCACAGCCTGAGCAACCGGGATCAGGTTGCCCTGCTGCACTGATCTGGCTGAGATGCGAACGAACTCGGCAAATCCCCCGTCCACAGTGACGCCCAGGGCTTCATAGTTGCTACACAGGTTGTTGTCGCCGCGAATGCACTCGAGGCAATGCCCACATCCGGTGTTCGGCGCGCAAAACACCATTTGACCCACGCGCCAATCTGTCACCTCGGATGAGAGCCTCGCGATCGTTCCGGCGATTTCGTGGCCGGGAATGCGGACAGTTCCCGGTGGATACATGCGGTGGTTGCCGTGCCAGATTCGCAGGTCGGTGCCGCAAATGCTGGCACTGTGAACCTGAACCAGGACCTCGCCCCGTCCGATTTCCGGCGTGGGCACCTGCTCGAGACGCAGATCATTGGGGCCGTGAAAAACAGCAGCAAGCATGGCGCCTCAGTTCGCCCTGACCGCCTCGGCCAGGATGTCTTTCAAATAGACCGGTCGTTCTTCCAGGAACGACTTGGTTCCCGCCAGCACCCCCGCGACGGCCCAGCGCCCTTCCTCACCGCCCACGCGGGGCTCCGTGCCGTCCTGCACGCACGTCACGAAATGCTGCAGCTCGCGGATGTATCCCCATTCAAATCGTTCCGGCCATGTACGAAATATCGGCGTGACCAGACCCTGGTCGCGGTCGGTGCACACGACAACCGCCTGTCCCTGAAGCGTGCCGATCTGCATGATGCCCTTCTCGCCTACAATCTCCACACGCGCGTCGTAACCGTATCCGCATGGACACACTCCCGAGATCAATCCCAGGCCGCCGTTCTCGAACTTCAAGTTGACCAGGGCGTTGTCGTAGAAATTGGCGGTGTCGACGCCATGCGCGGCGCCCTTGAAGTTGGCTACCTCGGCATAGACCCGAACGTAGTCGCATCCCATGAGCCACCGGGTCGTGTCCCAGTCATGGCTGTTCACCTCGGCCAGCATTCCGTTGGACGTACGCAGGTCACGAGCCCACGGCGGTGGCAGGCCCGGCCCGTGCGTGTTGGACTTGATCATCATGGGCTGCCCGATCTCACCCGCCTGGATGCGAGCCGCCGCCGCCACGAACTCCGGATCGAAACGCCGCATGAAGCCCAACTGCAGCAGCACGCCTTCCTTGCGGGTGACCTCCATGATGGCATCGCACTCACGCAAGTTCAGCGCCATCGGCTTCTCAAGGAAGACGTGCTTCTTGTGGGACGCGGCCGTGGTGGTCAGCGGCAAATGCGTGGGCGTGGGAGTCGTTATGACAACGGCGTCGAATTCCGTGCCCTGGAGCGCGTCTTCGAAAGACGTATACTGCCTCTCGATTCCGAAATCTGACGCCGTCTGCCGACGAACCTCTTCCACCGTGTCGACAAGCGCCACGATTCGCGCCGCTGCGACGTTCTGAACAATGGCGCGTGAGTGGTTCTTGCCCACACGGCCGGCGCCGATCATGCAGATGCGTATGGCTGGCTTCATCAATTCGATTCCTCTCGTAATACTGGCCCCGGCCTGACGCCGCGACCTATGCTGCCGTGAAGAACTGGTTCAGGGTTGATTCGAGGCGGATGTAATTTTCCACCGCCGGTCCGTATACCTGTTGGGCGTCCCTGGATGGCGCAAGCGGCAGTTCGTGGCGGACTGCGCTGCGCTCTGCGTGAGCGGCCAGGTCGTCGATCAGACCCGCGGCCTTTCCCGCGATCATGGCGGCACCCCAGGTGCCGAACTCGCTCCCCGCAAGCCGCTGGTAGGCAACTCCGAGCACGTCGGCCTTGATCTGGTTCCAAGCCACGCTGCCGCGCCCCCGCCCACGACGAGGGCCTCAGGGAAGTGCATTTCGGGCAGAAGGCCGCGCAAGATCTCCAGGTAGTACGCATATTCAAAGGCGATGCTTTCCAGAATGGCACGGGCGAAATGAGCTTCGGTATGCGTCCAGGTGAAGCCCACCCAGGCACCGCGCATCGCCGGACTGGCCGGGCAAATTCGACCGCCCAGATGCGGCGAAAACAGCAGGCCATCTGCGCCGCGCGGCGCACCGGCCGCCATCTCGATCATCTCTTCATATAGTTCCTGTTCCGCCGCCATCGTTCGTCCGCGGCGGGTATTGAAGAACGCATCCCGGAACCAGCGCAAGGCGAGCCCGCCTCCGGCGATATAGGCCAGGGGATTCCATAGTCCGGGAACAACAGATCGCATGGTGATCAGCGCACGGTTCTTGGTGTCTGCCACAAAGCTATCGCTGCAAGCGGCCAGTACGGCAGCTGTGCCGGCCACATCGAAGAGCATGCCCGCGCGCACAACGCCAGCGCCCAGAGCATTGGCCGCCGTATCGCCTGCGCCCGCTGCGATCAGAGTGCCAGGAGCCAGCCCAAATTCCGCGGCTGGGCCGGTGCGCACTTCGCCGATCACGTCGCACGGATCCACAATGTGCGGGAGCTTATCCTTGTCCAGGTCAAAGCGCTGGCAAAGTTCTTCGGACCAGGCCCCGCGCTGTGCATCTGCGAACCCAGAGAAGTGAATGTATGTGTGGTCGATGAAGGCCGCGTCTACCTTGAGCCCGGCGAGCCTGCCTGCAACGTAAGTGCCCGGCATGACGAACTTGGCGGTTGTCCGGTAAGCCTCCGGCCTCTCGTGCTTCCACCAGAGCATCTTGGGCCCGTGGTCACAGGTGGGTGGGCATCCTGTGAGTTGCGTGATGCGCTCCCCGGCCTCTTGCTCCAGCAACTCTATGAAGGGCTGGCACCGCATGTCGAGCCAGGAATCGAAGTGCCCCACGGGCCGGAACTCTTCATCGATCATGCCAACGCCAGCCATCTGGGAGTCGAACGCGATGGCGGCCACTTCATCTGGTTGGATACCGGCCTCCGCTACGATCTGGCGGACCGTGGCCGCGGCCGTGAGATAGAAATCCTCCATGTCTTGTTCGACCTCGCCGGGCTTTGGATACTTGAGAGGAACCTCCATCACAGCCTGCGCGATCAGTTTCCCGTGCAGCTCATACAGCGCCGCCTTGGTGGCACTCGTGCCCAAATCCACACCGATGAGATAGCGCTGTTTCACTGAGGCTCCGTGATCTGGGTGTCCCCGGTCGGCAGGACCTTGCTCGGACAGCCCGCAATCGTATGCATACGCATGGGTCGCGCGCCTACCCCAGGGACTGCGCGCGCGGATCGGCTTCGCGGCTGCGGAGGAGTTCCACCTCAAAACGGGAACGGTCGCCGCGATGCAGGGCGTGATAGTACTCCACCACCTGGCCGGTCTCGGAATAACTGATGCTGTCAAGCAGGAGCAGGGGCGCGCCCCGTTCGACACCCAGGAGGGCCGCCTCGGTTTCGTTTGCCAAAACGGCCTCCACGTGCCGCTGACCCTTGGCAATGAACACGCCGCATTCGGTCTCCATGAATTCGTACAGCGAGCGATTCGTGAGATCGACTGTGGCCAACTCCGGACAGAGGCTCAAAGGAATGTAGCTGGTTGTGAGTTGGATTGGCTCGTCGTTGAGGGAGCGGAGGCGCAACAAGTCGACCACCTGTTCTCCGACTGGCACGGTCAGTGAACGCGCAACTTTTTCGTTCGCCGGCACCACGTTTTGGTGCAGAACCCGGGTGGTGGGGCGCAGGCCGCGTTCCACCATATCTTGGTAGAAGCCAGTGAGCTTCTGGACCAAACCCTCGCTGATTTTGGGCGGCGCGATGAATGTGCCTTTCCCCTTGCGGCGGGTGATCATGCCGTCCAGCTCCAGTTCGCGCAGCGCCTGGCGCACAACCGTTCTGCTAACACCGTACAGCTCGCACAGCTCTTGCTCCCCGGGGATTTGATGTCCGGGCACCCACTGCGAACTCTGCACTTTCTCACGCAGGATGTCGATTAGTTGAATGTAGTAAGGCAGGTGACTTTCAAAATCGATTTTTCCGTCCACGGCTTCTCTCCCCAAGAGATCGGTGTATGCTTGTAATCCTGTTATTACAATTCATTATATGCACTTGCGAACTCGGTGTCAATGGCCTGAGGTCACTGATCATCAGCTGTTCTTGCGGCAGGGCGTGTTCGGGCCGCCTCCCACGCACGGTCTGAGGCGCACGATCCCTGCCAGGCCTATAGGGAATCACAGGAAGAAGCTCATCCAGACTTACAAACATCCCACCCCTTGCGCCTTCCTTAGGAATCAGTATAATAATGTTATCCTGTAATGACATGTTCTTCGCAGAGTCAGATGGTCCGTGATGATCCGGGCGGAGGCCGACTGTGCTTGGGCAACCGAACCGGGTAAGGGAAGTAATTCGACCTCTGCAAACCAAAATTGTCGAGCACGAGGAGGACCCAAAATGAAGATCGGCATAGATAGCTATTGCTACCATCGATTCTTTGGTGAGGTCTACGGAGACCAGGAGAAACCAGCGAAGAACTGGACGATGCAGGACTTCCTCAAACGTGCCAAGGAACTCAAAGTCGACGGCGTTTCGCTCGAGTCATGCTTCTTCCCCGCGAACGCCGATGAGGCTTGGTTCAAGGATCTCAAGGCGCAGCTGGATGACTACGGCTTGGATCGCGTCTACGCCTGGGGCCACCCGGATGGGCTGGAGCGCGGCCAGAATTGGACCGCCTACGAGGAAATGGTGGCGAGTATTCCGAAGGCCAGGGCCATCGGTGCAGACGTGATGCGGGTGGTTGGCAGCAGCCTGATGTTCCGCCACGAGCCTCATGGACCGCAGATCAAGGCTCTGGTTGACATGTTCAAGAAGGCGATCAAGGTCGCTGAGGCTGCGGGAATCAAGATGGCGGTGGAAAACCACATTGACTTCACGGGCGAGGAGTGCTTGCAGCTCCTGAATGAAGTCGGCTCGCCCAGTTTCGGGTTGAACTTCGACACTGGCAACTTCCTGCGGCTGCTGGATGATCCGATTGCCTCGATGGAGAAGCTCGCTCCGCACGTGATGGCGACTCACGTCAAAGACCTGATGCCGGACAAGAAAGCTCGTCCGACCGACTGGCACTTCTTTGCGGGGGTCCCGGTGGGTGAGGGGCTTATCGACAATGAGCGGTTGGCACAACTGTTGCATAAGGCGAACTTCAAAGGCTTCCTGGCGGTCGAGATCGATCATCCGCACTCCGACTGGGCTGGTAAGGAGGACAAGATGGTCGAACTCAGCGTCAAGGGACTGCGCAAGATCTCTGCGTCGCTGAATTGATCGTGCGGCGCCCACGCGTCGGACAGTGCTGGAGGCACGCGAACCTGTGCAGAGAGCGAAAGTGAGGCTGCTTTGAAAAAAGCCAACGTGGCGATCATCGGTACGAAGTTCATGGGAAAGGCCCACAGCAACGCCTGGACCTCCGTCTCAAGGTTCTTCACTCTCGGAATTACGCCGGTGCTCAAAGTGGCCTGCGGCCAGGATGAGCAGGGCACGCGTGAGTTCGCGCAGCGCTGGGGCTGGGAAGAGATTGCAACGGACTGGAGGAAGGTCGTCGAGCGCAAGGACATCGATATCATCGATGTGAGCACGCCCACCTACCTGCACAAGGATATTGTGGTGGCGGCCGCACGCAATGGCAAGCAGATCTTCTGTGAGAAACCGATTGCGCTCAACTACGCCGAGGCCAGGGACATGTACGAGGCGGCCGAAAAGGCCGGTGTACTGCATTATCTCAATCACAACTACCGACGTACGCCTGCCATAGCCTTTGCCCGTCAGCTGATCGAGGCCGGCAAGATCGGACAGATCTATCATTGGCGCGGGACTTACCTGCAGGACTGGATCACCGATCCGAATTTTCCCCTCACCTGGCACCTTCAGAAGAAGTTCGCGGGCGCCGGACCACATTACGATCTGAACTCACATAGCGTCGACCTCGCTCGCTATCTGGTCGGCGAGGTCAAGGCGGTTGCCGCCATGCTTAAGACGTTCACAAAGGAGCGCCCATTGCCGGGTCAGGGCGCGGGAACGTTCAAATCCGGCAGCGCCGGATCGGAGAAGGGCGCCGTCACGGTCGACGATGCGGCGTTCATGGTCGCCGAGTTCGAGAACGGTGCGCTGGGTGCCTTCGAGGCCAGTCGCTTCGCGAGCGGGCGCAAGAATTTCAACTACTTTGAGATCTATGGCAGCAAAGGCAGCCTGGCGTTCGACCTTGAGCGCATGAACGAGCTGCAATTCCTGAACCTTGCCGATCCGCCGGACGAGCAGGGCTTTCGCACGATCCTGGTGACAAATGCCACGCATCCATACGTGGCCGCGTGGTGGCCGCCAGGCCACATCATCGGCTACGAGCACGAATTCACACATGCGGTTGCGGACTTCCTGACTGCAATGGATAAAGGCACCAAGATCACGCCCAACCTGCATGACGGCATGAAGGACATGCAAGTGCTGGAGGCCGCCATCCGGTCGTCGGAGACTGGCCGGCAGGTGGCTGTCGACGAGATCAAGTGAAGCGCGGTTCCAGTCGTCAATATTCCAAGCGCACCGCTGACCAGGGGCGGGGACTCGAAAAGTCCCCGTCCTTGCGCTTCCGGCACTGGTCCGGACCACGTTGAAAGGCGCCGAGTACACATGAAAGCGACAATCGTCCCGATCTACTTCAAGACACCGGAAGATCCTGAGTTCGCGGCACAACTGGAGAAGCTCAAAGCCCTGCTGGCCGAGGACGCCGAATTCCTTCCGCCGGTCAAGCTGGGCGGCCGACTTCCAACCACCGATGCCGTGATCTTCCCGCAGATGCTGGGTGAGGCATTCGGATTGTTGGAGAAATTCAAGCGTCTGCCGCAGCCCATCATGGTGGTGACATCGGAGTTCGGAACGGTGTCCATGTGGGATTGGGAGATCAATAGCTTCCTGAGCGCTCGGGGGGTACGTGTGATCGGCCCGACCAGCGTCGAGAAAACCCGGCAGGTGTGCCGCGCCTTTGCACTGAGACGCCAACTCAAACGATCCAAGTTGCTGGTCTATCAGGACCACCCTGCCAGCCAGGGGCAGCAAGATCCGATCTTCAAGCGGTTCTACTGGTGGGAGCCGCAGTGCGTCGACGACATTCAGAAGAAGTACGGCATCAAGGTGGTTAAGCGGAGCTTCAAGAAGCTGGGTGAAACTGCCAAAGGCATCTCGGACGACGCGGCGCGCGGCGTGTGGGCCGCCCGCAAGAGCCGGACCCCGGTCGGCCGCATCAGCGAACGGGCCATCTTGAGCGCGGTGAAGCTGTACATGGCAGTCAAAGCGGAACTGGACCAGGACCCCGACATCCTGGCGGCCGGAATGAATTGCCTGAACGAGTCCATGTACTCAGACACGACGCCCTGCCTGGCGTGGAACTTCCTCTACGAGGACCAGGGCATGGTATGGGGCTGCGAGGCCGATCTCGTATCGATGATGACCCAAGATGCTTATCGACAAGACGCTGCGGGTCCCGTTCATGATGACCAACTTGTATCCCTTCGAGATGGGCGATGCAGCGCTCAAGACACGAGCACATTCCTCATTTCCCGGCGGTGGATGGCAGACCGGAAGACTACATCCTCGCGGCGCACTGCGGCTACCTGGGCGTCCTCCCACAATCCTTCTCGACCGAATGGAAATTGAAGGAGAAGGTGCTGGCGATCGTGGACGACAACGCCACGGCCATCGATGGCCGGCTGCCAGAGGGGGAGATCACACTGGTGAAGCTGATGCCGCCGTTCGATCGATGGTCGATCGTCGAGGGCGAGCTGCCCAAGTACGCCGGCTTCAAGAATTCCCATTGCCTGAATGGCGCCGTACTTCACGTGCCGCACGGCAAGCGCCTGGTGGCGGACCTGGTCTCGCACCACTACATCATCACCACCGGCCACAATCTCGACGACTTGGCTGCCGTGTCCAAGGTCTTTGACTTGGAGTGCGTGACCAATTAGGAGCCAGACAGGTGCTCGGTCGTCGCAGCGGCTCTCCCACAGAACATTCGCGTAATCGTACACCCAGATTTGACGCCGGGAGACGAAACTGCTGCAAAGTGACACAGAACATATTGACAAGGCAGCATTTTTCCCTATAATCATGTCATGATGTAATTACCTGATGGAACGGAGGGCTCCTCCGCCTGTCGGTGTCTGGTTTCTTCCCAGGTCTTGTGCGATTGCTTCTCTAACCACCCCTTATTGGTTTCTGGCACGCCTTCATGCACCGGGACGCGAAGCGTCACTTCGGAAACGAGGATCAGAGCCAGCAATGGGTGTTGCACGTGGGCTAACCCGCAGGGGACCGAAATCAGGTTTGGCAAACGCTTGGGCGGAATGGCCGGAGCGGGCATCCGCTTTGGGCAATCGACGCTCGGTCACGATCTCAGAGAATACCCTGATAGAGCTCCTGCGCCACGATGGCGAAATGACGAAGTCGGACCTCGCCGTCCAAACGGATTTCTCGCGCACCAAGGTCACAACCTGCATCGATTCATTGGTCTACAAGAAGATTCTGGTGGCCAACGACTCCACGGAGTATTCGGGCGGCCGCCGATCCAAGTCGTTTCGGCTCAACGAAAAGTTGGGTCTGGTGGCTGGTATCCAGATGGGGGCGATCGATTTCGACCTCGGACTGGCGGATTTCTCGGGTAAGCTGCTTGCCCAGCGGTCCGAGCCGGCCATGGTCAAGGACGGGCCTATTCCGACGCTGGGGCATGCCTGTTCAGCTCTCGAGAAGATGCTGGCGGAACTTGGCATGCGACCGGAGCTCGTAGTTGGGATCGGCATCGGGGTGCCGGGCCCGGTGGACTTTGCTGCCCGCACGGTTGTCTCCCCGCCCATCATGCCGGGGTGGGATCGCTACCCGATCGTGGAAACGTGTCCAACAGTGGTTCCCGCAGGCCAATGTGGTCGTTGACAACGATGTCAATGTGATGGCCCTTGGGGAGGTGAGCCGTGGAGCGGCGCGCGGCGTCACGAACGTGATCTCCGTGAAGATCGGCACAGGCATTGGCGCCGGCATCATCTGCGACGGCAGGATCTACCGCGGTTCAAGCGGATGCGCCGGGGATATCGGGCACATCTGTGTGGACAAGGATGGCCCAGTGTGCGCCTGCGGAAACAAGGGTTGCCTGGAGAAGATCGCCGGTGGCGCGGGTATCGCTGAACGGGCCACGCTTGGCGCGCGCGCGCGGACAGAGCCCGAACCTGCTGGCTCGCTATGAAAAGAACGGCGGCCTGCTGCGGGCCGAAGACGTCGGCGAGGCTGCGCTGGAGGGGGATGAGTTCGCGATCGAGGTCGTTCGCGACAGCGGCCGACAGGTGGGCGAGGTTCTGGCAGCGCTGGTCAACTTCTATAACCCCGACATGATCGTCATCGGCGGCGGTGTCAGCAACCTGGGCAATCTGCTCCTGTCCTCCATCCGGCAGGCCGTCTTCAACCGTTCGCTGCCACTTGCCACTCGAAATCTGCAGATCGTGTTTTCTGGCATCGGCCCAGACTCTGGGATGCTGGGCGCCATCAGCCTGGGCCTCAACCATGTACTCATGACCGAACCGGAGGGCGCCAACGGGATTCGACGGATCGAAACGGAGCCAGCGTGAAATTCGGTGTCAATACTTTCGTCTGGGTTTCTCCGCTGAGCACCGCGGCCGCGACGCAGCTTGCGCCCAAGGTCAAGAACATGGGCTTCGACATCCTTGAGCTGGCGTGCGAGTCGCCCGAGCTCATCGATGTGCCCACGGTCAAACGCGTTCTGGCGGAGCATGGTCTGGAGGCCATCGTCTGCGGCGCCTGGGGGCCGGACCGGGACATCGCCAGCAAGGAGCCTTCTGTCGCGGCGGCCTCCCGGAACTACATCCGCTGGCTGATTGACGCTGCGGCACGAGTTGGGTTCCCCGACCAGTCTGCGGCCCGATGTACTCGGGCGTCGGCAAGGCACATCTCGATGACGGCGCCGCTCGAAGCGCGGAGTGGAAACGCTCCGTGGAGGGGATCCGGGAGATGGCGAAGATTGCGGCCGACCGCGGCATCCGCCTGGCCTTGGAACCGCTAAACCGCTTTGAGACGGACATGATCAACGTGGTGGACCAGGGTCTGGACTACATCGACGACGTCGGCATGTCCGAACGTTGGCTTCCATCTGGACACGTTTCACATGCACCTGGAGGAGCGCAACAGCGGCGCGGCCATTCGCAAGGCAGCGGACAAGATCTTCCACTTCCACGCCTGCGAGAACGACCGCGGCGTCCCCGGCGCCGGGCAGGTGCATTGGGATGAGGTGGCGGCGGCCCTGAAGGATGTCCGTTACGACGGCCCGGTGGTGATCGAGTCGTTCACGTCCGAAGTGAAGGAAATCGCACGAGCTGTCTGCATTTGGCGCGAGATTGCGCCCGAGCCAGGACGCCATCGCCGTTCGAGGGACTGCGTTCCTGAAGTCAATCCTGGTGTGAGACCGAGCGCACAAGACGAGGTTCAAATGGCACAAGAGAAGCAGAAGCAGCGCGAGGACAAGACCGGACGCCGTGGAACCGCTCCTGGAGGTGCAGAACATCACCAAGAGTTTCCCGGGTGTGGTGGCCTTGAATGATGTAAGCCTTCAGTTCCTGCCCAGGTGAGGTGCACGCGGTGGTCGGCGAGAACGGCGCCGGCAAGTCCACGCTCATGAAGATCATGTCGGGCGCCTACATCCCGGACGCCGGCAAGATCTTCCTGGAAGGCGAACACGTCACATTTGATCACCCGGTGGAGGCGCAACAGCGGGGGCATCAGCATCATCTATCAGGAATTCAACCTGCTCCCCGATCGCACCGTGGCGCACAACATCTTTCTCGGCCGCGAACCCTCCCGCTTGGGCGTGATCGATATTCGGCGCATGAACGAGCAGGCCAGGGCAGTCATGAAAGAGATCGGCCTGGAAACGATGATCTCACCGACCGCCCTGGTCAGCAGCCTCTCGGTGGCCGAGCAGCAACTGGTGGAGATCGCCAAGGCCATTTCGCTGAACGCCAAGGTGCTCATCATGGATGAGCCGACGGCGGCGCTCACCTATACCGAGGTGGGCTTGCTGGATGAGCTGATCAACAGGCTCAAGGCCCGCGGCATGGCGATCGTCTTCATCTCTCATCGGCTGCTGGAGGTCTTCAACATCGCGGACAAGATCTCTGTCCTGAAGGACGGGGCGCTGGTGAAGACTGTCAGCACCAAGGAGGTCCAGCCGGCGGACGTCGTCTTCCTCATGGTGGGCCGAACGCTGGACCACTACTTCCCGCCGCTTGGCAAGCCCGAGGAGTTCGGTGATGTGGTGCTGCGGGTGAAGGACTCCGGCAACCAGTTTCTCAAGGACATAAGTTTCGAGCTGCGCACGGGCGAGGTCCTGGGCATTGCCGGCCTGCAGGGTTCGGGCCGAACAGAGCTGGCGCAGGCCCTGTTCGGAGTGGAACCATTTCGAACGGGCACCATGGAGCTTCATGGCAAGTTGTTGGCCGTTGGGAATCCAGTCCGAGCCATCAAGAACAAGATGGGTTTCGTGACCGAAGACCGCAAGAGCGAGGGCCTCGCGGCCAGGCAGCCGATTCGCGACAACATGTTGCTCACCGTGCGGGCCATCGAGACCCTCTTCGGTGCCATTCACAAGGACGGCGTTGGCAGGGCTCGCAAGCTTGTCCCGCTGCTCGGCGCACAGGTGGACATCCGGACTGATTCCTTCGACCGCGAGGCTCAATTCCTGAGCGGCGGAAATCAACAGAAGGTCGTGCTGGCCAAATGGCTGGCGTCCGAGGCAGACGTCTTCATTTTCGACGAGCCGACACGCGGCATCGACGTCGAGTCCAAAGCCAGCATCCACGACATGATTCGTGACCTTACTCGCAAGGGAATCGCGGTTCTGATGATCTCTTCCGAGCTCCCGGAGGTCGTGGGCATGAGCGATCGCATCATCGTGATGTGGGATGGCCGGATCGCGGGTGAGCTGCCAGCCAAATCCAGCGAGCAGGACATCATGCTGATGGCCACCGGACACGCCGGCAAGGTTGGAGCCGGCGGAGGAAAGGAATAGCATGACGGCAACGACTATTTCCGGAAATGGATTTGGGCGCGCCCTGCGGTCCATCCGGATTCCCCCCGTGTACATCTTCCTGGTCGTCATCTTCCTGATCGGCGGCGTGCTGGATCAGATCTTTGCGGATGGCCAGATCTTCACCAACCGCGCCATCATGGTGAACATCATTGTCCGGTCGGTTGGCTTGGGAATCGTGGCGGTGGGTCAGACCCTGGTCATCGTGGGGGCGTCGATCGACCTTTCGGTCGCCTACACCATCAGCATCACGGCTGTCATGTCCTCATACATGATGCAGGGTGATCCCGACAACGTCCCAAAGGCGCTCATTGGTGTCTTCGCCATCGGTGCACTCATCGGCCTCTTCAATGGTCTCGTCATTACCAAGTTGGGCGTCAGCCCCTTCATCACCACGCTGGGCAGCAGCCTGATCATTGCTGGCATTATCAATGCCACCTTCTCCAACTACACCGGCAGCGTGCCTCAGAGCTTTGAGTTCTTTGGCTATGGCAAGCTCGGCCCGCTGCCAGTATCCATCATTGCCCTTCTAGTAGTCGTCATCGCTGGCTGGCTCCTGCTGACACGGACCACGTTCGGAGCGCATTTGTATGGTGTTGGAGGCAATGCCGAAGTCGCACGTCTTTCGGGGCTGAGGACGGACCGGGTTCTTATCGGCGCGCATGTCCTGTGCAGCCTGTCCGCTGTCCTGACGGGCGTTTTCCTCGTAAGCCAGATGCGCTCGGGCGCGCCGTGGGTGGGGCCGAACGGCGTCTACGACCTGGAATCCATCGCCACTACGGTCATCGGAGGCACGGCACTCTCCGGCGGGAGGGGCGGCGTCTGGGGGACGCTGGCTGGCGTCCTGATCTTCGGTGTGCTCGATACTCTATTCAACCAACTGGGCGTGAATCCCTATCTGAAGACCATCCTGAGGGGCGCCATCGTGGTCCTGGCCGTTGCAAGCTACACCCTTCGGTCGAAGAAGGAAGCCTCCTAAGGAGCGGATGCAATGACCATCAATACGGCTACCTCACCAAGTGGATTTGGCACGGCGCTGCAGTCCATCTGGGGCGTGATCAGAAGAATCCCAGCTGTCTACTTCATCTTCTTTGCGGTCTTCATCGTGCTTGGCTCACTCAATCAGCAGTATCGCTCCGTTGCCGGGCGTCTGAACTTCCTGCGAACGGCCTCGCCTCTGGCGATTCTTGCCATCGGCGAGATGATGGTGCTGGCGCTTGGGGGCTTCGATCTGTCGATTGGATCGATCGTCACGCTGGTGGTACTTGTCAGCTCGCTCCTGCTCAACAACGACCCGGCCAAGGCGCTCCCGGCCATCCTGATCATGCTAGGCCTGGGCGTGCTGATTGGGCTGACCAACGGCCTGGTCGTCAGTTATCTGAAGGTGCCATCATTCATTGCCACACTGGGGATGATGCTGCTGGTGAAGGGCGGTGCCCTGTATTGGGTGGGCGGCGCACCGCGAGGCTATCTGACCGACAACTGGCGGCATGTTTGGCCGCAACTACATTGAGAATCGTCCCTGTTCTCGGCGGGTTCCCATCGCATTGTTGATACTGCTGGTGATCGGCACACTCTCCTACTTCGTGTTCCACCGGACGAACTTCGGCAAGCAGATCCTGGCCATCGGCGACAATGTCCGCGCAGCACAGCTTTCGGGGGTGCGCGTGCGCCTGGTGCGAATCGTGACCTTCGTCATCTGCTCCGTCTTCGCCATCATCGGCGGCATCATGATCGGCGGCTACGGCGGCGTGAACGTCAGCATTGGGGAGGGCCTGGAAATGCAGACCATCGCGGCCTGCGTGGTGGGCGGCGTGATGCTGGTGGCGGCAAGGGTTCGGTGCCCAATACGATCTTCGGCGCCTTCACCATGCAGGCCATCGTCAACCTGCTCAATCTTCTGGGTTTGCCCAAGCCGTACAAGGACGTCGTCCAGGGCTTGATCATTATTGCTGCCGTGGCCTACGGCGCCTACAGCACACGCAGAAAGCGGTAAGCGCATCCACGGCGACTCGCTGGATGCCATGCATTGCAGACTGTTTCGCCAGACGAGGTACATGACAAAAGGAGGTGAGGCGCCGAACTCGAAGTGCGCAGTTGATCGAAGATCGTGCAATGCAAGTGCATAACGGAATGTATCTTGAAAAGGAGAGACGTACAGAAATGAACAAGTTCCTGATGTTGGTCGTCGCTCGACCATGGTGCTCGCGGCTTGCGCGCCGGCGGCCCCCGCCGCTGAGGCGCCGGCTGCCGAGGCACCGCGCTGCTCAGGCACCCGCTGCCGAGGCACCGGCTGCGGCCGCCAATCCCGGTCTTCAGATGGATTCCGCCAAGGTCGCAGCCCAGTTCTTCACCGACGCGGACTATACGCGAGTCGCTGGACCTCATGAAGCCAAGGCCCCGCTGAATCCGGATGCGCCGATCTATCTGCAGTACCTGATCGATAATCCCGACCAACATCTCCAAGTATCCCGCAGTATGCCGACGTTCGCCAAGAAGCAGGCTCCCTACAACATCTGCTTCTCGAACGCCGGCGTGAACAATCCGTGGCGTGTGGTCGGCTACGTCGACATGCGCGAGCAGGTCGAAGCAGCTGCGCACCGAGGGCCTGGTGAAGAACTTCTATCACCTCGATGCCCAGGGCAACGATGCCAAGCAGATCGCCGACATCCAGGACATCATCAACACTCCTGGAAAGTGCGATATCCTGATCGTGGCTTCCAACACCAGCGATGCCCTGACGCCCGATCGTCGAGAAGGCCTGCGAGGTCATGCCGGTCGTTCAGTTTGACCGCTACGCCCAGACCGACTGCCCGGTTGTCTCTGAGCGCACCGATCGGCGGCTATGCCTTCGGCATTTCCGGCGCGCAGTTCATCGTGGACAACCTGCCCGAGGGTGGCAATGTGCTCGCCTTCCGCATCCTCCCCGGTGTGGACGTGCTGGAGCAGCGCTGGGGCGCGGCTCGCAAGATCTTCGAGCAGAATCCCAAGTTCAACGTCATCGGCGTTGAGTTCGTCGCCTATGACAGCTTCAAGGCCAGCACCGTCGTGAGCGACTACCTCGCCAAGTACGGCAAGATCGATGCGGTCTGGATGGATGCCGGCGGCACCGCTGTCACCATTCTCGAGGCCTTCAAGGATGCAGGCGCTCCGTATCCCAAGGTCATGGTGGGTGAGGATCAGGAAGACTACCTGCAGTACTGGAAAGACAACAACCTGACCGCCATTGCCCCGACCTTCCCGACCTTCCAGTGGCGCACGGCCGTCCTGGCCTCCGTCATGTTCCTGCAGGGCAAGGATGTCCAGCACAACTGGGTCATGCCTCAGCCCGAGGTCACCAACGCGAATCTGGATCAGTACCTCAATCGCTGAAATGCCCCCGCTTCACTACGCTCTGTGCGGCTGCGAGGACATGACCAACTACCCGGCCGCCTGGAAGAACGTCGACGTCAACAAGTACAAGGACGTCCCGTAAGCTCGGCTCCAAATCTCAAGAGAATGGGCCCGCTCGAGACTTCGGGCGGGCCCATTTTCAAGCGTCGCGCTTCCACGACAGGAGCTGGAAACCATGATCAAGATCGGATTTCATACCGACGCCTTCAACAGCAGCTACTGGAGCTTTGAGCAGGCCTGCAGTGGGCGCAGAAGAACGACGTGCACTACATCGAGTGCGGCATGATCGACGGCGTGAGCTGGATCCACGGCCTTGGCTACCAGCCGCACGTCGCCATGTGGGAGGACCCCGTCGAACTGCGCGAGCGAATGGACAAGATGGGCATCCAGTTCTCGCAGATCGACGCTGCCTTCCCGCTTTCGCTGCCTCAGGGCGCCACGCTGGGCGTGGAATACGCGCTGCGCACGATCCGCTGGGCGCACCTCGCCGGCTGCCATCACATCGACACCACGGATGCCAGCAAGGCGCCCAAGGGACTGACAGACGCCGAGGCCATGGATATGATGAAGCGCTCGTATGGCCAGATCGTCGAGGTTGCCGAGCGTTACAAGAGCATCATCGATATCGAACCTCACGGCTACTACACCACCAAGCCCGAGTTCATGGAGAAGATGCTGGCCTTCGTGGACAGTCCGTACCTGCGCATGAACATGGACACCGGCAATACCTTCATCGCCGGGCAGGACCCCGTGGCATTCCTGACGAAGTTCAAGAACAAGGTCAGCCACGTGCACATCAAGGACGTGAGCGAGACCCTGGCCGCATCCTTGCGCGGCGAGCTGACCGGCATCGCTGTCAGCCAGTGCGCCATCGGCGATGGCGTCAACAAGGACAACATCAAGAAGTGCTTCGACATTCTTGTGGATCTCAAGTATGACGGCGTCGTCAGCCTGGAGTGCGAGGGGCAGGGCGGCCCCATGATCGAGAAGAGCCTGGTCTTCGTCCGCGCACTCGTGGACGATGCCAACAAGCGAATGGGCGGGAAATAGAACCCCTGGACCACAGCACGACTGGAGGAAACGATGGGCAAGGTACTGCTGGGCGTCAACATGGAGTTTGTCCGCCATCACGACAAGCCGTTTGAGTGGGGCGTAGCCAAGGCGGCGGAGATCGGCTATCAGTACGTCGAGCCGATGGTGCACTGGGGCCGCGAGCTGCTGAGCGAGGCGCGCTACTTCCACAGTGTTTCGATGTACGACGATCCGCGCTGGGCCCGCGACCTGTGCGACAAGCACAAGATCAAGATGTCCGGCCTTTCGTCCCACACGCCACTCTGCAAGCCGGAGATCAGTGTGGAGTACCTGAAGCTGGCGATCCGCTGGGCTTCGGATGCGGGCGCGCCCGTGGTCAATACCGATGAGGGACCCAAGCCCGAGTGGACCACCAAAGACATGGACTACCAGTTGATGACCTATACGCTCAAGGAGGCCTCCATGGTGGCCGAGCGCTATGGCATCAAGATCGGGCTGGAGCCACACCAGCAGTACAGCAAGTCGCAGGAAGGACTCGATAGCATCTACAACCTGGTTAAGTCGCCCGCCATCGGCATCAACTATGATACCGGCAATAGCTTTCTGGCCGGGACGACCGACACCTATGACTGGCTGACGCACGTTAACGACCGGCTGGTGCACCTGCATGCCAAGGACATCAGCTTCGAGCAGGGCGGTGCGGAGCGCGGCAAGGTCACCGGCACCCCGGTGGGCTGCGCCTGCGGCGACGGCGTGGTGGACTGGAAGCGCGTCATCAGCATCGTCAAGAAGTGCCCGGTGGATATCGTCTTCAGCGTGGAGTGCGGTACGGTGCCGGACGCGATCAAGAGCTTCGAACACCTGAGCAAACTCATCTAGCGAACGCCACTGGGACAAGCGCCGCGCCTGAGGAAGAATCAAGCGGGCTCAACGGCCAAGAGAACCTGAAGGGCGACCGCTGTGGTCGCCGTTCAGGTTCCTCCTTAGATCGTTTCCTTATGCGGATAATGCGCTGGTGGCCGCCGTGTTGTTCACCGGCACCTTCCGCCGTCGCCAGGTTCTGCAGGGGCAAGGCTGCAGGCCTGTGCCTCAGGTGGTTGGGGGCGACTCTCCCATGGTCTCGACGTACAAAGCCGCAGCCAGATTGTGTCCCAGGACGTGCTCACGCTTGCCGAACTGAATGCGAAATGGGCCGTGTGTAGCGATTCGATTGCGCAGTTCGAACTCCACTTGAGGCAGCAAGCCCAGCTCGGCAAAATAGCGCAGTTCGTCAGGATTGTGGGTTCGCACGCGGCTAATGCGGCAATGAGCGACGGGCTGTAGATTTACCAGGCTCGTATCGTGCACTTCGGGCATCACTCCCTCTTTGGAGGGGATGGGCTCGCCATGTGGGCAACGCGTTGGATGCCCGGTCAGCTCGTCCAATCGATCCTCGAGATGTTCGTTGATACCCAATTCGAACTGATCCGAGAGGTCGTGGGCTTCGTCCCAACCGTACTTCATGACCCGAACGAGGAAGACCTCCACCAGCCGATGACGCCTGAGAGCGGGCATGGCAATCCGCTCGCCTTCTCCGGTGAGCCGGACGCCGCGGTAAAGCTCATGCTCCAGAAAGCCCCGATCCTTCATTCGCCCGACCATCCTTGAAGCGGCCTGCAAGGATGCGCCGACGGCCCCTGAAAGCTCCGACAGCCCGACTTGCGGCAGGTCCTGCTGCAGACGGTAGACTTCCGCTGCATAGCGGCGCATGGCTGGGGTGGTCATCGGTTACGACGGCTCCGAGAAAACTGCGGAAAGTGCCCCGGGAAGTTGCACCCTGGGTGTAAGTGCGAGTTAACCCGATTTATGTCAATTTGCTCTTAAGTATCTATCTTTTGGTACCTAGGCTCATTATAACAGACCGAAGTTCTCCGAAATACTACCTTGCCTGGAGGCTTGAAGAGATGCTTGCGAGTTTCTTACTGGCCCTTCGTGAAGGCCTCGAAGCGGCACTGATAATCGGGATCGTGCTTGGGGCGCTGCGAAAGATGGGACGCACCGAACTCACACCCACCGTTTGGCGGGGTGCGATGAGCGCGGCGGCGATGAGCGTAGTTATTGGTGTGGCCCTCAGCGCATTCGGCATGGGCCTGGAAGGGCCAGCGGAACCGATCTTTGAAGGCGCGGCCATGTCGTTGGCGGCTGGTGTGCTCACCTGGATGATATTCTGGATGAGCCGGCGCGCGCGCCACATCAAGGCCAACCTGGAAACGGGCGTGCACAAAGCGGCTGTGGCAACCGGGGCAACAGCTCTGTTTGGGCTGGCATTCCTGGCTGTGGTGCGCGAGGGCATCGAGCTGGCCCTTTTTCTCACCGCCGCGGCCATGTCTTCCGGCGCCCTCAGTACGGTCATCGGCGGATTGCTTGGGTTGGCGGGTGCCGCATCCCTGGGCTGGGGCATATTTGCATCGACCGTCCGACTTGACCTGCGAAGGTTCTTCCAAGTGACGGGCGGGCTCTTGCTGCTCTTTGCGGCCGGCCTTGTCGCCAACGCCGTGCATGAGTTCAATGAAGTCGGCCTAATACCGTCCATTTACGAGCATGTCTGGGATCTAAATCACGTACTCGATGAGGCCTCGACCATGGGTACGATGCTCAAGGCACTGCTCGGTTACAATGCCAACCCCTCGTTAACGGAAGTGGCTGCTTACCTTGCTTACTTGGTCGGCATTGTGCTTGCGCTGTGGCGCTCAGACGGCAGGGCGCCCGCGGCATCTGCACAAGCCGCGGCGTAGTCGAGCCCCTGCGGGGCCGGGCACGGCTCTTGCGCGGCCCCGAATGTGCGTGCTGCCCTCGTCCCCTGAAGATGAGGGCAGCTTGTCAAGTCGCCAGGGGAGTAAGATAACTAGGTTTGGAGAGTCCAGAGCCCAGTACCTATCAGGCAGTTCTCATCAACAATGTGTTGGGGATCGGTCAAGGCCGCGCTAAGCCTTGCCCCACAGCCCATAGCCGGTCTGCCGGCGCTCTTCACGGCGCCGGTGCTGCTCATTGATCTCGCGCACGTGTGTTACTTTCTCTGCGATGGCCGCCTCAAGCCAGAGTTGGCCGTGCTCGGCCGTGGCGAGCGAGCCCGCGCCGTAGGCACCGGTCCTGGAGTCATCGTCCCATGGCGGATTGGCCATCAACGCGCCACCCTCGATCCAGTCCATGTAGTACGAAGGGGTTGTGACGAAGTCCGTTTCATCAACGACGCGGTCCATGTGCACCAGAGGCGGCTGCAGATGCAGGATCAACGAAGTTTCCAGTTCACACGCGTGACCCATGCCGCCGACTGTGGAGCGCCGCAGCCTCTCGATCGACGCAACGCCATCAGGCCCCGACAGGTATAGCCAGGAGGTTGCGATGAATGCCGCGGCGATGGCGCTCGCCAGCGTACTTGACCACATTGGCGAGGAACGAGCAATTTCCGCCGTGCCCACTCATCAGGTACAGTCGGTCAGCGCCCGCGTCCACGAGGGTCTCAACGACCGCTAACAAGTAGTCCTCGAAGGCGTGTCCTCCGGTGTTCAATGTGCCCGCGAAGGAACTGCGATGGGTGCTGACGCCATATGGCGTGACGGGCAGGGCAAAGGCCTCGGCCGGAGCAGCCGTCGCCGTTCCTTGCGCGATGGCCTGAATGATCAGGGAATCGGTGCTCATCGGAAGGTGATGTCCGTGCTGCTCAGTATGCCCAACTGGCACGAGTATGACTTTCCCGGGATCCAACGCCATCTCGGCAGCCATTCCGGCCGCTGGCTGAAAGATGAACTCACTACCAAGTTCCAGATCCAGGCCTTTGGGTGCGAGTGCAAATACCCGTGTGAACCCGTCCTCGCGCAGGCTCGCCAGCAGATTGTGAACCAAACGCGAAAGTACAGGGCCGGGGACTTCGAGCCCGCTGCCGCGCCAACCATATGGAACGGCCGGCAGCATGCCTAGGCGCGCAGGATTCCCAAGCTCCTCTCGCAGCGCTCCGACGTCATACCCCCTGCCCAACGGGATGACCAACGGCAGATCGCGGGGCAGAGCAGCCACTTCCGGCCAGGTGAGATCTTCATATCGAAAAATGCCGCCGTCGTTCACGCTCGTGTTGATTGCTTCTTATGCCTTGACGAGATCTTCGGGCCTCGGGGGCATCAGGTACCAATCCAGGAATCGCTCGACGCGTTCATAGGCGTCCAGAAGCGTGGCCCTCTTCATGAAGCCATGAGGCTCCCCGGCGTAGGTCTTGTATTCGAAGACCTTGCCAGCCTTGCGTAGAGCCTCCACAAGGATTTCGGACGCCTCCGGAGGAACTACGTCATCCGCTAATCCGTGCAACACGAGCAACGGCCGCTTAATGTCATCCACCTGAAACAACGGGGAGCCCCGGACATACACATCCCGGTTTAGGCCGGGCTTGCCCAACATCATCTCCGTATAGATGCGCAGATCTCGCTTGCACAACGCCCAAGAGCTCTCAATGTGCGCGTCCCCGTACTTGCTGATGCCACATGCAAAGAGGTAGTCAGGATCTCGCGCCAGGCATAAGTTCGTTAGGTACCCACCCTGGCTCCCACCAAAGACCCCGAGCCGCTTGGGGTCGATCCAGTTCAGCGTCAGTAAGTGGCGCGCCGCATGCAGCACATCCTGCAGGTCCCCTCCGCCCCAGTCGTTGTAATTGGATTGCTCGAAGGCCACGCCATACCCGGTGCTGCCTCGGTAATTGGGCGCGATGAGAGTGTAGCCTTTGGCCACTAGATACTGCGCCAGGATGTCGAAATCAAAGATGTACTGGGCAGATGGACCGCCGTGAGGATGCACCAAGCCCGCACCGTTGGGTTTCTCCGGCGTGTACAGGAGCGCGGAGATCAATTTTCCGTCGAACGAGGGGTAGGTCACAACCCGGGGCTGCACGAGCCTCCGAGAAGCGAGTGCCGGCGGGCTGGAAAACGTTAGCTGTTCGCGTGCACCGCTCGGAACCGCCATGCGGTAGATGTCCGGCGGCCGCGTGGCATCTTCGTACTCAACGGTTATGAAGGTCCCATCGGGTGCCCAGTTGGGGCGACTGAAGTAGCCCTTGCCATGAGCAAGATCCGTTAAGCTGCCGGAGGCCACATCGATCAGGCACAGGTCGAAAGCGCCTTGGCGATTGATCGTGCACGCGATCTGGCGACCGTCCGGCGACCAGGACAGATCGGTGAAGTCATTTTCCGTGGTGGTCAGCTGCCGCAAGCCTGTGCCGTCCGCACCGATGAGCCAGACGTGATCCCAGCCCCCGCGCTGCGAGATGAACGCAATCTTGCTGCCATCGGGCGACCAGCGTGGATTCCAATCCTTCTGTTTGCTCCCGCCGGTTAGGAGTTTCACATCACGGGACACTAGGTCGACGAGTCGCAGGTCCCAGCGATTCGGATCCTCCTCAGGGCGGAATACCACGGCTACGGCCTTGCCGTCTGGAGAGGGCCGGGCATCACGGACGTCCCCCGGAAGCGTCAGCACAGGCTGGGGCCAGGCGCCCTTGAGGTCCGTAAGCAATAACTGGACGGACTCGTCCGCGCGGTCCACGTAGATGAGGAGTCGCCGGCTGTCGGGCATCCAGTACGCAAGCGAGGCCGCCTCTGTGAAGTCGGTGATCTTCCTTGGCAGTCCGCCTTCAACCGCCCACACGTGGACATGCCCCTTGTTGGTGAAGGCTAGGTGCTTGCCGTCCGGCGACCACTCCGGGACCTCGTCATCCCAATAAGCTACGGGCTCGCGGTCCATTGAAACACGTTGTGGCCATCCACCCCGGGCTGACATGATGTAGATGTCTGACAGATCGTCACGATCCCAGATGAAGGCGATCGACGCTCCATCCGGCGAAAGGCGATGATTGCGGACACGCGGGAGTCCGACCACCAGGTCCAGACTCCAGCCGTCTGGGGGCTTGAGATCAGGTCGCTTGATGGAAGGCCATCCATTGCGCTCGTATTTCTCGTTGAGTTTGACGCTGCTCTCCATGGCTCCAGTATAGCAAAAAGCCCCGGGATGATGTATCATCATCCAAGGGATGACGATGTCAATTGGGAGCACTTTCATCCAATCTGCAAGCACCGGGCCGTTTGTACCTGGTGCTTTTGATTGCCGGAGGAGGACTTGATGAAAGCAAGGCTGTTTGCCATCATCGTACTCGTGGGGCTGGTCCTGACGGCGTGCGGCGGGAAAAGCGTGCCCGTCCTCGGGGGCGGTCTTGCACGAAGGCTGGACCGAGAATCCGGACACGCTCAATCCGGCGTACGCGTTCCTTACACAGGCTTACACGATCTTTGACCTGGTCTATGGCACGCTGACCACGGAATCACCGGCGGGGCCTTATGTCGGCATGATGGCCAAGGACTGGTCGGTCGCCGCCGACAACGTGACGTGGACGATCCACCTGAAGGATGGCATCAAGTGGCACAACGGTGAACCATTCACGGCTGCCGAATTTGCCTGGGCGATCAACGCCGTGATGAAGGACCCGGAAGGTTGGTCCACGGAGTCGAACTACACAACGGGCTTCAACGAAGTCACGGCGCCGGACGACAAAACCATCCAGATCGTGACCGAATACCCGATGTCCAACATGGAGTGGCGCCTGTCCTTCCTGTACGCGGTCTATCCGCCGGACTTTGAGAGCTTCACCACCGCCGAGGAACTGCAGAACTTCAATAACTTCAACCCCATCGGGACCGGCCCGTTCAAGGTGCAGACCTTTGACAAGGACAAAGGCATCCTGATCCTGGATGCCAACAAGGATTACGTGGATGGCGCCCCGGCGATCGACCAGGTGATCTTCCAGAAGTTCGATAATGCCGACGCCATGATCCAGGCCCTGAAAGTCGGCGATATTGACGTGATCAGCGAGGTGCCCGCCACTGCCTTCGAGACCGTCAAGGGCTTTGAAAACGTGACAGGCGGCTGCCCAGAACGGTCGCTACTTCAACGAGCTGATCATCAACACAGTTGCCGCAGACCAATGATCCTGCCCCCAAGTGCAATCCCGCGCTGGCAGACCCACAGGTGCGTCTGGCATTGGCGACTGCCATCAACAAGCAGGATCTGGTGGATATTGTGCTGCAAGGCCTGGGCGCACCCGGCGATACCATCGTCCCGCCCACGCTGGGCGGGCGGCTTCTGGCACAATCCGAACATCAAGGATGTCGCCTTTGATCTAGACGGCGCCAACAAGATCCTGGAGGAGGCCGGATATCTGCTCGGCTCGGATGGCGTCCGCTCCAAGGGAGACCTGCGGCTCGAATTCCGTCTGCAATTCCCGAACTCCAATCCCGTGTACCCACGCATCGCCGATATGTTGGCTGGATGGTTCAAGGAGATCGGAGTCAAGGCCAATGTGGAGTCCGTCGATGCGGATAGCCTGACGGCAGCCATGACGCCGACCGGTGACTATGACCTGGTCATCTGGGGCTGGGGTCCGGATCCTGATCCCGACTTCATTTTGAGCGTTCTGACCACAGACCAGTTCGTATCCGGCGGCTGGAGCGATAGCGGCTATCACAACCCGGAGTACGATCAGCTCTATCTGGATCAGCAGAAGGCGATCGACAAGAATGAGCGGCAGCAGATCATCTGGAAGATGCAGGAAATGGCCTTCAATGACCGGCCGTACATCGTCCTATGGTATGAGAAGCTCCTGCAGGCGTATCGCTCCGACCGCTTCACGGGCTTCGTTGAGTCGCCGCTGGGGATCGACATCGCCCAATCGTTCATGCAAGTCAAGCCTGTGAAGTAGCCTTTCTATTCCCGCCTGCCGCGTAGGACAGCCACATAGCAGGCGGACACGGCCCAGTCTTCCAGCCATGAGTCGGCGGGATTTCTTGCTCCGCAAGTTGGGCATTCTCATTGGTGACCGTCTTGGTGGTAGTGGTCATCAACTTTGTGCTGTTCCGCATCCTGCCCGGCGATCCCATCCGGGCCGTGATTGGCCGCAACGTACGCATCTCTCCTGAGGTCCAGCAGGCGCTCCGCGTGCAATTTGGCCTGGATAAGCCGGTCTTCCCGGATCAGTTCCTTGATACCGTGGGGCAGTGGGCACACGGTAATCTTGGGATCTCCTGGTCGCAGCGGCAGCCCGTGAAGGACATCCTCCTGGCGAAGCTTGGCAACACCGTGATGCTGATCGGCCTCGGTCAGATCTTTTCCATCGTGCTTGGCGTAGTGCTCGGCCTGTTGGCCGGCTGGAAGCGCAAGACGCCTATTGATGTGGGCGCCCTGACCTTTTCGCTGATCGCCTGGGCCACGCCCACGTTCTGGCTGGGGATCATCTTGCTAGCGGCTGGCAGCACCTGGCTGGGATTGCCCACGGGCGGCATTGTGAGCCCCGCCAATGTGGGCAAACCGCTCTACTCCGTCCTGCCGGATCTGGCCCGTCATCTGATTCTGCCCACCTTCACCCTGACGATCCTGTACCTGGGCGAGTACATGCTGATCATGCGCTCGTCCATTCTGGAGGTGTTGAGCGAAGACTACATCCTCACGGCCAAGGCCAAGGGCATGAGCAACTGGCAGGTTCTCATGCGGCACGCCCTCAAGAACGCCATGCTTCCCATCGTCACGCTGATCGCTCTCAATCTGGGCTTCACCGTCTCGGGAGCCATCTACATCGAAGCCGTGTTCTCCTATGACGGTCTGGGAAAGCTGTTCCAGGACTCGCTGACCAAGCAGGACTATCCGCCTCTTGCAGGGCGCTTTCCTGCTGCTGGCGGTTAGCGTGATCATTGGCAAACATGCTTGCCGACATCCTGTACACCTATCTCGATCCCCGCGTCAAAGCCAACTAGCATGAGCGAAGGCATGGGTGCTCTTCAGGCGAAGCCTGCTCGATTTTTGGCGGACCTTTCGCCGCAACAGGCTTGGACTACTGGGCGCTTTCCTTGTTCTGACGGCGCTGATCGTTGCCGTCTTTGCACCGGTGCTAACGGAACACCAGCCGACCGACGTGATCCGGGATGCCGCCGATCGTGGTCTGACGTTCGCTCCGCCCACGGTAAACCCGCCACTGGGCACTGACGACGCCGGCCGGGATATCTGGACGGAACTTATCTACGGCGCGCGCATTTCGCTGACTGTCGGCTTTCTGGCCGGCTTCATCGCCATGTTCGTGGGCAGCTTCTTCGGGATCACGGCCGGCTACTTCGGCGGCTGGATCGACAATCTGCTGATGCGCACCACGGATGTCCTGCTGGTCATTCCGGATCTGCCTTTGATGCTGGTGCTGGTGGCGACCCTGCGCCAGATGAAGCTCAGCGTCTCACCCCTGGCGGTGTTGGTCCTGGTGATCGGCTTGCTGTACTGGACCAGCACCGCACGACTGATCCGCTCCCAGGTCCTGACCATCAAGGAACGTCAGTTTGTGGCCCGGGCGCGTGCCATTGGCGCCGGCAACTTCCATATCATCCGCAAGCACATCCTTCCGCAGATCATGCCGTTGATCGTAGCCAACACGGTGCTTGGTCATCTCCACGGCCATTCTGGTGGAATCGGGTCTGGCATTCCTGGGCCTGGGCGATCCCACGCAGCCTTCCTGGGGCACCATGCTGAACTTCGCGTTCGACCGGAATGCGATCACGAACGGGGCATGGTGGTTCTACCTTCCGCCCGGACTGGCGATTGTGTGGGTCAGCCTCGGTTGTGTGCTGCTCGGCAATGTCCTGGAAGAGATGCTGAACCCGCGCCTCTCGGGCCACCACCTGGAAGGGGGCCAGCACATGGTCATGATCGACACGGCCTCGTCTCAGGAGTGAACGCGCAACCACTGCTGAGCGTGCGTCACCTCACGACCGATTTCGTCCTCTCGGATGGCAGCATTGCGCGTGCACTGGAGGATGTGTCGTTCGACGTCTCGCCCGGGCAGACCGTTGGACTGGTCGGCGAGTCCGGCTGCGGGAAGACCACTACCCTGATGTCGGTGCTGCGGCTCCTGCCTGCGCACGGCCGCATCACCGCCGGCGAGGTGCGCTTCAAGGGCCAAGATCTGCTCTCGCTGAGCGAGCGCGAGATGCGCGGTTATCGCTGGAAGGAGATTGCTATCGTCTTTCAGGGCGCCATGAACGCGCTCAACCCTGTGATGAAAGTCGGCGATCAGATCCGCGAGCCCATCCTGCTGCATGATATGATGGATACAGACCAGGCCCAGCGACGCGTGGGCGAACTGCTGGAGCTGGTGGGCATCCCCCAGTCACGCTGGGACCAGTATCCGCATGAGTACTCTGGCGGCATGCGCCAGCGGGCCATGATCGCCATGGCACTGGCCTGCGCGCCCGACTTGCTCTTTGCGGACGAGCCAACCACGGCCCTGGATGTGATGATCCAGGCGCAGGTGCTTGGAGCTGCTGCGCAATATCCAGAAGAGCTCTGGGCCTGGCGATCGTCCTGGTCACGCACGACCTGGGAGTGGTGGCCGAAGTGTGCGACTCGGTGGTGGTGATGTACGGCGGCAAGGTGGCCGAGTACGCCAGCGCAGACCAGATCTACAATCACGCCCAGCACCCGTACACACAGCGCCTGCTGGCTTCCTTTCCGGACATACATCGCCCGGCCGGAGCGTTGGCTTCCATTCCAGGAACTCCCCCACGGCTGACGGATCTGCCAACGGGTTGCCGATTTGAGCCGCGCTGCCACGTGAAGCTCGACAAGTGCACCGAGATCGATCCCGCCATTGTTGAGACCGAAGACGGCCACTTCGTGGCCTGCCACCTTTGTGCGGGCAAGGCAAGCCACTTCGCATGAATGCTACGCCCGTGCTCGAGGTGCAGCACCTCTTCAAGTACTTCTCTGTGAAGCAATCCTTGTTCCGAAGAAGTAAGACGTCAGTGAAGGCGGTGGACGATGTCTCTTTCACGCTGCAACGCGGGGAAGTGCTTGCACTGGTCGGTGAATCAGGCTGTGGCAAGACGACCATCGCCCGCACGCTCATCGGCCTGGAAGAACCGACGAGCGGCGTGATCCGCTTCCACGGGGAGATCGTCGGCCCCCACGAACGACGCTTGCATGCCGGATTGGCGCCTCTGGAGTTTGGCGGTGCGACGCTCCGCCGTGAGGTCATGGCCCTGCCACATATTGCCCTCAAACGCCTGCGACAAAGGGCCCAGATGATCTTTCAGGATCCGTACGAATCGCTCAACCCGCGTTCCACCATTGCCGAGATCGTTGGTGAGCCGCTGGTTGTGCACGGGATGGCTCGCCGCCATGAGGAGCGGCTTGCCCGTGTGCGCGCCGCCTTGGAGGAGGCCGGTCTTCGTCCTTCCGGCGACTACCTACTTCGATACCCCCACGAACTTTCAGGCGGGCAGCGCCAACGCGTGGTGATCGCCGCCGCCATGGTACTCGAGCCTGAATTGCTTCTAGCGGACGAACCCGTCTCCATGCTGGATGTTTCCATCCGAGCCGAAATCCTGAACTTGCTGAACGACCTTCGCCGGAGGCGCGGCGTCAGCATTCTCTTCATTACGCACGATCTGAGCACAGTTGCCTACTTTGCCGATAAGATTGCCGTGATGTACCTCGGGCGCATCGTGGAGAGCGGCCCTACTGACCAGGTCCTTGGAAGCCCGCGGCATCCGTACACCAAAGCGCTGCTTTCCGTTGTGCCGGTGCCCAATCCCCGCTTGCGCCGGGATCGGCAGATCCTGCAGGGTGAGACCCCTAACGCAGCCAGTATCCCCGGCGGATGTCGATTCCACCCGCGCTGCCCCGTCGTTATGGAGAAGTGCCGAATTGAAGACCCGCCCGCGACGGCAACGGCCGACGGGCATCTGGCGGCCTGCTGGCTGGCTGGGGATTAGGCTCTTGAGCCCTGGGGACATCGGCGTGTAAGCCTGGGTGGCTCATTCCTGTCCCGTGCATCCGCTCGCCGGTTGAGCTTGCATGATCGCAAGGGATGTCGAATTCATATTCTTTGAAAGATGGTGAAATGCCCGCGCCCAAATTGATCCTCCCAGACATGTTGCGTCCCGGCGACAAGGTTGCAGCCATCAGCCTCTCGTGGGGCGGTCCCGGATCTTTGCCGCATCGCTATGAGGCCGGCAAGCGCCAGTTGGAGGCGGAGTTCGGCCTGACAGTGGTGGAGACTCCAAACGCATTGCGAGACGCGGAGTGGCTGCATGCTAACCCTCGTGCCCGGGCCGCCGATCTGATGGGTGCTTTCGCAGATCCATCGATCAAGGCCATCTTCTCAACGATCGGGGGCGACGACTCGATTCGACTGCTGCCGTTCCTGGATCTTGATCTGATCGCCGCGAACCCGAAGATTTTTATGGGCATGTCCGACACGACTGTAACGCACCTGGCTTGCTTCAAAGCTGGGTTATCCACCGCCTATGGCCCCGGCATCATGCAAGCCTTCGCCGAGAACGGGGGCATGTTCGCTTATGTAGTGGAGTCCATCCGGAACACGCTTTTTTCAACCAAGCCGATTGGCGAAGTCCGGCCGGACGTGAGGGGATGGACGGTCGAGTTTCTTGATTGGGCAAACCCGGAGAATCAGAACCGCCGAAGGCAGCTCAATGCCTCGCATGACTGGAAATGGATCCGAGGATCAGGCATCCACCGCGGCCCCTTAATGGGCGGCTGCATAGAAGTGCTGGATTGGCTCCGAGGGACCCATGTGTGGCCCGGGCGGCACCAATGGGAGGGTGCGATCCTCTTCATTGAGACCTCCGAGGAGGCCGTTCCGCCGACAACGGTCCTGCGCATCTTGCGGACGTTTGGGGCGATGGGCATCTTGCAGCCTCTTTCCGGCATCCTGTTCGGGCGACCCGGTGGTCAGGTGTCGCCGTCCCAATTCGAAGGATACGACGTCGCGATCCTGCAGGCTCTGGACGAAGTCGGACTCTCAGAGATGCCGCTTGTGACGCACATGGACTTTGGCCACACCGATCCGGTCTTCATTCTGCCCTATGGTGTGCAAGCGGAAATCAACTGCGATCAGCAGAGCCTTACCTTGCTGGGAAGTGCCGTGGTCGGGTAGGTTCGGACAACCCTGCCCGGATGAGGTTCACCAGTTTGCCACAACGCGATGGTTCCCCGCTCCTGCTGGGAATTGATGTTGGCACCTCCCGCCTCAAGGTTGCTGTATATGATGTGCGACTGCAGTTGATTCGGGAATCGAGCGTCAACTCGCGTTCGCTTGCAGCCTCCCGCGGGGAGAGCTGGATGCAGACCGTCTTTGGCGCGCGCTGCACGTTCAATTGAGCGATCTCCTGAGACATGTCGACTCCGGAAACATCGCGGCCGCAGGCATCACTGGCATGGCGGAGTTCTGGCTGCTTGATCGATTCTGATGCCATGCCGATCACACCGATGCTCCTCTGGCACGATCAGCGTGGCATTCGGCAGGCCGCAGCCCTTCGACGTAAGGCAGGCGCCGAGCTGGCCCGTGTCACCGGCCTAAGAACCACCAGCGTGCGTTCGATTGCAAAGTGGATGTGGATGGTGGAGCATGGTGCCCCACGCAGCGCACGCTGGTGTGGAGCCCCGGAATGGATTGCCTTGTGCCTGAGCGGTTCTTGGTGCACCGACGTGACGCTGGCCGTGCGAACAGGCGCATTCGACGTCCTGAAGAGTAAGTTTTCAAGCAGCCTTCTGAGGCTTGCCGGGGCGACGGCGGGCCTATTCCCGCCGGCTGATGGCACGCCGGCTCTCGCGGGCGTCATTCAACCATCGGTGGCACGTCAGCTGGGTCTGCAGGAATCGCTTCAGGTCGTGATCGCGGGCCACGATGATATCGTCGCCGCCTATGGCGCAGGCGGTGAGGTGGGCGACTTGATCGACTCTGGCGGCACGGCGGAAGGATTGATTCGCATTGTTGATCTGGCCCCGGTGCCCCAGGACGCGGTGAACGCCAGGATGGCCATGACGCGCTTCTACCTGCCGGAAACATGGGCGCTCATCGCGGGTGCTGGCTCAACTGGCGCGCTCATGCAGACCACTGCGGAAATGCTTGGCCTTGAACCTGCGATCCTGGATGGTTTGGCGGCACCTCCCAGACGGTACGGCCGGTCAGTTATCGACGTGCGCCTCTCGAAGAACGCGCTGCCCAACATCAGGATCAAGCGTGGCGCCGCGGCACCGGAGGTTTGGAGTGCAGTACTCGACCTGGTCTGCGACCGCCTCAAAGAGACCGCCGCACGGCTGGACGCACTTGCCGGACCTCCATCGCGCCTCATCCTCATCGGAGGGGCTGCGCGCAGTCGGGAGTTGGTGCAGCGCAAGGCCGAGCGGCTTGGCCTGCCCGTGCTTGTCTCGGCCGGCGTCGATGCGACCACACGCGGCGCGGCCGCGCTGGCCGCCCAAGCCTGCAACCTTCGGGGATATAGATCTCCTGCACCGTGAGCAACGCTCGCACTGAGAGAATCCGCCCTTGACGACCTAGCACGCATGTTCTATAATCCCACGCTGTATATGGATTCTGGTCGTGATCGCGCGAGAACAAGAGAGCTTGACGGCATTCATGCGTGGGGCGCCTGCCATTCGAACCTCATTGGAAGCCTCCAGTCATGTGGAGTTCCTACCCGTATTTCACCCGTGGCCGGCACATTCGAACTTGTTTTTCGCCCTGCAGCTTGCATGATGCCGAGGTTTCCTGCCCTCGTCGGGGCCCGAATCTCTGATCGGAGAAAGAAGATCACATGAAAGTCCATCTTGTCGACGGCACCTACGAATTGTTTCGCAGCTTCTACGGAGCCCCGCCCAAGAAAGCGCCGGATGGCCGCGAAGTAGGCGCGGCCCTGGGCTTGATCCGAAGCCTGATGCTATTGTTATCCACGCCCGGCGTGACCCATGTCGCTGTTGCATTCGACCACGTCATTGAGTCATTCCGCAACCGCCTGTATGCCGGATACAAGACTGGCGAGGGCGTGGACCCTGCCCTCACGAGTCAGTTTCCCCTGGCAGAAGAGGGCGCGGCTGCATTGGGCCTTGTCGTTTGGCCGATGGTCGAATTCGAGGCCGATGACGCACTGGCCAGCGCGGCAGCCAGATTCAGTGCGGATAAGGATGTGAAACAGGTTGTCATCTGCTCGCCTGACAAGGACCTCGCGCAGCTGGTCTCAGCAAGACGAGTGGTGTGCTGGGACCGACGCCGCGAGATCGTGATCGACCAGGCGGCGGTCATCGCCAAGTACGGCGTGCTTCCTATGTCAATTCCGGATTGGTTGGCTCTCGTAGGGGACGCGGCTGACGGCTTCCCGGGAATCAAAGGTTGGGGCGAAAAGTCGGCCTCAATTGTGCTGCGCAAGTTCAGACACGTGGAAGATATTCCTGCCGACCACGCCAAGTGGCGGCTCACTGGCATCAGCCCTGGCCGAGCGGCAAGCTTGGCAGAGAGCCTGGCCAGTGGCCGCGAGGATGCCAGGTTATTCAAGCAACTTGCGACGCTGCGGGACGACGTTCCTTTGAAGGAGCGCCTGACAGACCTTGAGTGGCGTGGTGCAGAGCCCAAGTTGCGTGAGCTCTGTCGCAGGTGGGGAGACGAGCGCATCCCGGAGCGGGTGAAAAGCTGGCGCTGAGGTAGGCCAACCTCACGCAAGATCGGACGGACGCTGGGCGAGCCGCCATGTTCCGCCAGTTTGACGGGCAGCGCTTCTGATGTAGAATGTCGTTCTTTTCCAGGTCGCAGGGAGAGTCATGGCTGCAATCGAAGTAACGAACCTTCGGCGTGTCTTCAAGTCATATGTCGGCGTGATCCGGCGCACAGTCAAAGAAGTGCCCGCCGTCGAGGACATCTCGTTCTCCATTGAGGACGGGGAGTTGTTTGGGTTGCTTGGCCCGAATGGCGCAGGAAAGACCACCACCATCAAGATGCTGACCACACTTCTAATCCCGACGTCGGGTCGAGCGACTATTGGCGGCCTCGATGTGGTGAAGCAGGCTCAGGAAGTCCGTAAGCGGATCGGTTTCATCTTCGGGGGCGAACGCGGGCTGTACTGGCGGCTCTCGGGAATCGACAATCTGCGATACTTCGCGAGCCTGTACGGTCTTGAGCCTGACCTTTCGAGGAAGCGCATTCCCTACCTACTCGAACTCGTTGGCTTGAAGGGGAGGGGAGACGAGAAGGTGGAGGGCTACTCCCGCGGCATGAAGCAGCGCCTGCATGTTGCCCGCACGCTCTTGCATGATCCCGAGGTGCTATTCCTGGATGAACCAACAATTGGTCTGGATCCCGTCGGGGCCCGCGAGTTCCGCCAGGTGATCCTGGACCTTCAGTCAGACAAGAAGACCATCCTGCTCACGACCCACTACATGTTCGAGGCGGATGCCCTCTCGAACCGCATTGCGGTGATCAACCAGGGCCGCATCATTGCCCTGGATACGCCCGGCGGGGTTGAAGGCGCAGGTGCGCGACATGAACGTCGTCGAGGTCGAGTTGTTCGGCTTGCCGGCGGAAATGCTGGCTGGCTTGCGCGCTCTGCCATTCGTGGACTCACTTTCGGTCGAGGAGCACGAGCAGCGGCAGATGCTTATGATTCAAACCGCACGTGGCGCCGAGGCCGTGCCCGATGTGCTTTCTGCCCTGGGCGGGTTGAAGATCGGCCGAGTGGTTGTGAGGGAGCCCACCCTGGAAGACGCTTACGTGAGACTGGTTGGAGGCGCGGCATGAACTTCCCGACGCTGGTCAGGTACTGGCGTACCGTCCTGGTAGTCGCCGAGATGAACCTACGAATGTCGATCATGGAGCCGTTCGTTGTGTTCACCGTCTTCATCCAACCGCTGCTGATCGCGCTCCTGGCACTTTGGATGCTCAAGGACCGGGGCTCCGACGGCGCTATGTTCGTCGTGGTCGGCAGCGGTCTGACAGGTTTGTGGTCCAGCCTGCTGTTCATTTCGGGCAACAGCATCAACATCGAGCGCTGGATCGGCACCCTTGAGTCGCTCGTCGGACTCCCGACGCCGTTCGAAGTGATAGTCGTCGGCAAGAACCTCGGAAACGTGGTCCAGAGCCTTCTGGCAATGATCTTTGGATACTTGATCGCGGCCCTTTTCTTCGGATACTCGCTCACAATTCAACAACCTCTGCTTGTTTGCCATTTCGATCCTGTTTACTATCATCGGATTTGTGAGTTTCGGGTTGATCATCGCGCCGATCTTTGTGATGAACCCCGGCGTTCAGGGTTGGCAAAACGCAATGGAGTTCCCGGTCTATGTTCTGTGCGGCTTTCTCTTTCCGATTGCTCTCCTTCCGGGTTGGACGACGCCGCTCTCCTACCTGCTGCCCCCGTATTGGGCAGCAGTGGCGCTGCACGGGACATCCACCGGAGGCGCCAGCCCTGAGGAGACCCTCTTCGCATGGGGCATGCTGGTGGTCTTCTCCGCCATTGACCTCTTCGTCGCATCCCGGCTATTCAAATTGATGCTGTACAAGGCGCGCGCGGATGCCACGCTTGGTTTGGAGTGAGCTGAAACCGGCGCCCGCGGCCATTCTTGGAGGCTTGACGTGAAACGCGTTTTCAACGGTTTCCGGCTATTTTGGCAGGGTGCCGTGCTGGCTTACATTGCCCTCTTCCACTGGCTGCGGCCGATCCAATACGCCGCCTCGAAGATCGTCATGCCGCTGGCGCAGATGTTCTTCTTTGTCTACCTGGGCACGTTTGCCACGGGCGCGAACAATGCCAGCTTCTACATCGTTGGAAACGCCCTGCAGATTGCCGCCGTGAGCGGCATATATGGCGTGACCATGTCGATTGGTGGCGAGCGCAATGAGGGCACCTTGCCCTACTTGTTCGGGACCCCGGCCAATCGCATGTTGATCTTCCTGGGGCGCGCCTTCATGAACATCATCGACGGCACCATCGGAGTCGTTATCGCCTTCACGTGGGGCGTGCTGCTGATGGGTCTGGACCTGTCCCAAGCCAACATCGCTGCCCTGGCACTTACCATCCTGATCACTACCGTCAGCACATGCGGGCTGGGCCTACTGCTGGGCAGCCTTGCGCTGGTCACCGTGAATGTGATGTTCATCAACAACCTCGTGTACTTCCTGCTGCTCATATTCTCCGGGGCAAACGTAGCGCTTCAGTCGCTACCTGCCTGGGTCCAGGCGATTTCAAGCGCGCTGCCACTGACGCGCGGGATCGCCGCGGCGCGCTTGCTGGTGAGTGGGGCGAGCCTTGCCGAGGCGGCGCCGCTCCTTTGGGGCGAACTGGCTATTGGCGTGGTCTACAGCCTGCTGGGATATCTCATGTTCACCGCTTTTGAGATTGAGGCCAAGCGCCGCGGCACGCTGGAACTCGCCTAGCCCGCCGACCACGAATCCAGCCGGACAAGATGACTCAATTCCGATTTCGGGTGTACCGCGGCCCCCGTCAGTCGTCGGACGAACGCGCCGACTGCGCCCGGGCTCATCCCATTGCTCCCTAGCGAAAGTAGCATGTGACATTCATCAGTTGACTCCCATGACAAACCCACGCTAGAATATGGCATATGAGAGCGCTCCCAGCGAGCTCGCTGTTTTCCCAATTTGGGGAAGCTTGGGTGACGGTTGGCGACAGGGAATCTCACCGAAGGAGATGAAACGGTGGGAGCGCTCCCGAACCGCCGGAGGAATGCAGTGTCCGATCTCACGCTCGAGGACATAGCAGGACGAGCAGGGGTGTCCCGATCGACCGTCTCGCGCGTCGTAAATGCGAGCCCCAACGTGAGCGATGATGTCCGTCAGCGCGTGTTGGGGGTGATCCAGCAGACAGGCTATCAGCCGCATGCCGCGGCCCGCGCGTTGGCCTCGCAACGATCCGGCACGATAGGCCTCGTCCTTCCCCACAGCGTCAGCTTCGTCTTCACGGATCCCTATTTCTCCCACCTCACAAAGGGCATCGCCCAGGCCTGCAACCAATACGGTCTTAGTATGGCCCTGTTTCTCGTCGGGACCAAACAGGATGAGCAAAGCATATTTCCGCGGTTGTCGCGCAAAGGATTCCTCGATGGCGTGATCGTGCAGACGGGGCATGACGGTGAGCAATGGATGATTGGCCGCTTCGTTGATGCGCACATGCCCATGGTGGTAGCTGGACGGCCGTTTCGGTCAGACAATGTCAGCTACGTTGATACCGACAACATCAACGCGGCCTACGGAGCCGTGAGCCACCTGATCCGGCTTGGACGGCAACGAATCGCGATGATTTCCGGGCCGACGACCAGCACCGTGGGTCTTGATCGACGCGAGGGGTATCAGCGGGCACTCAAGGAACGGGGCAGGAGCCTGGAGAAGGGCCTGGTGGTAGAGGGCGACTTTTCCGAGGAGAGCGGGCGTCTGGCCATGCGTCAGCTGCTTAATGCTCGGCCGGACGCGGTGTTTGCTGCCTCGGACATGATGGCGGTGGGCGCCATGCGCGCAGCCCGTGAGAACGGCTGTCGAATCCCCGAGGACATCGCGTTTGTTGGATTCGACGACCTCCCATTCGCGAATATGTCAGACGTTCAACTTACCACCGTGCGCCAGCCCGTGGCGCAGTTTGGCGCCAAAACCGTCGAACTGCTGCGGGACCTGATCGAGAACGGAATTGAGCCGCCCCGACACATTGTCATGGACACAGAGCTGGTAATCCGCGGTACCTGCGGGGCCACGCCGCCGAAGGGCCGCATGCCCTGATGGCGAGATTGGAGGTGAGCCGAAGAAGACCATGTGACGACCACCGCAAGAGTGTGTTGCCTGGCGAGTGCCTAGTGCCAGCGATGAACCACAGAGGGCGAGGGACCCGCATCGGCTGCCCTTCCGCAAAGGGCGAAGCAGGTACCAGGGAGCATCCGTTGGGCGCGTTGACGAGGTCCGTGTCAGATGTTAGACTGAAAAACCCCCTAGCATTCATCAGGCAAGACGGCTACGTCTACCTTCGGTACCCACGCTTAAGGAGGTGTCAAGACATCGAAACGGAGAACAAATGCCGACGCTCAAGATCATTCGCCCCGAAAATTGATAAGGAGAAAAGAGAGATGAATAAGAGATCCCTGTTTTGGACATTGGCGGGCCTGATGGTCATGGCCTCCATGATCCTGAGTGCGTGCGGACCCGCAGCCGCGCCGACGGAGGCGCCCGCCGCGCCAACGGAGGCACCGGCCGCGCCGACGGAGGCGCCTGCCGCACCCGCGGTGGAGGTTCCGTTCACTGTCATGCCGGGTGGCGCTCTTGAAGAGGCCGTCAAGGGAACGTACTCTGGAACGACAGTCACTGTGGACGGCGCTTTTGAAGGCAACGACCCCGATGGCGTGAAGATGGATAAGTCCGTGGCCGCTTTTGAGGATGCCACAGGAATTGACGTCAACTACATCGGAAACAAGGAATTCGAGGCCACCATCTCGGTGCGCGTGGATGCGGGCGATGCACCTGACATCGCGGACTTCCCGCAGCCCGGCAAGGCAGCCCAGTTCGTTAAGGCCGGCAAAGTCGTGGATGTGACGAGCTTCCTGCCTGCGGACTGGCTGGCCCAGCAGTACAACCAGAGCTGGCGAGACATGGCGACCATCGATGGGGTAGAAGCGGGTGTATTCCATCGCTTCAACGGCAAGAGCCTCGTCTGGTATCCCAAGAAAGCATGGGATGCAGCTGGCTACAAGATCCCCGAGACCTGGGATGAGTTGATGGCCCTGAATCAACAGATCGCTGATGACGGCGATACCGCCTGGTGCATCGGCATCGAGTCGGGCGCGGCGACCGGTTGGACTGCCACCGACTGGACCGAAGAGATGATGTTGCGCACCACTTCCCTGGCGAACTACGATGCCTGGGTGGCCGGAACTTTGCCGTTCGACTCTCCCGAGGTCAAGAAGGCTATTGAGACTTGGAGTGCGCTTTGGTTCAACGACAAGTTCGTAAATGGTGGTCGCGCCTCGATTGTCTCGACCTTCTTTGGTGATGCCCCCGGCCCGATGTTCGATGACCCGCCGAAGTGCTGGATGCACAAGCAAGGCAACTTCATCACGGGTTTCTTCCCGGAAGGAAAGGTCGCCGGCACGGACTATGGCTTCTTCTACTTCCCGCCCGTGGATTCGGCATATGGGAAGCCCTTCCTGGTGGCTGGTGACATGATGGTCATGTTCAATGATCGGCCAGAAGTGCGAGCCCTGATGGAGTACTTCACCGTGCCCGAATCGGCGCTGGGCTGGCTCGAAGGCGGCGGTGCGTTGGCTGCGCACCAGACGGCTACCCCCGATATGTACGGCGTTGAACTGGAACGCGGCATAGCCGAACTGGTCCAAGGCGCCACAAGCTTCCGTTTCGACGGCTCTGACCTAATGCCTGGCGAGGTTGGCGCCGGTTCGTTCTGGGAGCACATAACCAGCTATGTCGCTGGATCAGAGAATCTCGATACGGCCATGAAGGCGATCGACGCGAGCTGGCCTAAGTAGACTTCAGCGTGTTGCCCGGGGTGGGCCGCCGATGGGCGGTCCACCCCGATTTGTTTTATACTCAGGCCGCCAGCGCCAATTGTCGTAGAAGCGCATCACCTTAGTCGAAATCCGACGGGCATGCATCCGAGGAACAAGCCATGGATCCTTTGCGCAGCGACGGTTTGGAGAGCCAACCGATCTGGATCAGGGTTCTGTCGTTCATCGGCCGAGTGCTGCTGGCCATAGCCATTCCCCTCATTGCTTTCTATGTCCTCTATCTGGGTTTCATTTTCCTGCGCGATAGCCATGCGCCGCGGGGGATCATTGCATTGGTGGCTATCGTGTGGGGTGTGGGAGGCGTGGCCCTGCTTTACTGGGTCTTCAACGGCCTCGTGGAGCGACTCCCAACCGTCTTGCGGGCTAGTCTCCTTCCGTTTGTTTTCGTTGGCCCCGCGATCGCGATCCTTTCGTGGTACCTCACGATCCCGACGCTGCGAACGTTCTGGTTAAGTCTGTTTGGGAGAGACGGTCCTGAGCCGGGGCTTGGTTTTTTCCAGCTATTCGCTAGCAAGACTTTTGTTGGACTAAGCAACTACGTTGCCGTTTTCAGCGAACAGCTGATGCAGCAATCCTTCCGCAACAATCTGATGTGGATCGTGTTTGGCAGTACGTCCTCGATCGTATTCGGCCTGCTCATCGCCGTTCTGGCTGACCGCAGCAGTTTTGAGAAGGTCGCGAAATCACTGATTTTTCTGCCCATGGCGATATCCTTCGTGGGTGCAGGCATCATTTGGAACTTCATTTACGAATACCGGCCCGCCGGTCAAGCCCAGATCGGTTTGTTGAATTACATCGTGGTCGGGTGGGGCGGGACACCTCAGGCCTGGCCCCAGTGGGTGGGAATCGCTCCCTGGAACAACCTGTTCCTGATCGTGATCGTGGTCTGGCTGCAAGCCGGGTACGCCATGGTGCTCTTCTCGGCGGCGCTCAAGGGCATTCCCGAGGAACTAATGGAGGCCAGCCGCATCGATGGCGCAAACGAAATCCAGATCTTTTTCCAGATCATGCTCCCCTACATTCGCGGCACGGTCATTTCTGTCTGGACCACGATCGTCATCTTCACTTTGAAGATCTTCGATGTGGTGTGGGTGATGACCGGCGGCCAATTCGGAACGCATGTGATTGCCACGCAGTTCTATCGCCAGGCCTTCACCAATCGCAACTCCGGCTTCGGTGCGGCCATCGCCATCGTGCTCTTGCTGGCGGTGGTCCCCGTCATGATCTACAACCTGAGGCAGTTCCGGGAGCGGGAGGCCTTCTGAAATGAGAATTGGAATGAGCAAGAAGAAGACTGGCCGTCTGCTCGTCGATGCGAGCCTGCTACTGCTAGTCTTGTTGTGGACCGTTCCGACTTTGGGGATCTTTATCTCCTCCTTCCGCAACCGGGATGATATCGCCACTTCGGGATGGTGGAGGGTGTTCCCCTACCGGGATTGGCGGCCGATCCGACACATCGATATCAAGGATCTGGCCGTCGATCCGAATGGGGTCATGGAAATCGAAGGTGTCACCGGGACTTTCGATGAATTCCGGGCGGGAATCGAAACCCCGGATGGCCAGCGCGTGACGTGGATCGGCAATAAGCGCCTCGGGCAAGGTGGAAGTGCAGGAAAGGGTCTGGACGGTGTCATGGGGTTTTTCATTGGACAACTACCAACAGGTCTTGGGCGGCCAGGATTTCGAGTTCAAGCACGCCGACGGCACTGTGGAGGTTGTTCCGGGCGACAACATGGTTGGCGCCTTCCTCAACAGCCTGTCCGTGGCAGTTCCATCGACCGTGATCCCGATTTTGATAGCCGCCTTTGCAGCCTATGCCTTTGCGTGGATGCGTTTCCCGGGGCGGCGCTCGATGTTCATCATGGTGGTGGCGCTGCTTGTGGTCCCCCTGCAGATTGCGCTGGTGCCCATCCTTCGGGATTACCGCGCCCTGCACCTTAACGGCACGTTCCTGGGTATCTGGCTGGCACATACAGGCTTTGGGCTGGCCCTGGCAACGTACCTGCTGTTCAACTACATCAGCGGCCTGCCGCGGGAGATCCTTGAGTCGGCCTTCATTGATGGCGCCTCCCATTTCACGGTGTTCACTCAGTTGGTCTTGCCGCTTTCGGTGCCCGCCCTGGCTTCCTTTGCCATCTTTCAATTCAACTGGGTCTGGAACGATTACCTGGTGGCCCTGATCTTCCTGGGTGGTAACCCCGAGTTCGAGTTGGTCACACAGCGCATGGCAGCCATCGTCGGCGCGCGGGGCCAGGATTGGCACCTGCTTACGGCGGGAGCGTTTGTGTCAATGGTTCTGCCGCTGACGGTCTTCTTCGGACTTCAACGCTACTTCCTTCGGGGTCTGCTGGCCGGTTCTGTCAAGGGATAGCGGAACTGCTCTCGGGCACGGAGCCAAGGTAGGAGGGGCGCGCTTTGGAGTACAGACTGTTGGGCAAGAGCGGGCTCTTGGTTTCGACATTCTGCCTTGGAACGATGATTGTTGGCGAGCAGAATGGACGCGGAACCGACCAGAGATCCGCGGTTGAGATCATCCACAAGTTTCTGGATGCTGGGGGAAACCACATCGACACCGCTAATGTGTACGCGGACGGTCGCTCCGAGGAGATCGTCGGGGCGGCGATCAAGGATCGCCGCGATCGTGTTCTTCTGGCCACCAAGGTTCGACACAAGGTCGGCCGCAACTTGAACGATCAGGGATTGTCCCGCTATCACATGATTCGCAGCGTCGAGGCTAGTCTGCGCCGCCTTCAGACCGATGTGATCGACCTGCTGATCGCACACGCCTGGGATCCGCTCACCCCGCTGGAGGAGACCCTGCGCGCGTTCGATGCTTTGGTGGCATCCGGCAAGATCCGCTACATTGGCGTTTCGAACTTCAAGGCCTGGCAACTGATGAAAGCGGTGGCGCTCAGCGACTCTCACGGCTGGTTGAAATTCATCTCTGCTCAGTACCAGTACAGCCTGGTAGAGCGGAATATCGAACATGAGATCAGCGAAATCTGCGTTGAGGAGGGCCTGGGGCTGACCCCCTGGGGTCCTCTCGGGGGCGGCTTCCTCAGCGGAAAGTACCATCCCGGCGACAAACCCCAGGATGGTCGGTTGGCCATGATGCCGGACGAGACAGAAGAATCGTGGATTCGCCGGTCGAACCCACGCAACTGGGCGATCCTGAAGGTCGTGGACGACGTGGCGCGTGCCCACGGCGCGAAGCACGCCCAAGTTGCATTGGCCTGGGTATTGTCGCAGCCGGCAGTCTGTTCCGTGATCATCGGCGCCCGCACGTTGGGACAACTGGACGAGAACCTGGCGGCAGGTCAGCTCTCCCTGTCGGACGAGGAACTTGCCCGATTAAGCGAGGCCAGCAGTCCCGACGATCCGTACCCATATCGATTTCTGAAGCTCTATGGCTCCAGAGATCCCAATCCCAAGTCGTGAGAATCGGCAGGCGCGGCTTTCACCGAGATTGTTTATGAGAGGCGACAAGCTCTTAATTCAGGAGTTCCACAGACGAGCCGCCGCCGAGATCGTTTCACACATCCTCATGCATATTCGGGAGAATGCAACCAGGTACACGATTGCGGTTGCAGGAGAATCGGGGAGCGGAAAATCTGAGACCGCCAGGGCAATAGCCGAAGCGCTGGAGAGCTTCGGACTGCGCGCTGTCGTCCTTGGACAGGACGATTACTTTGTGCTTCCGCCCAAGTCGAATGACCTAAGACGGCGAGCCGAACCGGAGTGGTTGGGGCCTCATGTGGAAGTGAGACTTGATTTAATGGAACAGAACCTTGTGGACGCCATTCAAGGTCAGCGCGTCTTGACCAAGCCCCTGGTGGACTATGATGCCAACACGATAGTGGACGAAGTTGTCACTCTGGACGGCGTCCAGGTATTGATCGTTGAAGGCACGTACACATCCTTGCTCCGCCACGTGGATAGCCGGATATTCATTTGCAGGACCTGGCTCGACACGTTGGGGGACCGACTGCAAAGGAAGCGCGGTACTGAGGCGGGTGACCCTTTCGTCGAGCAAGTGCTGAGGATGGAGCACAAGATCATCGCCGGGCACCAGCAATTGGCGGATATCCTGATCACCAAGGACTATGGTGTTGTCGTCGTTGATCCGTAGCGCGTGCTCGGCTGGGCGTCCAATCCATTCAAGCGGGTGCAGGAGCGCAGGCTCCGTGCCGGGCACACTACCGAAGATGCGCCGCGGGTCGATTCAGAGAACCTGCGAGCGTGGGCCTGCCCGCCGAGGAGCCGATTCACTCCAAGGCGAGTTCGATTTCCTCATTAGAACTCGTACTCGCGGGATCTGATCTCAAACTTGTTCGCTTCCAGATCAATATGGAGCCGGGCATGCGCGTCGCCGTGTTCCCAGCGAAGTATGAGCTCGCTTGTCGAGCATGGTTCCAGCCGGAAGATGCCGTTGAAGGCCGGATGGGAATTCCGGAAGGCAATCAATCGGAGCAAGTTCCGGACTACTGGACGCTCTAACGCCTGAGCGATTTCGCCGAGCGAATAATTGTGGCGATTGATCTCTCTGCCGTCGGCGCTGGATATTGCAGCATGATCGTTGGCGCCCGCTAGCAGGCCCACGTAGTAGACCTGCGGAACACCAGGAACGAAGAATTGAAGTGCTCTGGCAGCCAGATATGCCACATCGTCGCAACCCAGCATGGAATAGTACGTTCCCCTTATTTGATGCACGTCGAATCCATCGGGATCCTTGAAGGCGGGAGAGAATATGCGGCTGAGATTGCCTCCCCGCTGAAGGCAAGTGTTGACGACGCGCTTGGCGCTGTCAGCGTCGTAGACGCCGTTCAGGTCCGGCTTGACCGGTATGCCATCGTGGCAATCCAGCATCGTGAATTGCCTCTCAGGCCTTGTGGCGAGGTATCCCTTAAGTCTCCAGCGCGTTCTTGAGGATCAATGCCTCGAGAATCACGTACGGGAGAACAAAGTCGTATGTCCAATACCCCTGCGCAGACAACTTCCGCTGAGTCTCAAGTTCCGCATGAACCTCGGGCAGCAATGTAATGTCAAGAGGATCTGCAATTCCCCTCAGCCAATCCAGAAACTCGAAGATCTGCGGCTGCACGAAGAAACAAGATGTACCAGCCTGCTTGGTCACATAACCGACGGCGTCCAAGCGCACGATCTTGACGTTGTTGGCAGCGAACGAAGAGAGGCACTCGCCCAAGAGGACGCGGGCAACCGGGGAATTGACATCGATGTCGACCTGCTCCGAAGGGGTTGTCCTGCCGAAGGTCGTCCACAGCGTCTTGATTTCGCCGGTTTCGCGAATGGAGTAGTCAGAGAACGGAAACGGCCGTCGGAGGAATATCTTCTGGATGTCCTCGGGTGATGGAGACCTATCCGGCCAGTGTTTCTCGATCGGTATGAACAGGTCAGCGAAGGCGGATCTGGGCCCACGCAAGAGGTAATCCTGGAAGTACTCGGACTGGGCAGAGATATGGTTAACGATGAGGTCCAACATGACTGGGGATTGCGCCCCGATTCGCTTGATGTCCTCCCATGAACCTAGCTTCGGCTCGATCTCCAAGTACGTCAACGGCGCAAAACCGCGATCCCCGGAAGAAGGAAACGGTGGCAGGATATGAACCCCCCCTTCGAACGAGCCAGGGAAGAACCTAGTGAGCACCCGCGTGAGCTGCCCAAGATCGCCTCCCAACGAGTCCGGATACGTGATCAGCTGAACTTGGTTCTTGACTGCCATCGCAATGAAAGGCCCAGGTCAGGACATCAAATAGGTCGCGGATCGCGAAGGCCGTCGAGCAAAGTGGATCCTTCGAGGCAGCCTGCTGTACTCCGCACGGCAGCATGGGATGCGGCAGTTGGCCGCACAAGAAACACAGATCACTTGCCGCAAACCTCGAGTCCGAGATACCAAGATCAGGAGTACCTGAGCACACGAGTGTCCCATGACGGCCAACTCCGGATGATGAGGGACGGGCAGGATGGGCGTGGCCATGCGATTGTGTGCAGTGCTTTGAACGGCATGGTAACACCTCCGCTTTCCGTCCGCAATGTGACGCCACGCCCTGCGCGCGACCGGCGCGGCCCCAGCCACGGGACGCCGCGGATGCTCGTCCCGTGCGGCAGGTTCCCTCGTCGCTCCGGTCATCGTGCATATCGTCACCTTGCCGGGCCGATTGCGATCACGGTGGACGTCCTCTGGCGAGCGCATTTCAGCATGGATTTGGGCGGGCCTCCCTGACAACGGGCAGCTAATCCCGGCGAGCGCCAATCAATCCGCAGCTGGACGGCAGTTCAGGGAGGCCATGGGCATCATGGACAAGGATGTCGAAGGCACGGGGGCCCAACGCGGCTCCCGTTGTCAGCGGTGGAGGGGTGTTGACGGTCGGGCGGGGGGCGTATAAGATACTTGTGAGGTGATTCTTGGGAAGGTGCGGGCCAAGGCGATGAGTGCCGTTGGCATTGGCCGGATCGGGCTGTCGCCGACCGAGGCACACTGGGCTCCTGGCAATACAGTCATCAACTGAGTTTCGATGCACGCAGGCAGGATCAAGGCGGCGGCCCAGGCTGATGACGACCGGCCGGTAACTCGGCCTGGGCGGCATGCCAGGTGTCACGCGAGGACGGCGGTAGGGCTCGTGGAAGGCGGTGATCGACCGCCTGGATTTGTTGAACGGCCGGTTGCGTGGCAGTCCACACTTCAGGCATAAGGATCAGGCAGATGCGCTTTGGCTACTTCGACGATGAAAGACGGGAGTACGTCATCACCCGGCCGGATACGCCCCTCCCTTGGATCAACTATCTGGGCTTGGAGGATTACTTCGGGATCATCTCCAACACGGCCGGGGGATACTCCTTCTATCGGGATGCACGCCTGCGTCGCTTGACGCGCTACCGTTACAACAACGCGCCGTTGGATCAGGGCGGCCGCTACATCTACATCCGGGACGACGGGGCCCAGAGCGATCAAGCATCGTTTTGGTGCCCGACATGGATGCCGACGCGAGCCCGCTTGGATGCATACGAGTGCAGACACGGCTTGGGATATACCACCATCCGGTCGCGCCTGAACGGCATCCAGGCGGAGATCCGGTTCTTCGTGCCGCTCGAGGAGAACCTGGAAATCTGGCAGCTGACTCTCACTAACGAGAGGCCCGAGGCGGCCGTCCTATCGGTGTTTGGGGCCGTTGAGTTCTGTCTGTGGGATGCGCTGGACGATGAGACCAATTTTCAGCGGAACCTCTCGATTGGGGAAGTGGAGCCGCCGTCGCTCGCGACTCATCCACGCAATCTGGGCGAGCGGGCGATCATACACAAGACTGAGTACCGCGAACGACGCAATCATTTTGCATTCTTTGGATGTTCGGAGCCCTTGGTTGGATTCGACACAGATCGGGAGGCGTTCCTCGGCCCATACCGCGGGTGGGACTCGCCACAAGCAGTGGAATCCGGAAGCACCGCAAACTCGATCGCACACGGCTGGCAGCCAATCGGAGCGCAGCACGTACGACTGCACTTGGAGGCTGGGGGCAGCCGACAACTGACCTTCATCCTGGGATACCAGGAGAATATGCAAGATTCCAAATTCTCGCCGGCCGGCACGCAACAGGTCAACCGCGCAGGAGTCGCCGCGGCAATCGGCCGGTGCGTTGCCCCCGGAGCCGTTGATCGGGCGTTCGATGCACTCCGTGAACACTGGGCTGCCCTGGGCGAAAGCCTCCAGGTGACAACCCCCGATGAGCATACGAATTGAATAGTGAACACCTGGAATCTGTGCCAGATCATGGCAACCTTCAATATCTCGCGCTCAGCCTCCTATTTCGAAAGTGGGATCGGCAGAGGCATGGGATTTCGTGACTCAAGCCAGGACCTGCTTGCGTTTGTGCAGTTGTCCCCGCGTCGGGCCCGCCAGCGGCTGCTCGACTTGGCGGCAACACAGCTGGCTTCCGGTGGAACCTATCATCAATACCAGCCTCTCACCAAGAGAGGGAACAACGACATCGGCTCCGGTTTCAACGACGATCCGCTGTGGCTCGTGCTCGCCGCATGTGCCTACGTCAAAGAAACCGGCGATCATGCTGTGCTGTTTGAGCCTGTGCCATACGATAACCAGCCAGGCTCGGAGACCGCGCTGCATGAGCACCTGCACCGCTGCATACAATACACATTGGATCGACTGGGCCCGCATGGGCTCCCGCTGATTGGGCGCGCCGACTGGAATGACTGTCTGAACCTGAACGCCTTCTCCCTGATTCCCGGCGAGTTGTTTCAGACCACCGCAAACAAAGATGGCAAAGTAGCAGAGAGTGTCTTTATAGCTGGACTGTTCACCCTGGCGGCGAGAGAACTCGTTGAATTGCTTACGAACCTCCCGGACGAGGAAGAGCGTGCCCGGGCTGGTCCCAATCGAGAACAGTACGCCCGCGCGGCCGCGCAGATGGAAGGCGCCATTTGGCGGCACGGGTGGGACGGCCAGTGGTTTCTGCGCGCGTACGACGACTTCGGCCAGGTCCTCGGTTCAAAGGATAACCAGGAAGGACGCATCTTCATCGAGCCGCAGGGCATTTGCGTGATGGCCGGCCTGGGGCTCTTGGATGGGCGCGCCGTACAAGCGCTTGACTCGGTCGCTGAACACCTTGCAACTCCACATGGCATTCTGCTGCATCAGCCCGCCTTCACCCGGTACTATGTTCATTTGGGCGAGATCTCCACTTACCCACCCGGATACAAGGAGAATGCCGGGATCTTCTGCCACAACAATCCGTGGATCATCATCGCCGAGGCCATGGCGGGGCGGGGTGATCGCGCGCACGATTACTACCTGCGCATCAACCCGTCAGCCAGGGAGCACCTGAGCGACCTGCACCGCTGCGAGCCGTACGTTTATGCCCAGATGATCTCGGGGCGAGATGCGCCCCTCGAAGGCGAGGCCAAGAACTCATGGCTCACGGGCGCCTCCGCCTGGAACTACGTGGGCGTGACTCAGTGGATTCTGGGTATCCGACCGACATATGAGGGCCTGCGGATTGATCCATGCATACCCGCTGCATGGGATGAATTCTCAGTTGTGCGCGTATTTCGAGGCCGGCGATTTCAGATCATTGTCCACAATCCCATGCATGTTTCACGCGGGATCGCGCGATTGACCATTGACGGAGTCGCGTCGGCCAGCAGCGTCGTACCGGCGAGCCTGCCAATGGGTGAGCACCTTGTCGAGGCGTGGCTGGGAACCTGAGGCGACGGCAGGGCCTTGCGGGTGGGGCCGTCAGTATGGGGTGGCCAGAATTGAGCTGGCTCCCGTCGATCGGCGTGGTCGACGGGAGCCAGTCTGGGTTTCGGCTTTGTCGCCTGCAATGTTACCGGCGCCTGCTCCCAAGCAGCACACCCATCAACCCCCTGGCGACTTCCCTGGCCGCGGTGCGGGCGACCTGCCTCACCATGGTGTTCTGCGTGATGGCTTCAAAGGCGGTTGGTTCTGGCTTTCTTCGCCCGGCCTTTGAAGCAGATGGACCGGCGTTGGCAGTTGCCACGGCGGCGGTGCGAGCTTGCAGCTTCTCGTAGGCAGACTCGCGGTCCAGCACATTCTCGTAACGCCCGAACAGGGCCGAACTGCTGATGATTTCCCGGCGAACTTCGACCGGAATCGGCCCGATCTGACTTCGGGGCGGCAGCATGAAGGCGCGCTGAACCACGCCGGGCATGCCTTTCGCATCCAGCATCGAAACCAGCGCTTCCCCGACCCCCAGCTGGGTGATAGCCTCTTCAACATCCAACTTCGGATTCGTTCGAAAGGTCTGGGCCGCGGCTTTCACGGCCTTTTGGTCCAGCGGAGTAAAGGCGCGCAGGGCATGCTGAATGCGGTTTCCCAATTGCCCCAGAACTGTCTGCGGCACATCCATGGGATTCTGTGTGACAAAATAGACGCCCACGCCCTTCGATCGAATGAGCCTGACCATTTGTTCGATCTTCTCAAGTAGTGCCTTCGGCACATCTGTGAAGAGCAAGTGCGCCTCGTCGAAGAAGAAGGCTAACTTTGGCTTGTCTGCGTCCCCCACCTCCGGCAAGCGCTCGAAGAGCTCTGAGAGCAGCCAAAGCAGGAAGGCAGTGTACGCTTTGGGCGAGAGCATCAGCTTGTCAGCAGCCAGCACGTTGATCATGCCACGGCCGTTCGGATCGATCCGCATCAAGTCGTTCAGGTCCAGGACGGGCTCCCCAAAGAATCTCTCAGCACCCTGCTCCTGGATGGTGAGCAGACTGCGCTGGATGGCCCCGATGGTTGCAGCCGCGACGTTGCCGTACTGCGTCTGGAACTGTTGAGCGTTGTTTCCCACGTACTGAAGCATGGCCTGCAGGTCCTTAAGATCCAACAGATCCAGGTCATTGTCGTCCGCAATCTTAAAGACCAGGCTCAGGACACCGCCTTGTGTTTCGTTGAGATCAAACAAGCGCGAGAGAATGAGCGGCCCCATCTCAGACACGGTGGCGCGGATGGAATGGCCCTGTTCGCCAAAGATGTCCCAGAATGTGACGGGGTAGCCTTCAAACGAGAAAGGCTTGAGCTTAAGAAGGTCGCGGCGTTCCACAACTTTCTTGTTGGTGTCCGAGCCCGCCTGGCTGATGCCCGCCAGGTCGCCTTTAACATCCGCCATAAACACCGAGACGCCCGACCTGCTCAGCCCTTCCGCCAGGACTTGGAGGCTGACGGTCTTGCCGGTGCCCGTGGCGCCGGCGATCAGGCCGTGGCGATTTGCCATTTGAGGCAGCAGGAAGAGCTCGCTTTCGCCTTTTGCGATGAGGATCGGATCTGCCATTGTCACTCCTGAAACTCACGGGATCCCGCTGCCATGCCAGATCGCGGTCCCGGCACGCCTTCAGTCTGATGATCTTCCAAGTCATTATAGTCTTGAGATCCAAGCTACTTGACTGGCTCCATCAGACCGTCAAAGCCGAGTTCGGCTTTGACGCGAACGTTTCGATATGAGCAAAGAGAACCGCCCTGGGGGCTGAATCCAACGATCCCACCAGGGCGGCGACGGGGCCCTCGTTACGCTCTAATACTTGACCACGCGTGGCAGCCGCTTCGCCTGCGCAACCCACTTGGAGACTTGCTTGCGGCCGGGCATTTGATTGACCAGGTTCTTCTTGGTGTTGACGGCCAGCATCTTCTCATACAGCTTCTTAGGATCGCGTTTGGCCAGTTCCACGATCGTGTCCACACCGGCTTCTTCCAGCAGATCGGAGTATTCGCTGCCCACGCCCTTGACGCGATACAGGTCGGCGAGGTTCACCCATTCCAGGATCAACCTGCCTCCAATGCCGGTCCGGGAGGCGATCTCTTTGCGGCCCTTCGGGGTCGCGCACTTGGTGAGCAGCCCACCGGTGCCTCGTATCCCAACCTTCGGCAAGCTTGCGCGCGAACACGGGTCCAATGCCTTCGATATCAGCAGTTCCCATCGTTTACTCCTTCCATCTGATGCGACAACACGCTCTACTTCGGCACGTCGCGAAGTCTGTGCTCGCATTGTACTGCCTCAGTGCTCCAGCTTCAAGAGGTTACGGGGATGCAATCGCGAGACTGCCAGGTCTGGAGGACGATTGTTGGGGTTCTTGATTCGCGCACCAAGTGACCTATGAGCGCCGTGTTTTCAAATTGCGTTGATGCCGCTGTGCGGGCGCGCCTGGATCAAATCAAAGGGCCGGGGCGAAGGCGCTTGGCAAGAGGCCCGCTTCTCTGACGATTCGCGGCACGATCTCTTCCCAGCCGACCGCCATGATGTGCAGGCCGTGCACCCCCTGCCCGCGGAGCTTCCGAATCATCTCTATGAGCTCCAGCGCGATTTGTACGCCTTCCTCCTGCGCGTTTCCGACTGCGTCAGCAGCCTCCATACGCTGGAGCACCACATCCGGGATCTGGACGCCTGGAACCTCTGTGCGCATGTAGCGGGCCATCTTCAGCGTCTTGAGGGGTGTGATCCCGACCAGAATGAAGACCTTGTCGAGGAAGTCGCGTTTCGCAATCTCGTTCAACCACACTTCGAGATGTCCGGCGTCATAGACCAGGTTCGTCTGGAAGAATTGGGCCCCAGCGTTCACCTTCTTGTGCTCCCTAAGCGCCTGGAAGCGGGGTTCAGATGCAAAAGGAGAGGCAGCAGCGCCCAGGAAGTATTGCGGGGCGGTCTTGAGCTCGCGCCCATCCATGTAGCGTCCCTCGTCGCGCATGCGCCGCAACACCCAGAGCATCTGTATGGCGTCGAGGTCGATGATGTCCATTCGCCCGCGCGGCGGGGGAGCCATCTTCATGCTGTCGCCAGAAATGCATAGAATATTGCGAACGCCCAGGTCGAATGCGCCCAGGACCTCTGACTGCAAACCGACGCGGGTGCGGTCGCGAGCCGCGATCTGCATCACCGGCTCGGCGCCCTGCTGGATTGCGAGAGCCGAGCAGGCCCAGGAAGCGGTCCGAGGCGCTGCCGAGGGGTTGTCAGTGAAATTAATGGCGGTCACATAGGGCCGCAACGACTGGATGTTCTTGATCAGCCGGTCTGTTCTTGCGGATATCGGTGGCGAGACCTCCGCAGTAACGACAAATTCCCCGGCTCGAAGGCATCGTTCGAGCTCCGAAACCGGCTCTTGGTAGGCCGGCGCATGATACTGGCTATCCCCTTGCCACCAACTGGGCTGGCGCACCGGCCGGAAGATGGAGTCCCAAGTGGCTGCACGCACTCGAACATCGCTGGCGCTTAGCCCACGAAGCACTTTGCGTGGCCCGAGTGCACGCACCTGCTGAACCACGTCTCCCCACGTCTCCCCGCCGACCTTGTCCCAATCTAATGGCGGTAGCACTTCCAGCAGCATCTCCTGCCGATGCAGGTGGAACGCGCGGTCGTAGATGCGATACCAAATACATGGTCGCGTGTCATCGACGTAACAGAAGTACGGCGTGGAGCCGCCACAGGGGCCATTCCGCTCTCCCTTGGGGCACTCCATCGGGCAGATGAATGCCGTCTCCTGCAGCAGGCAGTTGCCGCACATGCGGCACCCGAACAAGGGGCCCTTGACCGCGATCTCCATGCCCTGGAGGAGGCGCTGACCGAGGGACTTGTTTTGGAAGGGCGAGTAGGGCGGCTGCCAGCGCCGGCCGGGTGTCAAGAGCGGCATGTATAGTCTCCGAGGTCCGTGGTCTGCTCGTCGGGCCAGCTCTGCAAACTCGACGCGGGCGCAAGTTCGCCCCACTTGGGGGAATCCGCCGCGAAGCGGGCTCGCACTGCCCGGATGTTGTTCCGAGCCCATTGATTGTAGACAACTCTGGTGGGATTGCTAGTGTCTTTTGTCTCCATCCCACGGATGACATCGTCCTTCCTCAGCCCCGCTTACTCGAGCCCGCAGGCGGTAACTGGGGAGGAGGATCGGCACCTCGGGTGATGGGGGCGCTCGGAAGGATGTCTGGGTAAGGCGTCAGAGACCTGTGAAGCCTGAGACAACAATGGTTGGGCCAGATTCAATTCCGCGCACCCGGCGAACACCGGCTCCTTCCTAGGAGGACCTGATGGGCCCGGCTCGCTTGCCACAACGGATGTGCTTGGTGCAGCCGCCGTCGCGCCGGGGCCGAAACGGCTGGGATCGGGCTGGATCTCCAGATGTGGGAGACCTTTGAGGCATCCCAGAAGGGCGTGATATATTTCTGAACTGGAAATTGAGAGAAAGCAGGCCTCGTTGTTGCGCAAATCCCAACGCTATCCCGGCAGACCAGGCCGTGAAGGATTCATCGGCAGCCCAAACAGCCGACTGGTCGACCTGCGCTCAGTCGTCAAGACCTATCGTGGCGGCGCGGGCGTGTTCGAGGCGTTGCGGGGGGTGGACCTCCAGATTCAAGCGGGCGCTTTTGTGTCCATCGTGGGACGTTCAGGCAGCGGCAAGTCCACTCTGATCAACGTGATTACCGGAATCGACCGCCCTACGTCTGGAGAAGTCCTGGTGGACGACACCCCGATTCACAAGTTGAATGAGGAGGAGATCGCCATCTGGCGCGGTCATTCTGTCGGAGTCATCTTTCAGTTCTTCCAACTCCTCCCAACGCTGACCGCCATCGAGAATATCCTCCTGGCGATGGACTATGGCCGACGCGTCCGATTGGTAGAGCGGCCCGAGCGCGCCATGGCGTTACTTGAGCTTGTCGGCATGGCCGACCACGCGCATCGAGTTCCGCACGCCATGTCTGGTGGACAGCAGCAATGCATTGCGATCGCACGCGCCCTCGCCAACGACCCGATCCTCCTGGCTGCCGACGAACCCACAGGAAATCTGGATACGCAGTCGGCGGAAATGGTCATGCAACTCTTCCAGGTCCTCGCTGAGAAGGGCAAAACGATCTTGATGGTGACCCATGACCGAGAGCTTGCGGCGCGCACTCACCGAACGGTCCGCCTCGCCGACGGAAGGATACAGGATGAAGTCGTCAACCACTAGGGCGGCGCCGCCGCCGGCGAAAGACGCAGTGATTCAGCTGCGCGGCGTGGTGAAGGTCTACGCTGGCCTTGACTCCGACGTGACGGCGCTCCGTGGGATCGACATGCAGGTGCGGCGTGGGGAGTTTCTGGTGCTTACGGGGAAATCTGGAAGCGGCAAGACCACCCTTGTGAATTGTGTGACTGGTTTGGATCGGTGCACCTCCGGCGAGATCTGGGTGAATGGAATGGCCATAGACCGCTTGACGCCGGAAGAGGCCTCTCGTTGGAGGCGCAGGAGCGTCGGGGTCGTGTTTCAGTCCTTCGAGTTGCTGCCCACTTTGACCGCGGTCGAAAACGTCATGCTACCCATGGACTTTGCGGGGAGCCTGCGCCCTGCTGAGCAGTTGCGCAGAGCCATGCATCTGTTAGAGAGCGTGGAGATTGCGGAGCATGCGCGTAAGGTGCCGGCAGGTCTTTCTGGCGGCCAACAACAGAGACTGGCGATCGCTCGTGCCCTGGCTAACGACCCCGCGATCCTGGTCGCTGACGAGCCGACAGGCAGTCTGGATTCGGTCACGGCGGAGACGGTTCTAACAGTGTTCGAGGAGCTGGTCGGTGACGGCAAGACGGTTCTCCTGGTGACGCACGATAGTGACGTCGCAGGGCATGGCTCCCGAACTCTTACTCTTGCAGACGGCAGGCTAGTTGGTCCGCCAGAGACGGCTGGTTCTCGTGCTTAGCGCCCGCTGGAAAAAGGTCATGCATGACGTCTTGGGGAGCAAGACGCGCACGGTGCTGATCGTGCTATCGATGGCCGTCGGTCTGTTCGCTGTCGGCATCATACTCAGCGCCAGGACCATTCTTTCGGAGGGCCTGGCGCGAAGCTTTGCCGCGATTGATCCCTCAAGCGGCACCGTGCGAACACTCGAGTTGTTCGATGACGCGTTCGTCCGATCGGTCCGAGCCATGCCCGGGGTGGCCGAGGCCGATGCCCGCCGAAACATCTCGGCCCGCGTCGAGGTGGCACCCGACAAGTGGAAGAACCTTACCATATTCGTAGTCGAGGACTTCCAGGACATCCGTGTCAACCGAATCCGGTCACAGACGGGTCCGTGGCCGCCGCCTGCGCGGGAAATGCTGGTGGAGCGCGCTGCGCTGGCCGTAATCGAGGCCGATGTTGGAGACGTGCTACTCGTGAAGCTCCCGGATGACACGCAACGCGACATGCGGATTGCAGGGACGGCCTACGATCCGGCACAGTTGCCCGCTCAGTTTGACGGCACCCCCTATGCCTATGTCACGTTCGAGACTCTGGAGTGGCTGGGCCAACCGTATGGCTTCAACGAGCTCCATGTGATCTCCACGAGCCCCTGGGACAAGGCCTGGGCGGCGAGGGTCGTCAATCGGGTGAAGGATAAGGCGGAGCGATCAGGCTACACAATTCCCCTCAGCATGACGGCAGACCCGGGGCAACTGCCGATGGATGATGTGCTGCAGGGAATCCTGCTCCTCATGGGCGCGCTTGGGCTCATGTCTCTTTTCCTGAGCGTCTTCCTGGTTGTCAATACCGTGACTGCTTTGTTGGCACAGCAGCGTCGACAGATCGGCGTGATGAAGGCAATTGGCGGCACCAGCCCACAGATCCTGGGGATGTACCTGGTGATGGTGCTGTCCTACGGAGTGATGGCCCTGCTGCTGGCCATCCCGCTTGGCATCTGGGGTGCAGATGCGCTTAGTCGTGCGCTGGCCTCGTTCTTCAATTTTGATCTCGGCCCAGTTGCGATTACCCCGAGCGCGATCCTGGTACAAGTCATAGTCGGACTCGCGCTGCCTGTGTTGGCCTCGCTTCCCACGTTCAGCTCAAGCCTGAAAGCAACTGCCAGTGAGGCCATGAGCGCATACGCCGCTGGGCGTAAACAACTCGGATCTCACTGGATCGGGTGGATGATCTCCGGATCCAATTCCTGGCTCATGCGTCACGTCCCCATCCGATCCATCCTGCTCTCAAGCCGTAACATCTTCCGAAACCAGGGCAGGCTCGCCTTGACGCTGATGACTCTCACGTTGGGATCGGCCACATTCATCAGCGTGTTCAACGTGCGCTCATCGCTTTCGAAGACTGTGGACGATATGGTGGCATGGTTCAACACGGACCTAATGATTACGCTGGATCGGTCATACCGTGCGGAACGGATCCAGCAGGAGGCCTTGCAAGTCCCCGGTGTGAGCGGCACCGACGTGTGGCTTCAGGCTCCCGCCCGAATCCTGCGACCGGATGGCACCGAAAGCGGCATGCTGTATTTGTTCGCGCCGACTGTTACCGACAGCAGCCAGATCGTATCCCCTTCACTCGTCGAGGGACGTTGGCTGCTGCCCGGAGACCAGAATGCCGTGGTCGTTCCGTCGGCCCTTCTGCGTGATGAACCGTATCTCAGGCTGGGGGGTGAGATCGTGCTCAAGATCGATGGCCGGGAACGCGCGTTTCGCATCGTAGGTACGTACATTGGTAGCAGCTTCGCATCGATGATCTTCACGCCGTACGACTACATGGCGAGGGCAACGAATCGCATGGGAGACACGGATGCCCTCATGGTTTCGGCGGATCGGCATGATGCGGCGGCCGTCGAAGCCCTGAGTAACGCCGTGGAGCAGCACCTGGAAGGGCTGGGCGTGAAGATTGGCACGGTAAGCAGCATGCAGTCCGAGCGAACCGAGGCCGAGTTCATCTTCAATGCCATCGTTGCCCTCTTGCTGGTGATGGCATTCCTGCTGGCCCTGGTTGGCGGCCTTGGTTTGATGGGAACCATGAGCATCAATGTGCTGGAAAGAACGCGCGAGATCGGCGTGCTCCGGGCTATCGGCGCGCCAAATCGCGGCGTGGCTCAGGTCTTCATAAGAGAGGGAATAGCGATCGGTCTGTTGAGCTGGATGCTCGGGGCACTGCTGGCCATCCCCATGACGCGTGCCTTGAATGGGGCTGCCGGGGGCGCGATGATGGGTATGCCCCTATCGTATTCGTATTCCATGCCGGGACTGTGGCTGTGGCTGATTGCGGTCGTGCTGCTTAGCGCGTTGGCCAGCTATCTTCCGGCGCGAAATGCAACCCGGCTGACCGTGCGCGAAGTCCTCGCCTACGAGTAGCCGCGGGCGTCTTCGTCTGGTGTTCTCGATTGGCTACGGGGGCTGATGTCTCGCGCGACTCCGACGTACACGGGCGGTCGGCCGCTGCGGCGCATGCGGCTCCACCGGATGACCTGGCGATCCACAAAAAAGGAGGCCCTGCCAACAGTGACGGCAGGGCCTTGGGCGCGCGATAGAGAGAGTCAGGCCACTGCAAGCCGGGGCCTGAACTTGTATCCGTAGACTATCACGCCGCGTTCGTCGCCATCATCCCGCATTCGGCGCGTGACCATTTCCACGGGCATGCCAATCTGCACCGGCTTATCGTCGAGGTCAGTGAGTTGGGCTGTCACCATCGGTCCCTCATCTAGCTTAACGAGGGCGACCGTGTAGGGAGCGTTCGCATCGTATCCACTGGGAGCCTCGAAGATCGTGGTAAACGAAAAAACCTGCCCCTTGCCGCTAAATGCATAGGGCTGGCGCGCCTCCTGACCGCAATTGGGACATATGTCTCGCGGCGGAAAGATCTTGTGCTCACAATGGTGACAAATCTCGCCGACCAACGAATAGCGCTGCTGCTTCAGTCTCCAATGCCTGGCAATTTCCATTTCCGATCCTTTCCTCGGACGTAATTCTACGCACGCGGACTCTCAGGAACTATCAGGGGTATTTCCCCAATCACACTGCGTGTAGACATTCTGTTTCTGCAGCCCCATGAGCCGATGAGAGGCATCGGCACGGCGCGGTCCACAGACACTGACGCCACATATCGCTTTCCCGGGAAAAAGCAGCATCAATAACGCGCGCGACCCCACAACATGCACGAATCCTCTACGCCCCATGGGCCGATGCAAGCGCCGGACGTGCGCGCAATCATTGACTCTGCTGAAGAGTCCAAGGCCGATTGGTCCTAACCTGGGTCGTGGGCGAGATAGTGGGGCAAGCTCAATCCGCTGTTCTTGCCGCTCCCGGGCGTGGTTGACACCGCCGCGATTCTTGGTCCTACTCGCAGCGATCTGTGCCGTCCATGAGTTTGGTGCCGCCAGCCAGTCCGCGCCCTCGGCAAGAGTGGTGAGCGAAACTCGGGCGCCCGCGCCGGGCCTCGTGCTGGTCTTTGCAGTTGGACGACTACTGCACGGGGTGAGATTCGTGAGCGTGCTGCTTCGAGTGTCGGAGGACGGGCCAAGCTACCTCCAAGGCGCAATCTACTTCGCCAAGCGGAGCAGTTTTGATGGGCTATTCTCCTATCGTGGCCCGGCATTCATTTCTCTTTGCGCCGTGACTAATGGCCTTTGGCCGCCATCCGTTCGGTATCAAACTCACTTTGCACCGCCTCGCTGTTAGCTGGAGCGTCGCTGAGCGTCGCTGCGTGGCGCTGGGGTCGGGCTTGTTGACAACCCTGTCCCCCGATCTTGCGTGCAGCGGGGCGGAGCAGCGGCGAGGCGTTTTCGCTCGTGGGTCGGGCTTCCACGGACTCAATTCGGCGGCATCTCGATCGAGCGTGAAAAGTCCTCATGCTGAAGCCTGGGGATGCAGCGAGCCCCGCGGCGACGCTTCCGGTTCCCTGGTACGGACCTGGAGGCAGTTATCCGCATACGGACCTCACAAGTCGGTACTGCGATGGCGAGCCAGGGCTCCTGAAAAGGTCCGGCCATCTGGAGTTTTGGAGCGGCCACATCGTTCAGCGGACTCAAGGAACATTCTCTTCGTTGTGACTCGCGTTTGGTATTCTGGCACTCTGGCTCAGCACCCACAGAAGACCGGCGCTCATCTGGGTTGGCTACGGGACGTTGACTGCAAATGGCCTCTTCTTGCCCGTGGTGTTCGGTGTGTGCAACTGGCCTCATAGCCGGGATCATGTTGCTCGGTCCCGTTGCGTATGGCTCAGCGGATGCTATGCTCAGCTTTGCCGCGCACTGCGCATCTGCGGCCGTGCACAAGCGCCGGTCCTTAGGGGATGAGGTCCGAGACGGGAAACCTTCTACGCGGCGGCGCGAAGGACGTGGGTGATCGAGGTCGAGGCTGGTCCACCCACGGATTGAATCAGGGCGTTGGTGGCACCTCGAACCTGGCAAGCACCTGCCCGGCCTTGCAGCTGTAAGGTGGCCTCCACCGCCTGATATACGCCCGCGGCGCCCCCGGGGAAACCCCGAGCCTTGAGGCCCCCCATGGTAGCTGTAGGTAGCCGCCCATCGCGCCGTGTGGATCCGTCGGCCCCCATTTTCCAACCATCGCCCGGCTGTGCAAACCCAGATGCCTCGAGCGCCAGCGCGGCGAATATGCCAAAGGCGTCGTGGTACTCAAAGAGGTCGACGTCGTCCAAGGCGAGTCCGGCACGTTCAAGCGCCTTCTGCGCAGACAAACGACAAGCCTGAAAGCTCAGCACATCGTCACGATCGTGAAGGGCCAGCGCATCAATTGAAGCGGCGGAGCCCGCCACACGGACCAGGGGTCTCCGGATATCGGCAGGAAGGATGTCTTGGCGAGCCAAAACAACTGCCGCAGCACCGTCGGCTAGTGGAGCAATGTCAAACTGACGTAACGGTGCCGTGACGGTCGGAGCCGCCGTGTAGTCCGCCGATTCAATGCCCTTGCGGAACATGGCGTTGGGGTTCCCTTCCGCGTTCGCGTGCGCGGTCAACGCGAACCCGGCGAGCCCATCGCTGGGCGCATGGTGTTCCTGTAAGTATATTTGCATCAGCATGGCGGCCTGTGCGGTTGGTGTCAGCCCCTGCACAGATTCAAAGTCGCTGTCCTGGGTGGTGCTCATCGCCGCGTCCAGGTCTCCGCCCACACGATCTGTCATCTTCTCGACGCCCACGACGAGTGCCACATCGATCAACCCACTCGCAACGGCAAGATATCCTTGTCGAAGTGCTGCCCCACCAGAGGCCCCGGCGGCCTCCAAGGTCACAGCTTCTATGCCCGCCAGGCCTCCGACGTCCGCAAGCAGCGCACCAAGGTGCGCCTGGTTCGAAATGTTTGGTGCCAGCATATTGCCCACGAAGAGTGCCTGGGGCACGAGTCTGCCCGAATCGCTCATAGCTGCGCGCATGGCGTCCAGTGCCAGATCCCTCAGGGCAAGTTCCCAGTGTTCTCCGACAGGGGTTTGTCCAACGCCTGCCACGATCACGCTTGTCATGCTTCCATCCTCTTAGACGCGGCGAATTCCAGCCTCCTGGAAGTTAAGCTATTTCATGGCCAACTTGCCACGATATCGGACGTACGTAGCGTAGTCGATCTCAGTCCGTCGCCCAATGTAATCGCGTGTTTTCGGGGCGAGTTCGCGGCGCTCGCGTAGGGCCTGGGTAACCACTAGGTCGAATGCATCCGATCCGGCCCCTGATCCGAACGACACCACCAATATGCGGTCGCCGGGCTCTGCAGTGTCCAGAGTCGCCGCAAGGCCGATCAGCGCCGCCCCTGCGTACGTATTACCGATCACTGGAACCAGCAGACCCGGGTCTATCTGTTCCTTTGTGAACCCAAGTTGCGCGGCAACGCGCTGCGGAAACTTCGTGTTGGGCTGATGAAACACCGCCCACCTATAGTCCTTAGCGGACGTACCTGACGCGTCCATCAGCCGGTGGCCGGCCTCGAAGATGTGTTTGAAGTAGGCCGGTTCCCCCGTGAATCGCATGCCGTGTTCGGGGTACTTTGCCTCTGGGCGCCGCCAGAAATCCGGCGTATCGGTAACGTAGGAGTAGGATGAATTAATGATGGCGAGGGCCTCCTCTGCCGATCCAACAATGTATGCCGCGCCACCGGCTCCGGCAGTGTATTCAAGCGCATCGCCGGGCTTCCCTTGGGCCGTGTCCATTCCCACAGCCATTGCGTAGCGGCCCATTCCGGAGCCTACGATTCCCATGGCAGCGACCAGCGCTTCAGTACCCGCCTTGCAGGCAAATTCCCAGTCAGCTGCCTGCGTGTTCGGAACTGCCCCAATCGCCTCCGCCACAATCGTGGACGTGGGCTTAACCGCATACGGGTGGGATTCTGAGCCAACCCATACTGCGCGCAGGTCTTGGGGATTGATTCTTGCGCGCAACATAGCGTTGCGTGCGGCTTCGATGGACATGGTGGCTACGTCTTCATCCAGGCCCGGTACCGCCTTCTCCTTGATCGGAAGGCCGCCCCTGCCTCCCATCCAGACACGGGAGACCTCCCTCGCGGGAAGCCGGTAGCGGGGAACATATGCCCCGTAGCCAACGAGGCCCACGGCCCTTGACGGCTTCAACAAAGACACTGTCGGTTCTTCAAGAGGTGTCTGCATGACGTCCCTGCCAATCGGCGCAACGTTCAGTCCCCGGGCCCCGTCGCCCGGAGATCTTTGAGGATTGCTTCTGCTCGATCCACTCGAACAACTCGTTCCGCCACCATGCGCCGCGCCACGTGGTCGATCGTATCCCCCGTTGCACCCGCCGCGATCGCGACCTGCCGGGCATGTAGCGACATGTGCCCACGTTGTATGCCCTCGGTCGCCAGTGCGCGCAAGGCGGCCAAGTTCTGTGCCAAACCCACCGAGACAATGACCTGTGCAAGCTCCGAGGCGCTGTGCACATCCATAAGGCGAAGAGCGGCCTGCGCTCCGGGATGGACGCGCGTGGCACCGCCCACAATCCCCACGGCCATGGGCATCTCCAGTTCGCCCAATAGATCGCCGTTCTCGAGCGCGACGCCAGGAGGAAAGGGATGTGTAACGGCCGGTCCGTGCCGCATACGCATGTGCCCCGGCCTCGATCGCCCTCCAGTCGTTGCCTGTGGCGATCACGACGGCATCCACGCCGTTCATGATCCCTTTGTTGTGGGTCGCGGCCCTGTACGCATCGGCAGCTGCAAATGCCCAAGCCTCGATGATCCCATCACGTACGGCCTCGCCGGAGTACCCGGAGAACTCAAGGCTGCGCACGGGGATGCGACACATGGACCGCGTGAGACGGCGATCGGCCAGGTTGCTCAGTATGCGCAGGTGGACACGACCGCCCGTGATCGCCTCAATTCGCGGCGCAAGCCGTTCACAGGCCGTATTGACCGCGTTGGCGCCCATCGCGTCGCGCACATCATAGATGAGGTGCACCACCAGGAACGGGCCGATCGGTGAGTTCTCGATGATGCGCACTGACAGATCTCGCGCCCCTCCGCCTACTTTGCTAAGAACCGGATCGATCGCGTCCGCCTCGGCCAGGAGGTCAGCTCGGTGCGCCAACACCGCCGTGCTGGCCCGTTGAATATCCTGGAGATCCAGGATCTGCATCTGCCCTATCATCTCCGGGGCATCGCTGGATGCAACGAAGCCTCCGCCGGCTCTGGCAAGCTTGGCCATGAATGAGGCCCCAGCGACCACGGATGGCTCCTCGATGACCATCGGTATCAGCACATCGCGGCCGTTGATCTGGAAATTGACGGCGATTCCAAGTGGCAGTGAGTAGGTTCCAACCACGTTCTCGATCATGTGGTTGGCAGAATTCGAGTTCAAGGCCCGGAGGGGATGTGATTCCACTCAAGTCCACGTCGGATCCCATTTCTTGTTCCAGGACAACGCGGCGGGCTTCGACCGAAAGGCGGTAAAAACCTGAAAGCGATGAGCTTTTCATGGCATGTGGCGGTCAACCGAATATTCTATCGCCGGCGCCCGCCAAAAGCTATCAGCTTTGTGAGATATAATGCAAAGCGAGGCGTCTTTGACCACATGCTCCTGACCCGAGAGCAGCTTCAGGAACGGCTGATTGCGTTACACCAGGCGAGCCTGGAACTAGTGCAGGAGGTATCCCTCGAGCACTTGCTCGAACGCATCGTTAGCACGGCCCGCGAGCAAGTGGGAGCTCAGTACGCGGCCGTGGGCGTGCTTGACGCACACGGGGGACTGGCGAAGTTCATTACCGTCGGCTTGACGGCCCAGGAAATCGAACGGATCGGTCACGAACCGGTTGGCAATGGCCTGATCGGTGAATTGATGGATTCAAGGGTTCCGATCCGGCTTCCGGCAATCCATGACGATGCGCGCTCGGTCGGTTTCCCCCGGAATCATCCGACGATGGTTTCGTTCCTGGGTGTGCCCATCCGGACAGGAGATCAGCAACTCGGTCAGATCTACCTCACGGACAAGATCGATGAACCAGAGTTCACGGCCGACGACGAGCGCATCATTCAGATGCTGGCGGGCTACGCGGCGGCCGCCATCCAGAACGCCCGCCTGCTGGAGCAGATGCAGGCGCGCGATGACGCGCTGACGCGCCGCAACCAGGACCTGGCGCTGCTGAATGATATAGCCGGCGTCCTGACCTCCTCGTTGGAATCTGAGGAGATTCTCAACAAGACGCTGGCCACCGTCATGAACTACATGAAGGTGGAGGCCGGCGCCATCTACTTAATTGAAGACGACAAACAGACTCTGCGAATGGTACTTCACCGCGGGCAAGCCGCAGAGGCATTCTGGACGCGCAGTCGCATCCAGATCAATGAAGGCACGATCGGGGAAGTGGCGCGCACCGGCCGCAGCCGGGCCAATGCCAATCCGTTGTCAGAGCGCCCGTCGTTGTTGGCCGCCGTCGCCAAGGAGGGTTTCCGCCAGGTGGCTCATCTCCCTCTGAAATCGGGTGATGCCGTCCTTGGGGTTATGAGTGTGGCTTCCCGCAGCCCTGAGCCCCTTGAAACTCGCGGCCTGCAACTGCTGGAGGCGGTGGGCAATTGGGCTGGATTGGCCCTTGAGAACGCCCGCTTGCATCAGAATGCCCGTCGATTGGCCATACTGGAAGAGCGGAACCGGATCGGTATGGATCTGCATGACGGAATTATCCAGTCCGTGTATGGCGTCGGGTTGGCGTTGGAGAACGCGACTCACGTTGTCGACGAGGATCCAGCTCGCGCCAAGGCCCAGGTGAAGGATGCGATCCAAGGACTTGAATCAAGCAATTCGCGATATTCGGTCCTACATCCTGGACTTGAGGCCCAGACAACTGGGGAACGAAGGCTTGATGGCCGGGCTAAAGCGGCTGGCTACCGAATACCGCGCCAACACATTCTCAGAAATCGAACTTGCGGGTCCGGAAACCGGACCGGATCAGATCCCCCAGGCCAATGCCTTAACCCTATTTCATATTGTGCAGGAGTCCCTGGGAAACGCTGCAAAACACGCGGCCGCGCGACACGTTGCCGTGCGGCTGTGGATGACCGATGAGCGAGTCCTGATCGAGATTCAGGACGACGGTAAGGGATTTGTCGTCGATACCATGGGTTCCAGCATCGGGCACGGCCTTTCCAACATGCATACTCGAGCCCGTGCCGTGGGCGGAGACGTCGAAATCACGTCCAGTCCGGGTGAAGGAACCACGGTTCTGGCGTGGGTTCCGCGGATTCCTCGAGCCTGATCATCTCCAAATCGACAATCTTTAAGGTTCATTCACAGAATCGCGCGTAGATGGTCGCGAACGAGTGCGACCTTGCCCACTACGATTCATTAACACGCTCGGTGACCGGAGCTTGAATCAAGCCATCAAGCTCCCAAATGTGGGGGGAGATTGCGGCCCTGCCGTGGTTGTGGCGGAGACAGGTGTTCTAGCTTTGCACTTCTGGCTCCCGCTGTCACACACATTTCTTTAAGATGGAGCGACCTTAATAAAGCGGATGTTTTAAACCGGGCGTAGGTGAAAAGTGTTGGTTCCACACGCGCCTTTCTGCTAGAATGATTTTGACGCAGATGTTGAAAGATGGGGACGTGAACTCCAACACATCTGGATCAGTCCGAGAAACATGCGACTGCATCGCAGGCCAACGCCAATGAGGGACGGCAGAGCCGTCGGGGTGTCACTTGGCTTGAGGCGAAATTCGTGGAGCCGCATCGGAAATGCCTTTGCGCCGCCGCACCACCTGCTGGCCAAATCGAACGCGGCAAGCATCTGTGCCATCATCATTCATCATCCAGGGAAGCACGCATGAACATTGACCAGGCTTGGGAATCCGTATTGTCGCAGCTTCAATCGGACATGCCAAAGGCCTCGTTTGACACGTGGCTGAGTGAAGCGCGACCTATCTCCTACGAGAACGGAGCTCTCACGGTCGGTGTCCCGAACGCTTATGCCAGGGATTGGTTGGAGAGTCGACTCTCGAGCACCATCAGTCGCCTCCTGGTTGGAATCCTAAGCTCCAATGTGGCCGTTAATTTTGTGGTTGCCCCGACCGAGGAGCGCGCCGCAGGGGAAGGAGAAGTGACGGCCTCCGAATCACGAACTCCCGCGAGTTCACGCATGCACCACGCGCTGAATCCGCGCTACTCCTTCGAGAGCTTCGTCGTGGGATCGGGGAACCGCCTCGCGCATGCCGCCTGCCAGGCCGTGGCTGAGAAGCCTGCCCGCGCCTACAATCCGCTCTTCTTGTACGGGGGTGTGGGACTGGGCAAAACCCATCTTCTGCATGCGATCGGCAATGCCTGCTTCGCGCGGGGGCTGAATGTGCTGTACGTGTCCTCGGAGGAATTCACCAACGAGATCATTAACGCAATTCGCACTCACACGACCCAGGCCTTCCGTGAAAAATACCGCTCTGCGGATGTCCTGCTCGTGGACGACATCCAGTTCATCGCTGGCAAGGAAAGTACCCAGGAGGAGTTTTTCCACACTTTCAATACGCTCCATGGACAGGACAAACAGATCATTGTCTCGTCCGATCGCCCGCCCAAGTCACTCGTGACCCTTGAGGAACGCATGCGCTCTCGGTTTGAGTGGGGCCTGGCCGCGGATATCCAACCGCCAGACCTCGAGACGCGACTGGCGATTCTGCGCGCCAAGGCGGAACGAACGGGCCGTCTGATCCCGGACGAGATCCTCGAGTCCGTGGCTCGGCGCGTCCAGTCGAATATCCGGGAACTCGAGGGTGCTCTGAATCGCATCATTGCCTTCGCGGATCTCAGCGGGCAGTCATTGACGCCCGAGTTGGTCGAAGCCGCCCTGGCTGACTTGCTGCCGCAGCGGCAGACCATACTGCCTGACCGTATTGTCGAACTCGTGGCTCGCGAGTGGAAAACGACCAGCGAAGCGCTCTTGGGTCGTGATCGATCGCAGCGAATCGCCGAGCCCCGCCAGGTGGCCATGTACTTGATGCGCAAGGAGACCGACGCCTCGCTGCCACAGATCGGCGAGGTTCTGGGCGGCCGGGACCACACGACCGTCATGTACGCCATCCACAAGATTGCAAATCAGATCGAAACGAAGGCGGAGCTTCGCAAACGCGTCATCAATGTGAAGCAGCAGCTCTACGGACAAAGTGCGGTCGTGTAGTTGAGGCCGACGAGTTGCACCTTGGTCGTCGTGGGTGAGACCCTGGCCCCTGTGATATAATCTTGGGGCTTGATGCGCGAACCATCATCGAGGCACCATCTTGCCTGGGATGGGCATGAAGCATCCCTGAGCGGGTGATCGTCCTCACGGACCCGAATCCCGCTAAACTCGCTCCGTGCATTGGCCGCCCCTCGCGGTCAGAGTGGCACGGCAATGATCAAGGAGAAACATGGCCGCCATTTCAATGAAGGCCCTGCTTGAGAGCGGAGTCCACTTCGGGCATCGCACCAACAAGTGGGACCCCCGTATGAAGCCGTACATCTTCACCGAGCGAAACGGCATTCATATCATCGACTTGCAGCAGACAGTCAAGCTGCTCAATACTGCCTTGACCGTGATCCGGGACTCTGTGGCGGGCGGTGGAACAGTGCTTTTCGTCGGCACAAAACGCCAGGCGCAGGAGACCATTCGCGACGAGGCGGACACGCGCTGGCATGCCGTACGTCACCGAGCGCTGGCTGGGCGGCATGCTGACCAATTGGTCCACCATGTATGCCCGCATCCAGGAACTTGACCGCCTGGAGGGTCTGCGCGACAGCGGGGAGATCAGTCGGCTGACGAAGAAGGAGGGCCTGCTCATACAGCGGGAGATCGATCGCTTGCTGATCCGGCTTTCCGGCGTCCGCAAAATGAAACGCCTGCCAGATATCATCTTCGTGGTCGATGTCGGCCGCGAGGACGCTTCGGTGCACGAGGCCAATCTGCTCAAGATCCCTGTCGTGGCACTGGTGGACACAAACTGCAACCCGCAGGGAATCGACTACGTCATCCCATCGAACGACGATGCCATCCGAGCGATCAAGTTGTTGGTGGCCAAGGTGGCCGACGCGGTCCTTGAGGGCAAGGCGATGCGCAAGGATCAGGAGCCGGAAGAGCCATCCGAAGCCGCCGCAGACGGTGGGGTCGAATCAGTGCGCCCGCGGCGAACGACTCACGTTGTGGAAACGGAAGAGGATCTCGAAGAAGGCGCCCTGTTGGGCGAATCCACACTGGCCAAACTGAGCGCCACGCGCAAGCCGGAGGACATGGCAGCCGAAGCCGCGTCAACGGTGGTCCCGGCGGAGTCGCCCGCCGCGGATGCGCCCGTTCCAGCGAACATCAACGCGGTTGAGGCGCCATTGTCCGATAGTCCGGCCGCCGTTCAGCCAGACGCTCCTGCCGTTGACTCGGAAGTAAACCCGACTGAGACTGCCTGAGCGCTGAGTGCGCACCAAGGAACTCGACATGGAAATTACAGCCGAAATGATAAAGACGCTGCGAGCCGAGACGGGCGCAGGCGTCCTGGATTGCCGAAAGGCCTTGCAGGAATCCGATGGCGATCACCAGAAGGCCCTGGTGTGGCTCCAGGAAAAGGGCGTGGCCACCGCGGCCAATCGCTCGGATCGGGCCGCATCCAACGGCATGATTGAGATCTATTCGCACGGTGGTGGGCGTGTGGGCGTGATGGTGGAGGTCAACTGCGAGACCGACTTCGTCGCCCGCTCAGAGCAGTTCCGCACCCTCGCGCACGAGATTGCGCTGCAGGTTGCGGCTGCCTCACCGCGCTACGTCCGCAGCGAAGATATTCCGGCAGCCGAGTTGGACAAAGAGGCCGGGATGATCCGTCAAAAAGGAAAAGAGGAAGGGAAGGGCGCCGCCATCATTGACCAAATGGTGGAGGGAGCGCTTGATAAGTACAAGGACGAGATGGTGTTGTTGCGGCAGCCCTACATCCGGGATGAAACCACCACCGTCGAGAAGCTCATCATGCGGAATGTGGCGGCCATTGGTGAGAACGTCATCGTGCGCCGGTTCCAGAGGTGGGAGCTCGGCGAAAGCTCGGGTCAATCGTAGTATAAAGAGCCAACCGCCAGTTGGCTCTTTTCTTGAGCAGCGGTCAGGACGGATGGCCGGGGTGGTCGCCTGGCGCTGGAAAACCAAGACGGGAGGCGAGATGTCCGCACTCAAGTACAAGCGGATCCTGCTGAAGCTCAGCGGTGAAGCCATTGGGGGTGAAGCCGGGTTCGGCATCAACGTCGACCAGGCCGAATCGATCGCGGGCCGCATCAAGGAAGTCCATGGGATGGGAGTCCAGGTGGGAGTCGTGCTTGGCGCCGGCAACCTGTGGCGCGGCAAGCAGGGCCTGGAACGCGGCATGGACCGCTCCACCGCCGACTACATGGGCATGATGGGCACCATAATGAACTCAATGGTCCTCATGGATGCCCTCGAGCGCATAGGCGTTTTTACCCGCGTGATGTCCGCGATCGAGATGAGAGCCGTGGCCGAGCCCTACATCCGGCGACGGGCAATTCGGCATCTGGAAAAAGGACGCGTGGTCATCCTCGGCGCCGGCACTGGAAACCCATTCTTCTCGACAGACACCGCGGCTGCCTTGCGCGGCTCCGAGATCGATGCCGACCTCGTAATCAAGGCCACGAAGGTGGATGGGATCTACGACGCCGATCCACGGAAGTTCCCCAATGCGAAGAAGTTTGCAACCCTCAGCTACATCGACTATCTCAATCGCCGCTTGCAGGTGATGGACAGTACGGCAGTTTCGCTGTGTATGGACAACAAGCTTCCGATCCTCGTGCTGAATCTTTGGGACCAGCAGGCATTGCTGCGTGCCCTGCGCGGTGAGGAAGTTGGAACTCTGGTGATCGGATAACGGCCTCGGCTAGTCGGACGCATCACCAGCGCGGGGCGCTGCGGGCAGCTCTCGCGTCCCGGTGGACGCACGTGCGGTGGAACCGACGCCGGGCCGTGGCAGTTTTTTGCATTTTCGAGTATCCTTACTTAGACTCGTCTGCCTGGAGGCCGCAGTGATCAAAGACCTTCTCAAAGATGCCGACCACCGCATGCAGGGAGCCATCAAGACCCTGACCGATGATTTGGCCGCGATCCGCACAGGGCGCGCGAATCCCGCCCTGGTCGAGAGACTCAGTATCAATTACTACGATGCCCCGACGCCGCTAATGCAGTTGGCGACTGTGACGGTGCCGGAGCCGCGATCCCTCATGATCAAGCCCTTCGACGCCACCGCCCTTAAGGACATCGAGAAGGCCATTTTGGCATCCGACCTGGGGCTCACGCCTAATTCCGACGGGAAGGTAATTCACTTGAACCTGCCACCCCTGAATGAGGAGCGGCGCCGGGACCTGGTCAAGCTGGTGCACACCCGGCTCGAGGAGGCGCGTGTGGCAATTCGCAACATACGCCGCGATTCGCATAACGATATCCGCGATTTCGAGAAGGAAAAGCTCATTTCTGAGAACGATCTCCATATGGGCGAGGAGAGTCTGCAGAAGCTGACCGACAGGTTCATCGAGGACGTCGGAGAACTCGGGCGCAAGAAAGAATCCGAGATCATGGAGGTCTAGGTCGAGCCCGTGCTGGATCGGCTCCAATGCACCAGCCATCTCCGTACCTGGATCTCGGAAGACGTACAAGAAAAGATGAGCAAGACGACCACCGCTGAAAGCGTTCCTCATGCCGAGCGCCCTCCCCAACACGTCGCCATCATCATGGATGGCAATGGCCGCTGGGCAATTTCCCGCGGCCTGCCGCGTCTTGCGGGGCATAGGGCCGGGACTGAAAACCTGCGCAAGGTCATTCGCACATCGGTGGAGTTCGGGATCAAGTACCTGACCATCTATGCTTTCTCAACCGAGAACTGGGGACGCCCCACAGAGGAGGTCGAGGGTCTCCTGCACATCCTGGAGGATGTGATCGATCGCGAGTTGGGCGAACTCCACAAAGAGGGCGTCCAACTGCGGCATATTGGCCGCCTCGAACGCCTCTCCCCTGCACTGCAAGAAAAGGTCCAGGCTGCCATTGAGTTGACCCGCAACAACGACAAACTGGTCCTGATCGTCGCGTTCAACTATGGTGGGCGAGACGAGATTGTCCAGGCGATCCAGCGCATCATGAAAGATGGGATCCCGGCAGAGCACGTGACGGCAGACTTGGTGAGCCAGTACTTGTACACGGCCGGCGTTCCCGATCCTGACCTCATCATCCGCACCTCGGGCGAGCTCAGGGTAAGCAATTTCCTGATCTGGCAGGGCGCCTACGCAGAACTCTACAGCACGCCGACCTACTGGCCGGACTTCGACAAGGATGAGTATCGGCGCGCGTTGGATACCTTTGCACAACGAGATCGTCGCTATGGAGGCGTATCTGAGGCAGTAGCCAGCAAGGGACATGGTTAGGCGTACGCTTACCGCCATGCTCTTGCTGGGCATCCTGCTCCCCGCGGTTTTCGTTGGAGGGATGGCCTACTTCATCCTTGTGACGGTCTTCATCGGAGTCGCGGCCTGGGAGTACACCGCCATGTTTCGCCGCAAGGCGTATGAGCCAGCCGCCGCCCTCCTTCTGGCGGCGGTTCTGCTTATCCTGGCAGCGCGCGCGTTCTGGCCGGAGGCGGCTGGAGCGATTCTCACGGCGAGCGTCCTCACGGCCATGACCTTCCATCTACTTCGTTTTGAGCACGGTCGCGATCAGGCGGCCCTCGACTTTCTGATCACAGTCGGTGGGATCCTGTATCTGGGTTGGGTGGGGGCCTATTTCATTGACTTGCGCTCGCTCCCTGATGGCGCCTGGTGGCTGCTGCTTGTTTTCGTGATCATCTGGGTGGCTGACGCGATGGCTTATTTCGTGGGCGTGCGCTTCGGCGCTCACAAGATGTTTTCAAGGCTTAGTCCCAAGAAGTCGTGGGAGGGCTACGCTGGAGGTCTGCTAGCTGGAACCTTCGCTGCCGGCGTGCTGGCCCTACTCTTGAACAGGTTCAGTCCGCTGAGCGTGGGTATCTGGCAGACGCTGGGCCTGGGCCTCATGTTGAGCACACTTACGACGCTTGGTGATCTGGGTGAAAGCCTATTCAAGCGTTTTGCAGGCATCAAAGACTCTGGCTCGTTGCTACCTGGTCACGGCGGGGCGTTTGACCGGATTGATTCACTGATCTGGGCCGGCGTCCTGGGCTACTACTGGATCCGCTACCTGATGCTCTGATTGGAGGAAGCATGGCACCCGTCGCACCGACCCGGAACCTGGGGCTTGACCTTGTGCGCGTGACCGAGGCAGGCGCGCTGTCTGCTGGCCGTTTCATGGGTCGCGGCAACAAGGAAGCGGCGGATGCCGCGGCAGTGAATGCCATGCGCACTGTCCTGCAGACCGTTGACATTCGGGGCAAGATCGTCATTGGAGAGGGCGAGAAGGATAACGCCCCAATGCTCTTCAATGGTGAGACCGTCGGCAGCGGCAAGGGTCCTGAAGTGGACGTGGCCGTTGACCCGATCGATGGAACACGGCCCCTTGCATTTGGCCGCTCCAATTCGGTCACAACCGTGGCAATCGCGCCCCGTGGAAAGATGTTCGATCCTGGACCCTTCGTCTATATGAACAAGCTGGCCGTTGGCCCCGCCGCGAAGGGCCATGTCAATATCGAAAAATCCATCACCGAGAATCTTCAGGCGATCGCCAAGATCAAAGGCATGCACGTCGAGGACTTGACTGCCATTATCCTCGATCGCCCACGGCATAACGATATGATCTCAGAGATACGCAGGGCCGGCGCACGAATACGCATTATCCCTGACGGGGATGTGGGGGCGGCAATCATGACGGCCTGGCCGGACTCGGGAGCGGATGTTCTTTTCGGAGTGGGTGGGACACCGGAGGGTGTTCTTGCCGCATGCGCGCTGCGTGCAATGGGCGGTGAGATTCAGGGGAAGTTGTTTGCCCGCGACGAGAATGAACTGCGACGCGGCACTGCGGCAGGTTACGATTTCAAGAGAGTCCTCACGATGGATGATCTGGTCGCCTCCGAAGACGTCTTCTTTGCGGCGACCGGAATTACCGACGGAGAGCTCCTCCAGGGTGTCAGGTACTTTGGGCTGAGCGCCAGCACCGATTTAATCGTTGTTCGTGGCCTCACGGGCACTGTGCGCCAGATCAAGGCAACCCACCGCTTGGACAAGCTCGATGACCTGAGCACTTTCCGATATTGATGGCTGGCGGAGAAGCACTGAACCGAGGCCCGGACGTGGTTTCTTGACACGCCTTTGGGATGCCCGTATAATCGCGGTCGCCTTCCTCGCTAGCTCAATTGGCAGAGCGGGCGGCTGTTAACCGCTAGGTTCGAGGTTCAAGTCCTCGGCGAGGAGCTTTCTCCCTGGAATAACAGGCGCGGTATGCGGCGCCTGTTTGCGTTTTCACCCCTGTGTCTTCGTCGCAGAGACTTGTCTGATCGTTCTAGGAGATTTCGCATGGCCGCCAGGACCGATTTGCACGTTCGATACATCATCCGTCACACGCCAGGCCCCAAGTGGAAGTTAGGCACCGATTTTCGGGAACAAGACGGCATTGAGGCCCATGTCAATCACTACCGCGCCGTACACGCGGCCGGCCAGCTCGATCTGGGCGGGCCGTTCCTCGTGACTGATATCGGGGGAATGATGATACCGATGGAGGGCCTCTCCGAGCAGGCTGTGCGCACGATCGCAGAATCCGATCCGGCCGTTCAGGCTGGCCTGCTCCGCGCCGAGGTCCGGGCCTGGTACGTGGCGATCAGGCGCGGCTCCTGAGGCGCCTCGAGGATCGCGGGCAGCTCATCGACGCCAGTGGAGATCGCACAGGTGCAAGGCCGACGCCTCTCGTGAGGAGCGGAAATCGCTGTGTGCGGCTGTTTCCGATGGACGAGATGCGACTGGCCCCTCGATCGCGCAGGGGAAAGTCGATTTCGCCACAGGGCGGCGCCCAGAAATGATCCTGTGCCAAGCCGAGTGTCAGCGTCCATAGGATGAGACGTGAGAGAGGTCTGATGGAGACACTGCGCACGCTGGGCAGGAAGATCACTGTGGTTCTTTTTGTCGAGCAGGGGCTGGCCTCCGCCGCCTTTATTGCCGCCGCGACACTGAACGCCATCGTTGCTGCTGACCTGGCTGGGAGTCCGGGCTTCGCAGGTGTGCCTGCTGGCGTCTACCTGCTAGCCGGAGCATTCGCAGCGGGTGGGTGGGGCTTGCTGAATGACGCCCTTGGACGCCGCCGTTCGTTGGTTCTCGGCCTGCTCATAGGCGTCTTGGGCTCGGGGATCGCGTTCTTCTCGATTGCGGCTCGTTCGTTTCCTGGTTTCCTGGTTGGGATGCTCTTCATGGGCACAGCCAATGCGGCCGTGCAGTTGGCAGAGATTCATTGCTGCCGACGTGAATCTACCCGAAGCGCGGGGCCGGGCAATATCTCAGGTCGTCCTGGGCGGCACCGTGGGCTCAGTGATCGGTCCATTTGTGGCGGGCCCGGCCGGCGAATTCTTTGTGTCATTTGCTGGCACTGAACTTGCTGGCGCCTACGCCATCAGCATGCTGCTCTTCTTGGTCGCTGCCCTCGTGGTATACGTCGGCCTGCGGCCGGATCCGCTGCAGATCAGCCGCCAATTGGCTGCTGCCACCAACTCGAGGGCATTGGTGGGTGGTGGGCGGACTACGGAGCAGCATGCCAGGATGAGAACCGCCAGTGAGATCTTCCGCCAGCCTGCGGCCAGCGTCGCGCTGACGGCGATGGTGATCGGCCAGCTCGTCATGGTGTTGGTCATGGTGATCACCTCACTTCACATGAAGGGCCATCACCATGGGCTGGGTGATATCGCCATCGTCATCTCCGCACATACCTTCGGGATGTACGCGTTCTCCATCTTCTCCGGGCAGCTGGCAGATCGCTGGGGACGCGGCCCGGTGATCATCACAGGCGCTGCCACGCTCGTGCTGGCGTGCGTGGCGGCTACCATCTCGCCTGAGGTCCTGCCCCTCGGAGTGGCGCTCTTCTTGGTCGGCTTGGGCTGGAACTTCTGCTATGTAGGTGGATCGACTCTGCTGGCGGATCAGCTTTCGCCGCTTGAGCGAGCACGGACGCAGGGTCTCAATGACCTTCTGGTCGGTTTGGCGTCGGCAGCAGGGAGCCTGTTGAGCGGCCTGATCTTCGCCTCCCTTGGATACTCGATCATGGCCTATGTCAGCGCGATGCTCGCGTTCATTCCTTTGGTGGTCGCTGCCATCTGGTACCATCGCCGCGAGCAACCGCCGCCGGCACACCTTTGAGAAAACGGAAACCGCCGGCGCAGACGCCGGCGGCCGTCTCAAGCCAGAGCTGGCTACTCGCTCTTGTCTGTCGAAGCCGAGTCCTTGGAGCCTTCCGGCGGCTTCGCTGCGTTCTTCCCCTCGCCTTTCGGTGGTGGCGTCGAGCTGGCCGAGGATGGTCGATGGTCCGTAGAATAGAAACCGGACCCCTTGAACACCACCCGAACCGGAGAGATCACTTTCCTGAGGGACTTCTTGCGGCACTCCGGGCAGATCTTGAGCGGAGCATCAGTGAAGGACTGTTGCCTCTCAAACTGCACTCCGCATGAATCACATCTGTAAGTGTAAACGGGCATCACTTGCTCCTTGCTTATCGAGCGCAACTGCGGAGAGGATTATAGTACCCGTAGGGGATGCTGCATAGAGCTGGAGGGCGGATGATATAATTCTCTTACAATCAGTCCGATCCCGGCTCGGTGGCTGAGGAATTCAGGCTGCCGATTAGGCGGGGCCGGGTCACGAACCTGCGCTTTGGATCGCGAGGTTGAGTGCTCCGAATAGAGATCATCTACTGCGCCGTTTGACACTACACTGACCGGGCCGTGAGCCTGGCAGGTGAGTTGCTCAAGCAATTCGAACACCTGATCGAGTGGATCACTCTCGTGCCCTCGGACGGCGGGCGCTTTGAGGTGACGGTCAATGATCGGCTGTTGTACTCCAAGCTCAGCACCCAGCGGCACGCGCAGCCCGGAGAGGTGATCGGCTTGATCAATCAGTTAGTGGAAGGCTAATGCATGCCAAAGCAAGGTCGCGTGTTCTCCGGCGCCCGTCCTACCGGACGCCAACATCTGGGCAATTACCTGGGCGCCATCAGCAACTATGTGGCGCTTCAGGATGACTTTGACTGCGTGTATTGCATAGTAGATCTACACGCGCTCACAACTGTCGAAGACACAGAGAATCTCAAGGCGAATACCCACGAGATGGCCTTGGACTTCCTGGCCGCCGGAATCCGCCCAAAGGAATCCATCATATTTGTGCAGTCGCACGTGCCGGAAGTGACGGAGCTGCACACGATTCTCTCGATGGTGACTCCTCTGGGGAAGCTGACGGATCTCCCCACTTTCAAGGACAAGGTCCGGCAGCACCCAGAAAACGTGAACTACGGGCTGGTGGGGTACCCGGTGCTAATGACTGCCGATATTGTGTTGTACAAGAGCAACATAGTGCCAGTAGGCATTGATCAGGCGCCACATATCGAGTTTGCCCGTGAGATCGTTCGCAGCTTCAACCACCGGTTCAGCACGCACGTCCTCATCGAGCCGCAGATCAAGACCACAGAGATCCCCAAGGTCCTGGGAATTGACGGCAAAGAAAAGATGAGCAAGAGCCTGAACAACCACATCGAGTTGGCCGCCACGCCCGAAGCGACGCAGAAGCGCGTCCTGGAAATGGTGACCGACCCGAAGCGCATCAAGCGTACTGACCCGGGCGATCCAGATGTCTGCAATGTTTTCACGATGCACAAGGTCTTCTCCCCCCCGGCCGACGTGGCGATGGTCAATGTGGAGTGTCGCCGCGCCGGAATAGGATGCGTGGACTGCAAAACGCTCTTTGCCAAGAATCTCAACGCACACCTCGCGCCATTTCGGCAGAAGCGAGCCGAGCTTGCGGCGCAACCTGGCATGGTGGAGGATATTCTCAACGACGGTGCTCGGCGCGCGGGCGCGGTCGCCCAAGTAACCATGAAAGAAGTGCGTGCCGCCGTTGGTCTGCCCTGAGGTTACTCGTGACCACAAGCACAGGCCCCAGATCTGCCGCGTTGTCGAAACTCGGCTGGCTTGAATGCGCGCCCTTCTTCAACGTGTAAGCACAGCATCTGTGACCGTAGGGGGCGTCCGGGTGGCCGCGATCGGTCGTGGCCTGTTGATCCTCCTCGGTGTGGGGCACGGGGATACGGCTGACGAGGTGCTGTATCTGACGGAGAAGGTCTCCAACCTGCGCGTTTTTGAGGATCAGCACGGCAAGACGAATCTCTCGCTCTTGGATGTGAGAGGCGAGGCCATCGTGGTCTCGCAATTCACTCTGTATGCGGATGCCGCCAGGGGCCGACGACCATCCTTCACGAACGCCGCCGATCCAGCGCTGGCGGAACCCCTGGTGACGCGCTTCGCGGAATCGATGCAGCAGCACGGAGTTCCAACGCAGACCGGCCGGTTTGGGCAGCACATGCAGGTGGAAATTCAAAATGACGGGCCAGTGACGATTTGGCTGGAGCGCAAACCGGCCGGAAACGTACCCTCTGAACCTTGACATTTTCGCCCGGGGCGATTAGAGTAGGAATTGTAGGATGCAAGTAGGTTTTCGTCTGGGAAGTCGACGACGGCTCAAAGCAGTACTGCTTTGAGCCGATTTGTTTGACCGCCGATGAAACACATACTACATCATTTGTTCTTTGCCATAAGGAGGCAAAATGTCAGAACGTGTCGTCGGTACGGTCAAGTGGTTCAATGGTGACAAGGGATACGGTTTCATCGCCCGTGAGGGTGGCCCGGATGTCTTTGTTCACTACTCGTCCATTGAGGGCGATGGTTTCCGCAACCTGCAAGAAGGCCAAAAGGTGGAGTTTTCCGTCGAGAAGGGCCCCAAAGGTTTGCAGGCCGCCAGCGTCCGCATTGTGACGTAAGCTGCTGCGATGACTACGAAGAGCCCCGTCAATTGACGGGGCTCTTTGTTTTGGCGGAGGGAAGCCACAATCCGATGTCGAATTGGACAGCGGCAGCTCCGAGCGCGAGCATCGCGTCTGCCTCCGACGACGATGTCACGCCCCCTGAGGCGATCATCGTAAGCCCCAGACGGCAGGCAGAACGAACCAGATCCAATGACTGTGGAAAAAGGCCAGGTCCGTAGAGTCGGCCCGAAACCAGACCGTCCCGATGCAGCAGCGTGCCTCGGGGCGGACCGATACTGATTGCGGTGGCTCCTCGCGCCTCTGCTTTGGGACCGAGTCGCAGCAATTGTTCTGCCGGGAGGCTGACGATGATTGGCACCTCCCCGGCCGTCATCTCGACGGCCAGGAGGATAATGTCGTCGGCGAGCATCGGCGCAAAACCCAACTCAAAGGCCAGGATGTTGTCCTGTCCTTCAAGCGCAATCACGATGGCGCGGGCCTCCTCGGGCCGGTCGGCCATTATGTTGACGATGATCGGCAGTGGTGACAGCATCCAGCTTCGAGCGCAGGTGCTTTGGAGCCGTCGAAAGCCCGGATTCGGCAGGCCGGAGTGAATCAGGATTCCACCCGGATACTCTATCAGCGCCGGTACCTGCGTGGGACGCCGGCGCCGCAGTGAAATCGGATTTGTCACAAACGCGCCGAAGGAATCCCAATCCAATGCAGAATGCAAGTCGGGGGCAAATCCAAGGCTGCCGGCCGCGTTTAAGAATGGCTTTCTGAAGACGAGATCCTGCTTCGGCAATCAAGGGCTCCTGCGTCCATCATGCGACCTTGCTCGGATCTGGAATCTGGGCCGCGAGGACACGACACACCGCATTCAGCCCTAGCCCGGAACTGTGTCCGCCTCAATGGCCTTGAGCATTTCCTCGTTGGTCGAGAACTTGAATTCTGGCAGCCCGCGTTTATCCGCTTCTTCTTGCTCCACTGCCTCCAGCTTCTTAAGCTCCTCGATCGTTATGACGGGCTTTGGCAGGGCATTCACCCTGGTTGCCAGGGCACTCATGTCAGGCGCGACGCTGGGTAGGGTATCCAAGTACTGCTGCACAACGTGTGCGGCGCTGATGCCATCCTTGCGCGCCAGGCCCACGAGCCCGCTACTCGCATTTCGCGACCAACCGCCCATGAATACATCCGGGATGGGTTCCGCGGTCACCGGATCAAAGGCCTCGTACGACCGGCCCTCGAACGGATAGCGTGGCACCGGATGCTTCACGAACTCGCTTGAGTCGACCGGCAGGCCGAACGACTCGTCCACCTTGTCGCCGATGGCGAAGATGACTGTATCGACGTCCAGCAATCGCTTGGTTCCGGTTCCGCGGGCTTTGAGCTGCCCATCCTTGAGTACCAACGTGTTGTCTTCGATCTCAAGCTGCGTCACCTTGCCGTCTCGGCCCAGCATGCGGGACGGCGATGAAAGGAACTCGAACCTGAAGCGCGCATTGCCAACTCTTGGATCCCCCTTAGGCAGCGCCTCCAGAACCTTCTGGCGGCCCACCTCCGGATCTTGTTCCACGGCCTGGAGTGCAGGCGTGATGCGCCGGATTTCGGCGTCGAAAGCCTCGGTGTCCAAACTTGCGACGATGTGCTTCATCTCTTCCTTGGTAAAATTCACTTCGGCCGGACCGCGCCGCACAACGCTTATGACCTCGTCGGCGCGGACCTCGCGGATCAGAAACCGGGCGATGTCCACCATCACGTTTCCCGCGCCGACGATGGCGCAGTGCTTGCCGAAGTGGAATTGCCACTGACTGTAGGGGGGCAACTTGTTGTAGTGGTAAACAACGTCCTTGGCATGATAGACGCCCTGTAGATCCTCGCCCGGGATGCCAAGTAACTTGGTTCCTTGCGCGCCCGCCGTCACTAGGATGGCCTGAAAGCCCATCCCTCGAAGCTCGTCAAGCGTTAGGTCACCTTGCGAGCCAACTGTGATATTGCCAAAATACGTGATCCCGGCATTGCTGAGAACCTGGCTGAACTGCTTGCGCAAGCCTTCCTTCATTGAATACTTCTCGAAGTAGATGCCGTATTCCGCCAAGCCTCCCGGCTTGATGTCGCGATTGATGAGCACGACACGGTTTCCGTGGAGCGCCAACTCGCGGGCGCCGAATAGCCCTGCTGGCCCGGCGCCGATCACGGCAACGTAATGCATATTCTGATCTGACACAATCCCTCCAAGCGACTTGCCGACAAAACGGGACGATTATATAGGAAACGCCAGGGCGTCACAAGCGGCTCGCTGATAGCGCCGCCGGCGCCGCCCAGGTCGTCACTCCCAAACGCGTCGCCCCGCACCGTATTGTAACGACTCCGTGAACCGGATTGAGCAAGGCGGTATGACCAGGGTGGATCATGGGTGCTTGTGTTAAGATTGCCTGAGAGACGAGGCGATACCATGACACTTCCGGATGAGAGTAAGAAAGGTAGCCCCCGAGAACGCTTCCGGAGTATTCTATCGGCGGAACAGGACGACGGTCCTGCACCTGAACCCCGCAAGCCCGCTGTCGTAAATCTGCCCAAGCCAAATGGAGATCGTTGGCCATCCGCGCCTAGCGTGCCCGCATATGGCGAGTTTGAAATGCCGAGTGCCCCGTCCGGCACGCATTCTCGTCTGCTGCGCAGCTTCTGGACGGTGGGGGCGGGACTTTCCGTACTCGCCAACGTGGTCCTGCTGAGTTTACTCATCGGCGGGAGAGGGCTACCCGGTTGGGCCGGCTCCGACCGGGAGCTTGTGGCAGTTTACACAAGCCTCGAAAAGCTGGACAACGCCCACATCCGGGCAAGCATCCCTATGCAGAGTGATCTGAGCCTCGATACGACGGTGCCGGTTCAGACCTCCACGCGGATCAGCCTGGCAACCGACTTATATGTGCGGGGTGCACATGTGACCATCAATGCGTCGGGCCTCAGCATTGATGCACCCGCGGACATCACGCTCCCAGCCGGAACTGAGATGGATGTGAACTTGGATCTGGTTCTGCCGATCAAGGCTGCTCTGCCAGCGACGGCGGACGTGCCGGTGGATATTGCGATCCGCGACACCGAGCTGCACGCAGCAATTCAAGCCCTGAAGGACTCTCTTCGCCCGCACGTGTGCGCTCAGTCGCCTGGCGCCACGCTGGAGGACGGGACGCCCATCTGCCGGTGACGTGAGCGTTGCTGCCTCATCTCCAGGCTTTATAATGCCGCCCTATGCCTAAGTCCTATACGAAGACCAAGCTGCCTAATGGCCTCATCGTGCTCCTGAAGGAGATCCATACCACGCCGCTGGTATCGCTGTGGCTGTGGTACCGCGTCGGCTCGCGGGATGAGACACCCCCATTGACCGGGATATCTCATCTGGTGGAGCACATGCAATTCAAAGGCACGCGCCGATTTCCCGCGGACTTGATGGATAAGGCAGTGGCCCGCGAAGGCGGTACGCGAAACGCCTTCACATTCCTGGACTGGACGACCTACTTCGAGACCATGCCGGCTGAAAAGATCGAGCTGGGATTGCGAATCGAGGCCGATCGCATGCAACACAGCCTTTTCGATCCGGGTGAGCTCAGTTCGGAGCGCACCGTGGTGATCTCGGAACGAGAGGGCCACGAAAACGAGCCGATGTTCCTCCTTGGGGAAGCGGTACAGCACGCCGCCTTCCGCGTCCACTCCTACCATCACGAGGTGATCGGCGATATGGCCGACCTGCGGAGCATGCGACGCGACGACTTCTTCCGGCACTATCGCAGTTACTATCTTCCCAATAACGCAATCCTGAGCGTCGCAGGCGATTTCCGGACTGCGGAGATGCTGCGAAAGATTCGGAAGCATTTCGATCGAATTCCGACCGGACCGGTGCCCCCGCGCTTGAGTCGGCCGGAGCCGGAGCCAAGAGGAGAAGGCCGCGTCCGTGTCGAAGGTCCGGGAGAAACAAGCTACTTGCAGGTGGCCTACCGATTCCCGCCGGCGTCGCATCCGGATTTCTTCGCGCTGGCGGTGCTGGATAGCCTGCTGGCGGGGCCGAGCAACCTCAACATGTTTGGGGGCGGCGGGATCTCGAACAAGACGTCCCGGCTCTACCGGGCTCTGGTGGACAAGCAGTATGCGGTGGGCTTTTCCGGCGGCTCCAATCTGACGGTGGATCCGTTCCTGTACACCATATCGCTCACACTGCACCCCAAGCGCGAAGCCGAGGAGGCCCTCGCTGCGCTGGATCGTGAGATCCTGCGGATTCAGTCCGAACCCGTTGGGCCTGGCGAGATCGCCCGTGCGATCAAGCAGGCTCGCGCCAACTTTGCCTACGGAACTGAGAACATTACCAACCAGGCATTCTGGCTTGGGTACGCCGAGATGTTTGCGTCGTACGAGTGGTTTGAGACGTACCTGCATCGGTTGGCGACCGTCACAGCTGCCGACGTGCGTCGTGTGGCGCGGCAGTACCTGCAGCCGCGATCTCGCGTGGTTGGAGTCTATGTGCCAAGAGCCAATGGTGCAACCCGATGAATGCGCGCCGGCGGACGGTCGAAAAGGTGAAGGGCTCACTGCCGGGTCCCGAGGACGTTCATCGCGAACAGTTGGACAATGGGATCATTGTGTTGGCGCGCGCCAATTTCAGCAGCCCCTCCGTCACGATCAGTGGGTACGTGCGAACCGGAAGCATGCTCGATCCGGATCCAAAGCTTGGTCTGGCGGACTTCACCGTCTCGGCGCTGATGCGCGGGACGCGACGGCAAAGCTTTGATGAGCTTTACAACGGTCTGGAGTCGGTCGGCGCAAGCCTTGGGTTTGATTCGGGGATCAACACCACCGGTTTCCACGGTCACGCCCTGGCTGAGGATCTGTCGCTGATTCTGAGGCTGCTTTCCGAATCATTGCAGGAGCCGACATTTCCGACGAGCGAGGTGGAAAAGCTCCGCCAGAATCTCCTGACGGGCCTCAACATCCGCGAGCAGGACACGGCGGACATGGCTGATTTGGTGTTTGATAGCGTCCTCTATCGAGGCCATCCGTACGCGCGGCCTGAAGACGGCAATCCCAAAACGATCAAAGCCATTCGGCGTCCGGACTTGGTCCGTTTTCATCACAGCACGTTCGGCCCCAGGGGCATGGTGATAGCGGTGGTCGGAGCCGTGGAGCCGAAGAGAGCAGCAGCCGTCGTCAGACGAACGCTGGGGGCGTGGAATAACAAGAGCCAGGCTGCGTGCGAGGTGCCGGGCGATCCCAGGCCGCTGCGATGGCACGGTGCGGAAACATCACAAGATTGCCGGAAAATCCCAAACCGATATCATTATCGGAACCAATGGACCTCGTCGTCCTGATCCCCGCTGGCTGGCGGCATCACTGGGTAATTCCATCCTGGGGCAATTCGGCATGATGGGCCGTATCGGCAAGTCCGTCCGCGAGGAATCTGGACTGGCTTACTACGCCTATTCCAACTTGAGTGCAGGGCTGGGCCCCGGAGCATGGACCGTGAGCGCGGGCGTCAATCCCGCAAGCGTGGACAAGGCTGTCGATATCATTGTCAGGGAGCTCCGGCGTTTCGTGCAGAAGGGTGTGACGACCGAAGAGCTCGCCGATACCCAGGCCAACTTCATCGGACGGCTGCCCCTTTCCTTGGAGTCCAACGCCGGCGTGGCGAGCGCCCTCCTGAATATTGAGCGCTTTCAGCTTGGAATGGACTACTATCAGCGTTATGCCAGGCGCGTCCGCAGCGTGAAAAGGGAGGACGTGGTGGAGGCTGCGCGGGCTTTCGTTCATCCTGACAGGCTTGTAGTTGCCACGGCCGGTCCATAACAATGGAAGGGGCGGCGCGGTGATACTACGGACAGGCGTGGATCTTATTGAGATCGATCGGGTGCAAGAAGTCGTGCGCCGTCACGGAAGCCGTTACCTGGATCGCATATACACGCGACCCGAGCAGGACCAATCCCGGCAGAACACCCAGTCGCTGGCGGGACGGTTCGCCGCGAAGGAAGCCGTGGCCAAGGCACTGGGAACCGGCATTGGAGACGTCGGCTGGCTGGAAATCGAGATCCTGGGCGACGAGCAGAACGCCCCCACTCTCGCACTCAGCGGCGCGGCGAAGAAACGCGCGGACGACCTTGGGCTGGTGGAGTGGTCCGTGAGCATCAGCCACAGCATGACGCACGCTGTGGCGTTTGCGGTGGCCATCGGAAACGAAAAGTAGGCGCGGAACCATCTGGGCGAAGCGGTTTGGAACCTCGGCATGCGGGCTTCAAGAATGCGGGTGGATGACTTAGACGAGCTGTTCCTGTGGCCCCGCACTCCGCAAAGGCACGAGCCGGCAGCCCGCGGGCGTCTCGATGCCATTGCATAAACCCCGCCGGGCAAGAGGGCGCAGACGCGAAGGTCAAGTTGGTGTTCGAGGAAATCGCGTCCCGGTTGCCTCCCGACTGGGACCGCGCAGATATTCAGATGTCGCCGATACTCCCTGCTGAAGGGAGGCGCGGCTCAGGCGGGATTGGCCGCCTTATTCCGCGTCCTCGCGAGATGAATGCTGCACACGTGGATCGGGAAGTTCGAATCTGGGGGCCACGGCTGGATTACGGGAAGACTCAGAATCGTGGCGCGCGGTTCGATTGAGGTTCGAAGCCGCGCGCGCCGCGAGAGAATCGCTCAGGAAGCCGTTGTGGAGATCGTCCAGTACCCGGTCGAGATCAGGCTGATAGCGCCGTCTCCGGACGCTGGCGGAGATCAATGAAAGTATGAGGCCGAGACAATCTATGATAGCCCGCTCATACGAAAGCAACTGGGCCTTGGGGGCTTTTTTCTGAGCCGTGAGCAACTGGGCCAGGTGCACCCGCGCCATAACGATGTCGAATTCGGGGTCATCGTTGGCGCGGGGATTGGCGGGGGCAGTGAGGTCACGCGGCAAGCGCTGTGAATAACGGCCGTGAACCAGACGATTGGTGTTACCGGGCTTGCCGCCCCGGCGGCGACGGAAAGGCGCAATCGGCATGGGAAACTCCTCCGCAAGTCGCATACAGGACATATGTTCTAATCGTACCCAAGAGAGATATCTTGTCAAGAGGCGCGCCTCTCCATGGAGGATCGTGCACCATGCTGCCAGTGGGGTAGGATTGAAAAGGTCGACGGGCACCATCGGGGCCCGCGCCGGCCTGGGCGCGGGCCTATGAACCTGGACTCTCCATTCCTCGCACTTCTCAAGAACCGAATCGACCTGCGGCAGAGCCCGTTCAGCGAACGGGCAAGCCGGCTGCTTGTGTTTCACTCCAACCAGCACTTCACGGTGCGACTGGCCGAACGGTGGTTCAAGCTGGCGGGGCAATTGTCCGCGTATCGGAACCGCGCCCCGCTCATCGACGGCTGGGGCTTGACGGACGGAGACGGCCAGCCGCTCCAGACTGAGGTCATCACGTACCCGCATTGCGTGGAATGCCGCACAGAGCTCGGGGTGTTCCTGCTGACGTTCGTGGATGCGGAGACGCTGCTGCTGATGTTACCGGCCACGAAATGCGGTATCCAATTCGATGCCAACCTGGACCGTGCGCAACGCGATCGGAGGGGCGGGGTGCTTCGACTGACGGGCGATATCCGTCGCAATGTGGCCTACACGACGGACGCACGAATCATCGGACACGAGTCACAAGCGGCGGATGCGGGCAAGCAAGCTATCCGACTGTTGCTGGATGCCTCGGAGGGGGGCCGCAGCTTCATGCTCAACATCACGCCGCGGCTGGGATTCAATCGGTACATCCCGGACGCGGAGGCCGCACTGATGGCGGCGGCGCGGCGATGGCACGACTGGTTTGCGGCTGCGCCCGAGGTGGCACCGGAGTATCGGGCACAGTACTACTACGCCTGGTGGGTGATGCGCGCCGGCCTGATCTCGACGCGTTTCTACACGACGCGCGAGGCCATGACGCCTTCCATGACGCACTATGTGGGCGTGTGGCAGTGGGACGCCTACTTCCACGCCCTGGCGTATCGGCACGTTGAACCGCGACTGGCGCAGGATCAAATCCGAATCATGCTGGATCACCAGAGGGAAGACGGCATGATCCCGGATGCCATTCATGATGAAGGGACAGTAACGCATCTGAGCAGTCCGGTGGATGCCGACGTTACCAAGCCGCCACTCCTGGCGTGGTCGGCATGGAAGCTCTTCGAGATGGACGGCGACACGGAGTTCATCCAGGAGATCTACGAGCCCATTGTGCGGGTCAATGCTTGGTGGTTCGAGAAGAATGATCTTGACGGCAACGGCCTGTGCGAATACCAGCACCCGTTCTCCTCGGGATTGGATGACAGCCCGCTGTGGGACGAAGGGATGCCGGTTGAGTCGCCGGACCTAAATACTTATCTCTGCCTGCAGCAGGATGCCCTGGGACGCATGGCACGCGTGATCGGCATGCCGGATGAGGCCGAGATGTGGCAGCAGCGCGCCGCGGCCATGGCACGACGAATGATCGAACGGTGTTGGGATGAAGAGACGGGCTTCTTCTGGGCGCAGGAGACAACGGGGAACGCGTGAACGTGCGGACCCCCTTTAACCTGTTCCCGTTGCTGACGGGCCAGCTGCCGGCTGCGATCTCGAGGCGGCTCGTGGATCACCTCACGGATACGCACCAATTCTGGTCGCGATACCCGGTCCCCAGTGTGGCGATGGATGATCCGAAGTACGACCCGTTCCAGATGTGGCGCGGGCCGACCTGGGTCAACATCAACTACCTGTTGATCGAAGGATTGATGCGATCCGGATATGGCGACCTGGCGCGAGATCTGCGCGTACCGGACCCTGGATCTCCTGTGTTGCCGGGACGACATCTACGAGTACTATCATCCAGAGACCGGGGAGAACCCGCCGCAGGCGGCATCTACATTTGGCTGGTCATCGGCGGTCTTGATCGATCTGGCGATTCAGCAAGCTCAGAGCGCAGGGTCAGACTCCAACCGAAGCGGAGACTCGACGCAGGCGGAGGCGGCCTAACTCGAGTGTGCGATGGACGCCGGGTATCGCCTTGAGCCCGTCGTTTGAGCCACGCGCGCCCGATCTCAACGAGCCAATCGCCGCCGTAGAACAGGCGTTCTACTTGTGCCGGGTCAGGGGGGAAATCGACGAGATTCTTGAGTCTGAGTTTTCTTTTGGTATAATTCGCCTGCTTAATTGCCGACGTAGCTCAATCGGCAGAGCACCCGCCTTGTAAGCGGGCGGTTACGAGTTCGATTCTCGTCGTCGGCTCCAGCTGCTGATTGGCTACTCGGTTCGTCTCTGTGGGGATGGGCTCGGGGCGGAGCAGGTACCACACAATCTACGCGCGGGCGGTTACCCAAGTGGCCAAAGGGGACTGACTGTAAATCAGTTGTCAGAAGACTTCGGAGGTTCGAATCCTTCACCGCCCACAGCCCCGCCAAGGCGGGGGGCCAGGAAGTCCGGCCCATGTAGCTCAGATGGCAGAGCACACCCTTGGTAAGGGTGGGGTCGTGGGTCCAATTCCCACCATGGGCTCCAAGGCTGAGGAATAACGTCGTTTGACAAGGAGAAGAGGACATGGCGAAGCAGAAGTATGAGCGGAAGAAGCCGCATGTGAACGTGGGGACGATGGGGCACATTGACCATGGGAAGACGACGCTGACGGCGGCGATCACGAAAGTGAGTCAGATGCTGGGGAAGGCGGATTTTCGGGCGTACGACAGCATCGACAATGCGCCGGAGGAAAAAGCGCGGGGGATCACGATCAACATAGCGCACGTGGAATACGAGACGGACAAGCGGCATTATGCGCATGTGGACATGCCGGGGCATCGGGACTACATCAAGAACATGATCACGGGGGCGGCGCAGGTGGACGGGGCGATTCTGGTGGTGGCGGCGCCGGACGGGCCGATGCCGCAGACGCACGAGCATGTGCTGCTGGCGCGGCAGGTGGAAGTGCCGTCGATCGTGGTGTACCTGAACAAGACGGACATGATGGACGACCCGGAGCTGCTGGAGCTGGTGGAACTGGAGTTGCGCGAACTGCTGACGAAGCAGGGGTTCCCTGGGGATACGACGCCGATCGTGCGAGGGAGCGCCAAGCAGGCGCTGGACAGTGCGTCGACGGACCCGAATGCGCCGGAATATGCGTCGATTCGGGAGTTGCTGCGGGTGATCGACGAGTACATACCGGAGCCGAAGCGGGACGTGGAAAAGCCGTTCATGATGTCGGTGGAGGACGTGTTCTCGATCAAGGGACGCGGGACGGTGGTGACGGGTCGGGTGGACCGGGGCCGGGTGAAGGTGGGGGAGCCGGTGGAGATCATCGGACTGCATGAGAAGAGCACGAGCTCGGTGGTGACGGGTGTGGAGATGTTCCACAAGTCGCTGGACGAGGGCATAGCGGGGGACAACCTGGGGCTGCTGCTGCGGGGGATTGAGCGGACGGACGTGGAGCGCGGGCAGGTGATCGCCAAGCCGGGGAGCATCACGCCGCACAAGAAGTTCATGGCGCAGGTGTACGTGCTGAAGAAGGAAGAGGGCGGGCGGCACAAGGCGTTCTTTACGGGGTACCGACCGCAGTTCTACATTCGGACGATGGATGTGACCGGGGACATAGCGCTGCCGGAGGGGGTGGAGATGGTGATGCCCGGGGACGACGTGAACCTGTCGGTGGAATTGATCGTGCCGGTGGCGCTCGAGCAGGGCTCGAAGTTCGCCATCCGCGAAGGCGGCCTGACCGTCGGCGCGGGCGTTGTAACCAAGATCATCGCGTAAGAAAGTCAAGGTGTAGGCAATGGCTTCAAAGAGGAAAGACGTCCGACCGGTTGTGACGCTGCAGTGCAGCGAGTGCAAGGAGCGGACGTACACGACGGAGAAGAACCGGCGCAATGATCCCAACCGGTTGGAGCTCAAGAAATACTGCCCGCGCTGCAGGACCCACAGGGTGCACCGGGAAACGAAGTAGTCAGATAGTCGGGACGCTGGATAGCCAGGCGGCCGTGAGGCCACCAGACTATCGAAGGCCAGTAGCTCAATTGGTAGAGCACTCGTCTCCAAAACGAGCGGTTGAGGGTTCGAGTCCTTCCTGGCCTGCAGAGGCAACGCCGTCTCGCGGGGCGGCGTTTTAGCCGTAGAAGGCAGAACGCGCGGCAACCGGGCGGAAGCAGGCCCAAGGAGTACCAAGGTGGCGGACAGAATCCGAAAACAGAATACGATCCAGCGCTACTTCGGCGAAACCGCCGGCGAGCTGCGCAAGGTGTCCTGGCCCACGTGGCCGGAAGCACGCCAACTGACGATCCTTGTGATCATCGTAATGGTCGTGGTGGGCCTGTTCCTGGGAGTTGTGGACTGGGCCGCGAACCTGCTGCTGAACGTGATCCTGGGCATCTAGCGAGTGTCCAGCGCTTCGCTACCAGATATGAGGACCTGATGGACGAGCAAGAAGGCGACGAGCGGAACGATTCCGCTCCTGTTCCCGAGCAATCCGAATCGACCGGTTCGATGATGGTCGAGGCGTCCGAATTCGGCGCGGGAATCGCAGGAAGATGAGCGTGCCCCGTCCATTGAAGTCGAGGTTGAACAAGTGACCAGCTCCGGTCAGGGAACGGATACCGACGCGAACGTGGATGTGGCTGAGGTGGATTCGGGCGAAGCCGTGGATATGGAGCTGGAGGAGAGGGCGGGCACCGCTGAGCCCCCGGCGCTGGTGGCCGAGGGCATGTCGGAGGAGATTGCAGAGGCGGAGGGCCGACTCTCACGCCGGTCCAGGAGCGAAGGGCGGCCGCGGCCGAGGGCTTGCGGCGGGGGCGCCTGCCGCAAGGCGAGGTACCCGCGGAGGGCGCGAACGAGCCCGCCTGGTATGTGATCCACTGCTACTCCGGATACGAGAACAAAGTGCGGCATAATCTCGAGCAGCGCATTGAGACGATGGGCATGAAGGACCGGATCTTTGACGTGGTCATCCCGACCCAGGAGGAGATCGAGGTCAAAGAGGGGAAGCGCCGCACGGTGGAGCGCCACATCTTCCCCGGGTATGTGCTCGTGAACATGACGCTCTCGGAGGAGTCCTGGTACGTCGTGCGCAACACACCAGGCGTTACGGGCTTTGTCGGCATGGGCAACCTGCCAACACCGCTGCGGCCGGAGGAAGTGTCCCAGATCATCAAGCGCATGGAGTCCGACGCCCCGGCGGTCAAAGTCTCCTTCAAGGTGGGAGAACGGGTGCGCATCATCGACGGGCCGTTCAACGATTTCCGCGGGACTGTCGCCGACATTGATATGGAGCGCACCAAGGTACGTGTGAATGTGTCCTTCTTCGGCCGGGAGACGCCGGTGGAGTTGGACTTCCTTCAGGTCGAAAAGGCATAAGCAGCCGCGCCCGCCGGCGCGACTGAAATGTGGGAGGGCGACCCACTCATCGCCCGCCAAAACCACGGTACCGGAAAGGCATGCCGGTACAAGGAGCGAACAGGAATGGCAAAGAAACTCAAGGCAATCGTACGACTTCAGTTGGAGGCTGGAAAGGCGAATCCGGCACCGCCGGTGGGCCCCGCGCTCGCGGGTCACGGCATCAACATCATGGCGTTCTGCAAGGAGTACAATGCGCGAACGTCAAACCGCCCGGGTGAGGTGATGCCGGCCGAGATCACCGTCTACAGCGACGGTTCATTCACCTTTGTGCTGAAGACATCGCCGGCGGCCGTGTTGCTGCGCAAGGCGGCTGGAGTGCCCAAGGGTTCCGGTGTCCCCAACAAAGAGAAAGTTGGGAATGTCACGCGCAAGCAGATACGCGAGATCGCCGAGGTCAAAATGAAGGACCTCAATGCGGTCGACATCGAGGGCGCCATGAAGCAGGTGGAAGGTACGGCGCGCTCCATGGGAATTACCGTCGAAGGTTGATCAGTGGGAGGGTCCACAGGGGCCCGCCAATACCACGGAGGATACGATGGCAAAGCCAGGAAAGAACTACCGGGCCGCATTGGCCAAGGTTGACTTGAACAAGCAGTATGCGCCGGCTGAGGCTGTGGCGCTGGCGAAAGAGACCGCGTACACGAAGTTCGACGCCAGTGTGGAGGTCCACATGCGCACGGCGCTGGATCCACGCCAGGCCGATCAGCAGTTGCGGGATGTCGTTGTTCTGCCCCATGGATTGGGCAAGAGCGTGCGCGTCCTTGTGTTTGCAGCAGGCGAGGGCGCTGCGGCGGCACGGACCGCGGGCGCGGACCTGGTTGCGGATGACGACGAGACGCTGAAGAAGATCGAAGGCGGGATGATGGATTTCGACGTGGCGATCGCCACGCCGGACATGATGGGCAAGGTTGGTCGGCTGGGTCGGGTGCTGGGCCCGCGTGGGTTGATGCCAAACCCCAAGGCCGGCACGGTGGTGCCGCCCCAGGATGTGGAACGGGCGGTCAAGGAGGCCAAGGCAGGCCGTGTTGAATTCCGCCTGGACAAGACCGCCAACATCCACGTGGTGATCGGGAAGGCATCCTTCGATGCGCAGAAGTTGTATGAGAACTTCGCGGCCTTGATGGAGGCCATCGGCAAGGCCCGACCATCGGGGGCGAAAGGCCTCTACATCAAACGCATCGTGGTGAATGCGACGATGGGGCCCGGTATCAAGATCGATCCGAACGCCGCACTTGCTGTGGAGGCTACCGAGTAGAGATACTCGTAACCGCGCCGGGGCAGCGCCCCGGCAGTACAAGCCAGCCGCTTCGCCAATGACAGCGGGTGTCCCGGAAGACGGGACTTAATTCCCCGCCCAGGTGGAGACCTCGAGCCATGATCAGCCCCACGGGCTGCCGCGAGAGTCTTTGCCTGAAGAAGTGGCAAAGACTTTTTCATTGAAAGGAGGTGAGTAACCATTGGCACTAACCAAACAGCGCAAGGAAGAGATCCTGGCAACGTATGCCGACTGGCTCAAGCGCAGTCAGGCAGTGATCCTGGTTGAATACACAGGGGCACGCATGAAGGATATGGACGCGATCCGCGCCAAGGTGCGGGAGTCTGGCGGCGAGTTCCACGTTGTCAAAAACACACTGTTGCGCCGTGCCCTGAAGGATCAGGGCATGAGCCTGCCGGACGAGGCGCTGCTGAAGTCATCGGCGATGTCGTTCGCGTTCAATGACCCGGCAGCCACCGCCAAGGCCTTGGCTGACGCGACGAAGAGCATGGCATACGTGAAGGTGAAGGCCGGCCTCATGGGCGGCCAACTGCTGGACGCGGTCCAGGTCAAGTCGCTGGCTGAACTGCCGCCGCTGCCCGTCATGCGGGCACGCTTGCTGGGCATGCTGCAAGCCCCAGCCAGTCAGCTGGTACGTACCATCGCCGAGCCGGCGCGCTCGGTGGCAGCAGTGATCAAAGCCTACTCCGAGAAGGCCGCGGCCCCCGCGTAGTAGAGAGCGCAATCGGAACCGCGCGACCCACGGGTTGACGCGACCTGAAATGCATGAGATAAGGAGTATTCAAGCAATGGCTGCAAATCTGGAAAAACTGGTAGACGAACTCAGCGTTCTCTCTGTTCTGGAGGCTGCTGAGCTGGTGAAGGCGCTGGAAGAGAAGTGGGGCGTCTCGGCCGCAGCTCCTGTGGCGATGGCGGCAGTGGCTGCCGGCGGCGCAGCCGCGGAAGCGGTTGAGGAGAAGACCGAGTTCGACGTGATCATCAAAGATGCAGGCGCCAAGAAGATCGACGTCATCAAGGTCATTCGCCAGCTGACGAGCCTGGGACTCGGCGAAGCCAAGACCCTGGCGGAAACCGCAGGCGGCAAGGTGCTTTCGGCCGTTGGCAAAGACGCGGCGGCAGAAGCCAAGAAGAAGCTGGAAGAAGCTGGCGCCCAGGTCGAAGTCAAGTAGACCTGCAACGACGAAGCAAAAAGGACGACTCGAACGAGTCGTCCTTTTTTGTTGTCCATTGGCAGATATGCATAGACCGAAATACGTTGGAGTAGAACAGCCTTTCATTTTGGAGAGCGCAGCCGCAGTAGTACCGATGGCCCAGTGACTTGCGTGCTCGGATGTTCCTATACTCTCGGTATCTTGGTCAGACCACCATACCATAGGCGATGATGAAAATCGAGCGGATCGAGCATAAGTCCCTGCCAGACACGGCCGCCGGAAAGCTGGCTGCGTCCATTTTGGATGGAAGCCTGCCGCCCGGAACGCAGCTGCCTCCCGAGCGAGATCTCATGAATCAACTCGGCATCAGCCGATCAACCCTGCGCGAGGCGCTCAAGAGGCTTGAGGAAAGCAATTTGATCGAGGCCCGCCCGCATGTGGGGTGGTTTGCGCGCAGCCTGAACGAATCCAATATGACATTGGCGCGCGAAATGGCCGGATGGGCCAAGCAGCCCGCCGCCAGATTGGCAACCCAGGAGCCGCCGACGGGCCCGATGCGCGTGCCGATAGCGGCTGGGAAGCCCATCCACATCCCGAATCTCCGGAAGGACCGCCTGGGCACCTTTGAATTCATTTCGTGGTGGGAACGCGAGAAGGTCCAGAATGCCAAGGTCATGGTGGTGGGCGCGGGAGCACTGGGAAACGAGGTCATCAAGAACCTGGCGCTGATGGGGATCGGTCACCTTTTCATCGTGGATTTCGATAAAGTGGAGGCCGCCAACCTGAGCCGGTCGATCCTCTTTCGCCAGGGAGACAATGACCGGAGCAAGGCTGAAATCGCGGCGGCGCGCGCCAAGTCGATCAACCCCGATGTGCACGTTCAGTACATGAATGGCGACGTGACGTCGCAACTGGGGCTGGGGATCATCCGCCGTATGGATGTGGTGATCGGATGTCTCGACAATCGCGAGGCGCGGCTGGCGGTCAACCGCTTCTGCTACTGGGTGAACAAGCCGTGGGTGGACGGCGCGATCCAGGAGTTGCTCGGTCTGATGCGGGTATTCGTGCCCGGGCAGGGTGCGTGCTACGAGTGCACACTAACCGAGCAGGCCCTGCGGGATCTCTCCAGTCGATACTCGTGCCCGCTGCTCGCCCGCCAGAACATCCTGCTGGGCAAGGTACCGACAACGCCGACGATCGCATCCATCATTGGCGGAATGCAGTCGCAGGAAGCCCTGAAGCTAATCAACGGCATGCCCGTGGAGCCCGGCAAGGTGACGCACTTCAATGGCATGGTGAATGAAATGCACACCACCGCCTACTCGCCCCGTGAGGACTGCGAGAGCCACTGGACCTACGGTGAGATCACCGAACTGCCGGCGCGCGCCGAACGCACCACTTTGGGCGACCTGCTGCGAATCGCTCGAGCGGACCTGGGCCCGGATGCCATGCTGGAGCTGGACCAGGAACTGATCACGCAGTTGGAATGCCCCAACGACCATACAGTGGAAGAGGTACTACGGCCGCTCAGCGAGGTGACGTTTGAGGCGGGCCACTGCCCGACCTGCGGCATCCTGCGCGAGTCCACGCTGACTCACGTGATCTCGGGCGATGAGAGTTACCTGCATCGCACGCTCGCCAGCGTGGGAGTGCCGCCGTTGCACATTGTCAAGGCGCAGAATGGCCTGCAATATCGTTTCTACGAGCTGACGGGTGACCTGTCGGATGCGCTCCACTTCCGGCATTTTGAGAGTACGCGGATATTGGCGCCGGAGCCCGCACATGATTCAAAACAGATTCGCCTCAAGGGTCACGTGAGTTTGAAGGAACCCGTTCCCGCCGGCAGTGGCCGGGTTCGCCTCAGGGGCTGAAATCCCGATGATATCGAAGGCTGGCGTAATGGGCACAGACCGCGTTCGCACTGCTGAGCCATGGCATCTCCTGCGAAATGTCATTCTGCTTCTGCTGGTCGTGCTGGCTGTGTCCCTGGGGCTGGTGGTTCTGCAAAAACGAGGCAATCCTGCGCCGCTATTGCTCTTCAATTTTCTGGCCGACGCAAGCATCGGGTTGGTCATGGGCCTCGGGAGCCGGGCGGTGTTCAGGCGACGCCCGTGGCCGATCAAGGCGCTGGTTTCCGGGGCCCTCTCGATCGTGGGACTTGTGTTCCTCGGAGGAATCACGCAGAACCAGAGCGGAATCGGACCCCTGCGCGTCGACCTCGCAAGTGTGGATTGGCTGGCACCCGTAGGCATCACGCTGCAGCTGCCGACAATGCCCCGTCAAAACGAAACCGATCCGATCGACGCGGCCCACCTGCTGATCGCCATGGATGTCTCGTGGCTGGCACTGAGGGCGTGGGCGAGGACCGGCGGTGGACGCAGTGCTATGCGGTCGCGGATGTCGAGTGCCCCCGCCAGGATCGTCGCGAACCCCGTTTCGGCGCCGATCATGCGCTCCAGCAACCCACCGGGAGCCCCTGCTGTGAGGTCAACGGCCCACGTCCGATCACGGCCGATGGTTCGCCCCAGGCGTTTTGGCCCGGTGATCGCCGTGTCCGGCAGTCGGCGAGGTGGCGCAGCCGGAGGCAGACGCCGAGGGGTGCTCAACAGGCGAGCCACGGTGCAGATCGCGGCCTACGAAGAGCACCGATGCCCGTATTGCCTGCAGGATATCAAGCGGGAGGATGTGCGTGGTTCGGTGGAGTGCCCGATCTGCCACACGCTCCACCACAAGGATTGCTGGGATATCACCGGGACCTGCCAGGTACCGCATCTGAATGGATAGAAAGCTGGAGGGCACGCGATGAGTGACTTGAATGTGACGTTGGTGATGCCAGGCGGAAGCGCCCAGACGGCAAACATACCGAGTGACATGACCGTAGCGGAACTGATTCCCGATCTGATCCGTGCGCTCAGGCTCCCAAAGGTTGGTCCGGACCGCCGACCGATGCGTTATCGCATCGACAGCAGGCGCCTGGGACGTGAACTGCGAGGAGACGAGCGATTGGGGAAGGCTGCCATTCCACAGCATGACCGGCTGGTGCTGACGGCTGACCTCATGGCCGGGTCCGGGCCAAGCAATGTCGCTGAGAGTCCGAGAATTCGAAGACTGCACGGCGACCAGGAGTTGATGCAGGAACTGGCGGCCCGCACGAACCTCATAAGCTTCGTGGCTCAATCGCCGCGGCCGAATTTGCCGCCAGAGCGCTACATTGTCACGTTCAAGTGCAAGAGTATTGCCAATGTGGACCGGCAGGGAAATCCGGTCTTCAGCGAGCATCACCAGGTGGAAATCTATCTGCACAATCAGTACCCGCAACGCTGGCCGGGGATGAAATGGCTGACGCCGATCTGGCACCCCAACATTAACCACCTGAACGGCAGCGTTTGCATCGACGCGGCCTGGTGGACAGCAAGCCGGTCGCTCGATCGCCTGGTCATCATGCTGGGGGAGATGCTGCAATACAAGAACTATCATGACGACCCAACGAAACCACCCTTCCCGTGGGATCCGGAAGCGGCGCGTTGGAGCCGCGAATACCGGAAGAAGCACCCGAATGTGTTCCCGGTCGATACGCGGGAGCTGATGCGCCCGGAGCGGGTGAAGTTGAATGAGACGGCCGCGGTCGCAACCAAGCGACCCGGAATTCGTCTGTCACCCGACGCCAAGAGCCCGCGGCCGGCGTCGGATCTTCCCAGCCAGCAGCGATCCGTTAGTCCAACGGCGAGCATTCTATCGAAGGCTCCAGCACGCAGCGTGGCGATCCGGATCAAGCCCGCGGCCGCCGGCCCAAGCGCTAAGCCCCCGGCTGGCGTGACCATCGGAAAACCCCGCCCGAAGGTCCGAATCAAATAGGGATTTCCCCGCGAGAGATCCACAGCGGATGTGCGGTTGGAAGTCGGAACATTCATCTGTCGAAAGGAGATTCACAATGCCCGATATGCCTGTAACACTGGTTCTGCCCTCCGGAGGTACCCGCAATGCGGAGGTGCCCGACGACGTGCCTGTGAAGGAACTGCTTCCGGAACTGACGACGTCGCTGGAACTGCCTGTGACCGGCCCGGATGGCCGCGCGATGTCTTATCGTTTGGACAGCAAGGCGCTTGGCCGCGAGCTGAAAGAGGAAGAGACGCTTTCACAGGCCGGAATTCCGCAGAACGACCGGCTGATGATGACAGCCGACGTGACTGCCGGATAGTTCAGTGCCATTCTGCCCACACCCGTTCGCTTTGAGGCGGGCGGGTGTGGGATGGAATGACGGATGCCAACCACGCGCAACGTACAGATGTCCCAGGTCGAGCCGATGCAACCTCTTGCGACTCAACTTCCGATCAAACAGGCCAGGCGCTGGAACTCGCCCTATGATGAAACCGGGCTGGAGCCTCTGGTCTCCGTATTCGTTTCGCAGCCGGCGTACAGCCGCATCTGCGTGCATTCGGTGAGCGATCTGAAGAACGAGGTGGGGGGCATGTTGCTGGGCCAATGGTGTCTGGGAGAGGAGCACGAGCAATTCATCATGGTGGAGCATGCTCTGCCGGCGCGTCATACGCGACAGGGAAGCGTCTACCTGACCTTCACGCAGGAGAGTCTGGTGGACTTGCATGATCAGATCGATGCCAACTACCCGGGTCAGAAGATCGTGGGTTGGTATCACACGCATCCAGGCATGGGGGTCTTCCTCTCGCACTACGATACCTGGCTGCACCGCAATTTTTTCCCCGAGCCGTGGCAGGTGGCGTTGGTGGTGGAGCCGGTTTCCGCCACGGCAGGCTTCTTTGTCCGCCAGCCCAAGGGGCTGCTGGACCCCACACGTTATTTCGGATTCTACGAGCTGGACGGCCACAACGGACGCAGCATGGTGTACTGGAACAATCTCCGGAAACTGGCCGAACCGAAAGGAGAACAGCAGGAATGAGCAGACGCATGCGGATCTATTTCTACGCGGTGCTCGGCGGAATTGGCGGACTGATCGGTTGGCAGGTGAGCAACCTGCTGGGGCTGTCTTTTGGCCCGAACCTGTACGTCAGCGAGGCGCTCGTGGGCGCACTGGTTGGACTGTGCGTTGGTCTGTGCATCGGCATCACCGAGGGGGCGATGACCATGAACATCGTACAGGCTGCCAAGTCGGGATCGGTTAGCGGGCTGTTGGGCCTGGTGGCCGGCGCGGTGGGATTGCCTCTGAGCGAGTTCTTCTTCCAAACGGTCGGAGGTGGCATTGCCGGTCGGGCACTGGGGTGGGCGCTGTTTGGCATGCTGATAGGGCTTGCAGAGGGCGTCTTCGGCAAGAGCCAGATCTGGAAGGGTATGCTCGGCGGTTTCATCGGCGGCGCCATCGGAGGCTTGCTGTTGGAGCTGGTGCGCAACTCCTTCCAGGACCCGCTTGCCGGCAAAGCCTCCGGCCTCGTACTTCTGGGCGCGTCGGTGGGCGCCTTCATATCGTTGGTTGAGGTGGCGCTTGGCAAGGCGTGGCTTGAGGTCACGTCCGGCAAGCTCAAGGGCACGGAGTTCATGCTGGACAAGTTCATGCACGCCAAGGGGCCATCCATCGCCATCGGGAGCTCGCCGCTGAAGTCGGAGATCGTCCTGCCCGACCCGGATATCGCGCCGCAGCATGCGATGCTGCGCGGCGACGGCAGCCAGTTCACGGTGAAAGACATGAGCCTGTCCGGCACCTTCATCAACAATCGGAAAGTGGAGCAGGCTCGGCTTTCCAACGGACAGCGAATTCGGATGGGCAATACCGAGCTCGTCTACCACGAGAAGAGGTAAGCATGACCAGATTGAGGAGCTTCATTCTCAGTGTTGGGATCATCCTGGCGCTGTTGAGCGGGGAAGCGGGGGCGGCGCTCGCTCAGAGCGGCGGGACGCAGGTTCGCATCACCCAGGTCGACAATTCCAGATTCCCGCAGGTGACAGTGTACGTCTCCGTCACCGACGCGGCCGGGCAGCCCGTCGGTGTGGATCCCGCCACGATCCAGATCTCGGAGAACGGACAAGTCATGCAAGCCGCGAATCTCGCTGGCGGCGGTCAAGGCGGTGTAGGACCGCTGACCACACTGCTGGTGATGGATGTCTCCGGAAGCATGGACAAGGATGGAAAGATCGGCGCCGCCCGCACGGCCGCCAAGGCATACGTCGACCAGATGCGCTCAGGTGATCAGGCCGGTCTGGTGATCTACAACACCAAGTATGAATACGTGCAGCCGATCACGCAGGACCGCGACGCGCTCAGAAGTGCGATCGACGGGATCAAGACGGGCGGGGACACGGCCATGTTCGATGCCCTCTTCGCGGCCGAGGAAATCCTGCGCGACGTGCAGGGCAGAAAGGCGATCATTGCCGTCACCGACGGCCTGGACAACAGCAGCTCGCACAACGCAGACGATATCGTCACAGGGATCGGGCCCAGCGGACTTTCCATCTCGACCATTGGTCTCGGCGATCCATCGACCCGGGAGCAACGCGGACTGGATGAGGCCGGCCTTCAGGGCCTTGCACAGCGGGCAGGTGGCGGATATAGCTTTGCGGGTGATGCCGCCGCACTGAGTGCGTTGTTTCAACGCTACGGGCGGGAGCTGCAGAACGAGTATGCGATCACGTATACATCTCCGTCCACACTGCGGGATGGGGTGAACCGCGATCTGACGGTCTCGATCGCGGGCGCGGCGGCCACGGTGCAATCCAAGTACAACCCGGGTGGAGTCCTGCCCGAGGTTGCAGGGCATTCCTGGGTGCTCTTTGGAGGGCTGCTGTTGGCGTTGCTGGCGCTGCTCGTCGTTCCAGTGCTACTCAACCTCGGAGGCCGATCCATCGGGGGCGGCCGAAAACGCAGCCGGATCAAGTTGGTCGGAGCCAGTGGGTCGGCCCCGTCGGCCGCACCGATGGCGAGGGGTCGGATCAAGATCAAGTGAGATAAGGAAAGGACAGGCTCCTGAAGGAGCCTGTCCTTTTTTGTAGGCGAGCGGCATCGCGGCGCGTCGGTCTAGGACGCCATTTGCATGCGGCGGATGACCATCACCACTTTGCCTTTGATCTCCAGGGGATCGCCCTTGTCAATGTAGATCGGCTTCATCGTGGGGTTGGCCGGCTGCAAGCGATAGCGATCCTTCTCCTTGTAGAAGTACTTCAAGGTGGTTTCGCTTCGGTCTGGGAGCCAGACGGCGACCATATCTCCGTTGCGGGCCTCTTGAGCTGGCTTCATGACGACGATATCGCCGTCATTCACCATGGCGTCCACCATCGAGTTGCCGTGGACCTCGAGGGCGAAGAGCTCCTTGCCCTTCTCACGCGGGGGCATGAGAGAGCTGGCGATCTCGACCGATTCTTCCGGATCCAGGTAGTTGAAATCCGATCCGGGGACCAGAATGGGTTCGCCGGCCTGGATTCGCCCAAGTATGGGCACACGGTGCATTTCGGCGAGCGGTGTCTGGCCGGTCAAACGGAGGCCGCGGGAGATATGGCGGTCTCGCTCGATATGGCCGCTCTTCTCGAGCTGGTCCAGATAGTAGTTCACAACGGACGTAGACGAGATGCTGCAGCTCTCGCCGATTTCACGAATGGACGGTGGGTGCTTGTGCTTGCGCTGGTAATCCTGAATGAAATCCAGGATGCGCTGGTGGCGTTCGCCCAGACCTTTGCTCTTGCGGACCATCATCATGTGCGCCTCCTGAGCAGTTATTCGCTCATTTGTGCTATGAATGGTACACGAACATGCGTTCCATGTCAAGGCCTGCGGCAGGTTGGGCCGGCAGGGACAAACGCTGGCTGGTCGGGAGGCTTCGGGACGCCACCTAGGCGGGGCGACTCTCCGATGCTAGGGGCAGTCCTCACCGAAAGTGGCGCTAACGGCGCCGCGACACACCGGCGAATACGGCCAAGAACGAACCACAACTGCCGACGATGAGGAATTCTCGTTGACACGCTGCAATATCGTTAGTAGGATGTTAGGAGCAAGCGCGCCATGATGAAGGCACCTCGGAATTCATGCCCGGCGTGCGGGAAATCCGTGGTCGTAGCGGAGCTGCCCTGCGAGGCATGCGACACGGGTTTGGGGCCCGCCCGGTCGGCGATGAGCCATGCGCACGCTGGTCGAGGCATGCGCGAGGGAGTGTCCGCCCTGCTGATCGACGGCCGAAGGAGCTCATATGACCGAATCGGAAGAACGCCTGCGCATCCTCAAAATGATAGAGGACCACAAGATCACCGCCGAGGAAGGTGCGAGGCTCTTGGGCGCCATGGGCGACCGTGGGGGCACCGGTGTCCCGGCCTTCAGCGGCGGCGCTGGCGAGGGGCGGTGGCTACGCATCCGCGTCACGGATATAGCCACCGGGCGATCCAAGGCCGCGGTCCAGATTCCGATCGGCCTGCTCGACGCGGGCATCAAGATCGGAGCGCATTTTGCGCCGGAAGTGGACGGTGTGGACATGAGCCATGTCCTGGAAGCCATCCGCGCGGGCGCCAGCGGCAAGATCATCGACGTCACGGACGAGGCCGATGGCGAACACGTGGAGATCTTCGTGGACTAAGCATCAGAGGATACCAAGGGTGCGAATGGCCCCGGCATGAAGGCGCGGGTGCAATTCGCGTGGCTCCTTGACGGTAAGTACACCAATTCACGAGGGAGATCCTAATGGCTGAAGAACACGAGCACGTCAAGATCCTGAACGAGCTGGGCGCGCAATTCAAGCCGATGTTCGAAAAATCACCGGAAGGTATCTACCTGTACATCGACGAGGTTCATAAGATCTGCAATGTGCGCTTTGCCGGGATGCTCGGCCTCACGGTCGCGGAGTGGGAAAAGATGGAAGGTTTCGTCAACAAGCACGTTGCCGCAGCGGATCAGGCCACTCTCATTGAAGCCTACCAGCGTCACATTCACGGGGAGTTGACCCCCACGCGCCTGCAAGTCAAAGCGGTGCGGAAGGATGGTTCGACCTTTAACGTCGAGATCGACATGATCCCGTTCCCCTGGCGAGGCGAGATGCTGGCTCTTCATTTCTGCCGAGAGATCAAGTAGCGCTCGACTGGCGGCCGCCGCGGGGGCTAGCAGTACTTTCCCAAGAGGACAAAGTAGGCCACCAGGCCGCCGCACATAAAGATCACGCCCAGAACGGCCGGCAGGGCAAGGCGGATCGGCACGAGCTTTTCGGATAATCAGGACCGAGACAGCCGCCGCCGAAGCAAGCACCAGGACTCCAACGGCGAGCAATAGGTAGTACACCCAGTCCGGCGGCACCTCGACGCACGCCACGGTGGAAAACGCGCCCCCGAAGACGGCAAAAGCCGCGGCCGCCAAACCCAATAGAAACACGAAAATTGCCAGAATCCAACGCATGGTTGCAGACACCGTTCCTCCGTCTACTAATCGAGAACGGAAACACCATGGAATGCAGAAAGACGCGCCTTGGAGAGCATCCCAGGGGAGTGATGGTGGCTGCTGGTCTTTGGGCGAGCTCTCCCTCGCCTAGACGTTAGGACGGTTAGGCCATTGGCGGCGCCCGCAGCGTGAGAAAAAGCCCGGCGTTCTCTGGTTTTGAGAACGGCGGGCTGACTGGTCTAAGGCGGCGCGGCTGACGCGACCGGCTCAACGCGAGGTCTGGTAGTCCTCCGGAAGCCAGCAGCACAACACTAACTCCCTGGCGGCTTTGACTTCGTCCATGCGGCCGAATCGGGTTGTGATCGGGGCCTGGTGCAGCAGTTCAGGCTGTTTCTTGGCCTCTTCAGCGATCCTGATCAAGGCGTCCGCGAAAGCATCCAGTGTGTTCTTGTTTTCGGTTTCCGTCGGCTCAATCATCAGAGCCTCATGCACGATAAGCGGGAAGTAGTTGGTCGGTGGGTGGAAGCCGTAGTCCATGAGCCGCTTGGCCACGTCCAGGGCGCGGACGTCGCTGCCTTCGAAGCGGCCCTCGGCCACGAACTCGTGCATGCAGATGCGATCGAAGGGCACGTGATAGGTCTTTCGAAGGCGTGCCAACAGGTAGTTGGCGTTGAGCACCGCGTACCGGGCGATATCCGTGAGGCCATCGGGGCCGTGCATGGCGATGTAGGTGAAGGCACGCACCATGCCGCCACCGAAATGGCCGTGAAAGGCCTTCATACGTCCAATGGACCGAGCAGGCGTGACGAAGCCCAACAACGGTGGCGCCTCAGCCGTCTCCGGCTCGATGACTGCCCACCAGGGGTGTGGGGAGGAAATCCGCCAGGTGAGCTGCAACACCGACTGGACCGCAGCCCGGACCGCCGCCTCCATGGGGGACGGAGAATGTCTTGTGCAGATTGAAGTGCATGAGATCGAAGCCCAACTCTGCCGGGCGGACAATCCCAAGCAGGGCATTCAGGTTGGCGCCGTCGCCGTACATGAGGCCGCCGCAGTCGTGGATCAGTTGCGTGATTTCCAGGATATGTTCATCAAACATACCCACGGTGTTCGGATTGGTGAGCATCATGCCGAGCACGGTGTCATCGCAGGCTGCCTTGAGCGCGGCCAGGTCAACATTTCCCCTGGCGTCCGATGGAATCTGGACGATCTGGAGGCCCATCATGCCGGCTGAGGCCGGATTGGTGCCGTGCGCGGAGTCCGGAATGAGCATCTTGGTCCGCTTGTTGTCGCCGCGCGAGCGATGATAGGCGCGCATGATCAGTACGCCGGTGAACTCGCCATGCGCACCAGCGGCGGGCTGGAGGGTGACTGCAGCGAAGCCGCTGATCTCCTTCAGCCACTCCTGCAGCTCGTACATCAGTGCCAGGTTTCCCTGGACTGTCTCGATGGGCTGCAGAGGATGCGTGTACAGGAACCCCGGCAGGCGGCATGTGTCCTCATCGATCTTGGGGTTGTACTTCATGGTGCATGAACCCAGCGGATAGAAGCCGCCATCCACGCTGTAGTTGAACGTGCTGAGGTGCATGTAGTGACGGACCACATCGACTTCAGCCAGTTCAGGAAGGGGCAGGTCCTGCCGCAGCATGTCTGTCGGGCAGGGCCGCCCGCGGAACGTCAGGTTCGGGGAATGCGACTCCCACTCGTCCAGGGGATGAGAGGTCGAAGATGGTCGGTTCGACAACCTTTGGTACGGATTGAACCGTGTTCTCAGTCATGGCTCGTCTCCGAAAGCACGTCGGCAAGCAGGTCGATCTCTTCCCTGGAGTTCATTTCGGTCACCGCCATGAGCAGATGGTTCTGAAGCGTCGGATAGTCCTGGCCCAGGTCGTAGCCACCCAGGATGCCGTGCTCCAGCAGGTGGGCATTGACTTCGCCCGCCGGGCGCTCCACGCACAGTGCGAACTCGTGGAAGAAAGGCTGGTCGAAGCAGAGCTTCACGCCCTTGATCGCCGATAGATGTTCGGCGGCATAGTGCGCCTTGTGGTAACAGAGCTCGGCAACCTGGCGAAGCCCGTTGCGTCCCAGAAGGGAAAGGTAGACGGCGGCGGCCAGGGCCAGCAGCCCCTGGTTGGTGCAGATATTGGAGGTGGCACGCTCGCGCTTGATGTGCTGCTCACGGGCGGTCAGGGTGAGCACGTAGGCGCGCTGACCTCGGCTGTCCACGGTTTCGCCGACCAGCCTGCCGGCCATCTTGTGCACATGGCTCTTGCGCGTCGTGAAGAACCCAAGCGTCGGTCCGCCGTACCACATGGGAATGCCGAGCGGCTGACCGTCGCCGACGACGATATCGGCATCCATGGCGCCGGGAGTCTTGAGTAGTGCCAGGGCCGTCGGATTGGCGATTACGCAGACCAGGGCACCCTTGCCGTGGGCGTCCGAGATTAGCTTGGTGTAATCGTAGATGCGGCCGAAGAAATCCGGGTACTGGACGACCACCAGCATGGTCTGCTCATCGATCTGAGCAGCCAAGCCGCCAGGCCCGGCTTCCAGACTCGCCTCGGGATCGTCGCCGACCAACTCCACCCCCATGCCCTGCGTGTAGGTGCGCATCACGGCCCGGTATTGCGGATGAACGGAGGGCGATACCACCACCTTGCGCCGTTTGCCGCGAAACTGGGCGAAGGCCATGTTGATGGCCTCAGCGGCGGCCGTGGCGCCGTCATAGTGCGAGGCGTTGGAGACTTCCATGCCGGTGAGCGCCGCCATCAGGGACTGATACTCGAAGATGGACTGCAGCGTGCCCTGCGAGATCTCGGGCTGATAGGGTGTGTAGGCGGTGTAGAACTCGCCCCGTCGCAGGATATGATCGACGACGGCGGGGATGTAGTGGTTGTAGGAGCCCGCGCCCAGAAAGGAAACCAGGTCCGAGCGCGTATGCTCGTTGCCGGCGGCGATTTCCGCCAGCTGGGCGGCGGCCTCCATTTCGGTCAGGGCCGGCGGAAGGTCGAGCTTGGGAAATCGAAGATGCTCCGGCACGGCGGCAAAGAGATCTTCGAGCGACTTGACGCCGACTGCTTCGAGCATCGCATCGCGCTCTTGGGCGCTAATCGGGATGTAGGTCATGTTGCCTCACAAGGTGTTTGAGCGCGGCCGCACAGGCCGCGCTGCGGCGACGAGCCGATCAATGCGTGCGCTCGGCGCAGTACTTCTCGTAAGCCGCGGCGTCCATCAAGTCCGCGCCCGGGCCGCCGCCTTCGACCTTGATCATCCAGGCCGCGCCGTACGGATCGCTGTTGAGCGTCTCGGGTTTCTCGGCAAAGGCCTTGTTGATCTCGGAGACCTTGCCGCCGACGGGCGAGTAGGTCTCAGCCGAGGCCTTCGACCGACTCGACTGAGGCGATGGCCTTGCCGGGCTCAAGGCTCTCGCCCGGCTCGACGTGGATCTCAACGAAGACCAGGTCGGAGAGCTGAGCCTGGGCGTAGTCGGTGAGGCCCAGAGCTCCAGTGGCCGGGTCATACCATTCGTCGGTCTTGGTGTACTTCAAGTTGCGCGGGGATGTTCATGCGAAATGCCTCCTGTGGCAAAAGGCGATCTGACGAGCCCGTCAACAGGCACAAGCAAGAGACGCACGGCGCTTGGCCATGCGTCTCTGTAATTGGACCTGAGAGTTTCGCCTTCTCCGCCGCGCCTAGCCGCAGTCGGACCAGGCTTGCACCGTCGGTGTCCCGCGAGGGACTTTCCAGAGATTGCGGCAGCAGGGTCCTTTTGCCTGAGAGATTCACCTGGTCTCGGCTGTCGAGCCAGAGCTTGCCCCTTCGGCGTCCGCGGCGGCAGCTCCGGATCTCTTCCCTGCAGCCGTTAGATTGTGCCGTTTGGAACAGACGTCGAGACCATTGTATGGGTGTCACGGGGCGCAAGTCAAGAGGACAAATCGCCCGAATTTTTGTCCGTGGTCCGCGCTCGATGGCGGCGGGAGGCAGACCACGATCCTCAAATGAAGAACAGGCCCGCAGAGATGGCGGGCCTGCAAGCGACTGAATACGGCGCTCAGTATGGACTTAGAGCCAGTGCTGGTCCTTGCATGAACTTGGTCACCACGGGGATCTCGAACATCTGACCCTGGTACGCCAGGTAGGCCCAGTAGAGGAACACGAGCCAGAGCAGCGGGACGCACAGGCCGCCGAAGCCAAGCGTGACCAGCGAGACGATGATGCTCACCACGATCAGCACAACGTTGGCGGCGATGGACTGCACGGCGTGGTACTTGATGAACGGTCGAACCTTCTTCTCCTCCATCAGGAGCATGATGATGGCGATGAGGACGATCGGGTAGCCAAGCGCCGCCCAAAGCTTGTCATCGCTGGTGGCGTCGGGTGAGACGGTTGCCGGTGACATGGAATTACTTCCTCCTGAGATTGGTCTGAGTTTGGAATATTGTACAACGGAACGAATCAAAAGGCAATAAGGCGAGGAGTCCGAAAGTCCTGCTGTGCTAAAATGCACAGGATGACCCGCATCGTGTTCATGGGTTCGCCGGATTTTGCGGTCCCAAGCTTGCGGGCGCTAGTCGAGACGTACGCCGTGGTAGGGGTGGTCACGCAGCCGGACCGGCCCTCTGGGCGAGGGAGGGGCCTGCGGGCGCCGGCGGTCAAGCTGGCGGCGGGTCGCCTCGGACTGCCGGTGATTCAGCCCGAAAAGGCCAGCGCCCCGGAGGTTGTCCAGACACTCCTGGAGTGGAAGCCAGATCTGATCGTGGTGGCAGCCTTTGGGCAGCTGCTGCGGCCAGTGGTGCTGGGTCTGCCTCGGCTCGGGTGCTTGAATGTGCACGCCTCATTGCTGCCGCGCTGGCGCGGCGCGGCACCGATTCAGGCGGCGATCGTGGCCGGGAGATGCGACGACCGGCGTCACCATCATGAAGATGGATGAGGGAATGGACACCGGCGGCATCCTCGCCCAGCGCACGACTTGCCAATACTGACCTGATGACACAGGCGGAAGCCTCACCGAGAGGCTGGCGCTGCTTGGCGCCGAAGACGCTTCAGGCGGCGCATTGCCGGCGTACCTCTCCGGCGAGCTTCAACCGCGGCCGCAGGACTCCGCGCATTGCGACGAAGGCGCCGATGCTCAGGAAGGCAAGATGGAGTGCTGAACCCGATGTTGCCCGCAGCGGATCTGGCGCGCCGAGTGCGCGCGTTTCAGCCGTGGCCGGGCGCGTATATGTCCGTTGACGACTCCACACTGAAGGTGCTTCAGGCTCACGCAGCGGCTGCTCGGCTCGAGCCAGGTTCTCGGGCTGTGCTTGACAGGCATCCAGCATGGGGCACGGTTGAAGGCGCTCTCGTGTTGGATATGGTGCAACCCGCCGGCAAGAAACCGATGGAGCGGCCGCGGCGTTTCTGTTGGGGCTCGAACTGGACTGGTAGACGGTGGCGCCGGGAGCTAGGATCGGCTGCGGTCCGCGACGCCAGCCCGCAAGTGGTGCAGCGATTATGGAGCCACATACTCGCGATCGACCAAGGGACGACCAGCACCCGTTGTATCATCTTCGATCAGTCCGGCAAGCCCGTGGGGACCGACTCAGATGGAGCATCGCCAGCTCTTTCCGCAAGCAGGTTGGGTGGAGCACGATGCCGAGGAGATCTGGCGGGCACCGCAACGGTTATCAAGGGCGCTCTCGGCGGAGCCGGCCTGGTTGCCAGGGACGTCGCCGCCATCGGTGTGACCAATCAGCGCGAGACGACCGTGGTCTGGGACCGAAGGACCGGCCAACCCGTGCATAACGCCATCGTCTGGCAGGACACCCGAACGGATGGCATCTGTCGTTCTCTGGAAGGCGATTCCGAAAGATTTCAGAGCGCGAACCGGACTGCCGATCGCCACATATTTCTCAGGACCGAAATTGAGGTGGCTGCTCGACAATGTCGCCCGGGCTTGCGTGCCGACGCCGAGCGTGGCGATGTCCTGTTTGGCACGATCGACAGCTGGTTGATTTGGAAGCTTACGGGCGAACACTACATTGATGTCACAAATGCCTCGCGCACGCTCATGATGGATATTCATTCTCTTGAGTGGGACGAGGAGTTGCTGGAGGTGCTCGAGATTCCCGCAACGATGCTGCCACGGATCGGGCCATCCAGCGGCGCGGTGGGCAGGGTCCGGCAGGGATTGCCCCTGGCGGGGACTGAGGTGACCGGAGTTCTCGGTGATCAGCAGGCAGCCCTCTTTGGCCAGACGTGCTTTTCACCCGGCGACGCCAAGAATACGTATGGCACGGGCTGCTTCATGCTGATGAATACGGGTAAAGATCCCGATTGTTTCGCGCTCTGGTCTGCTCACGACCATCGCGTATCAACTCCGAAACAGCCCGCCCGTCTATGCCCTGGAAGGCTCGGTGGCGATCGCGGGGGCGCTGGTGCAGTGGCTGCGAGACAACCTCGGATTGATCGACACGTCGGCGGAGGTGGAGCGACTGGCTCGCAGCGTCGAGGACAACGGGGGCATCTACTTCGTGCCGGCGTTCTCCGGCCTCTTCGCCCCGCACTGGCGACCGGATGCCCGGGGTGCGATCTTGGGAATGACCCGCTACATCAACAAGGGGCACATCGCCCGCGCCGCCCTCGAGGCGACGGCCTTTCAGACCCGTGAGGTGCTCGAGGCGATGCAGGCGGATTCCGGTGTGCGCCTTACTTCGCTCAAGGTTGACGGCGGAATGGTGTCCAACGACCTCCTGATGCAGTTTCAGGCCGACATGCTGGATGTACCGCTGGTTCGATCCGCCCTGAGAGAGACGACGGCACTGGGTGCCGCATATGCCGCTGGACTCGGCAGTCGGATTCTGGGCGAGCACCGATGAACTGCGAAGCCACTGGCATGCCGACAAGCAATGGATGCCGAAGGCAACTGGGGCGCGGCGCGCCGAAATGTACGCCCTTTGGAAGAAGGCCGTGAGCCGCACGCTGGATTGGATCAACTGATGCGCCGCGGTGGGCCGTCAAGACCGTATCAAACCGTCTGCGCGGCCCGATGACGGCGGCAGTCCCACTGTTGGTCTTGGCGCACCAAGATAGAAGCGACGTGGGCAGATTGGGTTGACAGCCGGGATTTGGAGAGGCATGAACCGAACTGAGACCTTGCTGAACTCTTCGGCAGCACCCCGAGGTCTCCGTCCTGATCGTGGGTGCTGGAATCAATGGGGTTGGGACGTTTCGTGACCTGGCCCTGAATGGCGTCGACGTGTTGCTCGTGGATCGGGCTGATTTCTGTTCTGGTGCCAGCGCGGCGTCGTCTCACATGGCGCATGGCGGTATCCGCTACCTGGAGAATGGTGAATTCCGGCTGGTCCGGGAGGCAGTGCAAGAACGCAATGCGATGATCGTGAACGCGCCCCACCTGGTGCGCCCACTTCCGACCACCATACCCATCTTCCGGCGTTTCTCCGGCTTGCTCAACGCCCCCTTGAAATTCCTGGGAGTGCTGGATCGGCCGTCGGAGCGTGGATCGCTGGTGATCAAGATCGGACTCATGCTGTATGACGCCTACACGGGCGCGCAGCGAACCGTGCCCAGGCATCGGTTCATGGGGAGAGCAGAATCGCTGCAACGGTGGAACAAGCTCAATCCGGCCATAGTGCACACCGCCACCTACTATGATGGGGCGATATTGCAGCCGGAGAGGCTCGCAGTGGAACTCATCGAGGATGCAGAGGCATTCAATCCTCAAGCCCGGGCCTTGAACTACGTCAGGCTGGTGGGTGTCCAGGATGGGATGGCGAGACTGAAGGACGAAGTGGGGGGACAGGAGTACGTGGTTCGGCCGCGTATTCTGGTCAACGCCGCCGGCCCTTGGATCGATACCTGCAACGAGATTCTGGGCAACCCTACCCACTTCATTGGAGGAACCAAGGGATCACACATTGTGCTGAACCACCCTGAGCTGCGGAAAGCGATCGGCGACCATGAGTTCTTCTTTGAGAACAAGGATGGCCGGATCGTACTGATCTTTCCTCTTTACGACAGGGTCTTGATCGGAACGTCGGATATCGCCGTGGAGGATGCGGATGGCGTGCGCTGCACGGAGGAGGAGGTCGACTATTTCCTGGAGCTGGTCAAACGGGTCTTTCCAACGATCGATGTGCGCAGGTCGGAAATCGTCTTCCGGTTCAGTGGGGTGCGCCCTCTGGCGGCGAGCAGCTCCAGGACGACTGGTCAGATAACCCGCGACCACGAGATCCAGGTCTCTGATCCTTCGACGTCTACGCTGCCTTTTCCGGTCCTTTCACTTGTGGGCGGAAAATGGACCTCTTGGCGCGCGTTCTCCGAGCAGGTCACCGACCTTTGCCTCGACCTCCTGCATCAGAAGCGGTCGGTCAATACGCGTCTGGTAGCCATCGGCGGCGGACGGGATTACCCGCACGATGCGCCTTCCCGGAAACTGGTGCTGGAGCGGCTGGCCGCGAAATGCGGTGGTTCATACGAAAACGCTGATGCGCTGTTGCAGCGCTACGGCACCCGGGCGGTCGTGATTGCGGAGTTCATGTCGGCGGGGCATGACGTGACGCTGAGTTCGAATCCGGACTATACACGGCGGGAGCTTGAGTTCATTGTGATGCACGAAAAGGTCATTCACCTGGATGATGTGCTGCTGCGGCGATCCATGCTGGCCATGCTCGGGCATGTGACGCGGGCCACGCTGAACGAGGTGGCAGGCGTGCTTGCCGGTGCACTGGAGTGGAATCAAGATCGCCTCGACGATGAAGTGGCCCGCTGCGCGAGCATCTTGCGCGAGGCGCACCAGGTACAACTATGATGGGCGCGGAGCCAGCTGCTCCGTGAGTGCGCAGAAACCCACATGGTAGAATTCCCGCGATGAATTGCTCTGTCGTTGTGCCGGTTTATCGCGGCGAGGGAACGCTGGAACCCCTGGTGGAGCGGCTGGAAAAAGTGATGCCGCAGGTGGCAAGCCAGTTCGAGCTAATCCTGGTGGACGACGGCAGCCCGGATCGGAGCTGGGAGGTGATCACCCGCCTGTGCCGGAAGCAATCCTGGATTCGGGGAATCTCCCTCTCGCGCAATTACGGGCAGGAAAACGCCACGCTGTGCGGAATCATGAACGCCAGGTTCGAGGTCGTCGCCACCATGGACGATGATCTACAGCACAGCCCCGAGGAACTGCCCCGGTTGCTGAAAAAGCTGGACGAGGGGTACGACGTCGTATACGGCGTGCCGCGGATCCGGCGACAATCCTGGTGGAAGAGCGCCGCGGCCGTGGTCGTCAAAAGGGTGATTTCCTGGAGCATGGGCATGCGGGCAGTGCGTGACCTCAGCGCCTACAAGGTCTTCCGGGCAGACCTGAAGGACACCTTCGGATCTCTGGCCGGTCGCGATGTCTTGATCGATGTGCTCCTGTCCTGGATCACCTCCAGATTCACGTCCATCGAGATCGATGAGGCGCCCCGCGCCCACGGCCAATCCAACTACAACTTGATGAAACTGGTCAAAGTGGCGTTACGCGCCATGACCAACTACACGACCATCCCGCTGCGCTTTGCCAGCATCCTGGGATTCGTGTTCATGATCATTGGGTTCTTCGTGCTCGTGTACGTCGTGACCGTCTACTTCACGCTGGGCTCCATTCCGGGATTCACATTTCTTGCATCCGTCCTGGCCATATTCAACGGGGTCCAGCTCTTTGCGCTCGGCATCATCGGGGAGTACCTTGCGCGGCTCTTTGAGAGGAGTTCCGGACGTCCGCCCTACGCCATCCGGGCCCAGGTTGGAGGCGGGCGTTGATCGCCGTCATTCTGCAGCCCTCGTACATCCCCTGGCGCGGTTACTTTGACCAGATCCGGCGCGCGGAAATGTTCATCTTCTACGATGACGTGCAGTACGACAAGCACGGATGGCGGAATCGCAACCAGATCAAGACGGCAAGTGGAAAGAAATGGCTTACGATCCCGGTGCACAGCGCGGGAGTGACCGGCGGCATACCGATCAAGGATGTTCGTATTGACTGGAGCAAGCCATGGGCCGAGACTCACCTGAAATCGCTGACAGCCGCGTACTCAAGGGCGCCGTTCTTCAGCAAGTACTTGCCGCTGCTGAGGACGTTCTTTGAGCGCCGGGACACCCACATTGCCGATCTGACAATTGCCGTGACCGTCGCCCTGGCGCATGAGCTCGGGATCGAGGCCACGCGCTTTCTGCGTTCGTCTGAACTCACCGGCGTGAGCGGTCAGAAGACGGACCGGCTCATTCAAATACTGTCACGCGTAGGCGCGACGCACTACATAAGCGGACCCTCGGCGGCCGATTACATTGACGCAGGCGCCTTCCAGCGAGCGGGTATCACGCTCGAATACATGACATATGATTATGCCGAGTACCCGCAGCTCTATCCGCCCTACGATCCTTTTGTGAGTGTCCTGGACCTGCTGTTCATGACGGGCGACAAGGCCGCGGACTACATGACGGGAAGAGAGATGCTGGCCCATGGATCTCAATGACGCCCTGGAGAGATCCCGCGCCTACTTCCGGGACAAAATCAGTGTGCACGGACCCATCCCGCAAGGGGTGGACTTCAACGGGCCGGCGGCCCAGGCCGTCCGCTTTGCGCAGCTGGTTCGGATCATCGACCCGTCGGTGCCATTCACGCTGGTCGACTATGGCTGCGGGTACGGTGCGCTACTGGCATACCTGCGTGAAAGGGGCTGGGAGTGCACGTACTGGGGTTACGATGAACTGGATGCCATGGTCCTGGCCGCGCGGGAGGCATTTGGCGAATCAGAACGCGTGAGATTCACGACGGACCTGGCTACCGTTCCGAAGTGCGACTATGTGATCGCCGGCTCGATCTTCAACATTAAGTTTGACGTGCCGGTGGAGACCTGGCGGGACCACACGCTCTCGGTTCTGCGGCGCATGGACCAGTCTTGCGCTCGCGGCATGTCGTTTGATATCCTCACGTCCTATTCGGATGCAGATCGCATGGCGCTTCGACCCGACCTGTACTTCGCCGACCCGCTCTTCTACTTTGATTACTGCAAGCGCACGTTCGCACGAGATGTCGCGCTGCTGCACGACTACGGCCTGTATGACTTCACCGTCCTGGTTCGCAAGCAGCCCTGAGTGCATATCTACCGGAATAGCCGGCGCCTTGCCCGCATCGCGATGAAAACACATGCCTGTTGATTTCAACCGTCCACTCCCAGTCGGCAAGGAACAGGAATACGTTCTGCAAGCATTGCAGAGCGGCCATATCTCGGGTGACGGACCCTTCACCAAGAAATGCCATGCGTGGCTGCAGGACGCCCTGGGGGTCGGTCAGGCACTGCTGACGACCTCCTGCACGCACGCGCTCGAGATGAGCGCTCTGCTGCTGGACATTAAGCCGGGCGACGAGGTGATCTTCCCGGACTTCACATTTGTTTCAACCGTCAACGCCTTCGTCTTGCGCGGCGCCATACCTGTCCTTGTGGACATTCGTCCCGATACGCTGAATCTGGACGAACGGCTCTTGGAGCAGCGAATCACTCCCAGAACCCAGGCGATCGTGCCAGTGCACTATGCCGGAGTGGGCTGCGAGATGGATGTGATCATGGAGCTGGCCGCGACGCACCGTGCGGCCGTAGTGGAAGACAATGCCCATGGACTCCTCGGTCGCTACAAGGGTCGCTACCTGGGCACATTCGGGGCACTGGCCGCCCAGTCCTTTCACGAGACGAAGAACTTCAGCTGCGGTGAAGGCGGGGCGCTGATGGTGAATGATCCGGGCATGCGTGATCGTGCCGAGATCATCCGCGAGAAAGGGACAAACCGGTCGCGGTTCTTCCGCGGCCAGGTGGACAAGTACACCTGGGTGGATATCGGCTCGTCCTATCTTCCGTCCGACATCCTGGCGGCGTACCTTTATGGGCAACTCGAGCAGCGGGAGCGAATCCAATCGCATCGCAAGAACACCTGGGACACGTATGCCAATGCCCTGGCTGATTGGGGCAGCCAGCACGGCGTCTCGCTTCCGACCGTGCCGGAAGCCTGCGAGCAGCCGTATCACATGTTCTACCTGCTGATGCCCAACCTCGACTTGCGGACGCGATTCATCGCGCACCTGAAGAAGCCGGGGTATCCACGCCGTCTTTCATTACCTTCCATTGCATCTTTCGGACATGGGACACCGCTTTGGTGGCAAGATGGGGGACTGCCCGGTGACCGAGCGGGTCAGCGATCAGTTGGTGCGCCTTCCGCTGCACAACCTCCTGACGGGAACGGAGCAGGAGGAAGTAATCGAGGCCGTCCTGGATTTCCCGTTCTGATGCCCGGGAAGCGCAGGTCAGAATCGCCAATGAAACCAAACCGCAAGCCGAAGAGCCGCCAGCTCCGGCGGAACCTAGCCGCTGTCGACATCGTGCTGCCTCTCTACAACGAGACCGAGGGGTTTGAGCGCACTTACGCCGCCATCCGCGCTGTCATCGCCGGGTTGCCGTATGACTTCACTCTGGTGTGCGTGGACGATGGCTCCACGGATGGCACGCCTGAACTCGTTGAACAGATCGCCCGGCGCGACAAGCGCGTCCGGCTCGTGGAGCTCAGCCGCAATTTCGGCCATCAGGCCGCGTTGACCGCCGGCCTGGCCATATCCACGGGGGATGTCGTTGTCACGATGGACGGTGATGGTCAGCATCCGCCCGAGTTGCTGCCGCAGATGCTGGATCTGGTGATGCAGGGGTACGACGTCGTTCAGGGGCAGCGCACCGAAGGCGCTTCACCTGGCGGCCTCAAACAATGGAGCTCCGGCAGGTTCTACCAGTTCTTGAACCTCATCAGCGGAACACGCATTCTTCCCGGGGCGGCCGATTTCCGTGCCCTTTCGCGGCAGGCCGTGGACGCTCTGAACTCCATGCCGGAGTACCACCGCTTCTTGCGAGGGATGATCTCGTGGATGGGCTTTCGCAGCGTCATCCTGCCGTACCAGGAAACGAAGCGGATCGCCGGCAAGTCCAAGTACTCTCTTAGCAAGATGCTCAAGCTGGCGATGGACGCGATCTTCTCATTCTCGCTGGCGCCACTCTATGTCGGCCTCAGCCTGGGCGGCGTGCTGCTCTGCATGGCCGTGCTCGAGATGGTGTACGTGCTGTCGTTTTGGATCAGCGGCCGGACGGGTGGGCTGGCACCTGGATGGAGTTCCCTGATGTTCGTGATCCTGATCGTCGGTGGAATGCTCATGCTGATGCTGGGCTTCGTCGGAGTGTATGTCGGCTACATCTTCCAGGAGGTTAAGCGGCGGCCTGTCTTCCTCACCAAAGACCGTGCGCCAAGCCGTGAAGGCCCCGGCTGAAGCATTGACCGCGATTACTGCCAGCCCCACCGTCGGCGCGCAGCCATGCCCGAGGGGGTGGGCTGGTTCGCGACCTGGAAACTCCAAGCGGACTCGCAGCCGTTGGAGCACATCCCAACTCAAATGACCGGGCCGAAGCCGAGATGCCTCTGTTTTGGCGCGGGCGCCATCGGCACCTACCTGGGCGGCTCGTTGGCCCTTGCGGGTTTGGACGTGGTCTTCCTGGAGCAGCCGGCGGTCGCCCGCGAGCTGCAGGACCGCGGTCTCCGGCTGGATCTTCGCGCCGACAAGGGCCGGGATTCCGCGCAACCACTGCTGTTGCCGGCGGGGGTGGCGACATTTGCGGAATCGCCAGAACAGGCGCTGGCCCTCGGCCCGTTCGATGCCGCGATCTTCGCGCTCAAGTCATTCGACACTGACAGCGCCCTCGATGCGATTCGGCCATGGGCCGGCGATATGCCGCCGATCGTCTGTTTCAGCAACGGCGTGGAAAACGAGGCAAAGATCTCCGCGGTTGTGGGAACGGAAAAGGTGGTTGCAGCCACCGTGACATCTGCCATAGGTCGTCGCGCGACTGGAGACATCATTCTTGAAAAGCTGCGTGGGATTGGCCTGCATATCTCCCGGCCCATCTCGGAGCGATTGCTGGAAGCGGCAAACGATGCCGGCCTGAGGGCGCGCGGTTTTCGAGATGCGGCCGCCATGAAGTGGTCCAAGATGTTCACGAATCTGATTGCCAACCCCACCTCGGCAATCCTGAATATGACCGCGTCAGAGGTACTGGCAGACCCTGGCATGTACCGCCTTGAGATCGGCATGCTGCGGGAGTGCCTGGCAGTCATGAAGGCGAAGGGGATTCCAGTGGTGGATCTCCCGGGTACGCCTGTCCGGGCGCTGGCGACGGCAGTTGGATGGCCGCCATGGCTGTCCAAACCGGTACTGGCCAGGGCGGCGGGCGGCAGGGCGCGGCCGGAAGATGCCTTCATTCCACATCGATCTGCATTCGGGTCGGGGGAAATCCGAAGTGGATTACCTGCATGGTGCCGTTGTGCGCGCCGGCAAGGACATCGGTGTTCCCACTCCCATCAATGCGTTTCTCACCCGAACGCTTGTGGCTCTCACCGAGGGACAGCATCCCGTGGACCGATACGACCACAAGCCCGATGACCTTCTCGCGGCATTTCGGCCCCTCATGGACTAGGCGCTCGCGTCATGACGCCGGTTGAGTGAACGGCGATGATACAATTCCGCGCCCCAAACCACACGCCATGACGAATAAGCCGGCGCCAGTTCGAGTTGTCACAGAACGCCAGGAGGTTGAGATCCACCTGGCGGACGGTCGCGTGTCTGAGCGGCCCCCGCGGAGCAAGCGTGGGTGAATTTCTGCGCGGTTTAGAATTTCGCGGCTCCGATAGTGGCGGCCGACGTGGACGGCCAACTCCGCGAGCTCACCTTTCCGATCCAAATGGACGCCAGGGTGCGCCCCATCAACATGGCAAATCCCGATGGCGCGTTGATCTATCGGCGCTCGCTCAATTTCCTGTTGGAAATGGCCTTTGCGGATCTCTTCCCCGGCACGCAGCTCCGAATCGATCACTCGATCTCTTTCGGCGGATACTACTGCCAGGTCACTGGGAGACCTGTGCTGACGACCAAGGAACTCGATCAATTGCGGTCGCACATGAAGGAACTGGTCGACGCGGACATCCCGCTAGTGAAGCGCGAAGTGCCGCTCAAGGAGGCAATTGCGCATTTCGAGGCCCTTGGCTACACGGACAAGGTCCGGCTGCTGAAGTACCGCCGCAAGGACTACCTGACGCTGTACAGTCTCGGGGATCGAATGGACTATCACCATGGGTACATGGTGCCTTCGACCGGATTCTTGAAGTGGTACGAACTGGTGATGGCAGAGGGCGGATTTACGCTTCGCTTTCCGCGCCGACACGCTCCAACCCAGCTTGAACCCATCACGCCTTACCCGCAGCTCCTGGCTGCGTTTCGTCTGTACGGCGACTGGCTCGAGCATCTCGGGATCGATAATGTTGGCGCCCTGAACGATGCCATCCAGGCCGGCCGCGTGCACGAGATCGTCCTGGTCTCGGAGGCCCTGCACGAACAGAATGTAGCCGAGATCGCCAAGCAGGTAAAATCGCGCGACGTTCCCATCGTGCTGATCGCCGGTCCCACGAGTTCGGGGAAGACCACATTTTCGCGGAGGTTGACCATCCAATTGCTGGCCGGCGGCGTGTCTCCGTACGCCCTGGAATTGGACAATTACTTTGTTGCACGTGCCGCGACGCCGCCGGGCGCGGATGGGAAGCCCGACTACGAGGCTCTGGAGGCGCTCGACCTGGAGCGCCTTGCACAGGACCTCGAGAACCTCCTAGCCGGCCGGCTGGTGCAGATCCCACACTACAACTTCGAAACCGGCGAACGCCGAAGCCGGCGAAGAGGTGCAGCTTCGACCCGGCCAGCCAGTGATCATGGAAGGCATCCACGGTCTCAATCCGGCTCTACTGCCGCCTGGGTTGGCCAAGAGGTCCTTCAAGGTATATGTTTCGGCACTTACGCAGCTTAACCTGGACCGACATAACCGAGTGTCAACAACCGACACACGGCTGCTGCGCCGAATCGTGCGAGACGCCCGCGAGCGCGGGTACGCTGCACGGGAAACCATCGGTCGCTGGGAGTCCGTCCGCCGCGGCGAGAAACGCTACATCTTCCCATACCAGGAGTGGGCGGATGTGATGTTCAACTCCGCCCTGGTGTATGAGCTCTCGGCCCTGAAACCGTTGGTGGAGCCCCTGTTGCTACAGGTCCCCATGGGGGGTCCTGAGTACATCGAGGCAAAACGGCTTCTGACCTTCCTGGAGTGGTTTCTGCCTGTGGATGCAGCCCTGGTGCCCGGCAATTCGATCATCCGCGAATTCCTCGGGGGCTCCATCCTGAGGGAATTCCGGGCGTGGCGGCCTCACTAGTGACCGAAGGAACTCCTGCGCGTGCTTCGGCCCAGCGGCCGCGTGCCGGGAGCGCGAATCGGTGACGATCCTCGAGGTCCTCCTGCTGGCCCTCAGCATGGCGATCGACGCCTTCGCCGTCTGCCTGGCCGCGGGGACCATGCCAGGTCCGCACGGACCTCGTCAGGCGTTTCGCCTGGCGTTCCATTTCGGGCTGTTTCAGTTCCTCATGCCGATCGTCGGATGGCTGGCTGGCACTGGCATGGAACCGTTCATCCGAGATGTGGATCACTGGATTGCGTTCGGTCTGCTTGCTTTCGTCGGTGGGCGGATGGCCTATTCTGCATGGCAAGCCAGGGCGCCCATGGATTCTGATCCATCCCGCGGCCTGACGCTCGTGGCGTTGTCCATTGCGGTCAGTATCGATGCGTTGGCTGTTGGACTGAGTCTTGGCGTTGTCGGTGTCTCAGTCGTATACCCTGCGATCCTGATAGGCTTGGTCACGGGCTTGCTATCACTGGTGGGGATCCGCCTTGGATCCTCCGCGGGGCAGCATCTGGGACGCCCTGTGCAGGTGGGTGGGGGGCTAGTGTTGTTGCTTATTGGCACGCCGAATACTGCTGGAGCACCTGATGCTATAATCCCAACGAAAGTCGCCGGCGACGCGTTACCGGGGGACGATGGTTGCTGGCGGGTCAGACTGGTGGGACGAATCCCCGGCTGAGAAGAGGAGCGCATTGAAATTCGAGCAGTTTGGCTTGGATTCCCGCCTGATGGTCGGGATTCGGAAGGCGGGGTATGAAGTGCCGACGCCCATTCAGGAGGCGGCAATTCCAGCCGCCTTGCGTGGGCGGGATCTGATCGGCACGGCGCAGACCGGCACTGGCAAGACCGCTGCCTTTGTTCTGCCCATTCTCAATCGTTTGCTGAAGGGCGGCCGGGGGGTCGCCCGGGCACTGATCGTTACTCCCACGCGCGAGCTGGCCGAGCAAAACCACGAGGTGATTCGCGTCCTGGCCGCAGGAACAGGAATGCGCAGCGCGACGATCTATGGCGGCGTTGGATCCGCGCCACAGATCAAGGCCCTCCGCGATGGCACGGAGATTCTGGTCGCCTGCCCTGGGCGCCTGCTGGACCTCATGAGCCAGCGCGTGGCGCGCCTGGACCATGTCGAGGTACTCGTGCTGGACGAAGCCGACCGCATGTTCGACATGGGCTTTCTCCCCGACGTCAAGCGCATCGTCAAGGCCGTGCCGGTCCAGCGGCAGACCATGCTGTTTTCGGCGACGTTCCCGCCCGAAGTGGAGCAGCTGGCGGCGCAGACGCTCACGCAACCACAGCGGATCGCCATGGGCCTGGCACGCCCGGCCTACACGGTCAGCCATGCACTCTACCCTGTGCCGTCGCACTTGAAGACGCCCCTGCTGCTGTTGCTGCTGAAACATACGGAGACCGACTCGGTCTTGATATTCACTCGCACCAAGTTCCGGGCCCAGAAGCTGGCAGAACAGATCCAACGTGCCGGGCACAAAGTCACGAGCCTGCACAGCAATCGCACCCAGGGGCAGCGACAGTCGGCACTGAAGGGATTCCGGAGCGGACAGCACCAGATCATGGTGGCCACGGATATTGCGGCGCGCGGATTGGATGTGGAAAGCATCTCGCACGTGATCAACTACGACATGCCGGACACCGCGGACGCCTACATCCATCGGATCGGACGGACCGGCCGGGCACAGAAGACCGGTGATGCGTTCACGCTGACGACACCTGAAGATACCGACATGATCCGCACGCTGGAGCGAATCATGGGCGGACCGTTGGAACGCAGGAGCCTGCCGGACTTCGACTACTCGGTGGAGGCGCCTCGTCGCGCCGGGGGAGAAGCGCGGGGTCGGGGTCGCGTCCCGGTGCGGCCCGCGCCCACCCCCCGCAGCTACGGACGCAATCGGCTTGCGCCGCGACGGCGTCACTAAGCGTCACCGCGCACCCATGAGCCATGAACTTGAGAGCGGTCCGAGCCGAGGCCCGCAACTATGAACTTCCTGATTACCGGCGCCGCCGGCTTTCTCGGGTCGGCGCTTGCCAACCATCTGGCGCGCGAGGGTCACCAGGTGCGGGGTCTGGATGACCTTTCGACCGGCGACCCGCAGGCCCTGGCACCGGATGTGCATTTCACGCGCGGCGACGTGAGCGATCGTCCGAAGCTCTGGACGCTGCTACAGGAAGTAGATGTCGTCTATCACCTGGCGGCCCGCGTCTCGGTGCCGGAATCTATCCTGTATCCGAGAGACTACAACACGGTAAATGTCGGTGGCACGGTGGCCCTGATGGAGGCCATGCGTGATGTCGGCGTGCGCCGAGTGGTCCTGGCCAGCTCGGGCGCGGTCTACGGCGACACGGGGGTGCAGCCGCTGGTTGAGACAGCAGCGCCCAGCCCACGATCGCCGTACGCCGTCTCCAAGTTGGCAGCTGAGTTCTACGTTCGAACCATCGGCCTGCTTTGGGGCATTGAGACTGTCAGCCTGCGCGTCTTCAACGCCTACGGTCCGGGACAGCACCTGCCGGCGTCTCATCCGCCCGTCGTTCCGTACTTCCTTCGGCAGGCGCTGCGCAGTGGCTCGCTGGTCGTGCATGGCGACGGCAACCAAACCCGGGACTACGTCTATGTGGACGATGTTGTCAGCGCCATGGTGGCTGCATCCACGGCGCCGGGCGTCAGCGGCATGGTGATCAATGTGGGCTCCGGAGTCGAGACCAGCGTCCGGGACCTGGTGAAGCTCGTGCTGGAGGCCACCGGCGCGAAGCCAGAGGTGCTCTACAACGCCCAGTCATCCGGGGGCGTCTCCCGAATGGCCGCTGACCTGCGGGCGTCCCGCACGAAGCTGAACTTTGCGCCCTCCATCAAGTTGGAGGACGGCCTGCGCCTGACCCTGCAGCGAGACCCCCGATTTCAGCCGGCGTAGGAGCGCCGTGTCCCGCGTCGTTGGCGAGAGCAGTCAAGCGAAACTGAGTCGACAAGCACGCTCCAGCGTGCATTCTTTGAGCGCCCGACGCTGCGTGTGGCACGGGAATTGCTGGGAGCCCTGATTGTGCGTGAGCAGCGTGGCATGCGGCTGATCGGCTACATCACCGAAACAGAAGCTTACGTAGGCGAAAAAGATCTCGGGTGTCATGCCAGGGCCGGCCGCACGGCACGGACAGCAGTGATGTATGGGCCGGCCGGCCATGCCTACGTGTACTTCACGTACGGAAACCACTGGATGCTGAACGTGGTGACTGAAGCCAAGGATTTCCAGCGGCAGTGCTCATTCGGGCGATCCAGCCGGTCGAGGGCGTGAAGACCATATCTGACGGCGTACGGCAGGGATACATTTGGTCCGGGCAAGCTGACGCAGGCACTGCGCATTACCAAGGCGCAAAATGATCTGGACTTGACACGTCGCAGCTCGGCGCTTCGAATTGAAACCGGGGTAGCGTACCCAATTCCTTCGTGACCAAAGGACCGCGCGTGGGTTTAAACAGTGTGCCCGAGCCTTGGAAGTCGAAGCCGTGGCGTTTTCTGGTCAAGGACTGGAGTTTCGATTGAGGGAACCTGCCTTTGTCGAGAGGCCCTCATGCCGGCAGCTTTTGACCGGACGGTTGGGGAGGTTAACAAGACAACCACGACACGGAGTGGGCATCATGCCATGTTCATCAGGTTTCTGGAGGATTAATGGGTTTACTAGACGGAAAGACAGCCATCATCTTCGGAGTGGCAAATGAACGTTCCATCGCCTGGGGAATTGCGCAGGCCATGCACCGCGAGGGCGCACGCATCGGTCTCAGCTATGCCGGAGAGGCTCTTGAGCGTCGCGTCCGACCGCTGGCGGATCAGATCCATTGCAAGTGGGTGCAGGAGTGCGACGTCACCAAGGATGAGGCCATCTCATCGATCGCTGAAAAGGCCCGAAAGAACTTCGGCAAGATCGATGTTCTGGTGCACTCGGTCGCTTTTGCCGGCCGCGACGAACTCAGCGGCCCCTACTACAGTACCAGCCGCGAGGGCTTCAGAATGGCCCTGGACATCAGCGTGTTTTCCTTCGTTGCCCTGGCACGAGAGTTCCGGCCGCTGATGAGCGCAGGCGGATCGATGCTGTGCATGACCTACTACGGCTCGGTCAAGGTCGCACCGCACTACAACGTGATGGGTGTGGCCAAGGCGGCGCTGGAGTCCAGCACGCGCTACCTGGCCTACGACCTGGGGCCGGAGAAGATACGTGTGAACGCGATTTCGGCTGGTCCAATCCGCACGCTGGCCGCCGCCGGCGTGGGCGGGTTCCGGGACATGTACAAGCACTTTGCCGAGGTGTCTCCCCTCCGCGAGAATGTGACCAGTGAAGATGTCGGCAATGCGGCGGTGTTCCTGGCTTCCGATCTTTCGACCAGGATCACAGGAGAAGTCCTGTACGTGGACTTCGGGCTTCAATGCGATCGGCGTGCAGATGCCGCTGAGCAAGGAAGGCAGTGAAAGCCCGTAGGCGCTGCCAATGGGGTTCCATCGTACGAAAAACGACCGGGGCAACCAGGACACGGTTGCCCCGGATGGCCGCTGGAAGTGGGGGGTTGGTATAATTCCGCATCCATGATTTCGGAGACGACATGAGCACATTAACGGGGGCGGAGATCCGCCAGTCTTTCATCGATTTCTTCGTAGAACACGGTCACACTGCGGTGCCATCATCCTCTCTGGTCCCCGGCGGTGACGCTACCCTATTGTTCACGAATTCCGGCATGGTGCAGTTCAAGGAGGTATTCCTGGGCACCGACAAGCGCCCGTACACCCGCGCGGTGGACTCGCAGAAGTGCTTGCGCGTAGCCGGCAAGCACAACGACCTGGACGAGGTCGGTCGGGACGATACGCACCACACCTTTTTCGAGATGCTCGGTAATTGGAGTTTCGGCGACTACTACAAGAAGGAAGCCATCGAGTGGGCGTGGCAGCTGCTAACGGGGGTGTGGGGCCTGGACAAGAAGCGGATTTGGGCTACGTGCTATGAGGGCGAGAAGAACATTCCTGCCGATGAAGAGGCGGCCGGTCATTGGCGCAAGCAACCCGGCTTCGTCAGGGAACAGGTCCTGTACTTTGGGCGCAAGGACAACTTCTGGGAGATGGCGGAGACCGGGCCGTGCGGTCCATGCTCCGAGGTCCACTATGACCGTGGTCCGAAGTACTGCAACATGCAGGAGGTGCCTGGTCACGTCTGCAGGGTGAACGGGGATTGCTCCCGTTTCCTGGAGCTCTGGAACCTGGTGTTCATGCAGTACAACCGGCTTGGGCCCGAGACGCTCGAGCCGCTGCCAGCCCGCCACGTGGATACCGGTATGGGCTTCGAGCGGATCGTCTCGGTGCTGCAGGACGTCAATTCCAACTACACGACGGATCTTTTCACCAAGTCACTGGAGGTGCTGCGTACGCTGAGCGGCCATTCTCAGGCAGAGATGCTGCGCGAGTTCACGCCATACCGCGTCATCGCCGACCATGCCCGTTCGGCCGCATTCCTCATAGCAGACGGAGTGGTTCCGGGCAATGTTGGACGCAACTACGTTTGTCGAATGATCATCCGACGGGCGGCCCGTTTCGGAACGAAGATCGGGCTGACCGAGCCATTTCTGGCCAGAGTGGCCGAGGCGGTAATCGATACCTACGGCGCTTTTTACACCGAGCTTGCGAAGAATCGTGGCGCGATCCTAGACAACCTGTCGCGTGAGGAGGTACGCTTCGCGCGGACGGTCGAATCAGGAACTGCCCAACTGCAGAGTCTCCTGGACGAGTTGGACCATAAGAAAGGGGCCGTCCTGGAGGGCGGCAGGGCGTTCGATCTGTACGGCACCTATGGCCTGCCATTCGAGATATCGCGGGATATCGCTCACGAACAGCAGCTTGAGGTGGATGAAGCGGGATTCCGTCGGGCCATGGAGGAACATCGCCTGGCCAGCGGCGGCGGCAAGGCGATGGGGAAGCTGGGCGGCGAGGACGCCGAATTCTACGCCAGCATCTACCGGGAGCTCCAAAGCAAGGGAAAACTAAAAGCGCCAGGCGTTGAGTATGACCCATACAACAGCCTGTCGGCCGCGGGTGAGCTTCTGGCTCTGGTCGTGGACGGCCAAGCGCGTGAATCCGCCTCGTTTGGCGATGAAGTGGAAGTGATCGTACCGCGGACAGGTTTCTACATTGAATCCGGAGGGCAGGTATCGGATGAAGGCATCATCCGTTCCCTGGCGACAACCAAGGCCGGTGAACCTGCATGGCAGATCGAAGTGCGAAGCATGCGCAGGCCATCCACCGGCGTGATTGTTCATGCTGGCGAGGTGATCGCCGGTCAGCCCAAAGTCGGCGACCAAGCTGATTGCCGAGGTGGACATCCCGCGGCGCCACGATGTCATGCGGAATCACACGGCCACGCACCTGCTGCACGCCGCGTTGCACACGGTCCTGGGCGAGCACGCCCGACAGGCCGGCTCGCTGGTGGCGGCCGATCGGCTCCGGTTTGACTTCAATCACCCGGAGGCGATGTCGATGCCGCAACTGCGGCGCGTCGAGAAGATCGTCAACGACGCGGTCGCCGCGGACATGCAGGTCACGCCCAAATTGAGGTCGCGTCAGGACGCGATCGCGGAGGGCGCCATGGCGCTCTTTGGCGAGAAGTACGGCGAGACGGTCCGCACGATCAGTATTGTTCCCGCGGAGACCGACGATCGATACTCGTACGAACTTTGCGGCGGCACGCACCTGGAACGGACTTCGGACGTCGGATTGTTTCTTCTCGTGAGTGAGGGGTCAGCCGCCGCCGGAGTGCGCCGCATCGAGGCTGTCACTGGCCGGGGCGCCTACCAATTGGTGCGCAGGCGATTTGACGCGCTGCAGGTCATGGCTGCGGGGTTCAAGGCAACTCCGGATGAGATCCCCGCCAAAGTCGAGCACTTGCAGTCCGAAATGGCCGCAATGAAACGGCAGCTAACGGACTTGAAAAGGAACCAGGCGCTGTCAATGTTGAATGCAAGCATGGACAACATCCAGGACGTGGCGGGTGTCGGCGTACTCACGCTTCAGATTGCTGACGCGGATCTGGACACGCTCCGGGCCCTGGGCGACGAGTTCCGCAAGCGGCGGCCCGACCTGGCCGTCGCTATGCTCGCGTCCGGATCAGTGCTGATCGCGGTCGTCTCCGATGACCTCGTGAAACGCGGACTTACGGCCGCCGAATTGATCGTCGGCATCGGAGGACGGGGTGGGGGACGTCCCAACATGGCTCAAGGTAGCCTCGAGGATCCATCGACGGTCTTGGAGGCCTTGACAAAGACGGGCACGGCGCTCAAAGCCAAGTTGAAGTAGCAGCCACGGACATCTCGGGCCGCAGTTGGATCCGGTTGTAGCGGAAGGTCACGAGCGTTGCAGGCTCAGAGCGGGCTGAACGGCGCGCCGTGTCGCACGCACCCGGCTCGATCGGTCGAGCGGAATCCGGAAGTTATAATTCCCTGCGATGAAGACTCAGATCATTGCCCTCGCCGCCCATGACGATCTGATCTCGGTCCGCGATCAGATGTCATGGGCAAAGGCCCCACGAATTCTGCTCGTCTGGCCCGCCCGGGAACAGGTTGCCCTCAAGGCGCTCGATTTGAGAATCCTCCAGCAACATGCGCGTGAACTCGGCGCCCAGATGGGACTGGTGGCCCGTGGCGCCGGGATTCGTCGCGATGCGAGGCGGATTCGGAATTCCGGTGTTTCGATCAACGATTGAGGCGCAACGACTGCCGTGGCCAGCTCAGAGACGGCCGGGCGTGCGGCGATCAGATCCGATGCGCCGGCGCCTGGCGCGGATTCGGGCGCTGCAAGCGCGGGCGCAACCCGCCCATGCGAGCTGGGCATCCAGCCCGGCCGCCCGCATGGTCTCTTTTATCATGGCCGTCCTGGCGGTGTTTGCGCTTGCGTCGCTGTTCGTGCCAAGGGCGACCATCACGCTCTCACCTGAGACTCAAGATCAGGCCATGACATTTGCGGTGGATGTGCGCACCGAGGAGGGCGCTTTGCTGTCTCAGGGAGGCTTACCGGCCCAGTGGGCGACAACTCAGGTAAGCGGCGAACATACTCTGCCGGTACTGAGCCGTTCTGCGATGGCTACCAGCAAAGCATCTGGCGTTGCCCAATTGCAGAATATCTCGGCGGCGCCGCTGCTGGTCCCTGCAGGGACTGTCGTGTACAGCGCATTGCCCGGGGTGGTGCGTTTCGTCACGCTGCAGGATGCGCAGCTGGACATGGCCGCCAACAACGTGGTTCAGGTGCCCATCGAAGCGCTGGAGGCAGGTCAGCAGGGCAACGTTTCTGCCGGCGCGATCCAGGCGGTTGAGGGTAGCCTGAGCGCGTCTGTAAGCGTCACAAATCCTGAGCCGACTGGCGGGGGTGCAAGCGTCGAGCAAAGTGTGCCTTCCGAAGTGGACCGGAACCAGCTCAAGACCGACCTCGAGCAGTCACTGCGCACGAAGGCACAAGCCGCAATCGAATCGACACTGCGGGAGGGGGACATTCTGTTGCCGGGAACGCTACAGAGAAAGACAATTCAACGCGAGGTCTTTGACCCTCCGGCAGGGCAGGCCGGCAGCGTTCTCAGCCTCAGCCTCGAGGAAACGTATCAGGCGCAGTATGTGGCTGCGGCCGACCTGCGCGCCCTCTCGGGTGTTGCCTTGGATGCCGAGCTGCCCCCGGGCTATGTGGCCAAGGAGAACACACTTCGCGTGCAGGTGAATCAGATCTTGGAAAAGGCCGAGCAGGGATTCCAAGTGCAGCTTGACGTCCGACGGACGCTCAACCGACGCATTGATCTGGCCGGGGCCGGCCAATTGGTCAGAGGCGCCTCACCATCCAGGGCGAGCCTGCTCCTTGCGCAAGCGCTTCCGCTGGCAGCAGCCCCTGAGATTCGGCTGACGCCCACGTGGTGGCCATGGCTGCCGCTGATCCCATTCCGCATCCACTTGGTCGCGTCGTGACCGGAGCCCGACATGCGCGTAATGGCCGTTGACCATGGGGAGCGGCGGATAGGGGTGGCGATCTCGGACCTCGACCCGGACGCTGGCTCGTCCGCTTGCCATGATCGAGCACGAATCAGGTGTGGCCGATGCCCAGCGGGTTCTTGCCATGGCGCACGAGCACCAGATCAATCTAATCGTTGTCGGTGAGTCACTGGATGAACAGGGCGAGCCCAACCGGGCCGGGCGGCAGCGCCCGGCTATTCGCCGCCGCGCTTGAAGCGACCGGCGACCTTCGTGTCGTGATGTGGGATGAATCCCTCAGCACACAAGACGCACGCCGTTGGCGGATGGCGAGTGGAGCTTCACGCAAACGCAGGGCAGGCAGGATCGACGCGGCCGCGGCAGCCGTCATCCTGCAGTCCTACCTGGACGCACAAGACAACCGCGAGAGTCAAGGGAACTCATAGTGCGGCGGGTGTGGCTTGGCCTTACCTTCATCCTCGCCTTGGTGCTGGGTCTGCTGGCGGCCATTCCTGGGTTGGCGCGCCGCACATATGGCCCACCCGCCAAGTGGCTGACCTCGATCCAAGTGCTCGAATATTCCGCCAGGCTGCTGTGGGCCGATGGCCTGCTGACACGACCCCTGGATGCACGTGCGGCCGAGCAGGACTTCGTCGTGCAGCCGGGGGAAAGTGCTGATTCGATTTGCGATCGGCTTGAACAACAAGGCATTGTCAGCGATGGCCGCGTCTTGAGGGATTACCTAATCTACACGGGGCAGGACACGACCCTTCAGGCGGGCGACTACCGTCTGGGCGCGGCCATGGACTTGCTCGAAATCGCCCGAAAGATGCAGGACGCAACGCCGTCTGACGTGGAGTTCGTCTTGCTGCCAGGCTGGAGGATCGAGGAAGTCGCGGCAACGCTGCCAACCTCGGGGCTTGGTATCGACCCCGAGGAATTCATTCGGGCGGCGCATTCGCCACGCGCCGGCTATGACTTCCTCGAAGGCGTCAACACACTGGAAGGGTATCTGTACCCAGGCTCATACATCTTTGCCAGGAGCACAGGGGTATCTGACCTTTTGGATGCGCTGGTGCGCAGATTCGCCCAACAATTGCCTGGATTGCGTGATCAGCTTGCGCGCGAGGACCTGAGCGTCCAGGATGCGGTGATCCTGGCTTCCATCGTACAACGCGAGGCGGTGGTTCCGGAGGAGGCACCGCTGATTGCATCCGTCTATCTCAACCGGCTTCAAGCTGGCATGCGTTTGGATGCTGACCCCACGGTTCAATACGCCCTGGGCTTCAACGCCGGCCAGGAAACGTGGTGGACCAATCCATTGAGTCTGGAGGACCTGCAGGTCGATTCTCCGTACAACACTTACCGGCGCTTTGGTTTGCCGCCGGGCCCCATTTCGAACCCGGGTCCTGATGCCCTGCGTGCTGTCGCCGAACCGTCGGCCTCCGACTACTACTACTTCAATGCTCGCTGTGATGGCAGCGGCTACCACGTGTTCTCAGCGAGCTTCGCGGAGCACCTCGCCAGCCTTTGCCCGTGATCAGATCCTGCGGTCAATCCCGGGCACTGGCCGCTTCGATGTAGTCACTGGCAACTGTCTCATTGCGGCTTAGACCCAACACATCCAGCAGCTCGCGGCTCAGGGCGGCCTTGTTTTCGGCATCGCGCCGGCTCCACGTGCGTGATTTGATCTCGACGAATCGACCCATGGCCGGCTCCAGCATTTCATCGAGATTGATGAAGAATTCGGTGTCCCGAAAATTGATCAGCCAGCGCTGTCGATCCTTGGTTATGACGGTCTCGGTTCGCGGCCGGAAGTACTCGCGGTAGAAACGCAGACTCTGGGTGGCGGGTGCCAGGAAGCGACTGCGAGAGAGCAGCACATCGTGTTCAAACTGGTGCTCCTGCTTCCGCCCCAGCAGCGTGAGGCGCCGCCGCGTGTTGCTCACACCACCGTTCTCGTCCAGGAAATCGTCCTCACGATAGCGCAGTCGGCCCTGCGCGGCATCGTCGAAGCTGAAATACGTATCGTGCTGCCCATAGTGCCGGTAGCGAACGACTTCAATCGATGGTTGTTTCAGCGCCTCCAGTAGGCCGGCGGAGTCCTGGATCCGGACCTTGAGTTGCACCTCGAATGATTCCTGCTCCATGGATCCACCCAGGGCAATGAGCTTCGAAAGAATGGAGCCCTCGCGAGCGATCAGGAATGTATCGATGCGCCGTGCGATTGTTTCCGCTTCCGCCAGCAAGACGTCTTCTTGAAGAGTTAGCAGTTTTCGATCCCGCATCAGCCACCGGCCGTTGCACATCACGTCGGTGACGTCCACGGACTTGCCGGCGTACACGATCTGCGCGTAGACGTTGTCCGCTGCCCTTCGAAAGGATGGCGAATTGTGGAGCGGCGAGAGGTCGACCAGGATCAGGTCTGCACGGAGTCCCGGCACCAGCGCGCCCGTGATGGAGCCCAAGTGCAGCGCCCGGGCTCCGAGTCGGGTGGCCATGCTCAGGGCTGTGGAGGCCGGCAAGGAGGTGGGGTCGTTGGTCACGGCCTTGGCGACGAAGGCTGCCAGGCGCACCTCCTCGAACATGTCCTGGTCGTTGTTGGAGGCTGCACCATCGGTTCCGATGCCCACATTCAAACCCGCCTCGAGCATCTTCATGACGGGCGCGAAACCGGATGCCAACTTCAGATTGGACGAGGGGTTGTGGGAGACGCCGGCACCGGCATGGAGAAGCGTTCGCATCTCACCGGTGTCGATATGAACACAGTGCGCCGCGATCAGCTTGGCATCCAGCAGGCTCTGCTTCTTGACGTAGGGGATGACGGGCATGCCGTGTTCGCTGCGCATGTTCTCCACCTCGTACGAGGTCTCGGCCAGGTGGGTGTGCAGGGGCACGTCGAATTCCTGGGCGATCGCGGAGGTCGCACGAAGGATCTCGGCCGTGCAGGTATAGGGAGCGTGCGGGGCGATGGACGGCACGATGAGCGGGTGACCCTTCCAGCGCCGGATGAAGTCGCGGGCCATGGCAAGCGAGTCTTCGTAGGCTTCGGCGTCCGGCGTCGGGAAATTTCATCACGGTCTGACCGCAGACGGCCCGCATGCCGGCGGCGGCCGCTGCCTTGGCCACATCCTCCTCAAAATAGTACATGTCGTTGAAGGTGGTAACACCCGAGCGGATCAGCTCGGCGCAGGCCATGGATGTCCCGAGGCGCACGAACTCAGGAGATACAAATTCGCGCTCCACCGGCATCATGTAGCCCATCAGCCACACGTCCAGCCGAAGATCGTCGGCCAGGCCTCGCAGCAGCGTCATGGGCACGTGGGTGTGCGCGTTGATCAGCCCGGGCATCAGCACCCGGCCGCCGCAGTCTACGGTCTCCGTGGCCCTGATACCGACCTTGATCTCGGCCTCCGGACCCACCGCAACAATGGAATCCCCGCTTACCGCAAGGGCGCCAGGCGAGAACTGCCGCAGTTCGTCGTCCATGGTGAGGACGAGGGCATTGGTGAAAAGGACGTCAACGGAAGTCATTGCATCTCCTCACTTCCCTGCGCAAGGCTATTCCTGGAACTTCAGAAGGGCCTCCAGCGCCCGCAGATTTCGGCTGAACTCGGCGTCGCTGGTGATTGCTCAGCTCCATATCGACCGCGGCTCCAACACCGTTCTCAACCGCCCAATCGGCGAGCGTCCCGGTGTAGCGGCAGCCTATGTCGATCGGCGGATACGGATAGCCAGTGGCAGCGCGCAAGCGCGCGGGCCAGCCGCTCCGAAGCCGGTTCCCAAGGATCACCGCCGGGAAACACGCCCAGCGCCGCGGAGTGATAGCTGATGAGCGCCCGGATGCGGCGCAATGAGATGAAGTTCATGACGGCGCGGGTCTCCGGCTCTGAGCCGCCTGACGGTCCCGCCCGTCGTGGGCCGGTAGTTCCAGCAGTTGCCGTGATCCCAATCCGCCACCCAATTGTGGCTGGGAAAATTCCGGTTCAGGTCCACACCGTTCGCGTTGGTTCGTCCGTCGACGTTTCGGCCCCGGGCGGTGCCATCTGGATTCATGTTTGGGATGATAAACAGGGTGGCATCCCCTGGAACAATATCGGGGTGTTCCGATAGGTGGACGACCATCTGGTTGGCGAGGTCGGTCGTGTTGCCCTCGTAGCCTCCGTGAATTCCCGCAACGATCAGGTACTGGCGCTCTCCCTGGCCAAAGGTGTAATACTCGATCGGCTGCGCCCTGCGACGGAATATCCGATGATCCGGGCCTCTGGACCGCCCAGGAAAACAAAAGGCGTGGGTGTGGAGTAGTCCTCGATGGGCGTCGCCAACGGATTTGGCGTGACTGTGGGGAGGTAAAACGATGTTGGGACGACGGTGCTCGTGGGCCGCGGCGTGCCACCCACATAAACAAATGGCGAGCCGGATGCGTGCGCCGGCTCTCGCGTGAGGTACACGAACAGGATTGCCACGAGCAGGATGGCCGCGCCGTCCATTGAGCAGCCACACGAATACCGAGAGGGCGCGGCGGCCGCGGGCTCTTCGGCCCGGCATCAGTTGGCGTCCTCAGCCGTGGTGCGGAGCCAATTCAGCGCCAGGTTGGTGGCCCAGCGCGCCAGGCTGCGCGGCGGCCCACCATAGGTGAGGCTTCTGGCGCTGACCCCCTCAGGCGTTGCCAGCACGATCTCGGCGGTGCGGTCAACCTCGGCAATGGCGACTGCGATGCAAACGTCTGCGCCGGCGTCGTGGCGCGCCTGCTCCGCGGCCGCCGCCAGATCCGTCGGGGCAGCATCTGCCTGAGGGAGGTCCGAGGCAGGCGCGCTGCAAGCATGCCGTGCAGCCCAAACTCGATTCCAATCACGCTCCACCCATGCCTTGATGCCGCCTCCAGGGCAACGCGCTCCAGCAGATCATCGTCTGCTCCGAAGACTGCTTTGCCCAGGCGCTCCCGGACGGTCTGCTCCACCTCGGCTATCAAGGCCGCCGCCCTTTCCTCCGTATCGGCCTTGGCCGCAATGCGAACGTCGACGATACCGGTGTGTGCAGCCAGGCCGACGGTGGGATTGGAGAGCAGCTCAAGATCCCCGATCTTTTCGTCGATGCTGCCTTCGCCCAGTCCGGCGCAATGCAGGACGCGCACCTTGATCCGATCGCGCAGAGCGTAACGCGTCTGGAGATACGGAATGATGGACTCGTGCAGGATGTGCTCCATCTCGTTGGGAACACCCGGGAGTGAGATGATCGCGCCCCGCTCGGTCTCCACGATGAAGGCCGGCGCAGTTCCGACGGGATTCGAAACCGCGATTGCGCCCACCGGCACGACCGCCTGTCGCCTCTGATTGTCCTCGGGTTTCCGCCCGTAACGGGAGACGGCCGACACGACCTGCTGCCACAGTTCCTCCCGGAATTCGGTTTCGATTCCGAGAGCCCTGGCGACGGCCTGGCGGGTTGGATCGTCCACGGTCGGTCCCAAACCACCCGTGGTGATGACGATGTCGTTGCGCCCGACGGACTCACGGATGGCCGTGGCGATCCGCTCCAGGTTGTCGCCGATGGTGACCGTGCGGTAGAGATCGACGCCCAGGTCGCGCAGGGTCAGGGCGATGTGCCGTGTGTTGGTATCGACGATCTCTCCCAGGAGGATCTCGGTGCCAATGGTGATGATTTCAGCAGTCGGCATGTGATTGAGGGTGTCCAGGTCAGCCGGGCCCACTGCGACCGGGGCCAGGTGACTGCACTGTGCAGGATCCAGGCTCCCCCGGGCAGCGGGCGGGGGAATGCCAGTGCGATCACGGTCGCTAAGGATAGATCGCCCGGAACTCGCCGTTCGCCACCTGGAAGATGCTGATGTTCGGCTCGGCGCAGTCGCCGGTCTCAACGCAGTTGAGCGGACCGCTCAGGCCCTGCATGCCGCGCGTGCCGAACAGGGCATCTCGCAAGCGCCTGGCGGCCGATGTAGAGGCTGCCGCCGTTTCTTTGCGCCACCTTCTCGACGGCGTTCATCAGCATCGTGGCAGCGTCGTAGCCCTGCAGATGATAGGAGGCGATCGGCGCCTCACCGTAGCGCCGCTGGTATTCGTCCAGGAAAGGCCTGCGGCTTCCTGCGCGGTCGTTGGCCCCGAAAGATACATGCCCTCGGAGGCCGGCTCGGTTTGCGAGATGAAATCTGAGCTGAAGAAGACCGTCCGAACTCATCAGGATCACGTTTTCCAGTCCAGCCAGGGTGGCATTGTTGGTGATGGCGGCACCGTCCACGCGTACACCGGATAGAAGAGCACCTCCGGCGCATCAAGGGCGATCTCCTGCAGGACGCGGAATCAGGTCGGTCCCGGATTCGATCTCCACCTGACGCGTGCACTCGCCGCCGAGCTGCGTCAAGGTATCGCAGGCCGCCTGCTGCAGCTCCTGCGCGTAGGCGGTGCCGTCGTGGATGGTGACCATGGTCTGGGCGCCCAGCACATTGAAGGCGAATTCCGCGAGGACCTGACCCTGGGCCTTGTCGTTGTAGATCGTCCGCAAGAAGCCCGCTCGTGGGTGGCCGGATCGGTGAGCGATGGCGCCGTGCTGGACGGAGAAATCAGCACCGATCCGACGCCGGAGAGGATTCGGCTCGCCAGCACGGTTGCGCTGGAACAGCTTGTGCCGATGACACCCACGATCTTCGGAGTCGGCCGCCAGCCTCGTGGCGCCCGCCCGTCCACCCTCTTCGCTGCACAGGTCGTCCTCCTTCACGAGCTCGATGGAGTGACCAAGGACCTGCCCCTTTTCGGCGATGGCGATCTCCACGCCACGCAGGGCATCGATGCCGTACGGGCTGTCTGGCGTGGTGAGAGTGAGCAGGGTACCGATCCGGAGTGCCTCACCCGGCGCCGACGGCGACACAGCCCAGACGATCGGTGCAGGCGAAGGTGGTCGCAGCCGCGCCGCATGCCGCGAGAGCCATAGCAGCCGCAACAGAGCAGCACTGCGACTAGTCGAAGTCCATTTCATCGCGCTTCTCCTTGGGTTCAGACCACATTGTACTCTTGAATGAGTCGATGCTCCTCAAAGCGGGCCAGGTCCAGCATGGAGACATCCAGCGTGCGGTATGCACCGTCGACGATCAGTTCCGAGATCAGCTTGCCCGGATATCGGCCCGTGCATGAATCCGTGGCCGGAGAATCCCGAGACGACCAGGAAGCCATCGACCGGCGTGCGGCCAAAGATCGGGATGGGCATCCGGCGTCACCTCGTAGAGACCGGCCCAGTGCGAGACCCTGCCGGCTTCTCCACCATCGGCATCCTGGCGACGGCGGCCTCCAGGTTCGTGCAGCTCAAAGTCCTCGTCGACGCTCTGGTCAAAGCCCGGGTGGCTCGTCCTGGTTGCTCATGCCGATCAGCAGCCCCTCGCCTTCACGGTGAAAGTACAGCGATTGCGCAAAATCGATGACAAATGGGAAGTCGGCCGGAAGATCGCGGAGGGGAGTGGTCGTGAACCACTGCCGCCGAACCGGCTGTGATCGGGCAAGGGCAACACCCGCGAGGGCGCCCACCTGGACCGCCCATGGACCGGCAGTGTTGAGAATCAGCGGTGTGTCAATCGAGCCCTGCGGCGTGTCCACGCCCCTGCACTCGGCCGGACGCCACCCGGATCCCGGTGACTTCCGTACTGTTCAGCAGCGTCACGCCCATCCGCCGAGCGGCGTTGACGTAGCCCGTGACGACGCTGTTGGGGTCGACCAGCCCGTCATCGGGATTGAACGTGCCCGCCAGGGCATCCTCGAAGGACATGACCGGAACGCGTTGGCGGACATCGTCGCCCGAAAGCCAGCGGGTATCGCACCCCCAGGCTGCGCTGCATCTCGACGTTGTGTCTGGAAGACCTGAACGTGTCGCTCGTCGGTCAGGACGAACAAGTAGCCGCACTTGCGAAAGTTGATCTCCTGACCGATCTCCTGGCGAAATCGTTCCAGCATTCCCAGGCTTTCGATCGACAGGCGGACATTGATCTCCGTGCCGAACTGATAGCGAACACCGCCCGGCGCAGCGCCCGGTGGCGCCCTGGCCGAAGAACTGCTCGCGTTCCAGCAGTACGATGTGCTTCACGCCCGCGGGGCGAGATGATAGGCAGCGCTGGTGCCCATCACTCCGCCACCAATGATGACGATGTCAGCAGTGCTGGTTGGGAGCATGTCATTGCCTCTTTCCAATGGTTCGGACAGAGCGGCCGCGTCGCGCTGTTGGGCTCAGAATTCGAACTTCTTGCCCGAGCCCAAGCCGACGGGCGTTTTCCAGGGCCAGGCTGGCGGCCACGGCGTCCTGCACCGCGATGCCGACCGACTTGAAGTACGTGATCTCGATCCGCGGATTGACGGCCCGGGTCGCCTGCCAAGAACGATCTCACCCAGTTCTGCGTGAATATGGTCCGGGACCGAACAGCCCTGCCTGGATCGGCTTGAATGAGGTCACCGGTCTCGGCGAGGGCCGCCGACCGCGAATCGACGACCACACGCGCCCGCCTGACAGTTTCCGCCGGTATCTCCTGCATCTCCGGCGTGTAGGATCCAACGGCCGTGATGTGGGCGCCGGCCGTCGAGATCCGCGTCCGCGAAGACCGGCGTCAGCGACGTGGTTGCCGTGCAGATGATGTCGGCGTCTCTGACAGGGCCTCCTGGGCGGAAGAGCGCGACGCGCAGGTCTCGAGGGATCGGCCCGTGCCCGGCCAACTCGGCAACCAGTCGACGCGCGGCTCGCTGCGGATCGGCATCGTAGATCCAGGCCGTTTCGATCTCTCGGACGGTGCAGGCGGCCTCGAGTTGCGTCCGCCCCTGCGCGCCGGCGCCAAAGACCGCCAGGCTGTGCTTTCGGGCCGGGAAAGGATATCCACGGCTGCGCCGCCGGCCGCCCCGGTCCGGATGGCGGTCAGTGAACTGCCTTCGAGGAGCGCGACGAGCCGGCCGGTCTCTGGCTCCAGGACGAGCACGGCGGCCTGAATGTAGGCCAAGCCCCTGGCCGGATTGCCCGGGAAAGAGGGAAACAACCTTGACCGCCAGGGCCTCGCCGTCCACGTCCTGCACGAACGCCGGCATGAACAGGCTCAGACCATCATGCGGCGGGATCGGAAGCCGGCCCGAAGCGGAACCTGCGGCCCGCCCATCCGACAAGCGCCGCGTAGGCGCGCTTCATGGCCTCGACGACCTCCCGCATGGGCAGCGCCTTGCTGGACGTCGGCGGCGGTCAGAACCAGCATGGCAGAATCCTCGGCTCGTGCACGGAATGAAAAGCGCAGAGGCCACAATTGTACCTCTGCGCTTTTGCGTGCGACCAATGCTGCGTGCCTACTGCATGCCGAGATAGGCCTTCTGAACCATCGGGTTCTTGTTCAGGTTGGCGGCGGAGTCCTGCAGGACGATCTCGCCGGTCTGCAGCACGTAGCCCCGACCGGCAACGGACAGCGCCATCAGGGCATTCTGCTCCACAAGCAGGATCGTCGTGCCCTCTTTGTTGATGCGCTGGATCGTGTCGAAGATGGCCTCGACCAGCACGGGCGCCAGACCCATGGACGGCTCGTCCATGAGCAGGATGCGCGGATGCGCCATGAGGGCGCGCCCGGTGGCCAGCATCTGCTGCTCGCCGCCGGAGAGCGTGCCAGCGACCTGCGTGCGGCGCTCCTTCAGCCTCGGGAACAAGGTGAAGACGCGCTCCAAGTCCTGCGCCGACCTCGTTCTTGTCCTTGCGGATGTAGGCGCCCATCTCCAGATTTTCGGCCACCGTCAGGCGCGAGAAGATGCGGCGACCTTCCGGAACCATGGAGACACCCCTGGACACGATCTCGTGCGCCTTGTAGGGAGCCAGGTCCTCGCCCTCGAGCCGCACCGCGCCCTCGCGCGGCTTCATGGCGCCCGTGATGGTGCGCAGCGTGGTGGACTTGCCGGCGCCATTGCCGCCGATCAGCGTGACGATCTCGCCCTTCTTCGACGGTCAGCGATATGCCCTTCAGGGCATGGATGTTGCCGTAGTAGGAGTGGATGTTCTCAACTTCAAGCATCGGCATTGCTATACCCTCCGGCTAGGCCGCGGCAGCGGCAGGCTTCTTCTGGCCCAAGGCCGCTGGCCGCGCCGCGCCCAAGATAGGCCTCGATGACCTTCGGATTCTTCTGGATCTCTGCGGGCGTGCCCTCGGCGATCTTCTCGCCAAAATCCAGCACGGTGATCAGCTCCGAGATGCCCATGACCACCCGCATCTGGTGCTCGATCAGCAGGATGGTGATGCCCAGTTCATCGCGCAGGCGATGGATGAAGTTCATCATCTCCTGCGTCTCGCTGGGGTTCATGCCGGCCGTGGGTTCGTCCAGGAGCAGCAGATGCGGCTTGTTGGCCAGGGCGCGAGCGACCTCCAGGCGGCGCTGATCGCCGTACGGCAGGTTCTTCGACATCAGGTCGCCCTTGCCCTGCAGGCCGCAGAACTTCAGAAGGCGACGAGCCTCTTCGACGGCATCGGCCTCTTCCTTCATCGTGCGCGCGATCCCGCAGGATACCGCCGATCAACCCTGACTTGAGGTGAGGATGCATGCCGACCAGGATGTTCTCGACGGCCGTCATGTTCTTGAAGAGGCGGATATTCTGGTAGGTGCGGGAAACACCGAGCCGTGTGACGCGGTCGGGCGAAAGCCCGGTGATATTTCGGCCGTTGAGCAGGATCTCGCCTTCTTCCGGGATGTAGAAACCGGTGACGCAGTTGAAGAAGGTGGTCTTGCCGGCGCCATTCGGGCCGATGACGCTGTGAATGCTCTTCTCCTTGACTTCCAGGTCGATATGGACTCAGAGCCTGCAAGGCCACCGAAGCGCTTCGTGACTTTCTTGGAAACCAGGACTGCCATTGGATTATCTCCTGCCCGCGGCTGTGTTGCGGCTGCCGGCGGGTTCCATCGCCGGCTCGCACGACTCTGCCTCTTCTTCGTGCAGTTCGAGCTCGCGGCGCGCCTCGGGTATCAGACCTTCCGGTCGGGTGAGCATCATGGCGACCAGCACGGCCCCATAGACCAGGTAGCGATATTCGGCAAATTCCCGCAGGAGCTCGGGCAGACCCACCAGGACCAAGCCCACCGACGAGGACGCCCGGAATGCTGCCCATGCCGCCGATGATGATCAGCGAGAGCACGTTGATGGAGACCAGGAACTGGAAGCTCTGCGGATAGGCCGAGGACAAGCTTGGCCGCAAAGAGCGTGCCGCCCAGGCCGGCAAAGAAGGCGCCGCTGGCAAAGGCCATCAGCTTGGTGGTCACGTGATTGATGCCCATGGCCTTGGCGACGTCCTCGTCCTCGCGCAGGGCCATCCACGAGCGGCCCAGATGCGAATCCTTCAGCCGCATGGCGATGAAGATCGCCACCAGGATGAAGGCCACGATCACGTAGTAGAGCATTTGCTGCGATCCGAAGTCGATGGCCCGATGATCGGATGGGCAATCAGCTGAATGCCCTGCGTGCCACCCAGCTGCGGGCGCAGCCAGTCCGAGAGGACCAGCAGGCGAACGATCTCGCCAAAGCCCAGGGTGACGATGGCCAGGTAGTCACCGCGCATCTTGAGCACGGGCAGCCCAGGATGACGCCCGGAGCGACGCACGACCAGCAAGGCGATGGGCAGCGCCTCCCAGTAGGTCAGCGGAGTGGCGGTCCAGTTCCGGCGAGGTCAGGACGCCCATCGTGTAGGCGCCGATGGCGAAGAAGGCCACGTAGCCCAGATCCAGCAGGCCGGCAAAGCCCACCACGATGTTCAGGCCCAGACCCATGAGGATGAACAGGCCCACGGTGTCCAGCACGTCGCTCAGGAAGATGCCCAGAACGCGCGGCAAGCAGCAAGAGGATGACGGCGATGAGCAGCCAAGCGCCCCAGCGGATCCAGATCTGCCGCTGCTGGCATCGCCTGCTTTTTCTTGGCTGCGGCTGGCTGGATCAGTGTAGCGCCAGTAGGTCAGCCACCGACGACGACCAACAGGAAAACGGCACCGAGGATGTTCAGCCGCTCAGCGGCAAACATCCACGAGATGGCCATAGCCCACGGGGCCCCAGGTCTGGAGGACGGTGGTGATGAGGTCCCGCAGCAGGCCGACCAGAATGATCCAGATGATGGCCTGAACGAGGGCGATCGCGGCCGCGGCGGCAGCGATGTCAAGGGCCGCCCCGAGCGCGCCCATGAGCGCCGAAGCCAGCAAGGAGCACGGCGATACCCTGCGCCAAGGCCGAGCCCAAAGGTCAGCAGCGCGTAGAGCTCCGGCGAGGCATGGACAAGGACGGCCCGCAGAGTTGACGACCTGGCCGATGAGCACGAGTGCGGCCAGGACCACACCGCTGGAGAGCCCCGAGACAGGCGCCCAGCAAGAGACTCCTGGACCGCGAGCCAGCCCAGGCGCCGCGCAATGACGTAGCCGAACACGACCACCGGCGCGATGGCCAGGACCTGCCCCATGGTGATGACGCCGCTAGATGATGTCCCGCTCCGAGAATTGCATCACCATGCCGACGAGGCAGAGCAGCAGGCTGACCGCGCCGCCGATCAGGCCGTTGCGGATCGCTGCGACCCAAATGGAAGGCTGCTTCTGCATGGCTGGCTCCTCTAGGCCTTGGTCTCGGTGATCGGCTTCGCCGAGGATGCCGGACGGGCGGAAGATCAGGATGAAGACCAGGATGATGAAGGCGATGGCATCTTTGAGCTGCGAGGGGGTCGGGATGCCCAGACCGTCGAGGAAGAGATTGGGCCCGATGGATTCAAGCAGACCCAAGCACCATGGCGCCCAGGAAGGCGCCCGCCACATTTCCGATGCCACCCAGAGACGGCGGCGGTGAAGGCCTTGAGGGCGGGAATGAAGCCCATGAAGAACCAGGCAATGGGGAAGAGCAGCACATACAGGATGCCGGCAATGCCGGCCGAGGCGCCGCCCAGGGCAAACGTGAAGACGATGACGTTGTCGACGTCGATGCCCATCAGCTCGGCGGCTTCCTTGTCTTCGGAGACGGCGCGCATGGCCTTGCCGATCTTGGTGCGCTGGACCACTGGTGTACAGGACGACCATCATGAGAAACGCGCCGCCGATCACCACGAACTGCGTATTGAAGATCTGAACGCCGAAGAAAGGTCACGGAGCCCTGCAGGGCCTTGAGCGTGGGATAGGCCTTGAAGCCCGATCCATAGAGACCGCGAAAGACGTATTGCAGGAAGAACGAGGCGCCGATGGCGGTGATCAGCGGCACCAGGCGAGGCGCAGCGCGCAGCGGCCGATAGGCGATTCGCTCCAGGAGTATGGCAACCGTGGCCGAGACGACGACCGCCAGCAGGGTGACCAGCAGCATGCCAATCAGCGGATTGCGGTCCATGAAGCCGGACTTGGAGAAGGAGATGGCCAGAAACACGGCGGTGAAGGGCCCGCTCATGAAGACTTCGCTGTGGGCGAAGTTGATCATCTTGAGGATGCCGTAGACCAGCGTGTAGCCCATGGCGATCAGGGCGTAGACGCCGCCCAGCGCCAAGCCCTTGATGGTCAAGTCGAGCCAGACGTCGGGTCATATTTTCCCGATTGCAGGGTCTTGATCGTGCCGACCACCACCACGACTGCGATGGCGACGCCGATGGCCCAGACCACAAGATCGATGAAAGTGACGCGCTGACGCCAGGTACGAAGCATGCTAGCCTCCTGCCGTACGGAAGGGTTACGGAAGAGGGGCGAGGCTTGCCTCGCCCCTCTCGATTACGCCTCTATTGACCGGGTTGCCAGATCAACTCAGGCGGGTAAGCGCCCTTGTGGTACTCGTACACGCCAATGACAGGATTGGCGCAGTCACCCGTCGGCGTGCAGGTCAGGACGCCCGTCAGACCCTTGAAGTCCTTCGTGGCGTACATCGCGTCGCGCAGCGCCTGGCGGCCAATGTGAACGGTGCCATCGGCATTCGACGACGGCAACCTTCTCGATGGCAGCCTTGATCATGTTGAAGGCATCATAGGCGTGCGCATGGAAGATGCTGATCGGATCGGTGCCGAACTTGGCCTTGTACTTGGCCACGAAGGCATCGTAGTCAGCGCCGGTCACCACCGGGCTCGAAACGCGGAAGCCCTCGACGAAGTCGCCGGCGCCCTTGGGGACGTCCGGCGAGAACAGGCCGTCGGCGCCCATCAGGTAGACATCCTTCAGGTCGGCGCTCTGGCGGGCCTGCTGAATGATCAGCGGTCCTGCCGGCTGGAAGATCGGGAAGTAGATCATCTCGGGCTTGCCGGCCGCGATGTCCGCCAGCACCGAGGACATGTCGGTCGAGTTGGGGTCGACCGCGGTCTGAGCCGTGATGGTGCCGCCCATGCTTCTTGAAGTTCTCGGCGAAGACCTGCTGCAGCTTGTCGGCATAGAGCGAGCCATCATGGATGGTGGCGGCCTTCGTGACCTTGAGAACGTCGTAGGCGTACTGAGCCGCAACCGCGCCCTGGATCTTGTCGTTGTGGGCGGTGCGCAGGTAGCCCGGATAGTTGTTGGCGTTGCCCGCCTCGGTCAGGTCAGGGGCGGTGTTGGAGGGGGAAATGGTGACGAAACCGGCCTTGGAGAGCAGGGGCTCAGCCGCGCGGGCTTCGCTGGAGCAGGAGGTGCCGATCACGGCAACGATCGTGTTGTCGGCAGCCAGCTTGGCGCCGGCGGTCTGGCCAGGGCCAGCATCGCAGCCGCCGTCCTCGCCGTCGAACTTGACGTCGTGGTTCAGGATCTTGCCGCCAGCATCGTCAATGGCGATCTCAATGCCGTTGCGCGAGTCGACGCCCAGGGTCTCATTCGGGCCGGCGACGACCAGCAGGTAGGCGATGTGGATCGGATCGGTGGGGCCGACGTCCACGCAGCCGATAGTGTCGGTGCAGGAAAACGCTGCGGGCGCAGCGGGCTGCGCGGGCGCGGCGGGTGCCTCGGTGGCCGCCGGCGCCGGCGCGCAGGCAGCGATGATCATGCTCAAGCCGACGAGCATCGAGATCAATACGAGCATTCGCTTAGACATTCTTACTCCTCCGTAGATTTGGCGAACAGTTCCCCGGCGTCGACAGGAAGTCCGCGGCCGGTTGGAACGCAATGCAGCTGACAGGGCTATATCAGGTGTCTGCTCACCTCCTTATCCATCCGTCGTTGTTGTGGAAGGATCCGGCTTCGATATGCAGAAAGCCGCGAGCCTGACCCACACTTGCATGGATTGTCTCGCGGCGCAACCATGACGCTAAGACCCGGATATCAAACCCACTATCGGATACCCAATAATAAGTCAATTGAGTAGGCGGTCAAGTGCGTCTGTCTAGACCTTCCACCAGCGTGGGCCGCCGGCCCACGCTGGTGGCTCCAGTTCGAGGCCCCCCTAAACCGAGCACCCGTCGAACACCGGCGAGGGGCCACGGAATCCTCGCCGGGCTATGTTCAGGAGCCTCGGCCGCATCCCGGGCTAGGGGTAAGCCTGCGCAAGCCAGTCCAGCGGATTGACCTGCACCCCGCCAGCCCACACTTCAAAGTGCAGGTGCGGGCCGGTGACGCGCCCCGTGGCGCCGATCTTGCCGATCAAGTCGCCCGTCTGAACTTCCTGGCCCGACCGTGACGTAGGATTCCTCCTGGTGGAAGTAGCCCGAATAGACGCCCCAGCCGTGGTCGATGAAGGTGGCAGTTCCCCGCACGTTCAGCGGCCCGGAGAAGACCACGGTGCCGGGAGCCGCGGCGTATATGTCGAATGGCTTCTCGACCGAACACACGCCGTAGTCCACACCGGCGTGAAAGTAGTCGTAGTCGCTGAGGTTGAACGAACGGCGTGTTCCGAACCAGTCCTTGATGCAGAAGGGTTCAGCCGACCGGCATGCTCCAAGTGCCACTCCATTGTCTCGCGTCCGTAACCGGCCTGACGATGCTGAGCACAAACTGCTCCTCGGGGGCGGTGACGGCCGGATCGATGGATTCCGCAGGCACTGTCAGCGATTCCTTGGGAAAGGCGGCATCCGAGATGACCAGCGACTGTTGGAAAGACTGCGTTGTGCCGTCCGGCAGTTGGGCGTCCAACTGCAGCGGATAAACGCCGGGCGCAAGCATTGCATGAATGCCCTGCAATGCGACCATTTGCCCGTCGGTCATCGGCAGGAAATGAAGTTGATAGTCCGCCAGAGACCCCGAGAGTTGTGTCTCTGCCGTGACCGAAACAAGGATCTCGGCCGTGGATCCCTGCTTGAGCGGAAGGGTGCGTATCTCGGCGCTTTTGAAGGCCGAGGGGAGTCCGGTGGGGAGCTGCTCTTGGGAGCCCGCACCGGTCGTGTACAGACTGTCAGCGGGAAGCCCATCCCAGGTTCCCTGCAGCCCATTGAGGGCGGCAAGTGTCCAGGCATCGGTATCACCGCGCACGGCTGTTTCCAGGAGAGACTGGCCCTTGATCGTCGTCAGGCGTCGCGTGAGCTGCGCAACGCCCTCCTGCTTGGGAATGATCATGCCGGCGCCGACGTAGAACTCCGTCGGACTGACAACGTGATTCAGCTTCTGCAGCAGTTCGATCGGGATCCGCGTCCGCCGCACCATGCTGCGGAAAGAGTCCCCAAAATTCACGATCTCCGTGTCCAGGATGCCGTTCACGCCTTCCAGGCCGGGGATGATCAGGCGGGCGCCCTCCGAAATCAGATCCGGATTGGTGATGTCGTTCACCAGCATCAGTGCGTTGATGTCCACGTCGAAACGGTCAGCGATCGTGGATAGGTACTCGTTGGCCTGGACGATGTAGATCGGCCCAGGCGCCGTCGGAGTGGGATCCTGCGCGGACGCCGATGACAGCGGAACGAGCATCCCAAGGATGAGGCGATGGCGACCAGGGCGCGCCTAAGCATCGAGAAGTCCGACCTTGTCGCCGATCTCATAGTCCAGGAGGTGATCCGGATGCAGCTCCAGCACGTAGCGCGCGGGTCGGCACGGGACGTAGGCTGGCCGCCAGGATTTGGCGAGGACCTTGTCGACTACCTGCAACTCGGAGTTGATCCAGAAGACCGCGAGATCCAAACGGCACGAACAGCATGTGGATGGCAGCGTCCAGGCGGGAATCCCGGTCTCCCACGAGAAGAACGCCCCGTCGGTGGGCAGCGTACTGCGGAACATGAGGCCCCTCAGGCGGCTGAAGAACTGTCGCAGAGTGCAACGCGTACCGGGTCGCTCGCCGCTCGCTCCAGGTTCTTCACGCAAACGAAGGCAGTCATGGCAGTGCGTCAGCTACTCGGTGGTCGGGCCGAGAAGAACGTGGTCAGCTTCGGCTGGCGACCACCCGGCTGATTGCCGAGCACGCGATCAACGCTGGCGAGCAGGTCCTGCGGGCTGAATGGCTTGACAATGTAGTCGTCCACCTTGGCGATGTGCAGCCCGAACTCCCGGTCAATGGCCTGCGCGCTGGCCGTGACGACGATGATGGGGATGTTGCGGGTCATCGCGTCGGCCTTCATCTTCTGGTACACGTCCCAACCATCCATATCCGGCATCATCAGGTCCAGCAGGACAAGATCCGGGGGTGACGCCTGCATGGCCTGCAGGCCGGCCTTGCCGCCGTCCGCGCCCTCGACGACGAAACCCGCGTCGTTCCAGGATCAGCCGGATCAGGTCGATCATGTCCGGGTCGTCTTCAATGCACAGGATGCGTTGCATGGGACCCTTTCCAGCGAGCGTCCACGCGGCGCAGGACCGCTCGTGAGTGTACCATAAGCGCCGTTCGCGGGCGAGCCGCATCCCGGATTGCGCCGCCGAGTGCAATAGGTGTCGTGCACGAGCAGCAGGCCTCAGGCTGCCCGGTGCAGATTGTTAGAGCCACGTATGAAGCTGGGCCGCGGACGCGTCCCAGGCAGGCGCATTGGTATAATCCCAAGGATTAGGGAATTTGGAGGAATCGGTGAATTCAAACTCGAACCAATTCGTTCATCATCTACTTCCTGCTGCTGGTGGCGATTGGTGTCATGCTGTACGTTGGTCTTCAGACAGGACACCGCGGATCAGCAGGCGCTGACGATCAATGAGGTGGCCCACGATATCCAGACGGGCAGCGTCGCGCGCGTCATCATCCAGGACGACGACACGATCAAGATCGTCTACAAGTCCGGCAAGGAAGGCGAATCGCACAAGGAGACCACGGCGACGCTGGTCGATCAACTGATCAGCCTGGGCGTGAAGCCGGAGCAGCTCACTTCAGAGCAGGTCAAGATCGAGGTGAAGCCGCCGTCACAATGGGCAGGCATCCTGAGCAGCCTGCTCTACATCCTGCCGGTGATCTTCATGGCGGGCGTTCTGTGGTTCATCTTCCGGCAGGCGCAGGGCAGCAACAACGCGGCGATGGCCTTCGGCAAGAGCCGCGCCCGGATGTTCAGCGGCGAACACCCGACAGTGACCTTTGAGGATGTGGCCGGCGTCGAGGAATCCAAAGCAGGAACTTGCCGAGGTGGTCGAATTCCTGAAGGAGCCCCAGAAGTTCATCCAGCTGGGCGCGCGAATTCCGAAGGGCGTGCTGCTGGTGGGCCCGCCCGGCACCGGCAAGACGCTGCTGGCCAAGGCGGTGTCCGGGCGAAGCCGGCGTGCCGTTCTTCTCGATCTCGGGCTCCGAATTCGTCGAGATGTTCGTGGGCGTCGGCGCCAGCCGTGTGCGCGATCTCTTCGATCAGGCCAAGCGACACTCGCCGTGCATCGTGTTTGTGGATGAGATCGATGCGGTCGGGCGGCAGCGGGGCGCCGGCCTGGGCGGCTCGCACGATGAGCGCGAACAGACGCTCAATCAGATGCTGGTCGAGATGGACGGCTTCGACACGGATACCAATGTGATCATCATCGCGGCGACCAACCGACCGGACATTCTGGATCCGGCGCTGCTCAGGCCCGGACGGTTTGATCGGCGCATCACGCTGGATCGTCCGGACGTCAAGGGACGTGAGGCAATACTCAAGGTGCACGTGAAGGGCAAACCGCTGGATCCGGCGGTGGACCTGGGCTCGCTGGCGCGAGGCACGCCCGGATTTGTGGGTGCGGACCTGGAGAACCTGGTCAATGAAGGAGCGATCCTGGCGGCCCGGCGCAACAAGAAATCGATCGGCCAGCCGGAGCTTGAGGAGGCCATTGAACGCGTCGTGATGGGACCGGAGCGCAAGTCCCGGCTCATCTCGGACGAAGAAAAGCGCATCATTGCCTACCATGAGGCCGGGCACGCTGTCGTGGCGAACGCCATTCCGGAAGCCGACCCGGTCCAGAAGGTCTCGATCGTTGGCCGGGCGCAAGCAGGCGGCGTAACCTGGTTCCGGCCGGATGAGGACCGTCTGCTGTTCTCCCGCAAGAAGCTGCTGGCCAACCTGGCCTACGCACTGGGTGGGCGGGTGGCCGAGGAACTGGTCTTTGACGACATCACGTCGGGCGCGTCGAACGATATCGAGCAGGTGACGCGGATGGCGCGGACGATGGTCACGCGCCTGGGCATGAGCGGCGAACTGGGGCCGCTGCAGTACGGCCAGAAGGAAGAGCTGATCTTCCTCGGACGCGAGATCTCGGAGCAGCGCGACTACTCGGAGGCCGATGGCCGAGAAGATCGACGACGAAGTGCGCAAGATCGTGGATGAATCCTACAAGCTGGCGCGACAGCTGCTGATGGAGTACCGTGACAAACTGGACGCAGTGGCCAACAAACTGCTGGAGGTCGAGACCATCAACCGTGAGGAGTTCGAGGCGATCTTCCCGCCGCCAAATCCCAAGAAGAGCGGCACGCCCCAGCCGACGTTGGCGCCCCAAGCCGCGATCGGCGCTTAGGCGGCGTACGCTGCACCAGGTGAAGTGCGGGGCTCCGCTGAAAGCGGAGCCCCGGCTTGCGATTCGCGGCTCCTCATCGCCGCCATGGGCTGAGTGCCTCCCCTCAACGTGCTTGCGCGATACTCCAGGCCGCCGGCCTTGAAGTCCCGTCGGTTTGGACGTGACCTACTTGCTTCCGGGCAGGGCCGTTGGCCTGGCGGACGGATCGCTGATTGGTTACGCTCCAGTGTTCCGGGCGCCAGTTGGCTCGTGGAAGCTGCGCTCGATCAGGGTCGAAACAGCCTGAACCAGGTCCGGCCGCGTGGCGTCGAACCAGGTGATCGTTGGATCGCTTTCCTTGAACCAGTTTGACTGGCGCCTGACGAACATCCGTGTCAGCCGCTGCATTGTCACGCGGGCCTGGCGCAGATCGATGTCGCCGTTGATCACCTGGACGCACTGAGAATAGCCGATCGCTGAGAAGGCCGGAAGGTCGGGGCCATACCCTGCTCGCAGAAGTTGCCGCGTTTCCTCAATCAGCCCATTCTGGAGCATTGCATCGATGCGAGCATCAACGCGCGCGTACAGGTCATGGCGGGTGCGGCGAAGTCCAATGGTGAGCAGGCGATACGGTATCTCGCTGGCGCCGCGTTGCTCGGAGAATCGCCGCCCGTGAGGAAGATTACCTCCAGCGCCCGGACCGTCCGGCGAAGATTGCGTGGTTCGATCTTCGCTGCGGCGGTCGCGTCCATATCCGCAAGTCGGTCGTGAAGCCACACCTCTCCTCTGTTTTCACCCAGTTGTGTGAGCTGGAGTCTCAGGCGCTCGTTTGGGGCAACCGGTGGCGGATTCCATCCGGAGCGCACGGCCTCGACGTACTGACCGGTGCCCCCGACCAGCAACGGCAGCCTGCCGCGCGTCACGATCCCAACGATGGCATGCAGCGCTCGGTTGCGGAAATCGGCGAGGTTGAGGGTCTGGTTGGGCTCGACGATATCGATCAGGTGATGGGGAACCCGAGTCCGTTCTTCCAGGCTCGGCTTGGCGGTGCCAATATCCATGCCCCGGTAGAAGAGGCGGGAATCTGCGGAGACGATTTCCCCTTTAAGCAAAGCGGCCAAATTGAGCGCAAGCTCGGTCTTGCCGACGGCCGTCGGCCCCACCAGAATGACCACGAGGGGCTTGGCTTCGGCTCCCACCGAGGCAGCGCCAATCGTTCCCGAGGGATTCATCCTGGGTGCCCTCCGAGCCGTGCCAGGAGTTCTACGAAAGGGCATTCTCGAAATGAGTAATGCGGGGCTGCCCGTCGATCTTCTCCACCGCGATCACGTCGATCCTCCAGTGGTTGATCGCGTTCTGTTGGGCATAGAACTCGGCGGCGGCGCGCATGTGGGCCTGTTTCCGTGGACCAACGGCGATCTCTGGGGGCCCCAGTCTGGCGGATGTTCTGGCCTTGACTTCGACAAAAACGCTGAGGTTCCCGTGCATGGCCAGGATGTCGATCTCCCCATGCGGCGTGCGGAGATTCCGCGGAACGACCTGGTACCCTTTCACGGTGAGGTACGCGGCCGCCGCCTGCTCGCCCCAGGCTCCGACGCGTTGGTTGCGACCTGCTGTCATGGCTGGAAGACGCCCACGTGCGACCATGATGGTACAGGTTGCGCCAGAAGCGTGTCAAGCCGGGGTAGGGGGGCCGCGTGCTGAAAATACCTCCTGAGATCGATCATGGTTACACTCGTCCTGCGAGACAGGGAATTTGAAGTGAAGCCCGGCATGACGCTGCTCTCTGCGCTGGAGAAAGCGGGTATCCTGCCTGAGACCGTGCTCGCGACACGCGAAGGCGAGTTGATCCTTGAGGACGAGATCCTCAGGGATGGCGAAGTGATCAAGCTTGTCGCCGTCATTTCCGGCGGATAGCGAATTGCCGCGGCCGGTTGCCCGCCCCGGCGGTCGCAGCGATGGAAAAAGCAGATGAAGTGCAGGCAATGCGGACAGAAGGCGGCTGTCAACATGCGACAGCACAGGCTGGCGCTATGCGGCGCGCGACTTCCTGGATTGGCTGCCTGAACAAACCGAACGTTTCATTCGCAAGTACGAGATGTTCGGCCACGAGGAGCGGATACTCGTGGCTGTTTCTGGCGGCAAGGACTCGCTCTCACTCTGGGATCTGCTGGATCGGCTCGGGTACCAGGCTGACGGTCTCTACATCGGTCTCGGCATTGATGGTGGCAGTGGCTATTCAGCGGCCTCACACGCACGTGCCCGGGAGTTTGCCGATCGAAATGGCCTCAAGTTGCACGAGGTGGATGTCCAACGCGAGTACGGGCAGCCCATACCGATCCTCGCAGAGATCAGCCAACGTGGTCGGGGCAAGCCATGCGCTGTCTGCGGCCTGAGCAAACGCCACATCATGAACCGCATGGCTCGGGACCTGGGCTATGACGTGCTCGCCACTGGTCACAATCTGGACGACGAAGCAGCCGTGTTGTTTGGAAACACGCTCCGCTGGTCTGGGGATTTTCTGCGGCGACAAGGTCCGGTGCTTCCGGCCACGCCCGGCCTTGCCCGTAAGGTCAAGCCGTTATGCCGCTTCTATGAGCGAGAAATGGCGGCCTACGCCCTGCTGCGCGGAATCGAATACATCTACGAGGAGTGTCCGTTTGCAGAGGGTTCGACCTCCATATACCACAAGGACGTGCTGAACCGGATGGAGAACGAGAACCCTGGCACCAAGCTCAATTTCTACCTGCGATTCCTGGAGGCCAGGGATCAAGGTTTGTTCTCAGGTCGAGATGAGGACAGACCGCCCCTGGAAGTCTGCGCGGGATGCGGACAACCCACCTCCGCGCCCGGTTTGTGTTCCTTCTGTCGGATGATCGAGCGGTCTTCGACCGGTGTCTGAACCGGCCGCGCCAACACGCACACGCGAACGATTGACTAATGCACCCATGACGACCTGAGCGCCGTGGGCAACAGGCTGCCCGGGGAAGGGCAGTCCAGATGAAAACCATGTCTTTTGCTGCATATATCGCGCTCAAGGAGGTCTGGAGGAATCGCGGCCGTTTCTTCCTGCTCAGCCTGGTCATCGCGCTGATCACCCTGCTTGTGCTTTTCATCGCCGCATTGGGAGAGGGCCTGGCCAACGCCAACCGCGAATATCTCGCCAATCTTGAGGCACAGGTGATCGTCTTTCGGGAGAAATCCGATTACATCATCCCGTCGAGCAAGCTGGACGGGGCGACATTGCGGGCGGTGCGAAGGGTGGACGGCGTGATGAGTGCCGGCGCCATCTACACGTCCAATGCAGAAATCGTCTCCACCCAGGAGCCCATCAAGGTTTCTTTGCTCGGGGTTGAACCGCAAGAGCCCGGCATGCCGGAGCTGCTTTCTGGATCGAGCTTTCGGGCCGGCGAGTCCAACGAGGTCGTGATCGACCGAAACCTGGTCGACCGCTCGGGTCTGCGCGTGGGCGACCGCCTGGAACTGCGTTCCACGCAGGGCGCGGAAGACGTGTTTTTCGACCTGGTTGTGGTGGGAGTCACGGAGGCTCAGTCGTACCAGTTTCAACCAAGCCTCTTTGCTTCCCCTTCGACCTGGGAAAGAACAAGGCCTCAGTCCGAAGCTGAGTTGCGGGATAATACGCCAATTCCAAATGTGATCGCCGTGCGCCTGATGGATCCGGAGGATGCGAGCGGGATGACGGCGCGCCTGCAAGTCGAAGTGCCCAAAATCGAGGTGGCGGACATCTCCAAGACAATTTCCAACGTACCCGGTTACTCGGCACAACAATCGACCGTTCAGACCCAGGGCGTCTTCACCCTCTTGATCGGTATCCTGGTCATTGGAGGGTTCTTTCAGATCCAGATCCTACAGAAGGTTCCCCAAATCGGCGTCTTGAAGGCCATCGGCTCCTCGAACGCGTCTGTCGGGCTCGCGGCCGTGATCCAGATCATTGCCGTCACGGCCGTGGGGGTGGGGCTGGGGTGGCTCTTGACATTCGTGCTTTCGCTGGGTTTTCCGCCCACCGTGCCGCTCTCGTTCAACGGGATGCGGGCGGCGCTCTCGGTCATGGCGCTGATGCTGATCGGGCCACTCGGGGGGCTGGTTTCTGTGCTGTATGCCGTGCGTATCGAGCCGCTGCGTGCCTTGCGCCTGCAATGACAGACAAGATGAAGAAAACCGTTCTGGAAGTTCGCAACCTCGTCAAGACGTTCATGCTGGACGGCGCACCGGTGCACGCGGTGGATGACGTTTCCTTTGATGTGCACGCTGGCGAGTTTGTTGCACTGGTCGGACCCAGCGGATCCGGGAAGACCACATTGCTCTCCGTATTGGCTGCCCTGCTGGCGCCGACTTCAGGCGACGTATTGATCGATGGCCAGGCCCTCTCGCGAATGGATGAGGCCTCCCGCGTGCGCCTGCGCCGCGCCCGCATTGGCTTCACGTTTCAATCCAACAACCTCATCCCCTTCCTAACCGCCAGGGAGAATGTCGAGCTGATGCTTCGACTCAATGGGATTGGTGGAGCGGCATCTCGCGATCTTCCCGTGGCCCTGCTCTCTCGCCTGGGGCTGGGTGATCACCTGAAATTCCTGCCGGGCCAGTTGTCCGGCGGTCAACAACAGCGGGTGGCGATCGCAAGGGCGCTCATACACGACCCCGCACTCGTTTTGGCGGATGAGCCCACGGCCGCCCTGGATACGGCGCGTGCTTTCCAGGTCGTGGAGACATTCGCCGGCCTGATCCACGAGCGTGAGGGTGCGGGCATCATGGTCACGCATGACTTGCGGATGTGCCGAAACGTGGATCGGGTGTTGCAGATGAGAGATGGCAAGCTGGTCGCCGAGTATGCGACCCGGCATGAGATCTCAGCCCTGGCCAAGTCCGCCGGGTAGCCCGCGTGATGCGCACTCAACGCTGACGGAACCACCCGGCGGTCCGGCTTCAAGGCAAGCTCAGGCGGATTCGAGGTAGCGTTCCACCTCGAAGTCCGTCACACGCAGGCGGTACTCATCCCACTCAGCCCACTTGGCGCGGGTGAAGGCCTCGTAGGTGACGCTGCCCAAGGCCGACTTGAGCGTATCATCTCGATCCAATTCTTTCAGTGCTTCGGCCAGCGATCCCGGGAGCTCCGTGACACCCAATTTCTTGCGCTCCTCCGGGCTGAGGTGGTACAGGTTGACGTTGTTCAGAGCGGGCGGAGGTGTCAGGTTCTTCTCGATGCCGTCGAGAGCCGCGGCCAGCATGACTGTGAAGGCGAGGTACGGATTGGAGGATGGATCCGGGAAGCGCAGTTCGGCGCGCACGGCCTTGTCGCGGCCCTTGGTGTAGCGCGGAATCCGGACCAGCGCGGATCGATTCTGCTGAGCCCAGCCGACATAGACCGGCGCCTCGTAGCCCGGCACCAGGCGCTTGTAGGAATTGACGGTCGGAGCTACCACGGCTGCTAGCGCGCGCGCGTGGGCAAGCTGCCCGGCAATGAACGAGTAGGCCAGTTTCGAGAGATTCACCGGGTCGGCGGCATCAAAGAACAGGTTGTTGCCTTTGGCGTCGAAAATGGATTGATGGCAGTGCATGCCAGAGCCGTTGATGCCGAAGACCGGCTTGGGCATGAAGGAAGCGATCAACCCGTGCTGATTGGCGATTGCCTTGACCGCGTACTTCAGAGTCAGAATATTGTCAGCCGCCCGCAGCGCGTTGGCGAAGCGGAAATCGATCTCATGCTGGCCGCGGGCGACCTCATGATGACCCACCTCGACTTCGAGCCCCATGCGATTGAGTGCATCCATCAGCGCGGCCCGCACGTGGGCGGCTTCGTCGTCGGACGAGAAATCGAAATAGCCGCCGTTGTCATGAGGCGTGGGGTGCACGCCGCCGCCGTTGGGGCCGCGGAACAGGAAGAACTCGGGCTCGGGGCCGACGTTGTAGGACCAACCGCGCGCTTCAATCGTTTTGAGCATGCGCTTGAGCGTCCCTCGAGGGTCGCCCTCAAAGGGCTCGCCCGAAGGGGTGTAGATATCGCAAAAGATCCGCGCCCGCCTGAGCTCCGGCTTGGTCCAGGTGAGCACGGCATATGTGTCGGGATCCAGGCGCAGGTGCATATCGCTTTCCTGGATGCGGGCGAAGCCTTCCACGGACGAACCATCGAACCAGACGCCATCGGCCAGGGCACCCTCGAGGCCCGCCACCGGCATGTCCACGCTCTTCACCGAGCCGGTCACATCGGAAAACTGCAACGAGATGAACTTGATGTCATCGTCCTTAACCCGCTTGATCAGATCCTTCGCGTCCATGTGTCTCCTTTTATCAATATCTGCGGTGCGGCACCCGCCGCTTGACAACAACGCTCGACAGCTTCAAGCCTTAGTCTGTTGGACCTGCGCTCGACTCCTCCCTGGTCCGAATCCGGCTTTGACGCGAGAGATTAACGATCACGACCGACCCGATAATGACGAGGGCCGAAAGGATGATCCTTGGGGTCAATAGTTCACTCGCCAGCCAGGCTCCCACGAAGATCGCCACAACCGGATTCACGTAGGCGTAGGTCGAGACAAGGGATATGGGAGCATTGCGCAGCAACCAACTGTACGAAACGAATCCGACCAGCGAGCCAAAGACGATCAGATACGCCAGTCCGAGGCCCGAATTCAAGCTGACATCCGCGATTCGAAAGCCACGCCATTCGCCCGCCAGTGTGCCGACGACCAGCAGGCCGGCGGAGCCGGTCAACATTTCCATCGCCGTTCCCAGCAGCGATGACTGCGGCATGTCTGCATCCCTTCCGTACAAGGAGCCCAGCGACCAGAGCAGGGATGCCAGCAGCAGGACCGCCAATCCGAGCGGGTCAAGGCCGTCTGCGGGCGTCAGGCCATAGGCCGAGCTCACGAGCAGGGCGATGCCGGCAAAGCCAATCAGGAGCCCGATCACGATCCTTGAGTCGGGCTTGGTGCCGCCCCGGCGCAGGGCATCCAATAGCACCATCCACAACGGGATGGAGGCAACCATCAGTGCCGCGATACCAGAAGCAATATGTTGTTCGGCCCAACTCACGAGGCCGTTGCCGCCGAGAAGGAGGAGAAGACCGACGATGGCCGCGGATCGCCATTGTCTCGGGGTGGGGTTCGGATCTCCAGCCATCTTGCGGACGGTGAACAGTACGGCGCCCGATATCAGGAAGCGGAATCCCGCCATGAGGAACGGTGGGATCGTCTCAACGGCGAAACGAATAGCCAGGTAAGTGGAGCCCCAGACGATGTAGAGGGCGAGGAGGGCCAGCCAGATCTTTGTACGCATGCGCCTCCTAGGCCACTTCCGCCAGCCGGTCCGCGCGCGCCATTTCCCACGCGATCAGCGCGCGTTTGCGGGTGGTGCCGTATCTATAGTTGCCAAATTCGCCCAGCTTGCGAATGACCCGGTGGCAAGGGATCAACACGGGGATCGGATTGCGCGCCACAGCAGTTCCGACCGCTCGCACGGCGCGGGGTTGCCCGATGCTGTGGGCAAGGTCCTCGTAGGTGCTGACGACTTCCGGACGGAATTCGCAGCAGGGCCTCCCACACTTTGATCTGGAAGTTCGTGCCGCGCAGAAGGATGTGCAATGGCTCGACCGGAGCCCGGCCAATTCTGAAAATGGAATCTACCAAGGGGGCGGTCGCCGTGTTGTCCTCCACGATCCGGGCTTGTTGCCAATAGTCCACCATCTCATCCAGAGCGTCACCTTCGCTGCCCTGCACGAATCCGAGGTGGCACACGCCGCGCTCTGTGACACCGAGGAGGCAGCTCCCGAACGGAGTGGGGAACACGCCATAGCGGATCGTGAGGCCGACGCCGCGGCTCTTGTACTGGCCGGGAGTGACCGCCTCCGTGGTTACGAATAGGTCATGCAGCCTGCCCGGGCTTGAAAGTCCCAGTTGGAATGTCGTGTCCAGCAGGTTCTCAGATCGCTCCAACAGCAGGCGGGCACGCTCGCGGGTCAGGAACTGCAGGAAACGCTTTGGGCTGATGCCGGCCCAACGCGTGAAGGTCCGCTGGAAGTGGAACTCGCTGACGCCCACCGCCCTGGCTACGTCGGCCAGCTCCGGCTGGCTCGAGGCATTCAGATCCAGAAACGCTATGGCTTTCTCGACGAGTGCATAGTCATCGCTCAATTGCCGCATGTCGGATTGGAGTTCGATCGTCATGGGTTCCTCCTGGCTTGATCTGCACCGATTGTATGCATCAGCGCCAGGCCCGGCGACCCGGAACTTGCTCGATTCACGAGAGGCCGCACTCTCATTTCGCCTTTCCTACGACCGCGCATTGCTCAAACCCGGGCTTATGCGGAGGCAAGGGGTGCCCCGTGACTGGACGGTGTTTCCTCGACAGCTCATCCCAACCTGCTGAATACCCAATGCCTTCGAGGTTGACCCTTCGCGTTGGTCCAGCTTGGCCGGCCCCATGGGCAGCGGCATTCTTGATAAATCCGGTGCCGCCGCTCGTGGTCATGGTGTGCAGATTAGGCATTGCCCGCGGCCCGAGCAATTCCCTGCGTGTGCAGGCCCTCACAAGCCATAAGGTTTCGTGCCATCGTGTTGCGATCATCGACTTGCCCGACCTCCGCGCCTTGTCAGTCAAAAACAAAAAGACACGCCTGGGCGTGCCTTTGCTACGGTGATCGCCACCATGCGAAGCAGCCCTTCCACTTGTTCCCACAGGCTTCGGGCTAGTCACCCGATGCCGCTCACCGCGCCCGCCTTGTCCCAGACGTTGCCGTCCGTATTTCGGCGGTAGGCTACGGACCTTGCGGCCCGTCGTGCCCATGGCGCTTGCTTTGGAAGGGAGAAGGGAGCCTGTGATGGGCTCCGGAGGCATCCGCTGATCGATCCGATTTTCAGGCCGGGCGTCCCCTGGGGGGCGACCTCGGTCCTTAGCGCGTCCCTCGCGGGACGGAACCTCCACCTCGTAGTCTCGGTGCAACCCAAGACCCAGCCGCTAGTTCTCCGTTATTCAGTTGGCAAATCGGCGGGATTGTACACGCGGCCGCATATCTCGTCAAGCGCCTCAAAGCAAGCGGCAGTTTGCGGTGGCGGCATACTTTCGATATGATTAGGCCTCCCCAGCGGATTGGCGACGCCGTGCCCGCCGCCTGGGAGGCATTGGGTATCGGTCCGGAGGAGAGCATGCGTCCCACTTACAGCATTGACAATTACCTGAACGTCATCCGGAGGGGAATCGGCGAAACGCTCGCGCCGGTTCGTCGGAAGAAAGTCATCATCGTCGGCGCCGGTGTAGCTGGACTGGTCGCGGCTTACGAGCTGAAGCGCGCTGGACACGAGCCACTGATCATCGAAGGACAACATCGCGTGGGCGGACGCGTCCTTACGCTGAGGCACCCCTTTACAGACGGCCTGTACGCCGAGGTGGGCGCCATGCGCATCCCGCGCGCCCACGAGCTTACACTGGCATATATCTCCAAGTTCGGACTTGCAACGCATGATTTCACCATGGACAACCCCAATGCCTACTATTTCATCGGTGGGCGCAGGCTGCGGATCTCCCAGGCCAACGCCGACCCGAGCCTGCTGGGCTTTGAGACCTCAGAATCCGAACGGAATCGGACCGCCGGATCGCTATGGATGGAGGCCATCGAGCCGCTGCTGAGAAAGCTGCGGACCGAGGGCGATTCTGCGTGGGATGAGATCGTAAGCATCTATGATGACTACTCCACGCGCGAGTACCTGGAGGCCCGGGGCTGGTCCGAAGCGGCCATTGAGATGTACGGCCTGCTCGCCAATCAGGAAGCCGTTATGAACTCCTCCTTTCTGGAGGTGTTTCGCGAGGATTCGGGCAATTACTACACCAACATGGTGGAAATCGACGGCGGAACCGACCGGCTGCCGCATGCCTTTCTGCCCGAACTGCGCCCTAACATCCGGTTCGGCGCCAAGATGATTGCCCTGAACCAGTCGCCCGACGACGTAACGGTGTTCTATCAGACGGCGGCGGGCCGAGACCAGGTCACAGGTGACTATGCAATTATCGCCGTGCCTTTTCCGGTCCTCCGGCACGTCGAGTTCCTAAAACCATTCACTCGGGCAAAACAGCGCGCCATCCGGCAGCTGCACTACGACGCCTCGGCGAAGATCCTTTTCCAGTGCCGGCGTCGATTCTGGGAGGAAGATGACGGCATTTTTGGCGGAGGTACCATCACTGACCTGCCCATCCGAAACCTGTACTACCCGGATCACAGTCGCGAGACGGGACGAGGGGTGATCCTGGCCAGCTACACCTGGTCAGAGGATGCTCAACGGTGGGGTTCACTGTCTCCGGATGACCGCATCACGCAGGCCTTGAAGGATGTTTCGCAGATCCACCCGCAGGTATTGCAGGAGTTCGAGGTGGGAGCCTCCTGGATGTGGCATGACGATGAGTTCGCAGGCGGAGCTTTCGCGCTCTTCGATCCGGGCCAGCACACACTGTTGCACCAGCAGATCATCGCACCGGAGGGACGGATCCATTTTGCGGGCGAGCACGCTTCGAGCTACCACGCCTGGATCCAGGGTGCGATCGAATCAGGTCTCCGAGAGGCGATCGGCATCCACCTGGCGCCCTGATCGGCGCGTCGGCATCCGTCCCGGGCGTGAACACCTGGAAGCGCCGCGAATGCCTGCTTAAAGCAAATACCCCGCATGTGCCGTGCATTGCGGGGTTTTGAACCTGCTTTCGCAGGTGGGCCTCGACTTGAAAACGTCGCCTTGGCTCAAGCCTATCGCGTTGTTCTCAAGAAACAGAAGCCCCTTAGATAGGTGTTGGCTCAGAACTTGAACGCAATGTCGCGAACACCGCAGGGCAAGAATCTTATACCATGATTCGATGCGTCAGGGGTAGGGTAAGCTGAGTCTACGGGAATCTTACAGGATTGCTGGGCGACGTGGGCGCATTTTGCGCCCACGGATCGGGTATTTCTACCCATTGCCGACCAACCCGCGGAATGTTAATCTCATGGCGTGCTGGCGCAGGAGGCCGTCGTGAACATCGTTCCCGGTCTGGATGTTTCGTATTGGCAAGCAGACATCAACTGGCAAGCCGTCCGCGCGGCGGGCGTGCGTTTCGTTTTCATCAAAGCCACCGAGGGAGTGGGTTACACCGATTCAACATTTCCGGGCAATTGGGAGGGCGCCGGAGTTGCCGGACTATTGCGCGGGGCGTACTGCTTCTTCCATCCCAACCAGGACGCCGTGCAGCAGGCCGAGCGCTTTGTTTCAGTGGTCAAGGAGCGTGAAGACGATGGCGAATTGCCATGCAGCATCGACCTGGAAGTCACCGATGGGGTCTCTAACAAGAATGTCATCGCAGCGGTCAAGACCTGGCTGGATGAGGTGGAACGGCGACTGGGTCGACGCCCTCTAATTTACTCTGGTCTCTCGTTCCTGGAATCCACCCTGGTAACTCAAGGCCAGCCGCCCGCGTGGGCAGGGGAGTACCCTCTTTGGCTGGGCTGGTTCCCCAAGAAATACGTGACGGGTATGAGCCCGCTCATGCCGCGGGCCTGGTCCGCCTGGACATTCTGGCAATACAGCGGAAAGGGCCGGATAAACGGCATCCAGGGCGATGTGGATCTCGATCTCTTCAACGGCACGATGGAGGACCTGATCGCTTTCGCTGGAAAGGGCGCGCCTGCCACGGTTTCGATCTCGCATGTCGTGGCCGCGGGCGAGACCATCCACTCGATCGCGGACAGGTACCAGATCTCCATCTCAGAGCTTGTCTCTGCGAATCCGCAGCTCATAACGGTAGGTAACAAACTCAACATCCCGGGGCAGATCCCGTCCCCGTCCGGGCCAAGCAAGACCTACACCGTCAAAGCCGGCGATACGCTCTACGCCATAGCCCTCAAGTACGGAACGACCATCGCCGCTCTGGCAACGCGCAACAACATCACCAATCCGAATCTCATCCGAGTGGGACAGGTACTCTACCTGGCATAGTATCCCAGGTGGCAAAGAGAGCGGCGCGCAGGCTCGAGGTCTGTGCGCCGCTTCGCGAATCGGGATTCAGCGCACTGGCTCAGCCGACCCCTGACTTGCCAGTGCGGACCCGCTAGTTCACGGATCCGGTGAGGCGGGGAAACCAGTACCAGAGCAAATCGGCAGCGGGTTTACCGTGTATCGAAGCCGAAAGATCCTGAAGCAAGCTTGGCGGATAGAAGCCTCGGGATATCAGGCCCGAAATGTATGGTCTCGAATTCACGGCGTTGAGCATGGCCTCATAGAGGTCCACCTGCGCAGTCATGTCGACTCCACCACTGGCCGGGTTATTTGGCTGATTGAATTGCTGCCACCCGAGGCAGGCGCCGCCATCGCCCGGGCATCCAGCCCGCACTCCTCGCGCAGACGGGTAAGCCAACGCCAGCATGATGGGTTGGTCCACAATGGGTTGTAAAGGCGCTACGTCGACATCCAACAGGCGCCCCGCCTCCTGCTCCAGTTCGGACTTGGATGTCGTCTCGGCCGCCCCGAGGGGGGCATCCCAGAGCAAGTACAGGCCGTCCGTGTCAGCCAGGAAGGGGGCTGGGTCGCCAGATACACCCTCGACAAAAGGCAGCGCCCACCACACCTTTCCAGCAAAGTGCTGCCGAACCTCCGTCAGGATTGCTTGCCAGCGCAGGCCCGCGTCGGCCGGGACTCCGGAGTCTGATCCGTCCGCCAGCCGCCCGCCCGGCAGTGCCGGGCCGATCCAGTCGCCGCCCAGTATTATCGCTTGCGAGCCCGTCTGAGTAGCAAGATCCGCGTGGTGGACCGCAAAGGCACGATACTGCTCGAACCAGGACTGCCACCAAGCAGCATCACGGACAGGGCCAGACCACAGGTCATTGGCCGCGGCACCAAACCGGGCGACAGGGAAAATGGCGACATTCAAGTTGGCCGCCCGTGCCTGACTTATCATGATCGTGTCGTCCAACCAAAACGGTTCTGCGGCGGGGTCCAGGCCGAACACCAGCGGTACAGCATTCGCGTAGGTCCACCCGGGGGTGTACACAATCCAGTTAGCACCCAGTGCCTGCACTCCCTGAACGGTCTGCGGATTGTAGTAAGTCCAATTCGGCTGATATCCCGCCATCAATTCAACGCCTGCCACGAAGCCCGACGGCCGCGCGCCAATGTCCGTGCCAACCAGCGTGCCGGGCTCCGTCTCTCCGAGCCAGGCCCATTCCGACACTGTGTCTTGAATATTCTGGGCGACCAGGCTTGTCTCGACGGTCCGGCCCTGCGCACCGTCCCCGGCCGTTGCCGAATCGTCAGCACTGCCACACTGACCCGCCCGACAGTACCGGTAGTGCAGGTTCCCCAGGGTGTTGATCGGGCCGTAGAGTTTGTATGCCCATCGATTCCCGCCCATCGGCCACATGGGGATGGGCTCGGTCCAAGCGTAGGCATTGAACTGGATCGAGATGATGTCCTGCGTCGGCGTGTTGGACGGAACACTCACCTCAAAGAGGATGGGTGAAGAAGTCCCAGCCGACCACGTCTCCACAGTGTCCTGGATTCAGCGCGTCTGCCGCCGGGACCACGAGCTCTCTCACCCGGAACGCTCCCGAGGAGGAGTGCTCTGAATTCCAGAAGCCGTCCCCGAGGGTGTACTTGTACTCCAAGTACGAGCCCGCCGGCAGGCTCACAGTTGCACTGTAACGCCCATCCGGGAGCAATGCCATCACCGGCATTCGTTCGGGGACGACGCTCATGCCTCCCTTGAGATCGGCAAAGGTGTTGCCGAGCTCGAGCAGGTTTCCAGCCAGCCGAATGGGCACGCCTTGGACGTCATTCGGCGCGGCGACGACGAAGGTGACCTTGACCACCGGCGCAGCCCGCAGTCGCACGTCCACCGCGGTATTGAGGTCCGAGGCAACGGTGGCGCCTTGTTGAAACGTCTCAAACGTGCCATCTATTGCGTATGCCACCAGATTGTGGGTTCCCACTCCAACACCCTGCAGATTGAATCGTCCAGCCGAATCTGTGAAGGATCGCTGTCCTGCGGCTGTGACCAGGATATCGGGGACTGGTGAGCCGGTGTCGGCGTTGACGATGCGCCCTTGGATGCTGCCGGTCTGCACCGTGTTGGGCCTGTCGCTCCAGCCACTGATAACATCTCGCACCTCCGCTGGTCCATTCGCGGAATAGAGGCGATAGCGAATTGGGCCATCGAGCGCGGTGTCTTCGGCGAACTGAGCGGCGCCCAGCCTCACATATCGGTACTTTGCAATGGCGTGGTGGGGCAGCGCCAGGGTGGCGGAATATGTGACCGCGTTGATCTGCTGCATGGGATAGAGCTGTGCGTTCAGGGCCAGCCCGGTGACTTCGTCAAGCAGGGCCAGGGCCAGCGATTCCCCATCTGCCAGGGGTTCCGGAAGCTGGGCAATGAAAACAGATTGCGCCCGAGGCAGGCTTGTGGCCGTGGGGATGTTCAAACCTGGCGCCGCCGTGGCGGACGTGGAGAAACCCGGAAGATTGATTGGCGGCAGCGCGCAGCCCGCCGTGGCCAGAGCGAGCAGGCAGGTGCAGGCAATGAACACGCGGGGTGCCTGAGCCTTCGTCATGATTCCTCCTGAACCGAGGTGTCGGTCCTGTTCGTATTCCGACCGGCGTTCGCCACGTAACTCAGCGCAATGCTGAGGAAGTACAGCAAGATCATGGGCAGCATGACAAGCGCCATGTTCACTGGGTCGACCGTTGGTGTGATCGCAGCGGCGAGCACGGCGATGATCACGATGGCCAGGCGCCACTGCCCCCGGAGGGCGCCGGGCTTGACAAGGCCCATAGCGGTCAGCACGTAGATCAGCAAGGGAAACTCAAACGCCATGCCAATCCAAAACATCAAACCGGTGACGAATGAAAAGTAGGATTGCGGGCGCAACTCAGCCTGGATGCCAAGAAAGTTAAGCAGGAAAGGCAGCGCGCTCGGAAGAAGGACGTAGTAGGTGAACGCCATGCCGCCCGTGAAGAATAGCGCGGCAAGTGGTATCCCGACCATCCCGTAGGCCCGCTCGCGCGGCCTCAGCCCGGGCGCCGCAAACAGCCAGAACTCGAACGCAACGTAGGGGAGGGCAATGGCGATGCCGGCGAGCAGTGCCACCTTCATGAAGACCCCCACCAACTCGGTAACTTCAATGGCACGCAGGGCGCTCAGGCCTCCAACTGGCCTTGCCAGGAACTGAACCAGCCTTTCTGTGAAAGCAAATGCCACGCCCACACCGACGACAATTCCCAGAACTGCCCGTAACAAGTGTCCGCGCAGAGCCTCAACCTGTTCCCAGAAAAGCTGCCGCGCGTGCTGGCTTTGGGCCAGATCGGAGAACACCTCCGTTAGTGGGTGCTCCTCGGGCTCTGTCAGCATGAAACGGCGGAGGGCTTGGAAGAGGCGGAGCGGGAGTGTCACGATCCATGCTACGGCCCGGAACGGAGATGTGACCACACGCCAAACCCCCCTGGCGAGTCTACGCATTCTTGCCAGAGTCTGTCCTTGGAGGATCTGCCGGCGGCGACGGCAGCGTGTGCGGTGGTGAATCGGATTGTGAATCCGGTGCGGGAGCAGTGACTGGCGCTGAGACGGACTGCGATGGCTGGCCGTCCACGTCGTGGAGTGGAGGGCGGATGCTCTGCTCGATCTCCTGCAGGTCCTCGAGGGCAGCCTCGCGCATGAGTCGATTGGGAAGCGTTTGGATCTCTCGGGATGTCTGCTGGAAGAACTTCCAGCCGTCCGATGTCACCACCTGGCGAAGCCAGCGTCCCAGTGTGTGTCCGGCCCTCTGCATGTCGCGCGGTCCCAGGATGATCAGAGCCAGAACCACGATGAGTACCAGTTCGGACGGCCCAATCCCGAGAATCTCCATTCAGTTGGCTCCGCCCGGCCCCGCCACGGCCTTGTCAACCAGTGCAAGGCGTGCGGCCTTGAGGTGATGACCGATCTCGGCCTCATGGTCTGCCAGGCTGCCGAGGACGCCGTTAATAAACCTCGGGGCGCTGTCCGAGCCGTAGAGTTTGGCCAACTCCACAGCCTCGTTAATGGCGACTTTCACCGGGGCATCGCCCTCCACCGCGAACTCCCAGCAAGCAACCCTCAGGATGTTGCGGTCGATGGCAGCCATTTGATCCAGCGGCCACTCGGGTGCATAGTGGGCGATGATACGATCCAATTCAAATGCCAGTGGGAGAACGCCGAATACTATGCTGCGGGCGAACTCGGCCAGTTCGTCAGAAAGGACCTCGGCCCGCAGGCGGTTCTGGAGCACCTCGCCCGGAGGGTGGTTGGTCATGTCAATTTCGTAAAGTGCTTGCAGGGCAACACCGCGCGCCCTGGTTCGGGCCTTCATCCTAGGTCACGCCTCGGCCCCTTCGTAGGCGATGTCCTCCACGTGAATGTCCAGTCGGCTCATGCTCATGCCTGCCATCTCTTGAAGCGCCCGCGCCACCTGCTTTTGAACCTCTCGGCAGACATCCCGCACGTTGAAGCCAGCCTTGATCACTAGGAACATATCGCCAGTGACCACGCCATCCTGGTTCAGCAGGCTGACGCCGCCGCCGGTGCGGCCTCGCAGTAGCGCCGCGCGCGTGGAATGAACCCGACCGACCGACTTGACGCCGGGGACGCCGCGGGCGGCCATGTGGGCAATGGCAACGAGGACGCCGGGTGAAACCGTGACTTTGCCGGCTGATTGTTCGTAGTCAGACATGCGCTTGCTCCTTGGCCTGGCCGATCCCTGGGCCGCTACATCATTGCCATGCCGCCGTCCACCCCAAGCACCTGGCCTGTGATGAAGGCGGCCTGATCAGAGGCCAGAAAAGCGGCCGCGTAGGCGACTTCGCTGGGGAGGCCCTTGCGGCCGAGCGGCACCAGCTTGATCGCCGCGGCCAGCGTGTCAGGATTCATGGCGGTCAGGATTTCCGTATCGATGAAGCCGGGCGCGATCGCGTTCACTGTGATGCTGCGTGAAGCCACCTCGCGCGCAAGGGACTTGGTGAAACCAATCTGCCCGGCCTTGGAAGCGGAATAGTTGGTTTGACCAGGGTTGCCCATCTGCCCCGCCACCGAGGCGATATTGATTATTCGCCCATAGCGCTTGCGCAGCATGTGCTTGACGGCAGCCTTTGAGCAATTGAAGGTGCTCTTAAGGTTGATTCGGATGACGTCGTCCCAATCCTGCTCGGACATCATCATGACGAGTGTGTCACGCGTGATCCCGGCATTGTTTACCAGGATGTGCAGGTCGCCAAGGCTTTCGATGGCGTACTTGACCAGATCCTGAGCTTGTGTCCCATCCGCCACGTCCGCCTGGAACGTGACTGCCTTTCCCCCTGCCGAGGTGATCTCTCCGGCCAGGGCCTCGGCCTCCTGGCCCGAACGGTTGAAGTTGAGCACCACCGCGGCGCCGCGCCTGGCAAACTCAAGAGCAATGGCGCGCCCAATGCCCCGTCCCGCGCCGGTAACCAGCGCGACTTTATTTGATAGCGAGATTCCCTTTTCGTTTTCAGTCGGCATGATGAAGATTATACATCATGCATTGCAAGAGCCCTGCTGCGCGGACGCGTGCTTCAAGCCAAAGTGCTGGTTCTTCGCGTTCGGACTCGAAGTCCAATGACCAGCAGCGCCGCCCCCATTGCAGCCAGCAGGCCGATGTATAGGACCGCGTCCTGCCAAAAATGCAGTGGATACAGGCGTATGAGGGTGTCGGAGTATGCAAACAGCCATGAATCGCCGCTGAAGAAGAGCCCATGGAATCCGCTGAAGAAATCCCAGAAGAGTTCGCCCGAGCCGCTAGCGCCCACTGTTCCGAGCAGAGCCGCTATGCCTGCCAGGACAAGCGTCAGGACGCCACCGAGTCGTGCGCCAGCTCCGAAGGTGGAGATCCAGCCGATTCTCCATGACACCAGCCCCATCGCGGTGATCAGTGCGAGCACCGCGTACCAGGCTTCCAGTAGCGCGCGGACCACGACCTTCACGTCATGCATATGGCTGACCTCGCGTTCCGCGAACACAGGCTGTCCGTTTTCGAAGCGGAGATCGCTGAGGAAGGCTGGCGGTGCGTCATTCAACAAGTAGCTGATGCCGAAGGTGCCCCAATGCAGTTGTTCGGCCTGGGTGAACCCGTACGTGTCCGGCGGGAATCCGGGAGTGCCGTACTCGAACCTAAGGTAGCCCGGCGTCAGCATGAGCCTGACACCCAGCATGACCAGCGCGAACGGCACCAGAAGGGCAACCAACCACTTGAGGATGAGACGCGCCCAATTCACCTAAAGATCCTCTGCCTGCGACACCGGGCCGCGCGCCCCGCACTTGTGCGGCGCCTGCCGAGCCCACACGGGGTGACCACCGGGTCGCTCAAGGCTGCAGGCCTTCAAGGTTGCCGGCCAACGCGAACTGGACGACCATGTCATCCACTATCCTTTCGATGGGGGCACGATCATCTGTGAAGATCTGCGTGGTCTCGTACCCGGGCAGCATCGATGCAAAGGTGACTTCCATAGTGGAGCGCAGAAGCGGGTGAATATCCTGGCGCCCGGAGAATCGGGCGAGGTTCGCCGCGAAATCAGCGGTCGAGGTCGGCTGCACCGTCGCGTAGATCATGGTGTTGAGAGTCCCGGGTATGTCCATCACGTGCACGCTCGGAAAGACGGAGGCCAGCGTTGTGGCCAGTCCGTTGATCAAGCGCCGGTCCCCCGGTACGCTGCCCACGTTGATCCCGAGCACGCCCCGTTCCGACAGGTGCGCAGCGCATATGCCGTAGAACTCCTGTGTGGTCATGTGGGGCGGAATGTACGGCGGGCGATATGCGTCCACGGCGATGATGTCATACCGAAACGGGCTCTGTTCGAGGTTCCAACGCCCGTCGCCGATGTGGATGGCAAGATTCTGGAGGTCCTCACCGAAGTACCTTACTCCCACCTCCACGATCTTCGGATCGAGCTCAAATCCGTCGATGGGAATGGGCCCGTACACCGCGGTGGCTTGGCGCGCGGTGGTGCCAGCCGCCAGTCCCACGATAGCCATCCGCTTGACCTCAGATGGTTCAGCATCCGGGTAGAAGTACGGTCCCACAAGGAACTGCTCCCATGGGCCGCCATAGTCAAGAGTATCCGGGCTGTAAATGGAATGCACGCCCTCGCCATCATTGAGCCGCAGAAGCGTGAGGTCGCCGGTCTGCTGCACCTGGATGTAGTTGTACGCCGATTCTGTTTCGAACACCTGGTGGGCGCTGGACTTAAGGGTCTGTCCGGCTGTTGCCGCAGCCAATCCAATCAGGATCGCTGGCATCCACACGTGCTGCACGAACAGCCTGCGGCTCCCAAACTTCCCCAACCCAATGAGGGCGACCCCCAGCAGCACAAGACTGAAGCTCAGAAACGTGTTGCGAGTGCCGATGGAAGGGATCGTGATCAGGACTGGAACGAACGTCCCGATGAACGATCCGAGTGTTGAAATGCCGTAGATGGTGCCCGCTGTCCTTCCGGAAGACTCCTGGTTGTCGAGGCTCAAGCGGATGGCGAACGGGGAGATCGCGCCCAAGAGCGTGATTGGAAAAATGAAAAGCACCAGGACGGCCGCGAAGGAACCCATCAAGACGCCGACCTCAAGGCCTTCAAAGGCCGTGGCAGCCGACCGCAGGATGGGTGCGGAGACATATGGGACGAGTCCAAGGCTGAAAGCGCCCCAGGCCAAAATCTTGAACATGGCGCTGGCGTGGGGCCACCGATCAGCCAGTCGCCCGCCCACAAAGTACCCAAGCGTCAGGTAGATCAGGATCAGTCCGATGATGCTCGCCCAAACGAGGTTGCTTGTGCCAAACACCGTGCCGATCAAGCGCGAGGCGCTCAGTTCTGCGGCCAGGGTGGTCATGCCGGAGACGAAGACGGTGAAGTAGATGTATTTTCGCATCAACGCTTTTCCAAGGGGTGGCGTCGGGATTATACCTGCTGGATGCTGGCAGGTGCCTTGGCTGGATTGACCACCGAGGGATAGCGACCTTACAATGAGCCCATGCTAGATCGGTTCATCGATGAGGATGCTCTGCGGCGGGCCTTGGTTGAATGCGGGCGGATACTGTATGACCGCAAGTTGATCACGTCCAATGATGGAAATCTCTCCGCCCGGCTGGGAGATACCCAAGTCATCATCACGCCCGCCGGCATTTGCAAGGGTCGAATGCGCGCTGAGGATCTGATTCTGATCGACATGCAGGGGCGTGCGGGCGGGGGGGACCTGCGCGGACGGGCCTCCACTGAAACTCCCATGCATCTGGAGGTCTACTCTCAGCGCCCGGATCTTCACGCGGTGATCCATGCACATCCGGTATTTGCCACCGCACTATCCGTTGCGGGACTGGAGTTCCCGCAGGATATCCTCCCCGAGGGGGTCTTGCTTGTGGGAGAAGTTCCCACAACGGCGTTCGCCACGCCTGCATCCACCGAAGACGCCGATGCAATACGCGGCTTGATCGGTCGGCATGATGCACTTCTGCTTCGGCAACATGGAACCCTGACTTGCGGAGCCGACCTGGCCGCGGCGCTGAACCTGCTGGAGCGCATTGAATATGTGGCCGAAGTCTTCCATCGTGCTCGCAGCCTCGGAAACGTGGAACGCCTTTCGGCCGAGGCGCGGCGCCGCCTTCACCAAGCACACGATCACCCTGAGATGACCTAGACAGCGATGCGGACAGTTGCTTGGGAGGCCGATCAGCTATTGCTCATCGACCAGCGACGATTGCCGGCGTCCCTGGAGGTGCTCCGGCTTACCACGTTCCAACAGGCAGCAGAAGCAATTCGCGACATGGCCGTACGGGGCGCGCCTGCCATCGGCATCACGGCAGCCTTCGGTCTGGCGCTTGCCTCTAATCAATCCAGGGCCTCCACTGCGGTGGACCTGGTGCGCGACTTGGAAACAGCGGCGGAACTGCTCTGCAAAGCGAGGCCCACCGCCGTGAATCTGCGATGGGCGTTGGACAAGGTCCTTCAGGAGGCGCGGCAATTCCAGGGCGGCGCGGACGGACTCAGAGCCTGTGTCATAGAACGAGCGCAGGCCCTGGCTGATGATGACGTCGCCGTGAACCAGCGCATGGCCATGTATGGCGCCGACCTCATAGCGGACGGCGACACGATCATCCATCACTGCAACACCGGAGCGTTGGCGGCAGTGGACTGGGGAACTGCTCTGGGAGCGATTCGGATGGCCCACCAGCAAGGGAAGCGTATTCATGTGCTGGTGGATGAGACCCGGCCCAGGCTGCAAGGCGCAAGGCTGACGGCTTGGGAATTGGAGCAGTACGGCATCTCGTACGACATCATCACCGACAGCATGGCCGGCCATTTCTTGCAGCGCGGGGAGGCCCAGAAGGTCATGTTCGGGGCGGACCGGGTTGCGGCCAATGGGGACGTCGCCAACAAGATCGGAACGTATATGCTCGCCCTCGCAGCCTTCGACAACCGAGTGCCCGCGTTTGCCATCGTGCCCACGTCCAGCATCGATCTCTCATTGCCGACCGGCGAGCACATCCCTGTGGAGGAACGCGACCAGGCCGAAGTGCTGGACATCACCGTACGCGGTGAGCGGGTCATGCCGGTGAACGCCCGCGCCCGGAATCCGGCCTTCGATGTCACGCCAAACCGCCTGATTGCGGCGGTCGTCACCGAAAGGGGAATGGCGTATCCGCCGCTCGCGGAGTCACTCCTCCGAGTGTGCACGCTTGACGAATCGTGATCCGGCGGCTAAAATACCAAACCTCGTGCGCCTCCGGCCCCGGAGGCGCCTTTTGTGCCGACTCTGCCTTCAAACTCAAGGTGGAAAGGTGGATTCGAGGACTTAGCGGGCGAAGGTAACCTCGTTGTGGGGTGAGAGGCGCCTAAGGAGATTTCCATGGATCGAGTTGTTCTGAAGGCTACAAAGCGTAGTGTCACTGGGAAGCAGGTAAACGCTCTGCGACGATCGGGAAAACTACCGGCCGTCATCTATGGGCGCCGCACAGAACCGATCAGCATCACACTCGACATGCACGCGGCCAGCATGGCGCTGGCCAAGGTCGGTACCTCCAGTCTGCTGACTGTGGATGTTGACGGCAAAGAATACCCTGCGCTGGTTCGCGAGCGCCAGCGCGACTATCTGAGGGGGACGCTCAAGCACGTGGACTTTCTGGCAGTCTCGCTCACCGAGAAGATTCGCGCCGACGTCCGCATCGAGATCACCGGCACATCGGCGGCGGTCAAAGACTTCAATGCCGTCTTGGTGAACGGTCTGTTCTCGTTGTCCATTGAGTGCTTGCCCACGGATCTGCCGGACCGGATCATGGCCGATATTTCCTCACTTGCGCAAGTGGGAGATGGAATCCACGTCCGCGACCTGCAGGTGCCCGAGACCGTTCGCGTTCTCGACAATCCCGATGAAATGGTTGTCGTGGCCACGTACGCCAAGGAAGAGGCCGTGGAAGAGGTTGCGCCGGTCGTCGAGGGCGCCGTTGCCACCGAAGCCGAAGGAGGGGAGCCGGAGCTCTCCGTGGAGCGCGGCAAGAAGGAAGAAGAAGCGACTGAAGAGGCCGGGAAGGCCGCCAAGCCCGCCAAGCCCGAAGAGAAGAAGAAGTAAAGCTGTGCTCCTGCAAGAGCTGCCCGCTGGCAACAGCGGGCAGTTTCGTTTGGAGGGTGCAAGTAGCGGCGCTCTGAGGATGATCTCTACAGGCCGATCACCCTCAGAAAATCAACTGTCATGCGTGCGGTGGCACCCCATACGAGCTCGCCGTCGAAAGGGTGATACACGATCACACCGCGATTCCGGCCGGGGAAGTTGAACTCCCATCGGTTTCCGCCGTCGGCCAGCCAACCCAGCGGCACCGTAAAGATCCGCTCCACCTCGTTCTCGTTCAACCGAAAGACCGCTGGCCAGCGCAGGACCCCCACCACCGGTGTCACGCGATAGGTTGTGATCGTGATCAAGCTGGAAAGTCGCCCGAGCACTCGGACGGTCGCTGGATCGATTCCAATCTCCTCCTCGGCCTCGCGCAGGGCAGTCTCCTCTGGTGTTGTCTCCCCCTCGTCACAGGCGCCACCAGGGAACGAGACCTGCCCCTTATGATTCTCCACCTGCTGGGTTCGACGCGTGTACAGGAGGTGCCAATCGTCTGCCTCCTGAACAAGGGGGATAAGGACTGCTGCGCACTTCAGCCGCGTGTCCTCGGTCACGTCGATCTCCGCGTATCCGTCGGTGGAGAGCCCGTCCGCAGGGAGAGCGGCGCGCAAGCTCGAGACCATTCCGGCCTCAGTGATCTTCATGGCAATTCTCGAAACATCGGAGTCAAGCTTGATTCGGGGCGTCCAGAGGAGATGGTCTACACCGACCGGATGGGACTGCCACAATATTCGCACTCAGCCGTGACGGCGTCCAGCCACTCAACCTCGCCCGGGTGCACGGGTGCCCCGCATCCAGGGCAATGGGTGGGCAGCGTGCCGCTTGAAGTGATTTGGGGGCCCGCGCCCATCCCATCCGCTGGCGGGGCGCCAAACACCTCTAGTGAGCGACGGATCTCCTCGGCCTCCGCCTTGAGCCCCAGTTCGTTCAGCTCAGCCACGACGCGCAATCCAATGCGCGCGAGACGTTCCGAATGCCCCGCGGTGGCAAAGAGCTCCAGCCCGCGTTTCAGCAAGACCATGCCAGCCGCGCGCTGGCCGGACAACAGGCGCGCCCGACCTGCCTCCAAGTACAACCTGGGAGCCCTGCGGCCACCACGCCGCTCAGCGTCGTGCGCTAGTTGTTCGAGGCCGTCTGCTGCCTGTGCGTAGTCACCGGACGCAAACAGCTGATTGGCGCGAAGCAACAGTGGTGGAATTCCAGCATGAAGGATGTCGCGTATCGGCCGGGCCATTCGGCGCGCAAATCTTCTACGCAGGGGTCGTCCTACCTTGGCGAGGGCTCCGCAGCATGCATCCGGTCACAGCTCACGCGGTCTTGGTTGCTTTCGTGTCGCTGCCCGGCGCTTCAGGCGCATCCGCGGGGACCGCGCCCAACTCTCGCGCCAATTCTAGCCCTCTTTCATCGTGTACCGGCTCAATGCGACGACCGAAGACCAGAAAGCCCGTGTGCGCCACCATTCGATCGGTCGGGCGGATCCGGGCTGGCTCAGGCTTGAAGTACCTCAGCAGTATCTCGCACACCTCGATGAAAGCAAATCGGCTCTGACGCATCGCCCGTAGTAAGGACTCGATCTGATTGAAGGTTGGCACCAGGCTGCAGAAGAAACCGCCCGGCTTGAGCGCCGCACGCACGGTGTGAACGTAGTCCCACGGGTTGGGTACATCCAGGAAGAAGACGTCGGCGTCAGTCTCATCGATGCCCTGGCCAATGTCGCGCAGCTTGAACTCGACCCGAGAACTCAGCCCCACGCGATCCAGATTCTTCTTCGCGAGGTTTTGCATGTCCTCGCGCACCTCGTACGTAATCACCCTGCCTTCCGAGCCCACTGCGAATGCTGCCGCGATCGTCATGGCGCCCGAACCGGTTCCGGCTTCCAGCACCTTCATTCCAGGTCCGATGCCCATTGTGACAAGGATGAAGCCAATATCCTTGGGGTAAAGGATCTGGGTTGACCTGGGCAGATCAAGGAGCACATCTGCTAGGGTTGGCTGCAGGAGGAAGAAAGGGGCACCCATGTGGCTGAAGACCTGAGAGCCCCAGTGCAGCCCTATTAGGTCGTCGTGTTGTAGAACTCCACGGTGCGTTTCGAACTTGGCGCCGGCATGCAGGGTGATAATGAAGTGCTTGTGGCGCAAGCCCACCAGAAGAGCCAAGTTGCCGTCCAGGGCAGTCGCATCGGTGCGCTCGAGGGTCACGGTAGCCCCTGAGCTTTCACTGCTTCGGATTCGGCTGGACCGATATCTTCCCCCACATCCGCCAATGCAACTGCCGCGCTCTCTGAGCGGAATCGCAAGTTCAGGCCGATCAGCGCTGCGGGCAGCAGTCCGATCAACGCAATCAGCAGCATGCCGCCGCCCATCGTGAAGACCAGACCTGCCAGATCTGGTTGCGGCTCGCCGTAGGCGGTCCGGATTCCTCCATAACCGATGGTTACCACCGCGGCGTTCCAAATTGAATGCACTCCCATCGCAGCCAGGTAGCCGGCTACGGCCCGCGACAGCTTGCCTGTGCTTCTAAACGCGCCGATGCCCCATCCTGCGAGGCTCGAAGCGACAACGTGCATGATGCTGCTACCGGCTCGCAGAGTGAGAATGTACGCCAGGCTTTCGCTCGTGCTCGAGGAAACGAGGATCCCCTCGACCAGCGCGAAGCCCGCTCCAGACAGCGCTCCAACCCAGAACCCATGGGCGCCCTTGGAGAGCTGGCCATGCTGCAGCCACACGGGGACGGACTTGGCTATCTCCTCGACCAACGGTGTGGCGACTGCGACTGCGAGCAGGGCCACCACGAGCGATACGGGGCTCGTCAGGATCGGCCCCAACTCTGCCAGTGCCTCCTCCGGCCCTGCGACGGTCGAGAGTTGAGTGACGAGGCGTTGGAGCGCGATCACTTGTTGTGGACTGACGATCAGGTACATTATGCCGATAGCGATGGCCCCCAGCAGGAGAACAACTTCAATGCCGGCCGCCAGGCCGGTGCCCAGCAACATGCCAGTGGCCATGGATCCCCACAGGCGCAGTCTTGTTCCACCCCGTATCCCCCCAATGGCCAGCCGAGCTATGACGTAGATTGGGGCTGCGATGGCCAGTAGGTCCAGGACGGCGGTCATCCATGCGCTCGCGCCCGCATCATGAAGGACCTGCGCCGCGCCACTCGCTCCCAGCCACACTACGATCCACCCCAGGACGACCCACCATCGCATTGGCCTGGACTCAAAACTCAGATCGGCCTGTCCTCGAAGCACGCCGCGAGCCGTCAGCACGGTTGCGATGAGCACCCCGGCCACGAGGAACATGCCTCCTGAGATTACGAATGTGGCGGTGGCGTTCTGGGGGTCCACCTGGTTGGTAGCTGCTGGATTCAGCCACGGTTCTAGGAGGGCGTACCCGGTCATTGCCGCGGACAACGCCATACACAGGAGAGCCCCGGCTCCTGCGACGACCGCCAGCAGAATGAGTCGCCAGTCGTGCGCCGGATCGTGGGTCATCGGATTTCCACAGTCACGCTCAAGATCTGGTCGCCTGGAGGAGGATTTGTCGTTGTGAGAGGATCTCGCGGTGTGAGGCTCTCAACCACTTCCATGCCCTTCACCACGTGGGCGAATACGGTGTAGCTGCCGTCCAGCTCCGGTCGAGATGCATACGTGATAAAGAACTGACTGCCATTGGTATCCGGTCCGGAGTTGGCCATGCCCACGACCCCAGGCCGATCAAACTGTCCTGCCTCAGTTATTTCATTGAGGAAGTAGTATCCCGGTCCGCCGCGGCCGGTCCCACTCGGATCTCCGCCCTGGGCAACGAAACCCGGGATGACGCGGTGGAAGCTGGTGCCGTCGTACCACCCGTGTTGCGCCAGGAACACAAACGAGTTCACAGCCAGCGGTGCGTTGATCGGATCCAGGGCGAACACTATGTCACCCTTTGCGGTGTGCAGCGTGGCGGTGTAACTCCGTGACGCGTCGATCTCGAACGGGGGGCAGGCCCGGAACTGGCGGGCGCCGAGAGCGATCAGCCCGATCGTGGAATCCAGGCCCTCGTAGCTCAGCGCGGGTCTCTCCTGCAGCCTGCCGTTGACGAAGACGGTGGGAATGCTCGAGATGCCCAAAGCGTGCGCGGATGTGTAAAGGTCCTCCGCCGCAGCCGCAGTCTGCTCGCTGTCTAGGTCGACGGCAAACCGCGACGGATCCAAGCCAAGGCTCGCAGCCTTGGCGAGCAGCCAGCTGCGGAATTCGTTTTTCGAGAGGGTGGTCCATGCTGCATATTGGGCATGGAGCATGTCACGCAACGCCCAGAACTTGCCCTGGTTGTTTGCTGCGATGGCTGCCTGTGCCGCCAGTACAGACTTGTCCAGTGACGGCACCGCGGATTCCGGAACAGGGTAGAGCCGCTGGATCACGCGCAGGTTGGCGGCGTGGGTCTGCAAGAGTGCGTCGAGTGCTCGGTTGAAGATCTCGCACTCGGGCGACTGCAGATCGCAGTAGAACAGCAGTGTGACGGGGGCGTCCGCGGCTCCCATCGCGGCAAAGTCGGATGCAGACGACTCGACCAAGCCGGCCGGCCGGCGTTGGCACGGTCTCAACCGCTGTGCAGCCGGGGCTGGGGGCCGCCGTTGGCGACGCGCTGGGAAGCGCCGGCGCGGTCGGAGAGAGCGTGGCTCCGACTGCACTGGTTCCACAGGCGGACGCAAGCAGAAAAAGCGTCGCCGATAGCGCCAGACGCACGCCGGATCCGAGGTTGCTACTGTCCAACTTCTTTGCGCAACTGATCAAAAGAGGTCATCCATGAGATTCGGTTCACAAAAGCCGCCAGGGAATCGCTTTCGGAACGGAGTGCGCGAACGGCCGGTCCTACAGGGTCCGTGCCGGCGGGCCCACCGGGCAATTCCGCATAGGCTCCGTAGAACGCGAAATAGGCCTGGTTGAGTCGGCGGATGTAGTAGCCATGTTGCACGAATTCCCTTCGCCGCCGTTCCATATATTCTTCAGCCTCCGGAATTCTACCCGAGGCAAGCAGTGCGTCCACGGTTACGCGCGTCGAGTGCATCTCGGCCCGAAAATCAAATGGCGGCGGATCGCTGTCATGCGGGTCCGGATAGCGCCGCGTCAGGTCGACCAGATCCTGGTCCAGGCCGGGCTGGGCAGCAAATCCCGAATAGAACCGATTGATGACCTCCAAGGCTATCTCCGTCCCCACGATGTCAGCTGTGGTTTCGTTCATCGTGCGGAGTTCCGGCCCCTCGTCGTAGAGCATGCCGAGAGGTCGCATCTGAAGATAGTTGTGAGTCCATTCGTGGGCGATCGTGCTGATCAACCAGCGCCGGTCCGTCGTGCGCATGATCATGGTGGGGTATACGCCGACGCCGCCGATCGGCACAACCAATGCGGATGCGTCCAGACCTCTTTCCACCCTCTGCTCAAGCTCCGTCTGCCGCTCCAGAGGTAGATCGGTGGCAATGGAGATGTTGGCGATCTGGCGGATTTCCTTCCTGGAAGATACAACAAGTGCATCCGGCACGGCTGTGCCTCGATACAGGACCGCGGGAAGGGTCTGGCCCAGCAGAACGAGATGTTGGCCCGCGAGGGCATCGGCCACCTGCGCCTGCAAGATGCTCTCGGCGATCGGAGCCAGTGCGCTACTCCGGACATTTAGGCCCGCAAGCGACTGTCGGACACCAGACGACGCCAGGGTCTTATCAGCGATCGTCGGATCCGCGTAGATGCGATTGAGCGCTTCCTCCGCACGCATTATGGTTTGCGTGACCTGCAGATAGTCCGAGACAACGATCCGGCTCGTTGGTCGGTCCAGGTAGGCGGGCAGGCCCGCGGCTGCTGCCTGCGCCTTGACCCGGGCGGCGTCCAGCATCCAAGCCAGGTAATCGAACTCGATTTCGCGAGTGTAGGCGCGTGCCAGGTCCTGTTCATCTTGGGGGCGCGGAGAGCTGAAACTGAGGCTGACGGCCACCGCCGTGAGCAACACCGCAGTCTGGGCAATTCTTGTCAGGCGCAACCACATGTCTGCATTCTATCCACGAAAGTTTAGGATGGAATAAGCCCGCCGTGAGCGGCTCATCAGGCAAGTGTACGGTTCCACTTGTCGAATCGCTTTGGCGCCGAGATCATCGGGGCGAAGTCGTTGGACTCTGACCGGGCCGGGCTGCCCGCGTTGCTTCCAAGTCACGCGCGGATGTGGGCAGACGCAAAACGGGACGGCAGCCGCGCCGCCGTCCCGTTTTCATCAGATCGATTAACTACTTGGCCGCAAGATACGTATCGATCGCGAGGGCCGCCTTGCGGCCAGCCACCATGGCTGTAACGACGATGTCGGGGCCAGTTACGCAATCGCCACCGCTGAACACGCCCGGCCGGGAGGTTGCGCCCGTCTCTTTGCTCTTGATCGTGATCAGGCCCCAATCGTGAGTCTCGAGGTCCGGAGTTGTTTTGCTGAGAATAGGATCGGGCCAGTATCCCAGGGCGAGAATTGCCGTATCGCACGCCACGCTGAAGTTCGAGTCCGGCACCGGAACGGGCCGCCGACGCCCCTTGGCATCCGGCTCGCCCAACACCATCTCGATGCACTCGACGGCTGCGAGGTGCCCGTCTTCACCGGCGATGAACTTGACAGGCTGGGTGAGGAACCGATACTTGGCGCCTTCTTCTCGTGCCATCTGGCGGTCCTTCTGGCCGCCCGGCATTTCCTTCTCTGTCCGGCGGTAGAGACACGTGACCTCGTCGGCGCCCAGTCGCAAGGCCGTGCGCAGGCAATCTGAAGCCGTATCGCCGCCCCCGATGACCACCACCCGCTTGCCGATCTCCAGGGGCTCCTTCATATCCTGAGGCAGCAACTCGGCCGCGACGTTCCCGCGAATAAGGAAGTCCGTCGCCTGGTAAACACCCGGTAGATCCGTTCCGGGCGTGTCTTCCATCGGCGCATCCACTTCTGACCCGACACCGACGAAGATGGCCTCAAAGCCCTCCTGGAACAGCTGATCGATGGTCTTGTCCCGGCCGATGTAAGTGTTCGGCACGAACTTCACACCCGCGCGCTCGTACTCCTCCCACTTTTCAAACCAGACGCATTTTGAGAGCTTGAAATTCGGAATCCCGTAGACCAGAAGCCCGCCCGACACCGGACGGACATCGAAGATCGTGACATCATGCCCCTTTTGCACGAGCAGATCAGCGCAGCCCAGCCCGGCAGGGCCGGCGCCGATCACCGCGACCTTTTTTCCGGTCGACGGTCCGGTGGGAATCTCGTACCCCTGAGTGCGTCGTTCGAAGTCGACGGTGAATGCCTCCAGCTCGCCGCACAGGACCGGCTCGTGATCCTTGTTGTGAACGCAGGACCCCTGGCACAGCTGTTCGTGCGGGCAGACGCGACCACAGATCTCCGGCAACGAACTCGTCCGGTGATACAGCTGCGCAGCCTCTATGAATTTTCCCTGCTCGATGAGCCACATGGCAGAGGGGATGTCGTTGTGGGTGGGGCAGGCGAGCATGCAGGGTGCTGGGTCCGGGCAATGCACGCAGCGTGAGGCCTCGCGCATCGCCCGCTCGGGATTGAACTCAATGACCACGTCCTCGAAATCGCTCGTCCTGTCCTTGGCGGGGCGCAGATCCAGATCGCAAAAGGGTTTGTTGGCCCTTTCCTTGCGGTCAATTGCCAGGAACTCACTTGGCACTGCCTGCATATGTCCTCCAGCCGCCTTGCTTCGCACGCAATGTCATAATAACGACTCCGCCCTCTTACCCCACAGGCTCTTATGTCACGTGTGCGCTGGACAATTATCACGAAAATTGTCCGGAGGGCGAAACCTCGCAAAATTGCTCATCTTTTCGATGATTTCAGAAGGACGTCTGTCATGCGCGAGCCTGACATGACTTCCTCCTCCACCACGATTGAGAAGAATCGCACTATCGATTCTCTGGCGCCGACGACGCGCGCGCGGCATCGGCGACTCTGGCATGTCCGGCTGCGCGTTTTGCGGTCTCATGCGGGCCTGAGAAATGCGAGGTATATTTGCCAGTTGAGACTCTTCATCTACGACCTCGTAGGCAATATGGGGTGCGGCGCGCGGCGCCGCTCAGATTGCCGATCTTCCCGGACAGGTGGAATGAAGATGGTGCCGAACCGGCTCACAGCCGGGGCGGCCTTGTTGAGAGGACATCATCTGCATGAAGGCACTTTGGGAACGGCTTAGCAGGAAGACGCGAATCTGGCTTGGAATTGGTGTGGCCCTCGTGGTCGTTCTCGCCTTCGCCCTCGCCGGGCGGGGACGGCAGACTCCCAGCACCACTTTCCAGACATCGCCTCTGACGCGTGGTGAGCTCACCGCCAGCGTGGGCGCCACGGGCACCGTTCGGGCAGCACAGAGCGCGGTACTCGACTGGCAGACCGACGGTACGGTGGAGCAAGTGAACGCTCGGATCGGAGACACCGTCAACCGCGATCAGGTCCTGGCAACCCTGGCGCTGGATTCAGTTCCGCAGACAGTGATCCAGGCCCAGGCTAATCTGGTGACGGCCCAGCGCGCCCTCGAAGATGCGCGCTCCTCAACGGCCAGCGCCGAAGCCGCCATCACGCTCAACAAGGCCGAAGAGGCATACAAGAAGGCCTACGAGTACCGCCTTTCGTTGAATGGCAAGCAGTGGATCGAAGAGGCGCGCATCAAGTATGTCGGTGGACAGCAGATCCCCGAAGTCGTGTGGCATCGCGGGTACGTCGACGAGGGCACGATCCGGGATGCTGATGAAGCTCTCGCATTGCGTAAGGCCGAACTGGACGATGCCCGTCGCAACTATGAGCGCCTCAAGGGCGGACCCAATCCGGATGATGTCGCGGCCGCCCAGGCCAACGTGGATGCGGCTCAAGCCATCCTGAACACCGCTCGGATCATCTCCCCTGTTGGCGGCACGGTGACCCAGGCCCTGGCCCTGGTCGGCGATCATGCTACGGCGGGCAGCCTGGCGTTCCGGGTGGATGATCTTTCCCGTTTGCTGGTCGATGTGGAAGTCTCAGAAATCGACATTAACAGTGTGCAGGTCGGCCAGCCGGCACAGCTGACGCTGGATGCTGTATCGAGCGCCACATACAACGGGCAGGTGGAGCAGGTGGCACAAGCCGGCGACACCTCCTCCGGCGCCGTGGTGTTCACCGTGACGGTTCGCATGACCGATCCAGACAAGGCCGTCAAGCCGGGCATGACGGCAGCAGTGAACATCATTGTCAATCAGGTCAAGGATCAGCTGCTGATCCCCAATCGCGCCGTCCGGCTGGTGGACGGTGAGCGCGTGGTTTACGTCCTGAAGGATGGGCGCCCGCTGCCGGTGCAGGTCAGCCTCGGCGCGTCCTCCGACACAATGAGCGTTATGACCAAGGGCGAGCTCACCGAGGGCGACCTGATCATACTGAATCCTCCGAGCGCCAACGGCGGACCCTTCGGCGGGGGCCCCGGATGACGGAGTGGGTCGTTGACGCACGCGGGTTGACCAAGGTCTACAAGATGGGCGAGGTCGAGGTGCAAGCCCTGTCGGGGGCCACGCTGAGCATTGCCCGAGGAGAGGTCGTCGCCATCATGGGTCCGTCGGGATCAGGGAAATCGACCCTGATGAACATACTGGGGTGCCTGGATCGCCCAACCTCCGGCGAGTACCTCCTGGATGGATCGCCGGTCGCGACCTTATCGGATGACGAGTTGGCCGGTATCCGCAACCACAAAGTGGGCTTCGTCTTCCAGTCGTTCAACCTCCTTTCCCGGCAGTCCGCCCTTTCAAACGTGGAGCTGCCGTTGCGGTATTCGGGCGTGACCAATGGACACCGCCAGCAGCGGGCGCTCGAGGCCCTCGAGACGGTGGGCCTTGCAGACAGGGTACGTCATCGCCCCACGGAACTTTCCGGTGGACAACAGCAGCGGGTGGCCATCGCGCGTGCGATCGTCAATAACCCGGCCATCATCATGGCCGATGAGCCGACTGGCAACCTGGACTCGAAAGTGGGCAAGGAGATCCTGAGCGTGCTATTGCGTCTCAACCAAGAACGCGGCGCCACGCTCATCATCGTGACCCACGACCCTGCGATCGGGGCGCAAGCCCAGCGCGTCATCCACATCCGGGACGGGCTTGTCGAGGCCGAATTCGAAGGTGCCGCATGACCCTCACCCAGCTCCTGTTTGAAGCGCTTGAGAGCCTGGTTTCGAACAAGCTCCGCTCGGGTCTCACGGTTCTGGGAATTGTCATCGGTGTAGCCGCCGTGATCGCCATGTTGGCAGTTGGTAATGGCGCTCAAGCCTCGATCACCGGAAGCATCAACCAGGTTGGCTCGAACCTGCTCTTCGTTTTTAGCGGTGGGGGAAATGACTTTGGTCGGCGGAATGCGCGCGATGTCACGCTCGGCGACGCGGCAGCATTGATGGATCCTTTCGCGGCACCGCATGTGCAGGCCGTGGCGCCGGTGCTTCAGGGCAATGGCGATGCTGTCTTCAGTGGCGAGGCCAAGTCCACGGATATCCTGGGTGTGACGCCCTCCTATGAGACGGTTCGCAACGTCAGCCTGCTGGAGGGTGAATTCATCAATGACGACCAATACTATGGGCGAGCCTCCGTCGCAATCCTGGGCGTGGACGTAGCCGACAAGCTCTTTGGCCACCGGGACGGTCTCGTGGGCGAAACCATCCGCATAGAAGGTCAGCCGTTCCGCGTCTCAGGGATTCTCGCTCCTCAGGGCGGTTCCTCGTTCGGCTCAGCCGACAATCAGGTTCTCGTCCCTCTCACAACTGCCCAGGCCCGCCTGATCTCGCGCGAGGGCACGGGCACCGTGGATGTGATCTACATCCAGGCGGTCGACTTCCAGACCGTCGCGGACGCCTCGGACGAAGTCTCCCAGATCCTGCGCACGCGACATCGCACTCCGGTGGGAGCGGACGACTTCACCGTCTTTACCCAGGAGAGCATCCTGAACACCGTGCAGAGCGTGACGGGCGTGTTGACCATCTTTCTGGGTGGCATCGCAGCGATCTCCCTTCTCGTGGGTGGCATCGGTATCATGAACATCATGCTCGTGTCGGTAACAGAACGCACACGCGAGATCGGCCTGCGAAAGGCGTTGGGTGCCCGTCGCCGGGACATCCTGATTCAGTTCGTAACCGAATCATCTCTGCTGAGTCTCATTGGGGGAATCATAGGGATCATTCTCGGCTGGTTGATCTCGTTTGCTGTCGGAAAGGTCGCGGCCGCCACCGGCAATGCGTTCACTCCGATCGTTGGACTCGATGCGATCCTTCTGGCAACCCTTTTCTCCGCCGCGGTGGGTCTGTTCTTCGGCATCTACCCTGCCAACCGGGCGGCGGGTCTCGAACCTGTTGAAGCACTTCGATATGAGTAGTGTATTGGGCAAGCGCAGCGTCCGCCTCATGGCTGGCCTGATGCTTGCCGCCCTGGCGGCCTGTGCGCCCGCTGCCTCATTGCCCGCTTCACCCTCACCAACCGAGCCGGCGACGCCCACCGCCGCTCCGGTGGTATCGACGGTGGGGCCATCTGCCACTGCTGCGATGTTGGCCTCTGTTACATCGGGAGTCATGCCTTCCGCCACTGCGGTTGCCCGGGTGAGCGTGACTGCCCTCGGAAACGTGAATATCCGCCGCGGGCCGGACCTTGCTTTCAACCCCATAGCCGTGCTCACCAGGGGGGCGGTTGTTAATGCCGACGGCCGGGATGTCTTGTCCAACTGGCTCCGGATACCCCTTCCGAACGACAAATCCAGTGTGGGGTGGATATCGATCATGTCGGAGTTCACCAGGGTGCAGGGAGAAGTCGGCGCGCTTCCTGAAGTCGAACCGCAGGAATGGCCGGCGCTGGCCGCCCTGCGCAACTGCACGTTGCATGAGCTTTGGATCGACCCGGCGGGCGTCGCGCTTCCGCCTGTATACGAGTTTCCCTACAACGAACTGCGCCTGAATCCCGGAACCTACGCGATCCTGGATGTGGATGTAGATGGCTACCCGGAGATCCTTAAAGCCGAGCTGCGCGAGGGCATGACCATCGAGGTGTTGATCGACGGACTCGGGGAGAAGAAGAAATGCCCGCCACCGTAGTGTTCGCAAGTGCCGTGCTACAATAAGCGCATGACCCGGTTTCACATACTGATCACGGATGGACTGGATGAGGCCGGCCAGTCCATCCTTCGCGCAGATGCAGACGTCGATGACCGCAACGGCATTTCCCCGCACGATCTCGTCTCAGTGGTGGCCGATTGCGATGCTCTAATCGTCCGCGGCCGCACGCGCATTACGCCTGCGCTGATCGAAGCCGCTCCACGCCTGAAAGTGATCGGCCGCGCCGGCGTTGGCGTGGATAACATAGACCTGCCGTCGGCGCGAAGCCACTCCGTCATCGTGGTAAATTCGCCAGCCGCCACCACAGTTGCCGTGGCGGAACTGGCGTTCGGCCTGCTCCTGGCTCTTGCCCGCGAGATCCCTCGGGCTGACGCAGCCATGAAACAGGGCCAATGGCTCAAGAAAGAGCTCGAGGGCATTGAGCTCTCCGGCAAGACCCTGGGAATCATCGGGTACGGTCGCATCGGCATGGAACTGGGCAGGCGGGCCGCATCGTTTGGAATGAATGTAGTGGCCTACGATCCGTTCGTGCAGGAATCGCATCTCCGGGCTGGCGGCGCCGACTCGGTGTCCCTCCAGGACTTGTTCGCCTGGTCGGACTTCATCTCCCTGCATCTTCCCTACGACGTGCAAACCCGCGATCTCATCGGTCCAATGGCATTTGGGCAGATGAGGGATGGCGTCCGCATCGTCTGCGCCGCGCGCGGCGGCATCCTCGACGAGACCGCCCTGCTCGCCGCCCTCAATTCCGGCAAGGTTGCCGGGGCTGCCCTGGACGTATTCAGCGTCGAACCACCCGGCGCGAGTAAGCTCGTGGGCCATCCGCGGGTGATCGCCACACCGCACATCGGCGCGCGAAACCTCGGAAGCGCAATCGCGTGCGGCTGTGGACATCGCCCATGAGGTGCTGGCCGCACTGCGGGGCGAAGATCTGCGCTGGAAGATCGCCTGAGGTCGGAGAATCTTGTCCCAACCAATAAGAGGGAATGCATGAGCGAGAAGCTGGATCAGTTGAAGGAAATCGTCGGCGAGGTTGCAGATCTCAATGCCGCCATGAGCTTGTTGGGATGGGATCAGCAGACCTACATGCCGGAGCGCGGCAATGATGCTCGCGGCCAGCACCTGGCGACACTGGGAAAGATCGCGCATCAGAAGGCGACCGCGCCGAAGGTCGGAGAGCTGCTGGGCGAGCTCAGGGTGGAACTCAGCGGAGCCGACCCCGCGAGCCACGAGGCGTCCTTGATCCGCGTGGCCGCCCGCGACTACGACAAGGCTGTGCGAGTGCCCGCCGAGTTCGTGGCCGAGCAGGCCCTGGTTACCACGACGGCCTTTCAAGCCTGGCATCAGGCCCGCGCAAAGTCGGACTTCGAGATCTTTCGGCCGCACCTTGAAAAAGTGGTCGCCCTGGTGAAGCGCTACATCACCTTCTTCCCGCCCGCCGAGCATCCGTACGATGTGCTGCTTGACGATTACGAGCCCGGCATGAAGACCGCCGATGTGCAGGCCATTTTTGGGGCGTTGCGGCCGCACCAGGTGGAGCTCATTCGTAAGATCGCCGAACGGCCCGCGGTAAACAACTCCTTCATCAAACGCAAGTTCAGCGAGCCGAAACTGTGGGAGTTCAGCGCCGAGATCACGCGCAGCTTCGGTTACGACTGGACCCGCGGTCGAATGGACAAGGCGCCACATCCCTTTGAGACTTCTTTCAGCGTCAACGATGTGCGCATAACCAATCGCTTTGAGTCGGGCAACCCGCTCGCGACGTTGTTTAGTGCGATGCACGAAGCGGGCCATGCGATGTACGAGCAGGGCATTGCTCCTGAGTATGAACGCACATCTCTCGCTCATGGCGCCTCCCTGGCGGTGCATGAGTCGCAGTCTAGAATGTGGGAAAACCTCGTTGGTCGCTCGCTGCCTTTCTGGCAGTTGATGTATTCCCGGTTCAAGCGTCTCTTTCCGGCGCAGCTGGAGGGCGTGGGGCTGCGGAATTTCTATCGCGCCATCAACAAGGTTCAACCATCCCTTATTCGGGTCAATGCTGACGAGGCGACCTACAATCTGCACATCATGCTGCGGCTCGAACTCGAGATCATGCTCGTCGAAGGAACCCTGGAGATCAAGGACCTGCCGGAAGCCTGGAACTCCAAGATGCAGGAATACGTCGGCATCCGCCCCAAGAACGATGCTGAGGGTGTGCTCCAGGATGTACACTGGTCATACGGCTCAATCGGCTATTTCTCGACCTATGCTCTTGGCAACCTCATTTCTGCGCAACTCTGGGAAAAGATCCGAAAGGACATCCCGGAATTGGATGGACGTATCCGGTCTGGTAAGTTCGAGGTCCTGCTGGACTGGCTCCGGGAAAACATCCATCGTCATGGACGCAAGTATGACCCGCAGGACTTGGTTGAGCGTGTTACGGGTTCGCGCATCACGGCCGCGCCGTACGTGCGCTACCTGACTGAAAAATACTCCGAAATCTACGGCCTGTAGACGCCGAGAGTGGGCGGTGGCTTTGTCTGCCCGATCCCAGTCTGTCGGCACGCGATGGCGGCCACCTCTTGATTAGTCAGTTTCGCCGACCGGAAATGACGCGTCTCAGCGCTCCTCAGTATGTTCGCCAGCTCCGCCCTGGTTGGGTGTGCGCTCTTGCCAGGGCCGCCACTCCCAACACCCTATCCGCCCGCTCATATTCCTACTGTGGTGTATCTCACTGCGTTGGCAATTGATTCTGCGACGCAGACTGCCACCCTGCCCACACTCACTCCAACCGTCACGACTACATTCTTGCCGCCGACCCTCGCACCCACGATGTCTCCCACGCCCGGTCCCCGGGTTCCCCCGGCGGCAATACAGGTGAGGGCACCGGGGCCTATGTCACGAGTGGTTTCGCCGTTGCAGGTGCAGGTGCTCGCCGTCGCGGCAGACAGCCGGCAGATTGAAATAGACCTCTTCGGTGAGGATGGACGCCTCCTGGGCCGCAGCCTCGTCGCGGTCCCGGGGAGTGAATTAGGCGATGCGCTTTCTGTGAAGGTGCCATTTGAAATTCGCGCCGCGGGCGAGAACGGATTTGTCCAGGTAAGCACACGCGACCTTCGAGGTCGTGTCGAGTCACTGATCACGGTCCCGGTCCTGTTGCTTTCTGCGGGAACCAGCCAGATCAATCCTGCGGGCAACACGATATATGAGCGTGTCGCACTGGCAGATCTTCCCCCAAAAACAGATATCACGGGCGGCGTGCTCCAGGTTACCGGCGAGATTCTGCCGTATAACCGGAGCCCGGTCATCCTGGAATTGGTCAGCAACGAGGGCACGAGCCTCAGTCTTCGGGTGCTCAATGCGTCCGGCACCGAATGGCAGACTGTCGACACAACGCTTCCGTTTCGAGTTGACAAGGTCACGCCCGTACGGTTGTACGTGCGCCAGGCAGATGATCTTCTCGGCGGCGACGGCTACGTTTTCAGCCTGCCGTTGAGCTTGGTGCCTTGAGCCTTCGGCGCTTCCCATGCGCCGCGGGCGGCGGTATAATGCGTTCGGCTTTCGGGGCGTGGCTCAGTCCGGTAGAGCGCACGGTTCGGGTCCGTGAGGTCCCGAGTTCAAATCTCGGCGCCCCGACAGAAACAGAACCGCCGCCACAATTGGCGGCGGTTCTGTCTTGTGGGGCGTTCGTTCTGCGCCGTGGAAATCTTGACGGATGGACGCCAGCGGGGGTATAAGTCCGATGACGCAAATGGACATACTGATGTGTGGTGTGCATGAGGAGGCCATCGACTTGGACGCGGACGATCACTTAGCGCGCCCAATTGCCACGCGAACACACCTCTCCGAAGGTAGCGGGTTGCCGGTCATCATCGACCGGAGCCGACCGCGCACAGCTGACGCCGGGCACTTCTGAAGTCTCGGCCCAGACTGCGTGACCGCCACCTTCGGAGCATCCGCGAAGGTGGTTTTTCTTTTTCGGAAGGAGAGCACCATGGCTTTCATCAGCGAACTCATCGGCCGACCGATCACCGACGTGGACGGCCGCCGCATTGGCAGGCTGACGGATGTGGTCGCACGGCCGCTTGCGGGCGTGCAACATCCTGTGGTCACGCGCCATTGTCGCCCGGACGAAGTCCGGCGATCGAGCCATTCCCTTTGCTGAACTGGCTGTGCTGCTTTCGGCGGCGATCCCACTTCGGAGAACGCTTGACCGGTCCGCTCCCTACGAATTCGAAGACGCCGACATTCGCCTGGCCGAGGATGTGCTCGACCAGCAGATCCTTGATACGGATGGGGCCCGCGTGGTCCGCGTGAATGATATCGAGCTGCTGCGCGTCAATAGCCACATCGTGGTCACAAATGTTGATGTCGGCCTCCTCGGAATACTTCGGCGCCTGGGTTTGGAGAGTCTGGGTAGGAGCGTGGCGCGCCGATTCCACAGGGACCTATCTGGGGGCGTCATCTCGTGGGACTTCGTCGAGCTGTTGCTGCATGATCAGCCCATGCGCCTGAGGGTTCCGTCTCGAAAGCTTGCGGAACTGCATCCCTCGGACATCGCCGAGATCATCTCGGACCTCAACAGGGCGGAACACGCCGGCCTGCTGCAACAATTGGAACTATCACAGTTGGCGGACACGCTGGAGGAGGTGGAGCCGGAATTCCAGGCCAATCTCCTGCAGCATTTCCCGGATGAAAAGGTGGCCGACGTGTTGGAGGAGATGGCGCCGGACGAGGCAACCGACCTGTTGGCGGAGATGCCACAGGAGCGGCGCCAAGGGCTCTTGCGACTCATGGAGAGCAAGGAAGCCGCGGAAGTCCGCGAACTGCTCAAGTACGAGGAGGACTCCGCTGGCGGCCTCATGACCACGGAGTACCTGGCCGTGTCATCCACGATGACGGCGGGCCAGGCGATCGAGTATCTCCGCAAGGCAGGCGAGGAAGCGGAACTCCTCTATTATGTCTATGTCACCGACTCCGAGGGAGTCCTGAAAGGCGTTTTTTCCCTGAGCGATCTCATCCTGGCGGCGCCTGAGACACCCATAACGGATTTCATGCACGATCGGGTGGTCACGGTTGGGTTGGAAACCCCGCAGGATGATGTCGCGCAGATCGTGGCCAAGTACAGTCTGATCGCCGTACCGGTGATCGATGCGCAACACCACCTGCGAGGGATCGTCACGGCGGACGACGCTCTGGACAAGATCATTCCGACGACCTGGAAGAAGCGCCTGCCGCACTTCTTTGGGGCGGCCCGGTGACCACGCCGCAAGATGCGCTGCGCGGCGTGCGAGCTCGCTGGGCGCGGCGCCTCGTGATTCTGCTGGCGGTGTTTGGGCCCGGCACCATTACCGCCATGGCCGACAACGATGCGGGTGGGGTAGCCACCTACTCGATCGCCGGTGCCACGCTGGGTTATCCCATCCTGTTTGTGCTCTTTCTCATAACTCCCCTGCTGGCCATCACTCAGGAAATGGGTATGCGCCTTACCTTGGTCACACGCCGCGGCCTGGCGGACCTGATCCGGGAGAAGAATGGAGTCGCCATCTCGCTGCTGATCTTCATGGGTCTCTTGCTGGCAAACCTGGGCACACTGACGACGGAATTTGCTGCCATCGGAACGGTGGCCCGCATGCTCCATATTCCGGTACTGCCGTTTGTCCTGGGAATGCTCCTCGTGGCACTACTCTTCATCACGCGTGGGTCGTATCGGCTCACCCAATCGATCATGCTGCTGGTCTCGTTGTTCTACATCGCGTACGTGATCTCCGCATTCAAGGCTCGGCCCGACTGGGGATTGGCGCTCTCGAATCTCGTCTTTCCTCACGGCGTGAGCTGGACCGCATCCTATGCTCGCAGCTACTTGATCATCGGTATGGGCGTGCTGGGCACGACCATCACACCCTGGGGTCAGTTCTTTGTAAGCAGCTTTGCCTTTGACAAGAAGATCGACAAGGACACTCTCCGGTACTCGCAGCTGGAAACCTACTGGGGGGCGTTTCTGACAGACTTCTTCTCATTCTTCATGGTGGTCGCCACGGCCGCCACGCTCTTCAGTCGGGGCATCGTTCTGACATCCGGGGAGCAGGCGGCCGAGGCCATCCGCCCTTTCGCGGGCGATCTGGCCGGTACACTTTTCGCCGTCGGCATTTTGGCAGCCGCCTTCATGGGCCTGGTCATCGTGCCGCTTTCAACGGCCTATGCCTTCTCGGAGTTTTTCGGACTGTCGGGCAGCCTCGACAGCGACTATCAATCCAGCCGTACGTTCTATGCCCTTTTCATTGCCCAGTTGGCCCTTGCCGCCCTCCTGGCGGCCATCCCAGGTATCTCTCTTTTCCACTTCGCGATTGCCACCCAGATCCTTAACGCCGTCATTCTGCCGCTCGTGTTCTACTACCTTATCAAGCTGGCAGGCGATTCTGCTCTCATGGGTGTGCATGTCAATTCAGCGTTCCAGACGCACTTCACGCAAGGGGCCTCCGTTATCATCTTCCTCGCCTCCATTTTGACGGCGGCGGCCCTGCTGTTGCGCCTTTCGTAACGGCCGGCGGCGCTTGCCACATGGGCGGTTTGAGTCTATACTCCCCGCAATCTTCACGCCAAAGGAGATTGAGTCATGCATAACGCCCGTGACCTGATCCGCCAGAAAGGCGGCTCGGTATTTTCCGTTAAGCCGGACACCACGGTCCTGCAAGCCCTTGAACTAATGGCCGAGAAGAACATCGGCGCTGTCATGGTGATGACAGGCGACGAAGTGTCCGGCATTCTCTCTGAGCGCGACTGCATTCGTAAGCTGGACTTGCAAGGGCGCTCCGCCCGGGAGACCCGCGTGCAGGAAATCATGACCGCCGATGTGCTCTATGTCGAGGCCGGTCAGTCCCTGGAGGAGTGCATGGCGCTCATGATCAACAAGAACATCCGCCACCTGCCTGTCTACGAAGAGAAGCGCTTGCTGGGCTTGATCTCCGTGCGGGATGTTCTGAAAGAGGTCGTCGATTACCAGAAATTCATCATCGCCCAGCTGGAGCACTACATTGCGGGTTCCAAGTGAGAGTGCTGGCGTCTGCGCGCGCGGACGTTTTGGCAGACAGCGGGATATCGGACTCGGCATGAAGAGTAGTGGGCGCTCCGCGCCCTTCAAACCATGAACGCGACCCTGGCTGACGACGTACGCGCTTCCCTAAAGCACCTGATCGAGCCGTACGTTCCACTTGGGCGCTCCGGCCTCCTGCCGGCGCTGCAGGCGGCCCAGAAACTTCAAGGATGGCTTTCGGAGCCCATTGCGCAAGAGGTGGCGTCTTCACTTCGCGTCCCCCTGGCCGACGTGCATGGAGTGATCGAGTTCTATACTCTGCTCTACAACAAGCCGGTTGGAAAACGGGTCATCAGCGTTTGTACCGATGTCGCTTGCTCGCTTCAAGGCGGGCAACAGCTTCTGGAGCACCTTTGTCGCGCCCACCAGGTTCAGCCAGGAGAGGTCTCGGCAGATGGCGGCACCACCATCCAGCCAAGTCCGTGTCTGGGGCTCTGCGAGCAGGCACCCGCGGCGCTCTTTGGTGAGCAAGCGGAAACAAACATCGACGTAGACGGTGATACATACGACCTGGGGCGGCCGCGATCCATCGTGGCAGGGTCGTTGCGCTTGCTGACGACGCGCTGCGGCACCGGCAAAACGACCTCACTGGCCAGCCACGGGGACTATGCTGCCCTTCGAAAGGCCCTGAGCATGAGCCGGGGCGCGGTCATCGAAGAGATCAAGGCCTCAGGCCTGGTTGGCAGGGGCGGTGCCGCGTTCCCGACTGCGGTCAAGTGGGCTGGGGCAGCCGCGGCGGAGGCAACCCCGCGCTATGTCGTCTGCAATGCCGATGAATCGGAACCCGGCACTTTCAAAGATCGGATCCTGTTGCTGGACGATCCGCATACGCTCATCGAAGGGATGCTCATCGCAGGCTACGCCATCGCAGCAGAACGCGGCTACATCTATCTTCGCGGAGAGTATGCCTACATTCTTCCGGCCCTGGAAGAGGCGCTGGACGAGGCGCGCCGCGTCGGCCTGCTTGGTCAAAGTGTCCTGGACTCAGGCTTTGCTTTTGATGTCGAGGTGCGACTCGGGTCTGGCGCCTACATTTGCGGAGAAGAAACTGCACTCTTCGAATCGATAGAGGGGAAGCGCGGCTTTCCCCGGATCAAGCCGCCGTTCCCCACGACCTATGGCCTGTTCGGTCGTCCCACGGTGATCAACAACGTGGAAACGTTTTTCAACGTGCCGCTCATTATCGAGCGTGGCGCGCTGGAGTATCGTCAGATTGGCACGGAAAAATCTCCCGGCCCCAAGCTCTTCTGCCTCTCGGGCGATGTGACTCGGCCCGGCGTGTACGAAGTGCCATTTGGCGTGACCTTGCGTGAACTGCTGGAGATGGCTGGCGGCGTCGCCGATGGAAGGCGGCTGCAGGCCGTGCTCTTTGGCGGTGCAGCCGGCGCGTTCGCCACACCCGATCAGCTCGACGTGCGCTTGACCTTTGAAGACCTTCGCGCCGCTGGCTTGCCCCTCGGTTCCGGTGTTGTGATGGTTTTCGATGACACCCGGGATCTGCGTCTGGTACTCGAAAGACTGGGCCACTTCTTTGCCCACGAGTTCGTGCGGCAAGTGCTATCCCTGCCAACTTGGAACACAGCGGCAGAAGGAGATCCTGGAGCGGATCTCGGCGGGCCAGACCCTTCTCGGCGATGTGGATCGACTCCAGGATGTCGGCTGGACGATGACCGATGCCAGTTTATGTGGTCTGGGCCAGACAGCGGCTGGTGCCGTCCTCTCGGCTATCAAGCTTTGGCCCGACTTGTTCCAGGTGACGCCTTCGATGGAGAAATCCCCGCCACGGGGCCCAAGACCCGGGGCCTTGGCTGAGGGTCGGACCACGAAGACATCCGCCAAAAGAAACGCAGCGACAACGCCTCGGCCCGAGGCCGGAAAGCCGACGACGGGGCGCTCGAAGAAGACGCCGGCCGCCGGCGGCGTCGTAAGCCGCAAGCCAACGCTCAAGAAAAAGAGCCGGCGATCCTCGTAGCGCCCGCTTGATGGAGTCCGGATGCCAGAGAGAATCTCGCTGACGATCGACGGACGGGAGGTCGAAGTGGAGCAGGGTGCTACCCTGCAGGACGCCGCCCGCCAATTGAACATCGACATTCCGACTATCTGCTACCACGGGGCTACAACTAGCAACGGCTTGTGCCGTATGTGCGTTGTTGATGTGGAGGGCCAGCGGCTATTACAGCCGGCTTGTGTCGTGAAAGCGGCCGCCGACATGAAGGTGAGCACACGCAGCCGAGCGCGTAGACCGGGCGCGCCGAACCATCCTCGAGATGCTTGCGTCCACCATGGACCTCTCGCAAGCGCCAGAGATCCTTAACATGCTGCATGAATACCACGCGGGGCAGGACCGCTTCCCTGCAGCCGAGCGCAGGGAATCAGCGATTCTGGATGACAATCCCATGTACGTCCGCGACTACTCGAAGTGCCTTCTGTGTTGGCGGTGCGTGCAGGTTTGCGATGAAGATGCCCAGTACACATTTGCGATCAACTTTAGTGGACGCGGCTATGAGACCCAGATCGGGACGTTTTTCGATCGCCCCATTCCCGAGACCACCTGTGTTCTTTGTGGTCAATGTGTGGGTGTGTGCCCCACCGGTGCGTTGAAACCCAAGCGGGAATACCAGCTGGAGTCCGGGATGACACCCGACCAGATCAGTGTCCTCAACACCGGGAAGCGCCAACGCCGACAACGCTCAGCCTGAGGGCGCGGATTGGAGCGGAGCGCGGGCACGTGTCAGGAGATGCTTTATGGTAGAGCCGGATCGAATTGTCACGACCACCTGTCCGTACTGTGGGGTCGGTTGCAGCCTCGAACTGCATCTGCGGGATGATTTCATCTACCGGGTGACCTCACCATTTGACTCTCCGGTCAACCATGGCAACCTGTGCGTCAAAGGCCGCTTCGGATATGACTTCATCTATCATCCCAAGCGCATTCTTTCCCCCTTGATCCGGCGCGAACGCCAGGAACCCGGCAAGCGCACCCAGGCATTCGACCTTTCCGAGTGGCGCCCGGCGACGTGGGATGAGGCCCTTGATCATGTCGCCGACCGCCTGGTGGAGATCTACCGCCGGGACGGCGCAGACGCTATGGCGGTCTACTGCTGCGCCAAGGCAACCAATGAGGACAACTACCTGTTGCAGAAGATGTATCGTTCCCTGTTCCGCACGAACAACATCGATCACTGCACCCGGTTATGCCACGCCGGAAGCGTGATCGCGCTTCAGCAGGCACTCGGCTCCTCGGCCATGAGCAATACCGCTTCCCAAGTCACTCAAAACGACGTCTTTATGGTGACCGGCTCGAACACGACCGAAAATCACCCGATCATCGGCCTGCAGATGAAGGCGGCCGTCGAGAAGCATGGCGCCCGGATGATCGTGGTCGATCCCCGCCGCATCGAACTCGTCGACTTTGCCGAGCTCTGGCTGCCGCTGAAGCCGGGCACCAACGTGCCGGTGTTCAGCGCCATGGCCCACGTGATCGTGGAGGAGAATCTCGTCAACCAGCAGTTCGTGTCCTCCCGCACCGAAGGTTACGCCGAGTTTGTTTCGTCGCTGGAGAAGTTCACTCCCGAATTCGCCGCGGAAGTCTCGGGCGTACCGGCCGAGGACATCCGCAAAGCCGCCCGCCTGTATGCGGCCGCGCGACAATGCCGCCATCTACTGGGGTATGGGCATCTCCCAGCTCTCCCATGGCACAGCCAGCGCTCTGGCGCTCATCCACCTCGCGTTCCTGACCGGGCATGTCGGCCGCGATGGAACCGGCTTGAACCCTCTCCGGGGCCAGAACAATGTTCAAGGCGCCAGCGACATGGGCGCCATGCCCTTCCATTATCCCGGTTACATGCGCGTCGACAACGATCAGAATGCTGCACGCTGGGAGTCGGCATGGCATATCGAACCTGGCGGTCTGCCCCGGCAACTGGGATTGACGACGACCGAGATCTTGAGCCATGCACACGAAGGTGGTGTCCGATCGCTCTACATCATGGGAGAGAACCCAATGATGTCGGAACCGAACCTCAATGTGGTGCGCCACCATATGCAGCAACTGGAGTTCCTGGTGGCGCAGGATCTTTTCATGAACGAATCGGCGGCCTTTGCAGATGTGTTTCTGCCGGCGACGCCCTTCGCTGAAAAGGACGGCACGTTCACGAACACCGATCGGCGTGTCCAGCGCGTGCGCGCGGCCCAGAACCCCCGAGGCCAGGCCAGGCCCGACTGGCAGATCATCTGCGACGTTGCCACACGCATCGAGGCGCGGCTGGGGCGATCCGCCTCAGCCGGCTGGGAGTACGCCTCTCCGGCTGAGATCTTCGCCGAGATGGCAGGCGTCGTCCCGGACTTTGCCGGTGTGACCTACGAACGTATTGACAAGGTCGGCCTGCAGTACCCCGTTTGGGATGCGCAGCATCCGGGCACGCCCACACTGTTCACCGAGTCCTTCCCGCGCGGCCGCGGCAAGTTCACCCCGCTGGACTTCATTCCAGTCATGGAGGAAGCGGACGACGAGTATCCGTTCATCCTGACAACTGGACGTGTGCTGGAGCACTGGCACGGTGGTTCGATGACGCGTCACTCTGCCTTGGATGAGGTCTATCCCGAGGCGCGGCTCGACATCAATCCCGCCGACGCCGCCATGCACGGCATCTCCGAGGGTATGACGGTCCGTGTCACTTCCCGTCGCGGGACGGTCGTCTTGCGGGCCACCGTGACGGAGAAGACCACCGTAGGCGTGGTGTTCATCCCCATGCATTTCGCCGAGGCGGCCGCCAACCTCTTGACCAACGACGCTCTCGATCCCCAAGCCAAGATTCCGGAGTTCAAAGCCTGCGCCGTGCAGGTGTTTCCGGCCCGGGATAATGAACTGGCACATCCGGAGGCGATTCTCAATCGCGGACGATACTGAAATTCTGGAAGTCAGCTTCCCTGGGCATGTCGTATCTCCCGGGTTGCTCGTTTTCGCGTGCAGCGTTGTTCGATCCCCCTCTAGTGGGGGCGGAATACCCAACCGAAATCCACTCCCACGTTGCTGGATGCAACCGCCCGCTCGTCCGCGGGCAACAACTCGACTTCGGCTTTCCTGGCGATGATGCGGATGGGTTTTCTTTTGTAGAGCGTCGCGTAGAGGGCTCGGGCGCCCAATTCGGACCAGGCATACTCAAGTCGATCGTACCGGGCTATGTCGAGTGGGCGCGTGTAGCCGCGCAGCGTTTTGAGTCCTCCAACGCTTATGTAAACCTCAAAATAGCTCATGACAAGTTCTCGCAGGGTCCTGTAGACTGGTTCTCGATAGCGAAGAAAGGTGTAGTTGGATTTCGCCACTGCTCCCCAGCATCCATGCCGTCGAAAAATGGCCAGCACGTGGTCGTCATCCAGTTTCCTACCGTGGTGGTCGGAGCTGGCACCAGGTCGAGTATCAATCCCGGGTAACCGATACGCCGCATTCCCAGTGCTGCCAGTAGCCCCCCGTCCAGGCAGTGACACTGTGCATCTCGCATCACGTCCAGCGGGCAGCGATCGCGTTCCTCGCCGACGTACGGCACGCTATTCAGGTACTGCTGTATGTCGGCTGGAGTTCGAAAAGATCGAAAGATGGAACGCAGTCGTCCGGCAGACGCTTCTCGAACTCGCTGAGAATGCTCATGTGAGTTCCCGGAGCTTCTCCGTCCTTCATGCGGCGGCGTCACGACACTTGGTGAGGCGAGCCTGCCAGTTCGCAGATGCCCAGATCGCGCTGGGCTGACCGACCCTCGGAGGCGGAAGCCCGGCTTCCGACCCCCTCCCAACCAGAGAAGAGGCCGCGCAGCCTTTATCCGCGCTCATCGATTTCTGCAAGTCTCAGGCGTATGCCAGGCTGTCTCGAACACTGATGCGAGTCGCCCGGTTGGCGGGCACGATCGAGGCCACGGCGGAGATTACCATGATGAAGACGAACCACAGCCCGACCGCGGGCCAGTTGTAGCGGTAGTCGAGGGTGGCTCCGAACATCGCAACACCCAGTGCCCTCGCCAGCAGCGGCGTGGTGAGGAGCGAGATAGGAACGGCTATCAACCAACTGAGCAGCCCCTGCAGCACGCCTTCCATCATGAATATCGCCAGGATGATCCGGGAGCGTGCACCGACGGCCCTCAATACACCGATTTCCTTGGTCCGCTCGATAACGCCGATGGACAAGGCGCCCATCAGAGCGATCCCGCCGACCAGCGCCACGATCACGGACAGCGCCAGCATCATGTCGATCACCATCGCGAACTGGAAGTCATTGGACGTTCTCTGCGCCGGCATAGTCTGGCTTTGAGCCACCTTGAGGCCGCGATCATCCATCAGAGTCTTGACGGCAGTCGTGACAGCATCCGTGCTGGTCGGCGTCGTGCTTTTTGGTGCGCAGATAGAGGTAGCTCCCCTGGTTGTATCTCTTCGTGACTTGTTGCAGCGCATCCAGCGGCGCATAGATCGTATCCGAGCTGAAACCGCCGGCGAAGATCGGATCGTATAGACCAACCACTTGCCACTGGTCTTTGCCCAGGTCGCCAAGATCAAGGGTGACAATTTCTCCGACCTGGATATGGTTGTCTTCAGCCACCTCGCGTTTGAGCACTATCGCCCGCCGTCGCCAGTCTCCAGCCATCGTCCGGCGACCATCAGCGGCTTGTAGAAGTCGCTGCCGCTCGGTATGCCCTCGATACTTGTACCGATACCGGCTTCCTTCACGAGCTGGCCCTCGACGAACAGACTCGCTGATTGGATCAGGTGCAGTTCGATGCTCTCGACTCCGGGAATCGCGCTCGCGAGGTTGGTCACATGTTCGACGCGTTCATTCTGCGAAAAGGCGATCAGTGAGTCGTACTTGCTTCGGGCGTAGATGTTCTCCATCGTCAATCCGATCGACGAATTCAGGCCCATCACCATGAGGAATGCGCTGCCCGCGGTGATCAATACGATTTCTGTCATCAGCAGGCGGCCCTTGCGGCGGAACATGTTGCCGAGGGCGGTGGCATAGTACGAGGGCAGCCAACGGTCTCCAAATCGATCGACGGCCCGATCAATGCGGCTGGTTCCGAAATTGCCGCCCAGGCCATAGCTGGCAATCGCCTGCCGTACCGTGATGGCGGCGGCTTTGGCGATCGGGACCATGCCTGCGAGCACGGGTGTCAAGAGCGCTGCTACGACTTGCAAGCATGATCGCCTTGGAAGAGAACTGAAATGTGCTGAAATCAATGTTGAACAAGTTCAGAAAGTAGCCGGCCACACCGTATGCAACGATGGCGCCCAGGGGGAGCGCCAGGATCAGAGCCAGCAAACCGAAGATGAAGGTGCTCACCAGGAAGACGCCGGCGATCGTGCTGCTTCGCGCACCGATCGCCTTCAGGATTCCGATCTGATTGGTCTGCTGCGTGATCTGGTTCGAAAGCGTGTTGTACACCAGGACCGCGCCCATCAAGACCGCGATCACGGCCAGGACTTGCTGCACCAGCGTGAAGCCGTCCATGAATGCCCGTCCCCAGTGACGGTCTGGATCCTGGTACACGAATGTGGCCACTCCGATGTCCTGCTTGGCAAGCCGGTCCTTGATCAGCGTCGCCACATCCTTGGCGTAATCCGCACTGTAGGGCTTGACGCGCACGAAGAAACTACCGTAGGTGTCGTTGGGCACGTCAAATCGCTCGAGCCCCTCGCCGCTCATGAAGAAATATGAATAAGTCGAAGAATTGGGGTGGTGGAACAAACGGGTGTCGGATCAGCGACGTGATCGTCGAGCGTGCGTTCACGATTGCCGATCTTGAAGGTGATGGCGTCCCCGATCTCCAGGTGGTTGAACAGGGCGGCCATGCGCTCTACGCCCAGGTCATCCTTGCTGGTGGCCACGGCCCTTCGCGAAGTTGCACCAGTTCGTACTTCTGACCGACGTAGTCCCCCCGCATGTGGATGCCCCCTTGCCTCCACTCGTCGTCGGGGTGGATCTTGTACTGTATGTTGATCTCGTTGAAGGGCTCGACGTCCTCCACACCGGGAATGTCCCGCAGGCTCTCAATCACTTCCGGCGCCACCTGCTCGGTGAGATATACGCTGAAGTGTGGTGGCACCACGGAACGGTGCGAGCGGTCCATCTCGCTGCTCATCATGTCGCTCATACCGAAGATGGCGCCCATGGCGAACACGCCCACCGCAATGCTGAGCACGGTCAGCAGGGTGCGTGTCTTGTTGTGCCACAGGTCGAACCAGATCTTGTTCCAGATGACGCCCATATCAGGACCCGGTCTTCCGCCCCCGCACGTTCTCCTGCTCGTGCACCTCGGCGGCCTTCTGCAGGAGCTCGCGCGTCACTTCAGACTGCGCCAGGAGTTCGTTCAGGGTCGCGTAGCTGATCTCCAGAACCTCGACGGCGCAGCTTTCACAGGCGCGGATGGAGGCGCGATTTCGATGTTCATGAAAGAACTCGATCTCACCAAAGTACTTGCCGGGACCCAACTCCAGGGCCACCACGTCGGATTGATTCGGGCGCGGCAGGATCACCTCGACGGTTCCCTTGGATACGACGTAAAAGGTGTCCGCGTTTGTGCCCTCGTTCAGGATCATCGCCCCGGCCTCGAAGCTGTGCGTTTTCGCCTTACGGCTGGCTGCCAGAAGTTGATCAAATGACAGGGTCGGCAGCGCCTTCGCCACGTACTCATTCACGATCTCACCGTCGGCGATCAGCGCGGTCCGATTGGAGCGTTTGGCCAGGCTGCTGTCGTGCGTCACGATGATCACCGTCTTGCCCTTGGCGACCAACTCCCTGAACAAGCCAAATACCGTCTCAGCGGTCTTTGAGTCCAGGTTGCCCGTCGGTTCGTCCGCCACGACGAGAGGTGGATCGTTCGCCAGCGCCCGGGCCAGGGCAGCGCGTTGTTGCTGACCACCGGATATCATGCTCGGCAGTTTGTGCTGGTGTTCTGCCAGCCCGACGATCTCCAGCAGGCTCTCGGCCCGTTCCCGCCTCTCCCGCCGCGAGTATTTGCCGCCCAGATCCATCGGAAGGATCACATTCTGCAGCAGAGTGAGCGCCGGAAGCAGCTGGAAGAATTGGAACATGATCCCGAGATTCCCACCGCGCCAGATCGCCATCTGGTTTTCGTTCATCTCGTGGACTGCTGTGCCGTTCACCCACACTTCGCCGGTGGTCGGCCGGTCAATGCCGGTGATCATGTTCAATAGAGTGCTCTTGCCGCTCCCGGATTTCCCGATAATGCTGACGAATTCCCCCGGCCGGATTTTCAGGTCGATTCCCTTGAGGGCGTGATAGTCACCCGCCGCGCTCGTGTAATACTTGTCTACAGCCCGCAATTCGACCATGAAAGGGCCGGCCGCGGATTGCTCTATGGAAGGGCTCGTGACCATTTTGCCTCTCTAAGCCTAGACGTACTTCGCATTCGTGCTCCCGGCTTCAGTTTCGATGGCAAGGCGCCGCTCTCGTCCTCACTCCCCGAAGGTCACCTCAGCCGTCATGCCCCAGCGCAGCCACGGTTGGCTCTCTCCCAGAAGCAGATCCACGGGATACAGGACATCGCCCTGCCGATCAGTGAAGTTCAGGTCGACTGAAATCACGCGACCAGGCAGGCTCTGGTCGGGCGCCGCATCAAACACGATGCCTGCGCGGCTGCCCTCTTGGATGCTGGTCACATCGATCTCCGTCAGGTCGGTGGTCCTCACGATCCAGCCAGAGAGATCGGCCACCGTCACAACCGGCGAGCCAGCCGTTACCACCTCTCCCACCTTCATATTCACGGCCGTCACCGTTCCGGCGAACGGCGCCCGGATTTCCGCCGAAGCTAGGGCCGATCGCGTTCCCGTAACGTCGGTCGAAGACACATCGGCTTGCAGGCTGTCGAATCGCCGCTGGGCCTCGTCCACCCTTGCTTGTGCTTCGCGCACGGCGGACTCGAGGTTCAGCCACGCCACGGCCTTGGTGTAGTTCGTCCAAGCCACGTCCAGGCGCTTCTTGTGGACCATGGCTACGTCGTCGTATTCGTGGGTGTCGACCAGCACTTGGTTCGGAAGGCTTGGGTAGACACACTCATTCATGGCGTTCCTGGGCTTGAGCGTCTTGCGGCTGGTGTTCTTGAAAGGCGCAAATGCCGCCCGCGCCGCGTCCAGTTCGGCCAGCCAGGATCGTGCGGCTTCTTCGGCGCTCAGGCCGGAAAAGACACGCGGCAGCTTGTAGTCGTCGAGCGCTTCGGTCGCCACGCGGAGTGCCTCGTGGGCATCACCCAGTTCAAGCCCGGACTGGTTGCGCGCCGTCTCCAGACTGAGCGCATTGGCCGTGTCGAGGCTGGCGATCAGCTCCCCGGCCTCGACTCTTGTCGCCCTCGGATACCAGGACCTCGCTGACAAGGCCATTGACCACCGGCGACAACTCTACATAACGGATCGGCTCCAGCCGACCCTCCGCCTTAACCCCGCCCAGATCGGCGACCACAGGCAGGGGAGTGGGCAAACCCTGCGCACCTGTTCCCGGAGCGCAGCCGTATGCGAGCACCACCATTGCGACCAGGATGGCCGCAGCGAACGGCTTTCGTGCGTTCATACCTATTGGGCCCCTTGTTGCATGCCTTGCCACCTGCAACCTAACGCGGGAAGTTGACCTGCGCGGTCATCCCCCAGCGCATTCCAGGCTGGGACTTCCCGAGCAGGATGGTTACTTCGTAGACAATGTCGCCTTGCTTCTCCGCGAAGCTCTGAGAGACAGAGAACACGGTCCCGTCCAGCTCGACATCCGGCATTGCATCGAGCGTCAGCGTAACCGCCCCGCCTTCCTTGATGCTGACCACGTCGATCTCGGTTAGGTCGGTCGTTTTCACAACCCACTTGGAAAGGTCCGCCAGTGTGACTACCGTTGTGCCGGCGCTCGCGAACTCGCCTACCTTGAGATCGATATTTGTCACCGTCCCAGCGAACGGCGCGCGGACTTCGGCGTTCGCCAGTGCCGCCCGCACTCCGGCCGTATCCTCGCCAAAGGACGGATCGTTCAGGCTGTCGTAGTCTTTCTGTCCCTGCGCCAGTTCAGCGCGAGCGTTCTCCAGGGCAGACTCGCGCTCCAACCATTTCACCGCCCTGCGGTAGTCTTCCCAGGCGTCGTCCAGGTCTTTCTTGAGTCGCTTTGGCGTGCTCCGGAGAATCGGGTTGTCCTTTTCAGCCTCCGTCAAATCCAGCTGTCGTTCGTCCAGGTACTTGTAGGGCTCAAACGCGTCGCGCGCCTTGTTGAGGCGCTCTTCGGTGGCCCGCACGGCTTCGGTCGGCGTGAAGTCGGCGAATTCCGCCGGGATATCGAAGATATCGTAGTTGTACTGAGCATCCCGCACCGCTTGATATGCAGCCGTTATGCGCTGCAGCGCGTCGGCCTTTGCTGTCTCAAGCGTTTGGGCTTCGGTATTCTCGAGTCGCGCCAGCACCTCGCCCGCCTCCACCGAATCCCCTTCCTTGTGGAGTACCTCGCTTACCAGGCCGTTCGTGTTCAGGGCCAGGTCGGTGTAGCGAATTGGTTCGAGGCGACCCTCGGCAACAATGACCGCGGGTGCGCTCGCTGTCGTGTTCGCCTCGGGTGTCGGTGTGGCGCTGGACCCCGCCGAACACGAAGTAATCAGCATCGCAGCAATCGGAAGTGCTGCCAGCACCAAGCGTGGTGTCCTCGTCATTGAAAAACCCTCCTGCGATAGTGTGAAACTCAACACGTCCCGCCGCATCGCGGCGGCCACTGCTCGACGGCGACCGCCCAACTGCCAGATCGAGTTAGGTCGCGCATGCCGTCTGCCATCCATGTCGCATACGTACGATCTTGGAGATTGTCGCGCTGCGGGCCCCGTGTGATGCGCCAGCGGGGCCGCAGCTCGGTGACAAAACCGGCTCCAAATCGTGCTACAACGTCCCCGATGGCTACAATGCTTGAGATCCCAGGCGTCTTCGCGCCTCGCGATCTATCCGACCTGGATCTTCGCCAGCCGAAAATTATACGGCAGAAATCCGGGCGCGGGGATCCCGCGGCAGAAGCCAGTCATCAGACCACAACGCCGCGTGGCCGGTCGTCGCCGACGCGCAATGCTATGAACTCGCCTCAGCGTCCCCGTGCTCGGTGCCGTTGAACCAGGCTCTCCCGTAGTCCGCCAGGATGGCGTCTGCCTCTCGCGGCCCCCAGGATCCCGGCTCATAGGAGACCAGACCGGGGTGCTTTTGGTTCTGCCAGGCATTAAGGATTGGATCGATCAGGGCCCAGGCTGCCTCGACTTCATCCGCCCGGGTGAAGAGCGCCGCGTCGCCGGCAAGAGCATCCTCCAGCAGGCGTTCATAGGCTTCGGGCAACTCCGTGCCTTCGAAGGATTCCGCGTAATGGAATTCCATGTCAACGCCGCGCATTTCTGAGGTAGTCCGGCACTTTGGCTTCGAAGCGCCAATGAATGCCCTCGTCCGGCTGCAAGTACAGGATCAGCACGTTTGGCCGCATACTGGATTGGGTTCGGCGAAAGAGGTTGTGCGGGGGACGCTTGAACTGAATCGCCACGTGCGAGAACTTGTCCTTGAGCTGCTTCCCTGATCGTAGATAGAAAGGCACGCCCTGCCAGCGCCAGTTGTCGATGTGCAGCCGAACCGCCGCGAACGTCGCTGTGTCCGAGTCCGGGCGCACCCCAGGCTCCTGCAGATAGCCCCGGTACTGGGCACGGATGGTGCTGGAGGCAACCCCCGTGGGCGAAAGCGGCTGGATGGACGTGAGCACCTTCAGCTTCTCGTTGCGCAGCGAGGTGGCATCGAAGGAGGCCGGAGGTTCCATGGCAACCAGGCATGTCAGTTGCAGGAGATGGTTCTGGAACATGTCTCGCAGGACGCCCACCCGGTCGTAGTACCCCGCCCGGTGCCCCACGCCCAGGTCCTCTGCCACCGTGATCTGCACATGATCGATGTAGTTGCGGTTCCAGAGCGGCTCGAAGATGGTATTCGCGAAGCGCGTCACCAGTATGTTCTGCACGGTCTCTTTGCCGAGATAGTGATCAATTCGGTAGATCTGGCGTTCGCGCAGTACGGCGTGCACCTCCTGGTTTAAGCTCTGGGCTGATTCCAAGTCGGTCCCAAAGGGCTTCTCCACGACGATGCGGCGCCACCCCACCTCCTCTTGCATTTGCCCGGTCTGCCCAAGCAGCTTGATGATCGGCGGAAATACCTCGGGCGGCGTGGCCATATAGTACAGGCGATTCCCCTTGCCGCCATCCTTCTTTGCAAGGTACGTCTCCAGGCTTTCGAAGTCGGAGACGGATTCGTATCCCCCCGTGTGGTAGCCGATGTTTGTGGCGAAGGCATCCCACTCCACGCGCGTGTGGGAAAAGGCCGCGTGCTCTTCAAGGCCCTCCCACAAATGACTCCGGAATGTGTCTTCGCTGTAGACGGTCTTGCTGTGACCGATGATGCAGAAAGGCGGGCGCACTCGCTTCTTCCGGAAGAGATTGAAGAGGGCCGGCACCAGCTTGCGCTGCGTCAGGTCGCCCGAGGCGCCGAAGATCACGACCGTGGTTTGCAGCTCGCCTATATTGCTCGCTGAGTCGCCCATGGACTATTCCGCCTTCCGAATGGCATGCCCGCCGAACTGGTTGCGCATCGCCGCCAGCAGCCTGGCGGTGAAGTTGCGCGTGTCGCGGCTGGCGAAACGCATTTGAAGCGCGAGCGTGATGACTGGCGCTGCGATGCCCTGTTCGATCGCTTCCTGTACCGTCCAGCGTCCCTCGCCCGAGTCCTCCACCCACGGCTCAACGCCGGAGAGGTCCGCGTCCGCCTTCAGCGCGCGCGCGGTCAGGTCCAGCAGCCACGAGCGCACCACGCTCCCCGACCGCCAAATCTCCGCGATTTGGGCCACGTCCAATTCCAGGTCCTGCCTGGATTGAAGGATGCTGAAGCCTTCTGCCAATGCCTGCATCATGCCGTACTCGATGCCATTGTGAACCATCTTGACGAAGTGGCCCGCGCCGTGCGGTCCAACGCGCCCCCAGCCTGACTGCTTGTCGGGCGCCAGCGTTTCGAAGATAGGTCGTAGCCTCTCCACCACCGGCGCCCTGCCGCCGATCATCAGACTGTAGCCGCCCTCCAAGCCCCAGATGCCGCCGCTGGTTCCGGAGTCAATGAAATCGATGCCGTTTTCCGCCAGCTTCGCCGCGCGCCGAATGGTGTCTCTGTAATTGGAATTGCCTCCATCGACGACACAGTCACCCGGCGCGAGCATGCCCGCTAGTTCTGTGGTCGTCTCGTCAGTCACCTTGCCGGCCGGGATCATGAGCCAGACGATCCTCGGGATCGGCAGCATGTTGACCGCCTGCTCCAACGAAGAAGCGCCCTGAACTCCGGCCTTAACGGCCTGCTCTACCGATGCGGCGGACAAGGCAAATCCCACCACACGATGCCCTCCGCGCACCAGCCGCGTCGCCATATTCAGGCCCATCTTTCCAAGACCGATCATTGCCAGATCCATCAGCTCTCCTCCGTGGTGCAACTCAGCCGGCGGCAGCGCCGGCATCCAACAACCAGATCAATTCTCCCTCATCGGGGCGGATCAGCTGCGCCGGCAGTGCATCGGGTTGCAGCTTCCCATACAGCACGCTGGCGACCACCGCGGATTTACTCGATCCCTCCACAAGAAACACCACCCGGCGGGCCGAATTGAATACAGCCGGCGTCAAGCTTACTCGCCAGCCGGGCGGCTCGGCTTTCGCCGCGTGGACCGCAACGGTCGCAACCCCGGCCGCCACGCCTGTATGTGGAAACAGCGATGCTGTGTGGCCGTCCTCCCCCAAGCCAAGCAGCACCAGGTCAAACCGCGGCCAGCGCAAAGGCGCTTCGGCGTACCGGCTCAAAGTCAGGCCATAGTCCTCTGCCGCAAGCTCCGGCTCCAATTCGGTGCGCACTCGGTGAAGGTTCTCAGACGGAATGGGAACGTGGCCCAACAGCAGCTCTCGTGCCGTGTGGTAGTTGCTGTTAAGGTCTTCTGTTGGAACGCAACGCTCGTCCCCCCAGTAGAAATGCACCTGCTCCCACGCCACCAGGTCGCGCTGCGGCCGCTGTGCAAGCGCGGAGTACATGCGGGCAGGCGTCCTGCCACCGCTCAGGCAGACCAAACATCTTCTACCGCGGCTGACCGTTTCGCGGACCGTCTCGATAAATAGGGTCGCGGCTGCGAGGCTCAGGCTCTCGGCATCCGTGAATACTCGAACGTCCGGTGTCAGGAGCGTCATGCGAGATGTTCGCGCAATAGTCCCCTGACCGCGCCCGGCGCCTCAGCCCCCGCATCTGCGCCGGCCCTCGCCGGGGGCGGATCTATGGCTTTGCCGAACGAGAAATGCGGAAGTAGGTCCAACGTCCTCTCGAGCATCAGCGGAAAGACCTGCACGATATGCCCCGGTTGATGTGGCTCGGCTCGCCGGGTGTGCGCGTCCATCCGGTTGATCACATCCGCTGCCACGCATTGCCCGTTGGGATTATACGGCTGATTGCGGGTCGACCACCGTTGGGCTAGAATGCACCCTCTGCGTGGCCCCGTCGATCGGGACTGGCCGGTCGATCTGAGGTCGCGACTCGCCCATGACCAAGATCCTGGCTGACCGCCTTGCCTCTCACCGAAAACGGACTTTCCATCTGTCGCCGGCCAGACCTCTGGCGTCACAGGCCCAGGCACGTCGGTATGTCGATCAGCGCGGCTTCGTCTTTTTCTGGCCCATCAAGGGTGTGGACCTGCCCGAGCCTCTGGACTGCCGTCGCAGGGAATCGCCCCGTGCCAGATGCTCATGATGATCCGGGCCACATCACCTGGCGCTGGAAAGACGATGCGTTGCCCAAGCGGCTTTGGTACTACGCCAAAGTGCTTCGCCGCAAAGCCACCCTTATTTCACTGGAAGTGGCGCCCTTCTTCTACGCACTCACTCAGAACTACGGATCACCGGCGGAGGATCATCTCCTCGCCTACGAGGCCGGTAGGCTCACCCTGGCAGCCAGGAACATATATGACGCGCTGCTTGGGGGCGGGCCGCTGGATTCCATCTCTCTTCGCAAGGCCGCACGCATGGCTGGTGCAAAGGAGTCTGAGTGGAATCGCGCCCTGGAAGACCTCCAGATGGACTTCAAGATTCTCCCGGTTGGAGTTGCCGAGGCCGGTTCCTGGAAGTACGCCTTCATTTATGACATCGCCTCTCGGCACTATCCCTTGCTGCCGCAAAAGGCACGCACCATAGGCGAGGCCGATGCCAGAAGTCGACTGCTCGAGCTCTATCTCGGCGCCGTCGGCATCGCTCGTCGACGTGACGTCCTGCACCTGTTCGGATGGCCCCCTGAACTCGCAGACCGCACGATCCACCACCTCTCCGAGAGTGGATTCCTCACTGTGGCTGAGCACCCGCACGAAGATGGCGAATGGCTGGCTCTCCCCTCAGTGTGTCGTTGATCGCGCCGCCGGCATGGCGACACCCTGTGGACGGGCATCGCGCGCCCAGACAATTCTCTCAGCAGATTCTTGGTAGCAGCTCGCCCGCGGGCAGATCCACAACTCGCTTGCCCCCGATCGAGGTCCGAGCGACCACCATGGCAGGGTGCTCACTGACGACCCTTCCTATCATCGCGGCCTGCCCCCCGTAGGGGCTGGCTCTCATCGCTGTCAGCGCGCGTTCAGCATCCTCAGGCTTGACAATGCACACCATCTTGCCTTCATTGGCGATGAAAAGTGGATCAAGCCCCAACAGATCGCACGCCGCCTGGACTTCTCGCCGTATCGGTACCTGCAATTCATCGAACTCCATCCCCACTTGTGAGGCCTGCGCCAATTCGTTGAGAACCGCGGCCAACCCTCCTCGCGTGGCATCTCGCAGGCAGTGGATCTCGGCGCCGGTTGAGATCATCGCCTGGACCATGTCGGCCAACGGCGCCGTATCGCTCTGGATCTCGGTCTGGAACTTCAGACCCTCGCGCACTGACATGATCGCGATCCCGTGGTCGCCCACCGATCCACTGATCAGGATCGCATCCCCCGGCCGGGCGCGTTCCGGTCCAAGATTGACACCGTTTGCCACCGTGCCGATGCCGGAGGTGTTGATGTAGATGCCGTCTCCATGCCCCTTGTTGACCACCTTGGTGTCTCCGGCCGCGATCTGCACTCCAGCCTTCTTGCAGGCTTGGGCGATGGATCGCGAGATGCGAGCCAGTGTTTCCATCGGCAGCCCTTCCTCAAGGATGTAGCCTACCGAAAGAAAGAGCGGACGCGCGCCCGCCGCCGCCAGGTCGTTGATGGTCCCGTTCACGGCTAGCTCCCCAATGTCGCCGCCTGGAAAAAAAAGGGGACTGACGACAAAGGAGTCCGTGGTGAAAGCAAGGCGGCTGTCGCCCACCGAAAAGGTCGCCGCATCGGCCAATTGGCCCAGCAGCGGGCTATCGAATTCAACTGCGAAAAGGTGGCGGATGAGGTCATTCATCATCTTGCCGCCTGCGCCGTGGCCCATCACCACGGTCGGGTAGTTTTGCAGGGGTAGGGGGCAGGTCCAGCCTTCGAAGGCCATATGCGCCATAAATGCTCCTATTTCTATACGAAGAATTATACTGCCGCGCCTATTTCGGCAGCTCCCAGCCGCCCGCGCCGACGGGCACTCCGGCAACAAATCTGTCACGAGACCGTAAATAGCGTGGCACTTGGCTTAACCCTGGTTCTGACTTAGACTTGTCTCACGTCATCGTTGGGAGTCGGACATGCCAAAACGCGATCGAACTCAGCTGGCTTTGGGGGTGCTGCTCGTGCTCTTAGGTGCGTGGTTCTTTGCGGCTCGCCAGGTGCCGGCGCTTCAGAGCTGGTTGGCGGTGCAATTTGAGTGGCCGTTCTACGTGATTGGTGCCGGCGCGTTGATCCTGGTGATCGGCCTGCTGACCGGCGCCCCCGCCATGTGCATCCCAGCATGCATAGTCGCCGGCATAGGCGGCATTCTCTATTATCAAAATCGCACCAGCGACTGGGAGTCGTGGTCCTTTCTCTGGGCGCTGATTCCTGGCTTCGTCGGCGTGGGCACCATTTTGATGGGCCTCTTGGGGGAGAATACGCGCCGCAACCTGAGCCACGGCGCCAATCTGCTGGTTATCAGCGCGGTGCTGTTGCTGGTCTTTGCGACGATCATGCAGCGGTTGAACGTCTTGGGGCAATTCGGCCCCGCCGCAATTCTCGTCCTGCTCGGCTTGTCCATCATCGTGCGGAGTCTGCTCAGACCTCGCCAACCCGGATCCTAGTGTGCGGCACCACGTCCACTCGGGTCAGTAGGAATTCAGATGAAAAAATATGATTCACGTATTTTGATCGGCGCAGGACTCGTGATCCTGGGCGCGTTGATGTTTGTGGAGCGTCTGGGATACTTCCGGGGAGCCACCGACATCTTCTGGGGCCTGGCCTTCATCGTGGGGGCGGTGTACTTCCTCTATCGTTTTGCCCGAGATAAGGTTGCTGACTGGTGGGCGGTGATTCCGGGCCTCACCCTGACCGGCTTGGCTGCTGAGAGCCTCGTGCCGCGCTTCGTGGCCGACTTAGGCGGCTTTTTCTTTCTCGGCGCGCTTGGATTGTCCTTTTTCGTGGTCTACCTCGCCAATCGCCTGAGATGGTGGGCGCTCATACCAGGCGGGGTGCTGATCACTCTCGCGTGTGTCGCTTTCCTGGAAGGTACTGTCGGAATGCCGGATGCCGGTGGATTGCTCTTTGTCGGACTGGGCGCCACCTTCCTCCTTGTTGCGGTGGCCGCTTCGATGCGCTGGGCCTACATCCCGGGCATTGTCTTGCTGGCCGTCGGCGCCATCCTTGGTATGGCGGGCTCATCCGGTATGCAGTACCTCTGGCCAGCGGTCATGGTGGCCGGCGGGTTGCTCTTGATCTGGCGTTTCTCGCGTTCCAGGTGATCTAGGGTGAGTCGCAAGCCGATCCAGGTACTTCGTGGCCTCTCGGTGCTGCCCGGCGCGGCAGTGAGCGTACTTGCCGTCAATCGCGCCCTGCACAGCGCGCTGGGCCTCTATCTGGAGCAGGCGCACACCATCCTCGTCCTGGTCGACAGGCAGTGTCGGCCTACGGCCGTGAATCCTGCGTTTGAACGGCTTCGTCAATGGTCACCCGCGGCGCGTAGCTTGAAGGATCTTGTGCTGCCGGCGTATTGGGAACTCTTCGCGCAGGCCATCGCCTCGGCTCAGGATTCCAGGGACGCAGTTCTCGAGCAGGTCGATTTTGGCGTGGCGGACAGAGCCATTCAATGCGATTGTATTTTTGTCGCCGCCGGAGGTGGGTCCACTCTCATTGTGGCTGAGCCCACACAACCGGACATCGACCTGGTGTCCGCCAATGTGCAGCTGGCTGACGAACTCGACTCGGCGCGCGCCGCTTTGGAACTCAAAACGGCTGAGCTCCGGGCGGTCGTGGTGCAGGCGGACGAGCTTGCCCACACCGACAGCCTGACGCTCCTGCCGAATCGCCGCTCCATCATCGCCGACCTTCAACGGCAGGTCACATATGCTGAGCGCTACGAGACACCCCTGGCCATCTCGATGCTCGACTTGGACGGCTTCAAGGGCGTGAATGATGGGCTGGGCCATGCCGTCGGGGACAAAGTGCTCGTAACGGTCGCCCGGGGTCTGCGAGACCGTATCCGGCATCCGGATGAGATCGGCCGCTACGGTGGCGACGAATTCCTTGTGGTCCTGCCCAACTCCACCGCGTTGGCGGCCAGCCAGCAGGCTTCCCGCCTTTGTCATTACGTGCGCACCACGCCGCTTGCCGTCGACGACGGAGCCACGACCCGACTTACGCTAAGCGTGGGCATTACCCATTTGAAGCATGGTGACGATGACTGGCATTCGCTGCTCGAGCGCGCCGATCGCGCTCTATATGAGGCCAAACACCAGGGCGGGGATCGCTGGTTGATTCTCGAGTCATGAAAAGGACGGAACCGCATTGGATTGCCGAGGTGAAACATGCAGAAGATAGATGAGCTCGTGGGGGGCTTCCTCAACCTCAAGAAGATCGCGGTTGTGGGAGTTTCAGACCGGCGGGACACAGGCTGCAACGCCAGCTATCAGCGGTTCAAGAAAGCCGGCTATACGGTCTTCGCCATCAATCCCCGCATCCAGGTATTCGCCGGCGATGTATGCTATCCCGACTTGCGTTCCCTGCCCGAGAAACCGGACGGTGTGTTCATTCTGGCCAATCCTTCCGTAACCGAATCGATCGTCCAGCAGTGCGTCGAACTCGGCGTCCGCTATGTGTGGATGCACTGCCTGCTGGGGACGAAAGCGGGTTTGGGCGCAAGCATGACCAGCGTTTCACCAGCCGCAGTCGAGAACGCTGCCCGAACATGGAATCACCGTGATTCCTGGATCCTGCCCCAATCAGTTTCTCGATCCGGATGCAGGTCACGCATTCATGCGCCGGCTGTGGCGCGTGCTCGGGTTCCTTCGGGTGAATTGACCCACACGCCGATGGTACGAGGTCGGTGGCCCGCTCCTGGCGCCTCCACGTTTCCCACGTATGGTTCCATCGGCCTCGCTCTCGTCCTGGTCTTCTGGGCTGTCAACTGGACTCTTCCGGGTCCGCGAACTCACTGGTCCTTCTTCCCTCTCTGGTTGGGTTATTGCCTGACGGTGGACGCCCTGGTCGTGAGCCGGACCGGCACGTCGCTCTTTGCCCGCGGCCGTCTGCGCTACATGGGCCTGTTCTTGGTTTCTGCCCCGGCCTGGTGGTTGTTCGAGGCGATCAACTTGAGAACGCAGAACTGGGTCTATCTCGGTGCCGATTCCTTCCGGCCCTTCGCCTACGCATTTTGGACAACACTGAGCTTCGCCACCGTTCTTCCGGCCGTCTTCGAATCCGCGGAGCTCATGGCGAGCTTCGCTTGGGTAGGTCGGCTCCCACGCGGTCCCCGGCTCCAGCCAACGCCCGCGGCAACGGGGACCTTCTTCGTCGCCGGCTTGCTCACACTTGGATTGCTGCTTGCCTGGCCGGGGTGGTTCTTCCCGTTTGCGTGGCTCTCGATGTTCTTCATCCTGGAGCCGATTAACATTTGGCTTGGAAATCGGAACCTGGCAGAATGGACATCCAAGCCGGACTGGCGCCCCGTCTATGTCTTGTGGTTGGGCGTGTTGGTCACCGCCTTCTTCTGGGAGCTGTGGAACTTTCACTCGTTTCCAAAGTGGATCTACCATGTTCCGTGGGGCGACGGCCCGCGTCTGTTCGAGATGCCGCTTCTTGGCTACGGCGGTTACCTTCCGTTTGCGCTGGAACTGTACGCTCTGTATCACTTTGTGGCGGGGTTTCTACGCGGACGCCGGAGTGATTACGTGCACATCGCGCCCCTGACTGACCGCTCAGCGCCGTCTGCAGGTTAGAATTGGCGCATGCCCGCCAATGTCGAGATAAAGGCCCGCGCCGCGGACTTCGCGGCCATCAAAGCCCGTGCCGAGCAGCTCAGCGGTGCGCGCGCCGTGGTCATTCGCCAGGTCGACACGTTCTTTCGAACCGCCACCGGTCGTCTGAAGCTGCGCGAACTTCGAGTCGGACGTCGCCCAGCTCATCTACTACGACCGCGCCGACCTGCACGGGCCAACGCGATCGGATTACTGGATCTTCGAGACTCACGATGCCGGCGCGTTGAAGTCCATTCTCTCCATGGCCCTCGGCGTCCGCGGTACGGTCGACAAGGTTCGTCATCTGTATCTGGTCGGCCAAACTCGCGTTCACCTGGACGACGTGAAGGGCCTTGGGCAGTTCATGGAACTGGAAGTCATGCTCCGGCCCGACCAGACGGATGAGGAAGGACGCCAGGTGGCCGAAGGGCTTATCTCAAGTCTCGGCATCGACCGCAAGGATCTGCTGGAAACCGCCTACATGGATCTGCTTGAACAGGCGCCCTGAGCGCCCGCCGTTGGAGTTGCCATGCCATCCGTTAAATCGATTCACCACGTGGCAGTTGTCGTATCGGACGTGAACACATCTCTCTCCTTCTGGCATGATGCCCTCGGGATGAGTCTCGGCGAGCTGCGCGACGTGCCATCTGAACAAGCGCAGGTAGCGTTCCTGCCCATTGCTGGCTCAGAGATGGAGCTGGTTCAGCCTACGACTTCGGATTCCGGCCTGGCCCGCTTTCTGGAAAAGCGCGGTCCCGGCATGCATCACGTTTGCCTCGAAGTGGACGATCTCCCGGGTATGCTCTCACAGCTCAAGTCGCGCGGAATCAGGCTCATCAATGAGCAGCCGCGCCGCGGCGCCGATGAACGCCAGTACGCATTCGTCCACCCAGAATCCACCGGCGGCGTGCTCGTGGAGCTGTACCAGTCCTGAGGGCCTTCCTGTGGACTCGCCCGCTGACAGCCCCATGCTTCAACGAATTGAAAACGCCCTCCGCGTCGAATGCCGCATTAAGCTCGCCGACGAGCTGATCGTGGCGGTCTCGGGCGGGCCAGACAGTCTCTGTCTGCTGCACGCCCTGCTCGCCCTGGGTCACCGGCCCATTGTGGCTCATTTTGATCACCAACTGAGACCGGAGTCCTCTGCGGACGCTGCCCACGTTGCCTCGCTGGCGTCGGCTCTGGCACTGCGGTTCGTCGCTGGAAGCGATGATGTTGCGGCCTACGCAGCCTCGAAAAAGCTCTCGACTGAGTTGGCAGGTCGCGTTCTGCGGTACGGATTCCTGTTCGCACAGGCACGCGCGCATGGCGCGGTGGCTGTGGCGGTCGGTCATACCGCGGACGACCAGGTGGAAACCATCCTGATGCACTTGTTGCGTGGGACGGGTCTCTCGGGTCTTCGTGGCATGGGGCCACGTGTGATATTGCCTGAATTCGACCCCTCTATTCCGATCGTACGACCCCTTCTGGGAATCTGGCGCGTGGACACCGTTGAGTATTGCCGCCGTCATGATCTGCCCGTCCTGCACGATACGAGTAACGAATCTCGGGCTTACCTTCGCAACCGGGTACGATTGGATGTCATCCCGAGCCTCGAAGCCTATAACTCACAGATTCGCCGCGCCGTCTGGCGTTTGGGCCGATCGGCCGCCGCCGATCTGGCCCTGCTCGATGACATGGTGACTGACGCTTGGAAACGCACCATCGTGGACCAGGGTGCGGAGCACATCGGATTTGATGCATCCAGGCTCGCAGCTGAACCGCCGGCCCTGCAAGTCCGACTGATCATGCGCGCCGCGAACGCCCTGCAGCCGACTTACGAACCCGACTTTGATGAGCTGCAGCGCGCTTGTGGATTCGTTGGCGAGCTGTCGGGCCGCCGCCTTCAACTCGGTGGGAGCCTGGAGTTACGCCGCGAATCAACTTCAGTTTACCTAACGCTCGAGGAGACGCCTCTGCCGTCGGATCAATGGCCGCAACTGCATGGTCGCATCATTTCCCTTGGCCCACGGAGCGAAGTCACGGCGGCGCTTGACGGCAGATGGCACTTCACGGCGGAGTTGCTGGCGGATGTGTCGAATCCCGGACACCTGTCGTCAGTGCACGATCCGTACCGCGGCCTGCTGGATGCCGACGCTCTTCCGGCTGATCTTCAACTGCGCGCACCTCGCCCCGGGGACCGCATCCAGCCCCTGGGGTTGCAGGGGCACACACAGAAACTTTCCGACGTTTTCATTAATCTCGGGATCCCCCGGCGGCGCGCGGCCGTTGGCCCGTCTTGGCAGCCCCCGACGAAGTCATCTGGCTCCCGGGGTTTCGTATCGCAGATGCGTATCGCATCCAGGCGCACACTCGGCGCGCGCTGTCAGTCGCGGTTCACCGCTCGAATTAGAATTGGAAGCATACCGCCGGGAGGGTGGTCCGTGGCACGCTCACGCCCCCGCGGCCAGTTGCCGTAGCTTCAGGTGGATTTCTCTCCACTGGATCTTTGACACGCCCATCTTCTGGCGCACCCGGTCAGGTTCTGTACCGCTCGTGAAATCCCGCAGCACGCAGGTCCATCGGCACATATCGAACGAAAGGTGCTTCTTCAGGCCCGCCTCTTCACCGATATCTTCCAGCAGGTACTCCAGACGGCGCGGCGACCATGGAAACAACTGATCGACAGGCTTGTATTGTTCCAGGTACTCGCTGTAGCACGACTCCCAGTCATCCGGCAACTCCAGCTTGCGTTCCTTGTATCGATTGGCCGGGCTCGCGTACCGGATGAAAACCTGGGGGCCGCCGCCGGAATTCAGATCAATGTGATTTACGTGAATGCCGAGACACTCGCTCTTCTTGATTCCTGTGAACAGCAGCAAGGATAGCAGGCTGTAAGAGCGGGCATCCGGTTTGGCGTCGCGACGATGTCGGTCGGCCGCTGACAACGTGAGGCTGACCTCGTCCTCCGTCAGCACCTGTGGGAGCGGGCTGATGGCGGAGCGCTGCACCACCTTCTCTGCTGGGTCCGTTGGGAGCGCTCCGTACTTGGTCAGCCACCGAAAGAACGACTTCGTGGCCGTAATGCGCCGTGCCAGCGTCTTCGGACTGCACGGTACGTCGCGTTCCTTTTCCATCCAGCGAAAGAAGCGGTCCAGGTCCCGCGTCGTCACGCTGCCGACGGACTGATCCGGCGGCAGGTATTGCGTCAACAAGCGCACGTCTGACAGGAAGGCCTTCACCGTGTTTGGCGAGCGCCCTTGGTCGTAGAGGTACCCCTCCCAGGCCCGCAGGGCCGGGGATAGTGGCGACTGAGACGTGACGCGGCCGGAGCTTTTCGCAGGCATGCTGTCTCCCGATACGGCACGTCGACGCGCCTCTTTCTGCACGCGTCGTGTAGCCGTGCGCATAGTCTAATGACTGTTGCCCGGGTTGTCAACTAGTGCGCCAGGTCCTCCGGCTGAAAGCAGGCCTCGTAGTCGTATCCCAGGATGACCCGATAATCGGCGTCTGCGTTCGCATCGGGCGCCGCGTGTGATCGTTGCGGACGTCAGCCCCAGAATCTGCAATATCGAAGCCAAAGCGTTCGCGTCTTGGTCCGGGGTCATGTCCACCACGACCGACGATGCATAATCCTGTCGATCGGCCGCTGAGATGTGCGTGGCGTAGCCTGCATAGTTGAGGCGATTGGCCGCCAGGCCATCCATGCCGGCCGAAGCCGTCCCGTTCTGCACTTCCACCTTGGTGGCTTGCCGCACAACCGCCGTAGTCGAGAGGCTGGTTGCTTGCCGCATGAGTTGCTCCAGCCCGGCCTGATCGGGCAGCAACACCGCCGCCCCCGCGGGCGTCATCCATGAACTGACGTACGGCGGGCGAATGTAGTAGCTGCGGATGTTCGCGTTCGTCAGCGAGGGAGCGTACAGCGCCAGCTTGAGCAGGTCGCCCAGCCCGAGATCGGTCACGATGGTCTCGGACAGATCCGTATACAGCTGCGGAATCCGTGTGAGCGTGTCGGTTCTCAGCGCCTGCGAAAAGATCGAACGCAGCACCTCTTGTTGTCTCCTGCCGCGGTCGAAATCATTCGACTTCATGCGTGAGCGCGCGTACCATAGCGCCAGGTCTCCATCCATGTGATCCACGCCCGGTTGGACTGTGTACAACGCCCAATTGTCTTCGTTGAACGGGTCATAACTGGGATCGATCAGGCGCCAGTCGGTATACGGACACGCCACCGGCACATCCACGCCGCCCAGGGTGTCGACGATGCGCCGAAAACCGTCGAATTCGACCATGGCAGTGTGATCTATGCGGATGCCCAGGTTGTACGCGATGGTATCCCGCAGCAGGCCGGGCCCCCCGCCGGCGTAACCATACAGTTCACCGCTCTGGTACGCCGTATTGATGCGCTGCATCCCAACACTCGGGATATATATCCACAGGTCGCGCGGGATGGAGATCATCGACACCTGTGCTTGCCGCGGCCACAATACGACCACCACCATCGTGTCCGTCCGATAGGAGCCGCCCGGTCGCTTGTCGGAACCGATCAGAAGGAACTTGATCGTCTCCTGGTCGGTCAGCAGCGCCGACGGCGCCGGCGCATCGCCCGGGGCCGATGGTAGCGGCGGCGCGGCGGCCGTTGGAAAGAGCGAATTGAGATCCACCGTCGCGGTGGGCTCGCTAGCCGGAATGGGTGTGGGGGAGGCCGTGGCGGTGGGCAGGAAAGGCTCCAAAGTAGGAACCTGGATCGAATACAGCGATGTCGATGTGGCCTGCTCCACATACGGCGGTTGGAACGGGGTCGCCGTTGGTGATGCATTCGGAGCCGCCGTCACGAGGACGAGTGGCGCGGCCGCCTGCGGCGCTCCGACGTTGGGCAATCCCAGCCCGCTGCAGGCCGAAGCGAGCGCGAGGACTCCAAGGGCCAGGGCGGGCGGTTTCTTCTTCATTGAGGGGCGCTCTGCTCGGACGTTTTCTCGGCGGACGTCGCGGGCGCTCAGGGATCTGGTGTCAATTCTGTGGGGGTTGGCGCCAGGATTCAGTGGCGGCGGGTTCCGTCGGTGTCGGGAAGGTCGGTATGATCGTCAATTGTGTCGCCGCAGGCTGACCGTAGGGCACCCTCAGCATCTCGCCAACGAAGATCAAGGTGCTGGCTCTGCAGTTGGCGTCTCGCAGGACGTCCACGCTGACGCCATACATCGTCGCGATCCGGAACAGTGTATCGCCGGGCTGTACAACGTAGGCCTTGACCCATCCGTAGGGCGCCACGCAGGCTGCTCGGAAGGTTGCCGTGGCGACCGCATGAGTTGTTGTCGGAATGACCCGAGTGTGCGAAGCGGTCGGCGGCGGCGAGCTCGGCGTTACGCCTTGTGTCGGCAACGCGGTGTCGCCTGCGGTCGCGGCAGGCGGCGGTTCGGGTGTCCATGTCGAGGATGGCAGCGGTGTGAATGTCGCCGGCGGGACGCTGCTGACGCCGCCTTGCGCCAGGGCAAGGAAGAGGCTCCCAATCACGAGGAGTAGAGAGACGATGCCGTAGATCAGTCCGCTCGCCGCTTGGCGGACGACCTGCATCAGCGCGTCTCCTTGCTCGGAATTCTCCCAACGGTGTCTGGCACAGCCGGAAGAAGCACCGAGAACGTTGCTCCCACCCCGGGCTGACTCTCCACCCAGATCCGCCCGTTCTGTGCCTCGGTCAGTGTCTTCGCGATCGAAAGGCCCACGCCAGTGTCGCCAACGCCTTGGATCAGAACGTTTTCGGCCCGGAAGAGCCGCGTAAACACCCGTGGCAAGTCTTCTTCCGGAATGCCGCCACCCGAGTCAGTGACTTGGATCATGACGTATGGACGCCCCTCGTCGATACTGGTCATGACCTTCAGTCCGACCGTGCCTTCGATCGGCGAGGCAGTCCCGGCATTCTGAAGCAGGTGGATCAGGATCTGCTGTAGCGCCTCCCGGTCCGCATTGACCGCCGCCAGGTTGCGTGGCAGATCCAGGTGAATCGCGATCTTCTTCTCTCGCACCTGGCTGCTCGTATATGCCAGGGCGTTGTCGATGATCACATTCAGGTCCATGGCCTCGGGCTTGAGCTCCGAGAGCCCCACTTCCAGCGTGCTCAATTGGATCAGGTCGTTGACCAGCCCGCCGATGCGTTCGGTGGATGCTTTGATGCGCTCGATGAACTTGCGTTGTAGTGCGCCCAGAATGCCAACCGATTCGCCCAGGAGCAGGTCCGTGTAGCCGATGATCGAAGACATCGGCTGGCGCAGCTCCTGCGAAATGGATGCGATGACCTCGGCTTGTTCCTTGCGGCGACGGTCACCTCCAGTGCGGGATTCGAGTTCTAGGATCCGCTGCTGCGAATCAGCCAGCTGGTTCTGCAGGCGGGCCATGTCTTGCAGCGTTGCTTTGAGCTGTGCTTCGGATTCGCCGCCCGCGGGCGCCTGGCTGGCCTCCGCCTTGTGCAGCGCCGCTTCCAACTCCGATATTCAATTCCGTGCCTGCTCATTCGCCGTCCGCAGACTCCTCACCTCGGCGAGTTCTGCTGCCGATCCCTCGGTCTCAAGCGCCAGCGTTTCCAGCTGCTGAGCCAGTTCCTCGTTTCGCCGCCTAAGCTCCAGCGTGTCCTCACCGCCGAGCATCGCCGCGCCAGTCATGGCTCCTGCCTGCGCCGGCAGTGCCTCGTTCCCACCACCTCGCTGCATGATCGGAACAAGGGCGCTCGCTACGCTGACAAGCAGGTTCTGATCCTCACCGTCCCACTGCCTGTGGGAAAACGGCGAAAGCAGAACGAGCGCGCCCAGCGACTGGTTCTCTGGGGTCTGGATCGGCGCCTCCAGCACGTCTCCGGCATCTGGCAGACCCAGGAGAGTGGCAAGCGCTCGGGCGTCTTCCGACGTGCCGTCGATTGCCAGGCGCAGCGGTCGCCCTCTCTGGATGGCGCTGGCCAGGCGCGGAACCGTTGTGTTCTGAATGACCGATCCTTCGATGTAGTCTTCGCGAATCAGGTCATACCCGCCGGCAATTGAGATGTGCCCAGTATCCTCGGATGGATTGATCAGGAAGCACAGGTCTGCCAGCATCGTTCGGGCCACAGCCCGTGCGATCGACTTCGCGGCATGCGCGCCGTCGACTTCTGCGGCCAACCCCAGGAGCGCGTGCACCGTCCGTGGATCGGCTCCGTACCGCTTGGCTTCCTGGATTTGGTCACTGGCCTGGTTGACATCCGGAGTCGTGGCCATGTCCGGCGCACGTACTCGCTGCGGGAGGGTGAGCAGTAGCGGAAAGGCCGCCATGTGCGCCAGCCGAATCGCCCCTGAGTAATCCCCCGGTCCGCGCCAGATCAGATGGATCAGATGCCCCAAGAGGATCAGGCCTGCAAACACAAGTCCGTTGGCGAATCCAGCCGTTCGGCGGATCAATAGAAGAGTTGCCCCGAGACCCACGAGACCGATCGTGCCCAGCTGCCAGAGGGTATCCACGACCGTGCGGTTGAAGCCCAGGCTGCCGCTGCCGGAAATGCTTAGCAAAGCGCTCAACCCGCCGGCCCCGGCCGCCAGCAGAGCCACGACGATCGTGGCCACGTCGGCTTGCTTGCTGGGTGAGGGGAAGTTCCACAGCCACAGTATCAGGCTCACCAAGATGTAGGTTACCGCCCGATCCAGCGCCGGCAGGGCCGCCCGTAGACCCGTGCTGATCACCGCGATCATCCCGAGGAAGAAGTGCAGCAGGATAACCGCCAGCATCGCGCCTAGCCCTACTAGGGCCCGCCGGTCCTGCACTGCGGCTCTTGATCGCCAACTGACAACGGTTAACTGCAGCGTTGCGGCAATCGAGAACGCCAGCACAAGCTGATAGATGAGGCTCCCCGGTGCAGACGTGAGAAGCAGACCGAGTTGACTGAACAGCGCGCCCATTTAAGGTCATTATAATGCCACTTGAAATCGACGGAATGGCGCCAGTAGCACCACGAATGCCGCAATTCTGACCATAATGTCCTTCCGCTCGGAAGCTTGGCGCGCACGCCGGCACATCTCAACCGAGAGTCCGTGACCTGCTTCCCCGGGCCGGTTTGACGCTCGGCGCCCGACCTGCTACACTCTTCGACAATGAAGAAGCCTGACGCATCCAGTGGTATGGCCGGTCGGGTACTGCGCTGGTTGGTGCCGGGCCTCGGCGTAAAGCGCTGGATGCTGGTCATCTTGGCCGGCATCACCCTCCTGGCAGTCGGAACCGGCATCTTCCTGCTCGACCTCTACCGCACCGACACGCACAATCCCTTCATCCTGAGCCTGCTGGCCCTGCTTTCTCTGCGCTTTCTCCCGCGCCTGGCGCGCGTGTTGGTCTTCGGCGCATTGGGCGCTGGGTTCGTCGGCTACGGCATCTGGAGGCTCGAATCGCGCCTTTCTGCGGCCGTTTGTACGGCCCGGGGAACCGCTCGTCGACCAGCTCACCACGTATCGTCGCCTTGATCGCGGCCCCCGCGTTGTCGCGATCGGCGGGGGGCACGGCATCGCTTCATTGTTGCGCGGCCTGAAGGAGCACACCCGCAACATCACGGCGATCGTCACTGTCGCGGACGATGGCGGTTCTTCCGGTCGCCTCCGCGAGAGCCTTGGCATCCTTCCGCCAGGCGACATCCGCAATTGCCTTGCCGCCCTCTCCAATGACGAGGCGTTGCTCACCCAACTCTTCCAGTATCGTTTCAGCGGCGCTCCGGACTTGCAGGGTCACTCGTTTGGAAATCTGTTCATTACCGCCCTCACCGATCTGACCGGCAGCTTCGAAGAGGCCGTGGCCGAGTCCGGCAGGGCTCTTTCGGTCAGCGGCAGGGTATTGCCGTCTACGCTGAACTCCGTGCGGTTGCTGGCAGATATGCGCCTGCCCAACACGGCCAACGAGATTCGAGTCGAAGGGGAAAGCAGGATCCCGGAAATGGCCGGCAGCGTTCGGCGCGTCTGGCTTGAACCCAACAATCCGCCCGCGTTCCCGCCCGCGCTTCAGGCCATTCTCAAGGCCGACCTGATCGTCGTGGGCCCCGGCAGCGTCTACACCAGCCTGTTGCCTAATCTGCTCGTGCCGGATCTTCAGGCGGCGCTAAGAGCCAGCCGCGCGGTGAAGACTTATGTCTGCAACATCGCCACGCAGGCTGGAGAAACGGATCTGTTTGCGTGTCACGACCATGTTCGGGCCCTGGAACAACACGCCGGCCCGGATCTGTTTGACGTGGTCCTCTGCAATGGTTCGTATGACGCAGACCTGGGCGCGGGGCAGTGGGTCAGATTCGACGAACGCAGTCGGGGGGATCCGCGCCTCTACACGGCCGACCTGGTCGACCGTGAGGTGCCTTGGCGGCATGACTCGATCAAGCTTGCCTCGGTTCTGATGGACCTGTACTTCGAACGCACGGGGCCGTTAAGCGACCGACTCGCGTGACAATCGGCAGTGGCAGATAGCCTCTGAATGTGTTAGAATTCACAAGTTGATGGAACATGGCGCCGCCGTGCTTTCACGGCGGCGTGTCTATGAATACGAACAGGAGGACAAAGTGACAGTCAAAGTGGGAATCAATGGGTTTGGTCGAATTGGCCGCCAGGTCCTCAAGGCCATTCGGGACGATCATGGCAAGGAGCTCGAGGTCGTGGCGTTCAATGACATCGGCGACCTGAAGACCATGGCACATCTGCTCAAGTACGACTCCAACTACGGCCGCTTCGACGGCAAGGTGGAAGTTGTCGAGGATGGGCTGATCGTGGATGGCAAGAAGATCAAAGCCTTCAAGGAGACCGATCCCTCAGCCATTCCGTGGAGCAGCCTGGGCGTGGATATCGTGATCGAGTCCACCGGGCTGTTCACGATCAAGGATGACGGCGTCAACAAGAAGGGCAAGACCGTCAAGGGCGCCGTCAACCACATCACCAAGGGCGGCGCCAAGAAGGTCATCATCACCGCGCCTGCTCAGGGTGAGGATCTGACCATCGTCCTGGGTGTGAACGAGGACAAGTACGATCCCAAGACCCACCACGTGGTTTCCAATGCCTCCTGCACCACCAACGGGCTTGCGCCGGCGGTCAAGGTCGCGCACGACAAGTTCAAGATCAAACGCGGCCTGATGACCACCATCCACGCCTACACCAACGACCAGAAGATCCTTGATCTGCCGCACTCGGATCTTCGCCGTGCGCGCGCCGCCGCCATGAGCATCATCCCGACCTCCACCGGCGCGGCCAAGGCCTTGCAACTCGTCATCCCCGACATGGCCGGCAAGCTGGATGGCTACGCCTTGCGGGTGCCGATCTCCACCGTCTCCATCATCGACCTGACGGTTGAATTTGAGACGCCGACGACTACGGAGGAGCTCCGCCAGGCCTATCGGGATGCCGCGAAGCTGCCGCGCTTCAAGGGTATCCTGCAGGCCGTGGAAGAGCCGCTCGTGAGCATCGACTACAAGGGCGATCCCCACTCATCCTCCATCGATCTGCCGCTGACCCTGATGCTCGGCAAGGAAAAGGGCACCTTCGGCAAGATCGTCGCCTGGTACGACAATGAATGGGGTTACTCAGTCCGAACCGCCGACCTGGCGGCCATGATGGCCAAGTCCCTCTAGGTCGCCCTTGGGTTCCTCCCCCGGCTTCACTCAGCGGGGGAGGAATCTTGTGCGCAGGAGTACATCCATGAACAAGAAGACCGTGAAGGATATCGACCTCAAGGGCAAGCGCGTCCTGATGCGCGTGGATTTCAACGTGCCCATGGCCGACGGCAAGGTGACGGATGACAAGCGCATCCGGGCCTCGCTCCCGACCATCAAGTACGTTCTGGAGCAAGGCGCCTCGCTCATCCTGATGAGCCACCTCGGTCGCCCCAAAGGCGGCCCATCGCCGGAATTCAGTCTCAAGGCCGCCTCCGAGGCCCTGGCGGCCCTTCTGGGCAAGCCGGTGCAGATGGCGCCGGATTGCATCGGCCCGGAAGTCACCCGAATGGCCGCGGCCCTCAAGCCGGGCGACGTGCTCATGCTGGAGAACACTCGCTTCCACGCCGGCGAGGAAAAGAACGATCTCGATCTGGCCAAGGCCTTGGCCGCCCTGGGCGAGGTCTACGTCAACGATGCGTTTGGCTCTGCGCACCGCGCCCACTCCTCCACCGAAGGCGTGGCGCGCTTCCTGCCGGCGGTCTCCGGCTTCCTCATGGAACAGGAACTCGAGTACCTGGGTCGTGCCACCTCCAATCCGGAGCATCCATACATCGCCATCCTGGGTGGCGCCAAGATCAGCGACAAGATCGCCGTGGTCGAGAATCTGCTCGCCAAGTGCGACAAGCTCATCATCGGCGGCGGAATGGCCAATACCTTCCTGGCGGCCAAGGGCTTTGCCATGCAGGACAGCCTGGTCGAAGCCGCCTCGGTGGACACCGCCCGCGCCATCATGGCGAAGGCCGGTGACCGACTGGTTCTGCCGGTGGACGCCGTCATCGCCGACAAGTTCGAGGCCGAGGCCAACTCCAAGGTCGTGGCCGTGGACGCAGTCCCGGCGGGCTGGCGCATCATGGATATTGGCCCCAAGAGCATCGAGCTCTTCAAGTCGGCCCTGCAGGGCGCCCGCTCATCGTCTGGAATGGACCCATGGGTGTCTTCGAGATGCCCAAGTTCGCCGAAGGCACGTTTGCCATCGCCCGCTTGCTGGCGGAATCTGGTGCAACCACCGTCATCGGCGGCGGTGATAGCGCCAGCGCCGTCAAGAAGGCTGGCGTCGCCAAGCAGATGACGCATGTTTCCACCGGCGGTGGTGCCTCGCTCGAGTACCTGGAAGGCAAGGAGCTGCCCGGCGTTGCGGCGCTGCTGGACAAGTAGTCGCCCGCATCTCGTCTGACTTTCACCGCGGCGCCAATCTTGGCGCCGCGGTATCATGAGAGCATGCCCTCAGCCGGATTGCAGGGGCGCGGCACTCAGTTGAGAAGGATGGTGCCTCCAATGCGCATTCCGATGGTCGCTGGCAATTGGAAGATGAACATGACGGTCGAGGGCGCTCGCTCGCTCGTGTACACGATGTCGGCGAAATTGCGTGAGATCGTCGGCGTGGAAAAAGTCGTCTGCCCGCCCTTCACTGCCCTCCTGGCCGTGCAGGCCCTGCTGGAAGGCAGCGATATTGGCCTGGGCGCCCAGAACATGTTCTGGGAGGAGAAGGGCGCCTTCACCGGCGAGATTTCGCCGGCCATGCTGAAGGAGCTATGTCGCTACGTCATCATCGGCCATTCCGAGAGGCGCACGCTCTTCGGCGAGACCGATGAGACGGCCAACCGCCGCGTTCGAGCCGCGGTCGCCGCGGACCTCACTCCCATCTTCTGCGTCGGCGAGACGCTTCAGGAATACGAAGACCGAGCGCACGGCCGAGGTCGTCAAGCGCCAGGTCAAGCTGGGTCTCCGGGTCTGGACCAGGGCTTCGCCACGCGGCTGGTGGTCGCCTACGAACCGGTGTGGGCGATCGGCACCGGCAAAGCATCCACGGCCGGAGAATGCCGGCCGGGTCATTCGCTGAGAATATCCGCCTCCGCTCGCGGATCTCTTCGGCGCCCAGGCTTCAGAGTCGATACGGGTCTTGTATGGTGGCTCCGTCACATCCGCCAACGCCGCCGAGTTCTTCGCCTCACCGCAGATCGACGGCGCCCTCGTGGGCGGCGCCAGTCTCAAGGCAGACGATTTCGTGGCCATCACCCGGGCTGCCGCCGGATAATGCTGCTTGATCTCATGATCAAGCGCCCGCGAGCGAGATCTCGCCGGGCGCTTTGGTCTCGTGCGTCCCACTCTAGTTCGCCTGGCGCCGTCGGAAAGACCAACAGCAGCTCGCCCTGCGTGTCGTCCGCCGGTGGGATGGCTGGATCGAGCCGCTCCGGACTGGGGAAGGACAGCTCTCTGGCGCGCATCGCAAATTGCTCCAGGATGGGGTGCAGATCCGCATACATTCCCACGATAGCGATGCCAAAGCACTGCTTGTTTCCGCAGCCTTCTCCCCGATCCAATATCGATCTTGTATCCACCGGTACCGGGTGCCCGACTGGTATCCGAAGGCTGGATCGAGATAGCCGTGTCTCCTCCAGGTACTGGGGATACAGATCCTCAAGCGAGTTGCCTTCACGCAAGAAACGTGTGGTCGCACCGATACAAAGCGCGAATAGTCGCGCAGCAACTCCGTTCTGAAGCATCGTTGAGCCCCCCGTGTTCTGTCCTCCACCTCCACGTTGCGGAATCGCCCGTCTTGCAAGTCCAGCTCGCAGATGCCCTCTGTCGCCTTCCAGCTCCGGAGCAGCCAGTCCATCACCCGGTACTCATATTCCGATCCTTTGGGGATCAAGCGTGAATGCATCGTGCGGCTCGAATCCTGAGTAGCCGTTGACCGTCGGGATGCCGAGCCTCATGCCGATCATCATGGCATCCAACTCGATAGTACCCGAACGGCAGATCCGTCGCGGCGGAGTTGACGTAGAAGGCGGTGCAAGTTCAACGGGCGCCGTGTAGCGGTTCATGAAAGCGAGCTGTTCGAGCTTTTGTCAACTTGAACGGTGACCAGTTGACCTGCTCGATGATCAGCGCGCATCCTGCAGCCAGCATGATTTGCCCCCGCTCCGACCCACAGACTCCACCCTGCCCGCCCCAGTCCTGCAAACCCCATACCGCCAGGATGATCACGACCACGTCCACCATTATCAGCATGCGCCCCACTGCTCGCAGAGCCGAAGCTCCGGGAACGACTTTGTAGATGGCGTACCACAGGGAAACGTCACCGAACTTCAAGGTGAGTACCACAAGCACGGTCGCCGTTCCTGCGAGTAGCAGCAGCACACGATCTCTGTTCGAGAGGCCGTGCCAGCCCCGGCCGTGCCAGCGGCGGACCAGGGCCAGGATTGTCATGCACGCGATTAGCAGGACCAGCAGCGGCGTTCCCATCTGGACTTCCGGTTGCCGAAGTCGAAACCGAGCGCCCGCAATAAGGGCGACCAAACGACGTTTCTCGCCGATACGTTTACCACGTCTCGTAGGGTCGGCGAGAATTCCAGCACCAGGTCGAAGCCCCGGTTCGATCCTGCGACAACTAGTGGCGCGTAAGTGACAAGAAAGGGAACCAGCGCTACGAGAAATGCTGCCGACGCCAGCGCCATCGCCAGACGTCTTGCCTCACGGCCGCCAGGATCTCACCCAACGCTCTGCCCACGCCCGTTGACAGCAGCTCCGGCGGCCACCGCCAGAGCCCAACACAAGGAGGGTGAACAGCAGTAGCCACGCCGGGTAGTAGCTTGTGAAGAACAAGGGCCAGCGCGGCGAAAATCCGTCAACCCCAAGAACGCCCGCCACTCGCCGCGATCCTTTGCCCCAATATATGACCAAACCAATAGGAGCAGCACCGGAAAGAGATGGATGGCGCTCAGCTTGCCGATGTCGGCCTGCAGTTGAAGCGCGTTCAAGCTCGCGAGCAGGATTGCGCCCAATGCCGCCGGTCCGGTCGCCATCCGGAAGACGCGACGAAGCACGAACCAGGCGATGTAGCCGACACATGTCAAGCAAACCAGGAGCAACTGGTAGCTGCTGAAGTAGTCCATGCCGACGAGGCGGAATGCGGCATATGGCAGCCCAAACAAGAACAGGCCGTCCGCGTAGGCTAGGGCGTTTGGATCCGGGTAGAACATCTGCAGCCGAAAAAAGGGCTCAAGCCCCTGGAACACCCTGAACCAATGCTCGAGAGTGAAAACCACCAGCCGCGTGTCGCCTCGGTCTCCCGGCAGGAAACCGAAGTCTGGTAAGTACCAATGGAAGTTGATCCAAAGGCTCACCAGCAGCCCGCCCACCAGCGCGATAATTGCAGCGCCCGCGTGCCTGGCGGACTGCGCCTCCGCCTATCTCGTTTCATATGCACCGGGTTTTGCCCGTTGACCGCTCCTGCGTCGGCGTGATGCTGCGGGCCCTAGGGCTCTTTGATCCAACGCGTGATCAGCATCTTCACCCGGATTCCCACGCGTGCATCCGCTTCGGCCAAGGTCCATGCTGACCGAATGCGCCGCCACACGTCCTCTTCCAGTCCATTGAACTCCGCCCATTCCTCTTCTATGTACCGCTGCATGTCTTTGGGTGAATCCCATGAGTAGTAGAACGGGAACGTCTCCTCCGCTTCACGACGGAACAGCCTGGCGCTCTCTCCGTAGCTCATGGCTTCGTTGGCGGCCGCGTCGTCGTCCAGGCCCTGCGGCAAATCGGTCACGCGGCCCACTTCCTGCCGGCTTGTTCTGGTCAACACCTCCACCAACCAGCGGTCAGACACCGGTCTCAGATCAACCAGCACACCGCCCGGGACCAGGACCCGTCGCATCTCCTCCAGGGCATGAACCATGCCCTCATGCTGGATACATCAGAATGACCACGCAAGGATCGCGAGATCGAACTTATTGCTGGCAAACGGCAGGTGGATCGAATTCCGCCTGCAGGAATACCGCGCGAGTCTCAAGATCCGACGGCCGCTCGATCCTGGCCACACGTAGATCGTCCCGTGCCAGATCGATCGCAGCGACGTGCCCTGCGTCTTTTGCGTACCGCCACGTCAAACGGCCGTCACCGCAACCGATCTCCAGCACGTTCTTGCCGCGCGGTTCCGCGAAGCGACGCAGGTACTTGGTCTCGTTTCCCTCAGGATCTTTGAAAAAGCTCATCCGATTCTACTTTGGTGGCAAGGACTTCGCAAATGCCACGGATTCCTTCACCCATTTTCCAAGCGCTGCATCTGTCCTGCACCCTTCAGCCGACACCAGGATCCAACCCTGCATTGGCCGCCCGCTGATATCGAAAGGCCGGGCGTTTGCGGACGTTTAAGTGCTGCGGCGGTCGCCTCAGGCTTGAACCCGCGCGATCAGACTGTCTTGGTGCACTCCGCAGGCCATATTGCCGTTCAGCAAAAAGCCGACACCACCGAACAACTTCTTCTCTTCCAGACCATTCCTACCTTTGAGCATGCTGCGCATGCGGCTTGCGAGGTGCTCATCGTAGCCCATGACCGTCTCCCGGAATCAACTCACCCGAAGTACCTTGGCGCCGCGAATTCTACCCTGCTTGATCTCCAACAGCGCTCTGTTCGCCTCCTCAAGCGGGTACTCCTGGTATTCGGGCCGAATTCCGGGCCTCGATCGCCACTTGCAGGAACTCGATCACATCCGCCCGCGTCACGTTCGCCACCGATTTGATCTCTTTCTCCATCCATAAGTGGGTGGGGAATTCGATTCGCTAAGGACTTCCTGGTCGCCCCGTTCCTTGCGGATGGCGTTGATGACCAGCCGGCCGCCGGGTGCGATGTGCTGCAGAGCCTGAAGCACGGGCTTCCATGCCGGTGTGGCGTCGATCGCCGCGCCCAGTGTCTGCGGTGGCGCATCATCAATTCCGCCCGCCCACGCTGCGCCCAGATCCGAGGCAAGCTGCGCTCTTCGCGTTACGGCTGAACACCAGGATGGCGCACTTGGGATACAGATGTCGGGCTGTCTTGAGGACCAGGTGATTTGACGCCCCGAATCCAAACAGGCCAAGCGCTCCATCCGTGAGCCGCGATGTTGCAGTGCTCTGTAACCGACCGCGCCGGCGCATAACAGCGGAGCCGCCTCGGCATCTGAAAGCTCATCCGGAAGGGGATACACAAAATCATGCGGGATCGACATGTATTGGGCGTAGCCACCGTTCACATCGCGGCCCGTCGCGACAAACTCCGGGCACAGGTTCTCTCTCCTGAAAGACAGTAGTCGCACCTTCCGCAAGCGGAGTGGATCCAGGCCGCCCCCACGCGCTGTCCATTTTGACCGCCTGCCTCGATCCGTCCCACCACCTGATGCCCGGGTATCACCGGGAGCCGGGGAGGTGGCGTTCGTCCCTCGATCTCATCCAACTCGGTATGGCACACGCCGCAGGCGCTGACCCGAATCAGTACGTCGCCTGGCGGAACGTGCGGCTCAGGCACCTCGGAAGCTCCAACGCAGGTCTTTCCTCCTGCACCGGGCCAAGCTCACGCAACACCATCGCTCTCATGGTTCAGATTCGTGGGCTCGAACGGAATCTTGTGTATCATGTCCTGCGCATCCGTGGGCGAAGGCGCGCGTTGGCCGGCAACTCTTAGCCGGTTCCAAATTGCCGGTCGCCGGCGTCGCCCAGCCCCGGGACGATGTAGCCCTTCTCGTTCAGGTGGTCGTCGATTGCCGCCAGGTAGATCGGCACGTCCGGATGATGCTCCTGCATCTTCGCAATACCCTCCGGCGCCCCGATCACGCCCACGAACTTGATTCGGTGCACTCCCCAGCGCTTCAGCACGTCCGTGGTTGCCACCGCCGATCCGCCTGTCGCCAGCATGGGATCCAGGATCAGGCACACGGACACGGTCGGTTCAACGGGGAGTTTGTTGTAGTACTCCACGGGCTTCAGGGTCTGCTCATCCCGATACAGCCCGATGTGCCAGACCTCGGCGCTGGGCATCAGATCCCAGATCCCCTCCACCATCCCCAGCCCGGCGCGCAGGATCGGAACCAGTCCGATCTTCTCCTGCAGCTCCAGCCCGTCTGCGGTCGCCCATCGGGGTCTGTACCTCGACGGGGCGTTGTCGCCAGGTCGGCCGTCGCCTCGTAGGCCAGCAGGCCGGCGATCTCCCGGACCAGTTCGCGGAAGCGCTTCGGGTCTGTCTTGCTGTCACGCAAGCGGGCGAGTTTGTGGGCCACAAGGGGGTGCTTCGACGCAAACACGTTGGACACGTGGGCCTCCGCGGGTTACTTTATTATAGCCGTCGAGGTGATTTTCGACCCGTGACTTGCGCCTGCCGCCCGTGTAGACTGTCCTTGACGAGGTGCACATGCAGATCACCGGCCTGCACATAGTGCTGACGCATCGCTGTACCCTGGAATGTGACCACTGTTTCCTGTGGAGTGGTCCGCGGCAGATCGGCGTGCTGGACATCGACCAGCTCACGCGCATTCTGGAGCAGGCGCAGGAGGCCGGTGTCCGCAGCATCTATTTCGAGGGTGGCGAGCCCTTCCTGTACTACGCCGAACTTGTCCGCGGCGTCCAGGACGCCGCCGGAATGGGCTTTGAAGTCGGCATCGTCTCGAATGCCTATTGGGCGATCACCATCGCCGACGCCGTGGAGTGGCTGCAGCCATTCGTCGGTTGCATCACCGATCTATCCATCAGCAGCGACCTGTATCACTGCGACAAATGCCTGGGTGAGGAGCCTCAGAATGCCATCGCGGCCGCCAAGTGGCTGCATATTCCCACTGGCATCATCAGCATCGCCTCGCCGGACCAGGCAGCCCCCTCCAGTCATGGGCAGCTCGGCGAGCAGAGCCAGGTCATGTACCGCGGGCGCGCAGCCGAGGTGCTGGCGCCCGCGCACATGACCCAGGCCTGGGACGGGCTCCGCCAATGTGCGCACGAGGACTTGCGCGATCCCGGTCGACTGCATGTGGACCCCCACGGAAATCTCCACCTCTGCCAGGGCATAGTCATCGGCAATCTGTTCGAGCGCCCGCTCAAGCAGATCTGCGCCGACTACGATCCGGATTCTCACCCCATCTGCGGCGCCCTCCTGCAGGGCGGTCCCGCAGAACTGGTTGCCCGGTTCGGTCTGGATCACCGGCCCGCCTACGCCGATGCCTGCCATCTGTGCTACGAAGCTCGCCTCGCCCTGCGTTCGCGTTTCCCTGCGCTGCTCGCGCCGGATGAGGTCTACGGAGTGATTCGATGAAGCCCAATGACTTCGTGGCGCTACTCTTGCGGTCCCCCTTTCACGCTCTGCTGGGCAACACCATGCTGATCAGCTGACCGGCCGAAAGACCGGCCAGCCCATCACCACGCCCGTCAACTATGCCCGTTGCGGGAACGATCTTTGGGTCCTTACCTCGCGAAACCGAAATTGGTGGCGCAACATCCACATGCCACTCCGGTCTCCCTGCACCTGCAGGGCCGCGATTTCACTGCCCGCGCCGATCTGGTGACCGACCCTGCGGCCGTGGCCATTCAGTTGCTGGAGTACGTTCGCTTGCTGCCCGCCGCCGCAGGCCCTCTGGGGTTACGTTCGCCCGCCACGGCCGCGACCACCGCCACGCGTCTCTCCGCGGACCGCCTCTTTGTCCACATCCAGACCAATTCATGCTCTCCCCGGCAGACCTGCCAGGCTCTTAGTTGTCTGCCGGTGGTTTCACGTCGTAGCGTATGACGTGGCTTTGGCTGGTCACGACGTACACGTGATCCTTGTTGTCGACCACAATGCCGAACGGCACGCCATCGTTCAGCTCGATCTTCGTGATGTAGTTGCCGCCCTCGTCAAACACCTTGATGTCGAAGAAGTCCGCCACGAATATGCGGCCGTAAGCGTCTATGGCCAGCGCCCGCGGTGACGTGAACTTGCCGGGCTGATCGTTCGCGCCCTCCGCTTGACCGCCGAATTGGTCGAGGTACGCGCCCTGTGGGGAGTATTTCAGCACCAGGTAGTGGAACGAACCCACGATGTACATGTTGCCGAGCCCGTCCGCCGCCAGGTTCGTGCCGATGTCCAGGTCGCCGGTCACCGTCGTGAACGTGTCCGGCACCTCCAGGTCGATGCTGTGGTCCGCATTGAAGCGCACCAGCGTTTCGTTGTCGCTGGTGGCGTATAGCTTCCCGTCGCCGCCCACCACCACGCTCTCATAGCGGTGCTCGCCGTCCGCGATCTCGCCGTCCGCGTTTCCGTCCGCGTCATATATGTGGATGCTTCCCGAGTGCGCCACGTACACCGTCCCGTCGCGGTCCACAGCCATCCCGGTGACGTACACCTTGCCTACATCCGGCTTCACGGAGAATCCGGAGACGAAATTGCCCTCCGGGTCGAAGGTCTGAATGCGGCCGTCGTCGTAGTCGGCCACCGTGATGTTGCCGTCGCGGTCCACGCCGATCGCCCGTGGGTCTTTGAATGTGCCCTGCCCGATGCCCTCCGAGCCGAACACCAGGCCCTTCGTTGCGAACGCGGCGGGCAGCGCCACGCCGAAGGAACCGCTCTGTTCGCGAAGAGATAGATCGCACCGGCGATCAGGCCAGCCACCACAACTCCGATCAGGGCGGTGATCCCGACGATCGCCCCGCACCCGCGTTTGGAACCGCTCAGGTCCACCGTCGGTCCACTGACGCTGATGCTGGGCGAGGCGTAGCTCGTTTCGAACTGCCCCCACGTGGCGCCTGTTTTCCCGGGTGTCAGGCTCACCGCGTGCCCGGCCGCCATGGCCTTCACGGCTTGCACCGCGTCAGCGTGCTCCATGCCCGTGATCTGGCTGTAGATCCGGGCAGCCTCGTCGATCTGGCCGCGTTGGGCCAGCGAGATCGCCTCCGGCAGCTGCATCGCGTTACCGACGATCTTGTTCAGGTCGATTCCCTTGAGTCCGAAGCTGAAGACGTCGCCCATGGAAGCCCCGGACGAGCCTGGCGCGGGCGTGCGCAACGATTCCGGGATGATGATCGTTCCGCCGCAGTACCCGCACTTCATCGTCAACGTGCCGGCTTCGGGTTCTTGTGGCGCACCGCACGACGGGCATTTGAACGCCCGAATCGAAGGATCCTTTGGCATCGCTCCAGCCTCTCTGAGTTGAATTTCGCCCAAGCATACCCGAACTTGCTGCATCTGCAAGCAAATGGGCTATGCGCGGGCTGAACGAATTTGATAGACCGCGTGTGTCGGCTCGGGTTCGTGCTTACTGGTACAGACGGTTCTGCACGATGTAGTCGTGCACCGGCTGCGGAACGTAGTACCGGAACGGCTGCCCGTCCCGAACGCGATCCCGGATCTCATGCGACGCGATCTCGAGCAGCGGCGCCTCGATGAACCGCACCTTCGAAGACAGTCCCGGCAGCCGCGCCTCCAATCGGGCGAGGTCCACCTCATCTCCCGGTCGGCGCATTACGCCCAGTTCATCGGCCTCCGCCAGGACCAGCTCTGGCGTATGCCATGTCGGCAGATCTCGCGAAAGAGTCCCCGCCAATGACCAGGATGATCTGCTCTCCAGGATGCGCGTCGCGCAGCAGCCTTAGCATGTCCGCGGTGTAATGGGGCCCTGGGCGATCGATGTCGACCGTCGAAAGTTCAAACCCGGGGTTGTCCGCGATCGCCAGTCGCACCATCTGCCGCCGATGGTTCAAAGCCGTGATTTCCTGACCCTCCTTGTGCGGAGGGGCAGCGGCCAGCACCCACAGCAGGCGCGACAGCTGAAGCTGTCCCTGCGCCTCGGCCGCCAGGATCAGGTGACCCAAGTGTGGCGGATCGAAGGTCCCCCCAAAGACACCCAGGCGTCCGGTCATGTTTCAGAGTATATCTCACGGTCATTTCGCGCCGCCTCGTTGAGTATGCATCGCATCCTATGCGATGACGATGTCTTCGGTCCGATTTGCGCGCTATAATTTGCCCATGCCCGGCAAGACACTCGCGTGCTCACTACACAGACCTCAAGGCCCAGGTAAATTTCCATAACTATCGCTATCACGTTCAGGATTCGCCGCTCATTAGCGATGTGGAATATGACCGGCTGCTCCGTGAGCTCAAACAGATCGAGGCCGAAAACCCTTCCTGGATCACGGTCAACTCCCCGACGCAACGTGCCGGCGCGGCTCCGGCTGACCGCTTTGTTAAGGTTCGTCACCCGGCCCCGATCCTGTCACTTGCGAACGCGTTCGGGGCGCAGGATGCTCGCGCCTGGTACGACCGCGTCCGCAAATTGGACGAACGCGTGGCCTCCGCCCACTTCGTCGTGGAGCCGAAGATCGATGGTCTCTCGGTTGTCCTGCATTATCGCAACGGCATCTTTTCCCAGGGCGCCACGCGCGGCGATGGCGAGGTGGGGGAGGACATCACTGCCAACCTCCGCACGCTAAAGTCCATTCCCCTTCGCATTCCTGTCGCCGCTGAAGAAAAGCTCCGCCTGCCCTCAGTGCTGGTGGTTCGCGGCGAGGCTTTCATCCCCACACGTGATTTCGAGGCGTTGAACCGGCAGCTTGAAGAATCCGGTCAGAGGACTTATCAGAATCCTCGCAATACCGCCGCTGGTTCGTTGCGCCAGCTCGATCCGACCCTTACGGCCTCCCGACCGTTGACGCTCTTGGTCTATCAGGTCCTGTACTCCGAGGGCGGCTCCATACCTGCATCGCAATGGGAGCTGCTTGCGTACCTGCGCAGGCTCGGCTTCCCCGTAACGGATGATGCCCGGCGCATGGACAACATTGAAGCAACCATCCAGTACGCCGCTGCTTGGGATGCACGTCGGGACCAGCTCCCGTATGAGGCTGACGGCGTAGTGATCAAGATCGACGACCTTGCTTTGGCCGCCGAGCTCGGCTTCGTCGGCAAGGATCCACGCGGCGCCATCGCCTACAAGTTCCCTGCGCGTGAGGTCACGACTCGACTCCAGGATATTCGCGTGAGTGTTGGGCGGACGGGTGTCCTCATCCCCAACGCCGTGCTCGAGCCGGTCGAGGTCGGCGGGGTCGTTGTGGAACGCGCCACCCTGCACAACTTTGATTACATCCGGGAGAAGGACATCCGTGTCGGTGATCGAGTGCTCATCAAGCGCGCCGGTGAGGTCATACCGTATGTCATTGGCCCGGTGACGGACGCCCGCACAGGCCGCGAACGTAAGTACACGCCGCCCCGGAAGTGCCCAGAGTGCGGGGAGCCGGTGGAACATTTTGAGGGCGAGGTCGCCTGGTACTGTGTGAACGCCGCCTGCCCTGCTCAGCTTCTCCGCAACGTCGAGCACTTCGCCTCGCGGGGATCGATGGACATCACCGGGCTGGGCTACAAGGTGGTGGAGAAGCTCATCGCATCCGGTGCCGTCAGAGACGTGGCAGATCTGTACACCCTTGAGCGGAAGCAGATTCTGGAGGCCTTGACAAAGAAGGATCGCAAGTCCGAAGCCGAACCACCGGGCAAGATCGCTGACAACTTGCTCGCGGCTATCCAGACCTCACGGCAGCAGCCCCTCGGCCGGCTCCTGACGGCGCTGGGTATCGGGGGAGTTGGAGAAGTCCTCGCCGGCGATCTCTCGCGGACCTTCCTTGACCTGGATGCATTGGCGGGCGCCAGCTCGGGCGACCTGATGCAGATCGAAGGCGTCGGCCCGAACATTGCCCAGGCAGTCGTGGATTGGTTCGCCACACCGGCCAACCGCAGGGTCCTCAAGAAGCTCAAGACGGCCGGTCTTTGGCCCAAGGGCCAGACTCGGTCCAAGCGGGCGCAAGGTGCCTTGACTGGGCTCACCCTGGTCGTCACTGGTACATTGCCTACCCTCAGCCGCGACGCCGCTCGGCAGTTGATCGAGTCAAATGGCGGCAAGGTTACGGACAGCGTTAGCAAGAAGACCGACTATCTTGTCCTGGGCGAGGAACCCGGCTCCAAACTGGAAAAGGCCCGTTCGCTCGGCGTCAAGATCATAGATGAGGCTTCATTGAAAAAGCTGGTCGGAAAGTGAAAACCGCGAGCGTCGGGGCCTGCCGCGGAGCCACCTCCATGCGGGGCGCGACTACAGCCCCCGCCATGACTGACGGCATTAGGAGACTGGATGGATTTCGGCGGCGATGACGCAATCGCACGGCGCGTGCAGGCTTTCGCTGGGCGTCTGCAACAGGCGCGGGGCGAGGACCTGTATTTCTATAATCAGCCCGTCCAGGAACTGCGCGGCGGATCCAGGGTGCTCGTGCGCGGCCGGGAAATGGGCATGTATGCCTCCTATAGCTACTTGGGCCTCATCGGTCACCCGCGCATCAACGCCGCTGCGCAGGCAGCGGTCGAGAAATATGGTACCGGCACCCACGGCGTTCGCTTGCTCGCCGGCACCCTCGACTTGCATCAAGAGTTGGAGGCCACCATTGCCTCCTTCAAGTCCACCGAAGCCGCCGTCACGTTTACCTCCGGTTACGTCACCAATCTGACTGCCATTTCCACTCTTGTGGGGCGGGGCGACTACGTTCTTTCAGACAAACTCAATCACGCCTCGATTGTGGATGGCTGCTTGACCTCCGGCGCGCAGTTCATGCGTTTCAAGCACAACGACATGGCGGACCTTGAGCACCGCCTCCAGCAAGTCCCGGATGATGCCGCCCGGCTCGTGATCGCCGATGCCGTCTTCTCAATGGATGGGGACGTCATCGATCTGCCTCGCGTGGTCGAGCTCTGTCGCCGCTACGCCGCCTACCTGATGATTGACGAGGCCCACTCAGTGGGCGTTTTGGGCGCCACCGGTCGTGGCATCGAGGAGCATTTTGGCATGCACGGCGCCATCGACATCAAAATGGGAACACTCAGTAAGACCATCCCATCCGTGGGCGGCTACATCGCCGGCAAGCAGGACCTCATCGATTACCTCCGTCACGTCAGTCGTGCCTATATCTTCTCAGCGGCGCTTCCGCCGGCCCAGGCTGCCGCTGCCAACGAGGCCTTCAAGGTCATACTGGACGAGCCGGAGCGCATTGCGCGCCTGAACCGGAACACCGCGTTGTTTGTCGGGGGCCTCAAAGCCGCCGGCTTCGACACGCTGCTCACGACAACCGCCATCGTGCCTGTGCTGTGTGGTTCGGATGAACGCGCCTACACGATGACTCGGGAAGTCCAGCACCGGGATGTCTTCGTTTTGCCCGTGGTATCGCCCGCCGTGCCCGAGGGCCTCGCACGCTTGCGCGCAACCGTCACGGCGGCGCACGAACCAGCCGAGATGGAACATGCCGTCCAGGTCATTTCCGAGGTGGGCCGGGGCATCGGCATCATCTGACCGCGATTACCCGGACTCAAGCAGCTACGACTGCTGGCCGCACCTCTCGGCTTCTCCCGATCTTACATTCCTCATACGAACCTCTTAACCTCGCCCAATCTCCGTGGTCTACAATGGCTTCTGTGTGGAGGAGAACATGAAATGGTCCTGGAAGATCGCCCGCCTATGGGACATTGATGTCTACATTCACGCCACGTTCTTGCTCATCCTGGCTTTCGTGGCGTACAACTATTGGGTGCAGTTTGAGCGCCTGAATGCGGTGATCGGGGGCATTCTCTTCATCCTGGCTCTCTTCGCCTGTGTCGTCATGCATGAGTTCGGGCACGCCTTGATGGCCCGCCGTTTCGGCGTCAAGACGCGCGATATCACGCTCTATCCGATCGGCGGCGTTGCGCGCTTGGAACGTATTCCGGAGAAACCCATTGAAGAACTCTGGGTCGCGCTGGCTGGCCCGGCAGTTAATGTTCTGATTGCCATGCTTCTGGGAGCCTATCTGGTGGGCACCGGCGCCTTTCAGCTCTCAGGCCTCTTCAGCATGACGTCCGGCCCGTTCCTGCATCGACTGCTGGCAGTGAACGTCATCTTGGTGGCGTTCAATCTCATCCCCGCCTTTCCCATGGATGGCGGTCGCGTCCTGCGCGCCTTGCTGGCCATGCGCATGGACCATCTTAAGGCCACGCACATCGCGGCCACCATTGGTCAGGGGTTGGCGTTCGTCTTTGGCCTCGTGGGCCTTTTCGGCAATGCCAGCCTTCTGTTCATCGCGTTCTTTGTTTGGATCGGCGCAGAGCAGGAGGCCAACATGGCGCGCCTGAAGTCCGCCCTCGGCGGCATACCTGTGAGTCGCGCCATGCAAACCAACTTTGACACGCTCTCACCCCGGGACAACCTGGGCCGTGCCGTCGAGCTCATCCTGGCCGGATCCCAGCACGATTTTCCGGTGCTCGATGAGGGGCGGCTGATTGGAGTGCTGGATCGGGAGGCCCTGATTCGCGCCCTGACCGCCGGCGGGCAGCAGCAGAGTGTTGCCTCCATCATGCGCCGCGACCTCCAACCCATAGATTCTCACGAGATGGTGGAGCGGGCGCTTGTGTCGCTCGATCAAAGCAAGACCAAGACCCTGCCAGTCACGCACGCGGGTCAGTTTGTTGGCCTGTTGACGTCGGATAACGTTACGGAGTTGCTGATGATACGCTCGGCTCTTCGCGCCAGTCCTGGAACTGCCTGACCAATAACGAGACACCCACCCCCAGCAGCCGCCCTCACGGCTCACAGCCTGGCGCGTCGCTGAAGCCGAAGCTTCTCCTCCACCTCGCGGTTCGACATCCTGCCGATTCTCTTTCCGATCCACCACGTGTTCCCCTGTGGGTCGCGGAAGCTCGCCTCTCGCACCCCCCAGAGTTGATCGGCCGGCGCGCCGATGGATGTCGCCGCGGGCCCGCATGGCGCGCGCATACGTGACATCGACGTCGTCCGTCCAAACATAGAGTGTGCTGCTTCTCCCCGAAGTCGCTGGGCAGCGCGCGGCCGATCATTAGGGTCGAGTCACCCAGCATCGCCTCCGCCTGCCAGGTCCTCTCCTCGTTCTCCGCACCGCCAACGACCGCTGCGTCGAAGACCGCCTTGAGGAACTCCAACTGGCCCTCGACGCTCTCCACCAGCAGGCACGGCGAGATCACGCTCCTCGCCGGGCCGTTCTTCGACTTCATTTCCCTTCGGGATCGCTTAGCGATGCAATCGTTCGCAGCAGCCCAAACACCATCACCCCCAATTGCAGCCCCTCACCGGCCGTGATTGCGGTGGTGCGCTCTTCTTTCGCGGCTCGCCGTTCAAGCAACAAAGCGGCGATCAAGCCGGTCACTGCCCCGAGCACAACGCCTAACAGTCTCGTCCTACCTCGGTTCTCCACGGGTCACAACCTTTCGCGTAGTCGTTTGAAGCGATCCTTGGCCACGTCTCCCAACGATTTCAGCGCCAACATCGGCTTGCGAACCATTTCCGCGCCCTGCCGCGTCGCCCCCGCCACCCCCTCCACGAATTTCTGTGCGCGCAGCCCGTAGATGGGTAGGTGCACGCTGACTCGGCTGGCGAGGAAGATCGTCGCACCCAGCATCGCCAACAGGACCAGCATGATGATCATGATAGGCAGGAGCAGCCACATCGTCGCTATGGCTGCCCACCGTCCCACGTCGCCGCCGGCTCCCATCCGCGTCAACCACATCGCCAGCGGTGCAACCATCAACAGCAAAACACCGAGCACCAGCGGCAAAAGGATCTGTGTCCACAGCTGCCGACGGTGTAGCCGGTACGAGGGGTGCTCCTCCGCAGTGTGTGATACGGCTGTCTTCATCGTGAACATTCTAACTCAGAAATCCTGGCGTTGGTCTTCCTCGCCCGCCCGTACACGCGCAGGAGCAGCGCCTCTTGTCTGCCAAGTCGCGCTGCTCCTGCTGGACCGACCAGGTGTCGCTGTGGGCGACACCGCCTGCTTAGCTGGGGATCTCCCCGTACGGCTCGCGAGCCTCAGGTTCTATTGGTTCTCGCTCGCATGAAGGCTGGAATGTCCAGATCGTCGCCGCCGTAGTTGACGGGCGCCGAGGAGGATCGTGCCTCCGCGGCCGGGCGCTGCTCGGCCCCGACGCTTACCATCTCGTTGCTCCGTGGGAAAGATGCCGAGGCGTTCATGGCAGCCGGCTGTCCCGATGTCCGGCTGGCGTTACCGCCCAGGCGCTCCAGCGCCCGTCGCGGCACACCGCTCCGCTCAAATCCGGTGGCGATCACCGTCACGCGCACTTCGTCGCCCATGTCCGGCTCGATCACCGCGCCGAAGATCATGTTGACATCCGGATGTGCGGTCTCGCGGATAATGGCCGCCGCCTGATTGACCTCGAACAGGGTCAGGTTCGTGCCGCCGGTTACGTTAAACAACACACCACGCGCGCCGTCGATCGTGATGTCCAGCAGTTGGCTGGAGATCGCCTGCTCGGCGGCCATTTTCGCACGGTCCTCACCTGAACCGCGGCCCACAGCCATCAACGCCGCTCCGCCCTCGGACATGATCGTTCGCACGTCTGCGAAGTCCAGGTTGATCAGACCCGGCACCGTGATCAGTTCCGAGATGCCTTGGATGCCCTGCCGCAGGACGTCGTCCGCCAAACGGAACGAATCCTCCAGGCTGGATTTCTTGTCTGCCAATTGCAGCAGCCGGTCGTTCGGGATGGAGATCAGGGTGTGCGCGTGATCCCTCATCTGCTGCACGCCCACCTCGGCAGCCTGCGAGCGGCGGCCGCCCTCGAACGTGAATGGGCGGGTGACGACGCCGATCGTGAGGGCGCCGCATTCCTTCGCCACCTGGCAAACCACCGGGGCCGCGCCCGTGCCCGTTCCGCCACCCATGCCCGCGGTCACGAACACCATGTCCGAGCCCTTGAGCACGCTGTAGAGCTCGTCTGCGGATTCCTCCGCCGCCTTGCGCCCGATGTCGGGGTTGCCGCCTGCACCCAGCCCCCGAGTCAGCTTGTCACCCAGGCGCACCCGCGTCTGGGCTCGGGAGAGCGTCAGGGCTTGGGCGTCCGTGTTCGTGGCAACGAACTCTACACCCTGTATGCCCTCCTCGATCATCCGGTTGACGGCGTTTTGTCCGCCGCCCCCAACTCCGATGACCTTGATCCTGGCGAACGTTTCCACAGGTTGGTGCTTCTTGGTCGAGTCCATTTGATCCTCCGTGATTCTGTAAAGATTCTCCGCGAACCAGTTGCTGGAGAACCTGCTGAAATTCTAGCCGCCGGCCCTCCAGACCCTTAGCGCATAAATGACCGCTTTTGATGGTGACTAAGGTAGAAGCCTGTTTATCCAGTCTTTCCAGTTTTCCGTCTTCACCTGGCCGTCTCCTCTCCCGCGCCGCGTCCGGCGCGCCTTTCCGGATGTCAACACCTGCTCGTGCATGGTGAGTGCCCATCGGAGCAGTCCTACGCTGGTGGCATATGCCGGCGAATTCAAGCGGTCCACCAACCCAATGAGTTTTTCCGGCTGCCCGGTTCGCACCGGCATCCCCAGCACCTCGTGCGCTACTCGACGAATTCCCGGTAGAGCACTTGTCCCGCCCGTAAGGACCATGCCGGCCGGAAGCAGCCCGTCGTAGCCGGAGCGCTTGACCTCCTGCAGGATCAGGCTGAATATCTCAGCCGTCCGGGATTCGATGATGTGAGCCAGATCCTGTCTGTTCACCTTGACAGGCTGGTCCTCGCCAAATGGGCGTATGTTGAAATACTCTTCCGCCCCCACCTCGGCACGCACCGCGTGCCCCTGTTGTTTCTTGATTTCTTCTGCCTGGGCTTGCGGCAGCCGCAGCCCCACCGCCACATCCTGCGTGATGTGGTTGCCCCCCACGGCTAGGACCATCGTGTGCCAGACGTCGCCATCCACGTAGATCGCCAGGTCCGTCGTTCCCCCGCCCAGGTCACACACCGCCACGCCCATTTGCCGTTCCTGTTCGGTGAGCACCACCTCGCCCGAAGCCAGTGGATTGAGTACCAGCGCCTGAGTCTCCACCCGTGCGGCGCTCACGCACTGTCGCAGGTTCTCCACCGTTGCGGTTGCCGCGGTGATGATGTGGGTCTCGGCTTCCAGGTGATAGCCGTGCATTCCCACTGGTGTCCGCGTGCCTTCCTGTCCGTCCACGCTGAAGCCGCGCTGAATGACGTGCACCACCTCCCGATCGTGCGGCACGGCGATCGCCCGCGCCTGGTCCAGTGCCCGGGCAACGTCACTCGCGTCGATCACACCACCCGGCACGGCGACCACACCCCGGCTGTTGATGGATGACACGTGACCGCCCGCCAGGCTGACCAGCGCCGAGCTGATCTCCATACCCGATGTTTGCTCGGCTTGCTCCACCGAACGCGTGATCGCCTCGCTGGCACGCGCCAGGTCCACGATCACACCGCGCCGAATGCCTTCGGAGGGCTCGATTCCCACTCCGATGATGCGCACAGCCTTTTCCCCTTCCACGCGCCCCACCAGCGTGCAGACTTTGGTCGTTCCTACATCGATGCCGACTACGATCTCATCCATGCTATTGCGCCACTCTGTAGTAAGGCGCCTCCGCGTACTGCACGCTGATGAATTCAGGAGTGATTCCCTTTGCGTTCACCATTTGGATCATCGAGTTGTACACTCGGATCTTGAGCGCCACATCCCGTGCCTGCTCCCCAAAGAAGGCCTGCCAACCGCGACTGTCCGTCCAGCCCAGCCCATACGTCGGGTCATACATCATGCTCGCCCCACTCGGAGCATGGGGTGCAAGCGCTCGCGCAGCCGCCACCAGGTCCGGCGAGACGAATGCCCCGGGCGAGAGCGGGTCCGTTGGCGCGGTAGTGGCTGGAGCCGGCGCGTTCTGTGCCTGCAGCGTGATCAGGCCATCCACGGTGCCACGCGGCCGAAAGGCCACACCCGTCGCATCGATCCACGTGTAGCCGCCGTCCTGCTGCCACTCGATCACCGGCTGGCGTTCACGGACCTCCACTGTCACCCTGTTCGGCAGCCACACGTGCACGTTCGCATCCAGCAGTTCAGGGAAGTTGAGGCGCAAGCGTTCTTGCATGTCTTGGGGCACGAGGGTGAAGATTTTCAGGTTGGTGCTGGCCAGCACGGCTTCGATCTCCGCCGCCGGTATCCGCTGGTTGCCGCTCACTTCTGGGGCGGCCGTCATGAAGAGTGGGGAGGTGGCTCCCAGGTAAAGTGCCGACCCCAGGGCCAGCGAGAGCCCGAACGAAACGAAGCGCCACTTGGCCGACTGCCCACTGAAGCGGATGGCCGGCAAGTGCACTTCGATCCCGGGCATGCTCACGGCCGCATCCTTGCGCCGCCGCACCGCCGGGTGGTTGCGCCTCGCCGCCGGCGCCACGAATGTGTTGCGGGCCGTGACGGGCGCCACCGCTTGCCGCGACAACACCGCCGAATTCTGGAGGCGCTTGGTTACCTCCTCCTTCCGTCGGTGACGCACGATCTCAGACCGGTTTCGCCTGGCCGCGTCCCTCATCCACCGCTCCGAAAACTGTGGCTGGTGCGATCCCGGTCCGATTTGCGCTGCAGCGCGAGCTCGATCAGGCGGTCCACCAGCTCCGCATACGGCATCCCCGACGCCTCCCACAATTTGGGGTACATGCTGATCTTTGTGAATCCCGGGATGGTGTTTAGCTCATTTAGAAACAGCTCGTTGGTGTCCTTGTCCAGGAAGAAATCCACTCTCGCCATGCCGGCTGCATCGATCGCTTTGAAGGCGCGCACCGCCAACTCCTGTACGCGCCGGCTCACGTCCTGAGGCAGCCGGGCCGGAATGATCAGTCCGGAGGTCCCATCCACGTACTTGGACTCGTACGAATAGAATTCCCGGCTCGGCAGGACCTCGCCCGGCACCGATGCCCGCGGATCATCATTACCCAGCACGCTGACTTCGATCTCGCGCACGTTGGCCACACCGCGCTCCACCAGGATGCGTCGGTCGTACAGTGACGCCTCCATCAATCCTTCTTGCAGGTCCGAACGCGATCGGCATTTGGTGACTCCCACCGAGGACCCAAGGTTGGCTGGCTTTGTGAACAATGGATACGCCGCGATCGCCTCCGCCCTTTCCAGCACGGACGGCATGTCCTTTTCCAGATCAGCGCGCAGCACGATCAGCGATGCCACCGAGGGAATGTCGTTGGCGCGCATGACGTCCTTGAAAACGCCCTTATCCATTCCCACCGACGACCCCGTCACGCCCGCGCCCACGTAGGCAGCATCCGCCATTTCCAACAACCCCTGGATCGTCCCGTCTTCGCCGAAGGTGCCGTGTAGCAGCGGGAAGAAGACATCCACGTTCGTGAGGCGCTCCAGTCGGCCCTTGCGCAGCACATGGACTCCGTTGCCTGAAGGATCCGCCAGCACGACGGCCGGCTCGAGGCCGGCGGTGCTCTTCTGCTCGAACTTCCCGATCACATCCTCACCCACCAGCCACTGGCCCGCCAGCGTGATGCCGATTTGGGTAACCTCATACTTCGTCGCATCTAGCACCGATAGCACCGAGCGCGCCGACATCAGCGATACCTCGTGCTCGCCGGATCGTCCACCGAAGATTAGTGCGATGTGTGCGCGCTTATGGGTGCTCATTCGATCATCACCATCTATTCTCGATCGTGCCCCGGCCCTCACAACGCGCTGGGCTCCATGCCCTCGCCGATCAGCTCGATTTCCAATTCCAGTTCAACCCCTAGCTTGGCCTTCACCGTGCGCTGCGTGATCTCGATCAACGTCTTGACGTCCGCCGCGTTGGCCCGGCCTCGATTGACGAAGAAGTTCGCGTGCAGGGTGCTGATCTCCACGTTTCCGACTCGACGGCCCTTCAATCCAGCGGCCTCGATGAGCCGTCCAGCCTTGTCGCCTGCCGGGTTCTTGAACATCGAACCCATGGAAGCACCCGGAGGTTGATTGGCCTTTCTTTGTTCCCCAAATGCGGCCATCCGCGCAGCGGTCTCTTCCGGGGTCGAGTGCCGCAGCTTCAGTTCGGCGCTCAGGATTACGCCCTCACGCTCGCCCCGCTTCAGCACGCTGGTGCGATAACCATACGCCAGGTACTCCACTGGCCAGCGCTCGCGCCCCGCCTTGGTCAGCACATCTGCCCAGTTCAAGGTCCCGGCCATGTCTCCACCGAATGCACCCGCGTTGCCATACACGGCCCCGCCGATGGTTCCCGGCACGGTGCTTGCCCACTCCAGGCCCGCGGGCCCTTTCAGCGCGCCGCGGTTGGCCAGGTTGCTGAACACCACACCGGATTCGGCCCACACACTGGGGACGGCGCCCTCGTCAAAGCGCGCCTCTTTGGCCCGGTTGATCACGGTTACCCCGCGGATGCCTTTGTCGCTCACCAGCACGTTGGAGCCTCCCCCAAGCACCACCGGCTCGATGCCCTCTTGCCAGAGTAGGCTCACGATCTCGGCCAGATCGGCTGAACTCGCGCGCCTCGACCACGATGTCGGCACGCCCGCCGATCCGCGCCGACGTATATGGCGCCAGCACGACATTCGTCTTGACCTCATCGCCGAAACGCCCGGTCAGCACATCCAGGATGGAGTATGCGGTCATGGTTAACTCGGATATCGACATGATGGATCGCCTCGTGGATGTCCCATGCCTATGGCTGCTGCTCGCGCAGAAGCTCGATCAGCTTGCGTACGACGCTTTCCATGTCCAACGCCTCGCCCGATGCCTCTCCGCCGTCGCCATTTCCACGTTCACGCTCGCGGTCCGCGCCCGAATCGGCAATGAGCAATACGTCGGCCGCATATCGAGCTCGCGGCGCACTATCCGCCTCACTCCGCCTGGTACCGTGATCGACACGGAGGTTGGGCTCAACCATGTTGCACCTCGCTTCCCAATTTCACAAGCAGGTTGGCGCTGATCTGGTCGGCGTCGCCGGCCGAGAGCACCAGCACCACATCGTTGGGTTGCACGTGCCGCAGCAAGTACTCCGTCGCCGCCTCCAGCGTGGGTATGAATTTCCGCGACGACTTGTTCATCGCGCGCACCAGCCGCTCAGACGAATAGTTCTGCGCCGGTTCGCGTGATCGGTAGATCTCGGTCACGATGGTCTCATCGGCATCCTCGAAGGCATTCACGAAGCCCTCGAACAATGCCTGCGTTCGCGAGTACGTGTGCGGCTGCCACACCGCCCAGATGCGTCTCCCGGGGTAACGTTGGCGTGCCGCCGCTAGCGTGGCTCGGATCTCGGTGGGGTGGTGGGCGTAGTCATCGATCACGATGACGCCTCCGCCCTCGCCTTTCACCTCAAAGCGCCGCCCCGTGCCGGTGAAACGGCCCAGTGCCTTGCCTGCATCTTTGACTGAGACGCCCATCACGGCGCAGACTGAGAGGGCGGCCAGCGCGTTGCTTACGTTGTGCTCGCCCGGTACTTGCAGCCCCAGGCTGACCAGCTTCGTATTGCCCACGTTCGTGGCTGCATCAAAGTCAAAACCGCCCAGCCTGTTCGGCTGCAGGTTGCGGGCTTGCATCCAGCGCGGCGCGGTGATCGTGGCTTCCGGCCTGATACCGTACGCCATCACCTGCCGCCCAACCCGCCGCGCCTTTGTCATCAGCGCCGACGCCGCCGCATCGTCAAAACACGCGATCAATGTGCCCTGGTGCGGCAGGAGCGACACGAACGACTCGAATGCCGTCTGCATATCCTCAAAGGTCGGGTATATGTCCGGGTGGTCGTGCTCCAGGCTGGTGACCACCTCGATTTGCGGCTTGAGGCCCAGGAACATCCGGTCGTATTCGTCCGCCTCAACCACGAATGCCTGCCCCGCGCCCGCCCGGGCGTTGACGCCGTAATTGGTCAGGACGCCGCCAACAATGAAACTCGGCTCCAGTCCGAGCTCGGAGAGCGCGAACGCGATCATGGCCGTCGTGGTCGTCTTCCCGTGCGTTCCCGCCACTGCGATGCCCTGCTTGTCCTGCATGAACTTGCCCAGGAAATCAGACCGCCGGAACACGGGAATGCGTGCCGCCAGGGCTGCCTGCACCTCTGGGTTGTCGTCCGCGATGGCGGAAGAACGTACCACCCAGTCTGCGCCGCGCACCATCTCGGGCGCGTGCCCGACCTGGACGGTCACGCCGGCAGCCTGCAGGTCCGCCGCAAAGGGGCTGTAACTCAGGTCGGATCCCGTCACGATGTAGCCGCTTTCCTTGAGCATCCGGGCAATGGCGGATAGCCCGCTGCCACCAATGCCAATGAAGTGGACGTGCTTCTTGTCAAGCGCATTCTCCGGCTTCATATGTAGACCACGATGACAAAGATGAAGCACAGGATTACCGCGAAGTAGATCGCCGGCTCGCCAAAAAGGTGCGGCGGCATGTACGTCATCAGGCTCTGCACGGCCTCCTGCATGTCCGCCGGCGGCGCCAACACTACATTGGGCAGTGCCTGGTACGCTGTCTGTGCCAGGTAGAACAGGACGGTCCCGAAGATCAGGTAACCGTTGATTCCGCCGACGATTGCCCCGAAAAGCGAATCCTGCAGCCTCTCACGCGTCGCCTTGGACTGCAGGTGAGGGATCAGTGCCACCGTCTGGTATCCAAAGAAGACCAGCGCCACGAGCACCAGGGAGAGTACCCAGAACAGCGATGTGTTGTCCTCTGCAAGCGTCGAAACCACCGGCACATATTTCCGCAACACGTGATTGAGCGTCAGCGCCACGATGACGCTGAACGCCACCAACAGCTCCTTGGCCCATCCCCGCAGCATGCCGATGATCCCGAACAGGATCACGTACATCCAGAAGACATACACGATGCTCATCATGGGCGCCGTCCTCCCAGCTCAAGCAGTTGCCCCGCCAGCTCCGCGGCTGCTTCGGGTCTCGCCATTGCCTTCAGGGACTTCCGCATCCGTTCGCGTTGGCGTCTGCTCTGGAGCAGTGCGGCCACGGTGGGCAGCAGGCTCGCGCCCAGGTTCTCGTCACGCACGATCACAGCCGCATCCCGTGCGACTAGATGCTCCGCATTCACGCGTTGGTAGCGCCAGGCATGCGGATATGGCACGAGCACAGCCGGAAGCCCGAAGAGCGGCAGTTCACCCAGGGTCGAGGCCCCGGCGCGCATCACGGCCACGTCCGCTGCGGCCAGCGCGGCGCCCATCTCCTCATGCAAATACGGGAACGGCCGGTAGCGTCGGAGTTGAAGCTTGGTCAGGCGTCGTGCTTGCATCCGCCACCGAATCCCACTCTCCCCGGCCAGTCACGTGCACTACTTGCGCCAGTCTCAACAACTCCGGCAGGATCGTTGTCAGTGCCTGATTGATCGAGCGCGCGCCCTTGCTTCCACCGGCCACCAGCACGACCGGTATGTCGGATCGCAGCTTGAGCGCAGCCAGCCCTCGCCTGCGCGTCCACTGCGGTCAGTTCAGCTCGAACCGGGTAGCCGGTCACCACGACTCGCTTGGAAAAGTAGCGTTGCGACTCAGGCGCCGTCACTGCGATTCGATCTGCGAACATGGCCAGGAATTTCAGCGCCAGGCCCGGCTCAATATCCGGAACGTAGAGCAGGGTGGGAACTCCTCGCGCGGCGATTGCCATGGGCCCGGCCAGGTATCCCCCGGTCAGCATCAATACGTCGGGGCGGAACGCGCGCACGTGTTTCCGCGCCGCGCCCACACCTCGGGCCATCAGCGCCAGGTTGCCGGGCAGATGCCGCAGGCCCACGCCGTGCAGCCCGGCCGCAGGAATCGTGGCGTAGCGGATGCCCTCGCGTTTCACGAGTTCGGCCTCCATGCCCGTCACGCTGCCCACCCACAGTGTTTCGACGTTTGCATGCCTAGTCTTCAAGGCCTGCAGAGCGGCCAGAGCCGGGTATGCGCCGCCTCCGGTCCCGCCCGCGCAGATCAGCACTCGCACTCTCGGCTCTCCATTCCTCGTCGACCCGCTCCTGCCCGCCTTGCCGGGAGATATTCAGCAGGATGCCGATCGCCGCCAGGCACGAAACCAGATTCGAACCGCCAGAGCTCACAAAAGGCAGGGCGTTGCCGGCGAACGGCAACAGTCCCACCATCACCATCATGTTGATGCTCGCCTCCAGTCCGATCCAGATGGCCAGCCCCGCGGCCATCAGCGTTCCCAACATATCCGGCGCCCGCCTTGCAATCACGAGCCCGCGCCAGATGATCCCTGCGTACATCAGGATGAGCAGGACGGCGCCCATCAGGCCCAGTTCTTCCGCCACGACCGCGAAGATACTGTCGGTCGGGGGCACCGGCAGCCCCGTCAGCTTGGATTGCGCCCGGCCGATGCCCACACCGAATGGTCCGCCGCTCACGATCGCCTCGAAGGAGCGCCGCACGTGATAGGACGCCTCGGTCGGGTCTTTCAAGCCGGAGACGAATTCCGCCGACGCGCACGTTGCCCGTCGGATTAACCTGCACTACGATGAATCCTGCGACCACCGCCACCAGTAACAGCAATCCGATCTGCCTCAGCGCGCCGCCCGCCAGGAAGAACAGCAGCCCGCCCAGCAGCATCACCGTGATGGCCGCGCTCAGGTCCGGCTGCTGGTACACCAGGCCGCCGATCAATCCCAGGATCACGCCCAGCGGCACCAGGCCCAGCGCAACGTCGTGCAGCACCTGGCGCTTGGCGTACAGCCATACCGACAGGTATAGGATCGTCACCACCTTCGCCAGCTCCGACGGCTGATACGAGCCCTGATATAGCGAACGCTTGGCGCCCAGCCGGATCTCGTTCATCAGCAGCACCACGATGAGTAGCGCGATGGTTAGGCCCATGACGGGCACCACCATCCGTCGCCAGTGGTGGTAGTCGAATAGCGTCAAGGCCGCTGCCACGCCGATCCCCAGCGCCAGCCACTGGGCCTGACGCGCGAACATGTACATCGGATCGCCGTATTCCTGCAACGAGTAATCCCAGGATGCCGAATACACCATGGTTAGACCGAAGACCAGGATGGCAATGACCGCCACCACCAGAGGCAGATCAAGCCGGTGCCGTCCAGCCTGCAACCCGCGCATCGCCCGGTTGGTTACGAGAGTTCCTGTACCCATGTCCTGAATCGCTCTCCGCGTTCCTCAAAGTCCTTGAACTCATCGAAGCTGGTGCCGCCTGGCGAAAGCAACACCACATCGCCCGGCTCCGCCACCGCACGCGCGCGCTCTACGGCCTCGCTCAGTCGCGCGACGGTCTCCAGCGTGAACGGGCGCTGATCGGCGCTTCCCGTTGTCGCTCCGGCCGCAGTCAAAGCTCTTTGGATCTTGCTGGCCGCCTCACCAAAAAGCACCACGTGATCGACCCGCTGGCGCACCAGCTTCGCAAGGCCTTCCCACGGCAGATCCTTGTCTCTGCCGCCGAGCAGCAGCACCAGAGGCTCATCGAATGCTCCTACTGCCGCCGCCACCCGCTCAGGCGCTGTCGCAATGGAGTCGTCGTACCAGCGCACGTGGTCCAGTTCACGCACCATCTCCAGCCGGTGGCCCACGCCCCGGAAGACCTCTGCCGCGTTCAACATCGCGTCCAGGGGAAAGCCGGCCGCGTGCCCGATCGCGAACGCGGCCAGGACGTTTTGCACATTGTGATTCCCGCGCAGTTGGATTTGTTCGCGCCGCAGTAGGGGGATGTCCACACCGTGGTCCAACAGGTACAGGATGCCGTCGTCGTAGTATGTCCCGTCGCCCGGTCCCGCGAACTGGCTCATGCCGAAAGTGTGGAGCTCGCCCCTCACGGTGCCGCGCAGTGCCCATGACCCAGCATCATCCCGGCCCAACACTGCCTTATCCTGCACGGCCTGAAAGTCCAGGATGCGTTTCTTGGCGGTGGTGTAGGCTTCCATCGTTCCGTGGCGGTCCAGGTGATTGGGTGTCACGTTCAGCACGGCCGCCACGTTCGGTGAAATGCTCATCTGCTCCAGCTGAAACGACGATATTTCCAGTATCGCAAGATCGTCGTCTTTCATCTCGTCCACGTGATTGAGCAGTGGGTCGCCGATGTTCCCGCCCACAAATGCCCGGCGGGATCCCGGGCCTGCGTCGCTGCTCAGCGCGGTTTGTGCCATCTCGCCCACGAGTGCCGTGGTTGTTGTCTTACCGGCAGAGCCCGTGATGCCCACGGTGCGACACGGCACGACTTCCATGAATATCTGGGTGTCGTTCGAAAGCCGAATGCCACGGCGCTGCGCCTCTTTCACGATGGGGATCGTCGCCGGCACTCCGCCGGAAATACACAGGACATCCACCCCCTCGAGCAGCTCGAGTGGGTGACCGCCAGGCGCCCATCGGATCGGCAGGCCGCCGAGCGCAGCGCGCGCATCCTGCAAGGCCTCATTCCCCCGCGTGTCGCTCAGGATCACGGCCGCGCCGCGTTCGCACAACCACCGCGCCAGTGCCACGCCCTGACGGGCTGCGCCCAGAATGAGTACGGATTTGCCGCTCCAGTCGCTCATCGCTTACGTCAGCGCCAGTCCCACGCCCACCATGACTGCCAGCAGCCCGATCAACCAGAATCGCTGCACCACCTGGGTCTCGCTCCAGCCCAGCAGCTCAAAGTGCAGGTGCAGCGGCGCCATCTTGAAGAAACGCTTTCCCTTTGTGTACTTGAAGTACGCGATCTGGATCACAACGCTCACGATTTCGCTCAGCGGAATGATGGCGATCAGCGGCAGCAACAGCCACTGGCTGGTCATCAAAGCCACCATCGCCAGTGTGGATCCGAGCGCCATGGAACCCGTGTCGCCCATGATCAGCGCCGCCGGATGCACGTTGAACCACAGAAAGCCAAAGAGCGCGCCCACCAGCGTGAAGCAAAAACGCGCCAGGTAGACCTGGTTCTGGCCCAGCGCGATCAAGCCGTAGCCCACGAAAGCCGTCGCCGATATCAGTCCGGCCAGCCCGTCCAGCCCGTCGGTGAAATTCACCGCATTCGACATGCTCACGATGATGAACGCCGCGATCGGCACGTACCAGAAACCCAGCTCGATGTATCCCGCCACTCCCGGCACGAACATATCTGGCGTGCCCAGCAGGTACTTCAGCGCCCACGCGGCTCCCAGTGCCAGCACCACCTGCGCCGCGAACTTGGTGCGGATCCTCATCCCCTCGCCCCGGCCCGGGCCGCGAATTCCCTGCCAGTCGTCCACCGCGCCCAGGATTCCGAAGGCCACCATCACCAGCATGGGCAGCAGCACCGAGCGGCCCAGCCCGCTCTGCTGCGCCAGGCCGATCAACGCCACGGCGTTCAGCATTACGGTCAATAACAGGACCGGCAGCACGAACATGACGCCGCCCATTGTGGGCGTGCCCATCTTCACCGCATGCTGGCTGGGTTCCTCCACGCGGATGATCTTGCCCACTTTGAAGTGTCTCAGGATGCGCAGCAGCGGCCCGCCCCAGATCACCGTCATCACGAATGACAGGGCTGCCAGGCTCAGGACCAGCGCGGCTTGCTTCATGAAGGCAGCTCCAGCGCCGCCACGATGCGATCCATGCGCAGACCATGTGATCCCTTCACAAGCGCTACATCCGAATCTGATAGGTTGGCCTCTAGCCAGCTGATGGCGCTCTCGCTCTCGGAAAATTCCAGCACCTTCGGCGCTTGCATTCCAGCCCGGCGCGCGGCCTCGGCGTACGTGCGGGCACGCTCGCCCAGCGTAACCAGCACATCCGCCACCTGTGACGCACGGATGCCGACCATCTGATGCGCTTCCAGTTCGTATTGGCCAAGTTCCAGCATGTCGCCCAGCACCGCTACCTTGCGCTTCGCGCTGACCTCGCTCAGCAAATTCAGTGCCGCCAGCATCGATTCAGGCGATGCGTTGTATGTATCATCCAGCAGCAGGGCGCCCGTCCGCGACCGCACCGCCACGAGTCGCAGCTGGGTGTGCCCGCGACTTAGCCCCGAGAGCACCTCGGGCCAGCCCAGCCCCTCGACCAGGCCCACGGCGGCGGCCCGCAGAGCAGTCTCCACAGAGTGTCGCCCGATCATCGGCAATTGCACCTGCATATCTTCGCCGTGGTAGTGCATCCGGAAGCGCACGCCGTCCAGGCCCAGGCCCACCACGTCGTCCGCCCACAGCTCGGCCTCGGGCGTAAGCCCATAGAAGAGCACGCGGGCGCGCGTCTGGCGTTGCATGTCGCGAACTAGTTCATCGTCGTAGTTCAACACTGCTGTCCCCTCGGGGGCTGGCGGCAGGCTTTGCACCAACTCCGCCTTTCCTTTGGCGATGGCCTCTTTTGAACCCGCGCGTTCGGCATGCACGGTCCCGATGTTCGTGACGACTCCAACCTCCGGCAATGCGATCTCGCACAGGAAGGCGATCTCTCCCGGCACGTAGAAGCCCATCTCCAATACCGCCCGCTCGTGCTCCTCGTTCAGCCGCAGCACGCTCAGAGGCAGGCCGATCTCATTGTTCAAGTTGCCCTGACTCCGCAGCGTGCTGTAGCGCTCACTGAGAACCCGTGCCACGACCTCCTTCGTCGTGGACTTTCCTACACTGCCCGTGATGCCGATCACGCGCACGGAAAGCTTGCGCCGCCAAAACCGCGCGATCTGCTGCAGAGCGACCAGGCTGTTGTCCACCCGCAGGCAAACCGGTGGAGTCAGATCCACCTGGGCTAGGGGAGCGGCTCCAGCCCGCACGTCGATCGTATGCACCTCGGGTCCCAGGTCGCGCTGGATTAGCGCGCAACACGCGCCCCGCCTGAAGGCGTCCCCTACGAAGTCATGTCCATCGACGTTCTCGCCTGGCATCGCAACGAACAGCGCGCCGCTGGTGGCTTGCCGCGAGTCCACGACTGCGTCGGTGATTTCCGTGGGGGCGTTGGGGCGCATGTCCAGCAGTGCCTCGATCGTGTCCGCCACAGTCAGCATCATGGTCGCGCGACCTCGCTCCGGACACTGTCCGGTGCGATGTTCAGCATCAGGATCGTTTCTTTCGCTACTTTCGAGAACGTCGGCGCGGCCGTCTCCGATCCCCAGATCGAGGTCGAGGGTCGCTCCAGCCACACGTAGATCATGAATCGCGGATCGTCCACCGGTCCCCATCCGATGAACGAAGCGTTGGTGGCTCCGAATTCGTATCCGTAGGGGCCGGGGATCTGGGCTGTGCCCGTCTTGCCGGCCACGCGATAGCCTGGGATTAGCGCCACCGACAACTCGTTCTCAAGGGATGCCGACAGCATGGCCGTGAGCGTGTGTGCAGTCTCCGCACTGATCGGTGATCCGGCGTACTGGGCCGGGACGCTGTACTGCCGCCCATCGCGCAGCATCGCGTCCAGCACGTGCGGTACCACCATGCGGCCGTCGTTGGCCACCGCCGACACGGCCATCACCATCTGCATCGGCGTCACCGAGATGCCCTGCCCGAACGCGTTCGTCGCCAGGTCCACTGGATACCAGTCCGTGTCGCCCGGAACCTTGAGCCGTCCGGCGGCTTCCCCGGCCAGATCCACGCCCGTGACGTGCCCGAAGCCGAAGCGGGTCATGTAGCGGTAGAACGTGTCCGCTCCCATGCGTCTCAGCCACCCATGCCAGGCACACGTTGAGCGAGTGCTGCATGCACCCGACCATGTCCTGCTGCCCCCAGGCCTCGTCGTTCCAGTTGCGGATCACCGCGCCACCCGCCTGGATCGCGCCGGTATCCAGGAAGGGCGTCGATGGCACAACGGTGCCGCTGTCCAGCGCAGCCGCCATCGTCAGCACCTTCAGGACCGAACCCGGTTCATAGGGCATGCTCACGGCTCGATCGAACTCGCTGGCGTTGCTGTAGATCGCGCCGTAGTTGGTGAAGTCGTTCAGGTTCATGCGCGGCGACGAGGCCAGCGCCAGGATGTCGCCGTTATGCGGGTCCATCACCACGATCGTCCCGTGCAGGGCTCCGTACTCGTCCAGCGCTTCATCCAGGATCTGTTCAACGGAGGCCTGCAGCTGGCGATGAATGGTCAGCACCAGCGTCGTGCCGCTCGGAACATCCGGGATCTCCACCGCGCGATTCGGATCCGTCGGAACCCAGACCTGCACCGCATTGCCCGCCAGCAGGCTGTTGTATTTCTCTTCCACGCCAAAGTAGCCGCGCCCCTCGTAGCTCACGAAGCCGATCAGGTTCGAGGCCAGCGCCTGCTCCGGATAGTCCCGTTGCGGATGAGCGTTCAAGCGCCAGTCCCTGTAGGCGGCTTGGTCTGCCCGGTTCCGCCATCTCCAGCGCGCTCTCCATCACCTGTTGCAGTTGCTCTGCCGGGGCGGAATCCACGTGGTCCGCCAGCACCAGGTAGCGCACTCCCTCCGGCGGCGTCAGCAGGTCGGCCAGGAATTCGCCGGGATCACGTCCCAGCACCGTGCCCGACGGCTTGCGCGATCGCCTCCGGGTCCCGAGCCGTCGCCAGGTCCACGCCGATCTCGTAGACCGTCTTGCTTCCGGCCAGCAGCCGTCCATTGCGGTCGTAGATCGCGCCGCGCTCCGGATGGAAGGTCTCCAACCGGCGGCCATAGATCGCCGACTGCTCGCGGAAGACGTTCGCCTCCGGGCTGTTCTGGATGCGCAGCATCTGCAGGATCACGGATGCACCCACGAAGCCCAGCAGGGCCGCGATCACGATCGAGCGCCAGGCATACTGCTGTCTCATTGCTCGGCCCACCCGCTGCCCGTCGGACTCGTCAGCGCCCGCCCGATCCAATCGAACAGCGACTCGCTGTACTCCGGGGCCATGCTGGCAGCCGCCGGTCGCATGGCGCCCGCCCTCACCAGGATCACCGGCTCGGGCGCGACGTATCCAGGGACCGGCATGTATTCCAGATCGCCCTGGTCCACCGGCTCAAATCCCAACGCACGCGCCCGCTGCTCCATCGATTCGGTCGACGTCGATTCGGCCAGCTGAGATTGCAGATCCGCATTGACCAGCTCGGTCTCTACGATGTTGATTCTCAGTCTCTGGATCTGCCGCCCTGTGATGGCGGCCTCCGAGGTGACGTCGAGGTACAGCGCCGCGGTCATTCCCAGCCCGATCACCGCCAGCAATACCACGCCGATCCACTGGCGCTGCGCCCGCCAGGGCGCCAGCGCGTGGGCATGGAAGAATTGCTCGAGCACGTGGCGGCTTGCCTGCGGCAGATTCATGTCGACCCGTTGGTTTGGATCTTCTCGGCCACCCGCAGTCGCGCGCTGCGCGCCCGCGGATTGCGGCATGACCTCGGCCTCCGAAGCCACGATCGGCTTTCGGCTGACTTCTCGCAGCCGTGCCGGGCGTTCCACTTCAAATTGCTGCATGTACGGCGGGTTGACCTGCTCCTGGCTCTGCTCGCGGAAGAACCGCTTCACGATGCGATCTTCCAGGGAATGGAAGCTGATGACGGCCAGCCTGCCCCCGGGTTTCAGCGCCTGCAGGGCCCGCGGCAGGGCGCGTTCCAGGTGCGCCAGCTCATCGTTCACAACGATGCGCAGGGCTTGGAATGTCCGCGTCGCCGGGTGCACATGCTGCCGGTCACGATAGGCGTGACGTACCAACTCCGCCAGCTGCGTGGTGGTGCGGATGGGTCGACCCGCTACGATCATTCGGGCGATTCTCCGTGCCTGCCGTTCTTCGCCGAAACGATAGAGCATGTCTGCCAGCTCCGTCTCCTCCGCCGAATTGACCAACTCCGCCGCCGTCATCCCGCCATCTGGGTTGAAGCGCATGTCCAGCGGCGCTTCGCTTTGGAAGGAAAAGCCCCGGGCGGCCGTGTCCAGCTGCATCGACGAGACTCCCAGGTCCAGCACGATCCCGTCCACCGTCTGCCAGCCGATCTCCTGCATGGCATCCAGCATGTGGTCATAGGAGACCTGCGTCAGCGTGACGCGCTCCCCGTAAGGAGCCAGGGTCTCACGCGGCAAGCGCCAGCGCCTGTGGGTCGACGTCCAGGCCCAGTAGTCGCCCGCTGGGAGCGCAGGCCTCCAGTACACCCCGGGCATGTCCGCCAGCTCCAACCGTCCCATCGATGTAGCGCCCCGACATCACGCGGAGCCAGCGCGTGTATAATTTCCTCGTACAGAACGGGTTGGTGCGGCAGCGCGGCCATGACCCTGGCTTCCGCGAGTGCGATCACTCGGCCTTCTTGCCGCCCAGGTTCAGCGCCGCGAACCGCTCATAGTTCGCCTGCGCATCCTGGATCTGCTTCATCTGTTCGTTCCAGGCGCTCCGGGCTCCAGATCTCAAAATAGTCGCCTTGGCCCGCCACGATCGCCTCGCCTGCCAGCTTCGCATACTCACGCAGTTGCTGCGGCACCAGCATCCGGCCGGCCTTGTCCACCTCGATCGAGTAGGCGTTGGACAGGATCACGCGGCGCAGCAGCCGCGCGTTCGGATCCGCCATGTTCATGGCGCTCAGGTTGGCCATCGTATGGTTGAAGGAAGGGGAGGTCATCACGACCAGGCACTGGTCCAGCCCTTGCGTGATGTAGGCGCCGCCGTCCAGCAGTTCTCGGAAGCGCGCCGGGACTGTCAGGCGACCCTTCTCATCGAGCGTGTGCTGGAATTGGCCTAAGAACATATGTGCTACAGTGTGTATTAATTGCAGAACGCCGGGGGGGCCGGCGTCCTACCACTTCTCTCCACTTTCCCCCACATCCTACACGAACTACTCGTAGAATGCAAGAGATTTCAGGCACCAGTTTCCCAAATTGCCTCCGTTCGGCCCGGTTGCCATGCGTACCTCCCCCACTCTCCTCGCTCTTGAATCTCCGCATTGGCGCGATTACGCCCTCCTCGACTCGGGGGCCGGCCAAAAACTCGAGCGTTTTGGCCCCTATGTAACCGTCCGCCCCGAGGCCCAGGCCCTTTGGCACCCCGCTCTACCCGCCTCGGACTGGGAATCCGCCCACGCCGTCTTCCAGCCCACTGGCGAGGAAAGCGGTGGGCACTGGGATTCCCGCAACAAGCTTCCCGACCGTTGGGAACTCCGTTACCCGCTGCAGCCACTGCCCCGCGGCACACCCTCCTCAGGGGAGCTGCGCTTCATCGTGATGACCACGCCGGGCCGCCATCTTGGTCTGTTTCCTGAAGGCGCCGCTAACTGGGACTTCACCGCACAACTGATTCAGGCCCGCGGTGCCTCGGTCAAGGCCCTCAACCTGTTCGGCTACACCGGCTTGGGCACGCTCGCTGCGGCTGCCGCCGGCGCCTCGGTGACCCACCTGGATGCCTCCCGGAAGGCCGTTACCTGGGCGCGCGAGAACCAGGCGCTATCCGGCCTCAGTGACAAACCGATACGTTGGATCGTTGATGATGCTCTCAAGTTCGCGCAGCGCGAGCAGCGCCGTGGATCGCGCTACGATGGGATCATCCTCGAACCGCCCAAGTTCGGTCGTGGCCCCAAGGGCGAGGTCTGGGATATCTATCGCTCCCTGCCCAGGCTCATGGAGGCCTGCAAGCAGTTGTTGAGCTCCGATCCGCTGTTCGTCGTTCTGACGCTCTACGCCGTGCCGGCCTCCGCCATTCACCTGCAGCAGATGCTCGCTGAGATGACCTCAGGCCGCCGCGGCTCGATCGATGGGGGCGAGCTCGTCACGCGCGAACAAAGCGCCGGCCGCCTTCTCTCCCACGCCGTCTTCGCTCGCTGGCGCGGAATATAGCACGGTCGCCTGCTCGGAAGAGTCCCCGCTTACTAGCGAGCCCCCGAAAACGAATCCGTCGAATCATTCTCGCCTCTTCATGCCAGCCACGTAACATCCCGCAGGTTCCTCGAAAAGGGAGAACACAATGCGACCTCTTCGGTATTCGATTAACGTCACATTGGACGGGTGCTGCGATCATCGGGAAATCCCCGCCGACGAAGACTTGCATCGTCATGCGGTGGAAAATCTCACCCGGGCCGATGCCCTTCTCTTTGGCCGGGTGACTTACGAAATGATGGAGGCCGCGTGGCGGCCGTCGCTGCGGACTGGACCGCTGCCGGACTGGACAGAACCATTTGCCCGGACCATCGACGCCGCGAAGAAGTACGTCGTCTCTAGCACGCTGGAACGGGTCGATTGGAACGCCGGAGCTCTTGCCGCGGGGAGCTGGGGCAGTCTGTTCAGCGGCTCAAGCGGGAATCGGGCAACGGACTGTTCGTTGGAGGCGTGAAGCTCCCGCTGGCGTTGACGGAGTTGGGATTGATCGATGAGTACGAGTTCGTCGTGCATCCCAGGCTTGTGGGCCACGGGCCGACGCTATTCGCGGGGCTATCGAAGCTTGTCGACTTGAAGCTCATGAGCCGGCTGGAGTTCTCCTCGGGTGCGGTGGCGATGCTGTATGAGCCCAGAAGGTAAGAAACGGGACTGAAACCCACGCTCTCCCAATCGCCTTTCCTTCTCCTGGGCTGCCGGAGGTCCTGCAAGGGCAGGGCCACGTTAACCTCTATCAATCGAAGATCCCTGGTGCTCTTCCAGGGACTGATCCAGAGTTCGGCCGAGCGAGCCTCAAGCGAGCATCGGCCGCCCTTGCGGCAGGGGCCGCAAGGGTCGACTTTCGGGAAGGCGACATCGAGTCGCCATTGCGCGCCCGAGCGCGAAGGCGGGGTCGGCGTCTATCCGCGTATCGTGGTGATTTTTCGTCTAGAGTTCAGCCCCGGCTTTGCCACCTCGATAAACTCGGACTTCGACATTTTCTACCGTGGCCAGGATGCCCCGCTGAATGCTGTTCTCAGCAAAGGCAAGAAACTCCTCTATCTTGTCGGGGCATCTACGATCTCTATGACAATGGGCAAGTCTTCCGATAGGCGCTCAATCTTGAACGTGTGAAGTCCTCGGTGTGCGTGCTGATTTGATAATGCCGCGGAACACTGTCGCGCCCGCCATACCTCGTGTCTTTGCTTCGGACCAACCACTCATAGAGAGGCCGATCGTTACGCCATCACTTTCGCCCACGAAAATGCGAAGGATGCAGCTTTCGGAATTTGTCATTGGATCATCTCCAGATGAGCGCGGCGACGGTGCGCCCTGCCCAGACCGCGCCCAAACCGAGCACAACATTGGCAGCAACGTTCGCCAGGGCGAGGGCGACGTGCGTCGCGAGAGGTTCATTGTCTCATTTCCGAACGTGGAAAAAGTCGTGAAGCCGCCCAGGAAACCTGGCAGCAGCAGCGCGGTGGTGTTGGCCGCGAGTAGCCCATGCGGTTCCATGAGCTGGGAAAGAAGCCCGATTACAAAGCATCCAAGCACGTTCACGGCGAGTGTGCCATATGGGAATGCTGCACTTCGTGTGGCCTGCTGCACATACCCGCTGAGGACGTAATGAACCGCCGCCTCGCCTAAGCCTCCTACTCCAACAAACAATAAGAGCCTGCTCATGCTGAAGCCTCCTCCAAGTGAGTTTGGTAGGAGTCTACAATCAGCGTGAGGCTCTTTAGGGCGGACTTCATCGCCGCGGTTGGTGGTGATTATACCCCTGCGACCGTCTTGCATCTGGATGCGGAAGGGCGGCTTGAATGCGGGCCCCAATGTTCAATCGGTCAATGAAGCAGGGCGTCGTAAGCCGCCTTGATCGCGGCGATGAGGACGATGATGGCAAAGACCCGTTGGATTGCTGTCGGAGAGAGCTTCTTCTCCGAGAGTGAAGCGCCAACATATCCGCCGACAAGTGCAGCAAGCGCCAAAGGCAGCGCGGTCATTAAAGTCTATGTCCCCCTGGAGCCCGTGGGCGGCCAGGAAAGCCACCGTGGACAAGACCAAGACGAAGGCAGAGTTCATCGCTGTTACCGATTTCGGTCCTGCCCAAGCAAGAAAGAGCACCAGCGGCCCCAGGAACACTCCCCCTCCGATTCCCAGGAAACCGGAGAGGAATCCGATAACAAGGCCCGAGGCAGGGCAACGGCAGACTCCAGAGCGGGCGCAGGGTAGTCGATAATCTCTGCTGTCTTGCCCGCGGAGACGAACATTACAATGCTCGCTCCTAGAGGGCAACCGCCAAGACCCCAAGAAAAACCCGAGGATCTGCTCTTACAAGGCCCCCCAGGAACGCTGCCGGGATGGCTGGAACAAGGAATGGCAAGAGAAGGCGTGGCTGCAATCGCCCGGCGAAGCCGAATTGCAGCAGCGTGACCCCCGTCACGACGATGTTCAACAACAGCGCAGTTGAGGTGATGGTGGCAGCCGGGACACCGACCAGTGTCATGATCGCAAGGTAGCCAGTACCGCCCCCTAGGCCTACCAAACGCATAGACCCCCGCTACAATTGCCACGAGCGGGACCAGAATAATTAGCAGCGGGAAAGGCAGCATGGGGGTCATTTCGGTGGGGCAGCAGCCCACGGGCTCCTAGGGCGTGGGCGGAGTGCCGCCGCCATCTCACTGACAAGTCGGAGGTATTTAAAACTCAAGTGCCCGGCCTCAATCGGGCAACAAGCAATCCCGAAAGATAGTACAGAAGCGCGCCACTAACGAATCCGACAGCCAAATTGCCGGTCCAGATGGTAAGGACGAGGACGAAGAGCGCGGAAGTCCATTCTCTCCCACCGCGGAGGTCGCGTGCGAGCAGCGTGTGTTGCAGTCCCACATAGGCCAGCAGTACCCCCAACACAGGGAAAGGAATCAAGCCAGATGTGTATGCTCGCTTGGCCGCCAAAGAGACCCAGGGCAAGGAAGATACTGCCCAGCATGAAGGGCACCGCCGGTCCGTGCACCCAGGCGGTAATGTGCGGTGAGCCCCCCGCAACCGTGGCAAAGAGGAATGCTCCGCCGAGCAACGCGGTCAGTCTGTCAGCAGCGCCCATTGTTAACATGAGCTTGCGTTCCGTTACGCGGCTGGCCCTTTCTTCGAAGTATTGACGGGCTGCGTCTGCGGTGGCGTAGACAGAGTTGCCGATACTAAGCGGGATTTGCGGGAGGGCAATGAGAATAAGCCCTTGCCAGAGTTGTTGCCAGGTCGGAACGAGGGCAGGATCTTTGGCGGGGTGAACTGCAGAGCTAGTTGCGGGAGCCCCAGATGAAACCCGGAGATGCCAATACCAAAGGCGACTACACCGAGAGCGGCAGGTCGCGCTTCCAGAGGAGGAGATCAATAGCGCACCAATTGCGCCTCCGACAAGCACCCACAGCCAGACAACTGCGAGACCAGAAAAAGAGAAGCCTCCGTCCCAGGTATCAGGTGTCTTGCTTACAAGTGCCCAGGCGGACTTGAGCAGATTCCATGCGAGACCCAGTTGGATGCCGCGTACGACAGGTTTCGGGAAGGCGTTATGCACCCACCTGTCTAGCCCGACCAGGCCCATTCCAAGAAACGCGACATGCTTCCAAATTGTGCCGGTCACGATTACCGCTGGGGCAAGTCCGAGCGCCAGGGCCAACGCGGAGACAGATTTCAAGGGCTGAACTGGAATGGGCAGGCGGTAGACTAGCGCAACCAGGATGTAGGCAGCGCCAATGCAGAAAAAGGCGGCCGTGGGATCCATGCCGTTGAGCGCAATCAGCGCAAGAACAAGTGGGAGCATGACGCCCAGGTCGGCTAGCGAACCGGACAGTTCAGAAACGGTAAAACGAAAGTCCTGCACAGCCGGATTATACCTAGCCCGCCGGCGATCTTCAGTTCCCACGACGGGTCGCAATGCTCTCGCTGCGTGCGCAATCGGAGTTCCGCGCCCTGCAAAGGGAAACTAGTCTCTAATCATAAATGTGACGTTCGACCTTTACAAATTTACTGAACCGTTTGTAGGATGTCATCAACGCATTAGAACGCCTGTTCTAGTGGACTGCACCACGAAGCGCTCGCCCTGCCCGTGTGACACGCCTTCGGGCGAGCGAGCTTCAAGCGAGCATCGCCCATAGCGGTTCCATGAGGCACCGGTCCACGCTCTCGGCGCTCGCGGTGACGATCCGTCGCAGACACCTAGCGCCCTTCGCGGTGTGGTCGGGTGGCATCCGGGCGAGGAGCCACAAGCGACCATCGCCCATCCCGGTTCCAAGTCGGATCGGGCATCTTCCCCCGGCGTTTCGGTGCGTCGGTCGCAGATACCGAGCGTTCTTCTCGGTGCGGAATGCCGCCCGGTGTCAAGCCGTGGTTCCCCACTGTTAGGCGCGCTTGCGGCGCACCAGGGCCCACCGCCCGGACGTGAGGACGGCCGCCGCGACCCCCAGTTCTGAGCCTGCAGCGCCAGGCGCCGTACCCTAATGGGCGACTTGCTTCGGGCGCATCAGCCCGGCCGCCAGGACGATTGTTCCGAGCACGAACAGGAGGTCTCAACCAGGGAAGCGTAGGATCCGAACGCCTCCAGCGATCCGAGCAGGACCAGGGTCATCCTTCCCAGTCCGCCGATCACCGCCGCGATCAGGAACGTCCAGCTGACGATCTCCTTCTGCCTGACGGACACGCTGAAGCGGTCGATCCCCAGGCCGAGGAAGAAGTTGATGAAGGCCAGGAAGACGCTGTACCCGTGAATGACTTTCCAGGTCTGGTACTGGGCGCCAGTCAGAAGCGTACCTCCCAGGAAGTCGACCGTTAGCGGGATGCCAACGATGACGCCCATGATGAGGAAGAGCACAATGCCAGCGACGATGTTCTTTCGTCCAACCACGGCATCCGAAGATCCGGTTCATGTTGGTTCCTTGCTGCTCAAGTCACCTGCCCCAGCGTCGGCACTTCAAGTGTCGCAATCCGGAGTCTCGACGCACTCGGCTCTCAGCGGAGTGCTTGCCGCAGCACTCCGCTGCAATGCGCTTGTGGCAGCGTCTACTGGCTCGCTTTGCCGCCGGCAGCATCTTCGGCGCCTGCTCCCGAAGAGGACCATCAGGCCCAGGACGATCAGAAGGATGGGGAAGACGGGCAGCGCGAACGGCAGGACCGTCCCGGCCAACTCCAGGCCGCCCCACACAAGAGCCAGCACACCGATGGCGGTCGTGAAGCCGCTGACGCGCATCCCCTGGAAGTAGCGGGCAGCGTTGGCGGCAAGCAGGATCAGACCCACGCCGATCAGTCCGACGCCAGCCGGAAACGGGATCAGCAGCGTGAGGCCCCACCAGATGAACAGGGCCCCCCAGGCCAGCGCATCGATGCTGCGATTTTTGATGCTGTCGTTCATGTTGATCTCCTTTCTACGGACTACAGGGTCGACTCAATTCGGAGCTCTTCATGGATGATTGCAGACTCCTGCTCACCTCCCTCGTGAACTGCATCGGAGCGGCGCGCGTTCCCCCGGATCTCTTCGACCGGCACCGGCTGCGGCTCTACGCGCACTTCCTCCAGCGTCGTCCCCACTGTACAGTCGGAAATGTGCACAAGTCACGTGCCAGATGTCATGGAAGGCGAATGTTGTCATTCCCCAACTGCGACCGCGGCTGATTTTCCCCCGTTTTCGGACCCTATATCTCGGTGTATGAAGAAAGACACCGCCTTTCAGCGGTGTCTTCTCAGGCTGGGGGCAAGGATTCGCCTGTACCTGGTGTTTTTCCAGGTGAACCTCTATCAATCGAAGATCCCTGGTGCTCTTGCAGGGACTGATCCAGAGCCAGCAACTAGGCGACAGAGAAGCCAAGCGGCTTGCCGCACATCATGCTCATCCCGTCGAAGTGGTCGGGGCTCGCCGCCACCAGATTCTCAGAACAGCCTACTGCGGAGAGGCCGCGGGCGGTCGGTGCGGCGGCAGGGCGCTCGCCTGTGCCGAGGCTGCCGATCAGCCGATACACGGTCAGGAAATACACACTTCCCCCACAGATCCAATACACCGCTTGCACCCAGGGCGCGGTCGTGTCCGTGCCGCTTGCGAGGCCGTGTAGGATCGCGATCGTGAAGTTGAAGTAGCTCGCGAAGTGGATCAGTCTCCACGCCTTATGGCCGATACGCTGCTTCACATAGAACGTCACCGAGATGATCGCCCAGAAATACAGCCCCAGTTGCCCCAGGCCGATCCACAGGGGTCGGTAGCCTTCGCTGGCAAATGGCAGCAGGATCTGGCGCAGATCGTATCCGATGTAGCGATCTCCAAGCAGGATCAGCGCATGGAACACCGCGAATCCCAGTCCCAGCAGGCTGACGTATTCATGGATCGAGAACGCGGCCTGCGCGCCCGGCCACGCACGTGCGATCTTGTCGCTGATCAGCAGCCCCATGACCATCGAGAGCCAGAGCAGTCCGAGCGCCACGAAGGCGGTCCCGCGCGAAAGATACCAGTACGCTTTGGGGGAGGATCCCATCAGGCTGGCCGCCAGGCTCGGCGACCAGATCGGTGCAACAAGCAATGCTGCCAGCACGCCAAGCGAGCCGGCCACCATCAATGCCAGTATCGGCCCGGCGCTCTTGTAGGTTACATCTTCGCCCCGCCCTACGGAGTTCATCTCTGTCATTCGGATCCCTCTGTCACTACAGGTAGTCTCCAATATTGCGGCTGTACATCAGCCGCCCATCGTCGAGTACCAGGACTGCCTCGGCGTCCGCATGCGCCTCCAGCAGCGGCAGTCCCGCCTCGCTTCCGGCGATCAGGACGGCCTTGGCCAGTGCCTCCGCCCGCATGACGCTGCTTGCCACCACCGTGGCCGCCAGGATGTCGGTCTGCGCCGGCATCCGCGTCCGCGGGTCGATGATGTGGTGCTGGAACACGCCTCCGCGCTGCCAGTGCCGGTGGTCCTTGCCTGATGTCGCCACCCCTCCACGCTCGAGGTAGATCGTCTCGAGATATCGGTCGCGCTGCGCCGGGTCCTCGACTCCAATGCGCCACGGATCGCCGGATGCATGCGGGCCGCTTACCGCCACGTCCCCGCCCACGCTCACGAGTGCAGGACCGTTGACGCTCAGTCGCTCCATTGCTTGATGAGCTGCCCAGCCCTTCGCCACTCCGCCAAAATCCAGGCCGCGTCCGGCGGGCATTCGCACGCTGTGTTCCTCTGCATCAACGATCACGTCCATCGGCGACGGCAGAGGGAATTGCCGAGCCGTTCCGCTGGATTCATCCACGCCGGCGAAATCGCCTGGGTAGCTTGACGTCGCCTCCATCACGTCGAACGGTCGGTCATAGCCGGCGAGCACCAGCGCATCGAGCACCAGCGGATTCACCAGCCCGTCCGTAAGGGCCTCGGCCTCAGAAACTCGTTTGTAGGACCGCCCAAAGCGTTGGGCTCACCTGGCACGTTACGCCGGCTTCGGCGTTCAGGCGAGACAATTCGCTATCCAGCCGGAATCGACTTAAAGTCTGTTCCCATTCGTCGAACCAGAGCTGCACCTGATCGATGATCGGGGCCGGGTCATCCGCGTCCAGCAGCGCCAGGACCTTGCTGCCCATGGCGCGAAATTCACTTCTGGCCATGCTCTTCAGGAGGAACCCGTACCCGCGTCTACTGCGCCGCCACCCCCACCTCCTCCACCGCCTCCGCCATCACCACCCTTGCGCCCTCTTGGGCTTTTCCTGGTTGACCACAGGTGCGTTCGTCTGCGGCGTGGCATTGGAAAGGTAAAGGACCTGGCCCGGCAGCAGCATCGGGACCGGCGTCTCCGTGACCGCCTCGGTGGGGGGCAATGGCGTCTCCGTCGGCAAGGACTCAGTCTTCTCGCGTGAGGCCCACCAGCTCCACAGACCCAACGACAGAGCCACCGACACGGAGGAGATGATCAACTGGACGTCCTTCCAGTTTCGAGCTTTAGGGCGTGCGATTGGGGCTGGCTGCATCAATCACCTGCCTCGGTCTCGTGTTCGAACTCGTGCTCCAACTCGCCGTCCTCATGCTCTCCATCCCCACCGCCTCCTCCGACACGGCTTTCCCGGTCATGGCGTCCGGGGTTGGAATTTACCATTTCAACTCCGGCTGGCACTACGCCCAGCACCTGCCCCTGGAGCGAAACGTAGACCAGGTCGCCGGACGAAAAAGTGACCATGTAGGCTTGCTGCCCGTTGTAGTTCGCGAGCTGCACTGAGAACACGGTCCTGCCTCTTCAGGAACTCAGATGCGGCATCCACCGCGGCCTGCGGAGAGATCCGCGAACTCGCAACCTCGGCCGCCGCTTCCAGCTCCGGGGAGACTTGAAGTCTCGTGCTCCCAACAACTGCTGTCACCTGCGAAGTCCTGGCGCCGGCCGTGACGCGCACCGCATACACCACTGTGGCGAGCAGCACAACTGAGAACGCCGTGATGCTCACTGAGATCAAGGTAGCGCTTCTTTTCATTCTGCCTCCTCCGATTCAGACTAATCGGCCCGATTAACTCTCGGACATTGGGTTGGCATTTTAACGCCGTTTCGCCCTCAGCCCGGTACCCATCGGTACCAGAACGCACAAGCATAGGGCAGTCGGCATGTCAATCGCGGCCAATCCGGCGCGAAATGCGAGCAATCGCGTCGTTTCTAACCGCATTAGCCGTTCTGCTCTTGTACATATCCTTCACAATCGTATGGAAACCGTAAGGTGATTGCATGTGCCCCACCCCGCCCGGACAGGCGCCGCAAGCCGTCCGGCGATGGGTCATCCAGTGCCCGCAAGAACTCCTCACATCCCGCGGGCTCCGCCATGACGAGTGCATTAAATCGTTCGTGCCGGCCCGTGCCAGCAACATCACGTATCGCATGTTCCGCGAAAAACGAAGGATGGGCGTGGTTCTCGCGGGAGGCGGCATCCCGCCGCCCCAGCAAGTCCATGCGACACGGGTCGCAGGGAGGGGTGGGGCCACCGCGCGCCACCGCCTTCGCGCCTCGTGCCAGCGACCATCCATCACCGGCATCTTGGACTTTCTGTAATGCATTGCATGCCGCGTCAAATCCCGCCGGCTGTGCGATAAAGGAGGGATGGCCCTGCCGTCACGAGGCGGCAGGGCCATCCCTCCTTTTTCGCTTTGGTTCCCCTCCCCTTTGCGGAGGGGTTAGGGGTGGGGGTCGACCGTCGCGCTAGCCCAGCGGCCCGCTGCCATCCTCAGCCGGCTTGGATCCACTCCCTATCCCGCCGGTCAGCTTCTTCAACAAGTCATACCAAAATGATGAACCCTGCGACACAGCTAGCGCCGTGATCGCCAGTCCGGCCAACTTGCCACCGATGAGCCCGATCCACTCACCGGCCGTCCCATCCGATGGCAACGCGAACTTCTCCCACCAATCGATGCTGAACGAGAGTGCCGCCAGGTCGGTCAGCAGTCCGTCGGCCGTGACCGAATCTTCGGGCTGCGAAGTCAGCGCCGCCGCGTGTTGCGATGCCAGTGCTCTCAAGCTCGCGTTCGCCCAAAGCTGCCTTGCCAGCTGGATCGTGTCCGTCCCAAACAGCAGCGTGACGATCACCGAGGCGATGATTACGATGCTGCGGGCCTTGGCTCGGAACGTCTGCGCCGCCTGACCTAGCATCCCCCCAAAGTAGGCGCTCGTCCTCTCGCGCAGATCGTTCAGCGCCGTGATTCCTTGCGTCACCCAGCCCAACAACGCCTGCTTTCCGTCCGACTCGGGCAGTTTGCTGATCAAGTCTGTCAGCTCGCGCGCACTCAGGCTCCCCTTCGACGTGAGCCCGGTGAGATCGAAGAACGCATCCACCAGCGTTTCCACGGGGATGCGCTCGATCTTCTTGGGCGCCGTGCCCGCGCCGAACACATTCCACCAGTGTCCGTATCGGATCGGCTGCAGCGCCTTGATCTGCGGCAGGCTCTTGATCTCGATCGCCATATCGCCGGCCAGGATCTTGAGGTAGCGCTCCAGCGCCACGCCCCGGGTCTCGAGCGACTCGAGCACGGCCTGTGTGGCGATTGACACCAGGGCGCCCAGGATGTAGTAGACCAGGATCAGCCCGATCGCGACCTCAAGCACTTGGGGGAGCGGCATAGTTGGTCTCCTGTAAGGCTCAGCTGGAGCGTGCAGCGCTCCTTCTGGCACGCTGAATTCTATGGGCGGTCGTGGGTTTTGCCAGTTGCCATTCCATCCCTCCAGAATGACAAACCCCCCTGGGCATTTGTGCCCAGGGGGATCATGGTGTTTAGTGGATTGTCCGAAGCGCCGGTCTTAGATTGAGCGTCTCGCCGGCTCTCGACGGCTGGCGGAGCGCCGCGTCGGGACCCGCGTGATCTCGTGCCGCACCAGCTCGCCCTTGACCAACACCGGCGGCTCGATCCGCAGCATGTCTGCCTGACGCTTGAGGCCCGCACGGATGATCAGGTCCATAAAGCCCTGGTGACCGATCGGGTCGTTCATCAGCGAGAAGTCTGCCGAGCCCGGCTCGGCCGGCGGATAGAAGATGCCGCAGTTCGGGTTGATCTCCAGCATGTACAGCTCGCCGTCCTTGCCCATGCGGAAATCCGTGCGGGCGTAGCCGCGGATGCCGAACTCCACGAAGATCCGCGTCGTGTAGTCCCGCAGCTTCTTTTCGATGGCCGCGTTGTCCACCACCACCACGTTCATCTTCTCGTAGTCCACCCACTTCATGTTGTAGTGCTTGAAGGTTTCGCCGTCCGGGAAGATGAACTCCACGGGCTTGACCGTGATGGGGTGGGCCGGATCGTCGGGATTCTCACCGATCAGGCAGGTGAACTCACGGCCCTCGATGAATTCCTCGATCAGCACACGGCCCTCGGCCTTCATTGTGATGGCTGCTTGCTTCTTCAGGTCTTCGACGTTGGTCACGCGCGATTCCTTGCGCAGGCCCACGCTCGCGAAACCGTGCGGCGGCTTGACCAGCATCGGGAAGCGCAGCGTGCGTGCGGCGCGCTCCACATCCACCATCGACTTGGCAAAGGTGGATGCCGGCGTCGGCACTCCGACGCGGGCCGCCACGCGCTTCATCTCCTGGCGGGTGGGGTCAAAGCAATGCGAGTCCGCGCCCGTGAAGGCCGCGCCCAGTTTCTCCAGCGCCTTGATCAACTGCATGGCTGAGACGGGCTCATCCGGCGTGCCGTCGCACAGGTTCACGAACACATCCACGCCGTCGTCCATCAACTTGCGGATCTGGTCCTCGACCTTGGATTTCTGGATCACATGATGCCGCCACTTGCGTCCCACTAGATGCGGACCGGGATCGTAAGGCGGATCCGGCGGCTCAGGTAGACTGCTCAACACACAAAGATACATTCTCACCTTCAACTTGCGTTGCGCATGTCGTCCGATTTCGCGCACATGCACACACATTTCTTCAATTCGCACTTCCAGATGATGTACATCCACATCATCGTCTATCGCATAGTACCCCCACGGGTGGAAATGCACAAGGTTTTTGAGCCATATTTTGGCATCAGTTTTGACAGTTTTAAGGTTCGTGTAATCGTCAGATTCGCGTCGAATTCAAACCACGCGCGTGATGCGAGTCACATCTTGCACATCACGCGCAGCGAAGCAATGCTTCATTGACGCGTGCGGATGCGCCTCGTTGTGTCCTTTGCTGTTTATCAGTTGATCGTGATCTCCGCTGTGCCTGTCATCCCCCATAGCAACTGCTGCGGCTGCGAAGCCAACTGGATCGTGACCTTGTAGATCACATCACCGTCCGCGGAGCGGCCCGCCATCGGATCGATCGCAGTCACCGATCCGACGAGCGGCACCGCGAATGCATCCAACGTCACCTGCGCCGCCTGCCCCACGCGCACCCGGGCGATCTCGCGCTCGCTCAGATCGGTAGTTTCGATGCGCAGATGCGTGAGATCACCAACGGTCGCGATGACCTGACCCGGCTGCACGATCTCCCCGGACTGGATTCCGATCGCGACGACCACACCATCGAAGGGCGCCCGCAGGATCGATTGTTCCAGCCTGGCCTTGGCCGCGTCGAGCGCCGCCTGCGCCTGAATGACTCTCCGCGTGCACGCGTGCGCTGCTCGGGTGGACCTGCCAGCCAGACGAACTTGTAGCCATCCCACTTGCGCCGCCCCTGACCCTGGATGAACTCATCCCGTTGCGCCGCGATCAGGCCCTTGCTCCGCGGCCTCGACCGCAAGCTCCAGTTGCCGCGCCTCAAGAGCGATCAGCGCCTGCCCCGCCTCGACGGAATCACCCTCATGCACCTGCAGCTCTTTCACCTGTCCGCCGATGAGGAATCCCAGGTCCGATGCCTGCGCGGGCGCGACGCGAACCTTGGCACTGACGGTATTGCCAGTCTGCGGCATCGACGCAATCGCCGCCGACGTGAGGGGCGCCGCCTCCGCGGTCGCGGAGCACCCTGTCAGCACGACAGCCAGCGCCGCCGTGATCCACAACCATGCGCCTCCGCAGAATCTCAGCCGCATGCCTAATTGCCCGCCTGAATCCGCACGGTGGCCGTCATGCCCCACAGCAAGCCCTCAGGCTGTGTGCCGAGCTCCACGGTCACCTTGTACACCGCGTCGCCGCCGACCGTTGATGCCACGCGTGACAAGGCCTGCACCGTGCCCTCGACCTGCGCTCCCACGGCCGGCACATCCACCTGCACCTTTTGCCCAACCTGCACGCGCGGCGCATCACGCTCGCTCAGGTCGGTTGTCTCGACCTCAAAGGCCGCCATATCCGCCAGAGCCAGGATGACCTGTCCGGGCGTCACGATCTCGGCGGGGGAGATGTCCAGGCTCGCCACGGTTCCATCGAACGGCGCCAGCGAGCGCGGCCTGGGCCACGATGGCTTGCTTGGCGCCCAGCAGGGCTTCGAGGCGCCGCACGTCCGCCGCCGCCACATCCAGATGCTCCTGGTCCGCGCCGCTCCGCATCAGATACGTGTACTCCACCTGCTGCGCCTGCAAGTCGGCATCCGCCACCCGGGCCTCGGCCGCCCACAGGGCCGTGTCCAACTCAACCAGCGGCTGGCCCGCGGTGACCCGATCTCCGACCGCCACATGCACGGCCTTCACCATTCCGGTGACCGCGAAGCCCAGCTCTGCGCGACGCACTGGCAGCACGACTCCCGAAGCCGTTACGGCGCCGCCACCGGAGCTCGGATTGGCACTCAGCACCACAGTAGGAATCGGTTCCGGCGAGTTGCCGCCCGCGCATCCAACAACCAGCATCCCCAGCATCGATGCGGCCGTCAGGCCGCGCCACATCTTCTGCATATACGACCTCATGCCGTCGGCGCAGCGCCGCTGTCCTCGACCACCAGCCCATCCCGCAGTGTGACCACCCGCCGCGCGTACTTGATGACGCGGGGGTCATGCGTGGCGAACACGAACGTCGCGCCGGTGGATTTGTTCAGGTTCTGCATGATCTCCATCACCTGGCGGCCGTTATCGGTGTCCAGGTTGGCGGTCGGCTCATCCGCCAGGATCACTCCCGGCCGCATGGACAGTGCACGCGCCACGGCCACTCGTTGTTGCTGACCGCCGCTGAGCTGATCCGGACGGTGATGGGCGCGGTCGGTCAGGCCGACGGCCTCCAGCAGTTCGTTCACCCTCGCGCGCCGGTCGGGAGCCGATACACTGTTGAGCAGCAACGGCATCTCGATGTTCTCGTAGGCGGTGAGCGTGGGGATGAGGGCGAAGAACTGGAAGATGAATCCGATGGCGCTCTTGCGTACGTCGGCGCGTTGGTCCCGGTTGAGGCCGGTGACGTCCTGGCCCTTGATGAAGCACGCGGCCGCTGGTCGGCTGATCCAGCAGCCCCATCAGCTGCAGCAGGGTGGTCTTGCCGGAACCTGACGGTCCCACCAGCGCGGCGAACTCGCCTTCTTGAATCGCCAGGTTGACGCCGCGCAGCGCGTGGGTCTCGACCTCGCCGATCTTGAAGTTTGCGCGTGACGTTTTCTGACCTTGGTTACTTCCATTCATGCTCCTGGTATTGATCAGGCGCATGCATTCGATCGCAATCGCAGGCGCGCGGAGATGGCTTCATCCCTACGGTACTCGCGAATGAGCAGGGATTAGGGCTTCACTGTGCATGCAGGGCCTCCACCGGTTCCAGGCGCGCGGCCAGCGTGGCGGGATAAAGCGAGGCCACCAGCGTGATCACGTACGCAATGACCGTCAGCATCACCGCGTTGCCGGTCGTCAGGTACGCGTAGATGCGGTCGTCCATGAGCAGGCCCTGAAAACCGTAGTTGCCCACGTAGAAGCCGAAGCGGTTGAAGTACAGCACCACACCGAGTCCGAGGATCAGCCCGCCGATGACGCCGCCGGTGGCGAGCAGCACCGCCTCGGTCAGGAACTGCGCCATGATGCCGCGGCCTTTCATGCCGATGGCGCTCAGGACGCCGATCTCGCGCGTGCGCTCGAAGACCGCCATCACGAGCGTGTTGGTCACCACCGTGGCTGTGATGCCCAGGACGATCAGATACAGCACCACCATGTAGGCGCCGGCGAAGTCCTCCAGCTGGGTGATGAGCTCATTCATCTGGTGCCAGGTGAGCACCTGGTAGTCCGGCGCCCTGCAGCGCGGCCGCCACGGGCTCGGCCTGTTCACGATCCTGCAGCATGACGAAGATCGTGCTGGCATGGTCTTCGGCCTGGGTGAAGGCCTGCGCCTTGGACAGCGGCATGAAGACGGTGTTCTCGTCGAAGGCCGTGTTGCGCGTGGTGTACACACCCCGGATGGTGAACAACTGCTGATCCACGCTGCCATCCGAACGGTTGACCAGCAGGTTGATCTGATCGCCGACCGAAAGGCCGAGCTTCTGCGCCAGCGGCCAGCCGATCAGTACGCCCTCGCGATCATCGGCCGTGAGGAACTCGCCCGAGAGCAAGCCCTCGCGGAACGGAGCGTTGGCGGGGGAGTCGGGATCGATGCCGACGACCTGCACGCCGCGCGATTCCTCGCCGAGCGTCACAATGCCGCTGGCGAACAGGCGCGGCGTGGCGGCGATCACCTGCGGCAGGCTCTTGAGCCGTTCAACCAGCGGCTTGCGGATCGGCGATCAGATCCTTCCAATCCAGGCTGAGCCGGTCCTCGTCGTAGCTGGCGGCGCGGATCTGCAGGTGGCCGCTCTGCAGCCGGATGGTGTTGTCCATCGCGCCGCGCATCTCGCCCTCCACGATGGAGGCCATCAGCAGCAGCAGGGCCATGCCCACCGCAACTGCCAGCGCGGACAGGATCGAGCGACGGCGGTTGCGACCCAGATTCGCGAAAGGCCATCTTGAAGAGTTGAGACAGGTTGCTCATCGAATGTCGCTTCGCCTTGTTGGGCGCGGGGATCGCTTCGGCGGGAGGAACGCCCGCCTCGCAACGACATGGGCATTAGACATGGTGCAGCGCCTCGGCCGGTTCGCGGCGCGAGGCCTCCACGGCCGGGATCCACGCGGCCAGCGTGGCCACGATCAGGACGGTCATGGCGCGGCCGAAGGCTCGCTCCAGCCCGAGGGTCGGGTAGACGCGGCCGCTGATCAGCGCCATGTAGCTGGTCATGTTGGCATAGCTGCTCATGTCAAAGCCCACCCGGCTGAAGGCGCTGTTGACCAGCAGGCCCAGCACGCACACCGCCCACGGCTCCGACCACGCCGATCAGCGCGCCCTCCAGGATGAAGATCAGCGCGATCTGGCGCGGCTTGAGGCCCATGGCGCCCAGCAGGCCGATCTCACGCGTGCGCTCGTAGACGGCCATCAGCAGCAGGTTCAGGATGCCGATGCCGGCCATGAGCGTGATGATGACGCTGAAGATGTTCATGACCGCGTCTTTGTTGCCGACGGCGGTCTGCAGCTCGGGGTAGTTGCGGTCCCAGCTCTCGACCTCGACTGCCGGGCAGCGCGGCCGAAAGCACCGGCACCACCGCGGACTCCTGTCCCAGCCGCTTCAGGTTGATGTCGATCTCGGTGGACTGGCCGGGCAGGCCGTACAGGCTCTGCGCCTCGCCCAGGCTGATGTAGAGCGTCTTCTTCTCCGTCTCGCTCACGCCGATGTCGTAGATGCCGACGATCGTCATGCTGCGCTGGCGGTTCTGCTTGTGCACGTCGCTGCCGACCAGCGTGAAGCGGTCGCCGACGCCGGCCTGCATGACGTCTGCCAGGGCGCGGCCGACGAGGACCGAATCGCCATCCTCGCGTGCGAGGTAGCGACCATCGGCGATGTTCTCGGCGATCAGATTGATCGAGGCTTCCACCTGCGGCTCGATGCCGATGATGCTGACCGGGAAGGCGCCCTCGCGATTGGTGGCCAGGCCGCCCGTCTGGATGCGCGCGCGCGGCCGAGATGACATCCGGATGCTTGAGGGCGGTCTCGACGACGGCCGTGTCGTTCGGGATGGGCAGCAGCGGGTTGCTGTCGATGCGCTCGCGGTAGCCCTGGGCGTGGATCTGGATGTTGCCGCCCAGCACGCGGATCGCATTTCCGTAGATCGCCTGGTTGAAGCCTTCCATCAATCCGTCGTACATCATCATCATGGCCAGCACCAGACCCATGGCCAGCACGATGATGACGGTTCGGCGGCGGTGCCGCCAGATGTTGCGCCAGGCAAGGCGCAGATACAGTTGCATGTCTAACCTCCGCCGATGCCGGCGTGTGCGTGCGAGTGTGAGTGTGCGGGATGCCGACTGCGCCAGCGCTGCGTAGCGTCGTTGAGCGCCTCGATCAAGAATGTCAGACCAGGCCATCGAAGTCGTCGATGTGATGCCGGGCCGGGTCACGCGGCGGGACCGCCTCCGCGGCCTGCTGCCAGCAACCGCTTGAAGGCCTCGGCCGACTTAACGCCGGCGGCGATGCGGTGTTCCATGGCCTCATCCGAATATACGAAGTGCGTCGTCCGCAGAGCGCGGCAGGAGCGCCTTCTCCACCAGCCCGGAGCTTAGCAGAAGGCGGATATTGGTGGAGACGCTGCCGCGGCTGATCTGCAGGATGGAGGCCAGGTCCTCGGCGCGAGAGCGGCCAGTGGGCGATCATCAGCAGCCCCAGCATGCGCCCGCCGATGCGTGGGATGCCCTGGTTCTCGAAGTACAGGCCCATTCCTTCAATGAAGCGATGCAGCGGGGGAGTGAGTTCGGGGATCTTCTTTGCGGGGTCTTTCGGGCCGATGGTGTCCACGGGCCCTCCAAACGCGCCAGTGTAGTCTACTGCTTTCAGTCGTTTCAGTCAAGAATGAAATCACTGAATTCTCGGGTTGAAGATGCAAGGTGGATGAGGCACATCCCATCGTCTTCGGATCTCATTCCGTTCCCCGGTCGCGCAGGGTGGCAAGTATGAGTCGCGTGCGTGTCTGCTATCTCAGGCTCTCAGCCAGAGCGACCAACCAATCCTTTCCTATCGCGTCGTCGTCTCCCGGAAGCCCACCCATCTGGATCTCAAACAGCATGTCACCTTCGCGCCAACGCAATCGCTGGATGGCTGCATCCCTTTCCCATACAGCCTCGGTTCCAGTCTGGCTTCTCACGACGAACATGCCGCGCACGTATTCACCAGCAAAGCCATTGATCAGCACTTTCTCAACCGAAGTCTCGCGGAACAGCGTCCCAGGTTGATTCCCAGACCGAAGCCGCTGAGGCGCCATGAATCTGAGTGATCGTCAACTCTCCACCGTCACGTGCGTACGTGAGGCCGATCAGGCTTCGCGCCGGGTCAGCGGACACACCGCTGAAAGTGAATCCTGCGGGGTCGGATGGCAATTCCCGAACATTGAACCCGAGGGCCGCTTCCGCCCCCCCAACGACGCAAGGATAAGTAAGCGCAGCGGATGCACCTTCGCAACCGGCAAGCACAGGCGCAGAATAGGTCGGCGAAGCAGAGACCTCCGGAGTTGCGTGCTTGAGTCGCCACGGCGAACCTGTTGCTCTGAGCAGGAGCAAAGAACTCGAGCATTTCTTGAGCCAATGCTTGCAGCGCGGATTCGTGAGGAGCAATGCGATAACCAACAGCATCGCCAAGACCGACGCAGTGAACAGGCGGGAGCGCCATGGGCGTTCTTTGTCTGGGCTGGTTGGCTTATCCTTTTGTAGAGAGCCGCCGCAAATTCGGGCGCGCGGCGGTTTGCGAAAGCGGGTGAGAAAATCGTCGGTCATGGGTGAGCCTCCCACTCCTTACGTAAGGTCAGCAATGCGCGATGGAGGATTACGCCGACATTCGATTCTGTGAGCCCGGTGAGGCCTGAGATCGCGCGATTGGTGAGCCTGCGCCGTACTTGAGAGCCACCAACTCCCGGTCACGGTCGGCAAGATGTGCAAGGAGCACGGACAGGCGGGCAAAGTCGGCTTGCTGCTGTGCCAGATCCTCCATGGTTTCACCGTTAGTCAGGTGCGTAACCTCGTCGATTGGGACTTCAGACGCGATGCTTGCGATAGTGGTCTACAGCCACCCGTCGCGCGATCGTAAACACCCAGGTGGAGAAAGCGGCCAGGTTGCGATTGAACCGGTGACGATTTCGCCAGGCCTTTTCGAAGGTTTCAGAAGTGAAGTCTTCGGCAAGTTGACCGTCACCGACCCGGTAACGAAAATAGTTGCAAACTCGCGGAAGCTCAACTCGATACAGCTCTTCGAAGTCTGCCTCTGTGGCAGGAGTTCCGAACCAGGCTATGAGACGCGATCTTGTCATCGTCAATCCATTCTACGAGGCAGCAGCGAAATGTATTACAGCGAAATACCGCGGGATGCTGGCTGCAGGGTCTCTGGGCACGTCTGCGACCATGGGGCCTCCCAGGCGTGGCAGTGTAGTCCTTTCAGTTTTTGGGTCAAGGCCGAAGTCACTGAAACGGGGGCGGGGATTATCGGCGAGGGCCGTGCCTTCCTCGACGAATCGGTGCGACGAACTCCCTCCTCACCCCGACCTGTCGCCCGTGCGACGGCGACTTGGACGGGACTCTGGCCAGATGCGTGACGGCGGCTTGAAGCAGCGTCCCGCGGATGAAGCCGCCATTGGTCGGGACCACGGCCGAGGAGGTTGACGCGGGATGACCAATCTGGCAAGCGGCGGGGTTCATCTCGAGTCTCACCTGAAGTGCGACATCTCATCCAGCGGATCCTTGGGGTAGACGATGCGAGTGGGCGAGTGCCGGATCCATTCCTTGCGATCGAGCACCGCGGTGAGCGAGTCGGTCACCGGGATGTCGTCGTGGATGAGCTTGCCGTCGGCGTCGCGGCGGCCATCCGGAACGCCCCAGCGCATGGTCTTCTGCGGGCCGATCAGGATCTCGCTTTCGCAGGCGGCGTACTGCCTGTCGGTCTCGGCGCAGGGCACGAGGTCACGGAAGCGACCCGAGTTGATGATGGCGAGGAAGCCGTAGCCCAGTTCGCTCTTGACCGCCTGCGTGAACTTGACGGGCGTGACGCGCGTCGGGAATGCGCGATCCAGCATGGCCCACAAGCCTTCGCCCACACCGGTGGCATCCATGACGATGTGCTGCGGCCGCCAGGACTCGGCCAGGGACTTGAGCTGCCCGAAGATCGTCACGTGATTCTCGCCGGTCCACTGTTTGAGGAAAACGGCGCGGTAGGTGGGCGCCTGGAGCGTGGGCAGGGTGGAGAGGTCGATCTCGACTATGCGCAGTGTGACGGAATCGCGTGCTCGGAAACGAATTGGAAACGAATACTGGATCCAGCCGTAAATCGGGGCTCGCGGAGGCCTCGGCCTGACCGGCGACGTCGAGGAGGAAGGCGTATTGACTCCGCTGTGTCTGACGGATCGGCTGACTTCGTGTGACTGGCAGCACCAGCATGCTTGAGTGTCGGTCTGTCGGGTGCCATGAGGAGGCGATGGGCCGTCGGTGAACATGCGGGAGCGGGCTTCGATGTTCTCGCAGAAGTACTGGCTGCGGATGAGGGGGTGGTCACGGCCCAGAGAGGCGATCTCGCCTTCGAGATAGCGACCGTAGAGGGGATTGGACCGGGCGGCCTCGGGGCCATCGACAACGAAGAGGCGGCGACGCCCGTCGTGGCGCTCAAGCTGTGATCGCGCGCCTACGCTCACGCTCGAGGAGAGTCTCGGAGGTCCAGGCGGTGCCGACGAAGAGGCGGGTGGCATTGCCGGAGGCGGCCATCGGTGCGAAGCGCTTGTCGTAGAGCGCAGGGCTGACGTCCTGGGCCTCATTGATGATGAGCAGGCGGTCGGCGGTGTGGGCGACGACATTGGCGGAGGGGTGCGCGGAGAGGTAGGCGACAGCGCGCCTGACCGAAGAGGAACTTGTAGCCATCCTTGCGCTGAAGGCCGCCGAGCTCGAAGAAGGGACGGTTCGGCGCCGCGGGTCTGGAGGCGATCGATGGCGTTGAGGGTCTGCGGGCTGAAGGTGGGCTGGGCGCAGACGATGGAACCACCGATCTCTGCCAGGCGGGCGAGCAGGAAGAGGATGAGGTTGGCGATGAGCTCGTCCTTGCCGGACTGGCGGGCGAAGATGATGACGAAGGAGGCGCCGTCGCGGGCGAAGACAGACTGGATGATGGCATCGGCGGCCTCGAGCTGGTAGGGCCGCAGGCGGACACCGACCAGCCCGGTGGCAAAACCACCGATGGTGAGGGTCTTGCGACGCAACTCGGAGCGCTCGTTCGCGGGAGAGGGAGGCGAGCAGGGAGGAGCGGATGAGGTTGCCGGCGGGGCATGTCAGGCGACTCCCTGTTCTTCGTTGGCCTGGCGAATCATTTCCATGACGGTGGTGAAGGCGGCGCCCTGCTGCGGCCGAGGATGGCGTTCTTGTAGGTGATGTTGGCGATGCGGTCGATGTAGTGCTGGATGGCCTTCTCGAAGGAGAGCCAGTGTTCGGGCGGGGCCTGACGCTGCTCGAGGATGAGGTCCTTGAGGCGGATGCGGGCGAGGGCGAGCTCGTGGTCGCTCATGTCGCGCGGCATGGAGGCGGCGTCGACGTCGTCGCGGACGGTGACGGTCTGGGAGTAGATGCCGGTCTTGCGGGCGTTCTGATTGGCTGGCTGCCCGCCGGGATTACGCGGGGATTTTTGTTTGGGCATTCAGAGTATCCATGTATTCAGGCGAAGCGTCGGCCCCCACCCCCAGCCCCTCCCCCGCACCCGGGGAGGGGAGTTCTTCAGGAATCAAAGGGGTGGGAAAAGCGCCCACCCCTTTGATTCCTGGGGACGTGCGCCTTGAGGCGGGTTGCCGGCCCTTGATGCCGCCCGATTGCGGGCCTCCCAGTAATATAGGACAGATGTCCTATGATGCGGTTAGGAAAGTGTAAAACTGGTAAAGTTTTGGAGTGATTTCCTCCCGTCCACGACCCTGATCGCCGGGTAGGGAACGGCGCGGCGGTCGACGTCCTTTCCAGCCAGTAATATCGTGCACTCAGAAAGTGGGGCCGACATTTGCTTGTGGTGCAGGGCTGTGCCCGCCGTGGTGGCCCGTAGATCAGCTATGCTTGGCTTCGCGTGCCCGGCTACAATCGGGACGCGATGCCTGACTTCATGCACAGTCGTATGATTCGGGCGGCGGTGCCCGGTCCAATGGAGCAGCGAGATGAGAACTACGAGCGTCTTCTTCATCCACGGCATGTACATGACCCCATTGTGCTGGGAGAATTGGGTGCCACGCTTCGAGGCCGCGGGCTATGACGGCGTCGCCCCAGCCTGGCCCCGGCGCGACCAGCCCGTGGAGATCCTGCGCCAGAATCATCCGGATCCGGAACTGGGAAAATTGACGCTCAACGATGTGGTTGACCACCTCGCGGGCCTCATTACCGCCCTGGACGAAAAACCCGTGCTGATCGGGCACTCGATGGGCGGACTGGTGGTGCAGTTGCTGGTGCAGCGCGGCCTGGCTGCCGCGGGCGTCGCGATCAGCTCGGCGCCGCCGATGGGCGTGTTCACGACCCGGCTTCCGTTCCTCAAGTCCAACTGGCCGCACATCACCCCATTCGCGGACCAGGGTGTTCCGATCCAAATGACGTTCGAACGCTTTCAGTACACCTTCGTCAATGGGATGCCCGAGGCGGAGCAACGGGCGGCATTCGAACGGTATGTCGTGCCAGAATCACGCCGCGTGCCGCGGGAGTCACTCCTGGCGAAGGTCGATTTCAAGAAGAAACATGCGCCGCTGCTTTTGGTGGCTGGCTCGAACGATCATTTGATCCCGGCGGTGCTGAACAAGACCAATTACGCCCGCTACAGTGGCTCCGCCTCGGTCACGGAGTTCAAGGAGTTCGCCGGGCGGACGCACTTCATCGTCGGGCAGAGCGGTTGGGAGGAAGTGGCGGACTACGTCTTGGGCTGGCTGAAGCAAAACGGCTCAAGTGTGGGCCCCGTGGCATGACTTGAGCGCTCACCCCTTCAGTTTCTGAGGACTGGTGCATGCAACGGAGCATGCGATGATTCCGCCAGTGCCGCGAAAAAGGAAGGGTGGGAGCCTTACCCACCCTTCCTTTTTCGCATCTCATTCCCCTCCCCTTTGGGGGAGGGGTTAGGGGTGGGGCTTCTAGAGCGGCAGCAGCGACCCGAGGCCCTTGTCGCGCGCCATGCGGTAGATCGTCGGTGCGACCGCCATATCGTCCAGCGCCAAACCGAGGTTGATCGCCATCGTGCGCTGTGTCGCGTTCTGGCGACCGGACTTTTTGCCCGCCACCAGCTCGCCCAGGTCGGCATACGGATCGGGCGTCTGCCCGAAGTAGCCGACCGATTTGTAGTATTGGAATTGCGCGTGGTCGTCCGTGCTGATGCGGTCCATCTGCTGCATGGCCGCGCCCGTGAAATACGAATCGAAGTCCACGGCCGAGGCGAAGCCGCCGGGCTGGAGCCAGTCCTTGTCGATGGTGGGGGTGGGATGCTTGAGGATCGGCCCGGAGGTCACCACCATGTCCGAGTCCTTCACCGCCTCGCGCGGGTCCTTGACGCCGACGACCTCAACGCCCAGCTGCTGGCTCATGTCGCGCACGAAGTGCTCCTGGATCTTCGGCAGCACGTCGAATGCGTACACCTTCTTAAGCGGGAACAGGCAGGCAAGCGCCTCCAGGTTGGTGCGCCCCTGCACGCCGCATGCGAGGATGCCGACGCTGCTGCTCTCCGGGCGCGCCAGGTACTTGGCGGCCAGGGCGGAGGCCGCGCCGGTGCGATAGGCCGTGATCCAGCTGCAGTCCATGACCGCGTAGGGGAAGCCCGTCTCCACGTCATTGAGGATCAGCAGCCCGCTGATGTATGGCAGACCGCGCTTGAAGTTCTCTGGGTATCCGCTGACCCATTTGATGCCGGCGGACTTCATCGCCGGAATGTAGGCCGGCATGGCATGGATGAAAGCGTCCGGCATGGTGTGCACGCCGGGCTTGGGCGGCATCTCCACCTTGCCCTCGCCTTTTTCTTTGAAGGCCTTCTCCAGCAGGTCGATGATGGTGCGCATGTCGAGGCCGACGCTTTCGACATCTGCGCGGGCGAGATAGAGGATGCTGTCGCTGGTCATGTGTGCTCCTGGGGCGGGTCTGAGGTCTTTGAGGCTGCGGTGCGGGTTGCCCGTTTGTGCGTTTTGGCGCTACCGGACAGTATAGGTCAAAAGGCGCAGGGGTTCAATGGGTGTGTTCCGTGCCCTCACCCCCGACCCCTCTCCCACAGGGAGAGGGGAATTAAGACGAAAGAGAAGGGATGGTGAAAGCGCCCATCCCTTCTCTTTCGGAGAGCGGCGCAATGAACGCCTGGCGAATTCGTCGGAGATTCCAACTCAATCTGCGCCAGTTTTCGGAAAGCGTTGCGTCGGGTATTCACCTCGACTCCCACCCCTTGCTTTTCTGGAGACCGTCGGAATGAGCAGGGTTTGCACATGACCCCGATTACACGGGCCGAATGATGCGCCGGTTCACCGAATAATGATGGGCCGGGCGTTCTACCCGGCCCATCATTATTCGGATCTGGTTCCCCTCCCCTTTGGGGAGGGGTTAGGGGTGGGGTTAACCGTCCTCACGCCTCCTCGTCCGGCGCCGCGTGCCTCGCAGCGAGTATCATTGCCGGCATGTTGGAGACGACTCCGCCCATTCCGGTTCCTCTCGATCCATCGGCTCCGGTGGCCGTGGAGTTCAGCCCGCGGCGCACGAGCCTGCTGATCGCCTTCGGCGGGCTTGGCGTGAAAGCGCTTGTCGCCTTCGAGTTCACGACCGTGACTAGCAAGTTTGAAACCGTCAACAAGATCTTCCTGCGCGATGAAAGGCGGCAGTGGTACCACGGCGGCATCCAGGGCCTCGCCCCCAACATCGAGTTGGTGGCCGCCTTCCTGCGGCGTTACACGCAGGCGCCGGCCACGAAGCTGAGCGTGGCCTTCGGAAATTCCGGCGGCGGCTACGCCGCGCTGCTCTTCGGGCACTTGTTGGGGGTGGATGAGGTGCATGCCATCTCGCCGCGCACCCGCCTGGATCCGCTCTGGCGACTCGTGCATAGAGATTCGCCACACATGAGAAACCCACTCAGGCTTCTGTTCAACCCACGCGCCGAGCGCCAGTACTTTGATCTCAGGCAGGTCCTGAGTGCGCGACCAAACGGCAGATCACGCTTCCACATTCACTATGCAAGCGAGCACACCTCAGATGCCCGACACGCACGCCGAATGCAGGATGTGCCGCAAGTGACGCTGCATGAATATCAGCATTCAGCCCACAACCTCGTGCGCATGCTGCGCGACACGGGGAAGTTGGAGGAGTTGATCGCGGGGGCGCTTCGACTGGGCTAGCCCTGCCGCCCTGCGGCGGCAGGATGCGGGATGGCGGCTCGATGCCGCCTTGCGCGAGAAGAACGCCCATCCATTCATATTCTGCAAACTCGCGCATTGAACGCCGTTGGCAATGTTAAGGGGCATGCAAGACTCAAATCATGTGCACGCTCTGCGCCAAAGGGATAGGTCAGGGCGCTGTGAAGGACCCTCACCCCCGGCCCTCTCCCAGGTCGGGCGTTTTTCCCGACCTATCTCTTTCGGATCTTTCTCCCCTTCCCATTTGGGAAGGGGGCTGGGGGGTTGGGTGTAAGGGTCGATCCCTTCCCATTCGCCGCCCCGGCGCACTCGTCGAGGCTTGCACCAATTGCCGGCTTACCGAAAGGTGATGGGCCGGTTATCTGCCGCGACCCTCACCCCCGACCCCTCTCCCACAGGGAGAGGGGAGAAAACCAGAAAACCAAGGGGTAGGAAGAACGCCTACCCCTTGATTTTCTGCAGAACTCGCGCAATGCTCGCGGTTGGCTCCGACTGCGGCATGGCAAGGCGCGAATCATGCGCGAGCTTCCGAAGAATGAAGGGATGGGCGTACTACCCAGCCCTTCATTCTTCGCTTCAATTCCCCTCCCCTTTGGCCGAGTGGGGGCTAGGGGTGGGGTCAACGTTCCTCACGTCCGCACTCGCGCGTCTCAACGCAGAGCCCGTCTGCCGGACCAGCGTGGTGACCCAGCGCCCCGCGCGCCAGAAGGATACTGCCGCCATGCCGTGTGCCAACACCGCGAACAGCGGCGGCGTCTGATACGTGTAATACGTCCAGCACTCGCGCGTCGTGCCCCACAGCTCCAGGAAATATCCCAGCGCGGTTCCCGCCACGAACACCAACAGGGACTGGCGATGGTCGGGTGGTGTCGCGATCAACACCACGCACAGCAGAAACGCCAGGATCGTCGCCGTCTTGTCGAAGGTCGGCATCACGAAGGCGACCATGATCGCGAGGAAGGCAAGGAAGACCATCCAGTAGGCGAGTTGCCATGTTGGATGTTGAGAGCGGACGGTGGAGGAGATTGCTTCGCTCGCTGTGCTCGCTCGCAACGACGGGGATGGGGCGGTGGCTGCGCTCGCCCGCGACGACGAGGATGCAAGGAGAGAGGCCGGCGCCCCGGAGCCTGCCGTGTCCCTGTTCTTTGCTTCGAGCCCCTTGGTGCCCTTTGTGGTGAGAAATCCGAGCAACCGTGTGATGCGATCGATCGACAACGTCGCGATCGGCCACGCCGGCACGATCCACAGCGGAGGCCGTTCACTCGTGTAATAGAACCACAGGTTGGTCTGCGTGCCCCACGCTTCGATCACCAACCCGCCGATCGTCGCGACCAACACAATGAGTGCATCACGCCGCAGGTCGGCACGGGCGATGATCGTCAGTGACATGAATAGGAACAGGCCGATCAACAGCCAGTCCATGTACAGCCACCACGGCCCGGCCCAATCGATGGTGCGCAGCAGCTCTTCAGCCAGGGGCCACCAGACATAGACGATCAGCCCGATGGTTAAGAAGAAGCCGCTCAGCAGTACGGCGGCAGAACGGTTCCAACGGATGAGCGGCGGCAGCGGCTGCATGGATGGCGCATTATAGCCGTGCGGCACGGGAAAGACCGGCCCGGAAATTGCTTGTTGACTTTGCCCGTGAAAAGTTGTACATTAGCCATGTCAGCGCTGTCGTCATCGATGACGCCAGACCACTAGACAAGGGGTCTCCCGGGCATTCATGCCTGCCGGCAAGCACCGCCTCATACGTTCGCAGTCCTCCAGGAGTGACGGACGCTACGTCACGCTTCAAGACGTGGCGCACCGTGCAGGCGTCTCCGCCAAGACCGTTTCTCGAGTTGTGAATCAGCAGGGGGAGATCAGCGAACCCACTCGCATTCGCATCCAGACAGCCATCGACGATCTCGGCTACCGGCCGAATGTGCTGGCGCGCAGCCTGATCCATCAGCGTACCAACACGCTCGCTACCGTGGCGTGGGGCATCGACTACTTCGGTCCATCCCGGACCGTGATCGGCATCGAACAGCAAGCCGAGGAGCTGGGCTACTCGCTGTTCCTCAGCCTGGTGCAGGAACCGCAGTATCACGATCATCAGCGCATACTGAACTCACTGCTCTCGCGACGCGTCGATGGCATCATCTGGGCCGTTCCGCAGGTCGGTGAGAACCACAGCTGGCTGACGCGCGAACAGATGCAGCAACTGCCGCCCATGGTGTTCCTGAGCATGGAGTCGACCGACGGGCTCATCGTCGTGTCAGTGGACAATCGACTGGGCGCGCGGCAGGCGGTGCAGCACATGATCGCGCAAGGCCGCAATCGCATCGGGATTCTGACCGGGCCGCTGGCCTGGTGGGAGGCCCGCGAACGGCGCGAGGGCTGGCGCACAGCGTTGCAGCAGGCGGGGCTGGACCCGGCCGAGACGCTTTCCGTGGAATGTCACTGGTCGGCCGCTGAAGGCGCTCGCGCCATGCGCGAACTGCTGGAGCGCGCGCCGGATGTGGATGGCGTGTTCGCCGCCAGCGACCAGATCGGCCTGGGCGCGCTGGACACACTGGCGGCCTCAGGGCGCAAGGTCCCGGGCGACGTGGCATTGGTGGGCTTTGACGATATACCCGAGTCGCCTTACTTCCGTCCGCCACTCACCACCGTTCATCAGAAGCTGGTGGAGGTTGGGCGCAGCGCCGTGCGACAATTGCATGAGGTGATCGGCCTCGGGGCCGTGGGTCGGCGCCAGGGCGATGCGGCGGCAACCATCATCGCGCCCGAGCTCATCGTCAGGGCCAGTTCGATATGACCGCCGGGGCATCACGCGCCGGTGAGCAAGCGCTGTATTGTGGATGTGCGGCGATGGCTGTCTTCCAGCCACGGTCCGCGATCGTTGATCTTCTCGCCAGGCATCAATCGCAAGCTGGATGATGCGTCAGCACCTGGGAAGGAGGTGAGGGCAGGGGCGCCGTGGAGCAAGGGGCACGACTAGCCGATCGACTGTCAGTCTACAAGGAGAAGAACATGAGCAAGAAATTGTGGTTCGGTATGGTGGCCGTTATCGTTGCGGCCGCAACTGCTCTGTCGGCCTGCGCGCCGGCACCCGCGCCCGCGCCCGCTGCACCGGCGGAACCGCAAGTGATCGTGGTGACGGCCACGCCGGCACCCATGGCGAAGCAACTCGAGATCTTCCACTGGTGGACGGCTCCGGGTGAGCGCGAGGCAGCCGACGCCATGTTTGCAGCCATGAAGGCCAAGTATCCGGATGTTGAGGTCGTGGAGAATCCGGTTCCGGGCGGCGGCGGCACTGAGCACCGCGTGGTGCTGAAGGCCCGCATCACCGCCGGCATCCCACCAGACACGTTCCAGACTCTGGGCGGCGCCGAACTGAAGGACTATGTCGACAGCGGCGTGCTGGAGCCACTGGATGAATGGTATGCCGCGAGCGGCTACGGCGACAAGATCCCCGCGCCGCTGCTCAAGGCCGTCAGCATCGACGGGCATCCGTATTCGGTCCCGTTGAACATGCATCTCGAGAACATCCTGTACTACAACAAGAAGCTGTTCGACGAGCTGAGCCTCACGGCGCCCAAGGGCTACGATGACTTCATCGCCGTCTGCGACGCCATCAAGGCCGCCAAGCCGGATATGGCCTGCCTGGCTGTGGGCTCCAAGGACAACTGGTCGGATGTGTTCGTTCTCGACCAGATCATGATGGAATTGGGTGGGCCGCAGTACTACGTCGATTTCTTCAAGGGCAACGTCGATGTGGCCAACGACCCGATCTTCAAGGAATCGCTTGAGAAGTTCGCCGCCCTGCAGGCGTACTCCAATATGGATACGCACTCCTCCGAGACGTGGGACCAGGCCGTGGCCGAGGTCTATAGCGGCGACGCAGCGATGACCATCATGGGCACGTGGGCCATCGGCGCCTTCACCAAGGGCGGCAACTGGCAGCCGGGTGTGGACTTTGGTGCGGTGAACTATCCGACCAAGAACGAGCGCATCCTGCTCTTCCACCCCGATACCTACGGCTGCACGGTCGGCGCACCTCATCCGACGGAGTGCCGCGAGTGGCTGGATGTGGTGGCCTCGCCCGAGTTGCAGATTCCCACCGACGTCACCCAGGGCGGTATGTTCGCCCGAACGGACATCGATCCGAAGGAATTCCCGGATCCCATCCGCCAGGAGATGCAGGACTACGTGAGCAAGAACCCGGACAAGCTGATCATGGACCAGCACGGGACGATCCTGCCGAATCCTGCGCAGGTGCAGTATCGCGTGATCATCTCGACCTTCTTCGCCGACTCCACGCCGGATGTGGCGGGCACGATCGCGGCGACGGCCGACATGATGACCACCTTCAACGTGAAAGAGGGAGCGGCCTGGTATCAGTGGCCGTAATCCCGCGCTGAGTCGCAGCGCACCTGTATAATGGCGCGGGGGATGCGTCCATGCGGATGCATCCCCCGTGACACACACACTCCGATCTGTCTGGGTTCCTGGCGAGGCGCAACGTATGACTGCGATCGTCGAAGCCGCGAAACCGAATCGCCCGCGCAAGCGCACGTCCGTAGCGGAATTCCTCGTCTTCACGCTGCCGCTCCTGGTGTTCCTCGTCGTCCTGTACGGCACCGTGCTGTGGAATTTCTACGTCTCGACCACCAACTGGGTGGCGACATCCCCCGACTACACTTTCTCCGGGCTCAAGTGGTACACGTACCTGTTCAAGCAGGCGCGCTTCTGGGTCGATGTCCAGAACAATCTGAAGTGGCTGATCCTGGGCGTGCTGCCGACCGCCACCGCCGCCATCTTCCTGGCCTACCTGCTGGAGATGGCGCCCTTCCCGGGCGTTGAAAGCTACATCCGCACGCTGATCCTGTACCCGGTGGCGATGTCCTTCGTGGTGACCGGGACGATCTGGTCGTGGATGTACCTGCCGGACAAGGGGGTCTTCAACACCATCATCAACGCCACCGGCTTGCATTCTCCGTTCGCATTCACGAATGATCCCGACACGGCGACCTACTGGCTGATCGTGATCTTCATCTGGCAGTATCTTGGATTCTCCGTCATCATCGTTCAATCCTCATTCCGCACGACCGAGCTGCAGGAGATGATCGAGGCCGCCACCGTGGACGGCGCCTCGCGCCTGCGCATCCTGTTCTCGGTCATCATCCCGAACATCCGCTCGGGGATCATGGTGCTGGTCTCGCTGCTCTTGATCAGCTCGCTCAAGGTGTTCGACATCGTCTGGATCGTGACGCGGAACGGGCCGGGCATCGCCACCGATGTGCTGGCGACCAACATGATCGTGACCGCCTATGACCAGCGCCTGTTCTCCGCCGGCGCGGCCATCGGCGTCATCATCTTTCTGATCGCCTTCATCCTCGTGATACCGTACACGCTGTACGCGTTCAAGAAGTGGTTCGAATGACCAGCCGCAACGCGACCATCAAGGTCATCGTGATCGTGGTGCTGCTGCTGCTCACCTGCGCCTACCTGCTGCCGATCTACGTCATGGTGGTCAATTCGTTGAAGACCCTGCCGGAGGTCACTCGGCGGACGTACCTGATGCTGCCCGCCGTGCCGCAGTGGCAGAACTACTCATCCGCGTTGTTTGGCAGCCGGGATTTCCTCATCCCCATGGCGAGACCGATCGTGAACTCGACCATCATCACGGTTTCGGTCACGCTTCTGGCCTGCTTCTTCGGCGGGCTGGGAGGCTACTACCTGAGCCGCACGGTGACGCCCTTCACGCGGGTGGTGTTCATCATGGTGGGCATCGCGCTGTACATGCCCTACCAGGCGATCATCATCCCGCTGACCACCCTCACGGCCCGCACCGGGCTGATCAACTCGCACCTGGGCCTGATCATGTGCTACATGATCATCAACATCCCGCTCGCATCCGTGCTGCTGGGCACGTTCTTCCTCGGCCTGCCGCGTGAGCTGGAGGAAGCCGCCGAGGTGGACGGGGCCTCCAAGATCCAGACGTTCTTCAGCATCGTTCTGCCCATCTCGCTGCCGGCGTATGCCTCCGTGGCGATCATCATCTTCACGCAGGTGTGGAACGAGTTCTTCATCGGGTTGACCCTGGTCACGCCTCGCACGCAAACTGTGCAGGTGGCCATGGCCATGACGCAGGGCAGCACCATCTCGCCTTACAACCTGCAGATGGCGGCTTCGCTGTTGACGGTCGCCGTGCCGTTGCTGGGGTTCATCCTCTTCGGCCGATACTTCGTGCGGGGCGTGCTGGCCGGCGCCCTCAAGGGGTAGACCCGCTCCTGGCCGGGGCTGAACGCTTCGGTGGCGTCCAAGACCTCGTTGACCGCCCCGCCCAAACGCTGTAGTATTAGGATGACAGCGCTGCCGTCACCGCTGTCAGGCGCTGCGGAACGCAGGACGGTACATCAGAGGGAAAGGGCGAAGTGCGAAGCTCGGCGGCACGCATTGAGCCGGGCGAGGCTCCTTGAGATGGCCCCGTTTCCCCGATCCGCGACTTAAGACGGTCTTCCGATGCGGGCACTGCGGAAGGATGCATGCACACCAAGGAGGTGAGGCGCAGCGAGTTCAAGACCCGACGGATGCGATTTCTGGATTGCTCCCAAACTTAAGAAGGAGAAGAACATGCGCAATAAGATTTGGTACAGCGTGATGGCGATCGTGATCGCCAGCGCGACGGCGCTTTCGGCCTGCGCGCCGGCGGCTCCGACCAGCAACCAGGTAGAGGTCTTTTCCTGGTGGACTGGTGGCGGTGAGGCGGCCGGACTGGCTGCCATGCAGAAAGTCTTCGAAGCTCAATACCCGAGCATCAAGTTCGTGAATGCGGCAGTGGCCGGTGGCGCAGGCACCAATGCCCGCGCCGTGCTGGCGACGCGCCTTTCGGCAAATGACCCGCCCGACTCGTGGCAGGCGCATGCCGGACAGGAAATCATCGGCACGTACGTGGCGGCCAAGCAGGTTGCCCCGCTGGATGATTTCTTTGCCTCGTCGGGCTTTGGCAAGGTGCTGCCCCCGACCCTGCTGCCCTTGATCTCGGCGGATGGCCATCCCTACAGTGTGCCGGTAAACATCCACCGCTCGAACGTGATGTGGTACAACCCGGCCGTGCTGCAGGCAGCGGGCGTAGAAGTCCCGGCCACCATGGATGAATTCTTTGCGGCATGCGAGAAGATCGTGGCAGCCGGCAAGATCTGCCTTTCGCTTGGACCGCAGTGGACCGCGATGCACCTGCTTGAGAACATCATGATCGGGTCCCTGGGCGCCGAGAAGTGGGGTGCTCTGTGGTCGAGCGGCGCGGATTGGTCGAGCGCGGATGTGACCCAGGCACTGGACAACTATGCCAAGGCGCTTTCGTACACCAACCCGGACCATGCTGCTCTGACCGACTGGCAGCCCGCCACCAAGCTCGTGACCGATGGGGATGCCGCCTTCAACATCATGGGCGACTGGGCCGATGGTTACCTCGAGAATCCTCCCGAGGACGGCCTGGGCCTGAAGCCGCACACTGACTTCGATTGGGCTCCCGCTCCCGGCACGGATGGCGTTTTCGTGTTCCTGTCCGACAGCTTCGTCATGCCGGCCAACGGCAAGCACGTGGATGCCACGACGGCCTGGTTGACGGTGGCAGCCTCCAAGGCTGGCCAGGAAGCCTTCAATCCCGTCAAGGGCTCGATCTGCGCACGCACCGACTGCGATCAGTCACTCTTCAACGAGTATCTGCAGTCAGCGGGCAAGGACTGGAGCACCGATACGGTCGTCGGCAGCCTGACGCACGGCGTTGTGGCGAACGATGCGTGGAAGGCGAAGATCGACACGGCGCTCGGCCTGTTCCTGGCCGACCCGACCAAGGTCGCCGACTTCCAGACGGCACTGGTTGACGCCTGCAAGTCCGACGGCGCCTGCAAGTAAGCGCACGATTCCGGAAATCGAACGGAAATGGGCGGCTGGAAATCAGCCGCCCATTTCTTCCGCCGGGATGTCGGACAATGGTCGGGCACGTGCGTGCGCTTGACACGTGCATGACGCACCACTAAGATTGAAAGGCCGACGAGGAGTGAGCGTTGAGCGGCTCCAGAGGATAGATGCTGAAGGGTTTTGAATTCCGAGTTTCAGGTTTGCTGATCGCCGTGGCCTTGATGGTTGCGGGCGCGGCGGCTGTCGTTATCCTCGGAGACGCCCGGGCCGCCGGAGCGGGCTCTGATCTGGGGGCGCTGGGTTTGATCGTCGGCGTGCTGGTCCTGTACTGCGGCGTGCTGGTAATCGTGGGCATGTTCCGCAACGAAACGTACCTATCGATCGCATTGCTGCTGCCATCGATGGTGGCCGTGGCGATCTTCGTTTACGGATTCATAGCATGGTCCATACGGGTATCGCTGACCAGTTGGACCGGTCTGATACCGGACCTGACATGGGTGGGTCTGCAACAATACACCGACCTGATCGGCGGGGACGCGCGCTTCGCCATCGACGTCCGAAACACCGCGCGTGTTCACCATGGGATTCATCCTGGGCTGCCTCGTCATCGGTCTGGGATTGGCGATCCTGCTCGACCAGCGGTTGAAGGGGGAAGCGCTCTTCCGTGGAATTTTTCTTTTTCCGATGTCCATATCGTTCATTGCATCGGGTGTGGTGTGGGCCTGGCTGATGAACCCGGCGCTGGGCGATCGAATCACCGGCCTGAACCTGTTATTCCAGAAGCTGGGCCTGGACTTCCTGATCAGCCAGTGGCACTCGACCCCGCAGCCGTGGGGGATGGCCTTCACGGTGATTCCCGGCCGTGTGGCAGCTTTCGGGCTTCACGATGGCACTGTACCTGGGCGGTCTGCGCAGCGTGCCTGAAGAGGTGCGCGAGGCAGCTCGCGTGGACGGCGCGAGCGAATTCCAGATGTATCGCTACATCATCATGCCGATGCTGCAACCGGTGACTCTGAGCGCGGTGATCATCCTGGGGCACATGTCGCTTAAGATCTTTGACCTGATCGTGGCGCTCGGACGCAAAGACCTGCGGTTGGATGTGCCCGGCATCTACATGTGGACGACGACCTTTGACGGAACCAAGTACGCCCAGGGCGCGGCGATCGGCGTGCTGATGCTGATCAGCGTGGCGGTGCTGGTGGTGCCCTATCTCTTCTACAGCATGCGAACGGAGGCGGAGGTATGACACGCCGCACCGTTCTGCACGGTCTGTTCTACGTGATCCTGGCGGCGTTCGCGGCGGCCTATCTGCTGCCCGTGTACATGATGTTGCTGACCGGCTTCAAGTCGATCACGGAGATCGACCTGAAGACGATGTGGGACCTGCCGCTGGGGGGGCTGCACCTGGACAACTTCCTGGCCGGATTCAAGCAGTTGGCACCCAACCTGCGGAACAGCCTGGCGATGGTCATCCCGTCATCGATCCTATCATCGCTGCTGGGTTCCTTGAATGGCTACCTACTGGCCAAGTGGAAGTTCCGCGGTTCGAACTTGATCTTCAGCCTGGTGCTGTTCGGGATGTTCATCCCGTATCAAAGCATCCTGATCCCGCTGGTGAAGTTCATGCAGGCGATCAATTTGTACGGCGACCTGCCGGGACTGGTGCTGGTGCATATCATCTACGGCATTCCCATCACGACGCTGATCTTCCGCAACTACTATGCCGGCATCGGCACCGAGGTGCTGGAGGCGGGGCGTATTGATGGCGCGAGTCTGCTGGGACTGTATCGATACATCATCTTTCCGCTCTCCGCACCGAGCTTTGCGGTTGTAATCATATGGCAGTTCACGCAGGCGTGGAATGAGTTCCTGTTCGCAGTGATCCTGACCAACCAGGCGCACTGGCCGGTGACGGTGGCGTTGAACAACCTGGCGGGCAGCCAGTTGGTGCAGTGGAATGTGGTGATGGCGGCGACGCTGTTGGCGGCTCTGCCGACACTGTTGGTGTACATTTTCCTGGGACGGTATTTCCTGCGGGGGCTGATGGCAGGGGCGTTGAAGGGGTAGGCGGCGCGATTTGCCCCCACCCCTGACCCCTCCCCCGAAGGGGGAGGGGAATGGAATCCGAAAGAGAAGGGATGGGAAGAACGCCCATCCCTTCTCTTTCGGGTGGCATGCGAAATGCGCGGGCGCGAGCGGGGTAGGCGCGGCGTTTTGCCCCCACCCCTTACCCCTCCCCCGCATGCGGGGGAGGGGAACAAGAACCGCGAAAGTGAAGGGATGGGGAGAACGCCCATCCCCACTTTCGCGGAAGGCTGGCGGGATTCAGTAGTCTTCCTTGGGGATGTGGATCAGCTGCTACTGGATCGTCTTGGTGGCTTGCACGCTGAAGGGTAGGCGGCGCGATTTGCCCCCACCCCTTACCCCTCCCACGAGCGCGGAGACTGGCGGGATCCCTAAGTCTTCGTCGTCTACGCCAACAAACCGCGGCTTGACCTTCTTGGAGGCTAGGGCACTGATGGGGTTCGCATGCGAGATGACAGAGTTGGTAAGAGCGCCCAACCCTTCTATTTCGCGGACGTGCGGCTAATTCGAGTGTGGCGATAAATCTAGGCTTTCTTACGGCCGGGCACTCGGGTCTCGGGACTGGGCGCCGTCGGTGAAGAGGCTGCGACTCGGATTGGACTATTCGGCGCGAAGGCGATAGCCGACGCCGGACTCGGTGACCAGATACTGGGGCCGCGCCGGATCGGTCTCGATCTTGTGACGTATGTTGCTGATGTTCACTCTCAAAGTGTGGATCTCACCCGCGTACGCAGAACCCCACACCTGCTTCAGAAGCTGATTGTGCGTGAGGACCTTGCCGGCATTCAGCATCAAGACGCGCAGCAGATCATATTCCGTTGGAGTGAGCTGGACTTTGGCGTCGTCCACGGTGACGAGACGGCGCGCCACATCCATCTTCAGGCCGCGCAGTTCCAGGATCGGCTGGTCGGGCTCCATGCTCTGGCGGCGCAAAGCGACGCGCAACCGGGCCATGAGTTCTCCGGTGCCGAACGGCTTGGTGAGATAGTCGTCGGCGCCGGCATCCAGCGCAGCGATCTTGTCCGCTTCGGCTTCGCGGACTGAGAGGATGATGATGGGAACCGGCGACCACTCCCGGACGGCGACGGGTCACCTGGATGCCATCGATGTCCGGGCAGGCCAAGGTCAAGAATGACGATGTCCGGACGAAAGGTCGTGACGGCGTTGATAGCACCCTGACCGTCGGCGGCCTCTTCGATCTCGAAAGCCTTGCGCGGTCAGCGCGGCGCGCAAGTATCGCCGTATGGAACGCTCGTCATCCACGACCAGGACTCGCTGACCCGTTTCACCCATCGGAACGTGCCTGGATTTCCTCGAGCGGCAGCTCGACGGTGAGGATGGTGCCGCCACCCTCCCGTCGCGCTGCGTAGATGTTTCCGTGGTGCGTGTCCACGATGCCCTTGCTAATGGATAGTCCCAGGCCCGTTCCGCCGACACTCTCTGGCCGGCGAACGCGATAGAACTTGTCGAAGATGCGTGGAAGATCCTCATCCGGGATGCCTACGCCGCGGTCCGAAACTTGAAGCCGGGCGCGATCTCCGTGAAATCGAGGCCGAGACCTCGATCGGGGCGCCGTCCGCCGAGTACTTGACGGCATTCTCGAGGAGATTGACTACAACCTGGACGATGAGAGTGAAATCCATGGGCACCAACGGGAAGTCATCCGGAATCTCCACCTTGACTGGATGGCCCCCGATCCTTCTTCCAAGCTGGTCCAGGGCGGTACCGACGGCATCCTGGACGTCACCCGGCTCACTATGAAGCCGGATCGCACCGCTTTCGATGCGGGTCATCGAGAGCAGGTTGCCCACCAGGCGGTTGAGGCGCTCGGCCTCCTCGTGCGCGGTCTGGATCAAACTGCGGCGCGCCGCCAGGATCGAAATGGCCATCCTCCTGGACCAGGGCGCTCAGGGCACCGGTGATCGAAACCAGCGGTGTGCGGAGGTCATGAGATATCGAGTTGAGCAGCGCCGTTTGAAGTTTGTCGGCTGCCTTGAGGAGGTCGGCTTGATGAACGCGTTCGGCCAGGCTGGCTCTCTCAATCGCCAGCGCAACCTGGTCGGCAAAAGCCTCCGTGGCCTGCCGCTGCTCCGGCGTGAGGGATGCTCCTGATTCTGAAGGTCGAATACCAAGCACTCCCACAAGGCCACTGCTGGTTCTTAGAGGCAGACAACGCAGCGAAGCCGCCGGCAAAGTGTCCGTGCCCCTGCCCGCGGGTTGGTCATGTTCGTAGGCCCACTTTGCGACGGCCAGCTCGTTTTCATCGGGCTGATAGCCAGGGCTGGAGGCCACGGTGCGGACCTCATCGCCCTCAGGCAGGAAGATGGCCGCCTCGCGTCCAAATGCCTCACCCAGGTGCGAGATGATGATCGCGTGAGATGCCCTCCAGGTCGGTGACCGAAGTAAGGTCGCGCCCCAGATTGTAGAGGGCCGTGGCCCGCGTCTCGCGTTGTATGGCCGCCTCGGCCTGTTCTCGCACCTGGGCGGTGAGCGCGCTGACCACCAGGCTGACTGCCAGGAGTGCCAGCGAAGGTCAGAATGTACTGGGTGTCGGCAATTGCGAATGTGAGGTAGGGAGGCACCAGGAAGTAGTCAAAAGCGAGGACACCGGCAATGGCGGCCACAAGGGAAGGTCCCCGCCCAAGATACACGGCGGCCGCCACCACGATGGCCAGGTAGATCATCACCAGGTTGGTAGGTTCGAACTCGTCCCGCGAAGCGTCACGCTAAGCAGCGTGCCAAGCGCCACCATGCCCAGGCTCAGAGCATAGCGCTGTGGTGGTCGATGCGGCCGCAGATCCGGGGGATAAGTCAATGATGCGGGCTCAGCCTTGCCGCTGATGACGTAGATATCAATGTCACCGCTGGCGTACATCAGGCGATCGACAACCGAACCTTTGAGCACCTCGCGCCAGCGCGGGCGCACGGGCTTGCCCACGATGATCTTCGAGACGTTGTGTTTGCGCGAATAGGACAGGACAGCCTCTTCGATCGAGCGCCCGGTTATGGTACGCGCCTTGGCACCCAGGCTTTCGGCCAGGCGTAACGCGCCATCGATGCGGAGGCGGTTATCGGGGTTCAGCTCCGGCTTGGTGGCCACTTCCACATAGATGGCAAACCAGTCGGCATTGAGCTCATCTGCCAGTCGGCGGGCGGTGCGCACGACCTTCTCGGCATACGGACTTGGACTGATGCATACCAGGAGGCGCTCGCCTGCGGGCCAGACCTGTGGGATGGCGCGGGTACGCATGTACGAGCGCATCTGGTCGTCCACGCGCTCCGCCGCCCGCCGGAACGACATTTCGCGGCAGGGCGGTCAGGTTGCCTTTGCGGAAGAACTCCTGTATGGCGCGCGCGGCCTGATCCGGAATGTAGACCTTGCCCTCCTTCAGCCGCGTCAGCAATTCATCTGGCGGCAGGTCAATGACCTCGATCTCCGAGGCTTCGTCGATCACATGGTCAGGGACGGTCTCGCGCACGATCGACGCCGGTGACCTGCGCCACGACGTCGTTGAGGCTTTCGAGGTGCTGGATGTTGAGGGTGGTATAGACGTCGATGCCCGCATCCAGGAGTTCCTCCACGTCGAGGTAGCGCTTGGGGTGGCGCGAGCCCTGGGCGTTGGTATGCGCCAGCTCATCCACCAGCACAAGCGCGGGCTGCCGCGCGAGCACGGCATCCACGTCCATCTCCGTCAGGCGGACTCCGTGATACTCGAGCGTCTTGCGGGGAAGGATCTCCAGCCCGACAAGCATGCTTTCGGTTTCAGCGCGTTTGTGGGTTTCAATGTAGCCGACAACCACATCCAGGCCCTCGCGCTTGCGCTGCTGCGCGGCTTCCAAGCATGGCGTAGGTCTTGCCGACACCGGCGGCGTACCCAAGAAGATCTTCAGGTTCCCGCGGCCGTGCTCTTCTGCGCTTGGCTTCCTCCAGAAGTGCATCCGGATCGGGACGGCGATGGTCTGTCATAAGGCATCGTACGTCACTCCAGGCGGTTTGCGTCTAGCGCAAGAGCACTTGCTCGGCGATGGCTCCCAGGGCCAGTGCCGGAAATGACTCAATGCGCGACGATCAGGAAAAACGCATGCTGCAGAGCGCAAGGCGCTCACTCCGCCTCTTAAGAAAGAACCGCCGACCCGTCAACAGGTCGGCGGTTGCGCTGGATGCTACTGGATCTGGTCCAATGCCAGGTTCAGCCGCAGCACGTTTACCGTGGGTTCGCCCAGAAATCCGAACTGGCGACCCTGAGTGTTTTGATCCACCAGCTCTTGGACGTCTGCGTCCTGAGCCCGCGGGCTTGCGCCACACGGTGAACCTGGTAGTAGGGCGGCAGCCACGCTGATATGCGGGTCGAGCCCGCTGCCGGAGGCGGTGACCAGGTCGACCGGGATCGGCGCGGTGTTGGATGGGTCGGCGGCCTTGAGGGCGTCTATGCGCGCCTGTGCCGCATCCACCAGGGCAGGATTCAGGGGCCCGTAGTTCGAGCCGGAGGAGCCGGTCAGTGTTTCAGCGTTGAAGGCGTTGTACGGAAACGCGCCGGTGGCCGAGAGACGTCCCCAGAAGTACTTGGGATCGTCGAACGACTGTCCGATCAGTTCCGAGCCTACTGCCTGGCCGTCCTGCATGATCAGGCTGCCGTTCGCCTGCCGCGGAAACACCACCTGGGCGATTCCCGTTACGACCAGCGGATAAACTACGCCGGTGATCAGCGTCAACAGCAGCAGCGAGACGAAGGCGGGCCTAAGTTGCTTGAGCATTTCAGCCTCTATTCTGGATACGTGTTTCTGGGTGCGGCGTTGGACGCCAGCCTGGCCTCGACCAGACTGGCGCGCTCGAACGCCCTGGCGGTCTGCGTTGCAAAATTCTGCAGGAGCGAGACCTTCCGCCGGCGGCAGCTCCGAGTAGTCGCCGCGCCATATTTGAATCTCGCCCACCAGTCCCCAGTCATTCAAGATCGGCAGCAGGCGGTCGGGCCTGCCCTCGGCCTTGCCATCTTTGGGCTCGCTCACGACGATCCGGGTTGACTCCCGTGTGGCCTGATAGGTCACGTTGACGCGCGAGGCCTGAAAGAGCTGCGCAATGTAGCCGGCCACGGTCTCAGCGACCGCGTCCCAGGTAAGCCTGCTCGCAAGAGCGTCGCTCAGCTCATACTTGAAGACGGCTTCGCGAGCGTTCGACAGGCTGGCCTGAAACCGACCCACGAGCAGCATGGCCACGGCCAGGAAGATGGCCAATACCAGCCAGCCTTCCAGGCTGCCGATCGCAAAGGTATAGAAGGGTGGGATGAACAGGAAGTCGAAGGCCAGCGCCGCGGCAAGGGCTGCGCTGAAGTCCCGGCGCCTGACCCCAGCGGTAGCCGCTCCAGATGATCGGCACCAGGTATACAAGGGCGATCACCGCTTCACCCAGCTCGTTCCGCCCGATGAGCCACAGGATGGCGGTGGTCGCAGCGACGAGCAGGATTGCGTAGGCCGAATTCAGGATCAAGGCGGGACTGAGGCGCACTGAGGCACGGTTCATGATGGTCTCTCCGTTCAGGCCAGGTGCAAGGGCGGCCAGCAGCATGTCGATCAGCTTGATGCCGATGAACGGCGCGATCAGGCCGCCCACCCCGTAGATCAGCAGGTTGTCGCGCAGCAGCCGGGCTGCGCCCACCGGCCGGTACGGAACACCGCGCAGCGCCAGCGGAATCAGCGCGATGATGATCAGCGCGTTGAAGATGACCGCCGACAGGATGGCGCTCTGCGGCGGTGGCCAGGCGCATGAAGTTCAGCGCCTCCAGCACCGGGTAGGTCGAGGCAAAGGCCGCCGGGATGATGGCGAAGTACTTCGCCACATCGTTGGCGATGCTGAAGGTGGTCAGCGCGCCGCGCGTCATCAGCAGCTGCTTGCCGATCTCCACGATCTCGATCAGCTTGGTTGGGTTGCTGTCCAGGTCGATCATGTTGGCGGCCTCGCGGGCCGGCTGGGTGCCGGTGTTCATGGCAACGGCCACATCCGCCTGCGCCAGGGCCGGCGCATCGTTCGTGCCGTCGCCGGTCATCGCCACCAGCTGCCCTCCGGTCTGGTTCTCACGGATCAGCTTGAGCTTGGCCTCGGGCGTGGCCTGCGCCAGGAAGTCGTCCACCCCGGCCTCGGCTGCGATGGCGGCGGCCGTCAGCGGGTTGTCGCCCGTGATCATGACGGTCTTGATGCCCATCTTGCGCAGATGCCCGAAGCGCTCCTTGATGCCGCCCTTGACGATGTCCTTCAGATGGATGACGCCCAGGGCCTGGCCGTTGCGCGCCACAACCAGCGGAGTTCCTCCGCCGCGGGCGATGGCGTCGACGGCCGGCTGCAGATCTGGCGCCAGCTTGCCGCCCTTGCTTTGAACCAGCGCCATGATGGTGTCGGGTGCGCCTTTGCGAATGGACGTTCCGTCAAAGTCCACGCCGGACATGCGCGTCTGGGCGCTGAAGGGCACGAAGTGCATGCCCTGGGGGGCCTCATCGGTGGCGCCCATCGTGCGGCCGCGCAGTCCGTACTTCTCCTTGGCCAACACGACGATGGAGCGGCCCTCCGGGGTCTCGTCTGCCAGCGAGGCGAGCTGGGCGGCCTCGGCCAGCTCTTCGGAGGTCACTCCGCTGACGGGCGTGAATTCGACCGCCTGCCGATTGCCCAGAGTGATGGTGCCGGTCTTGTCCAGCAGCAGCACATCCACATCGCCGGCGGCTTCGACGGCGCGGCCGGACATGGCGATCACGTTGCGCTGGATCATGCGGTCCATGCCGGCGATGCCGATGGCGGAGAGCAGCCCGCCGATGGTGGTCGGGATCAGGCACACCAAGCAGGGCGATGAGCACGCGTGATGGTGACAGGGATGCCCTCACCGGTGGCGTTGACGCTGTAGAGCGAGTACGAGCAGCAGGGTGGCGCAGACGACGAGGAAGATGATGGTGAAGCCCGCCAGCAGGATGTTGAGGGCGATCTCGTTGGGGGTCTTCTGTCGCTTGGCGCCTTCGACGAGGCCGATCATCCGGTCCAGGAATCCCTCGCCTGGATCGGCGCTGACGCGGACGATGAGCCAGTCTGAGAGCAGGCGCGTACCGCCGGTGACGGCCGATCGATCACCGCCGGACTCGCGGACGACGGGCGCAGACTCGCCGGTGACGGCGCTCTCGTCCACCGAGGCGATCCCGACCAGGATCTCGCCATCGGCAGGCAGGATATCGCCGGCTTCAACCAGATAGAGATCGTTCTTTCGAAGCTGCGTAGACGAAACCACTTCGACTTTGGCGAGGGCGGTCTGCACGTCGGCGGCGCTGCGCGCAGACGCTTGGCGGGGGTGTCGCGGCGGGCCTTTCGCAGGGCTTCGGCCTGGGCCTTACCGCGGCCCTCTGCCACGGCCTCAGAGAAGTTGGCGAACAAGCACGGTGAACCACAGCCACAATGCGATGGCGCCGATGAAGCCGGTGGGCGCCTCGCCCGTCCCGCAAGGGCCTGGATCCACAGAGCGGTGGTCAGTACGCTGCCGACTTCCACCACGAACATGACCGGGTTGCGAACCATCCAGCGGGATTCAGTTTGACGAAGGAGTCCACGATGGCGCGCTGATAAAGTTCGCGCCGAAAGGAGCGTTCTTTCTGTTTTGGTGTTCATTTCGGATCACTTGCGCCCTAGTGGGCGAACACCATCAGGTGTTCGACGATCGGCCCAAGCGAGAGAGCCGGGATGAAGCTGAGGGCGCCGACGATCATGATGACGCCGATCAGCCAGGCCACGAAGAGCGGCGTGTGCGTGGGCAGGGTGCCGGCGCCGGCCGGGACTTTCTTCTTCTGGACCAGCGAGCCGGCAATGGCCAGGGCCGGAATGCTAGCCAGTAACGCGCAAAGAACATGCAGATGCCCAGCGCTGTGTTGTAGAAGGGAGTGTTGGCGCCCAGACCGGCAAAGGCGCTGCCATTGTTGTTGCTGGCCGAGGAGAAGGCGTACAGGACTTCGCTGAAGCCGTGCGGACCGCCGGTGTTCCAGATGGTGGCCAGAACCCGCCGGGGCGACCACCGCGATGGCCGTGCCGACCTTGGCGAGAAGGATCGGGATCAGGCAGCATGAGCGAGGCCATCTTCATCTCATAGGCTTCGATCTTCTTGCCCAGGTATTCGGGCGTGCGCCCGACCATCAGCCCGGCGACGAAGACGGCGACGATGACGAAGGCCAGCATGCCGTACAGGCCGGAGCCGACGCCGCCGAAGATGATCTCGCCCAATTGCATCATGAACAGCGGCACCATGCCGCCCAGCGGCATGAAGAAGTCGTGCATGGAGTTGACCGAGCCGTTGGAAGCGGCCGTGGTGACGGTGGCCCACAGGGCGGAGTTGGCAATGCCGAAGCGCACTTCCTTGCCTTCCATGTTGCCGCCCGGATTGATGGCGCTCTGCGTTTGATCGACGCCCATGGCGCCCAGCGCCGGGTTGCCGCCCTGCTCGGCCCAGACGGCCAAGCCCAGGAAGGCCACCAGGATGATGGTCATGGTGATCAACAGTGACCAGCCCTGGCGCGTATCGCCCACCATCTTGCCGAACGTGTAGCACAGGGCGCCGGAGATCACGAGGATCGAGAGCATCTCCAGGAAATTCGAGAACGGGGTGGCGTTCTCAAAGGGATGCGCAGAGTTGACGTTGAAGAAGCCGCCGCCGTTGGTGCCCAACTGCTTGATCGCAATCTGCGACGCGGCCGGCCCCACGGCCAGAACCTGCTGAGTGACCGAAGCTCCGTTGGCATCCATGGTCGGCTGAAGGAGCGCTACGGTCTGGTAGGGACGGAGCGTCTGAACGACGCCCTGCGAGACGAGGGCGAGCGCCAGGACGAGCGACAGCGGCAGGAGTATGTAGAGGGTCGTGCGGGTGAGATCGACCCAGAAATTGCCGATCCCGTTGGCCGAGTGCCGTGCGATGCCGCGAATCAGAGCAACCAGGACGGCGATGCCCGTCGCTGCCGAGACGAAGTTCTGCACGGTCAGTCCAAGCATCTGGGTCAGGTAACTCATCGTCACCTCGCCGCCGTAGCCCTGCCAGTTGGTGTTGGAGGCAAAGCTGACCGCGGTGTTCCAGGAAGAATCCGGCGTCACCGGGCCAAGGCCCTGCGGGTTGAGCGGCAGAAAGGCCTGCAGGCGCTGCAAGGCATAGACCGCCAGCAAGCCAAGGACGTTAAAGACCAGCATGGCAATGGCGTAGGTCTTCCAGTTCATGTCCTCGCCGGAATCCACTCCCGAGAGGCGATAGATGAGGCGTTCCACCGGACCGAGGATCGGGTCCAGAAAGGTGCGCTCGCCTTCGAAGACGCGCGCCATGAAGGAGCCGAGCGGCTTGGCCAGAAGCAGCAGCGCTGCCAGATAGAAAAGGAGCTGGATCCAACTGATGGGATTCATCCGAACCACTCCGGTTTCAGCAGGGCCAGACACCAGATAGACGAAGAGGCCCAACGACGACAAGGCCCGAGACGAGATAGAGCAGGTTCATGACTTCTCCTCCATCAGGCCAGCGCAGACCTGGATCAATCCCAGGGTTAGGACGAAGAATAGAACCGTGAGCCCGACGTAGAGCAGATCGTTCATTTTGCCTCCTGGTGCCCAGAGTGTATGGGGTCGTCGGTAAAGCTGAGGGCAAGGAAGCGATGAAAACAGTCAAGAAAACGTCAAGACCTGCGGACGGCGTGCCTGCGGTTAGGAGGCCGGGTTCGGATTGAATAGTGCGGAACCGGGATGGTATGATGTCGATGACGGGGTAAGCGGCGGAGGGCTGGGTTGGTGAGAGAGCATCTTGCAGTACGGAGAGACGGATGAACTATCGCGAGCTGGGACGAACGGGGTGGAAGGTTTCCGAGATCAGCTTCGGCGCTTGGGCGATCGGGGCGGACTGGGGGGAGGTGGATGACAAGGTCTCGATCGAGGCGCTGGAGCGCTCGATCGAATTGGGGGTCAATTTCATCGACACGGCGGACGTGTACGGCGATGGACGCAGCGAGCGGCTGGTGGCGGAGGTCAAGCGCCGGCACAAGGATCGGATCTACGTTGCGACGAAGGCGGGGCGCAGGTTGAAACCTCATAACTCGGAGGGTTACAACCTTACGAACATCGAGGGCTTCGTGGATCGCAGCCTGAAGAATCTGCAAACCGAGGCGCTGGATTTGCTCCAGCTACATTGCCCTCCGACGGAGGTGTACTATCGCCCGGACTTCTTCGGCGACCTGGATGGTCTGGTGACCAAGGGGAAACTGCGCCATTACGGCGTGAGCGTGGAGAAGGTGGAAGAGGCGCTGAAGGCGATCGAATATCCGAACGTGCAGACCGTACAGATCATCTTCAACATGTTCCGGCAGCGGCCGGCGGAGCTGTTCTTCGCGGAGGCCAAGCGGCGGAGCGTTGGCATCCTGGCCCGGGTGCCTTTGGCGAGCGGACTATTGACGGGCAAACTGCGGGCCAGATAGTCAGTTCGAGAAGACCGACCACCGACAGTTCAACCGACACGGTGAATCTTTCGATCGCGGCGAGACTTTCTCGGGAGTGGACTACGAGGCGGGCCTGGCGGCGGTGGAGGAAGTGCGGAAGCTGGTGCCGCAGGGGATGAGCATGACGCAATTCGCCTTGCGGTGGATCCTGATGTTCGACGCCGTGACGTGCGCAATTCCGGGGGCGAAGAATGCGGCGCAGGCGGAGGACAACGTGCAGGCAGCGGATAAGCCGGCGGTGAGCGAGGCAACGATGGCGGCGCTGCGTGGGATCTATGATGCGCGCATTCGGGGGCTGGTGCATCACTACTGGTGAGCGGAGGTCGTCGCACCGAGGGTCTTGCGCATAGCCACAATGATTGCAGCGGCTTTGACCCGGTTCAGAAAGCGTCGCACTTGGGGTGCCAACGTGACCGAGCGGCGTTTACTAATGCCGAGTGGCTCCGGCCCCAGTACGGCGACAGTTGGCTGTGTGGGAAAGCGGTAAATGCGAGGCGCGGTGGGGACGCGCGCTGAGGCGGATAGGGCGCAGGGCTCGCTCCGTCGCCGGAAGATTAGAGGGAGGGGGTCCGGAACACCGCGGACGCGCTCGCAGGAGGGTGCTAGGCGAGTGTGGCACCCTCAATTGTGCGGGGCATCCAGAAGGCCATGAGCAGCGCGGCGACGAGCGCGAGTGAGCTGCCGAAGAAGAAGGGAGCAGATGGCCCAAGTCCGGGCCACTTACCGAATCCCTGCCAGAGAACCCCTGCGATGACGGAGGCAGGAAAGGTAAGCAAGCCGATCACCGCGTTGTAGGTGCCATAGGCGGTGCCGCGGAGGTCCTGGGGGACAAGATCCGAAACCAGTGCGTTAGCGCTGCCCAGCGCCATTCCGTAATAAAGGCCGTAAACGACATACAGCAGCCAGACCTGCCAGCCAGAGCGCGCCAGTGCGAAGCCCAGGTAGATGGCGGCGTAAACAAGCCAGCCGCCAACGATGAGACGGCGCCGGCCAATTCGGTCTGACAAGGAACCGGCGGGGGTGGAAATCAATGAATAGATCAGGTTGAACATGGCAATCATCAATAGAATGCCCAGGACTGATATGCCGAGATTCTGGGCACGCAAGATGAGGAAGGCGTCCGAAGAGTTTCCCAGTGTGAACAGGCTGACGATGAGCGAGGAAGACGAGGAAGGGTCGGCCGAGGCTGCGAAGTGAGAATCGCGGCGCCAGGTGCCGATCCCGGACCGGGACATCCTGGGCGCCGAGGAGGAGAGAGAGAACCGCCAGGATAGCCGGCAGTACGCTTAACAACACGACTGTCTGGAAGGTGGATCTCGTGAGAGCCAGCGTCGTCTTTTGGGCCAGCCAAACGACGAGGGCCGCGATCAGAATGCCGAGCAGTGCTCCGGCCGTATCCATGGCGCGGTGGAAGCCAAACGCCAGGCCGCGGACCTCGGGCGTGACCGAATCGGCCACGAGAGCATCGCGCGGCGCCGTGCGAATGCCCTTGCCGACGCGGTCGGCCCAGCGGACTCCGGCAATGAGTTCCCAGGTGCCGGCCACATAGAAGAAGGGCTTGGCGAGCGCAGAAAGGGCGTACCCGATCACCGCAAGGGACTTGCGAGCTCCGAGCTTATCCGAGAGCCATCCGGAGAATAGTTTGAGGATGCTGGCAGTGGCTTCGGCGATGCCTTCGATCAGACCGATGATGTTGGTCTTCACTCCAAGCACATTGGCGAGGAAGAGCGGGAGGATATTCAGCACCATCTCGCTGGAAACATCCATGAAGAAGCTGGTGAGGCCAACTGCCCAAACGTTACGCGGCAACTGGCGCAAAGAAGAGCGATGCATGCGAGCGGGAGGTTGATCCATCCTGAGCCTCGGGAGCTGCTGAATGGCGAATGATACCCCAGGCGCTAATGACGGGCGCCGGCGTGGCGCGACGGCTCACGAATGGGGCGTCCGACAGCCAATCAATCTGAGCTCGCCGGGCGGACGGGCGGGCATAAACACGTGACATGTTCTGGTAGGATAGGCCGCAATCCAGTCATGATCTCGGGGCCGTCCTGGCACTCCGGGTGTTGTCAGATTGAGGAGCCGCACACATGACGGAGAAGGTGCTCAATTGGGGTCTGTTATCCACGGCGCGCATCAACCGCGCCCTGATGCCAGCGCTGAAGGCTTCGAAACGCAATCGACTCACGACCGTGGCCTCGCGCACCCTGGACGCGGCGCAGGCATTCGCGCGCGAGTGGGGGATTTCGCGGGCTCATGGGAGTTATGAGGCGCTTCTGGCGGACCCGGAGGTGGACGTCATCTACGTACCGCTGCCGAATGCGCTGCATGCAGAGTGGAGCGTCAAAGCGCTGGAGGCCGGGAAGAACGTGCTGTGTGAAAAGCCCCTGGCGCTCAGTGTGAAGGAAGTGGACTCCATGGAGGCTGCGGCACGGGCCAACGGCAAGGTGCTGGCGGAAGCGTTCATGTACATGCATCACCCGCAGACACGACGGGTGAAGGAATTGGTGGACGCCGGCAAGTTTGGGAGACTGCAGCTGATCAAAGGTGCGTTCACCTTTGTGCTCAGGCGCGAAGGGGATGTGCGGCTGCGCCCAGAGCTCGGAGGCGGCAGCATCTGGGATGTAGGCTGCTACCCGATCAGCTACGCGCGATTGCTGGCCGGAGCAGAGCCGGAGGAGGTCTTCGGCTGGCAGGTCACAGGGGAGAGTGGGGTGGACATGAGCTTCGCGGGACAGTTGCGATTTCCAGGTGGGGTGCTGGCGCAGTTCGATTGCGGCTTTCAGACGCCCGGGACGCGCGTACATGGAAATCGCGGGGTCGGGTGGATCCTTGCACATTCCGGCGCCCTTCAAACCCGGGCGCGAGGAACGGCTTGAGGCGCGGCTGGGTGACCGCACCGAGAAGATGCTCATCAAGAGCAAAGAGCTATACGTTGGGGAAGTGGAGGACATGGCGGACGCCGTACTGAAGGGTGAGAAACCGCGCATCAGCGTCGCGCAGAGCCGAGGGAATATCGCCGCTATCGTGGCGCTGCTCGAAATCAGCCCGAGCGGGGAAGCCCGTGCGGTTGTGAGCAACACACATCAACGCGTTGAGACATCTGGAGGGAACGGTGTAATCCGATTCCGTCGAAGGACGGTATGGAGCCTCGTTTTCGCGGGGCTGCTGGCGGCGGCGGGCGTATCTGCCTGGCGGCTGGGATTGCTGGAAAGCCTGTTCGGGGGCGAAGCGCCGCTGCGTGTATTGGTGACAGGGCACAACTGGTGGTGGGAGTTCGACTACGTTGAGCTGGGTGTCAAGACTGCCCACGAGTTGCACGTTCCTGAGGGGAGGCGCGTGCAGTTGGAACTGATCTCAGTGGATGTGCTGCACACGCTGTCCATCCCGGAGCTCAATGTCCAGGCCGATGCATTGCCGGGACGCACGACGCAGGTGCAATTGGGAGCGGCGAGGGCGGGGGAATACGGTGGCGCCTGTTCGGAGATCTGTGGTCTGGCACACAACATGATGCGAGCGAAGGTGGTGGTGCAGTCCCAGGCTGACTTTGATGCCTGGATTGAGTCACAGAGGCAGCCCGCCGCGGTGCCGCAAAGCGAGGAGCAATGGCGCGGCTACGAAATGCTGACGACGGCGTGCGCCAAGTGCCATTCGCTGGATCCGGCCGAAAAGCGCCCGGGCTTACTCGGCCCAAACCTGGCGCACCTCATGTCGAGGTCAGTGTTCGCGGGAGCGACCTTCGAGCTCAATCAGAGCAACCTGCGACGATGGCTGCGTGACACGCAAGCCATGAAGGCGGGGAATGACATGCGGGTGAACCTGCCGCGGGACGACTACGAGGCGGTGATCCAGTACCTGCTGATGCTGGAGTAGCTACCATCTGTGAATGTGCGCGTTGAGAACGGCTGGCGCTACTTCTTGTGTCGCTGCATGTATCGCTTGTAAACACGGTTCCAGGCGTCCGTGGGATTCTGCGGCCTGGACTTCTTATCGACATCCCGGCTCAAGAAGAAGGCGAAGTCTTCGAGCAAACCGGAAACAGGCGCCTGGGGATTGTGGAAGACCGGTGGCTTTCCAAGGTTTATTGCTTCGACAAAGGTATCCTGCACGTACGGAACGGTAACAGCGGCTGTCATACCCAGGGCTTTTTCAATCTTGTCCTTCGGCAGGCCGCCGCGTGCAAACGTGGCGTTCAGGACCAGTCTGATCTTTTCGGCAGGCCGGCAAATCCTGTGGCATCAAGGCACGAAGATACTGATAAACTCAATGAAGACGAAGGCCTGGAGCAATCGAGTGGAAACCGTGCTCGTTTCCTGGAGCGGGGGAAAAGATTGTGCCCTGGCGATGTATGATGCTCTCGTCAGCGGAGAATATCAGGTCGTTGGGCTGTTGACAGCCGTAACGAAGGATTCCGATCGCGTCGATATGCACGATATCCGCTGCAGCTTGATCGAAAGGCAGACTCAGGCTCTCGGCTTGCCCTGGGAAATGGTCTCGATATCCAGTCATACATCCAACGCGGATTACGAGCCGAACCTGGTACAAACCTTGAGGAGATACAAAGAATCAGGCGTGACCTCGGTTGTCTTTGGCGACATTTTTCGGGAAGACCTGAGAACATACCGGACCCTGAATCTCGCCAGGCTGGGGATCAAGGCAATTTTCCCTCTGTGGAAGAGAGATAACCTCCAACTGATGGACTCCTTCATTTCGTTGGGATTCAAGGCGATTGTCACATCGATCAACGCATGCCGGCTCGACGATCGCGTTTGTCGGCAGAGCCGATAGACTGGAAATTCATGCGCGACTTTCCCAGTTCCGCCAACATTTGTGGAGAATACGGGGAATATCACACCTTTGTGTACGATGGGCCGATCTTTGAGAGCGCCATACCGTATACAGTTGGTGATATTTTCGAGAGAGATGACGGTGTGCACTCATTTCAAGTACTGTGATGTGATACCCGCTTGATGCCTGGGTGTGACGAGCCCAGTGACGGCAAGCGAACGTGGACGTGTGCCGGCGCGGATCAGCCGGTAGCGGGAGACCTCAGCCGACGCCTGAATGGCCAGGCGCTCGAGCGTAATTGACTTTCACCCGTCACTCGGCTACACTCCGCCGCATGTTGGCGCGGGTGTATTCATGTGCGGTGATCGGGCTGGAGGGGGTCATCGTGGAAGTGGAGGTCGACACCGCGCAGGGCCTACCGGGCATTGACATTGTTGGGCTGCCGGACAAAGCCGTGCAGGAAAGTCGCGCAAGGGTGCAGGCGGCGGTGAAGAACGCCGAGCATGCGATATCCGCGCGAGCGCATCGTGGTGAACCTGGCCCCGGCCTCCGTGCGCAAGGAGGGCCCGACGTACGACCTGCCGATCGCGGTGGGCGTGCTGTTGATGCAGGGATTGCTGCCGCCCAACTGCCTGGACGACGCGGTGGTGGTGGGCGAGCTTTCGCTGGAAGGAACGGTGCGGCATTCGCGCGGCGTGCTGCCGATGGCGGCCAGCGCCCGGCAGAAGGGCTTCAAGCGGCATCTTCGTGCCGGCCTCGGATGCGGCCGAGGCGGCGCTGATCCCGGATATCGAGGTCTATCCCGGTGAAATCGCTTGGCCGATCTGCATGCGCACCTACGCGGACACAGAGGATCCAGGCGCAACCGCACGTGGCGGTGGAGGGACGATCGGCCTGCCGCCAACGGACTTCCGTGAGATCAAGGGACAGGAACATGTGAAGCGGGCGCTGGAAATCGCGGCGGCGGGCGGGCACAACGCCATGATGATAGGCCCGCCGGGCGCCGGTAAGACGCTACTGGCGCGGGCCCTGCCGGGGATGCTGCCGGAGCTGTCCATCGATGAGGCGCTGGACGTCACGCGTATCTACTCCGTGGCGGATGCGCTGCCGCCGGAGATGATGATGCGCACGCGACCGTTCCGGTCGCCGCATCACACGATCAGCCACGCGGGCCTGGTGGGCGGCGGGAACTGGCCGCATCCGGGGGAGATCTCATTGGCGCACCGGGGCGTGCTGTTTCTGGATGAGCTGCCGGAATTCGGGACGCGGGTGCTGGAGGTGATGCGCCAGCCGATCGAGGACAAGGTGGTGACCATCAGCAGGGCGCAGGGTTCGCTGACGTTTCCGGCGAACTTCATGCTGGTCGCGGCGATGAATCCGTGCCCGTGCGGGTACTTCGGGGATCCGTTCAAGGCCTGCACGTGCGCGCCGTCGGCGGTGACGAAATATCAGAAACGGATATCCGGGCCGCTGCTGGATCGCATCGATATCCACGTGGATGTGCCGCGGGTGGAGTATCAGAAGCTCAGCGAGGATCGGCTGGGCGAGCCTTCGCAAGCAATCCGCGAGCGAGTCGAGGAGGCACGCAAGCGCCAGCGCGCTCGATTCGATGGGCCAGGCCGAAGGGGTGGATGCAACGAAGCGCGCCACGCTGCAACGAGCAGCGTGCTTACGAACGCCGACATGCGGGTCGCCGAGATCCGCCAATACTGCAAGCTGGAGGAGGCCGGCGAGAGCCTGGTACGGGCCGCCATGGGCCAGATGAACCTATCCGCCAGGGGCTACCACCGAGTGTTGAAGTTGGCGCGGACAATCGCTGACCTGGCTGGCAGTGAGGCCATCAAAGCGACGCACCTGGCGGAAGCGCTGCAGTACCGACCCAAGGGAATGACGGCATAACGAGCGAAGCTGGGCGCGGACGGCTACCGCGTGGGTGCGGGGCTACGAGCGCGGCAGGGTTCCGCCGAAGGCCACACGTCCACGGCCCTCCGGCAGGTACAGGATGTGGATATTCTGGACGGGTCGCTGGCAGAGTTGCGCGACCATCTGCGACAGTCGAGCCACCTCAAGCTGCATGGCCTCGCCCGCAGGAACATTCGACTTCAAGACACTGACAAAGACCGGGAACACGACGGGTGCATCCCCGGGCCCCTCGGCGTAGCGCTCAGACGGAATGGTCTGGAGCCGCACCCATGTGCCGGCGGGCTCGGAGCCGAATATCAATCCGGCGGCATCAGCCAGTTCCTTGGCGAGCGCTGGAGGGAGCTGCTCTCCCGGGCGGGTGACGATCTCGACATCCAGTATGGGCATATTGCACTAGTCTACCAGGGCTGCGTCAAGAATCTGCCACGCCGAGCATGGCAGCGCGGTTACCGGCGTGCATGGGGTCAGCGCACCTTGTAGATATTGACCTGTTCATTTTGGTAGGCGATGTGCCAGGGTCCGGCAGGTTCATGGAACTTGGCCAACCCACCCGGATCATAGTAGCAGCGTTCCAACTGACCGACCACGACGTAATCGAAACCCAGCTGGTCGAGCAGCAGTCTGGCCTGGGCTAGATCAGTGGTGTTGTACAGCAGCCTTACATTTTCAAGGCGGCGATCGATGAGCTGACCGGGGATGACGGAGCGCGGCTGCTTCTGGTGCCAGTCCCAGCCGATCACGGTGAGGAAACCGGTATAGATCGACATGCGCGATCCCCAACGAGACAGCGGCGTATTGGCTTCCAAGATGGTTGGAACGCCCTGCAAGTTGACGCGAAGCCACTCAGCGGCCTGTCGATCCCATTCCAGCGTCGCCGGACGGCCGTCGTCGAAATAGATGGAGGTGCGCATGTAGGCGGATCCGTCGAGGGTATGCGAGACGCCGTCTGCGAAACGATCCTTGACGCGCACAGGCGTTGCGGTCAGCGGGTAGAGCAAACAGGCGACAAACAGCATGGCAAGAACGGCCGACCAGCGCTGCGCCCGGGGGATGGGTCTCGGGCACGGTTCGGCGGCATGGATTGGCTGCGAGAAGTCGCCGGCCGCGTACCCGGCTGCGCGGGGCTGCGGCTGGCAACAGCGGGGCGGACCGGTTCAGCCACTGCCACAGCCGTGGTAGGGCGGCGGCGGACGGCGATACCCCGAAGCAACCAGACGTGGAGATAGAACTTGAAGACCGCATTCATGCGACTGATATCGCGCTTGAGGACAACGAGCTCAAGCATGCCGGTCAGGAACAGCCCCGTTCCGATTCGCGCGAGAGCAAATTGACGCACCGGTGATGGCTTGCTCCAGAGTAGAAGGGCCGCGAGCAGCCCCAGGCCGGTAACGATGCCGGCAACCGGATGGAGCTGGCTCGGCGTGCCAAGGGGGCCGGCGACGAAGCCATGCAGGATGTCACTGGGCCGTGGTCCCACAGTAGAATTAGCACGTGATGCCAACAAAGTACTACGTCGTGTGGAAGGGCCGTAAGACGGGCATCTTTAGCTCGTGGTCAGAATGCGAACGGCAGGTGAAGGGCTTTGTGGGCGCGGAGTACAAAGCGTTCAGCAGCCTGGCTGAGGCGAAGGTTGCGCTGAACGCGGGCTACGCCGACTATCGCGGGAAGTCGGCATCGCAGGGCAAGTGGAAGCTGATGGACCAGGGCCCGCAGCTGCCGAGCATCAGCGTGGACGCGGCGTGCTCGGGTGCGCCGGGTCCACTTGAACTGCGGGCGGTCGACACGAAGTCCGGCAGGCAGCTCTTTCGGGCGGGGCCGTTTGCCGAGGGCACGAACAACGTGGGTGAGTTCCTGGCCATCGTGGAAGCAATGCGTTGGCTGAACGACACGGCCAGGCCATGCCGATCTACTCGGACTCGCAGAATGCAATCGGATGGGTTCGGGAAGGAAAGTGCCGCACGAAGTTGAGGCGCACACCAGCCAATCGAAAGCTCTTCGAGTTGATCGCGCTGGCTGAGCGCGAGCTGCCGTTGCTGCTCGCGCCGGCGGCCTCGGGAGGCGAGCGGCCGAGCATATTGAAGTGGGACACGCTCAACTGGGGCGAGATCCCGGCCGACTTCGGACGGAAATAGGAGGAGCCTGAGGGATGAAGAACGCGCTGCTATTAATCGATATCCAGAAGGACTATTTCCCGGGCGGAAAGATGGAGCTTGTGAATCCGGTTGCTGCCGCCAGGGCCGCGTACGAGCTGCTGCAATGCTTCCGTGAGCACAGCATGTATCATGTGCACATCCAGCATGTTTCGGCGCGGCCCGACGCATCGTTCTTCATACCTGGCGACAGCGGGTGCGACGTGCACGATACGGTTGCGCATTTCGAGGGGGAACCCCTGGTGGTGAAGCACTTCCCGAACGCATTCCGTGAAACGCACTTGCTGGAAATGCTACGAGCGGCGGGCGTGGAACGGCTCGTGATCACCGGGATGATGACGCACATGTGCGTGGACGCCACGGCACGCGCGGCAGCTGACCTGGGATTCAAGATCATCGTTGTGGACGACGCGTCCGCGACGCGGGCCCTTACGTATGGCGAGACGGTCATCCCGGCAGAACATGTGCACAAGGCCTTCCTGGCGGCGCTTCGCTCGTACGGCGAGGTGTTGCAGGGGAATGAGGTGATGGCTCGCCTGGCTGCAGACCGCGAGCAGGAACGAGCCTAGTGGCGACGCTGGATGCACAACGCCAGGATCAAGCGCGCAGATACGCGCGGCTTTCGCGTCGGCTTTGGCTGTTCAACACGCTGCTGAGCGCTGTGTACGCCGCGGCGTGGTTGCTGTTCGGATGGAGTGTGGCAGTGCGAGCGTGGCTCGCTTCGCTGTCACCGGCGCTTGCCAATCCGTGGCTGCTGGCACCCGCATTTGTGGCAATCTTCGCAGGCCGCGTTCCTTCTGATCGATCTGCCGCTGAGCTACTACGGAAGCTACGTCCTGCCGCACCGCTTCGGACAGTCAGTGCAAACTCTGCCGTCGTGGATCATGGATCAGCTGAAGGGGATGCTGGTTGGGCTGCCGATTGGGTTTGTATTGCTGGAAGCGTTGTATGCATGCCTGCGATGGGCGGGTGATCTGTGGTGGCTATGGGCGGCTGCAGGGATGCTTGTCTTCAATGTTGTAATGGTGAACCTGGCGCCGGTTTTGATCATGCCACTTTTCAACAGATACGTGCCCCTGGGTGAGGAACATCACGACCTGGAAGAGCGGCTGCTGCTGTTGGCGAGCAAGGCGGGCACGCACGTTCAGGGCGTGTATAAGTTCGACATGTCGCGCAGGACCAAGGCGGCCAATGCAGCGCTGACCGGCATCGGAAACACGCGGCGCATAATCCTAGGAGACACCTTGATCGCTGAGTTCACACCCCGACGAGGTGGAGACCGTGCTGGCCCACGAGCTGGGACATCACGTGCACCGAGATATCGTCGTGCTGATCGGACTTGGGGCAGTTCGCCACGCTGGCAGGCCTATTCATTTCGGCACAAGCCCTGGAGGAAATGGTGCGCGCCTTCGACTTCGCCGGCGTCAGCGATCCGGCGACGTTCCCCGCACTGGCATTGGTGCTGGGAGTCTTTGGGGTGCTCAGCATGCCCATTGAGAATGCGGTCTCGCGCTGGCGCGAAGCATTGGCCGACCGCTATGCCCTAGCCGTTACTGGAAAACCCGAGGCCTTTGCATCGGCCATGGTGCGATTGGCAAACCAAAATCTCGGAGAGGTAGATCCGGAGCCGTGGGTAGTGTGGTTGTTCTATTCTCACCCACCATTGGGAGAGCGCATCGCAACGGCGCGACGCTGGGAGGCGAGGGCCGCTGCGTAGCTTCGCTGCGACTTTGAAGTTGGCGGCTTGGTGAAGGACTTGTGAGAGCTCGGGGGTCGAATCGGGGCGGGAGGCCGGGCCGCTATTGGGCCGACCGCGCCCACAAAGCTGCGGCTGAGCAGCATCGGCGACCAGCACGATCAACGCGATCAAAATCCCCATCGACATGATCCCATCGGTGGAACCAGCTACCGAGGCATCAGAAGTCTGTTGGCGCGGGAGTGGCCTGCTGCAATTGCCGGTCATGGAACGAAGCGACGTGCGATGAGTTCGCCTAGACTCGCGCTGGACGGCACAAGCACCAACAGAGTGATCAACGAAACGACCGCGAGCAGCAGGATCATGGGCGATGATCTTGGTTGCACGCGGGCAGTATATCATGGCGTAGTCTGGCAAAGTTCATCGGCAAGGTATGATACGGGGGCTTTTGCAGTATAATGCCGCCCGTCGGAAGGGAAAGAGCCTGGCTTCGCGGCCGAAAAGCCGAGTACCACGTATTAATCCAGCTCAGGAGCGTTCATGGTCAAGAGGATCCTTGATGCATTGAGTCAGCCGCTGGGGCGGATCGGAATCATGATCGCGGGACTGGTCGTGCTGAGCGCGGCCGTGTGGGGAATCGCCGTGACCCAGAGGGCGCCATCGCAACCCATCGAGTTCCCTCATCGCCTGCACCTGGGACTGGGCGTACAGTGCCTGTTCTGCCATCCGGGTGCGATACGGGGGCCTTCTCCGGGCATCCCCACACAAACCAAATGCTGGGGCTGTCATCAGCAGATCACCGTGCGTGGGACAGAGCTTCCCAAGCTGGCGAATTTCGTAACAAACAATCAGTCCATTCCGTGGGTGCCGGTGGCGCAAGTGCCGGACTTTGTGCACTTCGTGCATAGACCGCATGTGGCCGCGGGACTGAACTGCGAGACATGTCATGGTGACGTGAGCAAGATGACAGTCTACGAGAATCCCCAGGTGATCAACATGGGCTGGTGTTTTAAGTGCCATCGTGAGCGTGCGAAGGACAATCCAGAGTTGCTGACGAAGTTGACGGACTGCAGCACCTGCCACTACTAAACATCAAAGCCGTCCCGAGCGATCGCGCCCTGGCGGCACGCAGAAGGTATCCAGGCGGTCGAAAGGTACACCGATGACTAAATCCATTTCCCGGCGCGACTTCATCAAGCTGGCAGGCGCCGGCGCGGCCACCACGGCCGTGCTGACGGGGTGCGGGCCGGCATCGAGGTATGTGAAGCGCGAGCCGTACACCAAGATGCCCGAGTACACGTATAACGGGCTGAGCACGTACTTCGCGACCACGTGCCGCGAATGCTCGGCCGGGTGCGGCCTGGTGGTACGAACGATGCAGGGCCGGGCAATCAAGGTGGAGGGGAACAAGAACAATCCGGTGAACAGGGGCAAGACGTGCGCACGCGGGCAGGTGACGCTGCAGGGTCTGTACAACCCTGACCGGGTTCAAAATCCAGGGAAGCACACACGAGGCTCGAACACGTGGTCATCCGCAGAGGGCCGTGGATTCCAGGAGATCACCTGGATCGAGGCGGTCAACACGGTCTCGAATGCGATCAGCGCGAATGAACCGGATGAGATCGCGTTTCTACTGGGAATGGCGCCCGATCACCTGTATGACCTTGTGATCGAATTGACGAAGAGCATTCAAGCGCCACCGCCGGTTCGCTTTGGCGCGTTGGGTATGTTCGAGGGCGCGGACCACATTAAGGCGCGCGAGCGAGCGTGCATTGGGGACCGCGGGGCTGCCTTTCTTCGACATGGGCGAAGCCGACGTCGTCTTTTCCTTCGGAGCCAACTTCCTGGAGACGTGGCTATCACCCGTGGCGCAGACGCGGGAGTTTGCGCGCTTCCGGCAGCGAAATCCGAGGGGACGCGGCTACCTGGTGCAGTTTGAGGCACGCATGTCGCAGACCGGCGCCAAGGCGGATGAATGGATACCGAACCGGCCAGGTAGTGAAGCTCAGCTTGTGCTGGCCATAGGTCGAACTCGTTGCCGAGAGGCGCGGCGTGCCAGCGCCGGCGGCGTTTGCGAAGGCGGATGTGGAGGCTGCGGCCGCTGCGGCCGATGTCACGGCGGAGACCCTGAACCATCTGGCCGACTTGTTTTCCGGGGCCGAACGCCCGCTGGCGATCCCTGGAGGCGCGGCGCTTGCACAGGCAAACGGGCTGCAGGTGGCAGAGGCGGTGTTGGCGCTCAATGCATTGGTGGGCAGTCTTGGCAGATCCGGTGGAGTCTTCGTTGCGCCGGCCGCACCATTGGAGGGGGCAGAAGGGGCGCCAGCCAGCCTACAGGAAATGCGGGCCTTCATTGACCGCCTGAATTCCGGGAAAGTGAAGGTGCTGCTTATCCACGGCACCAACCCGGTATTTGAGCTGCCGGCTGCACTAGGCTTTGAAGAGGCGTTGGGCCAGGTCCCGCAGGTCATCTCATTCGCCACGTTCCCCGACGAGACCGCCATGCAAGCGGACTTCGTGTTCCCGGATCACCATGGGCTTAAGTCGTGGGGCTATCAGAAAGTCACGGCGGGCAGCAGTGTGGCGGTGCTGTCCGGCAGTCAACCAGTGGTTGTGCCCATGTACAACACGAAGTCCACGGCGGACGTGCTGCTAGCGGCGGCCGCGCTGCCGCGCGGTCGGGCCGGCGGTGATCTTGCTGCGGCGCTGGCCTTCCCCGACGAGCTTGCGTACATTCAAAGCAAGCTAGCTAACCTGCTGACCAACTCTACCGGCTATTTCACTGCGCCAGAAATCAACACGTTCACGGCCTACTTCCAGCAGAACGGCGGATGGTGGAGCACTCAGGATGGGCGCCGGCGCGCCGAGCGCCCTGGGCGGGCCCGAATCCGCGACCGCGGCGGGCGAGCCCGCGTTCGATGGTGACGGCGAGTTTTACTTCGTACCATTCGTCTCGCCCGTGCTGGGTGAGGCAGGCGCCAATAAGCCCTGGTTGCAGGAAGTCCCGGATCCCACAACAACTGTTATGTGGAATACGTGGGTGGAAATCAATCCGGCGACGGCTGAGAAGCTGGGAATCGAAGACCAGGACGTGGTGCGCGTTGTCTCGCCCGTGGGGTCCGTAGAAGCGACCATATACAAGTATCCGGGCATCCGCCCCGACACGGTGGCGATGCCGTTCGGCCAGGGTCACACGGCCTTCGGACGTTTTGCGGCCCTGCGAGGAGTCAATCCGACGGATCTGCTGGGCACGCGGACGAACGCGGCCGGCGATCTGGCTTTCGGCAGCATGAAGGTGCACATCGAGAAGACCGGACGAAAACGAGGCCTGGCGCGGCTGGAAGGTGCGCTGGGCGTGTACGGGTTTGATGCAAAGTAGGGACGAGGAGACGCGGCGGATGTCACCAACCGACTTGACGCTACCAATGTTCACGAATACTTCCGAGGAGGACCTTGGAGGCCGCTGGGGGATGGTGATCGACCAGGACATATGCACGGGGTGCCAGGCATGCGTGGCGGCTTGTGCGATGGAGAACAACATACCTTTCGTGGGCGAGACGGACTCGGCCTACGGGCGCAGCCTGCACTGGATTCGGATCGAACGGTTCTGGGAGGGCAGTTTCCCCGAAGTGAAGATGACGCCGTATCAACCGATGATGTGCCAGCAATGTCACAAAGCGCCGTGCGAGCCGGTCTGCCCCGTGTTCGCCTCGGTGCACAGCGCCTCAGAGGACATCAACCTGCAGGTCTACAATCGCTGTGTCGGCACACGCTACTGCGCAAACAACTGCCCGTACCAGGTGCGTACATTCAACTGGCGTGATTACACGGATTCAAGCAAACGGCCCGAGCTTCTCACCCTGCAAAACCAGTTGAACCCCAGCGTCACCGTGCGGCGCCGGGGCGTGATGGAGAAGTGCACGTTCTGCATCCAGCGCATACGACACGCCGAGGACACTGCCAAGTCGGAGAATCGTGAGATCGAGGATGGTGAGGTAACGCCGGCCTGCGCGCAGGCCTGCCCGGCGGAGGCCATCGTGTTCGGGCGCATCGATGACCCCGAGAGCGCGGTTGCCAAGGCGGCGCATGCAGCGCGGGGCTACCACCAACTGGAGGAGCTCGGCATCCTGCCGCGCGTGACCTATCTGAAGGGAGAGACCGATGTCCATCGCGGCTAAACCGATGGCGCAGACGGGTGCGCAGGCCGAGGAGCACGAGGACCCGCGCCAGCACCTGATGCACGACCCGCGACCGCGGGGTGAGATGAACTCGATGGTGCTTAAGTCGATGCATACCGCGGGCTGGAAGTACTATGCCGCCGTGGTCGTGCTCTCGCTGCTGGTGGCGACGTGTTTCTTCTATGCGTGGGGCTACCTGATCGCAAACGGACTGGGTGTGGCGGGGGTGAACCGACCGGTGTTCTGGGGGATATTCCTGGTGAATACCGTGTTCTGGATCGGGATCAGCCATGCGGGCACATTCATCTCAGCCATTCTGCGGGTTATGAAGATCGAGGGCCGGCGACCGTTTACGCGGGCTGCCGAATTGATGACAACCTTCGGCCTGGTGCAGGCCGGGGCGAGCATCTTCATGCACCTTGGCCGCGTGTGGCTACTGGCCTGGATGTTCCCATTCCCCAACGAACGCCAGCTTTGGCCGGACTTTCATTCTCCACTGATGTGGGATTTCCTGGCCATCAACACATATTTGCTGTGCAGCACGATGTACCTGTTCCTGCCCCTGATCCCAGATCTGGCCATGGTGCGTGACCGCATGAGCGGATGGAAGAAGATCCCATACAAAGTCCTCAGCCTGGGGTTCCGAGGGACGGAGGGCGAGTGGAAGAACCTGACGACCGCCATGAACATCTTCGCCTTCGCGATCATCCCAGTGATGTTCTCGGTGCATACGATCGTTTCCTGGGATTTCGCGATGGCCATGCGACCCGGCTGGTCATCGTCCGTGTTTGGGCCGTACTTCGTTGTGGGCGCGCTGCACTCGGGGATGGCGGCGGTGGCGATCGTGTTGTTCCTGATCCGAGCGACCATGAAGAACATGACCTACTTCATCCGTCCAGAACACTTCAACCTGATCGGCAAGCTGATGCTGATCGTCTCGATGACCTGGGCATACTTCTATTTCAATGACTACCTGGTCATGTGGTACGGCGGAGATCGTTGGGAGAAACTATTCCAGGAGTTTGCGGAAAAGGGACCGCTGGCCTACCTGTGGGTCACGATGCTGATCTGCAACGTGGCCGTGCCGTGGCTGATCCTATGGAATCGCAAGTGGCGCAGCACGCCGTGGCTGCTGGCCAGTGTCGGCATCATCATCAATATCGGTATGTGGCTGGAACGCTATGTGATCATTCCACTGGGGCTTTCCATCAATCGTATGCCGTTTACATGGCGGTTGTATGTCCCGGCGATCGAGATCTTCCTGACGATCGGCACAATCTCCCTGTTCCTGCTGCTGTATTTGCTGGCGTCGCGACTGATCCCGCTGATCCCGGTCTGGGAGGTGCAGGAGGGCCAGAGTGCCCATACGCTGCGGCGAGTTGGCAAGACCCATGTGCCGACCGTGAGCGACATGGAATAGGGAGGGATCGCGATGCCTGAACCTATCACACTGCTAGCGGTATTCGACGACGTGGGGCCGGCCGCGGATGGCATTGCCAGGCTTAAGGATCTAGGTGTTCGAGATGAGGCTGTGAACGTGATCTCAGGGCTGCCGTTTCCCGGGCGGATGCTAGGCCGGCCGAGTGCAGTATCCTGGGTATCCAGGATCGCGTTCGTGGGGGCCTTGTTGGGCGCGGGATTTGGCTTGTTCCTGTTATACGGGACCGCCTTCATGTACCCCTTGCACGTCGGCGGCCAGCCTGTCTATCCGGTGCCGATGGCGTTCATCACCACATTCGAGATGGCTATGCTGGGTCTGATGGTGACGGCGTTCCTAGGCCTGTTTGTCGACAGTGGTTTCCCGAGCTTCACGCCCAAGGACTACGTGCCAGAGATCAGCGACGGCAAGATCGCGGTGCTGTTTCAGTGCGAGCGCCCCGACCAGCAGCGTCTTACGGAGAGTATGAAGAAGAGCAGGTGCTCAATCCGTCAAACCGGCCGAGAGGCGCCAGCTATGAGCACCAGCCTCGGCGCGATCCTGAAACGGCTGGCCCTGATCGGTATCGCAGCCGCAACTGTCCTGGGCGTGCTCATGCTCTTCTCGTATGACGTGATCAAGATCGATTGGATCTCATTCATGGAGATCCAGCCGTCCTACCGCCCCATGGAGAATCCGAGACCGGTTCCGGAGCGGTCCATTCCGATCGAAGGGCCGGTCAGCATTGCAAACATGGGAGCGCCCAACAACCCCGTTCCTGCGGATGAGGTCTCAGTCACACGGGGAACTGAGCTCTTTGGAATCAACTGCCAACCGTGCCATGGCGCTACTGGAACCGGAAACGGCCCGGTCGCCCCGTTTCTCCAAGAGCGAAAACCCGCCGACCTCACCGGCCCGGTGGTGAGTGCACTGAGCGATGGAGCCATCTTCCTAACCATCAGCAATGGCAAGCTGCCGTTCATGGTTCCGCTGAACGAGAACCTAACCGTGCGCGAGCGCTGGGACGTGGTGAATTACCTCCGAACACTGCAGACGAAATAGGGCGGGCGACGTGGATGACCTTCGCAAGATCACGTACGGTGTATTGATCGGCTTTGTACTGATGCTGGTGGTGTGGATCGGCTTCCTTACGTTGCGCGGATGTGGATCAGGCAAGGATTGCACGGGCGCGGTCCCCACGGCGGTTCGCACGTCCATTCCGACCCTGGTGCCGGCGACGCAGCCTGCCATGGCGCTCGCGTTGGGCGCCGCGACCGCCATACCTGTGTCCGTCGAAGGCGGGACGCCGGCGACTGCCGTGCCAACCGAATCGGTGGTGCGGCCCAGCAACCCCGGTGACCCCGGACTGGCGGTCAGCCTAGTGGGCGATGCAGCGGCCGGCAAAGCGGTGTTCGAGGCGAATTGCCAAATCTGCCACAACGTGGAAGGACGGGGCGGGAACCCAAATCCGGGCTCCCTGGACGGCACGATCCCGGCGCTCAATCCAATTGATCCACTATTGAAGAGTGCGGATCCAAGTGAATATGCAGTGAACCTGGATCTCTTCATCGAGCATGGGTCGCGGCCGGCTGGCCCGAATCCGACGTTCTCGATGCTGGCGTGGGGGGATGGCAAGCTGCTGTCACCGCAGCAAATCGCGGACGTGATCGCCTACGTGATCCGGCTGAATCAATAGCGGCTTGCCATCAACAAGGAATGGAAATGAACAACAGCCTGCAGCGCAGGCTGTTGTTCATTTCCATTAGAGCCGGAAACGGCGGTGCTTCTGCCGTTTCCGGTGAGCGGAGAGGGCGGGATTCGAACCCGCGTTCCCTTGCAGGAAACACGCTTTCCAAGCGTGCGCGCTAAGCCAGACTACGCGACCTCTCCAAGCTTACGAGCGCGGGCGGATTATATCATGCGGGTTCAGTGCGAGGTGACGCGTGATGCAGGGCTGTGATCGTCGGCATGCAGTTCGATCAACCCCCAGCGCCCGGCGGCGAGATAGAGGATCTCGAGAATCAGATCTTCGTAAGCCATTCCCTCAGCGGCGGCCTGCAGGCAGAGATCGCTATATCCTTTGGTGAGGCCAGGCAGCGTGTTGATCTCCATTAAGCGCGGGTTGCCTTCGGCATCGAGCCTGATGTCAGTGCGGGAAACATCCAGCGCGCCCAGCAACGTGTGGGCGCGACGGGCCAGATACTGCAGCTTGCGATCAAATTCCGGATCGATGATGGCCGGGCAGATGTAGTCTGGTGCGCCCTGCTGTCCGATGCTGATGGACTTGGCCTGCTGGCTGTAGATATTCGGCGTGACGGATCGGCTGCTATCGAGTTCCAGGACCGGGAAGCGATGGAAGCCATCCTTTTCATACCATTCGGGGTGGCGCCCGCTCAGGTTCGCGTCCCGCCGCCCCAGCACGCCCACGGTGAACTCGCGTCCTGGCAGAAATGTCTCAACCAATGCGGGTTGGTTGTAACGCTGGATAACGAGCTGGACGCGCTCTCGCAGTTCCGTCTCATCGCTGACGACCGCGCGGGCATCCACGCCCATGCCTGTCCCCTCGCGGGCTGGTTTTACGAACAGTGGGAAATTGAGATCCGGGCGCAAGGACTCGTCGCCCAGAATGAATTCCTGGAAGGGCGCCACGGGCAGGCGGCGATCGCGCCAGATGCGCTTTGTCAGGGTCTTATCCAGAGAAATGGCGTTGGTCTGCACGCGGGAGGCGGTGTACGGAATGCGAAACATCTCCAACAGCGCGGGCACCTGGGCCTCGCGGGCGTCGCCGCCGAGGCCCTCAGCCATATTGAAACAAATATCAGGTTTGTACCTCAGCAACTCGCGTGGCAGGGTCGAGTCGGCGTGCAGGAAGGTTGTCTTGTGGCCATCTGTCTCGATGGCGCGGCGCATCTCATCAATGGTTTCGATGTGATCGAAATCCGCAAAGGCGTCGGCCGGCACCCCCGCCGGCAGCGGCTGCCCCTCGTCCTTGATATTGGCAATGACCGCGACGCGCCATTTCTTGCGACCTGCCAATGTCGGGGTGCGGGGCGAATCGAATTCCTTGGTTGGGCTCATGCGTGCCTCCAGCGTGACTCGGACGGAGAAGTCAGTATATAGCAAGGCCCGCAGATTACAAGAGGCGGCAAGGGAGTAGTTTTCTTAGCTTCGGAGACGACAGGGCACGACCGGCAGCGACCCAATCCGGCGTAAGACCGCGCCTGCCCGTATACTCTGAGCATCGCCGGGAGATGCGCCGGCAGGGAGGTCGACATGCAGGTTGTTCTCCTGGGCGGAGCGGTTGCTGGTTGGGCGGTGGTGCACTCATGGTTGGCATCCACAAGAATGAAGACGTACGTGGCCGCCTCGCTGGGTACCGGGGCATCGCGCGCCTACCGGCTTATCTACAACGTTTTCTCGTTCATCAGCCTGGCGCCGATAGCGTGGCTGCTGTGGACGCTGCCGGATCGACAGCTTTACGCGGTCCCGACACCGTGGGGCACGCTGATGTGGGCGATCCAAGCCGGAGCCGCCGGCTTGGCCGTCATAACGCTTCTGCAGACGGATGCCATGCATTTTGCCGGAATTCCGCAGGTGCTGGGACGATCTGCATCCGGCGCACTCGTGCAATCTGGCATGTACGGCGTGGTACGACACCCGCTTTACCTCTTTGGGCTGATCCTGCTTTGGTGCTCGCCGCGTATGAGCGCGAACCAATTGACGGTCACGATCGCGTTCACGCTCTACCTCTTCGTGGGCGCGCTGATTGAGGAACGCCGACTTGTAGCGGAATTTGGGGAGGCATATACAGCTTACCGGTCCCGCACACCGATGATCATTCCGCGCGTGCGCCGATGAGCACGGCGGTACAACCGTCCCGGTCGATTTGCGCGCAAGGCGCTGCCCGCGAGCCCGGATGTCTTGCGCCAAGGCAAGAAGTGGCCGTGAGTATAATCACCGCATGACCACCTTATCGTTTCCGATGCGAAAGAACACCCCCGTGTTAGCCCAGGTTGCCGCAGCGCTGGCTGCCGGCGTGCTTCTTTACGTGGGTCTTGTACTGGCATGGGTAATCGGATATCAGCTGCTGTACGCGGGGCGGATATTTCCGGGGATCTCGGTGGCGGGAGTGGATCTCTCTGGCATGGCGCCAGAGGCTGCGGGCCGCGAAGCTGAGCCAAGAACTATCGTACCCAATCACCGGCAAAGTGCTACTACGGGACGGGGACAAGGTGTGGTCCGCGTCGCCGGCGCAGTTGGGGATGGTCTTCGACGCGTCGACCAGCGCCCAAGCTGCCTATCGGATGGGACGAGGCGGAGGGTTATTCCGAGCGTTGGGCGCGCAAGTGCGCGGTCGAGGCTTCGGGTTCGACGTTGCTCCGGTGGTCATCTTCGATCAGCGCGTGGCCCACCAATATCTCGAAGGACTCGCAGCCCAGATAGACCAGCCAGTGATCGAGGCCGGCCTGCAGATCGATGGATCGCAGGTGGGTGTGCGGCCAGCCCAGCCGGGTCGGGCTCTCAACATCGACGCAACGATCATCTACGTGAGCGCGCAGCTGCAGTCCTTCCGCGACGGCGAGATCACGATGATCGTTAACGGGTACGAGCCGGCTGTGAGGGATGTCAGTTCCCAGGCTGAGGCAGCCCGCAGCATGCTGACTCAGCCGCTGGTGCTGCAGCTGCCGCAGGCGACCCCCGACGATCCGGGACCGTGGGTCTATGACATTCCGGTGATTTCCAAGCTCGTGAAGTTGGAGGCGCCAGAGCCCGGCACCAGCGGGTCGGCGATCGTTGTGTTGGATCCGGTTGAACTTGGCAAAATGCTGAAGGCGCTCGAGCCGGAGGTCGACCGGAGTCCTCGCAACGCGCGGTTCCATTTCTTCAATGGCGAACTCATCGCAATGCAGGCCTCCGTGACAGGGAGGCGACTGGATGTTGAAGCCAGCGTGGGCAAAATCAATGAGGCACTTGCTGCAGGGCAGCACACAGTGTCTCTGGCGGTAGAGGAGCAGAAGCCGGATGTACCGGACACCGCCACGGCGGCCGAGTTGGGTATCACGCAGCTGCTCCCGGGTGGGGCGCAGACATCGTACTTCCGCGGCTCCAGCGCAGCGCGCATCCAGAACATCGTCACGGCATCGGCCCAATTCGACGGAGTGTTGGTGGGCCCGGGGGAAACGTTCTCCATGGGAGAGACGCTAGGGGACGTGAGCCTGGATAACGGATTCACTGAGGCGCTGATCATCTATGGCGGCCGGACGATCAAGGGCGTGGGCGGCGGAGTGTGCCAGGTGAGCACAACGCTTTTCCGAACTGCTTTCATGGCGGGTTTCCCCATCGTAGAGCGCGTTCCGCACGCCTACCGGGTTTCCTACTATGAGCAGACCTCGGGTGGCAACGATCCGCAATTTGCAGGCATGGATGCCACCGTCTACTTCCCGCTGGTGGACTTCAAGTTCAAGAATGATTCCGCCTACTGGATCCTCATGGAAACCTCCGTCGACGAGGGCTCGCGCTCGCTCACGTGGAGGCTGTATTCCACGTGGGATGGCCGTACCGTGCAGTGGGAAAATGGCGGACTGCAGAACGTCGTGCCGGCGCCGCGGGCGCTCTTCCGGCTCAATGCGGACCTGAATCCCGGGCAGATCACGCAGGTCGATTACGCGGCGGATGGGGCAGACATCAACGTGCACCGCATAGTGCTGAAGGACGGCAGTGTGTATTTCCAGGACAACATCCAGACGCACTATGAGGCCTGGCAGGCGGTATGCGAGTACGCGCGAGGCGTGAGCGACCCGGAGAAAACGGCCAAGCGGAAAACACCTGCGTTGTGCCAGCCCCCTTCTTTCTAGCATGGTAGAATGCCGACGCGCCAAGCGGCTATGAGGCGCGCCGCGTTTTGCACGAGAAATACGAACCCCTGAGGGAGCGATGATCAGTCAGGAATTGCTCGACATCCTGCGTTGCCCGAACTGTGTACGCGAGACCGACGGCATGCTCAAGCTGTACAAGGATTGCTGGCTGGTCTGCCAGGATTGCGCTCGGAAGTACCCCATTCTTGACGACATACCCGTGATGCTGATCGACGAGGGAGATAAGTGGATCAGCACCGCGGAGGACAAGCTCCCGGTTCCGCCCCCAGGCAAATAGCGGTCCAGTTGAAGAGTCCGAATGAACTCCTAACCGAGCTGGTAAGCGGAGACGAAGCTCGGGCGGAGTCAGCGGTTGAGGCGCTCGTCGCGATGGGGGAACGAGCGCTGCCGGGTCTCGTTGAGCTGCTAAAATCGCAAGATTCGGACCAACGTTGGTGGGCGCTGCGGACCCTGGCGGCGTTTGATGATCCCAAGGTCGAGTGGTTCGTATCAGCCCTGGAGGACTCAGCGGCCGAAGTCCGCGCCGCTGGGGCCCTGGCCCTGGCGGCGCACCCGCGTTCCGAGGCGGTTGCTCCGCTGATCCGGCTGCTGGGCGATGAAGATAATGTGACAGCCGTGATGGCGGTGAATGCGCTCGTCAAGCTGGGCGGGGAGGGCGTCCCGCAACTTATGGATGCATTCGATCAAGCGTCGAGGGGCGGCAGGGTCCAGATCATGCGAGCGCTGTGTGAACTACGTGATCCAAGGGCGATTCGACTGATGCTGAATGCGCAGGGGCAAGACTCCGCTGCATTACAGTACTGGGCACAGGAAGGCCTCGAGCGACTGGGGATGAATATGGTATACCTTAAGCCGGACTAACCAATGAATAGACTGATTGATGCTCTCAAGAGGATACGGCTACCGCGACTTGGCGCGCTCAAGTCGCGGCTTGGCAAGGTGAGTGCAAGGAAGGCGATACTCTGGTGCGGAGTCCTGGCGGTCGCGATCGCCCTGTTCTTCCTGGCGCGGGGACTGACTGAATGCTGGCGGCTGACACCGCTACCCGGGATCACCCCGGCCACTTGCACGGGAGGTGGCATTAGCTCATTGGCGGGACCAAACGTCGCCGAGAACGGGACGGGCGTGGAGAACCTTCCGCCAGCGCCCGAGGTGGTCGCGCCGGAGATCCAGTATCCCAAATGGGATGGCGGCAGCCGCATCAACGTGGTGTTTTTCGGCCTGCGAGGCGGGGAATCGGCTGCTGAAGAGGGATGCCCGCACTGCACGGACACGATCATCGTGTTTACGATCGATCCGATCTCCAAGACTGCTGGGCATGTTCTCGGTTCCGCGGGATATGTGGGTGAATATCCCGGGCAGCAGCGGATGCACCGCGGCCAAAGACGGCTTCTGCCGCATCAATACGGCCTGGACCACAGGCGAGGCGCTGGCACTTCCCGGCGGCGGACCCGAACTGGCGATGAAAACGGTGTCCAAGTTCCTGGGCGTGCCTGTTCAATACTATGTCCAGGTGGACTTCGACACGTTCGTTGAGATGATCCGTGTGATCGGCGGGATCGACGTCAACATAGACCGCGAGTATCGCCTGAAGAAACTGGGCGGCGGCAAGGACGTTATCAAGATCACGTGCTGCGGGATGCGACACTTGAGTGGCGCGGCCGCCCTGGCTTATGCCCGCTGCCGCTCCGTGAGCCAGGGATGTGATGACGGCGACGTGGGCCGGGCGCACCGACAGCAGCAAGTGATATTGGCGATCCGTGACAGAGTACTGGATCCCAGGTGGTTTCCAGAACTCATGGCGAACGCGCCAGAAATCTACAACACTCTGCAGGCAGGAATTAAGACCAATATTCCGTTCGACGACGCGATCAAGCTGGCGGCCCTCGGGAGGGACATTCCGGTCGATCAAATCCTTCAGGGCGTCGTCGATGACCACATGGTCAACTACGGGAATGTGACCACCAGCGATGGGGCCAAGGCATCTGTGCTTCTGCCGATTCCGGACAAGATCCGCGAGCTGCGAGACAAGATATTCACCACGGGTGGTCCGACAAGCCCGATCGCGCAGGGTGACCCGACCGCGTTGATGAAAGCAGATGGCGCCATCGTGCGGGTGACCAACAACTCCTACACTGCCAGCCTGGACCAGCGGACCGGGAATTTCCTGCTGTCGCAGGGCATGCAGGTCAAAGAGCTGGGTACGTCGACGGGAGTGTCTGACTCGACCGTCGTCGTGTTGTACGCGCCGAAGCTGTACACGCTGAGATACCTGTTCAATCCACTTGGGATGCTTGCATCCAGCAATCAGATCGTCTTCAGTCCGGACGCGACCTCGCCGGTAGACATTGAGATCCGTTTGGGAAACGACTGGGCAGGAAAAATGCCAGCAGGCTTCTAGCTCGACAGGGGAAGGCATCCCTGGGACTTCGGCAGAGCCCGCCAAGCGCTTGGTTCAAGGCGTTTGGCGGGCTCTGTGCGTTCGTCGGCTCGCGGACGCGAGCCTAGGGCGCGGCAAACGTCAGCCGCAATCCTCCGATGTACGGCTGATTGTTGGCGGACGTGCAGATTGGAGGAGTCAATCCTGAAACGGGGATACCCAGCCGGGCCACCTGCAGTGAGTACGTCGTTCCGCCGGTCATGGCGTAATCAGCATAGCCGGGGCTGATCTCCGGCTGCAGTCCGGTGAAAAATCGGTCGGCGCCCTGGTTCCATGTCACTGTGATCTCAATGCCAGGAAGGGGGTGACCGCGGGCATCAAGAACTGTCACTTGGAGCAAGCCGCCTTCCACTGCTGGATCGCAGACTTTGTCTTGACTTGCCAGCCGAAAAGGAACGGACGGCGATGGCACGGGCGTTGGGCTTGCCACCGTGGTGGGCGTCGGAAAGGGCGTGGCCTGTGAAGTGGGGGACGCACCGGGTGACGCGGTGAATGGCAGAGCCGAGGGCGTCGGGTCTTTACGCGTAGCTGCAGTCACAGTTGTGGCGGCAGCCAGCGTCGTGACCGGCCGTGGTGTGCGGGAGGGTATGCTGGATATGCCTGCCTGTAAGTCGGAGGCCAACCTCGCCAATTCGTGAGCCGTCTCAAACGGCAGCCCGGAGGCCAAGGCGCGCTGAGCCTGCGCGGTCAGCGCCTGAATCGCATCGGCGTCACCGAGCAGCTGAAGCCGGACTCGTGCTCGCCCCAGATCACCGGTGGCGGCATATGCGGCGGCGATGGCCTCCCGCAGATGATCCTTGTAGTCGGCGCGGAGGGAGTGTGGGGCGGTCATCGGCGCGCGAGTTCGGCGGTACGACCCAGGAGAACGTGAGTCCAGCGGCCACTCCCACGGTGAGTGGCAGGATGAGAAACCAGCGCGGCTTATTCATGGAGGACGCGCGCCCGTAGGTGCCAAGAGCGTCTTTTCCTGCAAGGCACGCAGCAACTCCTGCAGCAGCGCCAAGTCCTCGGGTGTATAGCCGGCCGACGCGGCAAACTGAATGGCCTCGGCGGAAAGGAGGTCCGGCGTCCGCGGGCCAAGGACGGCCAGACGTCGCAGTGCGGCGTCGACGTCATGATCGGCCGAGTAGCGCTCCGCAACCATCAGGACGTAGTCGCTGCGATAGTCGATGCGCAAGGAGGACGGATCCGTGTCAACATATTCCACGGGCGCGATCAGCCGTCCGTACAACGTGCCCGACACCGAATCCGGCGACGACTGCCAACAAAGCGAAGATTGCGCGCGGCATGGGTCTCATTGTGCCACAGGCGATTTCAGGCTGGATAGGGATAGGGGAGGAGGAGAAGATCGCCCGGGCAGGAGATCGGCAGCACCCTGAGATGGTTCCTTACCGTTGCTATCTTTCGATCCTGGCGGGGTTTGGAGCGCTCAGCCGCGCCGGGCCTGCCCGGGCAAAAACAGCATAAACGATTGGAACCAGCATGTCAAATGCGAGGCGCAGACCGAACCGGCAAAGGCGCCGGCTGCGATCACAACGTGCGCGCGCCCGGCGGGAAAGACACCCACGATGTGACTCTCCAGCTGCGCGCGGTGTGTCCGGAGTCTGCGGACGACATGGCGTGGTATAATGTCGCCCCAACCGGGAAAACGAGACCAGCGGGCCGGAGGAGCATTCATGGAGATCACGACCAAGGAGTTCAAGCACTGCCAGCTACTTGTCGGTGAATGGACGCGTGGATAGCTCCACGGCGCCGGAGTTCGGCCAGAAGCTGGACCGCGTGATCGCCGGCGGCGTCTTCAAGATCGTGATCGACATGAGCAGCTGGAGTACATGTCCAGCGCCGGATTTCGGGCCCTGCTGGCGGCGCAGCGACAGTGCAAGCGCTACAACCGGGGCGAGGTGCTCCTGGCCGCAGTGCCCGACCGCATCCGAGAGGCCCTGGAGCTGGCCGGTTTCACAGAGCTGTTTCAGGTTTTCCCGGACCCGCTCGAAGCGGTTGGGAGCTTCTAAGCCCAAGCCAGTCCCGCCGGCAATTACCTGTGACCGGAGGCCGCCCCCGCCGCATGTGAGGCGGCCTTTGATTGCCCATGTCGACCAAACGATTTCCCGCAAAGTTCGAGATCCTGGATGAAGTCCGTGAGCACGTCGGCGACCTGGCGCGCAAACAAGGGTTCGACGAGCGGGCAATCTACTCTGTGCAGCTGGCTGCCGACGAGGCCGCGTCAAACATCATCGAGCACGCCTATGAGGGGCGAGCCAAGGCGACGTTCTTGTTGCGCTGTGAGTACTCGAATGAACGGCTTGATTATGACGTTCCTGGACGGGGGCCAATCCTTTGATTTCTCCAAGGTAAGAACCCCCGACATCACGGCCGACCTCTCCGAAGCGAAAGATCGGCGGCCTGGGCATCTTTCTGATGCACAAGCTGATGGACGAGGTCGACTACAAGGTGACCGAGCTCGGGCAATTTTCTGACGCTGGTGAAGCGAAAGAAATAGCATGCGCTCCCAGCAAGCACGCGGTCGACGCATCCGACTGGCGTGCCATCGCGAACCTGGGGGAACAGCTCGTCAGTGCGCAATTCTCTGGCGGCCCAACGTGATCGGATCACAGCCTCACGCGGCAGATGGTGCGGGGCAATGTGGACGTCTGGCTGCATGAAGATCTCTTTCGGTTGCCGGGCCACAGCGGGCCGCGGCTGTTTCCCGCGGAAGCCACGCAGCGAGAGCCATGCTGCGGGCGTTCAACCAGACGCAAGGCATACACTCGCAAGCCTGGTCGAGCATCGGCGAGCCACAAGGCGGTTGCGGCAATTCCCATCATGGACCAGGGCCTGATCCTTGGGGTGCTGCAGGTCACGCGTCCCGGCGGCCCGGCATTCGAGGCGAGCGAGATAGGACTGCTGGAGAGCATTGCGGGCGTCGGGGCCGTGGGCCTGTATGCTGCGCTGCGCGTGGAAGTGGAGCGGTTTCGCCTGGGAGAACTCAATCTCGTGCGGCAGGTGAGCGCGGAGATCGCGACAGTGCTGCAACTGGATGAACTTGCCCGGCGCGTTTGCGAACTGATCCGGCGGACGTTCAACTACTACTACGTTGCGATTTTCACGCTCCGGCCAGACGAGGAACGGCTGCGTTTCCGGTCCAGTGCGCGATTCGGGGCGCGACTGGCCGGCAGACCCAGCCGTTGGCGCTGGATGTGAACATGGGGCAAGGCCTGATCGGAAGCGCGGCGGCGTCGGGGCAGGTGTTGAACGTGCCAGACGTACGGTCGGATCCTCGCTATCGGTTCCTTAAGCCGCTTCCAGCGACGAGGTCCGAGGTCGTCATTCCGCTGAAACTCGAGAGATCGCGTGCTCGGAGTACTGGATGTCCAGTCAGACAAGGTCAGTGCATTCCATCCAAACGATGTGCTGGTTCTGGAGGCACTGGCTGACAACGTGGCGCGAGGCCGTGGAAAGCGCCCGGCTGTACAGTGATGTCCGGCGTCGGGCCGAGCAATTGGCGTTTCTGGCAGACGTCAGCCGCAGCGTGACTTCAACGCTCGATTTGCGCCAGATGATGGAGGATACGGCGGGGCTGGTGACGCGAGCGATTCGGATATCAGCACGTCAGCCTCTTCACCGTGCATCCGAACCGCCGTCTAATCGAATTCGAGGCAGGGAGCGGGAAGCGGAGCCAGGCCCTCGAAGGTTACAGCATTCCACTTGAGGACGCTCACGGCATTATCCCCTGGGTGGCACGGGAGGGCAAGACCGTTCTGGCAAACGACGTCAGCCAAGAGGCGCGTTACCGATCTTCGCCGTTGCCGCCCAAGAACACGCGTCGGAGCTGGCGGTGCCGCTGGTGTTCAGCGATCGGGTGCTGGGCGTCCTGGACATCCAGTCCGAACGGCGGAACGCCTTCAGCGAAGACGATCAGTCTGATGTTCGAAGCTGTTGCTGGAACGATCGCGGCTTCGATCCGAAACGCGGATCTGTACCGCTCCGAACAGTGGCGACGCCAGGTGGCGGACAGCCTGCGTGAGGTAGCTGGTTTGCTCTCGAGGCATGTCGGCGTCGACGAGGCACTGCAGGCGCTGCTGCAGGAACTTGAGCGCAACCTTCCCGTGGAAGTGTCGGTCATCTGGCTCATAGACCAACGCGGTTTCTACGTGGCCGCCGTGCACGGAGCCGATCCCGAGTCAATCGAACGGGCGCTGAGCTCTACACCGGAGCTCCAGCCGGTGCTGGACGACATCATGCGTGGCGGAAGGGCGGTGGTGCGACAACCATCCGACAGCATGTGGCCCAGCGGCAGTGCAGCGGGCTACGGGAGGGATTTCTCGTCTGTGGCGGTACCGATGCGCGTGGGCGACAAGCCGATCGGGCTCATAACGCTGGCACACCATGAACGCGGCCGATATGGACACGAAGCCAGCGGCATTGTGGAGACGTTCGCCAGCTACGCGGCCGTGTCGATCGAGAATTCCAGGCTGTACGATGCCGCCCAGGAGCAGGCGTATGCGTCGGCGGCGCTGCTGCAGGTCGCACAGGCTGTTGCCAGTACGGAAACCATCAAGGAAGTGCTCTGAGACCGTGGTTCGCACCATGCCGATCCTGCTGGGTGTGTCCAGCACGGCACTCTACGGATGGGATGCGCTGCGTCGATGCTATGTTCCATCGGCCCAATATGGGTTGGATGAAGCCGCCAGAGCCGAGGTCTGGGGCAAGGATCTCTTGGAAGGTGAGTTTCCGCTTCTGGATGAGGCCCGGCGCCAAGGTGAGGCCACAGCCTGCGCACTTAAATCTGCGCCAGAACGGCAGAGCTGGAAGGTCCTTGCACCCCGAGGGGCAGCCAGATCCGGGCGACGGTTCGTGGCCGCCGACTGCTGCTCGCCGTACCGGTGGTGATCAAGAACGATTGCCTGGGTGTACTGCTTGTGGCGGAGGGAGGCGGTGCACGCAAGCTTAGGTCGCGGCGGCTAGAGATCATCCAAGGCATTTCGCAGCAAATCGCCATGGCAATACAGAACGATCTTCTGCAAAGTCAGACGGTGATGCGTGAGCGCCTGGAGACAGAGGTGCAACTGGCGCGACAAATACAGCGAACATTCATACCGGAACTCTCTGCCCTCGAAGCCCGGCTGGGAACTGGCGGCCCGCTGGGAAACGGCGCGGCAAGTGGGAGGCGACTTTTATGATGTTCTTGAACTGGCGAACGGGCGACTGGGGCTCTTCGTCGCGGATGTAGCCGACAAGGGAATGCCGGCGGCACTATTCATGGCGCTGACTCGGACCGTTTTCCGGGCGGCCGTTTCCGAAATCGGATTCGCCGGCCGAGGTTCTTCGCCGCATGAACGGCCTGCTATATCCGGATAGCGGCCAGGGCATGTTCGTGACTGCGGTATACGCGGTGCTCGATCCAGGCAGTGGATCATTCCGGTATGCCAACGCCGGACATAATCCTCCACTATGGATCCGCGCTGACGGCGCAGTGGAACGATTGAATCGGACCATGATCGCGCTTGGGATCCTGGACTCTCCGAAATCCGCGGAAATCACGATCAACGTGGGGGCCGGAGATTCCACTGTAATGTATACGGATGGTCTGACCGAGGCGTTCTCACCGCATGGCGAGCTCTTTGGGGATGATCGCCTACTGGATTGCGTATGCCGCGGACCCGTACAATCCGCGGAGGAACTGATCTCGCGAATTCAAGCGGACCTGGGCGAATTCGTAGCCGAGCGCGGGATTGGCGGACGATCTCACCATGCTAGCCGCCCGCCGCCAGACAGTCTGATCACAAAAGGAGAGGAAACATGCCCACACTTGGCACAAGAAGAACCGTCCACACAGCGGACGCACCGAAGGCGATCGGCCCCTACTCGCAGGCAATAGCCACGGAAACCATGGTCTTCACAGCAGGGCAAATCGGGCTCAATCCCGTGACGGGGGAGATCGTGGAAGGGGGAATCGCCTCCCAGACGCGGCAGGTGCTCGGCAACCTACAGCACGTTCTGGAGGCCGCTGGCGCGTCGCTGCCCGCGGTCGTGAAGACCAGCGTCTACCTGAAAGACATGAACGACTTTGCGGCCATGAATGAAGTCTACGGCGAGTTCTTTCCCAGTGCGCCGCCGGCCCGATCAACGGTGGCCGTGGCGGAATTGCCGAAGGCCGCACTGGTCGAGATCGACGCTGTGGCGGTGCTACCGGCAAGAACGAGCTGATCTGTGCGTCAGCGGCACAATGGTAGCCGGTCCTTGCACTCAGCGATCGTCGGTGCCGTGTGGCTTGCGGCTGGAGTTCGGGACAGGAGTATCGCAGGTGTGACTGTGCGGTTGCATCCATGACCGTCGCTGAAGTCATGGGGCGGCGTAGTGGTAGAATTCACATTCGCAGCGCGTTGGGCCATGAAGAGGTGTCCCGGATGCACTTCCCGCGAGGGCAAGCGGCATGGGTCAGCGTGGCGCGGCCCGAGCGCCTGTGATGTGATGCAGCCGACTGTCACCGTCATTGTTCCGTGTTTCAACGAAGAGGCGACGATTGGGGCGCTGCTCTCAGCGATTCTGAGGCAGACGTTTCCCCTTGACAGGCTGGAGGTCGTAATCGCCGATGGGCTGTCACGGGATGGAACGCGTGACGTGATTGCCCGCTTCAAGCGGGAGAACCCGGTTCTTCGCATAGACGTCATAAACAATGATGAGCGAACGATCCCATCTGGATTAAATCGGGCGATCCAAGCCTCGTCGGGTTCCGTTATCGTCCGCCTGGATGCGCACTCCATTCCGATCCCGGAGTACGTCGAACGCTGTGTGCTCGCTTTGGAGCACGATCTTGGAGACAACGTTGGGGGAGTGTGGAGCATCGTCCCGGGCGGCAGCGGGCCCATGGCCAGGGGCATCGCGGCCGCGGCGGCCCATCCGCTCGGCGCCGGCGATGCGCTCTACCGCTTGGGAGGAACCGCACGTACCGTCGACACGGTGCCCTTCGGTGCCTTCCGGCGAGAACTGCTTTCCAGGGTCGGCGGCTTCGACGAGCGTTTGCTCACCAATGAGGACTACGAATTCAATTTTCGGGTCCGTCGAGCGGGCGGGCGCGTGTGGCTGGACCCCAACATCCGTTCAGAGTACGTAGCCCGTGGGAGCCTGCCAGAGCTGGCGAGGCAATACTGGCGTTACGGCTTATGGAAATTCCGCATGCTGATCCGTCATCCGCGGAGCCTGCGCTGGCGGCAGGCCGTACCTCCGATCTTCGTGTTCACGATTCTCGGGCTGGCGGCGTTGGCTCCGTTTTGGCATCAGGCGAGGGTGGGTCTCGCGCTGCTCGCGGCGCTGTACTTAGCGGCGCTGATCCTGGCAGGCGCCGACATGGCCTTGCGGCGGCGCGACGCCCGGATACTACCGGCTGGTATGGCTGCGCTGGCAACCATGCACTTTGCATGGGGCGGTGGCTTTCTCTGGAGCGTCTTGCGACCCCTTTCGAGGCATGATGGCTGAGTCTATTCGGACGACGCTGCGACTACGCCCGAGTGAGCACCGACTGCTGCTGATGATCGGCGACCTGCTGGCCTCCGCGGGTGCGGTGATGCTGGCACTCTACGTCTGGCAACAGTATTCGATCTTCCGTCTGATCTCCCTGGGCGTGAGGCCCGGAAGAGCGGAAGCACTCGTGCGCATCGAAGTACCGTTCTGGTTCTACCTGCTTCCGCTTGGCTGGCTGCTGCTGATGTCGAGCTGTATGATCCGCATGCGGCGGTCAGCTGCCGGCGGACGCTGCGCGGCGTGGCCATCGCTGCGCCCGTCGGCTTCCTCGCCTACTCGCTGGTCTTCATATTGAACAGGGATCCGAGCGCACTGCCACGCATTGTGGTCGGAGCCTTCATCGTCTTCTCGGCCATCCTGTCCCTCATCTGGCGGCTGGTCTATGTCCGTCTATACACTTCGTCGGGACTTTCGCGGCGCGTGCTGATCGTCGGCGCCGGGAAAGCCGGGATGACGCTGGCGCACGTATACGCGACGGCCAACCCAAGCCGTTCAGCCTGATCGGATTCATTGACGACGACCGTCGAAAGCTGCACAAGCTATTCGAGGGCCAGCCGGTGCTGGGGACGAGCAGGGATCTGCTGACGATCGTCGATCAGTATCGCATCTCGGACGTCGTGGTGGCGATCACCGGGGAGGTGCAGGGAAGCACCTTCCAGATGCTGCTGGACGCCCAGGAGCGCGGGATCGAAGTCACGCGCATGCCGATCGTCTACGAGGAGATCACGCAACGCGTTCCGATTCACCACCTGGAGTCGGACTGGGTGATCCGGAGCTTCGTGGACCAGCTGAGGGTATCGGTCATCTACCAGGCGTTCAAGCGCCTGCTGGACATCCTCGGGCGGACTTCTGGGCTGGCTGATCCTGCTGCTGCTCTCGCCCTTCATTGCGCTTGGGATCCTGCTGGACAGCGGCTCCCGGTCCTGTACTCACAGGACCGCCTGGGCAAAGGCGGCAGAGACTTCACCATCTACAAGTTTCGCACCATGCGTGCAGGACGCGGAGGCGGATGGCTCGTACAATCCTGCGTCCGAAAACGACGAGCGTGTCACGAAGGTTGGGCAAGTTCCTGCGCACGAACCCACCTGGATGAATTTCCGCAATTCTGGAACGTCCTGCGCGGCAACATGAGCCTGGTGGGACCGCGGGCCGAGCGGGGGCAACTCGTGGCCCAGTTCCAGAAGGCAGATCCCGTTCTATCGGGCGCGCCTGCTTGTCAAGCCCGGGCTCACCGGCTGGGCGCAGATCAACTACGGCTACGTCGAGACCGTGCGCGAAACAGAAGTCAAGCTGGAGTACGACCTGTACTACATCAAACATCGCTCGCCGGCCATGGACATCAGCATCATCCTGCGGACGATAGGCGTCGTGTTTGGGCGCAAGGGCCGATAGGTGGGACGCTATCTCGTCACGGGCGGAGCGGGATTCATCGGATCGCATCTCGTGGGCGCCCTGCTGCGGCAACAGGCGCGGCTGTCCGCGTCCTGGACGATTTTTCCAGTGGAAGCGCGAGAAATCTGGAAGGCCGCGACTTCCGCGGCGGCAGACCGCCTGGAGGTGACTCGAGGGCGATATTCGTGATCCGCAGATGGTAAGGAAGCGCTGCGGCGGCGTGGAGGTGATCTTTCACGAAGCTGCCTTCGTCTCGGTTCCCGCATCCATGGAGCGGCCCCAGAGTGCTTCGACGTGAACATCAGGGGAACGTCGAGCCTGCTCGAGAGCGGCCCGGCAGGCCGGCGTTCGCCGGGTGGTGATCGCCAGCAGCGCGGCGGTCTACGGCGACTCAGACGCGCTGCCGCTGGCGAGATCGAGCGCGCCCCGCCCGCTGTCCCCGTATGCGGCCACCAAGCTGGTGGACGAGATCTATGCCGCGCTCTACAGCACGTTCTCTGGGCCTGGAGGTCAGCGCCCTGCGGTATTTCAATGTCTACGGGCCGCGCCAGCGCCCTGACACGCAGTACGCGGCGGCCGTTCCGATCTTCATCAGGCAGTTGCTTGCGGGAAAAGCCCCGACGGTCTTTGGCGACGGCACCCAGACGCGGGATCTGATCTTCGTGGGCGACGTGGTGCGGGCGAACCTGATGGCGGCCGAGCATCCGGCTGCGCCCGGGCAGGTTTTCAACGTCTGCACGGGCCGTCCAGACCCGCATCCTGGATCTGCTCGACGCCCTCTAGCGAACTGCTGCCGGCGCGCCGCGCCCGATCTTCGCCGCGAACCGACCGGGCGACATCGATGCGTCCGTCGGCAGTCCGCCAACGAATGCAGGCGATTCTGGGTTTCACGGCACGAGACCTCGTTGCTGGAAGGCCTGAAGGAAACGGTCGAGTGGATGCACTAGGACTTCGGCCGCATCTGCGAAATCGCTACGTGTTCTACGGCGACTTGCTGCTCACCGTCGTCTCGGTGATGGGCAGCTTCGCGCTGCGCCTGGATGTGGCCCAGCTGCCGTACTATTTCCCGGCCATGCTGACCATGTGCGGCGTGGCGCTGGCACTCAAGATTCCGACGTACTACTTCTTTGGCCTCTACCGACGGCTGTGGATCTATGCCAGCACCCACGAACTCCGGCTGATCACGGCGGCCGTCACGGCGGCCTCCGTGCTGACGTCTGCGGTGATGCTGGGGCTCGATCTCGGCTGGGCTGGTGGTGCCGGGCATGCCCAGATCTGCGCTTGGGCATCGATTGGCTGCTGTCGCTCGTGCTGATCGGCGGATCGCGCTTCGCGCTGCGGGTGCTGGCGGAGCAGTCGGCGCCGCCCCGGAGGGGAAGCAGGCGACGCGTGCTCGTCATCGGCGCCGGCGATGCGGGCGCGCTGGTGGTGCGGGAGCTCCAGAGATCGTCGCAGCTGAGCCTGACCCCGGTCGGCTTGCTGGATGATGATGCGACCAAGCAGAACCAGGAGATCCACGGAGTGCCAGTCATCGGCTACATCAAGGATCTGGCCGAGGTGTCTGAACAGCAACCGATCGACGAGGTCATCTTCGCCATTCCTTCTGCGCCCGGACGCATCGTGCGGATGGTCAACGATGTGTGCCGGCAAAAGGGAATCCCATCGCGGACCATGCCGGGTATCTATGAGCTGATCGGCGGCCGCGTGAGCGTGAGCCGCCTGCGCGAAGTGGATATTACTGATCTGTTGCGCCGAGAACCGACGCAGGTGAACGAAGCGATGATCGGCGACGTCCTCTCGAACGGCAACGCGTGCTCGTCACCGGCGCCGGAGGTTCGATCGGGCAGGAGCTCTGCCGCCAGATCGCCCGCTGGAATCCCGACGAACTGGTCGTGCTGGGTCACGGCGAGAACAGCATCTTTGAGACCGTGCTGGAGTTGCGCGAGTGTCTTCCCGGCCGCGATACTGCACACCGGTCATTGCGGACGTGAAGGATGCCGGACGAGATTCCGGCCATTCTCGAGCGAGCACGGAGTGCAGGTCGTTTTTCACGCCGCGGCCCACAAGCACGTGCCATTGATGCAGACCAATGTGTCGGAAGCCGTCGCTCAACAACGTCCTTGGACACGCAGAACGTCGTGGAGGCCGGCGCTGAGCGGCAACGTGGAGCGGCTGGTGCTGCTTTCCACGGACAAGGCGATCTGCCCCGCGAACGTGTACGGGCGCCACGAAACGCCTGGCCGAAATGATCGTGCTGGATGCGGCGCGTCGCACCGGTGCGCTTTACTCGGTTGTCCGCTTTGGCAACGTGCTGGGAAGCCGCGGCAGCGTCATCCCGCTGTTCAAGCGCCAGATCGCCGCCGGGCGGACCGGTGCAGATCACGCATCCGGACATGGAGCGCTATTTCATGACGATCCCGGAGGCCGTCCACCTGGTGCTGCAGGCGGCCGCGATGGGGCGAGGCGGCGAGGCGTTCCTGCTGGATATGGGCGAGCAGGTGCGAATTGTGGATCTTGCCGAGGACCTGATCCGGCTATCCGGGCTGGAGCCGGGTCGGGACATCGAAATCGAGTTCACAGGCATACGCCCCGGCGAGAAACTGAGCGAGGAATTGTGGGAAGACGACAAGGCCTACGAGAAGACGGCTCATCCGGATATCGTGTGCTCGACGAATGAAGCATTAGTGGCGGACGGTGATCTTGCGGCCACCTTGACGAGCTTGCAGCCCTGGCCATGCGGGGGGATGCGAGGCATCATACGTCTGCTGCAAGCCGCCATCCCGGGCGCGTCCATCAGTGAGGCGCCCGCGCCGGATATCACGGCCATCGTCTGATGCCGGAAGTATCGCTGATAGTTTGGAACGATTTCCTCCGGAACCATCCGCAGAGCCACTTTCTGCAGACGGGTGAATGGGGCGACTTGAAGTCGCAGTATGGCTGGGAGGTCGCCCGTCTGGTTGTGGGCCGGAGCGGCGCCCAGATGCTCTTTCGCAGCCTTCCATTCGGCCTGCGGCTGGCCTATCTACCCAAGGTGGCACCTGGTCAACTGGATGCCGCGGATGCCCTGCCGTTTTGGAGAGAGGTCGATGCGATCTGCCGTGCCCGCCAGGCCGTCGCCTGCAAGTTCGAGATCGATGGGTGGGAGGGCACCGAACTCGAGCCTTCACCGGGGGGGTTCGCCCCTTCGCCTCACAGCATACAGCCACGGCGCACGATCGTGGTGGACCTGCGTCCAGAAGAGGATAGCATCCTGGGCCGGATGAGGCAAAAGTGCCGATACAACATCCGCCTGGCTCAGAAGAAAGGCGTCTCCATCCGAGCATGGCGCGACATCCCGGCATTCCACGCGATGCTTCAGGCCACCGGAACCAGGGACGGATTTGCCGTTCACTCGCTGGATTACTATCGGCGAGCGTACGACCTCTTCCATGACCTGGGGATTTGCGAGCTCCTGGTGGCGGAGTTGGATGGTCAGGCTCTGGCGACCCTGATGGTATTCAGGCGCGGGGCGAGGGCGTGGTACGTGTACGGGGGGTCGACAGAGCTGCAACGCGAGAAGATGCCCAACTACCTGCTGCAGTGGGAAGCCATGCGCTGGGCGAAAGAACGCGGCTGTACCGAATACGATCTTTGGGGTGTACCGGACGATGACGAGGTTGGGCTCGAGATGGGCTTCGCCGACCGAAACGATGGCCTATGGGGAGTTTATCGGTTCAAGCGCGGCTTTGGCGGCAAAGTGCGCAGGGCGGCGCCGTCGCTGGACCAGGTGTTCAAGCCCTTGCTGTATCGCCTGTACTTGCTCAGGGCAACGGGTCGGATGGCCGCATGACAGCGGCGGAGATGCGTCCCTTTTTGGGGACTGGAGCGCAATGGAATGCACTGGTCGCAAGTCTTCCAGGTGCGCATCTGTTGCAGACCTGGCAATGGGCACAGGTGAAGGCAATGTACGGGTGGGAGCCCATGCCGCTGGTCTGGCGGGCAGGTTCAAGCGCGCAATCCGCAATTCACGAAGACAAGGCAGGCGACAACGCTGCGGTTGCGGCGGCGATGATCCTCAAGCGACCTGTGCTCCGTCGCGGATTCGTCCGCGGCCTGTGCATACTGTACGCTCCCAAGGGACCACTCCTCGATCCGTCCAACGGCAACTTGTGCGTGCAGGTCCTTGGCGACCTGGAGGCATTGGGCCGGCGAGAAGGCGCCATACTTGCTAAGATCGACCCCGACGTGGAACTAGGACGCGGCTTTCCCGGGTCCGAGGGGTATTGCGACGATGCTCTCGGTGCCACCTGGCAGGCATTGCTGAAGGCAAGAGGATGGCGGATTTCGGATTTACAGGTCCAGTTCCGCAACAGCGTGTGGATGGATCTTTCCGGGTCCGAAGAGGAATTGCTCGGGCGTATGAAGCAGAAGTCGCGATACAACATTCGACTTGCGGAGCGCAAGGGTGTGACTGTTCGTTCAGGCGACTCGACGGGACATTCCGTTACTCTTCAGAATGTACGCTGAAACTGCTGATCGAGACGGTTTCGTGATTCGGGGTGAGGCTTATTACCAGACGGTTTGGGGTGCTTTCCTCTCGGCAGCCGAAGGATCCTTCGAACCGTCGGCCGAGGCGCTTGTGGCCGAGGTCGCGGGCGAGCCGATTGCCGGGCTCCTGCTCTTCTATTTTGCCGGTCGAGCATATTACTTGTACGGGATGTCGCGGGCGGCTCACCGAGATATGATGCCCAATCACCTGCTGCAGTGGGAGGCCATCCGGCGTGCGGAGCGCCGAGGCTGCCGCGTGTATGATTTGTGGGGTGCTCCGGACGAGTTCGACGAAGCCGATCCCATGTACGGTGTGTTCCGATTTCAAAGAGGGTTTGGGTGGATACGTGGTGCGGACGATCGGGGCATGGGACTATCCAGCGGGTGGGCTCTGGTACAGCTTGTACGGCCAGCTCGTGCCGCGTGCACTGGACCTGATGCGACGGCGGAGAACTCAGAGCATCCATGATGCCCTCGGCGGCACATGAAGCGCCAGATGATGGCTTCCTAGGAGGATCTTACATGAACTCGATTTCCCCAGAACCAGGGGAGGAAATGTGATCCCCAGAATCCGATTTGCCCATCTGCCCACGGCCGTCGAGGAATTGCCCCGGCTCTCGAAGGCGCTTGGGGGGCCGCGGATCATGGTCAAGCGCGACGATCAGACCGGACTGGCTTTTGGCGGCAACAAGACGCGGAAGCTGGAATTCCTCGTGGCAGAGGCACAGGCACAACGCGCCGACGTGCTGATCAGCGCGGGCGCGTTCCAATCGAATCACTGCCGCCAGACTGCAGCGGCCGCCGCCCGATTTGGGTTCGAGTGCATCCTGGTGCTGACCGGCGAGAGGCCCGAGAATCCAACCGCAAATCTGCTCTTGGACCAGCTATTCGGGGCCAAGATCGTGGCTGTTGCAGACCGGAAGGATCGGGATCGCGTTCTGCGCGAGACAGTAGATGCGGCATCCTCCGCGGGCAAACACCCTTACCTGGTGCCGTATGGCGGATCGAGTCCAACAGGTGCAATGGGTTACGCGTACGCGATCGAAGAACTGATGCAGCAGAATGTGCATCCGGACTGGATCGTCTTTGGGACATCGTCCGGGGGGACACATGCCGGAATGGTTCTGGGTCAGCGCGTCTTCGGATTTCACGGAAAGATCCTGGGAATCAGCATCGACGAGACGGTCGATTGGCTCCAGAACCGAGTCTCCCGGCTGGCAGGGGATGCCAGCGAGATGCTCGGAGCGAGGCTGGAATTCTCAGAGAAGGATGTTCTGGCCAACGCCGACTACTGCCAGGCCGGCTACGGCGTGATCACGGCCGCAGAGCAAGAAGCGATAAGGCTTTTTGCCCATACCGAGGGTTTACTATTGGACCCGGTCTACACCGGCAGGGCCGCTGCGGGCTTGATCGACTTGATCCGACGAGGCGAATTCAAGAATCACGAATCGGTATTGTTTTGGCACACCGGGGGACAGCCGGCGTTGTTCGCAGAGCAGTACGCGGGCAGGATGCCGGTCTGAGGGCTGTGCGGCGCTGCGCTCGGAACGTTCCGGGCGCACTCATTCAAGGCAGATGCGCGTCGGCGAGAGGCCGGTACCGATCTCGCAGCCGGCTGCGTTGAGGGTCTCGCGCAATAGGTCGTCATACAGAATCGAAAGCGTGACGCATTCGATTCCTGTGGATGCGAAGTACGGCAAAATCTGGGATGTAATGGTCATGTCCCAGCTCTCTTCCTGGTTGATCTGTGGGATGGCGGGTTGGTTGCGCGTATGCAACAAGGCGATATCTCCATGGCGGGCCCGCTTCGCAGCCGCCACGCCAACGTCCACGGCGCCACCGAATCCAGTGGACCACATCGTCGCAACCTTTCCGCGAAGGCCGCACATACTCAGGAATGACCCGCTGAGGTTGCCAAACGGCGGCCTGGCAAAGCGTACCAAGGGGCTGGCCCCCAGGACCTGATACAGAGCGCCCTGCCAGCGATCATAGTCCCCGAGAACTTGATCGTCCGAGAGAACCCAGGGATCGGTGTGATCCCAGCTGTGATAGGCATATTCATGGCCGCGCTCATGAAACCATTTCCAGATGCCAGGGGATTTGGACTCGTTGTTGATGAGGGCCTGCCCAGTGGGCAGGAGCGTGACTCGCACCTCAGGATTGGCCTGCAGAATGGCCTGGAGCATATGGAGGCGCGTCACCAGCAGGCAATCATCGTAAGTAAGCGCAATGCGCGGCAGGCGGTCGCTGCCGTGGTATATCACCGGCGCCGACCGAGCGGCCCCGCCCGAGAGTCGGCGACCAAAGAACGGCGCGGCCAGCAACGCGCTGCCACCAAATTTCAAGAAATCACGGCGTGTGAGGTCGGGCATGTGCCCATTCTACCCTGTGGGTCCGCTGGGATTCGTGCTTGTCAGAACAGGCGACCCGAGAAGATCAACAGTCCAACGGCCACCAGATGGAAGGTCAGGAAAATGGACAATGAGTGCCATGACCAGTCAGGGCTGTTGATGAGCCGATTCGCCTTGAAGCGCCGATCGAGCGAGCTGGTTAGAGCCAGCAAGACCCCATGGTACAGGCCATAGACGAGAAAGTGCAGCTCTGTCCCGTGCCAAAGCCCCATGAGTCCCATGGTGATCAAGTAGCCGACGGATGAAGCCAATTGCGGGCTGCGAAACCACCGGCCTTTCAACGCCGTAAAGATGAACCGGTTATAGATGTGATCCCTGAACCAAAACGAGAGGCTCATGTGCCAGCGATTCCAAAAATCCCGGATGTCGCGGGCAAGAAACGGCCGGTCGAAATTCTCCGGAGTTCGGATTCCGAGAAGATAGCTGAACCCAACAGCGAAGGAACTGTACCCTGCGAAGTCAAAAAAGAGGTACAGGGTATATGCGTACATGTAGGATAGCACCGGCAGGATCCCGGTCTGCTGAGCGACTGGATCCATCCAGTGCTGCTGGATCAGGGCCGCCAGGACGAATTTGTACAGGAACCCGGTGAAGATGCGATGAACTCCGCCGTCGAAATCCGACAGAACACTGGATGGGCTCCGTTCTCGCTCCCAATCCTCGGAAAATCGGCGGTACCGGTCAATCGGGCCCGAGGAAATGGCCGGAAAAAATAGCATGAACGCCAGATAGCGGACTGCAGTCAGATGCTTTATGACGCCATCCTGGATGCCGATGAGGACATCCAGGCTGCGGAATGTTACGTAGGACAATCCGACGAATGCGAACGGATACTCGATGCCCACAAACCCGGCATACTTGGCTCCCAAGAGGGGCAGCAAGCCGAGCAGGACCGCAGCGTAGAACACCCACCTATGTCGTGCGCGGCTGCGGATTCGAAGCCACGCCAACGCGATCAGCCACTCCAGGAGGGCGTAGCCGATCACCAGGACCAGGCCATTCCACGGCCCAGCGATGCTGCCCGAAGGGCCGAAGTACTGAATCGCCAGCATGAAGAGAGTGGCGACTATGATCCAGCTACGCCAGAATCGCCGGAGCAGACCGAGGAGCAGGGCCGGCACCAGCGCATACAGTGAGATGCCGAAATACAGAAAATCAGTGTACGGAATCACGGAATGGTTTGCGCGAGCTTCTGACGATCGACTTTGCCGTTGGGGGTTATCGGGAATTCCCGCACGAAAACGAATCGGCGAGGGATCATGTAGTCCGGCAGCCGCGCGCCGAGCTCACCCCGCAACTGCTGCGACAGTTCAAACTCTGTTGAAAGACCCATGGATCTCATTATGGCGAACGCGACCAAGTATTCCGGGCGGTCATCCCGCATCACGGGGAGCACGACGGCGTCCTGTACGTTTTGAAGTTTGTGGATGTTTGCCTCGATGTCACCCAATTCGATGCGGTACCCGTGCAGCTTGATCTGGAAGTCCAACCGACCATCAAAGAAAAGCAGGTCGCCGTCCCAGTGCCCTGCGTCGCCAGTGCGATAGGCGCGGTGCCCCTCGTGCTCAAAGAATGCGCGGGCGGTCAAATCGGGGCGATTGATGTAGCCCAAGCTCACGTTTGGGCCCGCGATGACGATTTCACCGCGGCTGCCGGGCTCAAGCAAGTGCCCAGCGTCGTCCTGGATCATCAATGTGGATCCGGGCTTGGCGCGCCCCACGGGAAGAGGGTTGTAGCGATCCAGAACCGCATTTGTCACCATGACACTGGTGGTCGCGACAGTGGCCTCGGTTGGCCCATATGTGTTCCATACTTCTGCTCGCGGGAAACGGCGCAGGAGCTCCGCCGCCACCTCCGGCGCCAGGGTCTCGCCACAGAACCAGAACTTCCGGACATCCGGAAGCATCGCCTCGCCGAAGGTGGGCTGCATGAGGCACAGGCGGGCAAAAGATGGCGTTGACACCCAGACCGTGATGCCGGAGGATCCGAGTGACTCATACAGGCGGCGAGGCTCCGCCAACAATTCCTGAGTGAGGCTGAACAAAGTGCCGCCTGTGACCAGGCTTGAATACAGGTCCATGACAGAGAGGTCAAACGAGAACGGCGCCTGATTGAGAAACACCTCGCTCGATGCTGTGAAGCGCTGCTCATCCAGGGTCCAACTGACGAAACTCTCCAGGCTGTCGCGGGTGATCATCACGCCCTTGGGCTCCCCCGTGCTGCCCGACGTGAAGATCACGTACCAGATGTCCTCTCGAGAGGGCCAACGAGGCTCGAAGCCCGTTGCAGCCGGGATCCGGGAGCAGACCTCGCGGATCTGCTCAACCGAGAATAGGCTCGCTCCAGCCGCCTGCAAGATTGCCTGCACGCGACTGGCTGGGAGGGATGAATCGAGGGGGACGTAAGGGTGGCCAGCTTTGAGGCTGCCGAGAAAGCCGACGAGCATTTCGCTTTGTTTGTGGCCAAGGATGGCCACAGCCGACTTGTCGGATGGAAGCGCCCGAAGCAGATGCGAGGCGAACTGATCACTGCGCTGTTGGAGTTGGCCATAGGTCAGCACATCTTTGGCCGACACATGCGCGGGGCGGGATGGCGTCGCAGCGCTCCACGCTTCGATCTTGCGGATGAGATCCATGCGTCAGAAGCCCTGATACACGAAGCCCGTGGAAGAGATGTTGCCCTCACCATACATCAGGACGAGGGCGGCTATGATCAGGAGATAGTACGCCGTAAGCAGTGCCACACGAGCCCAGGGATTACGGAAGCTGGCCGTGATAGATCTGATCAAGTCTCTGGTCGACATAGATCCATCCTTTCCGGCTGGCGTGGGATGCGAGGTCCATGCTGAAGTATGGAATGCGACCCCATTCGCTGCCGTCCAGCACAGGCACCCCGAAAGGGTCCACGACGGAGTGCAGGAGCTCGTAGTACTTGTGCTGGGCCGGCTCAGATACACCGATCGTTTCCCACAGCGGGACATTCATCGGGCTGCTCATGATCAAGGCACGGGCATCCAATTCGTGGAGGACGCGCAGGGCCAACCGCAGGTCATCCCATTCGCGGGCGATGGAGACATCATTGATAAAGTCATCGTCGCGCGAGCCAGGGGCGGCAGGAGCCGCAAAGAGCTCCTTGATCTTGTTCCATTGACTGTTATCCACATGATAGGGGTTGCTGTCGGTGCTCTGGATCTGTTCGAGCTCGGCCTGTGCAACAAGGGCATCCCAGTCGATCTGGCGCGGTTGGCGCACGACCGTCACCTCTGCGGCAGACAGATGATGAATGTATTGCACCGTCGCGTAGTGATCCTGCAAACGGAGCGTGGCCAGTTCGAGCTGACCGAGCGGCAGAGATAAGTAGTACAACGCGGAACTCCACGGCGACGGATCCGCAAGCATTCGGAGGGTGAACAACAAGAAGGCGTTGGGCTGCAGGGTCTCGGGGAATTCGAGCATCCGTCTGGCGGCGATGCCTTTCGTCTCCATTCCAAGCCGCGGGCTTAGGGCGAGCTCCAGGGCGTGGAGCTGCGAAAAGTTGCCCTCATAGTGCCGTTCGGCCACGTCTCCAAATGGGGCCATGGTCATAATGGCGGGCCCAATGGCGAAGATGACGCGCCTGCCCTTCAAGTCCGATCCGAGGGCCGCGAGCCTCTGAGCCACTGTCAGCGATGAGCCCCCCTTGGTGGCGGCGTTGAATACCATGAAGCCCGTGGGATATGTGCTGAAAAAGCGAGTCGCCTCGTACTCCGTCTCAAGCAGCACCAGCTCTGAAGCCCCGTAGATGAGAAGCAGGTCCGGCTGACGGATGGCGGCGCGCTCCGCGGCGATGCCGCGGCTGATCTCGCGCGTGATCGAGCGCGGCCACGGCATGGATGTATTTGTTTTCGGTGTGGCTGGCGTACTCAGTGTAGGCGAACGCGCCCGCGACGGCTGCCAGAATGGCGGCGGCTGCCGCAACCAGATGCGGGAGGCGATTCATGCCCGGGCGGTTCTTTCGGCAACATAGTCAATGATCTTCTGGGGAGTGGCCCAGGACTCGCGATCTATGTCGCTGGGCGAAAGCTCCATGCCGAAGTTCTCAGACAGTGCGAGGGTTAGTTCCACCGCGCCAAGCGAATCCAGGAGTTTCTCGCCGAATAGATCCACGTCGAGGTCCTTGCGAACCTGATCCGTGCCGGTAAGCCTCTCCAATTCGATCAGAACAGTTTCCTGGATGCCCATTTCTGGTCTCAACAAACCTACAGTGCCGCCGCATTATACCATCGCGGTCCCTGCACGCCCCGCAGGTGTGATGCGCAAGCCATACACGAACGATGCAAGCAGCATGAAGAGCGACCGAATTGCGGAGTAATGCGCACTCGCCATTCAAAGGCGCGTGAGCAGGGCACCAAATCGTCCGCAGCCCCAATTCGCTGTGGTTGCGCATCATCCCATTGCCTCGACGTGTGGCAGTCGGTTCAGATTGCGAGATCGGCGTGGTCGGGGAATTGAAAAGAGCACCTCGTGGCTTGATGGCGGATGTGCGCCTGGAGTACGGCGGGCCGTAATCGCCGGAGCCTTTGCGTATAGCCACTTCGGCCCTGTCTGCCTCATCGGACTCGTCCTTGGAGAAGCCACGCGATGGCCGCTTTCCTGTTGTGCGCCGCGGGGTAGCTTTCTCGATCGACCTACCAGCGATCCATGTGAATCACCTCAGTCGGAGGGCGGCGGCCGCCCTTCTTCGGAGGCCGTGTCAGTTGTTCCTTGTCCGCCGGGTAGCCGAAGGACAGCATGATGTGCAGGTGGAGCTCGGCTGGAAACCCAAGAATGTGGCGCGCCCTCTCGGCTTCATAAATGGACGCAGGGCACGACCCGATTCCCAACTCCCACGCGGCGAGCTGCATGTAGGCGGCAGCCTGGCCGGCGTCGAACATGGTCTGGAATTTTGCCTGCGGATCGGGCGTCAGGATGGCGACACCGAGGGCGGCGCCGGCTAGATGACTGGCCCAGGTTCCGCAGCCGGACAGCTCCGTTAGCAACGCGCGATCCTGCACGGCGATGAAGTGCCAGACCTGCTCGTTCTTGGAAGACTGAGCCCGCCGACCTGAACCGAGGATCGCGGATACCTCCTCGGGTTTGAGAGGCAAGGGCTTGAATTGACGAACCGCCCGTTTCGTACGAATGGCATCAGCAACGTTCATGTGTGCGTCCTGTTGGTTAAGCGTGTCCACTTGGCGGCCGCCGACGGCTGCCAGAATCCTGACGAGTATAATTCAGCGCATGCAACAACCACCCAACGCCCGCCAATATGTCGTTTCGGCCATCTTACTCATGATAGCCGGTTGGGGCGGGCTTGCGCTGATGCTGTACGTTTTCCAGTTGCCTCCCCTGGTGTGGGCACGTTGGGGGTTCTTTGTGCTCTGGTTCGTGGCACTTACTGGTACCGCACTGCCCGCGGCCTACTTTCTAAATCTGCGGTTCCCGTCCGAGCCATCCGCAGAACCGCATACCATCGTGCGTCAAGCAATGTGGGTAGGTGTGTATGGGTGTCTCGTGGCATGGCTTCAGCTTGGCCGCGTGATGGCGTTCTGGATCTGGATAGGACTAGCGGGCGGATTCATGGCTTTGGAATACGTGCTGCGACTGCGGGAAAGGGCGCGCTGGAAGCCGCCCACCCCGGCGGGTAGGGAACGGCAGGCGACCCCTGAAGCCGAAACAGAGTCCGCCGAGTCTTCGATGGAGGGGAATGGGTTCGCTTAACAGCCTGCCATCGGTAGAGCAGATCTTGCAGACTGGGGAGGCAGCAGCCCTGACTGCCAGCTACGGACGGCCGCTGACGCTCAGGGCTGTGCGCCAGACGCTCGAGGGCCTGCGCCAAGAACTGAAGATGGACGGGGGCCAGGCAGGGACTTCGGTCTCGTCAATCCTGGAAAGCTCAGGGCACCTGCTCTCAGGGTGGACTCGCACGGGTCCGCATCGAGTGATCAACGCGACCGGTGTGATCCTGCACACCAATCTCGGCCGCGCACCACTTTCGCAAGCGGCGCGGGCTGCCATGGTTGAGATCGCCACCGGCTATGCCAATGTCGAGCTCGATCTCAAGACGGGGAAGCGCGGCGGTCGTCTCCAGGACATTGGCGATGCGCTAAAGATGCTGACAGGCGCCGAGGCCACGTTGGTGGTCAACAACAATGCTGCGGCCGTCCTGCTGATCCTATCCGCCCTGGCCTCAAGGAAACGTGTGGCCATAGCCCGTTCGCAACTTGTGGAGATTGGCGGCGGCTTCCGCATGCCGGACGTGATGCGCCAATCCGGCGCCCGACTAGTCGAAGTGGGGACCACGAACAAGGTGAGACTCTCCGACTACGAGGAGGCTTTCGCTCAGACGCAGATGGTGGTGAGGGTGCACCGATCCAATTTCAAGATGGTGGGCTTCACGTCAGAACCGGACCTGGCCTCCATTGCGCGGACGGGGCACACGCGCGATCAGATCGTTGTCGACGACCTGGGATCCGGGGCATTGCTGGACACCACCCGGTTTGGTTTGGCTCACGAACCGATGGTGCAGGAGTCACTCGCTGCGGGGGTGGATATCGTGTGCTTCTCAGGCGATAAGCTGCTGGGAGGACCGCAGGCGGGGATCATCCTGGGAAAGGCCGAACTGGTGGGGAAGCTGGCAAAACACCCGCTTGCCCGGGCCGTGCGCGCGGACAAGATAACCCTGGCTGGCTTGAGCGCGACCTTGACGCACTACTTGCTGAATGAGGCTGAGAAGGAAGTCCCGGTTTGGCAGATGATCGGTGCGCCGCTTGAGCAGATCGCATCCCGGGCAAAGGAGTGGGCTGACGATCTGGGCGAAGGTGAGGCGATCGCGGGTGAGTCCACACTGGGTGGCGGCAGCCTGCCGGGTGAGACCCTGCCGACGCATGTTCTTGGGCTCAGTGTCCGAAGCCCGGACGCGACTGCTGGCTGCCTTGCGCATCCAAGATCCGCCAGTTGTGGCGCGCGCCGAACACCGGAAAGTCCTGCTGGATCCGAGGACCGTGCCGCCCCGGGACGACGAAGTGCTGATCAAAGCTGTGCGGGGTGCGTTGATGGAGCTGCGGTGAGAGCAGATCTGGATTCTCTGATGGCGGCACGCGGAATGGACGCCATCGTGGTGTTGGGTCACGCCAGCCACAATCCCGCGATGCATTACCTCGTCGGAGGAGGACACATTACCAATGGCGTCGTCGTGAAGAAGCAGGGCGCGCCGGCGGTCGTCTATTGCAATGCGATGGAGCGCGCTGAGGCGGGAAAGAGCGGGCTGGAGGTCATTCCGCTAAAGATGAACGGCGTTGATGTGCTGCTCAAGGATCCCAAACAGATCCTCGAGCCTCTGGGCCTGTCCCGGGGCCGCGTCGGGTTGTACGGCAGTCTGGATGCCGGAGACCTAATGTCAATTATCGCTCGAGTTCGGGAGGCTCTTCCGGAACTGGAGCTGGTCGGCGAACCGAAAGAGGATTCCCTTTTCTTGCGTGCGATGGAAACGAAGGATGAGGCGGAGGTCGATCACATTCGCCGCATGGGCCAGATCACCACCGAGGTTGTGGGCAAGGTGGCCTCGCTCCTGCAGAACAGTCCGGTTCGGCGCGGATGAGGTGCTGCTCAAGGCGGATGGCACACCGCTGACCATTGCGGACGTCAAGAGCAGTATCTCATTGTGGTTGGCTGAACGCGGGGCGGTCGAGGTTGAGGGCACCATCTTCGCCATTGGCAAGGACGCGGGCATACCGCACTCAGTGGGAACGCCCGGGGATGAGCTTCGGCTGGGGCAGACAATTGTTTTTGACATCTTTCCCGGTGAGGCTGGCGGCGGGTACTTCTATGACTTCACGCGCACGTGGAGCCTGGGCTATGCGACTCCCGAGGCCAGGCAACTCTTCGATGAGGTCGACAAGGCCTATGAACTCGGTGTGGAGAACATCGACCTCAACGTGAGCTTCAAGGAATACCAGCGCCTGGTATCCGAGGAGTTCCACAGGCACGGGCATGCAACGCCGATGCACACGGAGGGCGTCCTCCAGAATGGTTACGTGCATTCCCTGGGCCACGGTGTCGGATTGAACATCCACGAGCGTCCCTGGAGCCGACACACGGCCTCAGACGACAATCTCCTGCGACCGGGAGTCGTGATCACGATCGAGCCCGGGCTGTACTATCCTGACAAGGGAATGGGAGCCAGGATCGAGGACACATACTGGGTTCGGCCAGATGGCAACGCTGGAGAGGCTGGCAGAATACCCGTACGACTTCGTCCTGCCAATGAAGACATTGGCGGCCCAAATGAGCCGGCGCCGAGAGTGCTACGGCTCAGGGTGCAGGCATGGCTGAATTCGTCGTGCGCCAGAATGCTGGCCGATTGAAACCTCGTGCGATGAGACGGCTTGCGCAGTACTCGACGGCGGCCGCTCGCTCCTGGCGTCCACAGTGGCATCCCAGATGGAGATGCATGCGCGCGCTTCGGCGGCGTGTTCCCCGAGGTCGCCTCGCGCCAGCATGTCCTGGCGGTGGTGCCTGTGATCGAGGCGACTCTGGAGCAGGCTCACGTGACGCTCCAAGATCTGGATGCCATCGCCGTCACGCGTGGCCCCGGCCTGGCAGGCTCACTGGTAGTCGGAATGAACGTGGCCAAGGGCATGGCGGTGGGAAGCGGGTTGCCGCTCATCGGCGTGAATCACCTTGAGGGTCACCTGTATTCCGCATGGGTCCACAAAGCGGACGAGCCGGCCCGCAACGAGCCCGAATTCCCGGTGGTGGCCCTGCTGGTTTCGGGGGGGCACACCGAGCTGGACTTGATGACCGGTCACCTGCAGTATGAACGGCTAGGCTCCACGCTGGACGATGCGGCCGGGGAGGCATTTGACAAGGTGGCCCGGTTGCTCGGTCTTGGATATCCAGGTGGGCCCGCAATCCAGGAGGCCGGCAAGAATGGCGATGCCCGCCGATTCAACTTTCCGAGGGCATGGCTCGAGGGAACGTGGAATTTCTCGTTCAGTGGCCTCAAGACAGCGGTCCTCAGAGAGGTGCGCAATCAGGGACCCCGAATTGGTGCGCTGCCAGTGGCCGACCTGGCCGCGTCGTTTGAGGCGGCAGTCGTGGACGTCCTGTTCCGAAAGACGATGGAGGCTGGCAAAGAAACTGGCGCCCGATCGATCATCGTTGCCGGCGGAGTTTCCGCCAACCGGCGCCTTCGGGAGACTTTCCTGGAGCAGACCGAGATCCCGGTTCACATTCCTCCTTTGTGGCTCTGCACGGACAACGCAGCGATGATCGCGGCTGCCGGTTACAGGCATCACGTCCTGGGCCACAAATCAGATCTGGGTCTTGACGTGGAGCCGAACTGGCCGCTAGTCTGATCGCCGCAGGTCGTGCGCTGCCAAAGCGCTCCCATGACGATAACAGCAAACTGCGCTCGAGCGTTGGCCCGAGCGCAGTTTGTTAGAGGAGAATGCATCCTTCATTGTACTGACCGGCATGAGCAGAATCTGAAGGGTAATTTAGTCGGTCATGAGAATTCCTTCTCGAAAGTGCTTAGACCGTCCCCAGAGCGGCTCTGAGTTGCTCCAGCGAGAGTGGCCCGGAGCGTAGAAGAATAAGGTCAGGCCCCGTGCAGTCCACGACCGTTGAGGCGATGCCGCCGGGGACGGCACCGCCGTCAAGAATCAATTCCAATCGCCCATCCAGCTGCTGGCGCACCTCGGAGGCGGTCAAGGGGCTTGGCGAGCCTGAGAGATTGGCGGACGTGACGGCCAGTGGGCCGGAGAGAGCTAGGAGGGCCAATGCCGTCGGATGATCCGGAACACGCACCCCCACGGTATCTCGAGCTACCGCCGCTGGTACTCGCGGATGCTTGGCCATGACGATCGTGAGCGGCCCGGGCCAGAAACGGCGCGCAAGGGCGAGGGCGTTCCTCCCCGGCTCGCTGGCCACCAGGCTGAGCTGGTCCAGGGACTCCAGAAGGATCGGGATGGCTTTTTCCGGGGGACGGTCCTTGGCGAATATAGATACGCAGGACCGCGTCCGCATCGAAGGCGGACGCGCCCAACCCGTACACGGTATCGGTGGGGAAGGCCACCAGCGCGCCGCGGCTCACCAACTGGGCGGCCCGCCGGACATTTGCCTCCAGCGTTGGCTGACAGAAACTCAGTCTTCACGTCATTCCGTTTAGCTGAATCTCCAGTAGGCGCTCTTGATCCGCGGCGTCCCTGTGAAGGTGGATGGCGGCGGAGTGGAAAGCATCGTAGGCAAGCGACAACACGGCCGGTCCGCTGCTGGCCTCAATCTCAAGGAGCATCAGACCGCCGGGCGCCATCCACGGGGGAACCAACGAGAAGAACCGGCGAAACGGATCCAGGCCATCCTCACCGCCATCGAGCGCCAGCTCGGGTTCTCGCCCGTAGACTGGCAGGGATCTCAGCGTTGCGCTTGGAATGTACGGCAGGTTTGCACACACCAGGTCGAGATGCTGCTCACTGGTAAGCCCCGATCCGCCGGGCGGAAGGATGTCGCACTCGACGAGATTTACTCGGTCCGATACTCCGAGCTTCAGGGCATTACGGCGCGCCACGACCAACGCGGCCGGCGAGATGTCGGTGGCCAGAACGTGGGCATCCGGAACGTGTGACAGCGATGCTGACGGCGATGCAACCAGAACCTGTGCCGATATCTGCAACCGTTCTGCGATCCGGCTGCCTGCGCCATCCAGTCGAGGGCTTTCTGGACCAGGAGCTCAGTCTCGGGTCGAGGGATCAGGACGTCAGGGGTAAGGTCGAAGTCCAGGCCGAAGAATTCCTGATGACCGAGCACGTACGGTAGCGGCTCGCCATGTTCCAGTCGTTGGAGCAGCGCCTCCGATCCGGAGGCCTGCGCCTCGCTGGCGGTCTCTTCTGCGTGCGCCAGGACCCAGGTGCGCGATTGACCGATCACATGCGCCAGAAGGACCTGTGCGTCCAAAGGTGCAGCGTCAGTTAGGGCGCCAGGCGGGCGGCGCCAAGTTCGAGCAGCGCACGGATCATCTGGGAGCATGGGTCAGGATCGCGGCTCCGCGACGCCGGTGGCAGCCAAACGGTCGGCCTCATCGCGCGCAGAAAGCTCCTCGATGAAGTCGTCGATGCCGCCACCCATGACGCCAGGCACATTGAAGATGGACTGCCCCGTGCGATGATCGGTGACGCGGTTCTGAGGGAAGTTGTAGGTGCGGATCTTCTCCGAGCGCTCACCGGTGCCGATCTGGGAGCGGCGCGTGTCGTCCTGGGCGGAGCGCCGCTTTTCCTCCTCGATTTCATACAGGCGGGCCCGCAGGATGGCCATGGCACGCAGGCGATTCTGCAGCTGGGAGCGCTCGTCCTGGCAGGCGACCACCATGCCGGTGGGCAGGTGAGTGATGCGGACGGCGGTGGAGTTCTTCTGCACGTTCTGTCCACCGGCGCCGGACGAGCGGAAGACGTCGACGCGGATATCGGCTTCCGGGATTTCGATGTCGACGTCCTCTGCCTCGGCCAGCACCGCCACGGTGGCCGTTGAGGTGTGGATGCGCCCGGAGGCCTCGGTGGCGGGCACACGCTGGACTCGGTGCACGCCGGACTCTGTACTTCGAGCTGGGAAAAGGCGCCCGCGGCCCTTGATCTCGAAGATCACTTCCTTGTAGCCGCCGATGCCGATGGCGTTCTCGGAAAGGATCTCAGACTTCCAAGCCTGGCGCTCTGCGAAGCGCGTGTACATGCGGAACAGGTCGGCGGCAAACAGTGCGGCCTCGTCGCCGCCGGTGCCGGCCCGTATCTCGACGATGACATTCTTCTCGTCGCGGGGATCACGGGGAACGAGCAGCCGGCGAATGTCCTTCTCCAGCGTCTCGATCTGCGGCGTCGAGGGCGGCCACGTCGGCCTCGGCCAGAGACCGCAAGTCGGTGTCGGCTCACTGGTCGGATGCGAGGATAGCCTGGGCTTCCTCCAGGTCCTTGAGCGCGCTGGCCGTACTCCCGGGACTTGGCGACAATGGTCTCCAGGTCCGTGCGCTCCTTGTTGATCTGGGCGGCGCGCTGGTAGTCTGCACCGACCTGCAGCAGTTCCTCGCCAAGGTGCTCGTAGTGCCTGGTGATGGCCTTCAGTTTCTCAAGCATGGTACCTGCTTTGACAATACAAAGGACACGAAAGACACCTGTTTCTCCGGTGTGTCTCTGTGTCCTCTATCGGTGATGGCCGGAACGCATCGGATTATACACGCGTCAGTGCCGATCCGTCAGCGTAGCGGTCTTACACCTGAACAAACAGTGAAAGCACAAATGAGAGGATGATCACGATCGTGAGAACCAGGAAGACGAGCTGCGCGGTCGAGGGGCGTCCGTGTTCCGTTTCGGGTAGACTGCTTGCGTGGCATGTGCGGTCGCCTTTCTGAGGGATCCGATACCGGATCACACTCATCAGCTTCACGGAAGTTGCGCCTTGATGGATCGGGCGGCCTTTCCGGCACGACGGCCTTCAGTTCCTCGAGCGAGGCCTCGCGGATGGCGTCCAGCGATCCAAAGTGCCTGAGGAGCGCCTTGCGGCGGGCCGGGACCGATGCCCGGGAACGCATCCAGCTGAGACGCCAGGCCCAGCGCCGTGCGTTTTTTCCGATGCGCCGTGATGCCGTAGCGATGGGCCTCATCGCGAATGCGCTGCAGCAAGTATAGCGCGGGTGAGTGCCGGGGAAGCATGAGCGGATCGGACTTGCCGGGGAAGAAGATCTCTTCGCGCTGCTTGGCGAGGCCAACGACCGGAAGTGCTTGTCCAGGCCCGACAGCGTCCAGGACGCGGGCAACACGGCCCAGCTGACCCTTGCCTCCGTCGACAATCACCAGATCCGGCAGGACGGAGAACGAGGGATCCGGCTTGTGGCCGGGCTGGAGGGTGCTGGCCTGGCCGGCCGCCCAGCGCCGAAAGCGCCGGGTGAGCATCTCTTCCATCGAGGCGAAGTCATCCGGTGCGCCGACGACGGTCTCTATGTTGAAGCGACGGTACAGACGTTTGCTGGGAACACCGCTGTTCAAAAACGACCATGGCATCCCACGATGGCGGTTCCCTGTGTGTTGGAGACGTCGTAGCATTCGATGCGGTTTGGAGGTCGCGGAGAGCGCCAGCGCGCGTCTGCAATTCTGCCAGCGCCTGCTCCTGTTTGTGGGTGTCGGCCTGCCACTGGGCACGGAGGGCAGCAAGCGTCTCAGAGGCATTCTCGGCTGCCATCTGCACCAGCTGTTGCGGCTGTCCCTCATGCGGGACAATGAACTCCACAGCGTCGACTCCGCGGCGGGACTGCAGCCACTGGCTGATGATGCGGGCTTCCTCGATCTCCTCCGGCAGCATGACCTGACGGGGAATTGTGGCCGCCTCAGTGTAGAACTGCTTGACGAATTGGGTCATGACCTCGGAGTTGGCGGCGTCCTCGGTGCCCTCCAGGACGAAGTACTCGCGGCCGATGAGCTTGCCGCCGCGGATGAAGAAGACCTGGACGCAGGCTTCGCCGTCAGATCGGGCCATGGCCAGCACGTCCGAATCCAGGTAGTCCGTCGGAAAGACGATCTTCTGGCGTTCCACGATGGCCTGGATGGCCTTGAGTTGATCGCGGAATGCACCGGCGTGTTCGAAGCGCATCTCGTCGGAGGCCCGTTGCATGGCTGTTTGCAGCCGCGCCACGATGTGTTCGCTGCGGCCGCCCAGGAAGTCCATCAGATCCGAGATCATCTGGCGGTAGGCAGCCTGGTCGATGGCGCCGATGCAAGGCGCCGAGCAGAGCTTGATGTCGTGATAGAGGCAGGCGCGCTGATCCTGGCCGGTGATGGTCCGGTCGCAGGTGAGATATGGAAAGATGCGCCGCAGCGCGTCGAGTGTCTGGTAGACAGCCCACGCAGATGTGTACGGGCCGAAGTAGCGGGAGCCGTCCTCGGCCATCTGGCGAGTTACGGTCACCTTGGGAAAGGGCTCCCCCCAGTGCACCTTGATATACGGATAGCGCTTGTCGTCCTTAAGGCGTACGTTGTACTTGGGCCGGTGCTTCTTGATGAGGTTCATCTCGAGGATCGAGGGCCTCAAGCTCCGATCCCACGAGGATCCATTCGATGTCCGCCACCTCACGCACGAGACGCCGAGTCTTGGCATCGTGGCCCGACTCGGCATGGAAGTAGGAACGGACGCGATTTCTGAGACTGATCGCCTTGCCCACGTAGATGATCGAGGCGCAGGCGTTCTTCATGATGTAGCAGCCCGGCTTGGCCGGGATCGTAGCCAGGACTGCCTGGATCTTCTCGCTGTGGTTCATCTGACGTATGATTGGGGACACGGGACGCAGCCCGGTGCGGGCACACTGGCGAGCGCGCCCAGGTGCGGATGGTTGGTCCGTGACCGGCGCGAATTGTAACCGTATCCGCACAAGCCTGGCGGTGTTCCAGTCGTGACAGAATCACAAGCCGGACCGGTCTCAAGCCAAGGAGGAGGTTAGGATGACGGACGCATCGACACCGAGCTCGAGCCGAGAATCGTTCTTCCAGATATGGGTCAGGGCGCTCACGAGACCCAACGAATTAACGTATGCGGCTTTCGCCGCGTCGCCGCGTGCGAAAGCCAGCACGGCGTTCTTGTGGGTGTTCCTCTGCGCATTCGCCCCGGCATTCGTCAGCGTCCTGGTGAGCGGCAGCCAGCTCTCGCAGCGGCTGGAGCAGGCTGGGGTAGACGTTGGATCATCGGGCAGTGGGATAGGGGCGTCACTCATCAATTTCCTTTGCGTGACGCCGTTTGCGGCTGTCGTGGCGGTCGTGGGATTTATTATCAGCGTGGCAGTCATGCAGTGGATCGCACGTATGTTCAAGGGCCAAGGCACGTTTGACCAACTGGCGTACAGCCTGGGCGCGATCAGCGCCCCGGGCTTGCTGGTGTCCGCTGTGTTGACCCTGCCTTCGCTTATCCCGGTCGTAGGGATCTGCTCGGGGATCTTCGCCGGCCTGTTCAGCCTGTACCTGATCGTGCTGGAGGTAATGGCCATCAAAGGCGTCCACAAGTTTGGTTGGGGTTCGGCGATCGCAACGATGGTCATTCCAGGGCTGGTCATCGGGCTCATCGCCTGCTGCATCGTGGCGGCGATCGCCTCTGTGATGGGGCTTGCCATGGGTGATGTGTTCAGCACCATCAATCAAAGCCTGGCGCAGTAGCAGGCCACGTCGATATCGCCCGCCCGTTTGGCTCCAATATGACGGAACTCCCGCCAGGATGGCGGGAGTTCTAGTTTGGCAGCGTAATGACGATGTCGGCCATGTAAAGGGCGTGCTGGTACGCCGTCTCCGCACCGCCCTCACCGGTTATCGCCTCGACGCGCTCGTTCCCATTCAGGTCGGTGCCGACCAACATATTCTGTGAGATAGCGACGGCCTCCCGGACGGGACCACCCATCGCCGGATCAAACTGCGCCTCGAGAATTTGTTTGAGCAGGTCACGCAACTCGGGGGCCCAGACCTCCAGATTCCTCGAGCTGACCACGACGTGATCGCCATGACTCTGCATATTGGAGGTCGCCGTCTCAGAGGCGGCCGCGAACCCAGCGTGCGCGATCGAGCCCTGGATGTATCCCGAGTTGTCGCCATTCAGCAGCAAACCATAGCCATCGCCCGGGTCTTCGACCTGCCCATCCCGGTCCCAGTCAGAGTAGTCCGGGCTTTGATTGCCCACAAGGACATTAAGCATGGCCTCGGCGTCGGATCGCGTACCGACTTCATCGCCTGATTCGAAGCGGGCAAGCATGGACCGTGAGGTGGAATCCAGAAGTTGAGCGTCGGCGACGAGACCATCAAGCAGGCCGATCCCGTTCGGCGCCCGGGAGAAAGAGACCAGCAAATGCCGGACGTGGAGCAGACCCTCTTCTGGGAGAGTAGCGACAAAGCGAGCAGCTCCGTCAGGATTGGGGCTCGGATCCGGGACCGGCTCAACGGTGATCTCCAGGCTGTGATAGAGAGCCAGCAGATTGCGGCCCTCGGCGTCCACGAGGGATGCGCTGCCGTTGCCGTCCGCGTCCAGTTGCAGGTATCCCAACGAGCGGCGCTCTTCCCCGGTTGTGTCGATGAGCCAAATCTCGTATTGACTACCCGGATCCAGGACAGGCATGCCCGTGGCGTTGAACGTTACTTCATCGACAAGCGCCGCGCCGTCCTGGAATCGGAGAACCCCAATCGGATCACCGGGAGCGGCCACTGCACTCTCCAGAGTTTGCTGGGGCATTTCCATCGTGGCTTCAGCCGAGACGGCAGAGGAGGGCGACGAAGACGAAGTGGAGCTGGCCGGCGGCGTGCCAATCAGCGCGCGTGTCCCGAGAATCGCGACGAGGACGAGCATGGCGGAGCCCACCACAATTGTGGAGACCAGGCTTCTGCGGCGTCGCGGCTGCTTGACATCCCTGGCTGCCCCTGCAGTTGGCGTCGAACCTTGCGCCACCAGCACCGGCTCAACGGTTGAAGACGTGGCGGAGTTGAATGCCAGTGCCAGCTCACCCGCAGTATTAAGCGTGCCGCCGGATCCTTCTGGAGGGCGCGACCCAACACGTCCTGGACGCGTTGTGGCATAGCATCAAGCTCTGCCGGCTGTTGATCCCGCTGCATCTTGAGAACCGTGTCAGCGGAATTTGCCATAAATGGGACGTTTCCACTGAGCAGCTCATAGAGGATGATGCCGAGCGAGTAGACGTCGCTGCGTGGATCCGGCGGGTTCCCTTCGGCTTGCTCTGGTGACAGGTAGGCCGCCGATATGGCGCTTAGGCCCGGCAGCGTCGGCGCGTTTGACGCCGTCAAGCCGAAATCCGTGAGGATGGCTCGAAAGTCCGAAGGAAGCTGTCTGCCGGCCTCGACCGGAGTGGAGGATGACGTAAGCAGAATGCCTGAGGGTCTTAACTCCCGATGCACCACCCCGCGCTCGGTGTGCGTAGTCCAGGCCCGCCGCCACGTCCTTCACGAGCTGAGAGATCTTTGTTGGATCGAAACGTCGCTCTGCCGCGCTCAGGGCCTTAAGATGAGAGGCCAGTGAAGTGCCCGGCACGTATTCAAGGACCAGGTAGGGGTAGGTATCCACACGTCCACTTTCGAGAACGGTGGCGATGTGCGGATCCTGCAGAGCCGCCAGACTCCTGGCATCCAGCTGGAAATCAGAGAATGCGGAGGGGTCGTCGGCGGAAAGTCCCGTGAAGATCTTGATTGTCACGGCACGCTGCAGGCCCCGGTGGCGGCCCAGGTACACCTCGGCGCCATCCTCGCGCGCCAAGAGCAGCTCCACGCTTGCCTTGCCGAGAGTCCTGCCCACCCAAGTTGGCACGCGCAGCATTATACACGACCAACTTTCTCCAATTCATTGCCGACCCATTGCGGAGGCTGGCTATGGCCGCTTGCGCACTGCCCACTTGCCGGGCTGCCGGAGCGTGCGATACCTCGGACGTGATGGACAGCGGAAACCTTCAACTCATGTACAATTGCCGACCATGGACGATGCACATGAACTCTTGGAAGTGAAGATTGGAAGCCTACTGAAGCAGAGCGGTCTTAAGCTGGCGGTCGCAAAGTCGTGCACCGGTGGACTGGTGGCCGATCGGATCACGGATGTGCCGGGTTCATCGGACTATTTCCGCGGCGGGATCGTGGCGTACGCCTACGAGGCCAAGGTCACGTTACTGGGCGTCTCCTGGGCCACGCTGAGGGCGTATGGCGCCGTGAGCCGCGAAACTGTCATGGAGATGGCGCGTGGTGCCCGCACCGCACTTGGCGCAGATGTGGCCGTGTCCATAAGCGGCATAGCGGGCCCGGCGGGCGGCATGCCAAACAAGCCGGTCGGCACTACCTGGTTTGGCCTGAGCGCGGCTGCCGAGGACCGGGCCTATTTACATCAATTCGACGGGGATCGGCGACACAACAAGATGCAGGCGGCGGAGACTGCACTGCAAGTGGTGCTCGACTTCCTCCAGGGAAAGTTGGCTTGAAGACGGTAGTCCTGATCTCGGCTGACGCCGAGTGGCGCGCCGTGGAGGCGCTGTTCCCGGATTCCGACGTCAAGACCTCTCCGTTGGGGGCGCACTTTGACATCACGGCCGCGGGCCACGGTGTTAGCGTTTTTCATGGCGGGTGGGGTCGCGTATCAGCGGCGGCGACAACTCAGTATGTGATCGACATGTGGGAGCCGGACTTGCTGGTGAACCTGGGCACCTGCGGCGGCTTCGCAGGCAGGATCCAGCGGGGTGAAGTCATCCTGGTTGAGCGAACGGTGATCTACGACATCCTGGAGCAGATGAGCGATGCAGCGGCCGCGGTCCGACACTACTCCACCGAGTTGGATCTGGGCTGGCTCGGTGAGCACACTCCGGTGCCAGTCAGGCGGGGAGTGATGGTCTCGGGCGACCGCGACATTGTGTCCGGCGAAATTCCCGGCTTGATTATGAAGTATGGCGCGGTTGCCGCGGACTGGGAGTCCGGCGCGATCGCCTGGGTCGCGGGTCGCAACCACACGCGACTGCTTATCCTGCGGGGCGTGAGCGACCTCGTGAGCACCGCCGGAGGCGAGACCTATGGAGAGTATGATCTCTTCAAGGCGCGGTCAAGCGAGATCATGTTGCAGCTCTTCGAGGCGCTTCCGCAGTGGTTGCAGATCGCGGCAGACGCTTGGGCGATGTAGTAGATTTCCGCACCGGCATGCGCCGCTACGTGCCCAGTCTCGACCGTTCGGCCTCAGCGACGGCATCATCCAGTTTCTTGAAAAGGGGCGCCGGTGGATTGAGCTTCGTTCCAGGCTCAAGACCAGCGGACTGCCACAGTGGCTGCTGTGAGGCGGCATTTGGGCGGTAACGCAGAACCCGGTGTTCACCCAATTGATCCCTAACCACGTCAACAAAAGAATCTCCAAATAGCCGTCCCCGATGGCCCAGTTGCTCATGAAGCTGCTGGGACGTCTCAGGCAGGAACGGCGCGAAGAGAACCTTGAGGAAGTCAATGGCACTGAGCGCCGTGAACACAGAAAGCGCTGCCTGCTCGCGATCTTGTTTCAAGACCGACCAGGGCGCGGTCTGGTCCAGGTACTGGTTGACGGTTGAGGCAAGGCGCATGGCCTCTTGGAGCGCGGATCGAAGACGCACCGCCTCGAGTTCCCTGCCCACCGATTCAAATCCGCCCTCCACGACCGCCAAGAGCTGCCTGTCGCCCGGACGAAGAGCGTCCAACCGTATCTCAGGCACATGCCGGTCCCAGTTGCGGTAGGAGAACGAAAGGACGCGGTTGGCAAGGTTGCCCCAGGTTGCCACCAATTCATTGTTGTTGCGCGCGACGAACTCACTCCAGTCCCAATCGCTGTCCTTGTTCTCCGGCATGTTCACCGTCAAATAGTAGCGCAGGGCGTCAGAGTCGAAGCGGCTCAGGAAATCCGCCCCCCACACTGCCCAGCGGCGTGATCCGCTGATCTTCTGGCCCTCGAGATTCATGAATTGATTTGCGGGAACGTCGTAGGGCAAAGTCAGTTCGAAGTCTTCGCCCGAAAAGACCTCCGAGAAGCGCCTTCCCACACCCATCAACTCTGCCGGCCAAAGAGAAGTGTGAAAGAAGATATTGTCCTTTCCGATGAAATAGAACTGGCGGGCGGCAGGATTGGCCCACCAATTCTTCCAGGCCGCGGCGTCCGGAGAAAGCTGCGACCACTCGATGGCCGCAGACAAGTACCCGATCACGGCTTCGAACCAGACATACAAGCGCTTTCCTTCCCATCCGGGTTCCTGGGTCGGGACGGGAATTCCCCAGTCGAGGTCGCGTGTGATCGGCCGCGGCTTGAGACCTTCCGCCTCGATCTTGCCAAGCGATTCTCCCAAGACGGTATCGCGCATGTAACCGGCGCGCTCTCTCAGGAATGCCTTGACCTCGGGCTCGAGTCTTGAAAGGTCCAGGTAATAGTGCTCTGTGTCTCGCAGTTCCAGAGAACCGTCACCGGTCGTCGAGCGCGGATCGATGAGCTTCTCAGGTTCCAGGACATTGCCGCAGTTGTCACATTGATCGGAGCGAGCGCCCACGAACCCGCAGATGTAGCAGGTGCCCTCGACATAGCGATCCGGCAGGAACCTGACACCCGCCGGCGAGTACCACTGACGGCTGGTCTTCTTGAAGAGGTAGCCATTCTGTTGAAGGCCCAGGAACATGCTCTGGGACACCTTGAAATGATTCTGGGTATGCGTGCTTGTAAACAGATCATAGGAGATGCCGGCCTTCTGGAAGAGATCGAGAAAGCCGTCGTGGTAACTCTTGTACACATCTTCCACCGGCCGGCCCTCGCGGTCCGCGACCAGCGCCACTGGCGTCCCATGGGCATCTGTCCCGCTGACCATCAGCACGGAGTTGCCCTTCAAGCGGTGGTAGCGAGCCACGATGTCGCCGGGCAGGTGCGAGCCGGTGAGGTTGCCGACGTGGATCTCGGCGTTGGAATATGGCCACGCAATGGCGATTAGAATATTCTCCGGCATGAGTGCTCCATTTCAGGGTGCATGGCGCCTGGCGGGATATCCAAAGGAAAAAGGGCACTGTGCGACGGCACTTCCGCAAACAAAAAGGCCGTCCGAGTCGTCGGACAGCCCGAGGGATCTGTGAAGCTCTTGAGTCAGCATATTCCCCGGGCCATGGCGCGGACCATCACAGGCATGGACATAGGCATCAACGCCATACCATCATTCAGTGCGTGCAATCCATGGATCTGCATAGGGCGAGATTCTATCACGGATGAGGCCGTGGCCATCTCTTTCAGCGCGCTCGAACGCCCTCACGCCGGCGACGACTGCCGCCTGGCCAACGCGGCTCCCACGGCCACCAACACGAGCAGCGACGTGATGCTGCTTAGTAGATCCGTTCCGGTGCGAGCCTGGACTATCAAGACAAGGATGGAGAGAACCACAAGCACGATGGTGAACACGAAAGTCAAGGCGTAGCCGCGAGCCGAAACCGCCAGCTGACCGGTGGCCCAGGCAATCGGGATCACGTACAGGATCTGGTCGTATGACCAGGCATAGACGGCGGTCACGAAGGCGATCGGAATGATCACGCTGAAGGCGGCCATGTGGCTCAGAATGCTGCGTCGCCGCCACAGGTAAACCAGGGTTGCGGCCCCGACGACTAGTGCCGCGCCGCCGCCCAGGATCCAGGTGCAGGAGGCGCCTCCGCTGCAGGCGTGACTGGCCAGGCTGAAGACGTTCGAGTGCAAACCCAGATTGCGTGTCATGACCATTTGGCCAATACTCGCGAAGGCGAGGGGCCAAGCCGGATCTAACAGGAGCCCTGCCACGAGCAACACAAATGCGCCAATGGACAGGCCCAAGAGCGCTCTCCAAGAGCGATGGAAGACCAGCCACGTGCCGCCCAAGATAAGAAGCGGCAATCCCTGCGGAGGTTTGAGCAGTACGATGCTGAGCAACGCACCTGCCAGAAGTTCGCGGCGCCGTTCAAGGGCGAGGATCGCTCCGACGACCGCTCCCAGCGTCAAGCCTCCGAGCGCTCCGATCTGAAGCGTCAAGAACACCGGGCCGAAGAACATCAGGCAGAGGAGCAGAGGGAAGAAGACCCTTAGCGGCTGCGGTGCGCTGGAGGTGCGCAGGATGGCCCAAGTGGCAAGCGATACGACCACCAGGGTGAAGAGCTGCCAACCCACGTAGGCGGCTTCCAGCGTAAGCATCCCCAGCGGCGCCAGGAGAATGGCCAACGGAAGCGGGTATGGGAATATCCGGTTTGGCTGCCATGTTGCGTGATTGAGCTCGTGTTGGGCCAGCCATTGGCTGGTATCGTACGGATTTTGCCCGGCCAGCACCATGCGGCCAGCGATCCAAAAGAAGACGAAGTTGGAGTTACGAAAATCGATTCGGCTCAGGTTTTGGAACGCGCGTTGTGAGAAGGCGCCCGCAAGCACAATGATCACCAGAGCGAGAGTCAGAGTGCGGACCAGAGGTTTGCGTGCTTGGGCCATTGCCTTGTTCTGCTTTGGATCGGCGGGGGATTGAGCAGCCGGCGCCATTACTCCTTGAGAAAGTCACCGAGCGCAGCGAAGGGCGATTGACCGCTTTCCGGCTGATGTCCGCAGTCGCGCTTGTTCAGGTCCTCGCCGCAGACGGGGCACAGCCCCCGGCAATCCGGTCTGCAAAGCGGATTGATCGGAATCTCCAGCAAGGCATACTCGCGCATCAACGGCTCCAAATCGATCTGCGCATCCTCTGGCACGAGCAGTTCCGAGTCCGTGAGTGACTTTTCATTGATTGAAAAGAGCTCGGTCAGAAGTCCAATGTAGTGCCTGGTCGAATGGCGCCAGGCAGCGCACACAACCGAGCTCCGTTCGTGCAGAGAAACTACCGGTGAAGAGCAGGCCCTGCGCGGTGCGGCCAATCGTAAGCTGACCGACCAGCTGTGTGACCGCAAGATCCGCTCCCAACTCGAGTTCCGCAAAGTCAAAGGCGAAGTCGTGGCTCGAGCCGACTTCCTCGTGCAGGATGAAGCCGACGTTGATGCGAAGGGGATTGCGAGCGCCGCTCATTGATTGGAAGCAGGTTGGAGTCTGTCGCACACGTGTCGTGCGCCGGCAATCGCCGACGCCCAACGATGCACCTAGACCCTGCGATCGACGATGAACCGCGCCAGATTCTCCAGCGCGTCGCGTTCGGTGTTTGAACTCGAAGCCTTGTAGAACTTGAACGGCACGCTCAACATGACGTATTGCTTCCTGCATGGCGAGCTGCACCGAGTTCGTTCGGCGAATGGATTCCACCAATCGGCTCATCTTGTCCTGGTTGGCCCAGCCGCCTTGAGAAAGGGCTTGGATGTCCGGGTCATGCGGCGCGGTTTCGGCGTAGTAGATCGCCGGCAGCGTTACAAGGCCGCTTAGAAGGTCAGAGCCAATGGGCTTGCCCATGGCAGCCTGTTCGCCGGTGAAATCGAGGATGTCATCCACGATCTGAAACGCCATTCCGGTCTCGAAGCCGAAAACGCGCATGGACTCAACTGCGGAAGGCCCCGCGGGGCTGATCATCGCTGCGGCCCGGCTCGTCATTTCAAAGAGTGAGGCGGTTTTCGCATAGATACGGGAGTAGTAACCCTGCCGATCGACGACTCCCCTCGACGAAAACATCTGCGTCAACTCGCCGCTCACAATGACCGCGAGCGTCTCGGCAAAGAGCTCCATGAGTGGCAAATCACCGGTTTCAGCCGCCAGTTTCGCGGCGCGGGCGAACAGGAAGTCGCCGGTCAGGACAGTGGCAGCAGGCGACCAGCGGGCGTTGAGTGTGGGTGTCCCTCGGCGCAGCAGAGATCCGTCGATCAGGTCATCATGGACCAGGGTGGCCGTATGCAGCAGTTCCACGGCTGCGCCTAACGTCACCAGCCGATCCTCGGGGGCGCCCAACATGTCCCCGATCAAGAGGCCCAGCGTCGGCCGGATGCGCTTTCCCCCCGCCGCCAGGATCTGTTCGAGGGCCGCGCGCAGGTCCGGATGGCGTTCATCCGCCTGGGCGTGCAGGCGGGCCTCGACCAATTGAAGCTGGGTCTGAACGGGAGAAAGGAATACAACGGTGTTCAATCAGGCTCTCCCCAGCCAAACAACCGGGCAGCGTTGCGAGTGGTGGCTTCGGCCACCTGACTCGGCGTCCGCGACTGGATGGCGGCAATTCTATCAGCAATATTCACAATGAATGCCGGCTCGTTGCGCTTGCCTCGGTGTTGCTGCGGGCTGAGGAACGGAGAATCCGTTTCTGTGAGCAATCGATCCAGCGGCAGGCTCTCCACCACTGCACGGCGTCGATCCGCGTTGGGGTAGGTGATGGGCCCGGTTACACCAATGTGGAAACCAAGTTCAATCGCCTGCGCGGCGATGTCCGGTGAGCCGGAAAATGAGTGCAGGACGCCGGACCTGCCCACCAAGGCAGACGAACGAAACGCCAGGTCCGAGGTCCAGTCGCGAAGAATGGCGAGCAGATCTCGCGCCGCGGAGCCTTGCTCGGCATCATCCTGTTCTCGCAGATGCAACACGACCGGCAAATCTCCGGCCCGTGCCAGATCAAGCTGCCTTTGCAAAGCCGCGCACTGCAGCCGGCGTTCGCCCGCATCGGTCACCCAGTAGTAGTCCAGGCCGATCTCACCGATGGCGACGACCTTGTCCGTGGACGACAGCTCCATCAGGGCTGCAGCTCGACCTCGTCCCAGGGAATGGGCCTCGGTGGGGTGGAAGCCGACGGCGCAATAGACGTCGTCGTATCGGCCGGCCAACTCAACTGCCTGCTGCGAGGTGGCGGCATCCAGTCCAGGCACCAGCATGCGCTTCACACCGGCGGCGGAGGCGCGCGCAATCACAGCCGCTAGATCGGCCCCGAAGCGCTCCATGTAGAGGTGACAGTGCGTGTCAGTGAGGGTCACGACCGGCGCTTGTCGGGAGGTCAAGGGCGCCGCGGATGATCAGGCGAGGCCGGCGATCCTGAGCCCATCCTGCAAGATGGCCTGGACCTTATCGGCATGCCGGGTTTCGCAGTAGACGCGCATGATGGGTTCCGTGCCGCTGAATCGGATGAGCATCCAACCGCCGTCCTCCAGCCGAAACTGGAAGCCATCCACAGTCACCAGTTCGCGGACCTTAAGACCCCCTATTGTGGTGGGCTTGGCAGCCAGAATGCGAGCTTCGCGATCCTTGCGATCGCCATCGAATGGGGTGTCGATACGATCGTAGTAATGCGCGCCGACCTTATCGAACAGCATGGCCAGGAGCTGGCTGGGCTTCTTCCCAGTGCGCACCATGAAATCAAGAATGAACAGCCCCGCCAGGATCCCATCGCGTTCCGGCACATTTCCGCGAAACGCGTAGCCGCCGCTCTCCTCGCCTCCAATCATGGCGTCCGTTTCCAGCATCTTAGGGGCCACGAACTTGAAACCTACGCCGGTCTCATAAACCGGCACGTTGTACAGCCGGCCCAGCTCATTGAGCATTGTTGTGGTCGACAAGGTTTTCACGATCGCGCCGCGTTGACGCCGGATCTCCAGGAGGTAGTAGGCCAGGAGGGCATACACGCGCAGTTGGTTAATGAACTGACCATTTTCGTCACCCAGCCCCAGGCGATCGGCGTCGCCGTCTGTGATCAGTAGCACGTCGGCCTTGTTGGCCACCGTAGCCGCCAGGCCCACGTCAATATTGGGACTGATCGGCTCTGGTCGCTTCATCTCCGGGAAAATCGGATTGCGCTCCTTGTGGATCTCAACCACGCTGGTGCGGCCGCCCGCCAGCAACCCGGCGAACCAGCCGGCACCATTGCCCCACATCGAATCGACCATGACGGTCAGACCGGCGTCACGTATGGGTTGGATTTCAATGAGAGGCTGGAGATGGCGGATGTACGCCGGAGCGGGATCAAAAGGCAAGATCAGACCCTGTGCTGCGGCCCCCTCGAAGGACTGGAGCTTCACGGCTTTCGGGTCATCAGGAATCAAGGCCTCAATGCGGAGCAGGCCCTGCGGATCAATCGCGCCGCCGAACTCATTGCGCACTTTGAACCCGTTGTCAGTGGCTGGATTGTGCGAGGCGGTGATGTTCACCGCGCCCGAGGCCTGGCGGTCGAGAACGGAATAGGCGATGACTGGTGTGGGTGTAGGGCCGCTGGTGAGATGAACGGTGAATCCGTTCCCTGCCAATACCTCGGCAACAGCCGCAGCGAAGTGTTCACTCGCAAACCGCTTGTCGTAGCCCACCACGATGCCGGAACCTGCTTTTCCCACCTCGGACATGTAGGAGGCGAACCCCTGCGCGGCGCGGCGAACATTCTCAAATGTGTAGTCCTCAGCGATCGTGCCGCGCCATCCATCGGTTCCGAATTTGATTGTCTGCCTCATCTCGCCTCCGGCCTCAGTCTGAAGCCAAGCGCATTATAACGGCAAGGGCCCGGGGCGCGGAGCATTGCCCTTGGGACGCGCCGAAGGCCCTGACGGTGGGCGCGTGCTATAATCTTTTCTTGCCCCCAAATGGAATCAGTTGTCTATCTCGACTACGCAGCCACCACTCCCGTGGACGAGCGGGTAAGAGCCGCCATGCAGCCGTACTTTGCGAACGACTTCGGGAATCCGTCCTCCGTGCATCGTTACGGCCAACGCGCGGAGGCGGCCGTCGAGTCAGCGCGCGAAACGGTGGCGCGCGTGCTGAACTGCTCTGCGGCAGAGATCGTTTTTACAGCAGGCGGGACCGAGTTGGACAACCTCGCCATTCGCGGAGCTGCAATTCTTGGCCGGGTTCGTGCAGGTGCACAGCGTGTGGTGGCGTCGCGAACCGAGCACCACGCGGTCACCAAAACGGTAGACCAGCTCACTGAACTGCACGGATTTCGAGCCGATTGGATGGCGCCTGCAGCAGACGGCGGCGTAAAGGTTGCGGCTGTTCGCGAGGCTCTGGGATCGGATTGTGCGATTGTGTCTGTGATGTACGCCAACAACGAGATCGGCACCATCAATCCGATAAAAGAGATCGCGGCCCAATGCCGCACAAGTCGGCGTGCCAATCCATACGGATGCGGTCCAGGCCGCGGCATACCTTGACCTGGATGTGGAGTCTCTTGGAGTCGACCTGATGTCGCTCGGTGGCCACAAGTTCTATGGGCCGAAGGGCGTGGGGGCGCTTTACGTCCGCAAAGGCACGCAGTTGACGCCCGCGCAGACGGGCGGCGCACAGGAGAATGGACTGCGGGCTGGAACGCACAACGTGCCGTTGATCGTCGGCTTTGCGACGGCGCTTGAGCTGGCTCAGCAGGAGCGCGCCGAACGGAGCGCCCACGTACTGCCGCTTCGTGATCGTATCATCGGCAGCGTGCTGGAGCAGGTACCAGAGGCAGCACTGACCGGCAGCTCCGCGGAACGCCTGCCCAATCATGCATCTTTTGTGTTTCGCAGCGTGGATGGAAACCTGCTGCTCTCGCTTCTGGACGCCGCCGGCTTCGCCTGCTCATCCGGATCGGCCTGCAAGACAGGTGACCCCGAGCCGAGCGAGGTACTCACGGCCATCGGCATTCCACGGGAGTGGAGCCTCGGTTCATTGCGCGTGACGCTCGGCAAATCCTCCAATGCGGCAGAGGTCGAGTCCTTCCTCAAGGCACTGCCAGGTCTTGTCGAGAAGGCGCGATCTCTGGGCCGCGCCTCTTAGCCGCTCAACGACGAACGCAAGATGAGCGCTCCCATCAAAGTCGCCGTCGCCATGTCCGGAGGGGTCAACTCTTCCGTTGCGGCGGCCTTGCTCAAGTCGCAGGGATTCGATGTCATCGGGATGATGCTGCGGCTGTGGTCTGAGCCTGGCAAGGAAGACTTCTAATCGATGCTGCACGCCCGAGGCCATGGCACTTGCCCGGCGCGCGGCCGCCCTGCTGAACATACCGTTCTACGTTATCGATGTGAAGCAGGCCTTTCAGGACATCGTTGTGAGGAGTTTCCTGGACGGCTATGCTGCCGGCACGACCCCCAATCCCTGTCTGCAGTGTAACAGGATGATCCGGTGGACGTTGCTCTTGGAGCACGCGTTGGCATTGGGTGCCGAGCGGATGGCCACCGGACACTATGCCCGCCTGGACCGCGACCCCAGTGGTCGCGTACGGCTCCTGCGGGCGCGTGACCGCAGCAAGGATCAATCCTACGTGCTGCATGTTCTAACGCAGAGGCAACTGGAACGGGCGCTGTTCCCGGTGGGTGAATACCTCAAGGCAGAGGTGCGCCAGCTGGCTGAACGGTATGGCTTGCCGTCGGCCACGCGTCATGACAGCCAGGATCTTTGCTTCCTGGCCGGCGGCGACTATCGTGATTTCCTGCGGCGGCGTCAACCGCAGTTGCTCGTGCCCGGCGACATTGTGAATTCGGCGGGAAGCATCTTGGGCAGGCATGAGGGGTTGGTTAGCTACACGATCGGGCAGCGCAAGGGTTTGAATGTCGGGTCCAACAAGCCACTGTACGTCATCCGCAAGGAGCTGAGCAACAACCGGCTGATCGTGGGCGCCAAGTCGGAGTTGGGAAGCCGCGAGCTCATGACCGGGGATGTGAACTGGATCAGCGGATCGGCGCCCGCCGGGCCATTTGCGGCGAACGTCAAGACGCGCTACACGGCGCTCGAGCAACCCGCGGTTGTCGAGTTCCGTCGGCAAGCGGGAGGCTGGCGCAAGTAACCTTTGACGAACCTCAGCGAGACATCACTCCGGGCCAGGCAGGCGTATTCCTGCAAGACGAGGTGGTACTGGGCGGGGGAGTGATTCAGATGAATGCGCAGGAGGCGGCATGACCATTCCGGCAGCGGTCATTTCCCTCGTGTGCGCGTGGCTGATCGGCGCGCTGTTTCATGTGGCAGTGGATGGCGGTGGCGGCCGGCTGGTGCTCTACCTCGTTCTGAGCTCGCTGGGCTTCATCACCGGGCAGGCCATTGCCACGGCGCGAGGATGGTCGTTCGTGCCCGTGGGTCCACTGCAACTGGGCTTTGCGGCTCTCGGCAGCCTCGTGTTCCTGGTGTTGGGTCACTGGCTCAGCCAGATTCGGATTGAGAGACCTGGCAACGACGGCAAGGTATGATGCGGCGTTTCCAAAATCATTGACGAGGATGGACTGAATGGAAATCGTGCAGTTCCTGATTGACTTGTTCCTGCATCTGGATGAGCACCTGAGCGCCGTGATTAGTCAGTATGGCACCTGGACATACGCGTCTGCTCTTCTTTGTGATCTTCATGGAGACGGGCTTCGTGGTGACGCCGTTCCTTCCGGGAGATTCGCTCCTTTTTGCTGCTGGCACCTTTGCCGCGCTGGGTTCGTTGAACTTGTGGATATTGCTGGGGCTGCTCGCAATTGCAGCCGTCGCGGGCGACACCGTCAACTACTGGATTGGGCACTACCTGGGCGACCGCGCCTACAACATCCGGTGGATCAAGAAGGAGTACCTCGAAAAGACCCACGCCTTCTTTGAAAAGCATGGCGGCAAGACGATCTTCCTGGCGCGCTTCGTGCCGATCGTCCGCACGTTCGCGCCCGTTCGTTGCCGGGATCGGGCGCATGTCTTATGGCTACTTCATCTCCTACAACGTCTTTGGCGGAATCGTCTGGGTTGCAGTCTTTCACCGTTGCTGGATATCTGTTCGGAAACATCCCGTTCGTTCGCGACAACTTCTCGCTGGTTGTGATCGCAATCATCCTCGTATCGTTGGTGCCGATGGTCATCGAAGTGATCAAGTCGAGGCGTGAGGCGAAGCCAAAAACCGGAGCCCAGGCAAGCAAGATGCCCTAGAGGGTGCCAGCGGGCGCGGGCTGTCGCCGCGCAGTCCATGGCTTCCACGAGATTGGCCGCTCAGCTGGCGCGATTGCCGGCTTCACGCCAAATTAGGGATAGACACGCTTGATGGTGCGTGGGAATGGAATCGCCTCGCGAATGTGCTCGATACCGCACAGCCAGGCAACGACGCGTTCAACGCCCATTCCAAACCCCGAATGCGGGACCGATCCGTACTTGCGCAGCTCCAGATACCACTTGAAGGCTTCTTCGGGAAGCTTCTGTTCGCGGATGCGCCGCAGCAGCAGGTCGTGGTCGCTGATGCGCTCGGAGCCGCCGCAGATCTCGCCGTAGCCTTCCGGCGCCAGCAGATCCACGGACTTGCAGACTTCGGGGCGGCCGGGCCACGGCTCCATGTAGAAAGCCTTGACGGCGGTGGGATAGCCGTAGACAAAGACCGGTCGTTCGAAGCGATTGGTAAGCGCCGTTTCATGGGGTGCGCCGAAATCCATGCCCCATTCGAATTTGAGCAGCTCCTTCTTCTCCGGATCGGTCTCCAGCATGCAGCCATTTCGCCAAGCATCGTGGCAGCCTCGTCGTAGGAAATGCGCGGGAAGGGCTGCGCAACGCGCTCAAGGCTGGTCGTGTCGCGCCCAAGCGACTTGAGCTCGGGGCACAGTCGCGCAGAACGCGTCTTGACGATGTGCGTGATCAGGCCCTCTTCGACCTCCATCAGGCCGTCCAGGTCGCAGAAGGCGATCTCGGGCTCGAGCATCCAGAACTCGGTTAGGTGGCGGCGCGTCTTGGATTTTTCAGCCCGAAAGGTGGGACCGAAGCAATAGACCTTGCCGAACGGCGAAAATGTTGGCCTCGTTGTACAGCTGGCCGGTCTGGGCAAGATAGGCGAAGCCCTCGTCGAAGTACGGGGTCTCAAACAGCGTGGTCGTGCCCTCGGCCGCGGCGGGAGTGAGGATGGGGGTGTCCAGGTTGAAGAAGCCATGACCGTCCAGATATCTGCGCACCGCAGACATGACCTTCACGCGCACCTTCAAGATCGCCCACTGGCTCGGCATGCGAATCCACAGGTGCCGGTGGTCCAGCGCGAAATCCACACCGTGGTCCTTGAGCGCCATGGGGTAGTCGGCTCGGCAGCCTGGATGACCTCCAGGTGCTTGGATGCCGATCTCAAAGCCACCGGGGATGCCCGGCGCGCGGGCGTCCTGCCGCACGGTGCCGGTCAGGCGGACCGACGATTCCTGCGGCAGGTGCAAGAATCGTGTCAAAGAGGGTCTCCGGCAAGTCGCCCTTGAAGGCGACGCACTGGATGAAGCCGCTGCCGTCGCGGACCAGCAGGAAACAGAGCTTGCCCTTGTCGGTTCGGTTGTAGACCCAACCTTGCAATGACTTCACTGACCTGCCCGAACATCGCTTCTGCGATGGATTCGATGCGTGCTCCAGGGTGCATTCCGCGAGTCGTGCCAGGATTGCGTGATCACTCGGCCTGACTGCGGACCTTAGGTGCAGTTCCTTGAGTTGCAGTGGGATCCACCTCCGAGGGCGCATCGGCCATGACATCGCGGGCGGCCTGGATTCTTCGGGAAGGCGATGACCTCGCGAATGTTGGCCTCATCCGCCAGCAGCATGACCAGCCGGTCGATGCCCGGAGCCATTCCCCCGTGGGGCGGTGCACCGTACTCGAAAGCCTCCAGCATGTGGCCAAACTTGCGTTCGATCTCTTCCGGTCGACAGTCCCAGGAGCTGGAAGACCTTGCTCTGGATGTCGCTGCGGTGGATGCGGATCGATCCAGACGCCAATTCATAGCCGTTGCAGACCATGTCGTACGCATCTGAAAGGATCGCCCCGGGATCCGTGTCGAACTTGGGCAGGTCCTCCAGCTTGCGGCATGGTGAACGGATGATGCTCGGCATCCCAGTTCTTGCGCTCTTCATCCCAGGCGAACATGGGGAAGTCGACGATCCAGGCAAATGCCATCACGTCCTTGTCGGCAAGCGCCAGGCGGTCACGGAGACATGAGCCGCAGGCGCCCAGGACGGAGTTCGCCACCTTGCGCTGGTCGGCCACCAATAGGATCAAGTCCCCTGCGCTTGCGCTCGAGGCGCTTATCGAAGAGCGCTGCCTCTTCCGGCGTTGATGAACTTCGCTGCGCTTCCCTTGAAGCCATCTGCTGTCAGAGGCAACGCAACCAGACCTTTGGCACCCAAGCTCTTCGCGCAGTCCGTCAGTTCGTCAATTTCGCGCCGGGAAAACTCCGCACAGCCAGGAGCCACGATGCACTTCACGACACCGCCTGCCTGGACGGCTGACTTGAAGACGCCGAACTCGCTTCCGCCAAGGGGGGAGGTCACGTCGTGAAGCTCCAGGCCAAATCGCAGGTCCGGCTTATCGCTCCCAAATCTGTCGAGCGCCTCAGCGTGCGCCAATTTGGGCCAGGGCTCTAAAGCGCACTCGCTTATTGGGCGCTACAACCGGTAGCATCGCGGTGTAAAGTCCCTCGACCATGTTCAGCACGTCATCTCGATGGACGAAGGACATCTCCAGGTCAAGTTGGGTGAACTCCGGCTGGCGATCGCCGCGTTGGTCCTCATCTCGGAAGCAGCGGGCGATCTGGAAGTAGCGATCCACACCGGCCACCATGAGAAGTTGTTTGAGCTGCTGGGGCGATTGAGGCAGGGCATAGAACTGCCCTGGATACAGCCGCGATGGCACAAGGTAGTCGCGCGCTCCTTCAGGCGTGGCCTTGAAAAGGATGGGCGTCTCGACCTCGATGAAGCCTCTCTGATCCAGATAGTCCCGCATGAACTTGACCACACGATGCCGGAGCAGCATGTTGCGCGCCATCCGCTCGCGTCTCAGGTCCAGGTAGCGGTATCGCAGGCGAGTGTTCTCATCGGCTGCCTGCTCCTCGCCGCTCACCATGAAGGGCATCGGCTTCGCCGAACTGATGACCTCAACCTCAGAAGCAATGACCTCGATGTCGCCGGTGTCCATCTTCGGATTCTCCATGCCGGGCGGTCGCTTCCGCACGGTACCCGTGATCCGAAGCACCCACTCGAATCGGACGGTTTCAAGGATATTCAGACCTTTGGGCGACAAATCGGGATTTACGGTCACCTGGATGAGACCATAGCGATCACGCAGATCGAAGAAGACAAGGCCGCCGTGGTCGCGGCGACGGTGGACCCAACCAGCAACCGTCACTTCCTGGCCCGCGTGAGTCGCCCTGAGTTCACCGCAAGTGTGAGTTCGATGCATTCCAGCCTCCACGCCAATATCGACAGAGCCGCGTGAGTTCACACCGGATCGCGGTCTCCTGGAGCGTGCACGTCAGCCCCGCTGCTGACGCGCATCCGCCCTATAAGAACAATCGCCCTTCGCATTTTGCGTTGGGCGACTGGTTCGGCCGGGATCAACTCCGTTAAATGGCCGCGCTTCGCCCAGCAGCAGTATTCTCGCTGTTGTCGGCATCATTGATGCGGCGAGCGACGTGGCCAAACATGGCTGCAAGTATAGCACAACTGCGGCTCGTCCTTAAGGCGGTCCGCGTGAGGCGCGCGCATCGCACCGGCCAGCAAATCGCCGTAGCCCGAATGGGGGAGTGGGCGATGTCTGACAGACTCGTATAATTCTCCAGTCCTCACGCGTGCAACACCGTTGTTATAAGGAGCGCTTCATGAAACTTCGAACTCTATTCGCTTTGGATGCAGTTGCATCGGTTCTACTTGCCCTGGGATTCCTGTTGGGTCCCGCTACCATGTTGAAATTCCTGGGCCTTACGCAAGGGAAGACGGAAATCCTGCTGGGGCAGATCCTCGGCGCGGCGCTCATCGGATTCGCGGCGCTGGCGTGGTTTGGCCGGCAGAGTGCGGACTTCTCAGGGTCTCCAGGGAACACTTGCGGCCTTGATCAGCTTCAGTGCGATCGGCTTCGTGGTGATGTTGCTCGGGGTCATGGCGCAGGTGACGCGTGCCGGCGGTGCCTGGGTGCTCGTAGTGCTGTTCCTGCTCCTGGCAGCCGGGTATGCGTACTTTCAATTCGCGGGCCAGCGCGAGTCACTCTAACTCTGAAGGTGGCAACGCCAGGGCCGTGCCTAGGAGTAGGGCAGGGCCCGAGCATGTCGTATCTATTCGGTGGCCGCGCTGGCCGCGTCCAGCGCGGCCACCTGCTCGACTGTGAGCGAGCAGCCGAGTGAGCCAACGTTCTCGAGGGCTTGGTCGGCGTTCTTGGCGCCGGGAATCGGAAGAGCACCCTTGTGCATGACCCAGCTTAGTGCCACTTGCGCATTGGACCGACCGCCTTGATCCTGCCCTATCGCTGTCATCAGCTTAAGAAGAGGTTGAACTCGCCCAATGGAGGCTGCGTACCGTATGGCGCGGCTGCCAGATGGCAGATGCGCACGGCTGTACTTGCCGGTTAGCAGGCCCATTTCGAGCGGCGAATAGGCGATCAGCCGGACGCCCAGTTCTCGACAACGAGCCGAGAGTCCGTTCATCTCCACACTTCTTTGGAGCAGGCTGTAGTGGACCTGGTTGCTCGCCAGGGCCACGTTGTGGCGCGCGAGGGTGGAATATGCCCGCAGCATTTCGCCCTCGTCGAAGTTGGAGACACCAACGGCTCGCGCCAAGCCCATCTCAACGCACTCCACGAGCGCTTCTGCAAGAGCCTCAATTCCCATGAGGGAGTAGGGATTGTGTATCTGATACAGGTCAACGGCGTCCAGCCCAAGCCGGCGCAAGCTGGCTCGAAGCGCCCGAGTGACCGATCCACGTGTCACGCGCCAGGGCCATGGAAAGAACTTGGTCGCCACGAACACCGGCTCGTCTACTTCCCGCATGAATTCGCCGAGAAATCGCTCTGATCGCCCCGAGCCGTACACTTCAGCCGTGTCAATCATGCGAACCCCGCCGGCGATTGAGACCTTGAACGCCTGCCGGACCTCTTCTGCACCATACCCGCGGCCAAACTGCCAAACGACGCGATCTCCCCAGGCCCACGCGCCCAGGCCGAGTTGGATGCCACTGAGAGGCGCGGCGCTGGTGATCAATAGTTCCTCCGTCGATTACGAAATCAAGAAGGTCCATTGTATCCCGGACGACTGTACTGCTCCGCCCTCCTGTGGGATAATCCAGCCAGAAGACTACAGTCAGGAACGAATGGACCGCCAGGCTCCATCGCTCTCGGAGAAAATGAGCAGCCGATGAGCATGTGAGACGGGGCTTGGCGCTCCCTGAGTTCCGGGGAGGATTCCCTTGGCAGGTACTAACGGAGAGTTCGCGCCTGAGCCGCCCGCGGCACTGGCGCGGCGGCTTGGCTTCGAATTCGCCAATCCCTCGCTCTTGAGTCGCGCGCTGACGCATCGTTCTTTCATCAACGAAAACTCGAGTGCGACCGAGGACAATGAGCGGCTGGAATTCCTGGGTGACGCCGTCCTGGATTTCGTGGTGGGTGCGTGGGTTTACAACCGGTGTCCCGAGATGGCGGAGGGCGATCTGACGCGTCTACGTTCCGCTCTGGTGCGCAATGAGCAGCTGGCGGAGTTCGCGCGCGAGTTCGAATTGGGGCGCTCTCTCCGAATGGGGCGCGGCGAGATCGTGACGGGCGGGCGCGAACGCGATGGGGTGCTGGGATCCGCATTCGAGGCAGTCATAGGCGCCATGTACCTGGATTCCGGGCTTGGCTCCGTGGAGCAATTCATGGAACCATTGTTGGAAAATGTTCGGGCCAGGGTGCTGATGCGGGCAGAGATCTATGATCCCAAGAGCCGCTTCCAGGAGTGGGCGCAATCCGCGCGGCTGGGTACGCCGAGATACGTCACCGTTGCCTCGAATGGCCCTGACCATGCGAAGATGTTTGACGTCGAGGTCCGAATTGGCGAGAGGACGTATGGTCGAGGCTCCGGCCCCAGCAAACAGATCGCTGCCCAGATTGCAGCGCAGGCGGCTCTGGAGGCGGTGGATGTCAGCTAGCGTCGGATCCAGAGGAACACACTGATGCCGCTGCGATTGAAGTCCCTGGAGCTGCATGGCTACAAGACGTTTGCCACGCGCACGTTCTTTGAGTTCGCGCCGGGCATCACGGCCATTGTCGGACCCAACGGTGCAGGGAAGTCAAACGTTGCGGATGCACTGCGTTGGGTCCTGGGAGAACAGTCCTACACGTTGCTGCGTGGCAAGAAGACGGAGGACATGATCTTTTCCGGCTCGGAGCACCGACCGCGCGCCGGAATGGCCTCGGCAGAGGTCTCCTTCGACAACAGTGACAAGTGGCTGCCGGTTGACTATACGGAAGTAGCCATGACGCGGCGCGCCTATCGAGATGGCCACAACGACTACTTGCTCAACAGCCAACACGTTCGCCTGCGAGACATGAATGAACTACTGGCCGCAGCGGGCCTCTCGGAACGCACGTACACCATGGTCGGGCAAGGGCTCGTCGACGCGTCCCTGGCCCTCAAGGCGGATGAGCGGCGGCGTCTGTTCGAAGAGGCAGCGGGAGTGGGACTGTATCGCGTGCGTCGCGAAGAGGCCATGAAGCGACTCGAGACCACGCTGCACAACCTGGAACGCGTCCAGGACATCATCGTCGAGATCGAACCGCAACTCAAGACCCTGGAACGCCAAGCGCGGAGAGCCAACGAGTACGCTGCTGCTCAAGCCGATCTGAGGGACGTGCTCAAGGAATGGTACGGGTACCACTGGAATAGAGCGCAGGTGGATCTGCAGCAGGCGCAGGAAAACGTCCGCAGCCATGAGGGCAAGGCGCTGGATGCACGCGAGTCGCTGGAAGCAAACCAGAGCCAGCATGGACGCCTGCGCGCAAGAATTGCTGAACTGCGTGAACTGCTGGCAGGCTGGCATCGTGAATCCGCTGTGCAACACCAGGAGCGCGAATCCGTGAGCCTGGGGCTGGCGGTCCTGGACGAGCGTCGGCGTGGGCTCGCAACCTCCATTGAGGGCCTGAAAGCCGAAATGCAATCCATTGCAGGAGAGAGGGCTTTGGCGGCTGAGCGGCTGAGGGACCTGGAGCAAGTGGTCAGCCGTGGCGACGCGGAATTGGTGGAAGCCGCCGATCAACTGACGGCCGCTCACGTGGCGCTGCGGACCAGGCAGACTGGAAGAGGAGCCATCGAGGGACGCCTGCAAGAGGCCCGGGACCAGCTTGCCAGAATGCATGCGAGTCGAGCAGAAGCGCAGGCCCGATTGGATGCGCTCCGGGCGCAGCTCGAATACCACGGGACCAGGATCGAAACGGCAACCGGCGCGCTTCAATCTTCCCAAGAGGCTGCCGCGATAGCTGACGATGTCCTCCGAGGGGCCATGACGCGCAAGACGGAGAGTGAACGTCGACTGCACGACCTGGAGCGGAGTGTTGAGGCCGCAAAACAAACTCTGGTCAACAGCGAGACCGCGGAACGTGAAGTGCGATCTCAGCGTGACGCACTGGCCGCGAATCAATCCAGGGTAAGGGCGCAGCTGGAGGTCCTGGAGCAGGCGGAGCGGGCCCTCTCAGGATACGCGGAAGGCGCCCGCTTTCTGCTCGAACCCACGCGGCAATCAATACTGCGGGTTCGGGGGTCGCTGAGCGGTCTGCTGCAACTGCCCGCCGAACTCGAGACGGCGGTCGCGGCGGCGCTTGGCGATGCGGTGGACACCATCCTGCTCGACGCCGGCAGCATCGATGCAGCGCTCGAAATGCTTGACGCTGAGGACGCCGGACGGGCGGTGATGCTTCCGCTCGAGAATCGTTCGGCGCCGGACCTCCGAGAGCCCGCCGATCCCGATATCGTGGGGGTGGCATCCCGGCTGGTGCAGGCGGCACCCGAAGCCCACGCGGCTGTGGACGCCCTCTTGGGGACCACATTCGTGGTCAGTACTCGGGCAGCGGCCTTACGCTTGCGCCGCGACCTGCCCCGACATGCCAGGATCGTAACCCTGCGGGGCGAAGTTTTCCGCGGCGATGGGCTGATCAGTGCCGGGCGGGCGCCAGCCTCCTCGATTCTGAGTCGGCCGAGGCAGACACGCGAGCTGACGGACGCCCTTGGGGCGATGAATGATCGGCTGCAGGGATTGGAGACGAAGCTTGCCGGTGCCGGGGCCAACGTAGAGCGTGCAACGACGGCATTACAAGTGTTGGAAACCGAGCGTGCAGAACTGCGTCGCACGGTGGCGGAAAGGCAAGTCGAAGAGCACGCTGCCCAACTGGAGGTTGAGCGGCAGAAGCGGCTCAGCGAGTGGCATTCGGCGAGACTGCTGGAGTTTGAGCAGGAGCGCGACGCGGCCATGACCGATGAACCGGGAATCGAAGGCGCCATCGCGGCTTTCGAGGCGCGGGCGGTTGAGGCCAATGATTCACTGACCCAACTGACCACCGAGCTCAAGGAGCAGAAGTCTTGATGAGGCCCAGGAGCTCGCCGCCTACTGGACCATGCGGCTTGCTGTGGCGCAGCAGTCAGCCGACGCGGCCCGGCTGCGACTCGATGAGCACATGCTGACAATGGGGAAGCTGGCGCGGGAGCTGACTGAACGGGAGGCGCGACTGGCCGAGGAAACGCGGGCACTGCAGGGACTCGAAGCTGAGCGAACCCAGCTCGTGGAGCAGGAGGCTGCGCTGCAAACCAAGTCGGGCGAGCTGCAGGCGCGGCTTGGTCCAGCCGAGCAGGAACTGGAGGGTTTGCAGCGTGAGGAGTCGGCGCTCGAAGATGCGGAAATCACGGCGCAGCGCGGCACGACGAGTGCCGATCGAGTCCTGGCTCAATTTGAAATCGACCTTGTGCGCCGTCAGGAGGCGCTGGAGTCACTGCGGGCGCGCATCATCGACGACTTTGGACTGGTTTCCTTCGAGTACGCCGCCAGCATCGAAGGCCCGGTGCCCCTGCCCTTTGAGGGACTCGTGGAGCAGTTGCACACGGTGCGCGAGTTGGCACCTGAACTCGAAGACCAGCTGAACCAGCGCCGCGCCAGGGTGCGCCGACTGGGGCTGATTAATCCTGAGGCAGCCAGGGACTATGAAGCCGAGTCCACCCGGTATTCATTTCTCAGTGCTCAGGTGCAGGATCTGCGACAGGCGGAGGCCGACCTACGCCAGGTCATTGCGGAGTTGGATGAGCTCACGCGTCAGGAGTTTTCGCGTACCTACGCCGCCGTTGACAAGCAGTTCCGGTCCATTTTCACCCGGCTGTTCGGCGGAGGATCAGCCCATCTAGCGCTGACCGATCCCGAGAACCTCGTGGAGACGGGAATCGAAATTGAGGCGCGTCTGCCGGGTCGGCGCGAGCAGGGGCTTTCGCTGCTGTCCGGGGGAGAACGGAGCCTGACGGCCATCGCCCTCGTGTTCGCGCTCCTGAAGGTGTCCCCAACCCCGGTCTGCGTCCTGGATGAGGTCGACGCCATGCTGGATGAGGCCAACGTGGGGCGCTTCAGGGACTTGCTGAGCGAGCTCAGCCAACAAACCCAATTTGTTGTTATCACTCACAACCGAAACACCGTGCAGGCGGCTGACTTCATTTATGGTGTCACAATGGGGCGGGACTCCACCAGCCAGATCATCAGCCTGCGCCTGGATGAGGTCAGCGAAGAGATCCTGGGTACGAGCCGGGCCTAGCGGGCGAGGTGCGGGTCTTGAAAACAAAACCGCCGCCCAAGGGGGCGGCGGTTTTGTCGCTTGCGTACTTAGAGAGCCGGAGCCGCAGGATCGGTGGGTACGATCGAGCGCCAGAAGTCGTGCACCACGACATTGTACTTTGTGCGCGCTTCAGTCAGCCAGGTGCTGAAGGCCGCCTGGCGGGCCTGCTCAAAGGCATCGGCGCTGAGAGCCACATCACCGTGCGCCAGAACCTGGATGATGTGATATCCGAATTCAGTCTTCACAGGTTGGCTTATCTCACCGACGTTGAGTGCAAAGGCCGCGGTCTCGAATTCCGGCACCATCGCGCCCTTCCCGAACCAGCCCAGATCGCCGCCCTTGTCCTTGTTCCCAGTATCTGTGGAAAGCTCTGCCGCGATCTTGGCAAAGTCCTCGCCGGCCTCAATGCGCTGTCGGGCAACCTTGGCGATGGACTCATCCGGAACCAGAATGTGACGGGCCCAGACCTGTTCCTGGGTGTGGGATACGTCCGCCGCTACCTGGTCAAGCAATCGTTGGCGAAGGATCTGAGCCTCATACAGCTGCCGCAACTGCTGCTCTGTAAGGCCAACCTGGGCCATTTGATCGACGCTCGTCCGGTACGCTTCTTCATAGCCCTGCTGCGTGAGTGGCGTGGATGTGGGGAGCGGAGTGGAAGTCGCGCCCATGGTCGGCGTAGCTGACGCCGGCGCTAAGGGCGTGGGCGAGATGGATGGATCCGAAGTCGACGTCGCCGTGGCCGCCTCAGTCGGAGGCAGGGATGCGGTCGGTGTGATGGTGACGAGCGCGAGCGTCTGCGGCGACAGGGTCGGTGAACCAACCGGTGAAGGGGTAATGGTCGGTGTGGGGGAACCCTGGGGGTAGTACTGATATGCGGCCTGGATCTCCCGTTCAACATCTTCAGGAGAGGCTGAAATCCCCCGTGCGGCCGCTTCCTGGCGGATCAGCTCCTCATCGATCATCTGGTCGATCACGGTTTGACCGACCGAGATGCTATTGTTCAGCTGCGTCAGAAGCTGCTGTTGCTGGGCGCTGAGATCCACGCCCAGGTACTGTTGAAACTGCGCATACTGCTGGATCTGATTGATGAGGCGGCTGCGCTCCATACGTACGCGCGTTTGCCAGGTCTCGACTGAGATGTCCACATTGCCGACCTCAGCCACAGGCCTGCGGGGCTGCAGGTATTTGAGATCGATGAAGCCATAGACCAACAGCCCGACGACTATCACGAGAATGCCGATGAACCCAACCAGGATGAACCGGGTTTGGCGGCGCTCCCGATCCAGTCGGGCCATGTGCTTCTTGGAGTGCACTACGGGTTTCTGTTCGCGCGGATTAGCCATACTGCCTTCATGCCATGGAGTTGATTGACCGGCGAGGGCCGGCGGCGTGGTCAGGGGACCTAGCGTCCACCGTCTTCAAAGCGCGAACCTGTGAATGGCAGCAACGCAATATGGCGGGCGCGTTTGATCGCGCCGGCCAACACACGCTGATGTCGCGCACATGTACCGGTCTGGCGCCTGGGCCGGATCTTGCCGTCGTCGGAAATGAAGCGACGCAGCATGTCGGCCTTCTTGTAGTCGATCGCGATGGTTTTGTCGGCGCAGAACTGGCACGTTTTCGGCCGCGCGTAATACCTGCGTTCACCCGGCCCTGAATTCTCAGGGCCTGATTCGTTCGATCTTTCGACTGACATTGCATTTCTCCAGATTCTTAGAACGGAAACTCATCGTCGCCCGCGGGTGCGTCGTTGTCCGAAGCCGCGGTTTGGTCTTCCGTACTCTGGCCTGCTTCGCGACGCTCACCCAACATCATCATCTCATTGGCGACGATCTCGACGTTGGTGTGTTTTTGACCTTCCTTGTCATCCCACCGTCGCGTCTGCAATCGCCCTTCCACGTAGACCTGCTGACCCTTTGCCAGGTATTGCTTGCAGATCTCGGCGAGATTACCCCAGGCCACGATGTTGAACCATTCTGTCTCGGTGTGTCGTTCGCCGTCAGCGCTGTTCCAGGCGCGGCTCACTGCGACGGTGAACGTGGTGACCGGTCGACCGGAGGGGGTGAAGCGCATCTCCGGATCCCGCCCCAGATGTCCGATTACCATGACCTTGTTGAGGCCTCGACTCATTCGCACCTCCCGGCCGGGCTCGACCGGCTAATGGCCCCAGCGTGTGGGGCAGCCCAGCGTTTGAGCATCATGCCACCAGGGTCAACATGTGACGCAGGATCGTCTCGGTGTAGCGCAAGTTCTGTTCGAGGGCAGCCGTCGTCTGTGGCGCCATGGACAGATTGAAGAGAACGTAGTTGCTCTCACGCTGTTTCCGGATGCTATAGGCCATGCGGCGCTTGCCCCACATGTCGATCTTGTCTACGGCGCCGCCGGCCTCGGCGACCCAGCCCTTGACGCGGTCGACCACGCCGTTCACAGCCGTCTCGTCGAGATCCGGTTGGATCAGGCACACCAATTCATAATTACGCACTGGAATTCCTCCTTTCCACGGGTTTGCTCCGTTCACGGCCGTGGGCCGAGACGGGGCGGAAAGGCACGCACAAGGACGTACCTAAACTAGCCTGAAAAGTTTACCACAGAACGCGCTGATGCTCGGCAGGTGCAGAAGAGCAGGTGATGGCTAGTGGGCATAGATCGGATTGCTGATGATCCATGTGCATTTGCGACCCCAGAAACGCCTATACGCCTCGACCCTATATACGCCCCGCTCTGAGAGCACGTGAGTCAAGGCTTGACCGCGCCCGACCGCCTTGAGCGGCCTGCCATCCCTGAGCAGGCAGATCTCGCAATTGTCAGGCGCCCAGGCCTGCAAAGAGGCGCCACCGCGTAGCAGAATCTGGCCGCCCATCGAGGTTTCGCCGCTCGCCCCATTCGCAGCGAACCTGAAGCCGGTGGTGGAGCGGGGCAGGTCATAGCCGATGAAGCACCGACCGGCGGCCAGGGCGGAGTAGATGGCGGTGGCATCCGCGTCTGGGTCGCCCGCGAGCGGTCGATCCAGCAAAACGTGCGTGTTCACCGCACGAAAGTGGTAGTCGTAAGGAAAGACAGTGCGGCGAATAGGGCCCAGGCGCATCTGAAGAGCATGGGCATCCGACCCACCCACGGCGACGATGGGACGTTCAGCCAGGAGGCGGTCCCAAAGCTCCATCGTCTCCATCAGGGGGCCGCGCGCCATGAGGCTTGGAAAAAACGCGTAGAAGATCCCATGGATCCGGCTGGGAAGGTGCGCCTTGAGTTCGCTGAATCCGTTCCACAATTCGAGCCCAGTGAAGTCGGGGCTCGACCACATTTCCCATGAGATATCTGGCTCGTGGAACGCGGGCGCTGGCGGGTCGATCGGATGAGCAAGGAAGGACAAGGCGCCGTTGTGCTTGACGATCGACAGCAAGGAGGGCAAATCCTCGGCCGAGGCGGCGAACTCGCGATCCGCGCCCAAAACGAGCAGATGGTTCTTTTGGGGGATCCGGGTTCGGTCATGGATTTCCTCGCCGACCAGCAGCAACACGCGACGACCGCCCTCCTCGTAGTACCGTTGCATGCCCGCGACTCGGATATTGTGATCGGTTACAAGGACAGCGTGTATGCCTCGGCGAAGCGCAGCGCGGGCAATCTCCCGATGGCTGCCAGAGCCATCGGAATATCGCGTGTGCATGTGCAGGTTCAACACGATTTCGTTCACCGGCGCCCGCTCGGGAGGTTAGTTGACGACTTTCCTCTGCGACAGGTATAATTGATAGGCTTAACCTGTGGAGGCAAGTGCATGACAACCTTTCTTGACACTGCGCTGATTATAGTGGCCGTGGGGCTGATCCTGAGCGTGATCCTGCAGAGCAAGGGCGCCGGCCTCGGCGGCTTGACCGGATCGGATGCAAGCAGCGTCTTCACCGCACGGCGCGGCATCGAACGCGTTCTCTTTTGGGTCACGATCGTCCTGAGCGCGCTCTTCTTCGGCCTGGCGCTGGCCGAGATCATCGCCAGGCGCTGATGCGCCTCGATCGGGCCCGGCCGCGTGCGTCGCGGCCGCCTATCAAGGCTGCCTGCTCGCGCACGGCCGCGTCCCGGCATCCAAACTAACAACCGGACATGAGAAGACTACGGTGGCAGATACTGGTGGTCCTGGCCACACTGGTCGTCGTGGCTTTGTTGCTTCTCAGCCAGCAGCCGACGCTGACGCCCATATTGCCCGAGGCCGCTCCCGGGGGAGTTTATACAGAGGCGGTTGTCGGCTCGCTGGGCCGACTGAATCCGTTGTTGGACTGGAACAACTCCGCCGACCGCGACGCCAACAGGCTGATCTTCAGCGGACTGGTCAAGTTCGATGCACGGGGCTTGCCCCAACCGGAACTGGCGGAATCTTGGGGCGTCTCGGCCGATGGAACCATTTACAACTTCACATTGCGACCGAATGCCCGGTGGCACGATGGCGTGGATGTCAGCAGCGATGACGTGATCTTCACGATCGGGCTGATCAAGTCCAGTTCGTTGTTCCCCCAGGATATCAAGGACCTCTGGGGCAACATCGACGTGAAGCAGCTGGACGACAAGAATCTGAAGTTCACCCTGCCCGAACCGTTTGCGCCATTTCTGGATTACGCAACCTTTGGAATCCTGCCGCGGCATCTCCTGGGATCAGCACCGGCCGACCAGTTGGACCGCGCGGAGTTCAACATCAACCCGGTAGGAACGGGACCATATCGATTCGATCATCTCATTGTGGAAGGTGGTCAGATTGCGGGCTTGGTGTTGATCGTGAACGACGACTTCTACCTGGAAAGGCCGTTCATCCAGCAGGTTGTTTTCCGGTATTACCCCGATTCCCGTTCGGCATTCGCCGCGTATGAGCAGGGTGAAGTGCTGGGCGTGAGCCAGATCGGCCTGGACGTACTGCCGGATGCGCTCAAAGATCCGCGACTTTCTCTATACACGAGCCAGCTCCCCGAAATGGGCATGATTCTGCTGAATACGAAAAGCCAGGACGCTCCCTTCCTCGACAACCCGAATGTTCGCCGGGCCTTGCTGCTGGGCCTCAATCGCAACCAGTTGATCGCCACATTCATGCAGGGTGAGGCGATCGTGGCCGACGGTCCGATACTGCCGGGCTCGTGGGCGCGTTACGATGGCCTGGAGCGTCTCTCGTATGACCCGGAAGCGGCGGTGCAACTCCTGAAGGATGAGGGTTATGTGATCCCCGCCAGCGGCGGCGCCGTCCGAGCGAAGGAGAATGTTGCGCTCGATTTTGTCATGGTCCATCCGGACGACGCGCTTCACACCGGGATGGCCCAGGCAATCCAGCAGCAGTGGGCCTTGATCGGCGTTCAGGTGAACCTGAAGGCAGTCCCATATGATCAGTTGGTCCCCACGTATTTGGGACCACGCACGTACGAAGCCGCGCTAGCTGACCTCAGTACTTCACGAACGCCCGATCCGGATCCCTATCCGTTCTGGCATCAAGCGGAAGCGACAGGGGGACAGAACTACTCCCAGTGGGACAACAGGGCGGCGAGCGAATACCTGGAGCAGGCACGGACCGAGACGGATTTCACCGTCCGCACGCGCCACTATCGGAACTTCCAGGTCATCTTCGAGAAGGAACTACCATCGTTGCCGCTGTTCTACCCTGTGTACAACTACGGGGTCGACGCGCAGGTGCGTGGGGTGCAGATCGCCTCGCTCTATGACCCCAGCGACCGGTTCTCGCAAATCGGAAGTTGGTATCTGGTCACGAGGCGAACGCTGCAGGAGACTGCTGAGCCAAGCGCCGCGCCCTAGATTCTCGAACTCGCCGCTTCCGGGTGGCGATACATCAGCACGCAGGAGCATCCACGATGAATGCAGCCCTTTCATACGCTCGCCAGAACAGCGATCGGTTCTTGTCTGAGTTGCGCGAGATCCTGGCTATTCCTTCCATATCCACGGATCCTGAACACAATGCAGACATGCATCGCGCGGCGGAGTGGATGGCGGCGCAGTTGCGATCGTTGGGGATGGAGAGCGTGCAGATACTGCCGACTGGCGGCCACCCGGTGGTCTACGGCGAGTGGTTGGGAGCGGGCAAAGATGCGCCGACGGTCATGGTGTATGGTCACTATGATGTGCAACCACCTGACCCGCTCGAGCTCTGGAAGAGCCCGCCGTTCGAGCCCGAAGTGCGCGGTGACTATATGTACGGACGTGGTGCAGCTGACATGAAAGGGCAGGTTGTGGCCTGCCTTAAGGCGGTCGAGTCTATCGTGCGAACGGGCGTACTGCCAATCAACGTCAAGTGGATGATTGAGGGAGAGGAGGAGATCGGCTCCGAGAATCTGAACCTCTTCATCAAGAATCACAAGGAGCTGTTGGCCTGCGATTTCTGCTTCAATGCGGACGCCGGCATACTGGCTGCTGACGAGCCATCGATCACAACTGGCCTGAGGGGCCTGGCCTACTATGAGTTGCGCGTCCACGGGCCCAAGAAGGACCTGCACTCGGGCCTTTACGGCGGCATCGTGCACAATCCGGCACAGGCGCTTGCCGAATTGATCGCGGGGATGCACGATGCCAAAGGCCGGGTAACGCTGCCCGGTTTCTATGACAAAGTGCGACAGCTGAGGCCGAAGGAACGGGATGGGTTTGCCCGCCTGCCGTTGAGCAAGAAGATGTATCTCGAGCAGACTGGCGTGCGGGCGCTCTGGGGTGAGTCTGATTTCACGCCACCAGAGCGTTTGGGGGCGCGTCCCACCCTGGAGATCAATGGGCTTCTCTCGGGGTTCATCGGAACGGGTTCCAAGACCGTGTTGCCGGCCTGGGCCATGGCCAAGATATCATGCCGCCTTGTGCCTGACCAGACCGAGGCGGACACGACCCGGCAACTCACGGCCTACCTGAAAAAGCGCGCACCCAAGGACGTTCGCTGGGAGCTGATCTATCTGCATGGCGCCGGCGCCGCCCTGACCAGCACCAATAATCCGGGCGTGCGCGCCATGAGCGCGGCGATGAAAGATGTATGGGGCAAGGAGCCCCACTTCTTGAGGGAAGGGGGCTCGATCGGCGTGGTTGTTCAACTGCAGCAGCACCTCAAGGTGGATTCGGTCCTCTCGGGATTTGCTTTACCGGATTGCGATGCCCACTCGCCAAACGAAAAACTGCATTTGCCGACCTGGTACCGAGGGATCGAGACTGTGATCCGCTTCTTCTATCACTTGAAGTAGCATGGAAGACCGAATCATCTCGTACGGCGGGCAGGCGGTCATCGAAGGCGTCATGATGCGGGGGCGGGCCGCGATGGCACTCGCCATGCGTGCGCCGAACGGACAAATCGTCCTGCACACGGAGAAGCTGGGCAGCCTGTATCGCTCTCGTGTGTCAAGAATCCCGTTTGTGCGCGGGGTGGTCCTGCTGTGGGACGCTCTGGGCCTGGGCATGCGCGCGTTAACCATTGCTGCGAACACGCAGACCGGCGAAGACGAGAAGCTGGAAGGGCCGGCGCTCTACTTGACACTGGGCATCGCTCTCCTGCTTGGCCTGAGCTTGTTCTTCCTGGTGCCGGCTGGTGTGGGTGCGGCCGCAGAGCACTGGCTTCACGTCAATGCCTGGTGGAGCAATTTGCTGGAAGGCGCGGTGAGGCTTGTGCTCCTGGTTGGTTACATCTGGGGAATCGGCTTCATGCCGGACATCAAGCGCGTATTCGCGTACCACGGGGCGGAACACAAGACCATCAACGCCTATGAGGCAGGCGCGGACCTAACGCCAGATGTGGTGGCCGGCTACTCGTTGGAACACCCGCGTTGCGGCACCGCCTTCTTGCTTGACCCTTGTGCTATTCTCGATCCTGCTTTTCAGCGCGCTGGGCCCGCTTCCTTTGATGTGGCGGCTCGTCAGCCGCGTCGTGTTGATTCCCGTCCTGGCCGGCGCTTCACTCGAGTACATCCGCTGGACTGCCGGGCACTTGGGGAACCGGCTGGTCCGGTGGCTGATCAAGCCAAATCTCGCCCTCCAGTCACTCACGACGCGTCAACCGGACGATTCAATGCTGGAGGTTGCCATCGCGGCGTTCAACACAATGCGCAAGGCGGAACAGGAGTTTGCCGCCTGAAGTCGCCGGCGATGCAATCCATTGGGCCGAGCGCGCACTCTGGGTCCCTGTGACAACGAAGACACACCGCTCAAGCAAGCGGTGGCTTATCGCACTGAGCGCAGCAGGGGTTGCGGCCGCGCTCCTCGCCGGGGGCCAGCTATACGTTCGGAACCGGCCCTTGCCAGTGCCGGCGCGCGAGAAGCTGTTCCCCGGTGTGGTGTACACCCGCGTGGTGCACCTGCAGCCCAGGCCGCTGGTCACGCACATTATCACGATCGACATGCGGACTGCCGGCATGCGCTTCATTGTCACGCCCGCGGATGACCGGGGGAGCGATTTGCCGCTGCGAGCCCGGACCACTAGCGATTTTCTGAGGGAGTTCGACGTGCAGATCGCGATCAACGGCGACGGCTTCTCGCCGTGGTGGTCGCGCAGCGTGGCCGATTATTATCCGCACGCCGGCGATCCGGTACGGCCGCGAGGAAACGCGGCCTCACTCGGCCGGGCGTATTGGTCGACCTCCGACCCTGTACCGACGCTCTACATCAACTCACGGAACAGGTTGAGCTTTGATGCGCCGGCCAAGCCGTACAACGCCATTTCCGGGGAGACGATGCTTGTACAGGGTGGCAAGGTGATCACGGATCTCGAAAATGCGGATCTCCATCCCCGAAGCGCGGTCGGCTTCTCAGGTAATGGTCGTTACCTGTATCTTGTGGTTGTCGATGGGCGCCAACCGCTGTACAGCGAAGGCATGACGCTTGCCGAGCTGGCGCAATTAATGGCTTCACTCGGAGCCCAGTACGCCATGAATCTGGATGGGGGAGGCTCTTCTACGCTCGTTGTCGAGAGTTCCGACGGCTTGCCTAGAGTATTGAATTCACCGATCGACAACTACATCCCGGGCCGTGAGCGCCCGGTGGCAAATCACCTCGGGATTGGAGTGCGCCAGTAGCCCGCTTGAAGCCAGTCAGAACCTAGTCTTCCCCTGTCTGCTGGAGTCCGTCCGCCGAACGTCCATCACGCATCATTCCGAGCCCGTCGCCCTCGTCCGTTCCCGCAGACTGCCCGCGATCACACAAGGACCTATAGGTGCAGAAGCGGCACCGATCAGCCTCGTCCGTCAGTGGGAAAACTGCGGCAGATTCTATTTCACCAACGAGAGTCTCCAGCGTCTGCCAATCCCGCGCAGACTGTTTCGCATCATAGGCCAGTACCGCCACATCGCCTGGGAACTCGGCGAACCAATAAACCATTGAGATGTCGGATGGCTCGAACGGGCGACCACCATTAAGCTCTGCCCCGGCTCGGAGCAGCATGGCCCGGTAGACCTTTGTCTGCATGCGGGCCGCCAGCCTTTCGTTGCTGGGGCGCTTCGCAAAGGTCTTCCAGTCGTAGATGATGGCCTTGCCATCGCGAATTGCCAGCAGGTCGTACTTGCAGATCAGCCGGTGCGAAGCCAGGGGCCAGACAAGAGTCTTCTCGGAATGGAGTTGCCAGCCGGCAAGATCGGGGGCACTGGCAATGAAGTTGTTCCACCACCTGGTCAAATCCGGCGACTTCGCCAGGCCGGCAAGATCCTCCGGCGGCAATCCGAGGAAGAACTGCTGCACGAGTCGGTGGAACAGCAAGCCTTCGCGTTGGCGGCGCTCAATCTCCGAGACTGGTTCGGCCTCGACTGCGGGCCACGAGTGCATCAAGCACGTAACGAAGCTGAAAACGGCGCGGGCAATCGAGATAGTCCTGCAGGGAAGACTGGCTGAAGGTGAATACGATGTCGGCGGGGAAGGCGGGGCTTTCGATATCGGGAATCATGCGCCGGGCCTAGTTGCCAGTGTGGCTCAACGAACTTGCCATTGCCAGCGCTCCCAACACGCCTGCTTGAGCACCAAGGCGCGCCGCAACCAGGTAGTCTTGGATGCCTTCCATTAGCGCAGGCTGTCGGATGTAGCCGGCAAGGCTCTCCTTCACAAATTCGCGAATGCGCGGCAGCAGGAAGGTACGCTGGAGGATACCGCCGCCCAGCACGACAAGCGCCGGAGATAACACCAGGACATAAGTCGCAATGGCGACTCCCAGATACTCCGCTTCCAACTCCCAGAAGGTGTCGGCATCGTCGAGGTCCTCGCCGCGCATGCCAAAGCGGGCTCGAATGGCGGGTCCACTCGCCAGGCCCTCCAGGCAATCACCGTGGAACGGGCAGGACCCGATGAACGGATCGCGAGCCCTATCGTGTGGCACGCGGATGTGACCCATCTCGGGGTGCTGGAGGCCATGAAGGGGTCGTCCCGCGACGAGAAACCCTCCGCCGATTCCCGTGCCAACGGTGAGGTACAGGCAAGTTGATTTCCCGGTGGCAGCGCCCCACATGTACTCCCCGAACGCGGCCGCATTGACGTCAGTGTCAAAGGCGACGGGCAGCGAGAGGGCGCGTCTCAGAGTGCCCACGAGGTCGGTGTTCTGCCATCCCGGCTTGGGGGTGGAGGTAATGAATCCGTACGTGGGTGAGCTGACGTCGAGGTCGCACGGACCAAATGAACCGATCCCAATCGCCTGGATTCCAACGTCTCGGCAATATGGCCTGAAAAAAGATATCACGTTGGCTAAGGTGACGTCCGGCGATTCTGTGGGGATGCGCTGCTCCGCAAGGAGCTCAGACGGGCCGCGGCCCACGACGCAAACGAATTTCGTGCCTCCCGCTTCAACGGCGCCATACAGGGCATGATCGTTCATTAACCGATTCTAGCATGCGCGATTCTTGAGCCAGGTGGAGCCGATGGCACGGATTGGCTCTGCGTGAGGCGCGGCGTCATTTGCCCACCACCGCTGTCGGATGATTGCGATCCCACCATTCCTCCAACGCGACGAGTGCGACAGCGGGCCGGACATTGCCGCGACGGCCCGTGTTCGACACCAGTATCAGCTCCTTGCGAGCGCGGGTGATCCCGACGAAAAGAAGGCGGATGCGCTCGCGCGCGTAGTCAAGGCGTGCCCGTGCCGTGCCATTGCCCTCTGCATAGACGCGAGCATCCGAGCCCGTGTCAAGCGCAGCGAGCTGGGCGAGAGCCTCCGCCTCCAAATTCAGATCGTCGCGGACGAACCATTTTTCGGATACGAAGCTGTCGCCTGGCATCGCCGATGGGAAATCGTAGTCGTTGACGGAGATCAAGTAAACGCGGTCCCATTCCAGACCCTTTGCCTTGTGGAGGGTGGCGACCAATACCTGCCCCTTGTGGGCGTCAGGCTGGAAACCGGTGTCGTCCGCAGAGAACCCAATGAACTTGCGCCGATTCCGGGCGATTTGATTGAGGTGGGGCGTGAGGTCCGGGAGACGCCAGTGGGAATTTTCCGCGGCCAACTGCGCCATCACGAGCGCCAGTTTGTGCGCGAGGGCGAGATCCGGGGAGGAGGCGAAGATATCCTGGGAGATGCCCAGGATCAACTGGTCGATTGGCAACACGACCGCCTGTTGCCAGCGAGCGGCAATCAGCCGAAAGGCGCCGAGCTCGGCCTTGATCAGGGCCTCGTCCTGGTCGGACAGCCCGGCCTCAGACACAGAGCCCCCCCCGGTGACCCCAATCTTCATCTCGCTCGCGGAATTTGTGCCCTGGGCTGGGAAGAACCCCTCCAGTCGTCGTATCTTGCCGAGGTGGGCGGCAACGCGCCCAACAATCTTTTGGCGCTCTTTGTCGCTCCTCCAATCCCGCCGCCAGACGCGGTAGGCCTTGGCTAGCTTGGCGGGCGATGCTGGATCCGCAAGGCATGCCAGGACGTGGCTCAATGATCCGGCAACCGCGCGCGTGGGCGATGTGCTTCGAAGCAGCTCCAGGCAGGGAATTGAGTGCGCCTGAAGGGCTTTGACCATGTTGGCGGCATGATCATTTGTAGATGCGAGGACCGCGATCGTGGAGTCAGGGTGTTGGGGTAACCAGTCCTGTATTGATCTGATCACGTGCTGGATCTCCTGCTCCGGCGTGAGGGCAGCCGCCACGAACTGCACGCCGGATGGATCATCAGGCGGATTGGGTTGCGGGTCTCCATCTGGAACCCCTTTGATGCTTGGCCCGGACAAGGCGGAGCGCACAGCGGGCACAGGGTGGGTTGTGTTGGTCCACTCGATCAGGCGATTGGCGAGTTGCATGATGGAAGGCTGGCAGCGGCCGGATTCCGGCATCGGTACACTCGCATTGTGCGAAATGAATTCTCGGAGCAGATCTGGATTGGCGGTCGTGAAGGTTTCGAAGATGGCCTGGTTGGGATCCCCTACCCGGACCCAGTTGCCTCCGTTGCCAGCAAGGGCTCCCAGGATGTGCTGTTGAAGGCCGCTGGAATCCTGCGCTTCGTCCTCAAGGATGTACGGCCACCGGAACCGCAGCCGCTCAAGGAGTTCAGTCGATTGATCCAGCATGCCGGCGGCCAGGCGGATCAGATCATCAAAATCCACGGCTCCCCGGTAGGTCAGCCCCTTTTGGTAGGCGGCGTAGATCTCGACTCCCATTTTCGCCAGTGGTAGTTCGGTCGAAATGCGATCAAGAGCCTGTTGGAGCGCCAGAGGCGAAAGTCGACGGTCCTTGGCGGACCTGATGAAACTGCCGGCGACCGTCTCGATCAACTCAGGCCAGTGGCTCTCGGTAATCTCGAGCAATCGACGCTCAGCGAAATCGCCGCGCACGAACATGTCCCGAACTTCAGGATGTGTGCGCGCCCAATTGCGGGCCGCTTCCCGGATCATGGCGCTGGAGGCCGTCTCATCCACAATCGAGAATTGCTTATCGAGTCCGGCGAGTGGTGGATTCTCGCGGACTATGTCGTGAGCCAGACCATGCAGTGTCCGGATTCGATAGCCGAGCCCGGGCAACAGATCCATCGCGGCGGCAAATGCACGCAGGCGGGCGGTGAAGTTCTCGACTGCCGAATTGACCAGCGTCACGATCAGGATCTCCTGACCGGCGCCAAGTTTTCCATCGGCGATGAGATGAGCCGCCAGCGCTGAGAGTGTGTGCGTCTTGCCCGAGCCGGGCACAGCGGCAACTCCCAGCATTCCGCCAGCATACTCAAGGATTCGAGCCTGTGATTGGCGCGGCGTGTAGGGCAGGGTCATGCAAGTTCCATCCGGGCTGCCGTCGGTTCAACGCGGGTGAAGCGCTGCCTCATCGAGTGAAGCTTCACTGCGCTGGCGGGTGGGGCCCTTGATCTGAGGAGGACACTTGGTACGGAGGGGGCAGGCAAGGATCTCCAGAGCCATTGCTGACGAAGGAGCAACAACAGTGCAAGCGAACTCAATGCCGCGGCTGCCTGCAGATTGGCGGGGGGAGCAGCCCAGAGAAACATCGAATAAGAAAGAAGTGAGATAGCCTGAAAGAGCACCGGGAAGACCCACAGAGATGGAACCATGAACGCAAGGATCATGGCAAGAGTATCGGCGGGGTAGTAGTAGCGCTCGCGCATGTTTGGGAGCAAGAACGGAACGAGCGTTACACACACGAGTGCGATCAGGATGATCGCCGGCACATCACGACGGCGGGCCGTCCGCCAGGTGATGAGCACCCACGCCACGAAGATGCCGATAGCCCCAACAACAGCCGGCCAAAAGAGCCAGGAATAGGCCGCTTTGGGCACGAAGACGTAGAGCGTCGCCGCGTTGTGAGTGAGCGCTTTGCCTGCATCTGCCTGCCCGGAGTAAGCTGTGAAGACCTCGGCCCAGGTTCTTCCCAACGCCACGGCAGGCGCCATGCAGACGGCATAGACAACCGGCACCAGCAAGAGGTGATACCAGCGGATGCGACGCCACAACAACATCAGCAAGAGCAGCGGCGCGAAGAAAACGCCCTGCGGTTTGAATGCCAGCGCGACGGAGAACGACGACACAGCGAGGGCCGGTCGGTCCCGGAGCAACAAATACAAGCATGCCAGCAGAAAGGTCGTATACGTGCTATCGGCCTGACCCCAGACCGCGCTATTAATGAGCCAGGTTGGGCCCGAGAAGAATATGGCCGCGGCCAAGAGTGCGATTCGCCGGGACGGTCGGTGAAGCCGCACGAGTAGATACACCATCACCGCGCCGAAGATGTCGAATAGCATGGCGATGATCTTGACCGACGTGAGCGGCGCGATGAACGACGAAGTCAGGGTCGCAATGGCAAGGAGGTATAGATATGGCGGCGTGTAATTGTAGAAGTCCTTGCCGAGGCCTACCAAGGGACCGTGCCGCTGCAGCTTGGAATACCAGACAAGGATCTTGGCTTCCATGTCGCTGTTGGTCAGTGCCCGGGTAACGTAACGAATGTAGAGGGATACCAGAATCAAGATCAAGGCAAGGGCAAGGGGCCAGTAGGGTCTGGCCTGTTCCCACAGCGAGATCTTCCCGGACGGTGCGGAGGAAGCGGGATTAGTCTGAGGCGCTGACGTCGGCTTCATGAACCACCTGTTGCAGCGCGAGCAGCAGCCTGCCGCGTTCCTCGAATTCGGATTCGCCCAGTTGGCTTACGCAAAGATAGACCTTGCGGCTGCACCGGCGCAGTAGACCCACCGCCAGGGTACTCATTGCGGCCAGGTTGGCAGACTCCTCCTCTGCGAAGTTCCAACGCGTGTCGGATGGCCAGGCGCGAACTCAGGACGCGCGTATGGGTCAGCGGCTGATCCAGTCGCTGAAACCAACCGCTTGAGCCGGGGTCAAGCCAAAACTGAACGGCCGCCGGCCTATTCATCATGAGGAAGGAGTGAGCGGGTGCAATGAGGACGGCCTGGCTGCTTGCATGCCTAGGAGAGTCCAGGTACTGGGCCGCGAGGACACCCTCGTCCAGCATGCGCATGAATTCGCGCCCGACATCGAAGTCCGGCTGATGCGTCGTCTGCGAACGAGGGTTCCATCGCAAGCCGGAATTTCCTGACCGACTCGACGAGAATGCCGGCAACCCGGACCTCGTCCATGCGGCCGTGAAAACCAAAACCGGGTTGGGATAAGACCTCGCCGAAGATGCGTCGAAAGAAGTGGTCCAAGGGCTGAGGCTGTCCTTCGCGATAGGTCAGGAGCCAATCTCGGAGTTGTGAGTAGCGCGATCCAAGAACTTCCGTGATGCGTTCGCGAGCATCAGCCTCCAGGTCGCCAAACGGCAGCAAGCCAAAGCCTCGGCGAAAGACGATGTCCGCGAGGAGATGTGCGCGGACGAGATCCATTCCGAGAGCCATCATGAACAGGCCAACGACGTCGAACGGCGCCGGTGGAGCGTTCCAGTGCGGATGCGCGAGCGCTGCCAGAGTCAGAAGGGCGGCTGCGGGAGGCTCATCTCGTAATGAGCGAGACGGCCTCTGCGTTCGGACGGGCACCTGCAGAGCCTGCAGGCGAATGAGGAGAGCAAACCGCAGCGCATCGGACAAGTACGGGCCAATAACGACTACTTGTCCCGGCGATACGCCATCCGTACTGAGCACGGATGCGATCCTGGACGTGACGGAATCCAGCATCTCCGGAAAGAATCGCTGCCCGAATGAACTCCATCACTCCGGGTGACGCCTCGGGAGTCGACGGCTTTCTCCTTCCAGGCGCGATCGATGCGGGGCGCTGGATAGCGTTCACGAGCGAACTTGTCACAAGTTGGAGCTCGGCGGACATGACGAATGACTCCTGCAACGTTGCGGTGTCAAAGCAAGTATGACGCAACTCCCAGGCGGTCTCCGTATCCGCCCCCAAGAAACCGCGAAATCCGCCCTGGTCATCATAGATCAAGAGTGCTGAGTCGAGGTCCGGAAGCCATGCCTGGGCAAGGTCATGTGCTCTCGGTACGTCTTCCTCAACGTTGTCATATATCATGTGGCGCACCGAGGCGCGGAGATGATCCTTCACCCGCGCATCTGGCCAAAGGTGGCGCCAAAAGATCTCCAGCTGCAGCGAGAAATCGAGAAGATTGTGTTGCAGACAATACTCACGGAAGCGAGTAGCGCAGTCCTGTGCTTCCGAATAGATGCGCCGTTGGGCTGGGTCGCCCACCCAAGCCGCGTCGAGCCGTGCGCCAATTTCAGTATAGGGGAAGCCGACAGCCGCGGACTTGTTCAGGCTGTCCAAGATCTGGGAATACAGCCGGTTACGGTCCATGGTGACGGAGGCGAAGTAGCCCAGGTCGAGCAGCGGTCGGACGAGATGGGACATGTAGTACTGTGACGATTCCAGCGTAAGGAAGTACGGAGGGCTGGTCGGCTTCGCGAAGCCGGCCTTCTCCGCAACGAGCGGCCAGAAGAGATCGCACATGCGGTGCGCCAAGCCACCGATGGTGAAGGCCTCCACCTGGCTGCCAGAATCCCAATTGGCCGATTGCGCAAGCCTAAGATACGGATCGTGGAGGGTTCGCTGGGGCGCAAAGATGAGTATGGAAGAAGCCGGGATGCCATTGGCGATCAGGAAGCGAAGACGCTCGACCCCTACGGTCGTCTTGCCACAACCCGCAGGTCCGTGTAGAAACGTGCGTGAAGAGATTGGCGCCTCAACCAGAGCCGTCTGTTCAGGGGTGAGTTCAACTCGCGGCGTTACCAAGTTGGTGGAGAGCAGGATCCACTCCTCCGAGGGAACAATGGCCGAAGGCCGGGTTGTCCGGCGTGCCGCGACATTCTAACCGATGCCTCCGTGGCAGCTGATCGACACGGGCACGAGCCCCGTGGTTACGCTGGCGGTAGTTGTTACGCGGAACAAAGGAGGAACAAATCGGGCAGGAGGTCGGTGTCCGCGACAGCCATCCTGCAGCCGCGTAAAGGGGTAAATCGATTATAGCACAAGTGTTCTAATCGCGGCAACGTTGACAGAGGGCCACGCTGCATGTATAATTTCGTCCGCTTCTGCCCTGGCAGGAAGATGGCCAGGGCGGATGTGCGTAATCCCAGCTTCCCCAGAGGCCGGCGCCGGTTGGTGGAAACCCGCGGACTTTCTGGCGAAGTGAATGCCTGGAGAGAAAATGAGATATGCAATTGTTGAGAGCGGCGGCAAGCAGTACAAGGCCGTCGAGGGCGAGTTGATCGACGTTGATCGCTTGCCGCATGAAACTGGCAAGGAAATCCAACTAGAGCGCGTGCTGCTCATGGCGGATGGGGATCGGTTTCCAGATCGGCACGCCCACGCTGAGTGGCGTGGAGGTCAAGGCCACGGTCGTGGACCACGTGACCGGCGCCGAAAGTGCTCCGGTTCAAATACAGTCCCAAGAAAAGGATTCGCGTGCGCGGCGGCCATCGCCAGCAGTATCACGCGCCTACGGTCGAATTCATCGGCGGCAAGGGCGAGACGCGGCCTGCGCCGAAGGCTGACAAAGCACCCGAACCGATGCGAGAGCGCCCAGGCTCCGACGGAATGCACGAAGGGGAAAGGCCCCTGTGAAGAAAGCCGCCGCCAAGAAGACCGGCGGAGGCAAGCCGGCAGCAAAGAAGCGACCAAGTAAAGCGAGAGGTAGAGATGGCTCATAAAAAAGGCGGCGGATCCAGTCCGCAACGGGCGTGACTCAAATGGCCAGCGGCTGGGTGTGAAGCGGTACGCAGGCGAGTACGTATTGGCAGGCAACATCCTGATCCGTCAGCGCGGCACTCACATTCACCCCGGGCTAAACGTTGGCGCGGGCAAGGACGACACGCTATTTGCGACGATCAGCGGCATCGTCAAGTTTGACCTGGTGCGCGGGCGCAAGCGCGTCAACGTGATCCCGGCCGCAAAGGAATAGTGGAATGAAGGCGAGCATTCATCCGACCTACTACCCGGACGCCAAAGTGACCTGCGCCAGCTGCGGCAGGACCTGGAACACAGGATCGACCAAGAAGGAACTGCGGGTCGACATCTGCTCCAACTGCCACCCCTTCTTCACCGGCGAGGCCCAGCGTCTCCTGGACATCGAGGGCCAGGTGGATCGCTTCTACAAGAAGCTGTCGGCGCGACAGACTTATGTCGAAGGGCAGAAGGCCAAGGAAACCGCGAAGAAGTCTCCCGAGCGGCCGATTGCGGATCTGGCCCTTTCGGCTCGCGCAACAGATGCACTCGTAAAAGCAGGCATTACGCAGGTCAGCCATTTTCTTGAGCGCCTGGCCCAGGGAGATGCGACGATTTTGGCCATCAGTGGATTCGGCCAGAAGTCCCTTATCGACGCCAAGAAGAAGCTGCGGAGCTTTGGCTACGAAGTTCCCGAAGCGACCGAGGCGAGCCCGGCCACGTAGGAATTCCGGAAGCCACATTCTCAGGTAAACTAGACAGGCAGATGCATGGGCATCTGCCTGTTCGCTGGTAAGGCATTGGGGTCTCCGGCTTGGCGCGACCAAAACGCTTGATGGGCCATGGTGGCGAGCTGGGGAGCGGAAGCATGGATGGAGGGCACGCAGGATGGGACACACGCATGGCCTGATCGAGGTCATCTGCGGTTCGATGTTCAGTGGCAAGACAGATGAACTCATTCGACGTCTGGTGCGCGCCAGGATCGCAAAGCAAAAGGTGCAGGTGTTCAAGCCGGCGATCGATGTGCGCTATGCCGAGGCGAAAGTGACCTCTCACACCGGGGCGGACTTTGACGCCATCGCGGTCGATCAGGCCTCGGAAATACTTGAAAAAGTGGATGCTGAAACGACGGTGGTTGGCATCGATGAAGCCCAGTTTATGGACGTCGGCGTGGTCGATGTAGTTCAGCAACTGGCCGATCGCGGGATTCGCATTCTGGTGGCGGGCCTGGATATGGACTTTCGGGGCGAGCCGTTCGGGACCATGCCTGCGTTGATGGCGCGGGCCGAACAAGTGGACAAGTTGCACGCCATTTGCATGGTTTGTGGAGATGAGGCTTCGCGCACCCAGCGGCTGGTGAATGGAAAGCCGGCGCGCTACGATGAGCCCATAGTAATTGTCGGCGCGGCAGAACTGTACGAGGCTCGCTGCCGCGCTCACCATGAAGTGCCTCGTTAGACTCTAGAACAGCAGGGGCGGCGCCATGCAAGACTACCGAGACGTGCTGGCCGAGGTATTGATCGACGAAGCGACGTTGCAGAAGCGGGTCGCGGAGCTGGGGGCCGAAATAAGCGGCGACTACGCCGGCACTCACGGACTGCTCTTGATCTGCATCCTCCGGGGAGGCGTGCCATTCCTGGTGGACCTTAGCCGGCACCTTACGGTCCCCCACATGATGGATTTCATGGCTGTGACTTCCTACGGGGCAGGGCGAAGAGACTCGGATGGAAACGTGCGCGTCGTGTTTGATCTGCAAACCAATATCATGGGAAAGCACGTGCTGCTGGTGGAGGATATTGTTGACAGCGGACACACCATCGCGTCCGTGCTCGGGATGCTCGGCACCCGACAGCCCGCCACTCTCAGGGTGTGCACACTGCTGGACAAGGCCGAACGCCGGGAGGCCGAGGTCCCGATCCACTATCGGGGATTTACGATCCCGAATCGTTTTGTTTTTGGATATGGCTTGGATCTGGATGAGTACTATCGAAACCTACCCTTCATCGGTGTCGTTGACCTCGAAAAATACCGGCCGGACTGAGCCAAGGCCGGCTTGCATGCGCGGCGGTCCGCATGTAGCCGTTTCGGGCGATGGCTGAGAAAACTGGGCCTGGCGACTCGGCTTACTCTGGTCGCTGGGTAGCCAGGATCCGTGGCAAGATCGTTGGGCAGGGGGGAACACCTGAGGCAGCCCGCCGGGCGGCCGGCGCCATTCGGCACAAGGAAAAGGCCGCGGTCGAATATATGCATACTGCCTGGGATCCTCCGGCAAGTCATCTGATTCCCAAGATCGTCGCCGTGGCTCCGCGCGGCGAAATCTACCTCGTGGGAGGCGCGGTGCGGGATGCCTTGCTGGGCAGGGCATCGCATGACTTCGACTTCGTGGTCTCAGAGAACGCGCTTCGGTTGGCCCGACAGGTCGCCAGCGTGCTGGATGCCGATTTTTACGTTCTGGACGCGGAGTTTGGTGCGGCGCGGGTGATCGTAACCGGTGAAGACGGCACCCGCGATGTCCTTGACTTCACAGCCATGCGGGGTGGAAGCATCGAGGCCGACCTGGATGCCCGGGATTTCACGATCAATGCGATCGCCCTCAACGCGCGGGACGGGACGACGCTCGACCCATTGCACGGGGCGTCAGACCTGGTGGCTGGGTGCGTTCGCGCATGTGGGCCAACGGCCATAAGTGACGACGCGATCCGAGTGCTGCGAGCCGTGCGCCTAGCGGCTGCGCTGGGATTTAAGATCGAGGCCGGCACTCGGCGTGACCTTAGGGCTGCAACGCACTTGCTGCCTGGAATCTCGGAGGAGCGAAAGCGAGACGAGCTGTTTCGAATCCTGAGTGGTCCTCGGGCGAGCGCGTGCATGAGGGCTGTCGAATTGCTGGGGGTGTTTCCGCACTTTCTCCCCGAGTTGGGTGCCTTGAGGGGCGTGCAGCAATCGGCCCCACATGTGCACGATGCCTGGGACCACACCCTGAGAGTCATGCAATACCTGGAAGAGATCCTGGACCTCGTGGTGGAGGGGAATGTGCGGGAGGCAAATGGCCTCCAATCCAGCCTGCTGAACCTTGGGATCGGTCGTTACCGAGAGCGAATAGGGGAGTACTTCTCGGAGGGTCAGAACCCGGAACGACCACTGCGTGGGCTGCTCCAGTTCGCGGCGCTATACCACGACGTTGGCAAGCGCGCGACCCGGACAAGTGGCGCCGACGGCCGCATTCATTTCATCGGACATGAGAAGGAAGGGGCGAAGCTGGCGACAGAGCGCGCCCGCGGACTGAACCTCAGCAATTCCGAGGTGGATTGGCTTCAGACGGCGGTTGCCAATCACTTGCGCTTCTTCTTCCTAGCCTCCAGCGCGGAGAGAGAAGGCGATGAGCCGTCCCGGAAAGCGACTTATCGTTTCTTCCGCGATACGGGTTTCGTGGGCGTCCCGCTAATCCTGCTCGGCCTTGCGGATTTGAGGGGAACACGAGATCACCAATTGACCGAGAAGACCTGGGTGGCATGGCTGAGAGTTCGCGCGGGCATTACTAGAGAGCTTCTGGGAACGACCCGAGGAAGCGGTGGCACCGCCGCGCTTGCTGGATGGAAATGATTTGATCCAGGAGCTGTCCCTGCAGTCTGGTCCGACCATAGGTTTACTGCTCGAAGGCATTCGAGAGGCCCAAGCGGCCGGGGCCGTAAAGAATCGCGAGGATGCCCTGGCCTTTGCGAGGAATTGGATCACCAGGGACGCTGACATAGAACGTGCCTAAGGGAGTGCGAGCGCGGGGCGGGGCCCGAGGAGGACGTGCGCTCGAGAGGTCCGGGGCTTGTCAGGCAGCGTTCCAAGGAGGAACGAGTGAGTCAAAGCATTCTAAACATTGATGGAACCCACATTGGCTTTTCACGCCGTGGGCGCAGGGACCCCCATGGTCCTCTTGCACGGCTATCCATTGGATCGTGCCATATGGGACGAGGTCGCGCAAGTCCTGGAGGACGAGCATGACCTCATCATCCCCGATATGCGGGGTTTTGGAGTATCGGATGTGATGGAGGCCGACCGTTCCATCATGGCGTATGCCTCGGATGTTGCGGGTCTCCTCGAGCGGCTCGGACTGCGCCGGGCGCACGTGGTCGGTCACTCCATGGGCGGGTATGTGGCCCTGGCTTTTTCGCGTTCATATCCGCGCCAAACGGCGGGAATAGGGCTTGTAGCCTCACAGGCGCTGGCGGATAGCGAGGACCGCAAGGCTGCGAGGCATGCAACCGGACAGCAGATACTTCGAGAGGGAGTTGGCGGTGTGGTGGAGGGAATGAGTCCAAAGCTCTCTGCTCGGGCCGATGTTCAGCTACTCGTGCGCGACATTATCGCTCGGCAGCGCCCGCTGGGGCTCGCGGTGGCATTGGACGCCATGGCGGAGAGATTGGATTCCTCGGATGTACTGCGCTCCTTCTCCGCGCCGGCAGTGATCATCCATGGAACTGCCGACGAGCTGATTCCCGTTGAGAGAGGGCGAGAGATGCGAGTGCTACTGCCGGCCGCGCACTACCTTGAGTTGCCCGGAGTGGGTCACATGCCGATGATGGAGAATGCGGCCGCAGTGGCAGAGGCTCTGCGCTTTCTCGGGCCGATCAAGAGCGGAAGTGTCACTCTCCTGGGCCGCTAGTCGCGGATTCGATCCCACCCGCCAGCCCCATGAAACGTGCCTGATCCATTTCGCGCGCGGCACGCGCCCTGGGGGGGTGTCTGCCGTCGGTTCTGTACGAAATACTGCAGGCCAGGTGATGTTCGTCCTGCGGGGCGGCGAGGGGGGTTTGGTACAATCTTTCACAATTTGCATTCATCGAATTCGAGGAGGCACGGAATGAAGAAGTGGGTCTATCTATTCAATGAGATTCGCGCGGTGGAGAAGGCCACCGGCGGCAACTGGGATGATGTAAAGGGCCTGGTGGGCGGAAAAGGCGCGGGCCTTCTGGACATGACACGTGCGGGCGTGCCCGTGCCGCCGTTCTTCACGGTGACAACCGAGGCATGCAATGAGTATCAAAGGGCGGGGAAATTTCCGTCGGGAATGTGGGCGCAGGAGCTGACGGCGCTCAAGCAAATCGAAAGGGCGACGGGCAAGAAGTTCGGAGAGCGCGGAGAACCCACTGTTGGTCTCTTGCCGCTCGGGTGCCAAGTTCTCGATGCCAGGCATGATGGACACCGTGCTGAATATCGGCCTGACGGATGAGACGGCGGTCGGCATGGTGAAGCTGTCCGGTAACCCGCGATTCGTTTATGACTCGTATCGCAGACTGGTGGAGATGTTTGGCACAGTCGTGCTGGGGATCCCGGACGAGGCATTTGAAGCGCCGATGAATGCCTACAAGCTTAAGAAGGGTTACAAGCTGGACGTGGAGATGAATGCCGACGACTGGAAGGAGATGGTTCGCGTCTTCCGGGCCGTCGTCAAGGAGAAGAAGGGCCTCGACTTTCCGCAGGATCCATACAGGCAGCTCGAGCTGGCGACGGAGGCGGTATTCAAATCGTGGAATGGCGACCGCGCGATCGCCTACCGTCGCAAGGAAAAGATCCCGGATGACCTTGGGACGGCCGTCAACATAGTAACGATGGTGTTTGGAAACATGGGCGAGGATTCGGGCACCGGCGTGGCCTTCACGCGCAATCCATCAACGGGTGACCCCACGATGATGGGGGAATATCTGCTCAACGCCCAGGGCGAGGATGTTGTGGCCGGCATCCGCAACGCGAACGCGATCCAGAACCTGAAGGTGGAGATGCCCGCGGCCTACAAGCAGTTCATGGAGATCACAGCGCGCCTCGAAAAGCACTACCGCGAGATGCAGGATGTGGAGTTCACGATTGAGCGCGGCAAATTGTGGATGCTGCAGACCCGCAACGGCAAACGCACTGCCAAAGCGGCCGTCAAGGTCGCGGTGGACATGGCCAATGAGGGCTTGATCAGCAAAGATCAAGCCGTGCAGCGCGTTACTCCGGAACAGGTGGATGCGCTGCTGCACCCGCGGTTTGACGACAAGGCCCGGGCTGCGGCACAGGAATCGGGGACGTTCTTCGCGGCCGGCGCGAATGCGAGCCCCGGAGCAGCCGTGGGGCGAGTGTACTTCGACGCCGACACGGCGGAACGCATGTCGAAGGAGGAGAAACAGGAAGTCATCATGGTGCGGCCGTTCACCAAACCGGACGATGTGCACGGCATGATCGCGCGCGGGGTGTGCTGACGAGTGAAGGCGGCGCCACCTCGCATGCGGCCGTGGTGGCCCGGCCAGTTCGGCATTCCGTGTGTGGTGGGCGCGTCGCCATCAAGGTGGACGTTGATAAGCGCATCATGACGGCCAAGGACACGGTAGTGCGCGAGGGGGACTGGATCTCCGTGGACGGCGGATCCGGCAGGTGTTCATCGGGAAGATACCGATGAGCGAGCCTTCGCTGGAGGAGCAGGTGGAGCTGATGACCCTCCTGAAGTGGGCTGACGATATTTGCGCACGAACAGGCATGCGGAAGGCGCCCAAGGGTTGGCCGACGCGTGGACTGCAAGTGTGGGCCAATGCAGATTACCCAAAGGACGCACGCCGGGCGCGCACTTATGGTGCGATGGGAATTGGGCTTTGTCGCACGGAGCACATGTTCTTTGAACCCGAGAGGCTGCCCGTTGTGCAACGCATGATCCTGGCCGGGTCTTCCGAAAAGCGGACAGCGGCTCTGGATGAGTTGCTGCCCCACCAGC
>CAWATK010000003.1:0-55255 GCA_963784915.1 uncultured Chloroflexia bacterium
CGCCGCAGCCGATGTCGATCACGCTGCGGCCCTTCAGCTCGCATTCCTCGGCGATGAAGCCGGTGCGCAGGGGATTCACGGCATGCAGCGTACGCATCGGGACCCTGCGGATCCCACCACGTGGCCGCCAGCGCGGCTGAACTTGTCGGTTTCACGTGTATCGACGTTGCCAGTCTGCGTCACTTGCCCCTCCACATCATCTTGCGCTGCCATCCTGCGCCCTGCTCAGGCTGCGCCACCGCTCCCCGCCGCTCAGCAACCCGCCGGGGATTGTATATTCGTGATAGGCTTGGGTCAAGGACGCCAATGTTGAGCGCTCCGAACCCATGGACCTCCTGCATAACTACCACGAACTGACTCGCGCGCAGGCGCCTTGAGTACTGGCTCTGGTATCGCCGAACCCTGGGGCGCGACGAGCGCTTCTTTTTCGAGGGCCATCTCGGCACGCCCGGCCAAATGTATCGGCGCGAGCGCCAGGAGCTGTTTCGCGCTGTCATTGCCCGGCGACCCCAGGCTTGCTACGAGATCGGTACGGGCGCGGGCGGTGGAAGTACGTACTTCCTTGCCAGCGCCTTCAAAAAGCTGGGCCATGGCACGCTCTTTTCCCTGGAAGCCGATGCCCCGGCACATATCGAGGCAAAGCGGCGCTATTCCGGGTCGCTGCGCAAACTCCGCCCCTTCGTGGAGTTGCTCCACGGGGCCAGTCCGGATGCATTCCTGCCCAGCATTCAAGCACATGGTTCATGCGTAGAGTGCTTCTTCCTGGACGGCTCCAACAGTTCTGAAGAAGCCCTCTCGCAGTACAACTTCTTTCTCCCGTATGTAGCGCCCGGCACTGTGCTCATGGCACACGATTGGGACGGCGACAAGATGACGGCCTTGAGGCCCATCGTGGAGGGCGATCCGCGTTGGCGGCAGCAAGTCCGACTTCAATCGCCGGAGAGCGTCGGCTTCGTCGTTTACGAGTTCACCCGGAGCTGATCGCCGTTCGGTCCGCGTTGGATGGATGGCGTGCTCCACCGGCACAAACCAGGCGCACAGCGTCGCCGAAGATGCCGGTCGAGATGGACACCTCCCAAAAGTGCGCCAGAGTCACACCGGCAGGCATAAGCGGATTTGGAAACAGCAGCCCGATGGTGGGCAGAAGCGCCAAGGTCAGGAACGAGAGGACCACCAGCTCTGCCCGCGGTCCCGTGAAGGATTTGAACAGGGGGATCAGGCACAGCAGCCACAGCAGGCCGCGGAAGTACTGGAAGGCTGGCAGCTCAGGTGTCGCCATCAACTGGAGGCGCCACTGATCCATGAAGCCATTGAGCGCAGCCGGGCCGCCATAGAAGACCCGCACCGCCTGAGATTGCCACGCCACGTAATACCCAAACAACATGTACAGCGCGGAATAGATGACCGCCAGCCACGCGCCCTGGCGCACGGCCCGCGTGTCGGTGACGACAAAGCGGTTTTCTGGGCGCGGCTGCCTTGAAGAAGCCTCCCACCAGCAGCGCAATGAGAAGCGCGGCAGGCGGCGGATTCGATCAGCCCGCGCAGCACCAGGCGATAGACCTCGAAGTTGCCGTTGAGCAATGGGAACGCGGAGATGAAGTAAGCCGTCTCAAGCTGCGTCTCGAACCATTGCGCGCCAAACAGGATGGCCAGCAGTTGAAGCCAGAGCGACACGCCTCGCAAGCTTGAGCGGCGCGTGGCCCAGACCAGGATCAAGCCATTGATCGCGCCATTGATCAGCAGCGCCGGTCCCAGCGGGAGGATGCCCAGCACGCGGCGTGACCGCCTGCATGCGCCCGCGGGAATGCTGACGATCGAACTGGCCAGCATGAGGCTCACTATGAACGCCAGGCTCGCGCCCAGCCAATGCAGCAGGCCCATCAACACGCTACTCAAACGGGACTTGTTCACCACAGGGCCCTCCGTTTCTCCGGGCTGGTTATACACGCTGGATGGCGCCCGCGCCCGTGACATCAATCCCGGTTTCCGCCGCGGACGTCACGCGTGCTCTCAGGCGTCGATCCCCGGTCCCCAAAAAAGGGGCCGGGCCAGGTGTCACGCGCCGAGTCAGCCAGTCAGCGCGCTGCGCAGATCGCCGCCGTCGAGGTGAATCACACGATTGCATCCGGCCAGCAAGCGCGATGCGATCCAGGGCTCTTGCAGCGCCGGATCCGCGTTCATGGCGAGCAGCGTCGCATGTGTGCCCGCCTCGCTGCCGCGGTGGCGCCGATCGATGATGGCCGTCAGTTGTTCCATGACCCAATCCGTGAGTGACACCTTGTCGAATTCGTCCAGCACCAGGCAGGGGATCTGCTCGAGGCGGTTCAAGCGCCTCTGCACGCCGTCTCTGCGCTCGCCGGCCGAGGGGTCCACCGCAGCGCGTAGATGGTCGAGCATTTGCTTGGTGGTGTAGTACATGGCCGGGACGCGGCGCTCGGCCATTTCATTCACCACGGCTTGCAGCGCCAGTGTCTTGCCGTTCCCGCACGCACCCCAGACGGTGAGGATGTGCCGCCTGCCGCCGATGATCTCCCTGCAGGCCCGCTCCAGGAGGCCGACAGCTGGGCGCTCCAGGGTGTCCAGATCGGTCAGGCGCCACTGCTGCTCGTGCTCGCTGAGCCCGGAGAGGCGCCGCAGCGTTTTTGGATCGTTACCCGAGTTGCAGTACGGGCAGGGGTATATATCGCCGAAGTTCGGCATGCCCACCTCCACGTTGTAGCGAATAAACTGCTGGTCATGGCAGAACGGGCACTTTTCCACGACGACGGTGATTGATGCGTTGGGCCGCGGCTTGATCCGCCTCCGCGAGAGGTAGCTCTTTGATGCTCATCAGCCCGTGCCGCTCGTCCATGCTGCGGCCTGCGCTGCCTTGCGCGGATGTACTCGGATTCAGTTCCGTCATTTGCGCCTCCATACGCGGTTGGTATTTGCCCGTTCATCGCCCATTCGCTCAGCCAGGTCAATGAGCCGGGATCGTAGGGTCTGCCATCCGAACTGCGCCTGCGGCCGCTCCACGCGAGCCAGAACGGGCGCAGAAAGTCGGCCGTCGCTTCGCCGTGCGCCTTCTGGAAGTGGCGCATCAGGTCGATCACCAGGGCGTAGTCACGGACGCCAGGGATGCGCCCGCAGACAAGTTGGAAGAGCAGGATCAGTGGATGCCGGAGCGCCTCGAGCGGCGTGGATGGAACGGCATCGATCGTGTTCAGCTGGCTCTCAGAGGGCGTCGCCGCCTTCTCTGCTGTAGTCTCTGTGTAGTCTATGTAATTACCATTTAACGGATGTCTTTTTGCGCGTTCCCGAATGCTCTTTTGGACATTCCCGGGTGTCCGTTTTGACACTCGCTCGCTGCCCAGGCTGGCCTCCCAAGCGCGTCGAATGGCCGGCAAGTTCAAGCGGAAGTAGGTCAGGTGCGTGGTGCGGTCGTGCCGCGCAGTGACGAAGCCCTTCCTGATCAATTGCAGACGCGCGACGCCGCAGTTGCGCGGCAGAAAGGCCGATCTCGGTTTCGAGGCTGTCGATTTCCAGGGCGTCTGCAGCGGCGCCTCCTCGAACCCGTGCGCTTCATGATCCAGCCTGCGGCATCGCGCTGCTTGCCGTGCCAGTAGATCAGCTGGCAAAGCAGCAGGGTGGCGTTGGTCGAGCCCGCAATCCGTCGCAGCCTGGGGAAGTAGGCAATTGGCCTTCCGGCATCCGGAAGGAACTCGGTGATCTTCAAGATCGGCTCCGCTTCAGCACGGCGCGGAGTCTAGCACAAATGTTCTACTGTCAAGGCCAAACAGACGAGCAAATACGAAAAATCACTCGAAAACTTTACCAGTTTTACAACGTGCGCATAGTCACCATGCGCTGTAACGCATGATTCCCGGCGTCAAGGGAAAATGCAGCGCGCCCGGCGAGGCGGCCGGGCGCACGGAGGTTCCTTCTGCACGAGGAGGAATGCCAATTCAGATGCGCTTGAGGAAATCCTTAACCAGCCCTCGGAAGACAGTGGGGTGATCCATGTTGGGCAGGTGCGCCGCATCCTGCATCACGGCCCGGCGCGCAGTGGGGATGTGCTTCAGCATGTGCTCGGCGGCGACGTTGGTGAACGGCTCGTCGTGCGCGCCGACGATCAGCAGCACCGGGATCTTGATCTCCGCCAGCCGGTTGGCGGATGCCAGTGCCAGGTTGGGCAGGCGCGTCCCGAGCTTGCGCGCCGCGTGCGAAAGCGCCAGCCGGTTCATCTCCACGGCCAGCTGCCGCATGGCTTGATCCACTTGTTGTGCTGCGCGCCCCTCGCCATCGAACCAGATCTGCGTCTCAAGCTCGGCCGTCAGCTCGATGTCGCCGTCCTTCCAGGCTTGCTCGGCCTCATTGAACTTCGGCGATTTCGGGCCCGTTGTATTCCAGGGCCGTGACGCCGCCGCCGATCAGGATCAGCGCTTTGACGCGCGCCGGATGCGCCAGAGCCATATCCATCGCCAGCTGCGCGCCGATGGAGCATCCCATCAGCACGGCGGGTGTATCCACGTTCAGTGCATCCAGCACGGCCACCAGGTCACGCAGGTGACTGAACTCACCCTCGGCTGGTTCGCTGCGGCCATAGCCGCGCATGTCATAGCGGATGACTCGATGCGTGCCGGCGAAGAATTCAAATTCATGGTTCCACTGCCGACTGTCGGCCACCCCGGCATGGATCATGACGAAGGGATCGCCCTTGCCAAAGGTCTCCGCGTACAGTTCGGCGTTGTCGACCTTCACCATGCAGGAGGATCGGCGTGTATTGGTCATGTTGTGTCTCCAGATCTCGTCCCGTGCGCGGACCGCGGGCATACGGTTTCCGTTTCAGCTTTGCGTATAGCCACTTTGGAAGTCAACTTTCCCTCGCAAGCAACTTCAGCGCAAGCTGCTCCAGCGCTGCGCCCGGCGCGCGCCGCGTGGCTTCAGCTTGGTCAGCAGGCTCAAAGCCTTGTTCGTCAAACGGGCCGCCTGCTTGGTGGCATAGTCATGTGCCCCAGCCTCTTCCAGTAGGGCGCGCATTCTCACGGTGTTCCTTGCCCGCGAGCCTGCTTCGTGCCATAGCTTTGCGAACGCTCCGCGCTGGGCGAGGGCGTACACAACCGGTAAGGAGAGCTTGCCTTCTGCAAGGTCGCTGGCGGCGGACTTGCCGGTGCGCTTTTCATCGCCCCATATGCCAAGGATGTCGTCCTCCACCTGAAAGGCCAGTCCGAGCTGCTGCCCAAACTTGCGATAATCGTAGCACTTGCGCGGGCTCGCGCCCCCCAGCAGTGCGCCCAGATGCGTCGCGCGCGGCGATCAGCGCGGCGGTCTTGCCATCGATCATGCGCCAGTAAAGCTTGAGTGGCAGACGACCCGCGTGCTGGTGATACAGATCAAGATACTGCCCGGTGGTCAGGTCGAGGCACGCCTTCTGCAGAATCGCATTGGCGGTCACGACGACCTGCGGGTCGTAGGTGCGAGCGAGGTCCAGGGCCGCGTGACTCGCGATCGTGAATAAGGCATCACCAGAATTGATCGCCAACGGCATGCCAACCTTTTTCCACAACGTGGTCCGACCGCGACGCGTGGGCGAGTTGTCCTGGATGTCGTCGTGTATCAGGGAGAAGTTGTGCAGCAACTCGATGGCGGCGGCCGCTGGCGCGGCCTGGCGCCAGTCGTCCCGAATGCAGGCGCACGTGAGCAGCGTCAGCAACGGACGGATGCGCTTGCCACCTTGTCGCTGGCGCGATTTGCCGATCCAGCCCATGTGGTAGCTGAGCATCTGGTGGAACGGTCGCGTGGCTGTCCCTGCTACGCGGCGGACCTGATGCTTCAACTCGGATTCGATTACCGGCAGCATGCTGCGGGCTTGTGCCTCAAGTGCCATAACGTGCATCGCTCCTCATCCTGGTTACTGGCCGCGCAACCGCCAGACCTCGTATCCGCCGAACCCGGTGGAGCCCAGGATCGCATCCCGCTCCCGGGTCCACGTGTGAAAGATGCCCGCAGTCGGATCGTGCGGATCGTACAGCATGGTCTCGGCGATGATATAGCCCTCGGACGTGCCGAAATTCGTGACCGCGTAGGCGCGGCCCTGGCTGTCGACGCGGCTCACCACCAGCATGTGGTCGAAGTTGCCACCCGAGCCGTGCCAGATGAAGACGAAGTCGCCGGTTTCGAGCGGCGTCGCCTCCCAGTCCACCTTGTTCAACGGCGTCAGCACCACCTCGTGTGTGAATTCCGTCGCCGGGAAGGCGTTCTGGATGAGGCGCTTGTCCGGCAGGTTTGGTGGGATCCAGAAGCCAGTAGTCGTGCGGCGAGATGTAGTACGGCACCAGTCCCGCGTCGCGCAGGATGGCGAGCGCCAATGGGCCGCAGATGTTGCTCGGATCTCCGTAGCCCACCTCGTTGATCTCCTTGGCGGCGCGCTTGCTGTCGGCCACCGAGGCCTGAACGTAAGCCGTGGAAGCGTTGTAGAGCGCCACCTGCTTCTCAGCGGAAAGCGGACCGGAGAACACCAGGCCGCCCGATTCGATCAACTGCGTCAGGGCATCCGGCGTCGGCGTGGCGGCGAGATCAAGGCCCTCGGCCACGTTGGGCGTGATGGTTGAATCGGGGATCGGCGTGAATGTCGGCGTGATGCTGGGAACGGCCGTTGGCACTGTCGGAGACGGCAGAGGTTGCGTGGCGGCAGGCGCTGGTTCCGGGTCCTGTGCTCTCACCGGCGCCATCGAGTTGAAAAAGAACGCCAGCAGCAGCGCCGCGGCAGCCAACGCCACTCCGATCACCATCCCCAGTCCGAATGAACGATTATCGGCTCGCATCCTGGCTATGTTCCGGCCCGGACTAGCGCCGCATCAACGGGATGCGCTGCAGGGCGCTTAAGTCAGCCGCCGCGACGGAGAACATGCTGACGCGCAATTGCTGGTGGATCAGGCGAATTGCGTCAAAGGCTCTCTCGGTGGAGTGGGCCGCGGCTTTGAGGAAGGGGCCGGCCATGCCGCCCAAGGTGGCGCCCAGGGCGATGCACTTGGCCACATCGATTCCGTCACGCAGTCCGCCGCTGGCGAAGATGCGCATGCCGGGCGCGGCCTGCTTGACCATGGCGATCGAGTCGGCCGTGGGAATGCCCCAGCCCACGAAGGACGCTGCCAGCTTGCGCATGGACTCCTCCGTGGCGCGATACATTTCCACCTGGGACCAACTTGTACCGCCCGCTCCAGCCACATCGATGGCGGCCACGCCGCAATCTGCCAGCAGTTTCGCTGAGCGTTCGGAGATGCCCCAGCCAACTTCTTTCACCACGACCGGGACGCCAACATTGCGGCAGACCTCGGCTATTCGAGCCGCCAGGCCGGAGAAATCCGTGTTGCCGCCAGTCTGCAGGGCCTCTTGCAGGGCATTCAAGTGCAGCATGAGCGCGTCCGCTTCGATCATGTCGATGGCGCGCCGGCACTCGTCGACGCCAAAGCCGTAGTTGAGCTGCACGGCCCCGAGGTTCGCGAAGATGAGGGCATCGGGCGCGAACCTGCGGATCTGGAAGCTGGAGACCAGCTGGGGCCTTTCCAGCGCTGCGCGTTGGGAACCGACGCCGATCGCTATGCCGGTCGCCGAGGCAGCCTCGGCCAGGCGGCGATTGATCGCGGCGGGCCTCGGAAGTACCGCCGGTCATGGAGGAGATCAGGAGCGGGGCCTTCAGTTTCCGCCCAAAAAGCTCCAAATGTGTGTCGACAGCCTCCAGCGAGAGCTCCGGCAGGGCCTCGTGTGTGAAGTGCAACCGCTCCAACCCCGTGGTCAGGCTGGAGGCCACATCCTGCTCGAGGTTGATGCGCAGATGCTCGGCTTTTCGCCGCTGGACGGGCGCAACTTTGGGCATCAGGGGGTGTTCCAGTGTGTGAATTCCACGCGTGTGCCTGTGTTACAATGGGCGCGCTCGTAATGCCACTAGACGGAGGATATGCACATGGCAGACACGTATGCCGAGGTCAAGAAGATCATCGTTGACCTATTAGGGGCGGATGAGGCCAAAGTCACGCCGGAAGCACGGTTCCGCGAGGAGTTGGAAGCTGATTTGCTCGATCTGGTCGAATTGATCATGGCTTTCGAGGACAAGTTCGGCACCGAGATTTCGGACGAAGCCGCTCAGAAGATCACCACCGTGGGCGAGGCTGTCGCCTACATCGACGCACACAAGTAGAGCGACCGTCGTCGAGCCCCCAACATAGCGATTATAACCGTAGAGCCGCCCTCAAGGGCGGCTCACTGTTTTTCGACCGCATGAGCGGTTGCGGGGACCGGTCTGTGGGGGATCGCTTCCTTGCAGGATGCTTCGCGATCGTCGGACTTCGTCCTTCTCGCAATGATGTTAAGCCCTGATTTACAACATCTCCTCCGCGCTGCGGAGGAGATGTGCTTCCAGTCTACGCCGGTTGCGTCGAGCGAGCGCCTAGAGAAGCGTGGGAATCTCCTCCGGATGTCGTGCGATCTTCACGCCTGCGGCCCTGAGCGCTGCGATCTTGTCCGCCGCCGTGCCTGATCCGCTCTCGATGATCGCGCCCGCGTGCCCCATGCGCTTGCCCGGAGGGGCGGTCTGCCCGGCGATGAACGCCACTACCGGCTTGGTCATCCGGGTGGCGATGAAATCCGCGGCCTTGTCTTCATCCGTCCCGCCGATCTCGCCGATCAGCACGACCTTCTCGGTCTGCGGGTCATGTTCGAACATGTCGAGTACGTCGATGAAGTTGGTTCCGTTGATCGGGTCGCCGCCGATGCCGACGCACGTCGAAGCGCCCAGGCCCAGCAGCTTGAGGGCATACAGCACCTCGTAGGTCAGGGTGCCGGATCGGGATACGACGCCCACGTTTCCGGCCAACGAGATATCGCCGGGGATGATGCCAACCTTGCACTGCCCGGGAGTCAGGGCGCCCGGGCAATTGGGTCCCAGCAGGCGCACCTTTTTCTGATCGATGTAGTTGCGCACGCGCATCATGTCCTGTACGGGGATGCCTTCGGTGATGCACACGATCAACGGGATCGCGGCATCCGCGGCTTCGAACATGGCGTCCGGTGCAAAGCGGGACGGCACGAAGATGCAAGTGGCGTTAGCGCCCGTGGCTTCGGTGGCCAGATGAACCGAGTCGAAAACCGGCACCTTGCCATCCAGCACCCATTCACCGCCCTTGCCCGGCGTCACGCCTGCCACGATGTTGGTGCCGTACGCCATCATCTGCGTCGTGTGGAACAGCCCCTCATTGCCCGTGATGCCCTGCACCAGCAGGCGCGTGTTCTTGTCGATCATGATGCTCATGCGTGTTACTCCATTCCCCCGGGGTGGCTAGATGACGGCCGCGGCTTCGCGAGCTGCTTCAACAGCCTTTTCGGCGGCGTCCGCCAGCGTATCCGCGGTGATCATTTTGGCGTCCGCCAGGATCTGCCTGCCTTCGGTCGAATTGGTTCCCACCAGGCGCACGATCATGGGCGCCTTGGGTTTGACCTGGCGGGTCGCCTCCAGGATGCCGTGCGCCACCTCGTCGCAGCGGGTGATGCCGCCGAAGATGTTCAGCAGGATGGCGCGCACGTTGACGTCGCTCAGGATGATGCGCATGGCGGCCGCCACCTTGTCCGCATTGGCTCCGCCTCCAATGTCCAGGAAGTTGGCCGGTTCGCCGCCGAAGAGCTTGACGATGTCCATGGTGGTCATGGCCAGGCCCGCGCCATTGACCATGCAGCCGATGTTGCCATCCAGCTTGATGTACGTCAGGCCATACTTGCGGGCTTCCGTCTCAGCCGGGGCTTCCTCATCCAGGTCGCGCATTTCTGCGAGATCCGGGTGGCGGTAGAGGGCGCTGTCATCGATGAGCATCTTTCCGTCCAGCGCCACCAGCCGCTTGTCCTTGGTGATGACCAGCGGATTGATCTCGGCCAGAGTGGCGTCGGTCTGTGAATACACCTGCCACAGGCCAGCCGCGATCTTGCCGAAGTCTTTCCAGTACTCGCGGGGCAGGTCGATGGAAGCGGCGATGTCGCGGGCCTGGTAGTCCCTCAGACCCAGCAGGGGATCGATGTGCACCTTGATGATCTTCTCGGGCGTCTTGGCGGCGACTTCTTCGATCTCCACGCCGCCTGCGGCCGAGGCGATCATCACGGGTTTGCGCTGGGCGCGATCGTTGGTGATCGAGAAGTAGATCTCGCTCTCAATGCCGGCGGCTTCATCCACCAGCACTTTGCGCACGGGCAGGCCCTTGATCTCCATGCCCAGGATCTGACCGGCGAGCTGCTCGGCTTCTTCCGGGTCCCGGGCCAGCTTTACGCCTCCGGCCTTGCCGCGTCCGCCCACCAGCACCTGCGACTTGACGACGACGCGACCGCCCAGCTCTTCTGCGATGGCCTTGGCCTCGGCCGCCGTGGTGGCAACCCGCCCCTTCGGGATCGGAATGCCGTATTTGGAAAAGATCATCTTCGACTGATATTCATGCAGTTTCATGGATTATCCTCGTTCAGGCGCGATCACACGCGCATTATAACATTCGCATGCCGCGCGCCTCATGTGATGACCGGATTACAACGAAAGATGTGATTAAGGTAACGTGAATCGCATGACTCGGTTGTTACCTGCGTCAGTGATCCACACATCGCCGGCCGAATTTACAGCAATGCCGGACGCGACTCCGATGGTTGTCGGCGTGTCGCCGTAGTCGCCCCAGGTCTGCATCAGCTGCCCGTCGGTTGTGTACTCGATCACGCGGAAGCCTTCCGGGTCCGTGATGAACACGTGCCCGCGATTGTCCACCGCGATGAAGGGTTTGTTTTCCAGCGACTGCCCATACCAGGCTTCGACGTCCCATTGCCTGAGCGGCGTGTAGCTCAGCCCATCCGCGGACGGCATGAAGGTCTGTATGCGCTGGTTCCAGGTGTCGGCAATGTATATGACGCCGTTCGCATCGATGGCGATGCCCACCGGCTCATCGAACAGGCCGGGGTCGAGGCCGCCGCCGCCAAATTGGGACACGTACGTGCCGTCCTCGTTGAAGACCACCACGCGTTTGTTGCCCGTGTCCATCACGTACAGTCGATCCTGGGCGTCCATGGCCAGCCCGCGCGGGCCGTAGAAAGTCTGCTGCTCGCTGCCTGTCCCAAAGGTCGACCACGTGGTCAGGAAGCGCCCCGTGGAGGTGAACTTCTGTATGCGGTAGTTCCAGGTGTCGGCAACGTAAACGGAACCATCGCTGCCCACGGCCACACCCCAGGGCTCGTTGAAAGTGCTCTCCGGTGCCGACGGGTTCGGGTTGTTGGCGGCATTGCCCGAGGATGTGCCCCACTGATTGATCAGGCGGCCATCCTGCGCGAAGTGCAGTATCCGATTGTTGCGTGAATCAGCCACGTAGAAAGTCCCGTCCCGGGCGAAGGCCAGGGCGCGCGGCGCGTTCATGGGAGGCGTGACGGCCGACGCCGCAATGATGGGGTCGGCCGAGAGCGTGATGATCTTGCCCTCGTACGGGTCCACGTCGCTGACCGCCTGCTCCACCGGACCTACGCCGTACTTCCAGACCTGGCGGGCGATATCCTTCTTGATGTACATGCGCATCTCATCCGCGGGCTGCCAGGTGGAAAGGCTCGTATCCGTGTGGCCGGTGGCCGCCGCATACTCCGTGAAATCTCGGTTGAGCCAGATGTCAATGATGCCGCCGCGGATGCGCGGGTCCAACACGGCCGAGCACAGCCGCGAAAAATCGCGATCCCGGAACAGGCGGAAGAATGAAAGGACGCCCTGGCACGAGTAGCCTGCATCGAAGTCTGTCGGCTCGCGCGGGCTCACCAGGCCGAAGTAGTCCTGATTGGGCCACCACATGCGGATGTAGTCGAAACGGTAGAACCCGGTACCCAGGGCCTGCTCGATCTTGTCGAAGTTCTTCGCATCCACGACCACCACGGTGGCATCCCGGAGGGCACGCGTGGGCTGGTCGAAAGAATGCTGGTTCGTGAAATCGCGCAGGTACCAGACGAACGGCCAGGAAACGCCCGTATCCGGAGCGCTGGCATCGTAGGCCAGGTCCACGCCCATGCCGCCGGTGGTTCGCTCCGAGATCTCCTTGGCCTGCTGGATGACGTCTTTGACCGCGCCGGAGGAGTGTGCGTAGACCAGGTATTCCTTGGCGTTATCGTAGTTGACGAAGGAGGCGCGGAAGGCGGCCCGGACCGTCAAGACGCCCAGGAGGGCGAAGAACGTAAGGGCCAGCACGCGGCTGATCTCACTGCCGCCCCACAGGCGCAGGAGCGAGGCGAGGCCGTAGCCGCTGGCCACCGCCACGAGGGCCGGCAGGAGGAAGGCCGACGTGTTCTGCAGTCCGGCCAGGTCGCCGCTCCGGAATGGAGGGTTCGCGCCCAGGGCGGACACCAATGCCGCGCCCAGGCTGAGGAAGAACACCGCGCCGATCCCAAGCACCAGCGGCGCATTGCGCTCTTGCAGTTTCTGCCACGGCGTCGTGTCGATCAGCCAGCCGATGCCCCACGCGGCAAATAGGATGAGGGGCCAGGCCAGGTGATAGGTGAGCCATGGCATCTTCTCGCCTGCGATGCTGAAGGCCGCGCAGGTGCCGGCGATCCACCACATCAGGATGCTGAATGTGCTGGCGAAACGCTCATCCCGGCCGGTGTCATCCTCCCGGTCGTCTTCTGCGGCCGGAGACAGCGCGGCCCGCTTGCGGAGGCCGATCCACAACGTGGCAACGGCGCCGATCACGGGCAGGAACTCATACATCGGCAGCATGATCACGATGTAGTAATACCAGGGCTGACTGCCACGCTGAACGCCTTGCTGCGCCAGCCAGTAACCCAGTGAGCCCACCACGCCGGTGAAGAAGCCGGCAGTGTTCGTGAAGATCGTGGTGTACAAGACTGTGAATGGCGCCCAGAAGGCCAGGGCGAGCTTCCACCAGTCGCGCCGCCACCACTGACCGACCGCGATACTGACAGCGAACGCGCCCGCGATGAAGGCGCCCACGACGAGCGTGTCTCGCTGCGTGATGCTTTGCACCTCGGACGCCGAGGTGGGGATGGTCACGTGCAGCCAGCCCTCGGCCAACTTCATAAGGAACGGCACCAGCATGGGCAGTATCAGCGTGGACGTGAGCACCAGCAGGTCCAGGCTGCGTTCGGAGCGGACCCGCGCAAGGGTGTACCCGCGCAGTAGAAAGTAGACCGCCGCTACCAGCGCCAGGATGCCGCCCAGCACCAGCAGCAATTGCGGCACAGCCACCGAGCCCGGGCCAGCCAGTGGGGAGGTGATCGCCAGCGGGTTGGCCGGAGAGGCCACTTCCGTCGCGCCCAGCGTCGAAGCCTGTCCCTTCAGCAAGGTGATGCCCATCCCCACGGCGATCAGCACGATGCTGAGCGAGAGGGCGATCACGAAGCCCCGGAAAGCCAGGGTGTCCGCCCAGGCGCGCCGCGTTACCCGGACAACAAAGTACACCGCCAGGAAGACCAGCAGCAGGGCGGCGTAGATGAAGGAAGTCTCCTTGTCCAGAAAATGCAGCAGCAAAGCCGTGGAAAAGATGTACAGGTGGCGCGTCCTGCCCTCTTCGAAGTAGCGCAAGATGGCGTACAGCATCAGGACGCCTGAGAAGATGGCGTAGGAATCCTCGCGGGCATAGCGCCCGTAAAAAAGCAGGATCGGGGAGATCAGCATCATGAGGGCTGCGATCAGTCCGCCGACGCGCCCGATGTAGCGCCGCCAGGGCCAGGCCATGACGATGGTGGCAATGCTGAACAGCGCGGCCGGCAGGCGGGCCGCGAAATCACTGGGTCCAAACAGGAAATACGACAGGGCGATCAAGTGGAACTGGAGCGGCCCATGCATCATGGGGTTGTGCTGATACCCATCTCCCTTGTAGAGCAGCCAGGAGAAGTATGTGTGCAGGCTTTCGTCATGGCTCATCACGCGCACCCCGAGGTCGTAGATCCGGGAGACGATGGCGAGAATGAGTATGGCCGCGAACACGACGCGTTCGATGGTGACGGCTGGGAGGGAGGGATGCAGGGGGCGGTCCAGCCAGCTGCCAAGCTTCTTGTCGGTTTTCATATGGTGGTTATTCCTCGTTTGGGTGCCTCAATATAATGCAGGCAGTGCCATCCTGCAAGCAAAGCTCTACCGGACCGCACGTCTGTAACAAATTATGCGTGTAGCCATTTACACCTAAACACAACCCTCACAACTTCACCGCAAGCTGACCACACCCAGCCGCGATATCGATACCTCGGCGCAGGCGCACCGTGCATGCAATTCCGTGCCGTTCCAACTCAGCCTTGAACGCAAGAGCCCGCGGGCGGGACGTGGCTTTGCCCGCATAGCCGGTGGTGGGATTGAGGGGGATCGCGTTGACGTGACACAGCAGGCCATGCAGGCGGTTGGCCAGGGCGCGGGCATGCTCAACCGAGTCATTCTCGCCGTCGATGAGCGCCCACTCAAAACTCACACGGCGACCTGTCTGATCAACATAGTAGCGACATGCATCCAGCACCTGCTCGATATCGTACTTTCGGTTGATGGGGAGCATCCGGCCGCGGGCTGCATCATCCGCTGCATGCAGGGAGATGGCCAGGTTCACTTGTCGCTTTTCGTCCGCGAAGCGTCGGATCATGGGGACCAGCCCGACGGTGGAGATGGTGAAGCGCCGCGCGCCGAAATTGAAACCAGCCGCGTCGTTGAGGCGATCGATGGCGCCCAGGCTGTTGTCATAGTTGTGAAATGGCTCGCCCATGCCCATCAGAACGATGTTGGTCAGTCGCAAGCCATCGCTTCGGAGCTGGCGTGCGTACTGCAGGACCTGGGCGACGATCTCGCCGCTGGTGAGGTGCCTGCGGAACCCCATTTGCCCCGTGGCGCAGAAGACGCATCCCATGGCGCATCCCGCCTGGGTGGAGATACACAGCGTCACACGCTGCGTGTAGCGCATGGCAACTGTCTCGATCTGCAACCCGTCGGGCAATCTGAAGGCCGTTTTTTCGGTTTGGCCATCGGAGGATTTCAGCCGCGCCGCGGGCGTCAGCGCCTCAAGCGCGTATTCTCGAGACAGACGTTGACGCAGGTCCGCGGGGATGTTGGTGAACGCGTCCCAGTTGGGGTGGAGATTCTTGTAGATGCCCTCCCAAACCTGCCGAGCCCGGTAACCTGGCGCACCCCACGCGGCAAGCATGGCTTGGAGAGCGGGCAGATCCAAGTCGTAGATCAACATTGTGAGGGAGGCTTACAGTCCGAGCAGGGCGCCGAGGGTCGGCGCGACGATCGTCGGCGCTGGCTTCCACCCGGCGACGTCGTCCTGGGTGCTGACGCCGGAGAGCACAACGGCGGTGCGGGCGCCAAATGTCTGTCCGCCCTGGATGTCCGTCTCAAGTCGATCACCGACGACCAGAAGGTCTCCTGCCGGTAACTTCATGCGCCGCGCGGCCATCTCGAAAAGTAGTGGGGATGGTTTGCCCACAACAATGGGCTGCCGCCCTGAGGCCACGTTGATGGCCGCCAGGATCGCGCCCGCGCCGGGAACAAGTCCGGCCGGGGTGGGAAATGTCGGGTCCGCGTTAGTTCCATAATACGGCGCACCGGCCCGTATCAGCGTCGAGGCTTTGTGCAGCCGCGTATAGGAGAGTTCGCGGTCGATGCCCGCCACCACGGCGACGAAGTCGGCCTCCACCTCCGGATCCGTGACGACTTTGAACCCGCGCTGTTCCAGGGCAAGCTCCACACCGCGCTCCCCGACCAGGAAAACCACACCTCGCCCGGGAAAAGCCGCCAGCAGAGTATCGGCGGTCGCCTCAGCGGAGGTGAGGATCTGCGCCGCATTCAGTTCCACGCCAAAGCCTTGCAGCTTGACGCGGTAGTCCTCGACGCTGTTCATGGCGTTGTTCGTTGCAATGCACACCTGCAATCCGAGGGATTGGATGGCGGCGAATGCGGCCGCCAGATCGCCGATGGGTTCGGCGTCCTTCCAAAGCACGCCGTCAATGTCCAGGATCAGGCCGCGCACAGGAGGATCCAGCGTAAGCATCGCAGGCCGGGTCACGGCGCTAGGCATTCGAGCGGGTGTCCGAGAGCTTCTTCAGCAGGTAATCCAGTACGGGTTTGTCGATCCAGCCTGCGTCCGGATCCGCGCGCTCTTCGAAATTCTCGTTGTTGATGAAAGCGCGAAAGGCCTCGCGCGTGGCGTCGTCGTATTCTCCATCCACCGGACAGTAGTAGCCAAGGTCCTTCATGATGCGTTGGAGTTCCTGCAGGCTCGATCCCTTGAGGACCACGCGCTGCGCCTTGGAGCTCTTCCCAAAATACAGGTGGTGAAGTTCCAGCATCTCCCGCAAGCGCGGGATCGGATTGAGATCGTCGTCCTCGCGATAGTCGATCCAACGATCGTTGAAGCCGCCATACCCGCCACGCGGCTTCACCACATAAATGGCCGCAGACTGGCGCCCGCGTCGGTCGCCTCCGGCCCGGTTGCCTGCCTCCAGGGCGGTCATCAAGCGCTCGGCAAGATCGCCGCTCGTCCGCAGGTACGCGGTCTCCATTTGGCGCACCACTTCCGGGCCCGCCAGGATGTTGCCCTGGATCGCATAGCCGGGATGGCTGATGCCACCGGCCCATTCCATGCAGACCTTCCCGGTGAACGTGGCTGAATTGCCGTCGCGGTCGACGACGCCAACCTGGCGGTGCTCGCGGCCCTGATCGGACGCCAACAGTTGGTCGAGCGCTTGCTGCGCAGAAAGGCCTCCGGCCAGGAGCTCGAGACCGTCCGGTCCAAAGCCCGTGTTTGCCAGGGCCTGGGTGGCGATGGCGCCAACCTTGGCGACCGCCCATGGCACAACCGATCCCACGGCGGGGAACTTCGACGCCACGGCGATGCCCCAGGTCTGGGCTTTGAGGTCGCAGGCGACGATCGAGAACGTGGAAAGCGTGTGCATGGGATTGGATGAGGCGCGAGACGGGCGGGCTGCGTGCCCGCCCGTGGCGTCGTCCCTGTGGTTGCTCAGGCTTTCGCCTTTTCCTTGTCCTTCTCAGGCACTTCCAACACCTGGTCCACCAATCCGTATTCCACGGCGCCCTTGGCATCCAGGTAGAAATCGCGATCGGTGTCGCGTTCGATCACTTCCAGCGGTTGACCCGTCTGACGGGAGAGAATCCCGTTCAGCGCGGCGCGCTGCTTCAAGATCTGCTTGGCGGCGATCTCGATATCACTGGCCTGCCCCTGCGCCCCGCCTAGCGGCTGGTGCATGTGGATCGTCGCGTGTGGCAGCGCGTAGCGCCGACCCTTCGTGCCCGCGGTCAACAGGACCGTGCCGAAGGACGCCGTAACGCCCACGGCCACGGTGCTGATGGGGTTGCTGATCATCTTCATGGTGTCGTAGATGGCGAAGCCCGCATAGACCTGGCCGCCAGGCGAGTTGATGTACATCTGGATCTCTTTGTCCGGGTCTTCGTGATTCAGGAACAGCATCTGCGCCACAATGCTATTCGCCACCTGGTCATCGATGGGTGTCCCGAGGAAAATGATGCGTTCCTTGAGCAGCAGGGAATAGATGTCGTAGGCGCGCTCGCCGCGTCCGGACGTTTCAACCACCATTGGAACTATGTCGTAAATTGATCCTGTTGTCATTGCCTCTCTCACTTCTTCCTGGTTGCTTTTTTGGTTCCCGCCTTCGATTTGCGGGCTGACGCCGCCGGTTTCCTGGCGGGGCTTTTCGCCTCGGGCTTTTCGCCTTCGGGTTGGCTGGCCTGTTCGCCGGGCTTGAACTCGCCCGTGGCGATGGCCTTCAGTCTCTCCAGAGTGCGCCGGGTCAGCAGGCGACTGGCTGACTGCATCGCCACTGCTTCCGCCAGGCGCTGCTGGCCCTGCCGACCACCTCGAACCGAATTCAGATTCAGGCCCTGGCCCTGCAGGTCCATCAACGTCGTGCTGAATTCCTCATCCAGGGCGGCGTTATCGACTTCGATCTTCTCCGCCCGCGCCACCTCGTCCAATATCAGCGAGCGTTCCAGGCGCTTCAACGCCACGGGCTTGGCCTCGTCTTCAAGGAATTTGGCAGCATCCGTACTGCGCATCTTGTAGTAGGTCTCGAGGTCCAGGCCCTGTTGTGCCAGACGTCTGCCCATGTCCTCCACGACGTGCTCGGCCTCGTGCTCAAGCGTCTGCGACGCGAACTTGATCTCGGCATCCTTCCGCAGGGCGTCGACGACGTCGGTGTAATACCGGTCCTCATATTCGGCACGGGCGCGGGCCTCGATTTCCTTCGACAGCGCCTCTTTGAGCGCCTCCAAATTGTCGTACTTCCCAACCTGCTTGGCGAACTCATCATCCAGCGCAGGGAGGGTCACGCTGCGAACGGTCTTGACCGTGATATTCAGGTCGACGGACTTCCCAGCCAATGTCTCGATCGGTGTCTCGGCTGGGTAATCGTGATGCACCGATTTGGCATCGCCTGCATTCATCCCGATCAATGACCGGGCGAATCCGGGGAAGGGGAACTCGTTGGGCTGATCTTCTGCCCGGATCATGATTGGCATGTCCGGCCGGGCCAACTCCTTCAGTTCAGACGTGATCTCGACCGCCAGGTAGTCGCCCATTTCGGCGGCCCGTTCCACCGTCTGAGTGGTTGCATAGACCTGCCGCAGTTCGGTCAGCGAGTCGTCCAGCTTCTCCGGACCCGGCGCCTCGAACTCGTAGGGCACTCGCAGGGCGTGATAATCGCCCAGCTTTACCTCGGGGCTCAGCGGAACCTTGAAGGTGAATTTGGGCTTTTCCTCACCCTCAACCTTCTCCAGGCTGCCGGCAGCTGCGGCCTCCAGCCCAGCCTCCTTGAGCATTTCCGGGTAGACCTCGTCCACCAGCAGGTCTATGGCCTGCTCGTTGACCGCGGCCTCCCCGTAGTAACGCACGATCACGTCGTAAGGCGCTTTGCCGGGGCGAAAGCCCGGAATCTTGCCGCGCGTGGCCAGTTTGCGCGCGGCGTGCTGTCGGGCAGCCTGCAGGCGCTCTGCTTCCACTTCCACCACGACCTGGGCCTGGTGGCCCTCCAAAATGGACTTCTCCAGGTTCAACGGTTCACTCCATGGGAGAAACTGATGTGTCCGGCAGCTTCTCGCGGGCTCGGCGATGGGGACGGTGGGACTTGAACCCACACGCCTTGCGGCACATGATCCTAAGTCATGCCTGTCTGCCAATTCCAGCACGTCCCCGGATCTGGCATGCTCGGGAATTATAAGGCACGGGGGCGCGGCGGCGTCAACGAAAGCGACCGGATGTTAACCATTCGCTTACGCGCCGATTGGTATAATCCCGGCTCATGTCGCGCATCATCAACACAGATAGCACGGGGAAACAGCGCACCCAGCTGAGCAAGGCCGTTGCCATGGCCGTGCGCCAACTGGCCCAGCAAAGTGAATTCGGCGACGAGGCCCGCGATCTGGCTGCCTTCATCGCCCTGGCTCTGCAATCGATCCACGCCGGCATCGACTCGAGCGTGGCGGCATGGGAAAAACGCGGGCTACTGGGTCAAGGCGGACCGCTTTCGAATGGAATGGGCCTGGGCGGGCTCAACTTCCGATGGCATGCGCAGCGCCGTTTTGAGCGGGGACTGGTCCGCGGTGGCGCAGTTGTCCGTCAAGACCGCGCAGAAGCTGGATGGCGTGCAGGTGACGGGCGGCACGCGCATGGGCAAGCCCTGGCAGGGCGCGTTCGCGCGTTTGAAGGACGGAAGTGCATCGGCGCTTCCACCTCCATAGCAGCTCCACAGCAGTCCCCAAGACAGCCTGTGATAACCTAGCCGTTCGGGCGATGCGGACGGATCATGCTTCCACTACACTCCAGTTCGATAACGATTGGACCATAGTGGAAAGGAATCAACCATGGGTGTACTAAACGAACTTTCGAACGAACTTAAGGCCGCCGTAGAGCAAGCCGGCCGCAGCGTGGTCCTGGTGGATGCGCGCAAACGATACCCGGCTTCCGGCATAGCTTTTGCCGAGGACCTGGTGCTGACTGCCGATCACGTCGTCACGCGCGAATCGGATTTGAAAGTGCAGGATGCCAGCGGCCAGGCTTATTCGGCTGTGCTGGCTGGCAGGGATCCAGGCTCCGACCTGGCTGTACTGCGATTGGAGGCGAAGAAACTCACTTCGGCCAAGGTGGCAAATTCAGCCGCGCAAGCAGGGCAACTGGTTCTGGCAGTTGGGCGCCCAAATGACGCAGGCATGCAGGCCTCCTGGGGCATCGTGACTTCCATCGGCGGGCCGGTGCGCACGGGCCGCGGGGGTCTGATTGCAGAAATATGTGCGGTCGGAGACGACGCCGTATCCGGGATTTCTCGGGAGGCGCCTTGATCAATACCGACGGCGCTGTACTGGGACTGAATACCTCCGGATTGACGCCGGGCAGTTCCATCACGATTCCCACGGATGTGGCCTGGCCCATTGCGCAATCCCTGGCGCGCGATGGCAAGGTGAAAAGAGGCTATTTGGGCGTACGGACACAGCCGGTCGAGCTGCCGGAAGGGCAGGGCGGCGGAGGGCTGTTGATCATCTGGCTTGAGGACGGCGGTCCGGCAGCCAAGGGCGGCTTGCTTGTGGGCGATATCATCACTGCGATGGGCGCCGATCGCGTCACCGATCCAGATGACATCTTCTCGGCACTGGGCACCGCGACCGTGGGCATGCCTATTGATGTAGGCATCTTGCGAGGCGGGAAGGCCCAAACCGTCCGCGTGACGGTGGGGGAAAGGCAGTGAGTTGATCCTTGTGCGGTTGAGCCTCCAGTCACCAGCCCTGGAAGCTGGCGTGCGGGCGCTGCTGGAGGCCGATCCATTGATCAGCGTGGCGCCCTCGGCGTCAGAGCTGAACAAGAAGTTCGATCAAGAGGCAGCCGATGTGCACGTTGTCACATCGGCTGCCTTTGCCAATCAACGCCCAGGTAGGCAGGAGTTGAGGCTGGAAGAGGCCGTGCTCGTCCTGGGAGCCACTCCGCAGGACATCCGGCGTCTTTGGCGTGAGGGGGTCAGTTGGGGAGTGCTCTCGCTGGAGGCGTCCGGGGACGAGATGTGCGCCGCGGTCCGCGCCGTCGCGGCGGGCATGGTAGTGGGGCCGGCGCCCGTTCTGAGCGCGTCCGACGACGGCCAGTCCGCGCCGGGGCCGCTCACCGAGCGTGAGATCGAGATCCTGGCGATGCTGCTAAGGGGCCTAGCCAACAAGCAGATCGCGGCGGAGCTCGCGATCAGCGAGCACACCGTGAAGTTCCACGTGTCCTCGATCTATGCGAAGTTGAACGTCTCGAACCGAACGGAGGCAGTGCGCGAGGGTCTACGGAACGGCTGGATTACCCTGTGAGATGAGCTCGGCCTTGCGGGCGTTCTCAATATCACTGAGATGCCGCTCGGTCTGATTGAGCAGCTCGAACATCATCTGGCGGATGTGATAGTTCAGGAAGTGGCCCTCCAGGGTGGAGAGGGGCAGGAAGCGCGCCCCCGCCACCACATGGATGCAGTTGGGCGCGCCGCACAGGCATATGAAGGGCGAGCTCATCTCCCATTCTGTCGATGGATAGAAGAACGTGAGCTCATCGTCGACCTTCAGGTCCCGCGCCGCAAACACCAGCAGGCGCGTTGTGTCCAGGATCACGCTCGGGTCGCAGGCATGATTCAAGGCAGAGAGTTCCTTCACCTCCACATGCTGGTCCCGTCCGATCTGAACCGTGTATTGACTGGGCTTGCTGTACAGGGTTGCAGTAGGAAGGGGACAAATGATGTCCCCGGCTTTGTATGCACGCTTGGTTGCCAGACTTCGATACTTGCGCTGCGTGCGTATCTGTAAGGGCGAAGTTTCAGTTTTGTTCAACGATCATCTTCCTTTCCTTCATTGAAGCATCGATCCATCACACTATATAACGCCTTGCGGCGAAATGCAAGCATTTTCAGCACATTAGTCCAGAATTTTAAGGTTCCGATTCGGGCCGCGAATCCCACTTGCGATGCAAGCAGCCCGGCACGCGGGTCGAATCGCGCAGTGAGTCCTTGTCGAAGTGGATTACTGTTGGTTGAGGGGAAGCCGCACTTCAAAGGTCGTGCCCTGTTGCAGCACGCTGTCTACTCGGATTTCGCCATGATGAGCCTGGACAATGGATTTCGCGATGGATAGTCCGAGCCCGCTGCCCTGTGAGTTGCCGGCGTCGTCGTCGTTTTGCGATCGCACCGCGTCGACTTGATAGAAGCGATCGAACAAGACGGGGAGATGTCTGGCAGGAATCCCCGGCCCCGTATCGATAACACGCAATATGGCCCAGCCGTCCTCACGGATCGTCTCCAGCCTGACTGCTTGTCCGCTCCCCGAGTACTTGATTGCATTTTCCGCCAGGTTGCTGATCGCTTGCAGCAGGTACTGCCGGTCCCCAAGGACCGGAAGCGGCACTCCCGGCGCCAACTGGACCTGCACGCCGCGTTGTTGGGCAAGCACCTTCAACCTTTGAACCGCCTCGTCCGCCACCTGGCTGAGATCCAACGGCTTGAACTCCATCGCGCTCTGGCCGGCATCCATGCGCGCCAGCAGCATGAGGTCATTGACCAGGCGCGCCATTCTGCGTCCCTCGCTGTCGACCACACGCAGGGAGGCTCGGTACTCTTCAGCCGTGCGGTCACCTTCCAGTGCCCGGCCGGCTTCCAAGTTGATGATGGTCAGCGGTGTGCGAAGTTCATGGCTGGAGTTCTGCTACAAACCGCTTCTGACGTTCAAAGGCCACTTGCAGGCGCTCGATCATCTGGTCAAATGTCATCGCCAGATCCGCCAACTCGTCTCGTCCGGGCAGGTTCAGCCGTCGGCCCAGGTCGGATTCCCCGATGCTGCGGGCTGCATGAGTGATGGCGGCCACGGGTCGCATGGCGCGATCGGCAAGCCACAGACCACCCAGGAACGCTACCCCCAGCATGAGCACGCTGCCAAGCAACAGTGAGCCGGCCAGCCGACCGAGCTGCTGTGCGACATCACTTTGGCGGCCGAACACCATGTAGCCCGCCACCCGGCCGTCATGCTCGACAGTTGAAGTAATGAACGCATAGTCTCGATCGGCTGCCTGTCCGTCGGCGCCGATAGTACGCAGCTCGCCGATGAAGACTGGCTCCACAGAGGGCACACCACCTGCCAGGAGTCCGCTGACAATTGCCTGCGGTTGGTCGACCGCAAGGCCCCAAACGCCGAGTATCGAGCCGCGAGTGTCCGCGAGCATCAGCAGCTCATCACTCGAAAGCCAGTCTCCGGCGAGCGGCGCAATCACCGCAGCTCCTTCAGCTTCATGCTCCAGAGCGATCTCCGCCAAGGCTGCGCGCGCACGCGCGCTCTGCTCTTCCAGTCGGCGCGCCACGTCTGAGCGCAGGCTGCGGGCTTGCGCCCAGTAGATCAGGCCGCTAAAGGTGGCCAGAACGAGTGCCAGGATAAGGACAAACCAAAGCGTAAGCCGAAAGCGCACGCTGTGCACGAAGGCAGGCGGGCCGCCCTGTCGTAGCACTTGCGGGGCTTTCATGTCTCCGCTCGCGGATCACGAATGCGATACCCGGCGCCGCGAACCGTCTCGATAAGCTTGATGGGGTAGGGGCCATCCACCTTGATGCGCAGCCGACGCACATGCACGTCCACCACGTTTGAAGCGGTGGTGCTGCCGTAGTCCCAAAGATGGGCCAGGATCATATCCCGCGTCACCAGGCGGCCCCGGTTTCGCAGCAGGTACTCGAGCAGGGCGTATTCCTTGGCAGTGAGGTCCAGGGCCATCTCGCCTCTCTTCACCTGATGACTTGCCGGGTCCAGGCTAAGGTCGCCCATCGTCAGCGTTGCCCCCCGGTCATCGGCTCGGCGCCGGGACAATGCCCGCAGACGCGCGCGCAGCTCTTTGATCTCGAAGGGCTTGACCAGGTAGTCATCCGCGCCGCTGTCCAATCCAAGTACACGATCGTCGAGGCCATCCCTGGCAGTCAGCATCAGGATGGGCGTATTGTTCCGGCGGTCGCGCAAGGACCTGCATACCTCGATGCCGTCCCGTTTGGGAAGCATGATGTCCAGCACGATGAGGTCGTAGGGGGTGAAGCTTGCCAATTCCTCGGCCTCCACGCCATCGAAGGCCGCATCCACGGCGTAGCCATCCTCTACCAGAGCTTTGCGCAACGCTTCATTCAGGCGACGATTATCTTCCACAAGCAGCAGGCGCACCTGCACCTCACTTCACCGAGGAATTCTAGCACTCCCGGATGAAGGAGAGATGACAGAGCCTCCTTCTGCCGTAATCCGATCGTCATGTTCGGCGCTTAGACTTCAACTCGACCGCCCGATCCGCGGGCAGAAGGAGAAATTATGAACCCCAAACAAATGACGGCCTTCGCGGCAGCAGGTGCAATGACCTTGTGCACCGGCCTGGCGATGTTAGCTATCAGTGGATTCTCGGCCATCCAGCAGCCGGCGGCGGCTCCCGCCGCATCGACCGCGGCGCTCGTGCAAGAATTCGCTCTCACGACAGACTCTCAGGGGCAGCAGGCGCAGGTGCAACAGCTCCAGCAGGCCGTGTCGGCGTATCAGACGCGGGAGCAGCAGTATCAACAGGCGCTTACCCAGGCGCAGACGCAGCTGCAACAGGACCAGCAGCAACTGCAGCAGTATCAACAATTGTTCACCGTCCTGCAGCAGCAGGGCATCATCACTCTGCGCCAGGGGGGAGACGACTAATGAGCGCCACAGCGTTCCAGAAGACCGTCCTGAGGCTGTGGATCTCGGCCGCTAGCCTGATAAGCTTCGTGCTCGGATGGGCTGTGTTGGCGCAAACACCGCCCCCATCCAGGACGCACAGACGCGGCCTCGTCGGCGTCCAGCAGCAGCCCGGTGCAATCGTTCGTGCCCGTGCCGACGCTCGATCCGGCCACTTTGCAGCTTGGCAGCGCGCCATTCGAAGCGGTCCGTCATTCGTGCCTTCCATGCCACAGCGCGGGCTGGTGTTCTCCACCGGAGGCTCGTGATGCAGACGCCTGGCTTTCACGGCGATGAACACGGCTGTGTTGTTGGCGGCGGATGGCTCGAGCTCCGTGCAGCCTGAATTGTTGGAAGGCGCGCCTCTTGATCGAAGACCTGGAGCGCCGCTTCAGCCGATTCCTCCCGGACAGCGAGTTATCGCGATTGAACCGTTCGGCCGGCAGCTGGCAACATGTCTCCCCGGAGATGTTGAGTTTGCTTGTTCTGGCCGTGGATTTCTCGCGAGAGACCGATGGTCTCTTCGATCCCGCCATCCTGCCGGCGCTGGAAAAGGCCGGCTACAACAAAAGCATGACTCAGATCAGAGCCCACGGCGCAACGGCAAGTGACAAAGCGGCTCCACGCAGAATGTCCATCCAGGACCTTGAACTTGACATCCAGGAGCAGCGGGCGCGGCTGCCCGGCGGGATGCAAGTTGACCTGGGAGGTATCGCCAAGGGCTGGATCATTGATCAGGCGGCCTCGCAACTGTCGGCCGAAACGACGGCCTGCGCCGTGAGTGCCGGAGGGGATATCGTGTTCTGTGGATATCCAGCGGAAACGCCCGGTTGGCAGGTTGCGATCGAAGATCCGCTGAACCCGGACCACTCACTCGTGTACCTGCAACTTGAGCCGGGCGCCGTGGCGACTTCCTCTATCACCAAGCGGACATGGCAGCAGGGAGGCGTCCAGCGGCATCACATTATTGATCCGCGTACGCAGGAACCCGCGACCGTGGACGGCCTGAGCGTCACTGTGTTGTCCCAGACCATCCTGGAGGCCGAGGTCTATGCCAAGGCGCTCCTCATCTGCAGTGACTCAGAACGGCCCATGCTGGCCTCGCGCCGGCCCAATCTCGCCTATTTTGTGGCCTGGCCAGACGGCAGGGTCACGTCAACCGGAACGGAGATATACAGTGGTCTCGCCCTCGACCTTGCAGCCTAAGCCGGCTTCCGGCGATCTGATCCGCCTTGTATTGTTGGTGCTCGTGATCGGCGGAGTATTTGGCATCCTCTTCATAGTGCTCGCTCTCTCGAGAACCCCCGTCGGCGCCAGTGCGGCCCTGGGTGTGTCCTCCTTCTTCGCCATGGACACCACCCAGGCCTGGTGGTACGTGACGCGGGCGGCCGGCCTAATGGCCTACCTGCTGACGTGGTGGTCCACTGTGTGGGGCCTGGGCCTTGCGTCGCGCATCTTCCATCCTGCGGTGGAAGGCAGCCAGACGTACGATTTCCATGAGTTTGTTTCGCTGTTGGCGCTGGCCTTCATGCTATTGCACGTTGGCGTGCTGCTGCTCGATCGCTTCCTTCCATTCAGCCTGGTGCAGATTCTGATCCCGTTCATCTCGACGTACCGACCTTTTTGGGTCGGGCTTGGCGGCATCGGTCTGTACACATTCATTCTGGTCACCGTGACGTTCTATCTGAGGCGTGTAATCGGTGCCCAGCGTTTTCGCGCCATTCACGCCCTTAGCCTGCTGGGTTACTTGGGCGTGACGCTGCATGGCTTGTTCGCCGGCACCGACTCCTCGCTGCAAGCCGCCCGGTGGATGTATGCAGGCACGTTTCTGCTGGCGGCATTCCTGTTCTTCTACTGGCTCGTGATGAATGCACAAGCCAAAAGCGAGCGTCGTGCCGTCATGAGTCGGCCAGGCTCGCCGCGGCACGGGAGCCCAGGCGCAGACGAACTGACACTTGCCGGTGGGGTAGGGCGAGGCGCGAGCTCAACGAACGGCGTTATGGGCCGGCATGTAGGGCCGGATACCTGGAGGCGGTCCGGCCCGAGTGGCCGTCGGGTGGATGCTCCGTGAGTGGAGGAGGGGGACTTGACAGCGGACGGAAAGCTGCCTATACTCCAGATGCTTCACTTAAGGACTGATTAAGTAAAGCATAGTAGTTTAGGTAATCATGGTTGTCATGTATACGACGACTCCGGCGAGTACGACAAGGGCGAACAGCCAAGTGGTCATCGAAAAGGTAACTTATTTGATATCAAGACAAGCCCCAGTCTATGCGCCGTCAGCGCCCGCCCTCGCTGGCAGTCCCATTGCCAGATGACACGCCTCGCAGAACGTCCTCCGATCGCCGACTCGGATGTGCCTGTAGCCCTCAAAACGTGAGATCCCAGCCCCGCACTTGGCGCATCGCATGAAAACCCTATTGGGCGGGAAAACGTCGCTCTGTAGTCTTTCCTAGCGATACCATGGCATCCACCAGCCCGACCGACTGCTGCAGGCTACCACCGGTCTCCACCAAATCCATCGGTGCGGGCACCTGCGGGGCCGACAAGCCGTCCTGTTCTCCGTTGTCGCCCAGGACGGAAATCTGTCGGCTAAAGACACCGCCGCCCACAACGACACCGATTGATTTGGGGCCCCGGCCCGGTGGCAATGCGCCTGCATCGGTCGGGCTTGGTATTGTGGTCGGGCTGTTTCCATGATTAAGTGTGTAGTGGTTGCGTACCATTAAGCGAAGCATACTCCTTAAGCAAAGCATGAACGCCACCGCCACCACACCGATGACCACCAACGCCACGACAATCGAACCATCACTGTCCCTTATTACTTAAGTACAGACAAGCCCCTAGTCTGATGTAACTCGCTTCGCTCGCTCGCACAGGCAGCCCCATCGCCACATGGCACGCCTCGCAAAACGTCCTCCGATCGCCAGTCTTGATGTGCCGATAGCCCTCAAATCGTGAGATCCCAACGCCGCACTTGGAGCACGCTCATGAACACCCGATTTGCAGGAAAAACCTCCCGTATCCGGCCTGTCCAAAAATCGCCAACGCATCATTCAGCCCGTCCGAGCGCAGCAGGCTAGCAGCAGGCTCCACCAAATCAAGCGGAGCGGGCACCTGCGGCAGCGGCAAATTCAGTAGCATTAGCGAAGCATGAGTCTAAACCGATGAAACCCCTGACGATCCGGCAGGCCGTGGAAAAATACCTGGACGTGGTGCATCTTTCACGCAGCAAGAACACGGTGGACACCTACCAATTCGCGACGCGCGCCTTCCAGGCGAGCCTCGCCTCACGGGATGTGGATCTGGATGCCCCCATTGCATCGCTCACGGAAGAGAGCATCTCCTGGTTCGCCGAGGACCTCAAGCTGCAGTCCGCCGCCACCGAGGCCGTGTACCTGCAGGCAGTTCGGGGCTTCTACAAGTTCCTCGTGGCCGAGCGGCTCGCCACCATCAACCTTCCCCGGCTCGACCTGCTCAAGCAGCAGCGTGCGCGTCGGCTTGGCGTGCGTCTACCTCAGTTCCCGACTTCGGATATCGAGCGCTTGTTGGAGCACGTGTCGGCCGCCGCGTTCGTCAACGGCAGCGGAACCCGAAGCACAGCTACGCGGATTAAGGGATCGTGCCTTCCTGCTAACGCTCGCCGACACGGGGCTCCGAGTTCACGAGGCATGCAAGCTGCAGCGGGGCCAGGTTGACTGGAACGAGGGTCGTGCCGTCGTCGTAGGGAAAGGCAACAAGCAGGCCGTGGTGCGCTTCTCCATGCGTTCGCTGCGGGCACTCAAGGCCTACCTGGCAGCACGTTCATCATTGGATGGCTCGACCGGAAAGGCTCTCACCGCCCTGCCCCTCTTTGCACGCCACGATAATGGCGCGGGCGGCAAGACAAAGCCGATGGGGACTGCAACCGGACGCCTGATCGTGGAAGAACGAGTGAAGCAGGCGCTGGGCGCGGATGCCACCGCCCATATCACGCCCCACTCACTGCGGCACTACTTCGTGACGACCGTCCTGCGCGGCAGCGGCAATCTCAAGCTGGCCCAGGAGTTGGCTCGGCACGCGAACATCCAGGTCACACAGCGCTACGCCCACCTCTCAAACGATGAACTGGACCGCGGCTACCACGAGATCTTTGAAGAGAACAAGTAGGAGCAGGGTCCACAGACTGACGATGGATTCTCGAGGCGACCAGCGCGCTTCGTTCGCGGTCGGGAAACCTTGACAATCTGCAAAATCTTATGCTAAACTCATACAGTTGCAGGTCATTCCAAAGGAAAGGAGGCTCGCCCCACATGCCAAGCATCTTCGTTCGAATTCCGGTTGCCGTGTTCGGGGGTTCATGCCTCCGCGGAGTGCGCCTGTAGCCCGTCCTTAGCCACGAACGCCTTTTGGCCGACGTCAGCCACGGTAGCACTCGAACCCGTGGCTTTTTTGTTGCCCGGTGACCGTTGAGCACTTTATCGGATCACGACCTTATCAAGGAAGACAGTAATGAACACAGAGACCGCCGTCAACTCGACGTTCGATCTGCGCAAATCACTGAACACGCGTCGCTCTGCTGGGTATCTGGCGCATGATGACCGGCTTCCGCCTGGCCTACGTGGGCGCCACTGCCTCATTGGCGGTGTCGGCACTCGCCAAGACCTGCACCTTCCTGCTGCTCGGCTACTTCGCCGACCGCGTCCTGGCGGAGCGCATATTCATCGCGCGGCACCCTGTCAGCCACGCCTGGCCCTGATCGGTGTTGGCTTCATCGCCCTGGCGGCCGTCGAGGGTTCATTCGCCTTCCTCTCCGGACGGCTGGCCGCCTACACCGCAGAGGGCATCACCCGCCGCGCTGCGTGACTTCCTGTTCGACCACATCCAGCGGCTGAGCTTCTCCTATCACAGCCGCACGCCGACCGGCGACCTGATCGAACGCGTCACGTCGGACGTCGACTCTCTGCGCAAGTTCTTTTCCGAGCAGGCCATCGGCATCGGCCGGATCATTCTGCTGTTCGGCATCAATTGGGCGGCCATTTTGAGCCTGAATACCCGGCTTGGGTGGCTCTCCGTCGTGGTCATTCCGGTGATCCTCTTGGTTTCACTGTGGTTCTTCGGCCAGGTGACCAAGCGGTACGAGCAGTACCAGGCCCAGGAGGCGATCCTCTCGACAACGCTGCAGGAGAACCTGACCGGCGTGCGCGTGGTCAAGGCCTTCGCCCGGCAGGAGTACGAGAAGGGCAAATTCGAGAAGGACAACTGGAGCAAGTACCTGAAGGGCCGGCTGCTGCTGCTCATGCACTCACTGTTCTGGCCCCTGTCGGACATTGTCCTCGGATTCCAGATGCTGTTCGGCTTCATCTTCGCGGCGAACATGGTCATCAGCGGCGAGATGACCATCGGCAACTACCTGACCTACGTCGGCCTGGTCGTCTGGCTGATCTGGCCCATCCGCAACCTGGGGCGCATGATCGTGCAGACCTCCACGGGCATGGTCTCCTTCGGCCGTCTGCTGGAGATCGCCAAGCAGACCCGTGAGCCGCTGACGGACGGTCGCATTCACCCGGATGGTCCCCTGCAAGGTGATGTTCGCTTCGAGAATGTCACCTTCACCTACTCCGACGGCAACACCGAGGTGCTGCGTGGTCTGTCTTTCCATATCCACCCGGACAATCGCTGGCCCTCCTGGGCTCAACCGGCTCAGGCAAGACATCGCTCGTCAACCTGCTGCCCCGCTTCCACGAATACACGGCCGGCAGCATCCTGCTGGATGGCATCGAACTGCGGGACTACTCCCGGGCCTACCTGCGCTCGCAGATCGGGATTGTGCAGCAGGAGCCGTTCCTGTTCAGTCGGTCGATTCGCGACAACATCATCTATGGCGTGGGTCGCTCCGTCTCGCAGGAAGAAGTGGAACGCGCCGCCAGGGCGGCGGCCATCCACGACGTGATCCCGGGTTTCCCCCAGGGATACGACACACTCGTCGGCGAGAAGGGCGTCACCCTGAGCGGCGGCCAGAAACAACGGGTGACCATCGCCCGGACGCTGCTCAAGGACCCACGCATCCTGATCCTGGACGATTCGACCTCATCGGTGGACACCGAAACGGAGGCCGAGATCCGGGATGCCCTCCGGAAGCTGATGCAGGACCGCACCACGTTCATCATTGCCCACCGCATCCAGTCGGTCATGCACGCCGATCTCATCCTGGTACTCGAACGCGGCCAGCTGATACAGATGGGCACGCACTCCGAACTGCTCCAAGACACGGCGGGCATCTACCGCCGCATCGCCGATATCCAGACCCGCATCGACACCGAGCTGGAATTGGCGCTGGGTATTGACACGTGACCATGCGCACGGCGGTTGGTGGAGTCCGCTCCGCGACGCCAGCTGGAGAATAGGAAATGTCCGAGCAAGAGCTTATTGAACTGGAAGAAGAAGAATACACCTCGCAGCTGACCGCGCCCGTCTTTCGGCGCATCCTGGGCCTGATCCAGCCCGCATTGGAAGTGGGCGCTGGGCTTCGTGCTTGCCATCGCGCTGACGTCCTCGACGGACGCTTATTTCACCTACCTCAACAAGCAGTTCGTCGACCAGGGCATCAACTTCGGCGACAGGCAGGCGCTGATGCATTTGGGAACCATCTACGGCTCCATCATCCTGTTCCAGGCCGTGACGGTCTTCTACGTTTGTCTACCTGGCGGGCGTGCTCGGCGAGCGCATCCAGTACGATCTGCGCAAGATGATGTTCAACCACCTGCAGGACCTGTCCCTGTCCTACTATGCGCAGAACGCCGTCGGCCGGCTGATCGCCCGGGTGACCTCCGACACGAGTCGCGTGGCGGACCTGATGACCTGGGGCGTCGTGGACACGACTTGGGCCATCATGAACATCGGGACCTCGCTGGTGTTCATGACCATCATCAACTGGCGGCTGGCCTTGATCGTGGCGGCAGTGTTCCCTGTGATGATCATTATCGGTGTGCAGCTGCGCCGCAAGATCCTGGTCGAGTTCCGTGACAGTCGCCGGGCCAATTCCAAGATCACCGGCGCCTACAACGAAAGCATCCAGGGCGTCCGTGTGGTGAAGGCGCTGGGTCGCGAGGCGGAGAACCTGCGCGAGTTCCAGGTCCTGACGGGACGACATGTACAAGGCCTCCTACCGGGCTGCCTGGCTCTCGGCCCTGTTCCTGCCGGCGGTGCAGATCGTGGCTGCGCTGGCCCTGGGCGCCATCGTCTGGTACGGCGGTCTCCAAAGCGAAGTCGGCCTGATCACCATCGGCGGCATCAATGCTTTCGTCTCCTACCTCACCTTCATGATGTGGCCCGTGCAGGACCTGGCGCAGAGTCTACGCGGAGATGCAGCATTCGATCGCTTCGGCGGAGCGCATCTTCAAGCTGATCGACACACCCGCCGATGTGCGCGACCAGCCGGGTGCCCAGCCGATCCCAAGCCTGCTGCAGGAGATCGAGTTCGACCATGTCGACTTCTACTACGAGGACCGCAAGCCGGTTCTGACGGATTTCTCGCTGCGGGTCCAGCCCGGGGAAATGATCGCGCTGGTCGGACCGACCGGCGGCGGTAAGTCGACCATCGTCAACCTGCTTTGCCGGTTCTACGAACCATGCAGCGGCAGCATCCGCTTCGGCGGCCGGGACTACAGGGATTTCACCCTGGCCTCCATCCATGCCCGCATTGGCATCGTGCTTCAGACGCCGCACCTGTTCTCCGGCACGATCCGAGAGAATATCCGCTACGGCCGGCTGGGTGCCACGGATGCGGAGGTTCAGGAAGCAGCCCAGATCGCCGGCGCGCACGACTTCGTCGTCACGCTCTCCAAGGGCTACGACGAGAACGTCGGCGAAGGCGGAAACCTGCTCTCCGTCGGTCAAAAGCAGCTCATCAGCCTGGCGCGGGCCGTGCTGGCGCAACCCGAGCTATTCGTCATGGACGAGGCCACATCCTCAGTGGACACACTGACCGAGGCCCTGATCCAGCGCGGGATGGAAAACCTGATGCGCGGCCGTACGACCTTCATCATCGCGCACCGGCTGAGCACCATTCGGCGCGCAAATCGCATCCTGGTGATCGAGGACGGCCGAATTGCGGAACACGGAACCCACACGGAGCTCCTGCGGCAGCGCGGCCACTACTACCGTCTGTACACGCAGCAGTTCCGGCACGAATTGGAAGTGCATTACGGTGTTGTGGAGCCTGAGGCGCGCGTGTCGGATGACCTGGCGGCCGAAGCCGCCGTCACCGGCGCAGACTAGCCGCCCGGGCTAGGTGACGCGTTGTCGCAGCGCCTCATATAGAAGCAGGGCTGCGGCAACGCTTACGTTCAACGAATTGACCTTGCCGCGCATGGGGATGCGAACTTGCACATCAGCCTGCTCCAGCCACATTTCGGAGAGGCCCGCGTCCTCAGTGCCCATCGCAATGGCGACGGGACCCGAGAGATCGGCCTGCTGATAGTCGATGCCGGCGTTCGGATTGGCAGCCACGACGCGGATACCGCCCTGGTTCAGGAACTCCAGCGCTTGCTGGCTGCTGGTCTCAACCAACGGAACCGTGAACAAGGCGCCACGCGAGGCCCGTACGACGTTCGGGCTGTAAATATCGGCGCGTTCGTCGCAAACCAGGACGCCGTCCACGCCGGTTGCGTCGGCCGTGCGCAGAATCGCGCCCAGGTTGCCCGGTTTCTCCAAGGACTCCATCACCATCAAGAGCGCCGGCTTGGACAGACTTAGATCATCTAACCGTGTGACGGGCCGCCTGAAGACCGCCAGCCAGCCATCTGGATTCTCCCGGATGGACAGCTTGTTGAAGACGTTGAGCGTGACCGTCAGACGCTCCCCCTCCGTCTCGCCCAGGTCGCGCCGCGTGACTTCTGGTGCGTTCACGATGGTCTCGGAGTGATGACCTGCGCTCAATGCCAGACGGATCTCGTCGAGCCCCTCGACCAGGAATACGCCGCCCCGCTGACGCTGGCGGCTGTTGCTTCGCAGCCTAATCAGTTCCTTGATCCGCGGATTCTGAATGCTCGAGATATGCATCATTGGTCGTGTTCGCTGCGATGTCGTTGAAACGGATTTAGCTATGCGCAACGCCAGAATGCCGTGGATTTGAACGGCTAGGAGATCCGCTCCCAGAGCAACTCGAAGACCGTTTGATCCTCGCTCTCGGAGCCGATCGGCGCCGTCCTGAGCAATAGGCGATTGGAGTCTTGGAGTTCATAGTAGCGCACCTGAGTCGTTCCGATCCAGTCGGGAAACAGGCTGCCGAGAACTTCGTGATGAACGATCTTCTTCTCGGCGTCGACAGAATAGGTCGAGAAGTAGGCCTGGTATCCGCCACTACCAGTTTTTGCGCCTTCATCGCCTTCCTGAGGCCCCGGCCGGCCATCACTCCCGCGCCGACCGGACCGCATGATGTGGACCGACATGTTCCCCAGCTTATCGTAGTACAGCCGCCCACATGGATGCCGTCCGTATGCCGGGACTCTACTGCCATGTCCGCGGACAGCGTCGCACGAGATCAGTTTCCAGTATCCCACCAATGGATTCTCGGACATGACTGAGCCGGCCTCCCAGCCGGGGCATGACCGATTCTAGTCAGCCGGGACTGCCAATTCCTAGCAGGGCTCTCTCAGGGCCATCCGGGCGCTAAGGGGCCACGGCCTTCACGTATTTGTCGAAGAAGTGTGCGCTTCGTTCCATGAATGCCACCCAGCTATCGCCGACGAAGGAATGCTTCTGGTCGTCGTATCCATAGATCTCGGCCGGCTTTCCCGCCGCCTCCAGGGCCTCGAAAAGCTTGCGCGACCATTCCGGGGGTGTCCCTCCCATGATCAGACCGTCCTTGGCTCCGTAGTGGATCTGAATTGGCACGTGGATCAGATCGAGATTGTGGATGGGCGAGGTCAGCGCCATCATCGCAGGGTCCAGGGAGGCCTCGTAGTAGGCCTTGATCAGCTCAGGCGGCAGGTCCAGTGGGATCACGTCCGAGGAATTGCAACCCAGTTGATTCTCGCCGGCCTGAATATCTCCGATGCAGCCCAGGCCCCAGCGCGCCAGGATATCTGCGTCGTCCGCGCTGACGGTGGAATACAGGACGGCGGCCTTGACCGGTGGGTCCAAGGTGAGCACCTTCATCGTCACTCCCCCACCCATGCTGTGACCCCAGATGCCCATGCGCGAGTATCGGCCTCGGGGATGTCAGCGGCGGCGCGCATGAAGTTGAAGACATCGATGACGAGCCCGGAATAGAAGAGGCTCGGGCCCGCCTCGGAACCTCCCCAGCTGCGGTAGTCGCTTGAAAGCGTGAGATATCCATGTCGGTTCAGATACTCCGCGGCGCGGTCGGTACCGTCACCGCTGAAGTATTCTGTGCGGTTGAAGTATCCGTGATTCATAACGATCACCGGGAAAGGCGGCTTTCCGGCTGTCGGGATCTGCATTGTCCCGGTGATTCGCAAGCCATCGCTGAGATAGGTGATGTCATATCGGGTAAAGAGACTGGTCTTGCGAGCCTCCTCCCGGCCCAGGAGCTTCGCCTCCCCGAAGTCCCGTTCCCGCAGTCCGGCAAGTGTGTACGGTTCCAGCCAGTCCGCCACCGTCAGCGTCGGCGTGACGGTTGCCGTGGCGGTTGCCGCCGAGGAGGCTGTCGAACTTGTCGCGGCCGTCCTGGGCGTGCCCGAGCGACCCCGCCTGGGGCCACCGTTACAGGAGCAGCACAGCCGCCAAGTACCAGTGCGAGTGCCGCAAGCCGCGCCATCGACCGCAATGTGGAGGGCATCCGGCGATTATACAGTTCCGGTTCTTACATTCATGATTTTCGTCATTTGTGCTGAGATTCGCCTTAACATATACTGGAACTAGTCTGTTTTCAATCTGCGGAGGTGATATGTCGGAACCACGCAAGAAGATCACGCTTCCGTATCTGTTCGATAAGGTTGCCAAGGGCGAGCCGATCACCTGGCTGACCTGCTACGACTACCCCACCGCCTACCTGCAGGAGCAGGCCGGCATCGAGATGATCCTGGTCGGCGACAGCCTGGGTATGACCATGCTGGGCTACGAGTCCACGCTGCCGGTCACGATGGACGACATGATCCGGCACAGCCAGGCGGTGCGGCGCGGCGCCGCGACGGCATTCGTCGTCGGCGACATGCCGTACATGAGCTACCAGCCATCGGTCGAGACCGCCATTCGCAATGCCGGTCGCTTCATGGCTGAAGCCGGCACCGACGCCATCAAGCTGGAGGGCGGCGCGGCCATGGCCGACCGCATCGCAGGGATCGTGGCGGCCGGCATACCGGCCATCGGCCACCTGGGCCTGACGCCGCAGTCGGTTTCGGCGCTGGGCGGCTACAAGGTGCAGGGCAAATCGTCCGCCTTGGCCAAACAGATCGTGGACGACGCCAAGGCGCTGCAGGAGGCCGGTGCGTTCATGATCCTGCTGGAGATGGTGCCCGATCGGCTGTGCCAGATCATCACCCAGCGCGCCAAGGACTGCATCATCATGTCGCTGGGCTCCGGGCCGCACGCTCACGGCCAGCTGCTGATCTACCACGACATGTTTGGCCTGTACCCGCGCTTCAAGCCGCGCATGGCGAAGGTCTTCGGCAATGCGGGCGAGGTCATCCTCAACGGCCTCAAGCAGTACCACGACGAGGTCATCGGACGGCAGTTCCCGCAGAAGGAGAACTGGTTCGGCATGCCGGATGCGGAATACGACGAGCTGCTCAAGCTGCTGGGCTGAGGGGCTGCGGGTTTCGGGCAGAGTACGTAACCCTGGGAGGGCTGCATGGAAGACAAGTACCGACGGCTTCTGGAGATCCCGCAGGCGCGTCTGGGCGCGATCAATCAAGTGCTCCTCGATCCCCACTCCGACGTCATGCGCTCGTTCCTGGGCGTGGTCGACAAGTACGGCACGCCTGAGGAGATCAACCGCAAACACCGTGAGTCACGCCAGCTCGCGAGCCTGATGAAGAAGGTGCGAGGCGACTCGCCCGGAGCACGCCAGGGACCTGCAATGGCTGCAAGAGCAGGTGAAGGCAGGCAAGTTCATCTCTGTGCGCGACTATCGCCGTCGTGTCCTGGGCCCGGCGGCAGACAAACGGAAGTTCGCGGACGACAATGCGGTGACGCTGGAAGTCTCCGCGCTGCAGTACTTCGAGTGGGTGCGAGAGATGGTCGAAGGCGCGCTGGCCGATCAAACTCTCGTCCCGGGCCGCTTCATCGCCGTCCGCAAGATGAAGGAATTGGAGGCCGACGGCGATCTGCCAGCCATCGTCGCCGCCCTCGATATCATCGGCGCATCCTTCGTCGAGACCCTGGACACCAAGGGCACGGACGGATCGAATCCCCACCTGGGCGGCCCGGACACCATCACCGGCTACTTCGGCGGCATCGGCCAGCCCAACGAGCACGCGCTGCAGTGGCTGGACGAATTCCTGTACTACTACACCAACTACGGCGTGCAGCACGTCCTGAACTTCAATGCCGGCACGATCCTGCTGGGATTCATGCTGTACCGGCTGGGGATCGATATCCAGTTCAAGATCTCGGTTTTCTTCGGCAGCGACAACCCCTATCACGCTCTGTGGATCATGCTGGCGGCCAAGCTCTTCAGCCGGGACGACGGCTCCACGCCGTTGATCGGCTTCAATTGGTCCAACTCGATCAACAACGAGACCATGGAGCTAACGGCGCAGTTCCGCAAGGCGCTGGGCTTCGAGAATGTGGTGCGTTTCGAGCACCATATCGTGGAGACATGGAAGTCCATCGTCAAGCAGCCGTATGACCGGCGCGATGAACTGATCCAGATCGCCAACCACGTTGCTAACATTTCCGCCAAGCACGAAGGCGGTGACGTGGACGTGGAACCTACACTCGCGCATCCCTCAGATATCCTGGACTACTTCCGCGACAAGAGCGAGGTCATCGCCGCTGGCGATTGGGACGCCCTCAAGCTGAACTTCATCAAGAAGGTGGAGGCCTGCAATCACACGGCCCGGCAGCTGACAGAGAACGATCTCAGCTTCGTGGCCGCGCAGAATCTGCACAGATAGCGGCGGTCGGCGCCCCTTCAACGAGATCAAACATCCACGGCCAGGCAGGTCAGGGTCTGTTCCACACCCGGGATGGGCTGGATCTTCCTGGCCGTGATCGCGCCCAGCGCGGCCACATCCCCGACTTCCACGACCGCGATGGCGTCATACGGCCCGAGGGTCATATGGGCTTCCACCACACCCTCAACTGCACGAAGGTTCTTCAGCACGTCCGGAACATCCCCGGCGCGCACCTTGATCAGAACGAATGCCTTCATCGCTGCCTCCTTTAGGTGCCTATTTCTCCGACTTGCGCAGGAAGATCGCCCAGTAGACGGCCGCCACGAGCACGGCTCCGCCGATGATGTTTCCAAGCGTCACAGGCAGCAAGTTGCGCAGCAGGAACGCCGACCAGGACAAACCTTCGATATGCGGAACCTGCGTCGCAACTGTGGCAGTGAATACCGGGTCAAAGTCCTTGACCAGCAACCCGTAGGGAATGAAGTACATATTGGCCACGGAGTGCTCGAAGCCCGCGGCCACGAAGGCCGCGATCGGAAAGATGATGGCAACGATCTTATCGACGGTGCTGCGGGCGCTGTACGTCAACCACACGGCCATGCAAACGAGCGCATTGCACAGTATTCCCAGAGCCACGGCCTGGACGAACTCCAGGTCGCATTTGGCTGCGGCCGTCCGCAGAGCGGAGATGCCGACCGAGTTGGCACCAAAGGTGTATTGCCGACCGAGGAAAACGAGGACCGCGGTGCCAATCGACCCCACGAAATTCCCCACGTAGACGATCAACCAGTTGCGCATCAGTGCGCGACCGGAGACCTTGCCGCTGGCCCAGGCCATCACGATCAGGTTGTTGCCGGTGAACAGCTCCGCGCCGCCAACGACGACCAGGATCAGGCCGAGGCTGAACACCAACCCGGCCAGCAGGCGCACCACGCCGTAGGGAAGGCTGGCGCTGAACGCGGCCGCGCCCGTTGCGTCCGTGATCGGGATGGCTCCTGCCGTGACGATGGTGGCGAAGACGGCGCCCAGCGCAATGAAGGCGCCGGCCAGGACCGCCAGCATGAACATGCGGAGTGCGGGCATGTCGGCCTTGCGAACACCAAGGTACTCGGCGCGGGTGGCCATTTCAGCCGGCAACAATGCATCGATGCGGATCTCTGTCATGTGCTCCTCGAACCTAGACTACGGCGCGCCCGGCCGGCCCACGCGACGAGGGCGGCAGCGGCTAGCGCGACAACGATGATGGCTCCGACCGCGCCCTCCGCGCCGGAAAAAGAGATGGCGGCGGATTTCGGGGTAGGAGTCAACGTCGGCGATGGCGCTGGCGCAGTCGTGGCCGACGGTGGCGGGGTCGCGGTGATGGTTGCGGAAGTCGTGGGCGTCGACGGGACCTGTGTGGGCGTCCCCACCGTCATGATCAACAGGGTGTCTCCCGGATTGATCAAGTACTCAGCCGAAAGCTGGTTGAGGGCCCGGATCTGGTCGATCTTGACTCCGTATTCGATGGCGATCTGCCAAAGGGATTGACCGGCTTGCACTTCGTGGATGAGCTCACCCTGAGCGTTCGGAGTGCTCTTCGTCACCGGCATGATCAACTCGTTGGAAGAGCTGAAGGAGGACTCCGCTGCACCCGGCGTGTAGGCCTGCGGAAGTCCTCCGGTCGTGGGTCGCGCAGCGTCGATCACGTAATAGACCATGCCCCCACCGACGGCTACACCAGCACCGATCTCTTGCAGATTGGGCGAGGCCATGGTGTTCATATGCGGCGCATCGCCTGTCCAAATCTGCACGGCGGTTTGCGGGCTCATGTCCGGGCCGCCAACGATGTTCTCCGAATAGAAACCCGGGGGAATCTGGCCGGCCAGCGGATAGCCGGCTCCCATGCCGCGCTGGTAAGGTCGGCTGCCATCAGGACCGGTGTGCGTGATCTGACCGGAACTTGCCATGTAATCGGCCTGTGCTTGCGCAACGGCCATGAGCGTGGAATTCACTGTGTACGGGGCCAGTCCCTGTCCACTACGAATCGCATTGACCGCGTCGATGACGGCGTATGGATCCTGTGCCAGCGCCTCCGGCCGCGATGCGGCAGGGATTCCATAAGCGGAAAGTCCGAGCGGAAAACACGACAAACAGGACTGAATACAGGGACGCCAGTCGTCGAATTCATTCAAAATGATTATACCCTTCGGGTCTTTCTTACTCTTCCGCTGACCAGATGGAACCGTTGGAGCTCGAGGATGAATCACATCAGGCCCAACGCGCGCGCCGCAAGGACCAGCGGATGCTCAGCCGTTCTTCCTGTACCGTGGGCTATGTGCATTCGGCAGGCGCCGCCAGTCGCCGCGACCAGGTCCCCGCTGGCTGACTGAATGGCCGGAAACAGCTTCAGGGCGCCGATCTTCATCGAGAGTTCATAGTGCTCGGCCTCGAACCCGAAGGTCCCGCCCATTCCGCAGCAGCCCGCATCCACAAGCACCACATCGAATCCGCAGTGCTTCAAGAGGCGCACGCCTGAATACGTGTCGGCATCCGGGGCCGATGGCGTCCCTGATTTCTCATGGCAGTGAGGGTGAAAGAGGACACGTGCGCGGTCCGCCGCCCGGCCCGCCGCCGGAAGGCCGCTCGAACTCCATCAGTAGATCTTCCACCGAGCGTGCACTCGCAAAGCGCATCGCATCGGCCTCCGAAAGGTCAGGCAGCAGCCGCGGCAGCTCATGGCGGATCGCTTCCAACTCTGGCGGCTCCATCACCACGAGGGGCAGGACTCCCAGGGGATCCATACGCTTGAGCTCATCCAAGATGCCGCGCGCTTCCTTTCGGGCCGCGTGCAGGAAGCCCCTGCTGATGAGAGCCGCGCACGATCGAACCCGGCTCAACGCACGCACCTGGAATCCCGCCCTCCCCAGCAAGGAGAACGCGGCATCCTCGACGGCTGTATCGACGTGGTGTGAGTACGGATCCAGGAGCAATAGGACTGAGGGCGATGCCGCGCGGTCCCGCGTGTCTGCGCCTCGCCGGACGAACCCCGGTAGCGGTCGCTCAGCGGCCAGGCCCAGCACGCGACTGGCCAGTCGCCAGGCCGGTGCAATCGCCTGAACCCGGGCGATGAGGGGCGAGATCCATGCCAGAATTCCAGCCGTCCTCCCAAAATAACCAAAGAGATAATCACGCACTGGCCTGAGGCGGCGTCGGTAGTGGTGCTCCAAGAACTCGGCTTTGAGCTGCGCCATGTCCACGCCGCTGGGGCACTCCGCCAGGCAGCCTTTGCATGCCAGGCACAGGTCCAGCGCCTGCATTACCGCGCCGCCCAACTGCCCCCTTCCTGAAGACACCCGGTGGTCGGGGAGGCCGGCGGTTATCATCGCGCGTAACAGATTGGCGCACGCCCGCGCGTCGAGTACATCTCTTCGCGCGTGGCCTGGAAGGATGGGCACATCACGCCGCCATCCTTGCGACAAACGCCCTGACCATTGCACTGCTCGATCGCCGCCGCCAGGCCGCCCGCGTGAGAGAAATCCATGACCGGGCTCCATGCCCGCGCTTGGTATGTCGTTCCGTAGCGCAAATGGGTATCCATGGGTGGAGCATCCAACATTTTGCCTGGATTCAAAATGCACTCGGGATCCGCAGCCTGTTTTAGCGCGGCCATGGCATCACTCAACTCGTCCCCGTAGGTCTTGCGCAGCCATTCGCCGCGGGTGATTCCGTCGCCATGCTCCGACGACATGGCGCCGCCGAGCCGCAAAGTCAGAGCCAGCGTCTCCTCCGCGATCTGGCGCAGGGCGCGCACGCCTTCGCCTGTCTTCAGATTCAGCACAGGGCGGGCGTGCAAGCAGCCAGCGGATGCGTGCCCGTAGATGCCGCCGCGCGCACCATGGGCCTCCATGATGCGTTCGAGTTCGCGAACGAAGATCGCGAGGTGCTCGACCGGCACTGCGCAGTCCTCGATGAAGGATGTGGGCCGCGCTGGGCCGCGCACCGAGTCCAGTAAGCCGAGGCCCGCCTTGCGCGTGGCCCAGACCATCGCCTGTTCCTCAGGGGTCTCCGCGATCTGCACGTCGGAGCCCAGGGCTTGCGCTCGTTGAACGAGCTGTTCGGGATCGTCGCCACTGAACTCAACCACCAGGATCGCCACCGGGTCTCCGCGCAGCCAGTGCATCCGACCGGCATACGCCGGGATGCGGCGTGCGGCCTCGAGAATCAGTCGAGGAATCAGCTCAGCGGCGGCCGGGCCATGCTCGAGTAGCGCCGGCACTGCCTCGCAGGCTGCGGATAGGTCCTCAAACGCCAGGATGCCCAGCACGGTATGCCGCGGGCGGGGCACGAGCCGAACCGTCACATCCTGGATGACGCCCAGGGTTCCCTCGCTGCCGGCCAGTAAGTGGGCAAGATTGAATTCTGCTCCCTCGGATCCGGGAGGGTATGGGCTCTCACCCCAGCCGACAGGCGCCCCCGCCGACCATGGCACCAGGTAGTTGATCCGATAGCCGGCCGAATTGCGCCACGTTCTGGGGAAATTCTGCTGGATGGCTTGGGCGTCATGCGCGCGGATACGTCTGGCTGCGGCGGTCAGCAGCGAATACCTTGATGAATGCGACGGAGCAGGCCGTCCACTTTGGTCGGCACGCACAGCCCCGAATTCGGCCAGGCTACCATCTGAGAGCACGACGTTCGCCGTCACAAGGTGATCTGCCGTCATGCCATACAGGATGGAGTGCGCGCCCGTCGCATTGTTGGCAACCACCCCGCCCATCGTGGCGCGCTCGGCCGAGGCCGGGTCGGGTCCGAACTGAAGCCCGAACGCCGCGGCGGCGCGATTGAGATCCGCCAGGATCACCCCGGGCTCAACCGTGGCGGTTCTTCGCTCTGGATCGATGTCGAGGATGCGGTCAAGCCAGCGCGAGCAATCCAGGATCAGGCCATCACCGATCGCCTGACCCGCGAGTGAGGTGCCTGCACCCCGCGCCACGACGGGCACGTGGTGCGCGGCTGCCAGCTCGACCGCGCTTTGCAGGTCTTCTCGTGTTCGAGGAATCAACACGCCCGCGGGCTCGATCTGATAGATCGAGGCGTCCGTGCTATATAGCAGCTTGCTGGCGAGGTCCTGCCGAATGTCGCCGCGGAACCTCTTGCGAAGTTCCGCGACAAGATCCGGATTGAGCGCCATGCGCCCTTCTACTTGGCCTTGCCCTGGTTGGCCACGGCCGCCGCGGCCTTCGCCACGGCCTCGGCGTCACCCAGGTAGTAGTGACTTGCAGGAGTCAGATCGTCCTTCAGTTCGTAGACCAGCGGGATCCCGGTCGGGATGTTGAGTTCGGGAATCTCCTGGTCCGAGATCTTATCCAGGTACTTCACCATGGCTCGCAGGCTGTTGCCGTGCGCCGCGATCAGCACGCGTTTGCCGCTGCGGATCATGGGCGCCAACGTGCTGTGCCAGTACGGCAGCACGCGCTCCAGCGTGATCTTGAGCGACTCGGTCGCAGGGACCTCCTCAGGTTTGAGCAGGGCGTAACGCGGATCGAAGCGCGGATGTCGCTCGTCGGAGAGTTCCAGCGCAGGCGGAGGCACGTCATAGCTTCTGCGCCACAGCTTCACCTGCGCCTCACCGAACTTGACGGCTGTCTCAGCCTTGTTCAAGCCTTGCAGCGCGCCGTAGTGCCGTTCGTTCAGCTGCCAGGCGTTGATCACCGGAATCCATTCGAGCTGCATCTCCTCCAGGGTGATCCAAAGGGTTTGGATGGCCCGGCGCAGCACCGACGTGTAGGCAATGTCGAAGACGTACCCGCCCTCCCGGAGCAACTTGCCAGATGCCAGTGCCTCGGCGCGTCCCTGTTCGGTCAATCCGACGTCCGTCCAGCCGGTGAAGCGGTTTTCCAGGTTCCACGTGCTTTGGCCGTGTCGGAGCAATACCAGTTTGTACATGTCGACCTCTGTTGGAGAGTTTTGAGCCATTATACTGTCCCGCCCTTGCTGTTTCATGGCCTTGCCCATAGAATTGACCCATGCCGGAAGACCTCACGCCGATTCGCAAGCAGTATCTGGAGATCAAGCGTGAGTATCCAGGAACGATCCTCTTCTTTCGATTGGGGGATTTCTACGAGACGTTCGACGAAGACGCCGAGATCACGGCCCGCGAGCTGGACATTGTCCTGACCTCGCGACCAATTGGCCATGGTCAGCGCGCGCCGCTTGCCGGCATCCCATATCACGCGGTGGAAACCTACCTGTCGCGCCTGATGCAGAAGGGCTACCACGTCGCCATCTGCGAGCAAGTCGGCCAGGAGCCGATCAAGGGGCTTTTCGCGCGCAAGGTAGTGCGGGTAGTGACTCCGGGGACGATCATCGAACCCGGTCTGCTGCAGGGCGATGCCAACAACTACCTGGCCGCGGTCGTCCGCTCAAATCCGCTGCCGGGCGAGACTACCCAAGGTACCGACCTCGCCGCCATCGCATATGCGGACATCACAACCGGCGAGTTCGCTGTGACAGAGATTCCGGTCGAAAGCCTCGCCACTGAGCTGAGCCGTCTGCGCCCCGCGGAACTGCTGCATCCGGACGACCAGCCCCCCACAGGGGCCGCGGAAGAGCACACCACTCCCTGGCCGGCTTGGCGCTTCGAGCCGGGCAAGTGCGAGCAGGCGCTGCTGGCGCACTTCAAGGCCACCACGCTCGACGGGTTTGGTCTGAAGGGTCGCACACTGTCGGTCCGGGCAGCAGGTGCGGTGCTTCAATACATACAGAATACGCAGCCGGATGCCGCCACCTTGCTTCAAGGAATTCGAACGTATGACCTGGGCGATTTCATGGTCTTGGATGCGCCGACGCGCCGGAACCTGGAACTCGACGCGACCCTGCGCGGCGAACGGCAGAGGCTCCCTGCTGGGGCTGCTGGACCGGACCGTGACGCCCATGGGCCACCGACTGATGCAACGGTGGGTCAATCAGCCCCTCCTGGATATTCAGCAGATTCGGACCCGGCAGGACCGGCTGCAATTCTTCTTTGATCGCGGCATGCTCAGGGCGGAAGTCCGCGCGGCGCTGAAGCCGCTCGTCGACATTGAGCGCATTACGAACCTGGTTCTGGCTGGCCGCGTGCAACCACGGCACCTCGTAGGACTGCGCTCGACGCTTGAGGCGCTGCCGGCAGTCTCGGCATTGTTGGTAACCGCGGGTGGCGGGGCCCGACAAGGCGCGGACGCAGCGGCCTCGCCTGAACCGCCGGATTCGTTCCAGGAGGAGTTGGAGCTTCTGCGTCGTGCAATCACTGACGATCCGCCGTCCACTTTGCAGGATACGGGTGTGATTCGTCCCGGATACTCGGAGGAATTGGACGGCGTGATCGCGGCCTCCCAGCATGCCCGGGACTGGATCGCCAATCTGGAGTCAGTGGAGCGCGTCCGCACCGGCATCAAGAGCCTTAAGGTTGGATACAACAAGGTTTTCGGCTACTACATCGAGATCTCACGCGGTGCTGCTGAACGTGCTCCAGACAACTACATCCGCAAGCAGACACTGGTGAACGGCGAGCGCTATATCACGCCCGAGATGAAGGAATACGAAACCCTCGTGCTGAACGCCGAGGAGCGCATTCACGAGATCGAGGACGCGCCTCTTTCGGGAGGTCTGCACCACCCTGGGCCGTTCGGCGCACGAGCTGCTTGAGGCAGCCCGGCGTTTGGCGGAGCTGGATCTGCTGTGTTCTCTGGCAGAGGTCGCCGCGACCTCCAAGTACGTGCGCCCCGAGTTGACCGCTGAACCGACGCTGGACATCCGGCTCGGACGCCACCCCGTGGTGGAACAACTGCTCCCAGGAAACCGCTATGTTCCAAACGATGCCACCTTCGAGCCGGGCGAAATCGTGCGCATCATCACCGGCCCCAACATGTCCGGCAAGTCCACGTACCTCCGGCAGGTTGCGCTGATCGCGCTCATGGCTCAGATGGGCTCCTTCGTTCCGGCTGAATTCGCTCGGCTCGGTCTGGTCGATAAAATCTTCACCCGCATCGGCGCGCAGGACGAGATCCACGCCGGACAATCCACATTTATGGTGGAAATGGTGGAGACGGCCAATATCCTGCACCATGCGACGAGCCGCAGCTTGCTCATCCTCGACGAGATCGGCCGCGGCACCAGCACCTACGATGGCCTTTCCATCGCCTGGGCCGTGGTCGAGTTCATCCACAATCACCCGCAGTTGCGCGCACGCACGCTCTTCGCGACGCACTTTCACGAGCTCATTGAACTGGCGGAGACACTGCCGGGGGTGCGCAATCACAATGTCGCCGTGACAGAGGCGGACGGCAACGTGGTGTTCCTGCACAAGATCGTTCCTGGCGGCGCAGACAAATCGTACGGCATCCACGTCGCTCAGTTGGCCGGGCTGCCGGGGCCGGTCGTGCAGCGTGCAAATGCCATCCTGCTGGAGCTCGAGAAGTCCGCCGGCCGTGCCGTGCAACGAAGTCCCCATCGCGCGCAGCAAGCCGCGCTGTTCCCCGAAACCAGCCCGCTGCTGGACGAATTGGGCGCGCTGGACGAGAACGCCCTCTCCCCCATCGAAGTTGGCGCCGGGCACGGCGGAGTGGAGGCCATCCTGCTTGGAGTGCTTGCTCTGGTCGGGCTGATGCAGGCCGTGGCGTATCGGGGCATCGACCTCGCAACGCTCCTTCCTCCGGGGCAGATTGCAGCTGCGCAGGCGCAACTGGCGGCCTATTGGGAGGGTCCCTGGTATTTCGCCTTGCTCGGCGCGCTCAGCGCGCCAGCGCGCTGTGCGTCCAAATCACGCTGGCCGTCCTGGTCCTCCAGGTGTTCGTACGGCGGCAGCCGGGCTGGATGGCGATTGCCATCGGCTGGCACGCCCTCATCGACGCTGTGGCCGTCGTGGCGGCGCAGGTCTGGGGGGTATTGGCGACGGAAGGCCTGATTGCCATCCTGGCGTTGGTCAGCCTGTGTATGCTGTATGCCTTGCGGCGGACTTCGATCGCGCCCGTGCCGGCGCCTGCGACCGTGGCGCCCATGCCTCTGCCACCCACCGATCTGCCGCACGGCGACGCGCTGAATCCAGTCGCTATGTGGATTGAGCAGGACCATGGACGAACGGACATTCCGGCCTCGCGGGCGGTGCGGCCCATATTCCTCTGCCCGGCGAGATGCCGATCACCATCGGACTCGCATCGCAGCCGAGTGCCGCGGGGATGGGCGCATCGAACGGGGCGGCGCAATTGTTGAGGTTGAGGTAGGACCGCCCAGGCAAAGAGCGCCTCATCTATGGATGGGAATGCCCGCTGACAAGCGACTGCCCCACCTGCGAGGTGGCTGGAACCACGTCCAATAGGGCGATCCGGGCATACGACGAAGTGAAAGGGGAGACTCTGTCCCTGCAGCCGGGTCGGCATCCTGGAAACCACGCGGGACCGGGCACACTGACGGCCTGCCAATGCAGGTGGAACGGTCCATTGGAGGGAGAGGCACGACGACATGATCCGGACCCATGACCTGACGCGACGCTTCGAAGAGACAACCGCCGTCGATCGACTGAACCTGGAAGTACCCGCTGGTGAGGTGTTCGATTTCTCGGTCCCAACGGCGCGGGCAAGACGACCACCATCCGGATGTTGACATGCTTGATTGGACCGAGTGAGGGCGAGGCCGAGGTCGCCGGGTTCAGTATTCGGCGGCAGGCGCCCGAGGTACGCGCCGCGTGTCGGGATCTTGACCGAGGCCCCCGGGCTCTACGACTCGCTCACCGCCGAGCGCAATCTGGCGTTCTTCGCGGCCCTCTACGATGTCGAGGATGCCGCTGGTGCCATCGAGCGTTATCTACGCTTGCTGGGTCTGTGGGAGCGGCGACATGAACCGGCGGGGACGTTTTCGAAGGGTATGCGCCAGAAGCTGGCCATTGCGCGTGCCCTGCTGCATGAACCGCAAGTGCTTTTCCTGGATGAGCCAACCAGCGGCCTGGATCCGGAGGCTGCCCACCTGGTGCGCGAGTTCATCCACGAGCTGCGTCGCGAAGGCCGGACGATCTTCCTGTGCACCCACAACCTGGATGAGGCCGACCGCCTGTGCGATCGCATCGGCATATTCCACCAGCGCCTGCTGGCACTCGATACGCCGGCGGCATTGCGCCAACGGCTTTACGGGCGGGTGACCGTCTTTCACCTGCGGTCACTGAATCCGGTCTGGGTAGAGATGATCGGAGGCTTGCCGATGGTGCGCAGCGTTCAGACGGTTGAAGGCAAGCTGCTTGTCTCATTGGACGACCCGGAGGCGCAGAACCCAGAGATCGTCCGCGCCCTGGTGGCGGCAGGTGCGGACATCCAGTTCGTTGGGGAACTGCGCCGGTCGCTGGAGGACGTCTACTTGCGGCTGATCGAAGCGAACACGCCAGAGCCCGCCTAAGTTGACATAAGCGCACGCGCGCCTGTCTGGCAGCCCAAAAAAGGGAGGAGCGGGGTGAAAAAGTTCGTGTTTTGATCGCCAAGGAGTGGGAGGAGGTCTTCCGCAACCGCATTGTGCTGTTCACGGTGGCCTTCCTGCCCCTGCTCCTTACAGGCCTGCCGCTGGGGATCCTGTACGCCATGCGGCAAGGCGGAGATCTGGGTGGCATGTCGGCCGTCGACATGCCGGCCGAGTTCGCCACCTTGTGCGGCGGTTTGAGCGGGGCGGAATGCGGCCAGTACTTCCTGGTCTCTCAGTTCATGCTGTTGTTCATGATGCTGCCGCTGATTATCCCTGCCACGATCGCCTCCTACAGCATCGTGGGCGAGAAGACGACACGCACCCTCGAACCGCTCCTGGCGACGCCGGTGACCGACCTCGAGCTCCTGGCCGGAAAGGGACTGGCGGCGGCCATCCCAGCCATCCTGGCGACCTGGGGGGCATTCCTGGTCTACGCCCTCGGGGCGCGCCTGCTGGCCATCAGCCCGGCGGTGGTGGCCCGCCTGGCAGATCCACTGTGGCTACTGACCGTCTTCCTGCTCGGTCCGCTACTGGCTCTGGCGGCGGTCAGCGCGGCCGTCATGATCTCTTCGCGAGTGAACGACCCGTGCTGCTGAGCAGTTGTCATCGCTGGTGATCTTGCCGCTGCTCCTGCTGTTCTTCGGCCAGATCAGCGGCCTGTTCCTGCTGAATGCCTCGTTGATCCTGTGGATGGCTGGCGGCCTGGTGATCATCGATGCTGGTCTGCTGGCCTTCGCCATGCAGCTCTTCCAACGCGAGAGCATTCTGACGCGGTGGAAGTGACGTGAATCGCCGAATGCGCTTCCTGCTCTTGCTGCTGGCCGGCATGCTTCTGGCTGCCTCGCCCGCCCCGCTGCCGACGCCTGCGCCGCAGGTCCGCCTGCGCCTGCAGCGGGACTTCGGCTTCTACGCCGCAGGGCGCATGCAGGGCGCGTTCACGCTGAGCACCGAAGGCGTTGACGATCTGGCCGGCGTGGACTATCTCATCGACGGCGAGATCATGGCGAGCGTGAGGCTGTCGCCCTTCCGTCACAGTTTCAGCACGAGCGCGTACGCGTCGGGCGAACACCATCTACAGGCGGTGCTCTTCACGCGAGGAGGGCAGATCCTGTACAGCCCGGTTTCCACGTTCGTCTTCCTGACGGCCGAGGAGGCGCAACACTCGACACTCCGCATCGTCCTGCCTCTGGGCGGAGGCGTGCTGCTCTTCACGCTCATCAGCGTCCTGGCGACGGCGCTGCTCTCTGGGCGGCCGCGTGCCTTCCGGCCCGGCCAGTATGGCCCGGCGGGCGGGGCAATCGTCCCGGCTGCGCCCTGCCCTTCTCCCGGCATGTCCTCAGCCCGCACTTGATTTTCGGCAAGTTGGAGCGGTGCCCACATTGCGGGGCATGGGCGGTGGTGCCCGCCGCCAGCCGCGCAGCCCTACAGGCCGCAGAGGCCCGCGCCGCCCACGACCATCCTCCCGAAGCACCGGCTGTCTCCGATGAGGCGGCACTCCTGCGGCGCCGGGTCGAGGAGACTCCGCGCTTCCTGGACGAAGGCTCGAGTAGCCGGTCTTCCTGACTGCAGCACGGTACAATGCCCAGGAGGGATCGTGGGAAAGCCGCCGCCTCGGCACTCTCTTTCTCTGAAGAGGAAGGGTTCACCTGGGAAACCCCGGAACCCGGCAGGCGGGCCGGCATGCCGGAGGCCCCCACTGCCCACCGCCGGGGCCGATCGCTGACGGACGGCGAAGCGTCCGGGAGGATCGTAGTCCAGGAGGGTTTCCTGGAACGCAGGACCGATGCAGGACATGAAGGACGCGCCACGACCGATCTGCAACTACGAAGGCTCCGACTATCAGGATTCGTTCTGGGGCGAGGGCGGCCGCGCCTATGAAGACCGCGTCGAAGCCATCGCCCTCTCGCGGTCGCTTTCCGCCTCGGCGAGCGGCTTCTCGAAGTCGGGGCGGGGGCCGGACGGAACACGCCTCGCTATGCAGGTTTCCGCCAGGTAGTCCTGGTCGACTACTCGCGCTCGATGCTGGCACAGGCCCGCCAGCGCCTGGGGGAAAGCGAGCGCTGGATGTTCGTGGCGGCGGATGCCTATCGTCTGCCGTTCGCTCCAGGTGTCTTCGATGCGGCAACGATGATCCGGGTGCTGCATCATATGGTCGACCCGCAAGCCGCGCTGAAGCGCTTGCGAGGTGTTCTGCGCCCGGCGGCCGCCTTGGTCCTCGAGTATGCCAACAAGCGCAACGTTAAGGCGATCGCCCGCTGGTTGTTGGGCCGCCAGTCATGGAATCCGTTCGATCCTGCGCCGGTCGAATTCGCCCCCCTCAACTTCGACTTTCATCCGGGGGCGGTGAAAGGGTGGCTGGAGCAAGCCGGGTTCGCCACGGAGCGCAGGCTGACGGTCTCCCATTTCCGCGAGGGCGACTCTCAAGCGGCTCGTTCCGACCGGGATGCTCGTGGCGCTCGATGCGGCCGCGCAGTGGACCGGCCGGAAGCTCTGGCAGCTGTCCCCCAGCGTCTTCTTGCGAGCGCGGGCGATCGGCGGCCTGGGCGCAACATCCGATGCGTTCTGGCGGTGCCCGGCCTGCAACTCGCTGGGGCTGCAAACGACGGGCGAGGGTCTGCGGTGCCATGCCTGCGGTGCGCACTGGCCGCTGACCGACGGCATCTACGATCTGCGCCTGCCTCAGGCAGGCGCAGGTCAGCGCACCCCGAGCGGACCTCGAGCCCGGCCAGACTGCGGGGGAGATACCTGCGTGATGCGCTCGATGAACGAGGGACTATAATCCCCCTCGCTCCGTCACTCCATGACTTGGAGACCCCGATGCTCCCGAAACGCCAAACACATACGGTCCATCTTGCCGGACTTGAGCGCCATCTGCCGCTGTTTGAGATCGCGCCCGGCCTGCGCATCGCGGTCCTGAACATCCTCGGCGACACCGAACTGGTGGAAGCCTGCGCCCGGGCCCTGGCTGGACAACTCGACGGCATGGCCTTCGATCTGTTGGTGACAGCGGAGGCCAAGAGCATCCCCCTGGCGCATGCACTGGCGGTCGCCCTGGGCAAGCGCTACGTCGTGCTGCGCAAAACCTACAAGCCGTACATGGGAGAACCCCTAGAGGCCGAGACCCTCTCGATCACCACCGGCAAGCCGCGAACTCTGATCCTAGACGAGAAGGATCGGCAGCTTGTGGAAGGCAAGCGCGTCGTCATTGTGGACGACGTCGTGAGTACCGGTTCGACACTCGAGGGCATGCGCAAGCTGATGGACCTGGCAGGTGCACAGGTCATCGCCGAGGCGGCAGTCTTCACGGAGGGCGACCCGCAAGATTGGAGTTCGATCCTGGCGCTGGGCCATCTGCCCCTCTTCAAGGACGCGTAGCCTTCGCCGGAGCGCGGCACGCGCCATGGGCGACCGTCCCGTAACCCGACAGGAACTGATGCGTGGTAACGGGAGCGCGGGCGTCCGCGGGCTATGTCCGCCTATGCCGGCGTGGTGTACGACCTCAGCCAGTGCCCCAACTGGCCCTCGGAACTGCATCGCGGGCTGCATTTCGCCGGCCAGGACCTCACGGCCGAACTCGCGCAGGGGCGCCGCACGGTGAGGAAGTCTTTCAGCGCCCCTGCGTACAGCGTATCGGGCCGCTTCTTCCTGAGTAGACCCGACAGACTCTCCGCGCACGGCTTCGATCCCCTCGAGGAGTTGAGGCACATGTCCCAAGTCCCTGACGAACAGGCCCCTCTTGCGGAAGTCACCGTTGCGGCGCCGCTCAACCAGGTATGGGAACGTCGTCGACCACATCGAAGGAGCCGTGTTGCTTCGTTCCTCGCTGTCGCTCGGTCGAGGCGGGCGGCAAGTACGAGATGCTCTTCGATCCGGAGGAAGAGCCCGGCCGGCAAGGCGGAGAGGGAATGATCCTGTTGGCCATCCAGCCGCGTGAGATGCTCTCGTTCACCTGGAACGCCCTCCCGAATTGCCGGGAGTGCGAGGCCAAATGACACATGTCCTCGTCCGCTTGCACGAGGTAAGCAGGACACAAACGAAGGTCGTTCTGCGGCACGATGGTTGGGGAAGAGCAGGCGGAGAATGGAATTCGGCCTTTGTGTACTTCGACCGGGCATGGAACAAGTTGTCCTACAAGGCTGAAGCGCCGATTCAATCCGGCCCGATCGACTGGGAGCATCCCCCGGTTGCAGGCGAATGACCAGGGGCCTCCGATCAGCTTGCGGCGCTGACACGGCGGGCTGCTCTCCGGGGATGCTGATCTTGCCTGCCGGCCTGGCCTGAAGTCCCAGAAGTGCTGCCCGCTTCCGCCGGCCGGCTCGATGGAGGCCTTCGCCGGTGCGGGGTGGCTCGCAAAACCCACGTCCTGCGGTTCGGGCGGCCTGGCGTTCACCCCGCCGCCTTGGGCGGTCCTTCCTGAGCAGCCTGGCGGGAGACGCCCTGCAACTTACCTGGTAGTCCGTGGCAAGAGGTTGAATTGAGAGGAGGTTTAGATGTGAAGATCAGTCTTACGAGCGTGATCGTAGACGACCCGGCCAAGGCTTTCAAGTTCTACACAGAAGTTCTGGGTTTCATCCAGAGGATGTACATTCCCGAAGCCCAATTGGCCATTGTGGCTTCACCCGAAGAGCCAGATGGCAGAGGGCTGCATCTCGAGCCGAGCGGCAACCCGCTGGCCAAGACATTCCAGGCGGGTCTCTATCAGGCAGGCATCCCCGCCATCGTTTTCGGCGCTGACGACGTGCAACGAGAGTTCGAGAACTTCAACAACTCGGCGTGACGTTCAAGTCAGAGCCGACGAAGACGGAATGGGGAACCCGGGCTCTGTTCGACGACACTTGCGGCAACTTCATTCAGCTCCACCAGGTAAGCCTTCCGGCGCCCGACATCCAGCAAAGGCGGCCTGCACTTCCCTGCGCCACGCAATGAGGAGCAGCCCTTCGCCCAGATTCGCCGCCTCTCGAGACTGGAAGATAGTGCACGAGCGCCACGCCCTGCGAGCTGGGTTGCGAACGCCCCGCGCAGCGCGGCGAGCATCGGTGGTTTCGGGGTTGCCGCGGCGAGACGCTCCGCCCCAGCGGCCGCTGGGGGAGGAAGCGTCCTTGAAATTGCCTTGCGGGGTGGCGCCTCGGCCAAAGTAAGTTGCCGTTTGCGGAAGGTCCTCGATTCGTCTACGGCCAGTCGTAGCGCACCAGATAGAGGTCAGCGTCTTCTCTCCGTTGGCGGGGATCGGGACGCGGAACTCAATCGTCGAGGAGTTGAGCTTGGTGTAGTCGTGGCTGGCGTTCAAGATCCGCCACTCGCTCCAGCGGGAAGAGGTGTTCGACGATTCGAACTTCCACCGCCTCGTCCTTGTGATTGCGCAAGGTGATGCGGAAGCCTTCCTCCAGGCTGGTCTCTGACGGGCGAAGGAAATCCGTCTGGATGCGCTCGCCGACGATGTCGAACGCATCGCCGACGTACAGGCGGACATTCTCGCCCTTGGGCGTGTGATCGATGGTGTCCTCGCCGATCAGCAGGGCGGCGCCATCCACATCTTCCTGGTAGACCCGAACCCGCCCGCGCGGGCAGGTCGGCTTCGACGTCCTCAGTGTTGAACTGCACCATCACCATGACCTTCGGGTTGCTGGCCACGCCGTACGACGGATCGGTCTGGGCATAGCCGGCATACGAACGATACCAGTAGTACTCACGGCACTGCAGCCCGTCGTAGACGAAGAACTTGTCTGCCGGGACGCCGGCCACGTTGACAAACTCGATCTGCTTGGTCTCGTTGTTGCGAACGGTCACCAGCCGGGGGATCTCGTTCAGGTGATACTCGAAGAACTCGCGCTGGTCCACGGGCTGTGCCGTCGGCGGCCGCCGCTTCCTCGGCGTACAGCTTGTCGGCCGCCAGGCCGGGCTGCGGCAGGCGCTGCAGGTCGCCGGCGATCAGGTTGAGCTGCGCGTCGCGGAAGGTGGCGCCGCTGGTGTTGTTTCAAGATCCAGCCGTCCAGGTCGAGCAACTTGTCGTCGGGCCAAGCAGGAGCACGTAGTCCTTGCCTGCCAGGCCATCCGCGCCTGTCAGGTAGGTGACCTCGACATCCTGGTTTCCGGAGCGGTCGGCCAGGGCACCAGTGCCATGCGAGAAAGTCGGCCGCGTGATCAGGCCGTCCGGCGGCTCGGGAACGAGGGTTCCTGGACGCGGTCGAGCTTCACGACCGTCACTTGGCCATCTGCGCCGCGCAGGATAATGTCCCCCTGGCCGTTGAGCAGCGTGCCCTCGTAGGTCCGGCTGTCGGTCGTTACGACCCGGATCTGTTGGTCGATGTACTTCTCGAGCAGGGCCTCGGCGCCCACCAGGTCGTACTCGTAGTTCTGCTCCAGGACCGTGGTGTCCGCGCCGGGCGCGGTCAGGGATTTGAAAAGCACGCTGGTTGGATCGATGGAGGCCGCCACATCGCGGAAATCGATCAGGTTCATTCCTGGTTGAGCTGGAACTGGCGACGGTCGCGCACGAGCGCCGTACCCTGGTTGTAGACGGTCAATGCCACGGAGGCTTCGGCCATCGCCTCGGCGGTGGCCGTCGACACCGGGACTTCAGGATCCCCGGGAACCGGCAGGCCGCAGCTCAAGGTCAGGGCTGTCAGGGCTGCCAGCAAGGCAGCCGGCCGCCAGATGCGAGCGAGCAGTTTGGCGTGCATGGCGTCTCCTCCTCGGGTTGTATCTCCAGTGACGACTTCCGACCGCCGGAGGTTCCAGACGGTCTGTGGGCAGTCTTGGGATACCGAATCGCTCCGGATTAGGCGGAGGCGGGCATGGGGAACGACAACTTGCGACCCCGGCGAGACGACGAGGCACGCTGGTTCGCCGTGAGGGCCGCCTCCCCCCGGGCCAGTCGCTGACCAACAAGTTCCCGGTGCTGCACTACGGCCCTGTGCCACGCTTTCGCCCCGAGACGTGGGACTTCCGCGTGTGGGGTGAGGTCGAAGAAGAGAAGCGCTGGACTTGGGCGGAGTTCCAGGGACTTCCG
>CAWATK010000004.1:0-35758 GCA_963784915.1 uncultured Chloroflexia bacterium
TGCGACCAAATGACATGCACCACAGGGTATGCCGCCTCGCGGACGTCGGTCTCGGACGGTCTTTCCGGCGCCCGGACTCCACCACCCGGGTCCGACGGATGCGAATGAAAGATGCCCACCAGCTCAAGGCCCTGCTCTTCCATCTCCCGAAAGGCGCGCAATTGTTCCGCAGGCTCCATGCGGAATCGGTTGGGGCTGTTCGCCGCATTCACAACCAACACGACTCGCTCCACGGCCGCACCCGCACCCAACAGCAAACCGCAGCCCTCCAGCGGTTTGCACGCCTCAACGTGCCGGCGCATCGTCTCGTAGTGATTTCTCCTCATCTGCAGTTGCGGTGTCGTCACGGTTGGTACCCGTCGTGGGATCCCGGCGCATTGCCCGGTCATGCCGCCCGGCCCTATCTAAGGATGGCGGCGACCGCCCACAAGCCGCCCAGGATGATTCCTGGTTCTGCCATCGCGCTCCGCCAAGGCATGTCCTCGGAAAGTGCGGAGGCCAGGGCCGTCAGCGCATACAGGGGCGCAAGAACTGCCAATCCAAATTGGAGCGATGAAAGAGGCCAGTAGTGCAGCCCTGCTGCAACCTGAGCGCACACGATACCTATCCCAAACGCCCAGGGATAGTCCCAACGCTCGCCCAAACGGAGATGCAAAGTCCGCAAAGACACCAGGCCGGCCGCGATCAGCACTGCCGGCACCACCAGAAACAGCCGCGCAGCCCCCAGTCGTAGCGAGATCACGAAGAGCAGGAAGAGAGTGTAGGAGAGAGCGGTGAGCCCCGCGGACGCCAGCGCGTAGAACGGCGCTCCAGAGTCCACGGCGATGTACTCGGCGATCAGGACCGCAACCAGGATCACTGCCCCGATGACCAGGCCGGTCCACCAGGCAGGGCCGTCCGGCAGGATGTCAAGGACAATGCCGATGATCACAGCGGTCAGCGTGGGGAGCATCCAATGTTGCGCAGTGCGCCGTCCGCGCAATCCGGAATGGCCGCGCAGCAGCCAGTCCATGCCACTTGCAGTGAGGCCGCCTGCCATCAGCGTCATTGCCGTGCCCATGGTGAGCGAATAGGCAAAATAGAAGCCCGGCAACTGTATCGCCAGCGTCAATCCGGGCCGGCTTGCCAGGTGCGTCAATGCAAAGCACAACAGGACGGTTGCGGCCAGTACCCCGATCTGGTTCGGGGCAGGCAGATTTCGCGGTGCCTCCAGCATGTTGGGCATTGTAATCCAACTCGATTCACGCTTGATTAGGCGGCCGTGAGTGCACGACCTACTCGTCCACTTAGAACAAATTTGCGAAGAAACAAGCCGTGTGGTAAAATTGACTGGTTATGCTCCCAAATCAATCGGACGCGCAGGCTCTTCCACGACCCCCAGGCATCATCGGCTCGTTGCGGGCTGGCTTTGATGCCATTGCCGCGCATATTGGTCTTATTCTCCTGCCCCTGGGTCTTGATCTGCTCCTCTGGTTGGGACCACGCCTCAGCATCAGCAAGCTGATGCAACCCCTGCTCGAGGAAATGGCTCGCATTGCCCCTGGATCCGGTCTGCCCCAAGCCGATATCGACTCGATGCTGACCATCTACCGTGAGGTCCTCGACCGCCTGAACGTACTGGCCGCGCTGCGTACCATCCCGGTTGGCGTCTCCAGCCTGATGAGCGGACGTATGCCGCTCGAGTCGCCCTTGGGACCCCAGGCTGTCATTCAGGTCGTTTCGATGCCCCAACTGGTGGGTTGGCTTCTGATCCTCACCGTGGCCGGCTGGTTGCTGGGAGCACTGTACTTCCATAGCGTCGCCGGGCTGGTTTCTTCCAGGTCGCCAGGCTCCGCGGCCATGCCCGCCGGTCGGGCGGTGCTGCAGACGATCCTGTATTCCGTCATATGCATGGCGCTCATTTGGGCCATCGGCTTTCCGGCGCTGTTCATTGTGTACGTCAGCTTCGCGATCAACGCCGTGCTCGGGCAGGCGCTGCTCCTGTTCCTCGGATTCCTCTCTCTTTGGCTTCTGGTTCCACTGTTCTTCTCTCCCCATGGGATCTATCTCAGTCGACAAACCGCCTTCGCGTCGTTCCTCGGTGGGTTTCGCTTGGCGCGGTTCACGCTCCCGACCAGCAGTCTGTTCGTCATGACCGTCTTCTTGGTTGGCATGGGTCTTAACACGCTCTGGGCCGTGCCGGCGGAAGGAACTTGGGTCGTCCTGGTTGGCCTGCTCGGCCACGCGTTCATAACCACGGCGCTGCTTGCCGCTTCGTTCATCTACTACCAGGATATGTCGGCCTGGGTGCAAAGCGTGCTGGCACGCTTGAGGGCCGGTATGCCCACCCAGGCGGTCTAACCGGGCGGGCGCGGCCCACTGCGCACAGCACCCAGCGATCCACATTGTTTGGCGGAAGGGATCAGTCCAGTGGCTCAGAAGAAGACCAACGGAAGTTACGACGCGAAAGACATCCAGGTTCTTGAGGGCCTGGAAGCTGTTCGACGCCGCCCAGGCATGTACATCGGCGGCACCGATATCAAAGCCCTTCACCACCTGGTCTATGAAGTGGTCGACAACGCCATTGACGAAGCTCTGGCCGAGGCCTGCGACCGCATCGAGGTCGTCATTCATCCCGACAGCAGCGTGTCATGCACCGACAATGGCCGCGGCATACCGGTTGGACCGCACCCGACCCAGAAAAAGTCCGCCCTGGAAGTGGTCATGACCACGCTGCATGCCGGCGGCAAGTTCGGTGGTGGCGGCTACAAGGTGTCAGGCGGCTTGCACGGGGTGGGTGTCAGCGCGGTCAATGCCCTCTCGGAGTGGTGCGAGGTGGAGGTCAAGCGCGATGGCCAGGTGCATTTCCAGCGCTACGAGCGCGGCTATCCCAAGGCACCCGTCCGCGCCACAGGCAAGATCAAGGATGGCAGCACCGGCACCAAGGTGGCGTTCAAGTTCGACAAGAAGATCTTCAAGGAAGACATAGATTTTCGCTTCGACACGCTCTCTCAGCGCTTTCGTGAGATGGCCTTTGTGACGCGCGGCGTCACGATCTTTTTCCTGGATGAGCGCGTGAACCGCGAATTGACCTTCTACTTTGAAGGCGGCATCACGTCGTTTGTACGCTACCTCAACCGCAATCGGGAAACGCTTCACAGCGTCATGCATGTGGAGAAGGACGTGGAGGGGATGGGCATCGAAGCGGCCATCCAGTTCACCGACGCCTACACCGAATCGGTCTATTCCTTTGCCAACACCATCAATACCATTGATGGCGGTACGCACCTGACCGGTCTCCGCTCGGCGCTCACGCGCGTCGTCAACGACTACGCCCGCAAGAACGGACTGCTGAAAGACTCCGACCCCAACTTCTCTGGAGACGATACACGCGAAGGTCTGACGGCCATCGTATCCATCAAGCACCCGGATCCGCAGTTTGAGTCCCAGACAAAGGTCAAGCTGATGAATCCCGAGGTGCAAACGTCGGTGCAGCAGGTTGTGGGCGAGGCCTTTGCCACATTCCTGGACGAGAACCCCCAGGCGGCGCGTGCCATCATTGCCAAGTGCCTTACCTCCGCCCGGGCCCGGGATGCGGCACGCAAAGCACGCGACCTCGTCATTCGCAAGTCAGCCCTGGAGTCCCTCACGCTGCCCGGAAAACTGGCCGACTGCTCGGAGCGCGACTCGACCAAGACCGAGCTGTATATCGTCGAAGGTGATTCCGCAGGCGGCTCGGCCAAGCAGGGCCGCGACCGGCATTTTCAGGCGATCCTGCCTTTGCGAGGCAAGATCATGAACACTGAGCGCGCCCGGCTGGACAAGATCCTCTCCAGCAATGAGATCAAGGCCCTGATCTCGGCTCTGGGCACCGGCATTGGCGACAATTTCGACCTGGAGGGACTGCGCTACGGCCGCATTATCATCATGACCGACGCTGACGTGGACGGCAGCCACATCCGTACCTTGCTGCTGACTTTCTTCTTTCGCTACATGCACCAGCTCATCGAGGCGGATCACCTCTTCATCGCCCAGCCTCCGCTGTACCGCATCGCGCACAAGAGCCAGGTGAAGTATGCCTACAGCGACAAGGATAAGGATAAGCTCGTCAAGGAGTCCGGCGGAGCTGAGAAGGTCACGGTATCCCGCTATAAGGGCCTCGGCGAGATGAACCCCGAACAGCTCTGGGACACCACCATGAATCCCGCCAATCGCACCATCTTGCAAGTCGCCGTGGAAGACGCGGCCGAGGCCGACCGCACGTTCGACATGCTGATGGGCGACGCCGTCGATCCGCGTAAACGCTTCATCCAGACTCACGCTCGCTTTGTCCGCAACCTGGATGTTTGACGTGTAGAGGGTGCGGGCCTCACACCCCGGGAGACTCAGAACGGCCGGGTTCGTATTCGAGCCCGGCCGTTTCTTGTTTTCAGCGTGGAGCGAATAGCTGGCGGAAGAACTCCAGCAGATAATCCAAAGAACTGCGGAATCGGCGGCTTTTCGGTCGGCACGGCCGTCGGCGCGACGTCCGTCTGGCTGGGAGCTGGCGCTTGAGCCGTGGGGGAGGCCGCGGGGGGGATGATTGTCGCGGTTGGCTGCGCTGTTCGAGTCGGCTCGGGCGCGGCTTCAGTTCCCTGGTCGCCCTCTGGGATGTTCACGATGCGCGGCGCAATCCACAGAGCACGGTCGCCGGTCGAGTTGCCCAGGTTGCTGACACTCAGCACGATCCGGATCTGCTGCCCCGCGAGATCCGTGAGGTCCAAATCCAGATCCGCATGGTGACCGTCAAGGAACTCACCCACCGTCCAAAGATCATGCGCTGCCCCGGTTGTATCCAAATAGCTGACTCTGAAGAGGACTGAGCACAACTGTGCGCCGATCTCGCAGCCTGCACCTGCCTGAAAGCGATCACCCGGCTGGACCTGGTACTGCGGATACAGGCCGAGAACGTATCCATCTTGCGCGTCGGAGGGCACGGTAAGCAGGGACGCTGTGGATGCCGTCGTCCCATCCTCCAGGGAAGCGTGACCGATGATTGCGATCAGCCCCCGCGGATCGCCATCTGTCCCCGGACAACTCAAGATTCCGTCATTTGCCTGCCATTGTGCCTGGCAGGCATTTTGTGCCAGTGCCGCCACCTCTGTGCCAGTTTGGATTATCGTCGCCGAAGCTGTGGGTGCGGCTTCAGCCGTCTGCGTGGCCACGAACGCTGTAAGTGTGGCCTCTGCCCAACCGGTGGGTGTGACAAGCTGGGCTCCAGCGTTAGTCCGGGTCGCCGTGCTTGATGCGATCGGTTCACCCGCCACGCGTATCTGCACCCAGAGGTATCCGCTTCCGCCCGGCCCCAATCCAAATGTAGTGCCGCCTGGCGTTCGGAGTTGCCAGAAACCGCCGTATTCGCCCGGAGTCGCGGGGGCGACAAGGTCCACAGAGATATCCGTGCTTTGGCCCGGAGGCACCGGTGCGGGCAATGCCACAGCCTCAGATCCGCCCATTTGGTCGCCGCGGACGAACACCAGGCGATACGCGGCCGTCCACGGGCAATTGCCGGCGTTCTGAATTCGCCAGGTCTTTCGGAAAACTTCACCGGTCGCAGCGTCGCATTGTCAACAATGGTCACATCGCCCAGGAACTCGGCGTGATCGCAGGCTGCATCCAGCACAGGTGTGGGCCCAGCCGGTGTGAGTGATGCGGCCTGCGAAGTCAACGCCACCGCTTTGGTCGGTGCGTTGATGGGCGTCAACGTAAGTGTTGGCCTCGGCGTCCACGTCGGGCCGGGCGTGTACGTGAGCGAAGCCGTCAGCGTGGGCCTCGGCGTGGATGAAGGCAAGGGGGTCCGCGTCACTGTAGCTGTCGCAGAATTCGTGGGTGTGCGGCGGGGTCCTGGTTGCGGTCAACGTAGGCAACGGCGTGTCCGTCGCCCTCGGAACAGGCGTCCGCGTCGCGGTCGGCAACGGTGTCCGAGTCGGAAGGGGGCTTGGCGTATTCGTCGGCAGCGCCGTGCGTGTCGCAGGCTGTGTCGCTGTGGCGCTCGGAATGGCCGTATGGGTTGGTACCGACGTGACTGTCGGCGTCCTCGACGGCGTCTGTGTAGGCGTCTGTGTCGGAGGTGCAGTGGACGTTTGCGTGAAGATCACGTCCAGGCAGGTAGGCCAGGAATCGGCCGCGCTGCGCGCATTTCCGGTGTGATCGTAGGCGTCGTACAGCTTCACGTACAACACACCCGGGAACTGCCGCAGCGTCGCGATGAGCGGCCGGGCCAGGCTATATCCCGTCCCGGACGGTGTGCAATTCCCTGCCAGGTACACGGAAACGACGCCATTTGTAAACTGCACCTTGCGATACCCAACGAATCCATTGCCAGTTAGTTCCAGCCCTCGGCGCTGTTCCTCCAATGTGGGCCCGGCGAAGTACTGGTCAAGAGCAGCGACCATGACTTCGTTCGTGCCGGCTATCTGGCGTTTCACCGGTTCCGCGGTCGGCGACGTGCCACCAGACGGCCGCGTGTCGGTGAAGTAGATGTCCAGCGTTATTGGAGGCAGCGTTGGCGTAATGCTGGGCCGGGGCGTGGAAGACGGCGTCAGACTTGGAACTCTGGTGGCCGTACCGGAAGGCACCGGTGTCGCGCTGGGTCGGGGCGTGGATGTGGCCGGTAGTACAGCCGGTGCTGCGCTGGGCGCGGCGGTCTTGGTGGCTGGCGGGGGCACAGTGCTGGAGGGCGCCGGCTTCTGGGTGGCCGTAGTTGTCGCGGAGGGTGTTCGTGAGGGCGGCGGCGGCGGGCTCGCCGACGCCGTGCGGGTAATCGTCGGAGTGCTGGATGCAGTCGCCGTTGGAGCGGCCGTGGGAGTGGAACTTGGCGGCGGGCTGGGTGTCGCTGAGGGCGGGTCGCCCTCCAGCGTGAACCGACCGGAAGCCTGCCAGTCAGTGCCGACAAAGATCTGCACCTCGTAGTCGCCAGGCTGCCACTCAGGCGCCGGCCGCGTCCAACTGGCCACGCCAACTCCGGCTGGAAAGTCCTTCCAGGAGGTTGTGTCCACATACTTGAGGGCGCCGTCCACATACCACAGCGCGATCCACTCGACCTTCACGCCGATCGGTTGGTATGTGAACACCGAGTACATCTGCTTGATTGGATTGATGAACTTCTCACCGGGCGCCACAAGGGTGTAGTTGTTGATCGCCGGGGAGAATCGCAGCCGGCCGAATTCCACGTCGAATGAGGGTGTCACCGTCCCCTGAATCATCGCTTGCACGGCGATCGGCATGGCCGGTGTCGCGCTCGCCTGTGCCGTCGTCGGGATCACCACCGGCGAGGGTGTGATCGGCGTGCTGGTAGGACTGATCACGGCAGCCGTCATGGTTTCAGTGGTTGGTTCCTGCGGAATGGGTGAGGCGGTCGCCAGGACCGTACTGGTCGGAGTTGTCGACGGTGCCGCGGGAACGCTGCTTGGCCGCGTCGACCGGGCCAGGATCAGGAGCCCCAGCGCGAGACTCCCGGAAAGTAGCGCCAGCAGGACCGAGCCGCGTGCCTGCACAATGTAACGCTGGCGCAGTCTGTAGTCGGACCAGCGACGGCTTGTTTGAAGGGTGCGGATCGCGGAGAGTAGACCAAAGATCGCCCCCAGTCCGAAGATGATCACACCAATCCAGAACGCGATTGATGACATTCTGCCAAAATTATACGCTACTTGACGCGCGGGGTTCGTAGTCCCGGCCTCTATCGGACCGACCGTGTGCGCGATTCAAGGTGAAGCTGATCCGCGCGCTTTGTGGACGTGGGCCGGAATCGTTGCCCTCGGCTTGCGCCTCGTCTCAGAGTGTGTCCGGTCGGCGCGCACATTCGCGCTTTGATGCGGCCAGCGGCGCCATCTGGCAGTGGTCAAAAGAGCCCATGAACTGCATCTTCTTTCTCTGGTGTGCACTCGCAGGTTCCCCATGTATTCTCAGGCGGCATCGGTGACTGATGCATATGGCACGTCCCAGGAAACCGGACGTATTACGCGGAGCCTGATTATCTGGCTCGACGATGCGGCAGCCCGGATGAGTTTGGGCGCGGAGGCGGGGAACCCTTGAACAGAAAGTTGAGCGAACCGATATTTGCGAGCCGCACCAATGTCTCAGACACCCGGCCTGAGACCGACGTCGAGTTTAGCATTGCCTTTCAGCCGATCGTGGATGTCAGTGCCCGGAAGGTCGTTTCTTTTGAGGCGCTGGTTCGCGGCACCCACGGTGAGCCGGCCGAGGCAGTGTTTGCCCGAGTCCCCCGAGAGCATCTGCTCGGCTTTGATCAAGCCTGCAGGCTCAAAGCGATCGGCATGGCAGCTCGGTTGGACCTGCGCGCTTCCCTAAATCTCAATTTCTTCCCTGGCGCCTTGCCGCGCAGCGCGGCGTACTTGCAGGCAACCGTGCGCGCTTGTTGGGAGGCCGGATTGCCTGTGGAACGACTCGTGTGCGAGCTCGCCGAGACGGAACGACTGCACTCACAGGGTAACGCGCACGGCGTTTTCGAACATTACGCGGCCTATGGCTTCCAGACCGCTATCGACGATTTCGGGAACGGATTCTCGGGCCTGCGCCAACTGGCTCAATACCGTCCGGACTTCGTGAAGCTGGATCGAAGTCTGATCTCAGGCGTTCATTGCCAATTCGGCAAGCAGATGGTGGTGCGGGCCATCCGCGATGTCTGCGGGCAGCTCTCTGTCGGGCTGGTTGCCGAAGGGGTTGAGACCGTGCACGAGTACCGCTGGTTGCGCTCCGCGGGCATCCATCTGCTGCAGGGCTTCTACTTTGCTCAGCCCGCCTTTGAGGCGCTGGTCGAAGTCGAGCCCACGGTTTTCTAGCACCCCCAGAGTCTCGCCCGATATTGTCGTTTGTTGCCGATCAGACGATCGCCGGCAGGCCTGCCTCCGGCGTGGCTTTGAACAACGGTAGTCCGATTTTGCCGAGGTCGCTGGATGTGGCGACGATCCCCGGCGGCGAGATATATCCGGCCCGGCTGAACAGCCACATCCGCAGCACCTCTTCGCTTACTCCCAGCGGCTGCGTCACCTCATGCACCGCCCGAACCAGCAATTCCCTGTAGCGGGACATGTCCACGCCGCGTGGATCCAGGTCGTCTGCCAATTCCCAGGCGCGCGCGCCCGGCCCTGCAGCAATGTGCAGATAGCGCACTCTCTGCCCCATCCTCAGGGTCTTCCCGGCGGCTTCCAATTGTTTGGCGGCCGTGGCGGCCGGGGAGAAGTAGCTGTATTCTTTGAGCTCGCGGCTCAATGTTTGTGAGACCACCAGTTGATCCAGTGGTATCCGCCCCAGTTTCAGCGCGCTCAGTTCCTCTTGCACGCGTCCCAGTAGGTCGGGTAGCAGATTCAACAGCCGGTTGGGATCGGGCTCGCCTCCCAGGATCTTCAGCAGGTCCATCTGCAGGTTGGAGATGAAACGCGGCGTATCGCTGCGGCGCAGGGCGATGCCGCGGATCTTGTGGTCGCCATCCGGGCTCAGGCCGTAGAAGCGGTTTGCAACGGAGATGTGAGTGTTCGCCCGGGTCCCCAGGAAGGCGAACCATGGATACACCTTCTGCAGTTCAATGGGCAGGTGTGTCTCCTGTTCGATGGCTTGTGCCAGCTCCAGGAAGTCGGCCTGGGAAGCGCCCGGTCGGGAAACAAACAGGCTGTCTACATAGAGATGCAACACCCGGAAGCCTCTCTCTTCCGCCGTCAGTTTGGCCCGGGTGACGACCTTGCGCGAGAGGTACGAGACCACCTCGTGCGCATTGATGCGGCCGAAGGTCGAGTTGGCAAAGCCCAGCCGCCCGTAGGCGACCACGGTCAGCCATTTGAGCGCGTCCACCACGGCCTTGTAGCGCCGACGCATGGAGCGCTGACGCGGGTCGTTGAGGTCGAGTGTCTTCAACAGCCGCTTTAGTTTCAAGCGCTTGTCGCGCAGCGGGCGCAGCGCTGTGGGCATCAGGCCCGGGCGCGTGCCCACCTTGATTCCCAGTTCGTGCATTTCCAGCGCCTGCGGCTCTTGCGAGCCGGTCGTCTCCGGAGACACGTTGAACTCGATCATGATCGAGGCCATCATCGAGCTGAAGTCCAGGATCGCCACGTCCGGAAAGATGCCCACCGGAGGCTGCAGGATCAATCCTCCACGGTCGGACTTCACCATCTGGTTGTAGCTCTTGGGGATCTCTCCCTTCTGGTGCTGGTAGGGGATCAGCACGTTACGGCGCATGGCGGTGATGGTTTGCAGTGTGGCGATGCCCGCTCCGGGCGAACGCCGGGCTGCCTCCTGCACCGGCAGGCCGGTCATGCGCGTCTCCTCGATGGCGCCAGTCAGGCCGTAATCCGTAAAGGTCATGCCATTGCGATAATCGACGTGCCAGCGGCCGCGCAGGTGCACCTGCTGGCCGCGATAATGCGCGCGGCCATAGTTGAAGAAGCTCACTTCCTTGCGTCGCAGGACCGGCAGTGACGCGTCGCGGTTCGGGTTAAGCGGCATGCCGGTCTTCTTGGATGCCTCCGCCAGGTGGTTGAACAGCCACGTATCCCCGAAGTGCGTCAGGATCACATCCGGGTCGTAGGTCTCCAGGATGCCGCGCAGCAGCGCCAGCAATTCGCGCGGTCGGTCCAGCGGGGCACGGATACTGAAACCCTCATATTTGATCAGCAATCGTTTGGGGATGGCGCTGGCGGGGTTGGCGTCCGGCCTCAGGTGCAGTTTGCGGAAGTGCGGCAGCGCCGGGTCTGTTTCCTCCGGCGAGTCGGATGTGCGCATCTCCACCAGTTGCCCGTCGTCCTGCACCTCCACCTCGCAGTGCGCCATCATGAAGACATTGCGGGCCGCCATGAAGCGGATGGGCAGCGGGATGTCCGCGTCGTAGAAGACCAGCTCCGGAAACTGTTGCTCCACTTGCCGGAACAATGCCGGATACGCGGCAGGGTTCGGCAGGCGCGCCTCCACCACCTCCTGCATCCCCGCGAACAGATCCTCGCGCTGCGTGTACTGCAGCTTCGCTTTCCTGGATTTCAGAAACCGCCACAGCAGGCGCAGTTGCTGCACCGGGCCGCCCGCATAGAAGATGACCTCAAAATCGCGGTCAAAGAAACAGTGCGGCTTTTCGTCCTCCCCCAGCAGCCAGAAGACCAATCCCTTCTCGGGATGGGCATACAGATCAGACAGCCAGCCCCTGCAGCTCCTCATGGGCCGTCATCCTGGGTGGCGGAGATGTCTGCGGGCTGCTCCGCATTTTCACTGGGCGGCTGCAGGCGTTTCTGGTCCTGCCGGAGTTTTTCGACCTCTGCCCGGAGTTCGTGGATGGCCTGGTTGGTGCGTTTGCGTTCCTCCAGCAGGATGATCAGGAGCGTTGCCTCCATGGGCATCAGGCTGGCAGCATTGGCGATCGCCGCTCGGTTGTTCATGGCGTACTCGTAGAACCGGTTGAGGATCCAGCGATCCTGCGGCGCCAGCATCTCGGAAAGCGGCTTCAGCTCGCCGATCATCTCGTGCACCAGCTGTGTCGCGGATGGGAAGTTTCTGCCCATGGGTCTCCGGGTCGCCGTTCTACTCGCGTGCGCTGCTGGTGAACATGGAAAGTTGCACGTCTTCTGCTGCAGGAATTTCCGCCAGCCGCAGCACGTCATCGGCGCTGGCGGCCACCAGCGGAAAGAACTGCCGGTATTCATCCGTATGCAGGCGTTCCACCAGGACGATGAGCGGTCTCAGCAGGGCCAGGCGCTGCAGCTGTTTGCAGCACTGTTCCAGCACGCGCCGGCGCACAAAAGGCTGGATATCCGGGTTGTAAAAATGATGCAGTAGATCCAGGATCAGGATCGGGTCGTGTTCCGGGCGGATGTCTTCCAGCAGATCCAGCACCTGGTAACAGGTGAACGGCCGTGTCAGGCGCACGCGGCCCAGCACCTGCTGCACTTCAGTCGTTCTCCGGCGCACGGACTGGACCAGCGCATACGTTGGAATCCATTCGCCTCCAGCGATCGCCTGGAAGGAACCTCGAACGGCCAGGGTCGCAAACAATTCGGTGACCCCCTCGCTCTGCCGGCCGTCGGTTTCGATCAGTCGCAGACGGCCGGGCTGGCCGGCGCGCTGAAGGGAATGGAATGCAAGCTCAGGCAGGGTGTTCATGTGCTGCAGGGTAGCGCTGTCAAAAGGAAATGGAAAGGTGAAGTGTGAGTGATTCCCGGAGTGATTTCTGAGTGAGGCAGATGTGGCGTCGAGGAGCGCCGCTTGCCTAGCTGTGGTGCTCCTCCCACCAGTTATCGAAATCCCACTGCATCAGGGTCTGTTGCAACTCCTTCCGCCCAAGACCGAACTTGGCGTAGATGTGCTTGGAATGTGAGCGCACGGTCTCATACGAGACCCCCAGGGCGATCGCGATCTCATAACTTCTAAAGCCCAGGCAGATCAGCGCCGTGACCTGTTGCTCGCGGGTAGAGAGCCGGCTCCAAATTTCCTCGTACTTGCCTGTCTCTCTCAGCGCCTTCATGCCAGACTCAATCAGGTCGTTGTAGACTTCGCGCTCCGCGCGCCGCTGCGATACGGCCATCTCTCGAATGGTGCGCCTCAGCCGATCGTCCCGCGTAAACACGCCGCTTCGGATCCCCAGTCGTTTTTTCTCGAGCATTTCGCGCAGGCGTGGAGGCAGGAGGAACATTCTCAGATCCAATGGGTAGATGGAATCGTTCCACGTGTACGTGCCTCCTGGGTGGCAGAGGGTTTAAGTGGCGAACGTGTGTCGTTCTCACCCAGCAGATGAGGAAGAGCTGCCTACATTATACAGAACAAATGTTCTAGAGTCAAGAGCCCCGTCTCCCCGGACGCAGCGCCGGCGCCCGCGCACTGCAGGTGATAGAATTTCTCACGTCATGGGCCGTTCCGCCCCCGGTTCCCCACCACTCAAGTTGTATCTTGCCCTGAATGCAGCCGCCCTCCTGGGTGCCGCTGTGCTCATGCTGCTGCTCGCCCGAAGCGGGGGATACTCTGCACCTCGTTTGGTGCTTGTGGCCGTTGCAGTTCTGCTGGCATTGGCCGCGGCTGCCCTCGCGCTGCTCCTGCATGGCCGACCTTCCATAGAGAATCGCCTTACCTCGCTGATAGCGCATCCAGGTTCTCGGCCGCGAATCATCCTGGCGGCCTCCTTTGTTGCACTGTGGTGCCTGGTCTGGTTCCCCCCGCGTTACACCGGGGATGCCTACTACTATTTCATCGGGACCTATCCAATCTTCCTGTGCGCCTTGCTGCTGACCGGCAGCACGCTGATCTGGCTCTCTGCGACTCGCGCTTCCCATACTTCCTCGTGGATCGCCTATTATCGCCAGCGACGGACCGCTCTCCGTGTCGCGCTGCTGGCGCTCGCTGCCTTCGCCCTGGTTGTGTTCCTGGCCGCGCAATTCCGCATCCTGCAGGGCTTCGAGCCTTACTGGTATGGGGCGGGAGTGCCGCTGCTTGCCTCGCAAATTCTGATCGTCTCCTGTCTCGCAGTCCTGTTGCTACGCTTTGAGACCTGGTCAGGTCACAGGCTGCTCTCCGCCGACACCATCCTTTTTGTCCTCATTTGGTTCGTGACTGCCGCACTGTGGGCCTGGCGACCAGTTCCTGCCAGCTACTGGATCACCGCGCCCCGACCCCCTAATTTTGAGTTTTACCCATTCTCCGATCCGGCCACGTACGACCTCGCAAGCCAATTCGCCCTCATCGGCCAGGGCATATTCAACGGCGTGGCCTTCGACCGTGCGCTATACATGAGCTTCCTGGTGTACCTGCATCTCATCGCAGGACAGAACTACCAGCAGCTGATGGCTGTCCAGGCAGCCATCTTCGCCGTCTTTCCAGCAGTCCTCTATCTCATCGGAAGGCGCTTGCACAGTCGCACGGCCGGCCTGGTGCTGGCGGCCCTCATTACCATGCGCGGGCTGACCAGCCTGGATGCCTCCGCCTGGATCGATACCGCCAACTTCAAGCATATGCTCACCGATTTCCCCACTGCCATCGGGGTCGCCGTCTTTCTGTTGCTCGTCCTTGGGTGGCTGGAGGCGCCGAGGGAGCGCATCTCGAGCCTGGCCTGGGCAGGTGGCGTGTTAGGACTCACATCGCTGCTGCGCCCACATGTACTGCTGCTTCTGGCGGGCGTGATGCTGCTGGCTTGGTGGGTATATCGTCCTCAGGTGCGCCAGGGCCTCATGGCTTCCGCGCTGGCCTCGGTGGCATTCCTGATGGGCGTGCTGCCGTGGCTGATGCTCGGACCAAGCTCAGGTTCACTCGTGGTCCAGTACGGCGATCGCGTCCGCGCTGTCATTGCGCAGCGGTTTCCGCGGCCCACAGCAACTCCCGCCTCTGTTCCGGCTGCGCTGCCGAGCGCCGCATCCGCTCCTGGCGGCATAGCTCCGGTGCCGTCGTCGGCGTCCGCGCCCTCCGCGCCGCAGGTGCTGGTCCCGACCACCGCAGTGGTAACGCCACAGGTTGATCCGGGCCCGCCCTTCCTCGTTGATCATTTCCTGCACAACCTCATCACATCCGCGTTGATCTTTCCCGCGTCTCCTCAGTTGCTGGGCGTTCGAAGCGTGGTCAAAGATGGCGAGGCGTTTTGGAGGCCGCGCTGGGCGGGCGACATGAGCGCCCTGTCGGCGGTCATGCTCACCCTGAGCCTGGTTCTCGTAGCATTTGGTTTGGGGATCGTGGCGCAGCGTGATCGTCTGCGCGGGCTGCTTCCATTCTGCGTGCTGCTCCTCTACCTGGGCGCAGATTCCTTTGCACGCACCTCGGGCGGTCGCTATATCGTTCCCGTGGATTGGATTCTTGTCGCCTATTTCTCCGTAGCCGTGGCCGAGATTGTGGCGGCCGCGGCCGCATCCCGGGCTGCGCCGGCCGTCCCCGGCGGACGTGTATCCGGCAAGCCGCGAGGTGCCGCGGCAGTCGCCTCGTGTTTCCACATCCGGATCCGGCGGCACCTGGAAACGGCATCCCATCAACTCACGACCCCTTGCAGTGCTTGTGATCCTGTTCATCCTGGGAGGGCTGGTCCCGCTTGCCGGTGCGCTGTTGCCGAGCCGTTACCCGCTAAATGACAGCGGTTCCATGTTGCAGGCGGTGCGCCTCATGGCATCTGACACCGGGATCCCTTGAGGACATCCAACTCTTCCTTGAAAATCCCAATGCCATATTGACGGAAGGGCGTCTCTTGTACCCGTTGTACTATCCGTCGGGTGAGGGCGAGCCCACCCGCTACTCGCCCTACACAGCCCAGGACTTCCCCCGTACCGTGTTTGTCGTGATCGGTCCACGCGGCTTGTTGCATGTGGTGCTACCGGGTGGTCGGACTCCGGCCTTGCCCGATGCCAGCGATGTCATCGTTCTGGGTTGCCGTGCGCCCGGACAGAACTTCAATCTCATCCAGGCGGTTGCTGTGCTTCTGCCTGATCAGAATCTGGCGCTAGTCCGCAGTCCGGCCGCGCCCTTGAGTTGCCCATTGCTGGATCCCGTCTGCGACGGCAACGATAACTGCCGTTGATTTCCTCCCTGACCTCTCCCAGTCAACCCCATGCCATCCTCCATCATTCACATCCACGAGCTCAGCAAGACGTACGAGGTCACCGAACGCGAGTTTGGTTTGAAGGCTTCGGTCCGCAGCCTCGTCACGCGCACGCAGGAAGAGGTACGGGCGGTGGATCGCATCTCGTTCGATCTGGCCGCGGGCGAGATCGTGGGTTTCCTCGGGCCCAACGGCGCCGGCAAGACGACAACGCTGAAGATGCTGTCCGGGTTGCTGTACCCGACGGCGGGCGAGGTCAGTGTCCTCGGGTTTGTTCCATCCAGGCGGCAGAACACCTTCTTGCGCCAGATCACTCTTGTCATGGGCCAGCGCAATCAATTGGTCTGGGATATTCCAGCCATGGATTCATTTGAGCTGAACCGCGCCATATATCGCATACCCCCGGGCGAGTATAAGCAGACACTGGATGAGCTTACTGATCTGCTTGAACTGGCGCCACTGCTCCGCAAACCCGTGCGCAATCTGTCGCTCGGCGAGCGCATGAAGTGCGAGATCGCTGCCGCGTCTGCTGCATCGCCCGCGGGTCGTCTTCTTGGATGAGCCCACCATCGGCCTGGACGTCACCATGCAGCGCCGTATTCGCGATTTCCTGGCGGAGTATAACCGCCGCTTTGACGCCACGGTGCTGCTCACCAGCCATTACATGGCAGACGTGGAGGCCCTCTGCAAGCGCGTCGTCGTGATCCATCATGGGAGGCCGCTTTTCGACGGCAACCTGTCGGCGCTCGTTAGCCGCTTTACGGCGCACAAGACGGTCCTCGTTCAGCTGGATGAGCCCGGCCTGGACCTCAGCCGCTACGGCGAGGTTCTTTCATCCGAGGACGGACGCTACAAATTGCGCGTCCCGAAGGAGGACACAGCACGCCTCACCGGTCGCCTGCTGGCCGACCTGCCCGTGATCGATCTGCTCGTGGAAGAGCCTCCCATCGAGGAAGTGATCGAGCGCGTCTTCGCGCAGGAGCTCGAATGAAAGCCATGGCGCAGCTCTACCTCCAGCAGTTCAAGACCACCTTCGCGACCATGGTGCAGTACCGCGCTTCGCTTTTCATCTGGATGATCGGCCATGTGCTCGAGCCGCTTGTCTACCTGGTGGTCTGGTCCGTGGTGGCCGAAAGCGGTGGTGGCAGCGCCGGCGATTACACGGCGCCCCAGTTCGCCGGCTATTTTATCGTTCTCATGCTGGTGGAAAACATCTCCTACACCTGGGTGATGTACGAGTACGACTACCGCATTCGAGAGGGGCTGCTTTCGGCGGCGCTGCTGCGACCCGTGCATCCTGTGCATGCCGACATCGCCGATAACGTCTCTTCCAAGGCGATCACCATGCCTTTCATGATCGGCGCGGCGGTCGTCCTTGCATTGGTCTTCCACCCTGTGCTTGCGCCGAAGCCCTGGGCCCTGTTGGCTGCCATACCCGCGCTGGCGTTCGCATTCATGCTTCGTTTTCTGCTTGAATGGACGCTCGCACAAGCGGCATTCTGGACCACGCGCGTGAGCGCCATCAATCAGAGCTACTTCGTACTGATCCTCTTCCTCTCAGGCCAGATCGCGCCGCTCAGCCTGTTTCCGCCGCTGCTCCAGACCATCGCCAACGTCATGCCGTTCCGCTGGATGCTCGGCTTCCCGGTGGAGTTGATTCTCGGCCGCCTCACGCCCCTGCAAGCATTGGTCGGCCTTGCCGCGCAGCTGCTCTGGATCGGGCTGGCGTTCATCCTGATGCGCATCGTCTGGCGCGCCGGCATCCGTCTGTATTCGGCGGTGGGCGCATGAGATACCTGCGCATCTTCGGGCTCTACTTTCGCATCGGCGCCATGGGGGAGATGCAGTATCGCTTCAACTTCTTTGTGCACTTGTTTCAATCCGTCCTGCAGTTGGGCATGGCCCTGGGCGGACTGGCTGTGATCTTCAGTTACACAAAGACCCTCGGTGGGTGGCTGCCGGATGAGGTGCTTGCCCTGGTGGGCGTGTACACGCTGGTAGGGGGCCTGATCGGCCTGGTCGTCTATCCCAGCATGGAGCAGTTCATCATGTCCGTCCGCGATGGCATGCTGGATTTCATGCTGGTCAAGCCGGCGGACGCCCAACTGCTCAACAGTCTGCAGTCTGTGGATATCTGGCGCCTGATCGACATCGGGCTGGGACTGGGTGTACTGATCACAGCGCTCGTGCGGCTGGGCACGCAGGTGGGCCTGGTGCAGGTGGCTACTTTCATGGGCATGCTTCTCACCGGAAGCGCCATCATCTACTCCTTCTGGACCATGCTGGCGACGCTCTCATTCTGGTTCGTGCGTGTTGAGAACATCCTGGAGATCTTCCGCAGCATGTACGAGGCGGGACGCTGGCCGGTCAGTCTGTATCCGCCGTGGTTGCGCTTCGTGTTGAGCTTCATCGTCCCGGTGGCCTTCGTGACCACGGTCCCCGTCGAGGCTCTTACCGGTCGCCTTAGTTCGCAGACACTCCTTATGGCCGCTGGATTGGCAGTATTCCTCCTGGTCATCTCACGCGTGTTCTGGCGGTTCGGCCTGCGCCACTACTCCGGCGCTTCGGCCTAGTCGCCCCGTCATCCGGCGGTCTCCGCAGGCGCCGGCCGCTGATCCAACTCTCTCAGCGCCGGGATGAAGAGCATGCTCAACGTGGTCACAACGTAGATTGCTGCCAGCGCCAGCAGAAGGGGCTGCAGTCCCAGCCATTCAGTCAGGACCCCGGCGATCAAGACGCCCAGCGGCATCGTCAGCCATGCGCCGGCCTGGATCGTGCCAAGTACCCGCCCGCGCATGGCTGAGGGCACTCGCTCCAGGATGACCGTGCCGATGATGGGGTTCAGCGGCCCGGCGCCGAGGCCGGCCAGCGCCGCCGATATCAGGATGATGGGAAACGGCAGGAAGAACGCGAATGCCCAGGCGTACAAACTGACGAGGACGAACATGGTGACGAATGTGGCGAAGCGCGGCAGGCGGTGGCCGACAGCGCTGTAAATCAGCCCGCCTACCACCGAGCCGCCGCTCATGACGCCCACGAACAATCCCAGGTTGAGTGCGTTCCCGAACACCGTGTTCATATAGACCGGTAGTAGCACACCGCCAAACGCGGCGTCCAGGAAGTTCGTGATCATGACGATGGCGATCATGCTCAGCACAACCTTGTGCGCCCGCATGAACTTGAGCCCGTCCAGAACCTGGTCGAAGTATCGGGAAGTGCCCTCACGCGGCGCGGGAGCGGCGCTGACGCGCACGGCTGCCGCCACAAGAACGGCCGAGACCGCAAAGGAGGCCGCGTCCAGCCACAGCACGTTGGCCGTGCCCATGGTTGCGATGAGGACACCGGCCAGCGGCGCGCCCACGAGACGCGCGCCGCGCTCGACGACATGCGCCAGCGAGGTGGCGCGCTCCAGCGGCATGCCGGCCTGCGCGGCCAGCTCCGGTAGCAGCGCATCGCGTGCCGTGCTGCCGGGAGCATCCAGCAGGCTGCCCATGAACACCAGGACCATTAGCTGCCAGAACTGAAGTCCGACCGTAAAGTGAAGCAGCGGGATCAAGGCCACGGTCACGCCGCTGGCGATGTCCGCAAGGATGCTGGTCCGGCGATAACCCACCCGGTCGATCAGCGTGCCGCCGAGGAAGCCGGCGATCACCACCGGCAGGATGGTGAAAAAACCGGTGATGCCCGTTTGCGCCGCGCTGCCAGTCGTTTGCAATACGAACCAGGGAATGGCGATTGTCGCCAGCACGTTGCCGACCAGCGAGATGGCATTCGCCACGAACAGCGAGATGATTGGAACTTGTTTCATTTCTTGCCCCCCGGTCGAATTCGAACCTGCCTGCCAGATCCGGGCTCGCTGGCAGGCCGCGATGGCGACAGTTCTAGGCCAGCCCCAGGATCATTCCCAGCAGAATGAATGTAAAGAAGACGGTCTGGCCCGAGTGAGCGATGATGCCAAACCATGCGCTGTGGAGGCGCCGGGTCGGCAGGGCAAAGAGCAGTGCGCCTTCGATGGCCGCGCTGAGCAGGATCCAGGGTTTGTGCCAGTGATAGAACCCCATCAAGAATCCGTTTGCCAGCCAGTCCCATTTGCCAAAGACCCCGGCCATTCGCGGCAGCAGCAGGCCGCGGAACAGCAGCTCCTCGCCGATCACCGTGTTAAAGATGCCCTGAAAGATGAAGAGCGCCAGAAAGCCCCAGGCGCCGACCATTTGGGCCTTGCCCTCAGGGGATCCCAGAAACCCGGCTAGCGACGCAGCAGGCGGCTCGCTGAGGAACGGAAAGACCCTGACCCAAAGGCCATCGATCGCGCCGCCTGCCTGCATCTCGAAGATCGCCGTGAGCAGCACCACGGGGATGAGCCACCACCACAGGCGGCCGTCGGGCTTGCGCCCCGGATCGGTGGAGGGTTTGAGCAGCCACAGGCGCTGCCGGATGTCGGACCAACGCAAGGTGCAGCCCTCGCGCTGGAGCAGGATGATCACCAACACGAATTGCCAAACCAGCCCAACCGTCAATACGGCCAGATGTGTGATGCCGGAGCCGCGGGACACCGCGGGGGCCACGATCCACTCCAGGATGCCCATCGGGGCTGCAGCGGCCGCCCAAATGAGCAGTATCTTTCCCAGGGAGTACTGCAGAATCTCTTGTGCGCTGTTCTGCTGCTCCATGCTTTCCTCCTCCGTGTTGACGAATTGTGTCATGAGGCACAGGCCCTATCTCGGCAGGCATGCCCATGGATGGCCGTATTAACACGGAGCCCCGCCTGGAGTCGCGCCCCGCAGTGGCGACGAAAAACGGAAAAGTTCCGAGGTCAGGAAGTTTGTTCCGACTCGCGTCTCCAATGATTCCACGGATGCAAATACACGGCCCCGCAAAATGTGCCGGGTGGATGGCGGGCAATGATATCAGGACGCTAATCGTTGTGCCTGTGGATCTGTGGAAACGAGCAGTCAGGCCGGTGGCGTGAGCTTGGTGGCGCAACCACGTTCGGCGGCGTGAGCGACGAATGCCACGCTCAAGACGGAAACAACTCGATCACAGCGTACATTTGCATGAGTAACGGCGCCCCCGGATCTAAGCCGGGCGGGGAGTTGCCCCGCCTCCACCTCCAGATGGAGAGCATCCTTCCCACCAGGGCGAAATCTGCTCCAGCACGGTTCGATGCTGCCCCATACTCCACCCCAGGGTCGCCGGCAGGGCGACACTGGGGGCGCACTCCACGAGGATGCACGCGTGTGCCCGGCCATGCCATCTCGACGGCGGCCGCTGGCGCACCCGTCGCATTTCGGCTTGATTTTGGCCGGCGTACGAACGCGCGGCTGACTTGTGGGGACCGATGCATGGGACCTGATGGCATCTGCTGCCATCAGGTCCCATGTTACGCGATTCACCCTGGATTACTGAACGTAGGCCTCTTCTCCAAACAGCCCATTGTCCAGGCCGGCCACCTCGATCTTCTCAGGACACGCGCACAGGCGTGATCAAATTCACCAGCCACAAGAGGGCATAGGTCAGCACGAAGGAGTACACAATGGCAATGCCAACTCCCAGCAGCTGGACGAGGAATTGGTGCACATTGCCCTCGATCAGCCCGCTGACGTGGTTCACGGCGGCTCCCGCGAACACGCCGACCAGGATCGTGCCCAGGGCGCCACCCACGCCATGGACTCCCCAGACGTCCAACGCATCGTCCCAACCCATTCTGCCGCGCAGCAAGATCGCGCCGTAGCAGACAAACGCCGTAACGATGCCGATGAGAGCTGCCGCCCAGGGCTGAACGTAACCAGCCGCCGGGGTGATGGTTGCCAGTCCGGCCACCGATCCCGTTAGCGCTCCAACAATATTGGGTCTTCCATGGCGAACCCAGTCAATCAGCATCCAGGTGACCATAGCCAGGGAAGCGCCAACGTCGGTGTTCACAAAAGCAAGTGCCGCCAAACCATTCGACCCGAGGGCGCTGCCGCCATTGAAGCCGAACCATCCAAACCACAGGAGGGCTGCCCCGAGGGCGACATAGGTGACATTGTGTGGTGCGAGTTTTTCGCCCTTCTTGACCCTTCGTTTGCCGATGATCAGGATGGAGGCCAGCGCGGCGAAACCTGCGCTGGTATGGACGACGAGTCCACCGGCGAAATCGGCGAATCCCATTTGGGCCAGGAAGCCGCCGCCCCAGACCCAGTGAGCGATGGGCGCGTACACCAGGACGCTCCAAAGAACCAGAAAGATCAGGTAGCTCTTAAAGCTGACCCGATCTGCGAACGCGCCCGTGATGAGAGCCGGCGTAATGATCGCAAACATCTCCTGGAAGACGAAATAGGCCGTGAGTGGGATGGTCTGCGTGGAATCAGAAATCAACAGAGTGGCAGTGGCCACGCCGCGCAGGCCGAAGTATTGCAGCGGATCGCCGACAATGCCGGCTATGTCCTTGCCGTACATGAGACTGAATCCACCGAAGACCCATATGATCGTGACAATGCCCATCGAGATGAAGCTCTGCATCATGATGGTGAGCACGTTTTTCCGCCGCACAAGACCGCCGTAGAAGAACGCCAGCCCCGGCGTCATAAGCATGACCAGCGCGGCGCTGATAAGCACCAGGGCCGTAGCCCCCGTATCAATGTTATTCATCCGAGTTTCTCCTGGTTGTGCTGGTGAACCGATTCAAGACAGGTGACCTGTTGTGAACAAACCCGGTCCAGTATCAGTGCATGATGCCAACTCCTTTAGAGATGCTTGACGTGGGCAAGAGAAATTAGGCGCCGGCCCGACCGCTTGGGCCTGACCAGCGCCTTGATGCCTGTATCGGATAGAGATACCGGTTGGGGGTGTTCATCGGAACAAGCGTCGATATATCCCCGACGACTTCATGTCCTGAATTTACACACGAATTGTAGGCAGTCCGCACTGCCTGTCAAGTGACGAAAGTCCGAACGAGGACCTGGGTCTCAACTTGAGAGCCGGTGCAATGCTTGTCCGCGGCCTGATGAGCCCGCAGAGCACGACTTGACGTGCAACCCGTGGCGCGCGATTCCGGATGATGTGGGCCTTCAGGAGGGCCCACGGCCCGCATTGAGTTCAGCCTCTCGAGGCGAGCATGTGGTACCTGAAGCAGCTCACTTCGTGGTCATTGACCATGCCGACGGCCTGCATGAACGCATAGCAGATGGTTGGGCCGACAAACTTGAAGCCGCGTTTCTTCAGGTCTTTGCTCATGCGGTCGGATTGCGTCGTCGTTGCGGGAATCTGCGTGATGGACCTGACTTTGTTATCGATGGGGCTCCCGCCAATGAATTGCCAGATGTATTTGTCGAAGCTGCCGAATTCCTGCTGAACCACCAGAAATTGCTGCGCGTTCAGTATGGCCGCAGCGATCTTCAGGCGGTTGCGGATTATGCCAGTGTCGGAGAGCAGGCGCTTCACCTCCTTGATCCATATCGGGCGATCTTGTTGGCATTGAAGTTGTCGAAGGCCCGCCGGTAGTTCTGGCGCCGGTCCAGGATCGTGCGCCAGGTGAGGCCCGCTTGCGCGCCTTCGAGGATGAGGAACTCGAACAGCAGGCGATCGTCGTGCACGGGAACGCCCCACTCCTCGTCGTGGTAGCGGAGCATCGGAGGGTGGTCGCCTGCCCATGCGCAGCGGGGTTTGGTTTCAGTTGGCTGGTTCACAGGGCCCTTGACAGTGCGGGGAGCACATGCAGATACGATGCTCGAGTGCGAGTGGGCTACGAGTCTGTGGCTGCTTCGGGCCTAAATCCGGAGCAAAGCAAGTCGAGCTCCGTGATCAGCCCGTTCGTGACGACGCAATACGCATGTTGTTCAACGACATACCATTGATCTTCGTGGGACCGAAAGCGGTAGGTGAGGTGAAGCCGATCGTGCATCGGCTGGACTGCTGAGGCGAGGAGGATGAGCTGGTCCGGTCGCCGAACCACTTCTGGAAATAGCCGGCGGCGCCGGCCGATCATCCGCCGTGCGAAGGCCGCGAGGGATGAGGGCCCGAAAGCGTACAGCTTGATCCAGGCACGCGGCGAGTTCATCCCAGGCCTGGCGGGCGAGTGCCGCGACAAGGACCTGGCCGATCTCGAGCGAGGCGTGCGTATCTGGCAAAGTCGTCATCCTTGATTCAACCGTTGGCGCGCTGACCTCGGCGCGGCGCTACGGCCCGCAGAGTTTGGTCTGCCCATTCCAAGGGCAGCCGTTGTTGATGCAGATCCACTTGTGCATGAAATGCTGGCAGTACGTGTCCTCCGGCTTTGGCGTGCGGGTCACGTAGAAACACCCGTTCACGGAGGGCCGCAACACGGTGCCCTTGGGGCAGGTGACGGCCGTGGGCGTGGAGGTCTGAGTTGGGAAGGAGGTCGCGGTTGGGGCGGCGGTGGGCGTCTCCGTCGACGTTGGTGTAACCGTCGGAGTGGAGGTGGCTGTGGCAGGCGGTGTGGGAGTCGGCTGCGAGAGCGGGCCGAGGTCGCACGCCGAGAGCAACAATGCAAGGCTGACGAACAGCCATGTGATCTTCATAGTCTTCATCTGGCGTTCCACGTACTGATTAGTTTACCCCGTATCCCGTGGGGAGTTGAGTGCTCAGGACCAAGGGAAGGAAGAGCATGTACAACAAGCCCTTCGGTGCGTGCGAAGGCGGAGCAAGCTTTGAGGATGATACGTTTGGGTAATTGATCTGCAAAACGCCCGGGCTATAATTGGACGTATGTTATCCAGTATGGCAGCTGGCCGAGCCACAAGCGCAGCGCATGGAGGCAGTGAAACGCTTCGTCCGCGATCACGCCGACGAACCCTTGGACCGCGCCCGGCTGGCGGCCGTGGCGGGCTTCTCGGTACCGCACTTTCACCGTCTATGGCGGGCCCACACGGGCGAGAACGTGGCCGCCTATCTGCGCCGTGTGCGGCTGAAGCGCGCCGCCCTCAAGCTGCGCATGGGTGCCGTGGATATCACCGAGGTGGCGCTGTGCGCCGGATATGAAACTCACGCGGCCTTCACCAGGGCGTTCAAGCAGCAGTATGGCCTCAGCCCGAGGCAGTTCCGACGAACTGGATTGCTGGTTGGCGACACAGATGGTGCACGAGAGAGGATGAGATGAAGATCAAGCTTGAGAGCGTCTCCATCGGCGACTACGACAAGGCGCTGGACTTCTACACCGGCGTGTTGGGGTTCGTGAAGAGCAAGGATGTGGAAATGGGGCCGGGCATCCGCTGGCTGACCGTGGTGTCGCCGGAGGATCCGCAGGGCCCGGAACTGCTGCTGGAGCCGAATGCCACGTATCCGGCGATGAAAGCGCTGAAGGAAGCGCTGATGAAGGACGGCATCCCGTTCACAGCCTTCGAGGTGGCGGACGTGCACAAGGAGTATGACCGCATGAAGGAGGTCGGCGTGGAGTTCACCATGGAGCCGACCAACATGGGTGAGGTGACCATGGCGATCTTCAACGATACATGCGGGAACCTGATCGAGATGTACCAGGCCAACCCACACTAGGCGGGTTTGTCGAAGAGACGAGGCCTCTGGAGCGAGATGGCTCCGGAGGTTTTTTCTTTGGAATAGGGGCGGGCCTCACGTTGGGACGAACTGCATCACTCGGCGGCCCACTCCACGGTCGGCAGGACCCATTCATCCAGCGGCTTGAAGAGGATGCCGTGGCCCGTCCCCACTTGCAGGACGATCTCGTCATGCCGCCCGAGTCCGTTGCCCTCGGACATCCGGAACAGCTCCTGCGCACGAGCCGGAGTATTCCAGATCGGCCACGTCGCGGATGGTGAGGACATTCCCGTGGAACTTCATCCCGTCGCTCTTCCACTCTTCGACGGCGTCCGGATGACACGTTCCGATCAGCACGTAATTGATCGCGGGGTCGTGGCGCAGAAATGATACCGTCGCCGCGATATACGCTCCCTTGGACGCGCCCACGATCGTGATGTTCGCTGGCGGTACGCCGGCCTTGAGCAGGGCATCGACCTGCCCGACGACCTTGCGTGCATAGGCGTCCGCGTCGGTGTCTTTGGGGCGTTGCTCGCTGATCACAACAAAGCCGTGGCTTTCCAGCGCGTTCAGGATGCTGCCGTATTCGTATTCACCGAAGTCGGGGCTTATCGCCGGTAGACCCACGTCCTCGATGATCTTGCCATGCAGGTAGAACATGTAGCGGCCGGCGGGGTCGATGGAAGCAGGAAATTCGTAGCCGGTGACTGTGAGCAGTCGCAGACGGCTGCGAAACCGCGGTGACGCTCTGGGTAGTTCCTGTTGCCTCCTGAATCGCCTGCCCGGACGGCGCGCACGCAACTGTCAAACCCAAAATCGTGAGTAGGGCCATTCCGAGCTTCACCGCTGCATCCCCTCTTCGCTCAATTCCAGTTGGGCCACGATTCCATTCATGAAGAAGGCGAAGTTGTGGGCCCAGTAGGATTCGTCGCGCAGCACCCTGCAAGGGAACCTACGACCAAGCGTATTCAGGCTCAATTCCAGTTGGGCTACGACATCGGCGGTGGCTGCAAGCAGGCCCATCGATTGGTGAATGTGCCTGCCGAAGAAAGCCGGCAGGTGCCAGATCGAGTGGATCACGGCGACCATATTCCGGGCTTCCATTCACGGGACCGGTAGTTGCAGTTCCTCCATCACGATGTCCGGAACTTCCCAACCCTTCTGATCCATCAGCTCCTTGAAGGCACGGCGGAAGAGCAAGGTCACCTTCATGTCGCCGCGCTATCCGGGGTCGCAAACGCATACGTGCTCTCGTCCGAACTCGAAGGCGGCCAGCCGGTTGTCGCTCACTCACGGTGGTGGATTCCAGTACGAGCCCGTCGGTGTGATCTCGGTCCAGAGCTCGCTCAGGATCTTGGCAAAGCCCTTGCCCGGCAGGCCGGCATAGTATCCATTGGCAGGATCGCCGACGCCGCCCCAATCGGGGACTGACCGGGCCATCGATCTGCGTGAGCGGCTGGTCGGAGTGGTCCGTGGCCCGGACCAGCAAGATCATCTGGCGCAGAGGCGAATCGGTTGGGACGTCATGCCCGGTTTTGTCGTTAACGACCTTCACTTCGACCACGAACCTGCTCATCCGCGCGGCGCGCTGACACCGTCATGGTCACCGCATTCTGCAGCAGGTCAAGGCTGGAGGCACCGGGGAAGGTGTGGGCAGGGATGGTCAGCGGATCGCGTTCGACGCCGCCCTTGCCCGGTGCGACATTCGTGATGGCCCTGCCATTCAAGGATGGTGGGCGCGGGCATGTGACACTGCTGGCAGGTCTTGCCGTCGCGCCCGTCGCTGTACGGACTGGCCAGCCACTCACCGAATGAGTTGTACACCACGGTGTCCCAGAAGACGCCGTAGTGACAGGGCGCGCACCACTGGCTTTCCTTGATCAGCGGCAGGTACGTATCTTCCATTGGCACATTGTCGTCATCGAACGTGCCGAAGAAGATCTGGTAGCGCTGCTTGTCCTCGGGGAAGGGACGGCGCATATCCTGTGACAGCACTCCCGGCATGTTCGGATAGGGGAGACCGGTGGCCGGATCAAGCTTGACCGCGGCCACCTTGTGGCAGTAGTCGCAGTGGATGCCCAGGGCGTTGACGCCGTTGACCGCCCGCGGATCGATGCCGTAGGGATCATCGAGGGCGGCACCGGGGACATGGCAGGCCGCGCAGTTGCCGGCCGTGTCGGGGAAATCGAGTTTGTAGCCGGGGCCGAAATAGGGCTGATTCGGATCGGGACGCAGCGGGATGCGCCCGTAGTCGCGGCTCGTGCCGTAGCGCGTGAGCGGGCTGCGATTGCCATTGACATCCGTCCCGCTGTACATGGTCAGGAAGCGGATATTGGAGCGCGGACTTGCCGTGCGCGTCGTTGTCGAGCCACACCTGGGTCACGCCGGGCTTGCAGCTGTAGCAGGAGTTCGCGCCGGTGGGTGGCATCCACTCGTAGCTGGGGTTGTCGTTCGTCTGGACCCGGCGCAGCACCAGTCGGATGTCGCTTGCGGGTGGTGTAACCGTCTCGACCTTGTCGCAGTAGTAGGAATCCTTCCACGCACTGATCGTTGCTGACTCTGATATTTTCAGCCCGGTGAGGGCGAAGCGACCCTGGGCATCCGTCAGCGTCTGGTGGGTCGTCGCCTGCACTCGCACGGTCGCGCCTGGGACCGGCGGCCGCCGGCTGAATCCAGGACAACACCTGCCACGGTTGCGCCGGGGCTTGAGGTCGCCGTTGGGCTGGCGAAAGGTGAGGGGGCAGAAGACGGCAGCGGCGCTGCCGTCCCACAGGCGATCAGAGTGGTGATAAGCACGATCAGCAGAGCCCCGGCAAAGAGAACAGGAGGGGGACTCTCCCGGGGCGGCGGCCTTCATCGCCCGGAGCGTGAACCACGCCTCCGTAGGAGGGCCGCGCCGATCAGCCCAAGGGGCAGCATTGCACCCGGGCAGGATCGAACGTCCCGTCCGCTCGGGGCGGGGGCAGGCGGTGCGGAGGCGGTGGGCTTGGCCGCGCCCGGTTGATACACGTAGGCGGTGGCAGTGGGTTGGGGCTCCAACTCGTGCGGCCCCGGGGCCCCCGGGGGGGCCTGCCCGTTCAAGTCAAGTCGATAGACGCCGCCGCCTTCCGTGCCGGCATACACGTGGAGGCCGTCCGCGGAAATTGCGAGCGCATTCACTGAGCGTATTTGCAGCCCGTTGATGAGCGGCCGCCAGGTCTCGCCGCCATCCAGCGAATGATAGACGCCGCTGAAGAGGTCGGCAGCGTAGACGACATTTGAGTTGGTTGGATCATAGACGATGCTTGAAACGCTCGCTTCGGGGGGCATGCCGCTGGAAGAGGATTTCCAGGACTTGCCGCCATCGGCTGAACGATAGGTGCCGCCGCGCACCAGACCCACGAGCAGGCCATTTGCGTTGGCAGGATCCATCGCGATCGATAGGGCCTTCGGGATGCCCAACCCCTGGTTCCGCTCCTCCCAGGAAGCGCCGCCATCCGTGGTCAGGAGGATGCCTCTGGTCGCGGTCGCCGCCAGTACCCGCTGCGCGTCGCGGTGGTCCACCGCCAGGCCGGTGACGTGCGTCCCTTCGGTGACCAGCGTATTGGCAGCCTGCCAGTACTTGCCCGTGCCGTCCCTATTCACCCAGATGCCTTGCCCGGGCATTCCCAGGTCGAAAATCCCGGCAGAGTAGTATCCTGCCGAACCGGCGTAGACGATCTTTGGATCGGAGGGCGCAAAAGCGATTACCGACCAGCCGGCGCGGCCTTCCGCGATCACCGCATTCGAAAATAGCCACAGGCTGCCTCCATTCGGGCTGTAGGCGACCTCATTCCACCAGTTGTTCGCCGCCATGATATGTTGGGTGTCGGTCGGATCGATGGCCACCGCAGTCCATTCCATGGCCTGGAAAGGGAGCTGGTTAATGCCGATCCAGTCTTCCCCTCCATTGAAGGAGACGAATATGCCACTGCGCGCCGCGGCAATAACCCGGCCCGGTTGGCCCGGGTCGACTGCGAGGCCCCTCACCTGCGCTCCGGTATAGCCCGTGCTGGCCACCCGCCAGGTCGTCCCGCCGTCCTCACTTAGGAAGTTGCCGCCGCCATACTCATTGGCGAAGACGCGTTGGGGGTCGCGCGGGTCAGCCTGCAAATCGATCGGAAAGCCGGCCAGCACTCCAGGCGGGCCCCAGCCCGTGCGGTCGCCGCTGACAGTCTGCTGCCAGTGACGGCCGCCGTCCGAGCTTCGATAGACGGCGGATGAACTGCCCGCATAGGCGATATTCGGGTTCGACGTGGAGATCTCAACCGAGGTGATGATGTCATCGCTCAAGGTCTGGCTCCAGGATTGGCCACCGTCTTCTGACAGGTATACCCCGCTCGCCTCGTGGTACACGTTGTTGCCCGTGCCTGCCAGCAGGACATCGGGGGTGCGCGGGTTCATGAACAGCGAGCCGACATACAGGTTGTTCAATCCGTTGTTGACATGCTCCCAGGTTTGGCCGCCATCGATCGATTTGAGCACGCCCTCCCCGCCCGGCAGGCGCTTGACCCGGTCCGAGTTGGCGGCTTCCCGGTCGAAGATGCCGGTTGAGATGTAGAGCACCTGCGGATTGCGGGGATCGATCCACACATAACGCGCCAGGTTGTCGCCGCGCCAGGCCGCCTTCCAATTCCGGCCCCCGTCCGTGGTCTTGTATACGACCCCCTTCGTCAGGTCGAATTCGCGGCCCTGGCGTTCCTCTCCGGCCCAGGCCCACGAAGAGATCTCCGCAGCTGCATAGATCACGTTGGAGTCCCCCGGTTGGACCGCGAAACCCCGGAAACTAATGCCGCCATTTTGTTCGACGACGCCCTGGTCCATCTTTTTCCAGCTCTGGCCGGCAGTCCGTGGACTTGAAGATACCGCGCTGATATTGCGTGCCGGCCCAGAGCGTGTCTGGATTGTTGGGGTCTATGGTCAGGGAAAAGACCGGGATGGCATCGCCTGAGTCTCCGACCCGGCTGCTGATGCCTTCGTTCGACGGCGCCCAGGTTAGCCCGTCATCTGTGCTGATGTTCACGCCCGACCACGCGTCCGTGACGTACATACGCGGCGGGTTGCCGGATCCCATGCGCACATCGTAGCCAAGGCCGCCGAGCGGACCGGCGGTCCGCACCCAGGTGAGGTCCGCGGCAGAGGGCATTGCCCCCGCGGAGGGCTGCGTCCCCTCAGCTGCCACAACGGCCGGCGCCGTGCCTCCGATGGCGATGTCGTCCACGTAAGCGCTGGAATCCTCGAGCGTTTCAAAGGCGAAGGAACCGTCCGTCAATGGATGAGGATCTGTGTACGACCACTGTCGCACGCCATCGACATACAGCTCGATGGCGCTGCCGTTCATGACGACCTCGATCTGATACCAGCGGTTGAGGCTGTGCGACGCAGCCTTCGTAGCGAGGCCTTCGAGGAGCTCGCTCGGGAAGTACTGCTTGTTGAGATCCGTTCCCCCGACGTCGAAGCCGATGAAATACCGGCCCGCGGCCGTCAGGCGCACGACGACATGGATACGCCCGCGAATGAGCTTCAGGCGGAAAGACTGACGCAGGTGCCCATCAAAGTGCTCGTTGGCGCGTGCCCAAGTATGACCCTGTCCTGCCAGCACCTGGTTTCCCACTTCGGCTTGAACCTGCCATCCAGGTTCGAGAGACCAACCCTGGGCCTGTCCATCTTCAAAGTCCTCCTGGAAGGCCGCGACCTGTGGTTCCACGGTCGCGCCTAGGCTGGCAAGGGACAAGATGACCAGCGCTAGCGCGGCCCCAGTCCACCACAGCGCGCGCCAAGTCCCGTCCGTGCTTGCATATGTACGTCCTCGCTGCATCCATTCAATTATGACAGGAAGAAAGCCGAAAGTCAAGAAGGGCTGCGGACCTGTCTCTCGCGGTACCGTTCAACTGTACAAAACGTCAAGAACTCAGGCTTCCGATCAGATCGCATCACGATGAACCCTCACAGGCAATGTGTTCGCGATTCGGGGTCATTCTGTAGGCACCGTAGCATTCGTCGCTTGCGTGCCAGTAGGCGATCTGCGACCAAGCGTATTCATACCCACCGCAGAGCACGCGGGCATCTGCGAGGCTCAATGCCAGTTGGGCTACAGATTCTACGGAGGATTTGTGGGCCCAGTAGGATTCGAACCTACGACCAAGCGATTATGAGTCGCCTGCGCTAACCACTGCGCCATGGGCCCGGGAGAGCGATCAGCTTTCAGCGCTCAGCTGTCAGCCCGGGAAGCTGATCGCCGATCGCTGACGGCTGAACGCTTTTCCAGAGCGGGAGACGGGATTCGAACCCACGAATATCAGCTTGGAAGGCTGACGCCTTACCACTTGGCGACTCCCGCGTGAGAGAGGATTTTACCCTTGCGACAGGGTCGGGTCAAGCATGCTTGACCGAGGCATCGTTGTGCATTAGAAATCGCTTGGCCTTTGCTCCTGTAGCTCAGTGGATTAGAGCGTTTGGTTGCGGACCAAAAGGTCGCGTGTTCGAATCGCGCCAGGAGCGCCACTCTTTCAGAAGCGGATCCTCCGCTTCTATTGTTTTGTTACGAGGCGGCATCAAGCCGCCATCGTAACATCCCGCACCGAAGGCGGTGCGGGATCAAAGCGGCATCAAGCCGCCATCGTAACATCCCGCACCGAAGGCGGTGCGGGATCAGAGCGGCATCAAGCCGCCATCGAAACATCCCGCACCGAAGGCGGTGCGGGATCAAAGCGGCATCAAGCCGCCATCGTAACATCCCGCGCCGAAGGCGGCAGGGATCGAGGCGGCCAGAGACTAGATTGCTTCCTTACAGAATGCTCCGCAATCGTCCCTTCGGTCCTCGCAATGACATGCGCAAGTAGAATTGAGTTGACATGCCAAAGCGCAGCCAAACCGCAGATCCTCCTGACGAACGATGACGGCATCCAGTCCCCGGGCCTGTGGGCCGCGGCCGCCGCCCTGGCGGCCATCGGCCGAGTAACGGTGGCCGCGCCAGCAGAGCAGTCCTCCGGCATGGGCCGCAGCCTTCCCAGCACGTCCAGCGGCATCATCCAGGAGCAGAAGCTGCGCGTCAACGGCCAGGAGTGGAAGGTGTACGCCGTGGCAGGCTCGCCCGCGCAGGCCGTGCAGCACGGTGTGCTCGAGATCATGCCCAAGAAGCCCGACCTGGTGGTTTCCGGCATCAACTATGGCGAGAACGTCGGCCTGGGTACGACCATCTCGGGTACGGTCGGCGCCGCAATGGAGGCGGCCTCGTCGGGCATCCCGGCAGTGGCCATCTCGCTGGAGGCCGATAAGCAATACCACCTCTCCTACTCGAACGAGATCGATTTCTCGGCAGCTGCGTACTTTGCGGCTTTCTTTGGCCGGCTGCTGCTGAACAAGAAGATGCCGGACGATGTGGACCTCCTCAAGGTCGATGTGCCGGCGGATGCGACGCCCGAGACAAAGTGGGTGGTGACCTGCGTTGCGCGTCAGGGATACTATGAGCCGCTGGCCCCCAAGCGGACCTCTTGGAACGTCGCCGCGCACCTCGGCTACAAAGAGGCGGCTGTGCTGGATGGCGAAGACGAGGACAGCGATGTGGTCGTGCTGCGCAGGCGGCACATGGTTGCCGTCACACCCATCAGCCTGGACATGACCTCACGCGTGAAGTTGCGCGAGCTGGATAAGCATCTGCGCGCCTAGTTCTGCTGATCAAGCGCGCCTGAACGGAATGAACACGAGAAAATGATAGTGCGCAGGTGATCTACCTGCGCACTATCATTTTCTCGATCTGACTTCCCTCCCCTTTGGGGGAGGGGTCGGGGGTGGGGGCTCAAGCCCCAGGCAAATGCACATTCAGCTTGGAAACCAACTTGTCCTTGGGCTGATATCCCGTGAGACGCTCCTTGATCTCCCCGCCTTTGAATAGCATCAATGTGGGAATGCCAAGCACGCCATACTGCATCATGATGCTCGGGTTTTGATCGGCATCCAGCTTAACCACTTTGACCTTGCCGTCCCAATCTTGCGCCAGTTGCTTGACGATCGGATCCACCATGCGGCACGGCTGGCACCACACGGCGGTAAAGTCCACCAGCACAGGATCGACTGCGTTCAGGACCTCGGATTGGAAGTCCGCCTCGGTAACGTATTTCACTTCGGTCATGTTGCCTCCACGCTGCTAGTAGACGATGCGTGTACCGGGCTTATTACCCAACGGGTCCGGCATCCATGCAATGCAACCTGGCACAAAGTCATCTTACTACGTCTTTGCCTCATGGACGCAGGCACGCGTTGACCGTCCACATCGCGCATGTTAGAATGCAATCCGCTTTTGGATTCCCGGGCGCGTAGCTCAACGGCAGAGCAGTGGCCTTTTAAGCCATTGGTTGAGAGTTCGAATCTCTCCGCGCTCACACTTACTCAGCCGCCTTGCGAGGCGGTTTTCTGATCTAGCGCATTAGCCATGGCCGCGCGAGCGTGGGGAACGTGCCCGTGAGCCGTTTTCCCCGTTCGTCTGTTAGGTTTGCTGTGCAGGCTGTCTAAGTGCCGGCGTCTAGCTGGGGGCCAGGAGATCGCCCGTGTGACTCGTGTCCAGCATGCGGGTGAACTCGGCCGCGATGTCCGGATCGAAGTGCTTGCCGGCCTGATCCAGTATGTAGGCCCGCGCCAGCGACTTGTTCATGCCCGGGCGATACGGTCGCGGTGAAACGAGCGCATCGTAGGCATCGATCACAGAAAACAACCTCGCCGAGAGAGGAATGTCCGTCCCTTTCAGGCCGTCCGGATAGCCGCTGCCATCCCAGCGTTCATGGTGATAGTGCGGAATATCCAGAGCCGCGCCCAGGTATTCGATCGGTTTCAAGAGTTCATACGCATAGCGCGGGTGGCGTCGGATCTCATCCCACTCTTCCGGCGTGAGCGGACCATGTTTCAAGAGGATGCTGTCCGGGATGGCCATCTTGCCGATGTCGTGCAGCATTGCGCCGCGCCGTATGTGCACCAGTTCGGCCTCTGAAATACCCAGTCGCCGTCCCAGCTTCACTGCCGCGTAGGTCACGCGTTGAGTGTGACCTTCCGTGTCTCTGTCGCGCAGATCCAGCGCCCGGGACCAACCCTCGATGGTCGTGTCATAAGCCAGCCGCAACTCGAAGTTGGTCTTCTGCAACTCCTTGATGAGCAGGCCGTTCTCGACCGCAATGGCTGCCTGGCCGGCCAGCGCCTCCAGGAAGTCCAGCCAGTCGGCGTCGGGTGTCAGCGGCCGGCGGTGGAACACCTCCAGCACGCCGCGGACGCGCCCCTTGGCGATCAGGGGCATGCCGTAGTAGGAGTGGAAGCCTTCCTCCAGGAACAGAGGCGCCCTCAGGAAGCCCGTGTTCTTCGCTCGCAGATCCGGAATGTGAACCATCTCACGGCGTTCCGCCGCCGCGCCGGCAAAACCCTGTCCGAGGCGAAGGCGTGTGCGTTGCAGCGTATCCGTGCGGAACCCCAGGCCCGTGGTGAACTCGAGCGTGTTCTGGGGATTCAGGAGCAGAATATCCGCCGCGTCGGCAACCAGTTCAGAGGTCACCTGGCTGAGGATCACGGACAGCGCCAGATGCAGGTCCAGGCTGGAAGATATCGCCAGGTCGATGGCCCGCAGCGAGGCCATGCGCTTGAGTTGCGACTTGACCTTTTCCTCGGCCTCTTTGTGGCGCGTGGCGTCCCGAACCACCACCACGACCTGATCCTGCGCGGCCTGTACCAGGCGGGCTTCGAACCAGCGCAGAGCTCCGCCTTGTCGCGCCGAGTATTCGAACGAGACCGGCTTGTTCTGGCTTTTGACTTCATGCAAGGCAGTGCGCAGACTGGCTGCAAAATCACTGGGCAGCACATCTTCCAACTTCTGCCCGATCAATGCCTCAGCTGTGGCGAATAATGTCGAAAAGTGCTGATTCCCCTTGTAGTCCAGCAAAACGCCATCCTCGTTCAAGGTAAAGAGCAGGTCGGGAAAGGCCTGCAACATGGCATCTAGTTGGGTTCCGGCGTTTGGCTTAATGTCCACGGGTCTCTTGTCCACTAGTCCGAATTCCGATCTTCCTGTGAGTGGCGGACGCGGGGCGCAACGACCCCCCGTCGCCGCGCCCCCTGCTCCGCCGCGTCATCTCACGGGCAAATATGGTGGCGGTGTCGGATCACAACGCATTCCGCCGGTCTTACTTCCCCAGCGTCTGCACTACTTGCTGGGCGAGGTCAGGCAGCGATTGGGCGCGGATCGAAACGATCAGCGCCGAGTCTTCCGGGCTGAGCCCGAAGCCCTGGCCCATGTAGCCCTGCTTCAGCGCTCCATCGGGATTGCTGAGCAGCATGCTGCAGAAGCTGCGGCTTACGACGGCCGCCGCAAATACATTGCTGATGCCCGAGTGAGTGCTGGTCGGATCCAGTGTCAGGGGGACTTGCGTTAGTACCGCTTGGACTTAAGCATTATCGCTCCGCTTGGGATGGTGGGGCGCTGGGTTGCCAGGCAAGCAACCAGAAGGCGCCCGCTGCTATAAAGATGTCTCCAATGCTGATCGCTGCCCGATAGCCCCGGATTTCCGGAAGCAGGAATTGGTCGGCCAGGAACTCGAGTCGAGTGTCCTCTGGCTCAAGCAGGATGGATTTGTCGTCTACCCGTGTGCCCAGCGCCCCCGCTGCCGGATTTCCTGGAAGATGGCTGGCTGTCTCAGGGCTCACCGGCATCCAACCGCCGTTCAAGGCGATCACGGCGAGATTCAGCATCAT
>CAWATK010000005.1:0-94950 GCA_963784915.1 uncultured Chloroflexia bacterium
ACGGATTTCGCCGCAAACTGTGGAGGCCGCAAATGGCGTGCTCGCCAAGGTGAAGACCGGGTGGAATATCCGGTGAACCATGCGCTGCCGCGCTCATTTGGCGGGCACTTTTGACCTGGCTACGCCGATGCACCCCCACGAGCGAACCTCCTGCGCGTCACGTAAGGAAAGGGATCGCCCTCACAAACATCTTCTAAAACTTCCGAAGTTAGGAAACGATTGTTTACAAGTTGAGAGTTGACTGCCCTTTCTGAAACGTCAAAGTGCTCGGCAGCCGCATCAACTGCGTCTATGAAAAATCGCCTGATAGAAAATCCGTTAACGAATCAATCGGGCACAAAAACTCAGCGGCAAACGCTCTTTGGATATTCTGACGTGCGGTTTTCGCATCCGTAACAGGTAGCCAGTTATCAGCATTGTCAGCGATCAAATAGTACAAAGAAATTGCGCGCAAGTTCGAATCGACGGCCAGACCGAATCCGCTTCCTCAATAGGAACTTAAAGTCTGCAGATGCGGACTTGCGCACTATCATACCAAGTGGCAAACGCCGAGCATTATCCATTTCGATTGCGCGGTCCATTGGAATACTGAATAGCTCACATAGAACGTCATCAGATACTGCAGAACCATTCAAACTCAGGGCAGCACGAGCTTTCCTGGCTAAATCTCGCCCCCGAATCCAAACCGGCAGCTTGACGTCATCCGTTGAGGGGTCCGTCCGTATTTGAAATGTGATATGGCCCCGAACCCCGTTGCTCTGGGCGAATTCAACGACTTTCGCAAGCTCGGGGCCGGGATTGCCTGTAGCACAGATAGGAGCAATTTCTGCCATCGCAGATTCACCGGCCTGGCTGACCACGCTCTCGAATTGCTGGACCAGATCGGCAGGACATTCGTCCGGATCAAAACCCAGCATTACCTCGATTCGGCGATACGCGGCAAGGGATATATCCTTACGCTCCTGCATCACCTCGGTCCAAAGCTCATGCAATGCCGTGCCCGGGTACGTTCAGCGCGTCGAGCCGCGCAATCACGTTCTGGACGAATTGATCAACCGTTCGCTTGAACGAAATCAAACCAATCCGTCGAAAGCCATTGGTCAGGTAGCGAACGGACGCGCTCGAATCGCAGCAGATTGATTAGCCACTTGCACATCGACATTCAGGCCGTCGGCGGGGGCAAGGCCATATCAGTGCGGACCGCTGCTCTGGCTATCTTTGGCCTGGCGGCCCTGTTGGCCATCTTCTATCGCCGTCATCTCCTTGGGCTGGCCTTCATCCCATTTGACAGCAAGGACGTGTACTATCACTTCGCAGTCTTCGTGACACAATCCTTTCGGGCAGGTGAGATTCCCCTGTGGAATCCGTATCTCTTTTCTGGAACGCCGGCTTTTGGCGATCCGATCTACCAGATGTTCTACCCGGCGATTCTTCTCCTAGCGCTGCCCGGACGTCTTACCCCCGGCTTCTATGATCTTGTCGAACTGCTCCATATCCTGGTTGGGGTTTCTCGGTCCGCGTCGAGCCGACAATTCAAGATGTCTTGGCCCGCGGCGGCGCTTTCCGCCGCTGTATTCATGCTCGGCGGGCCAATGGTGGCGCGGGTACAGCATGTTGCCCAGGTATTCGCAATTTCCCTGCTGCCGCTTTGCCTGGTCCTTCTGACACATGCGGTGTCGCACCAGCGGCGCGCGTTCTTCGTGTACGCCGGAGTTGTTACCGGTTTTTGTCTTATGATCGGGTGGCAGGTCTCACTCCTTGCTTTTCTTGTTTTGGTCGGCTACACCCTTTCCTGCCTCTTTCGCGTCGATCGGGCTCCAAGCGCGAATCTTGGACTCATGGTCAACCTGGCATTGTTCGGTGCTATTGCGGCCGGAATTGCTGCGATTCAGTATCTTCCAGCCTTGGAATTCGCCAGCCAAGTCCTCGGCATCCGTTCGAGTTCTACCAGGCGAGTCAGAGCTCAATTCCTCCTGCAACGCTATTCACACTTGTGTTTCCAATCTTTGGCTCACTTAGAGGTCCTTACTGGGGACCTGCGGATGTCACCGAGACCTACCTGTTCGTGGGTGCCTTGCCGCTGCTGCTGGCTGTGGCTCCGCTGACAAAAGATGGGCCCGGCTGCAAAGAGAGCACCGATTCTTCCTGATTGTGGCCGCGTTGGCTGCGCTGTATGCCTTGGGCAAGTACGCTCCCGTGTATCTGTCGCTGCACTTTCTCTTCCCTCCTCTTCAGGTATTCAAGCGCACCTCGGAGGCGTTTTTCGTCTTCCACCTGGCCCTTTCGATCCTTGCAGGATTTGGCCTTCGCGAGTTCATGTCTCGCAAGTTGGAACTGGAATGGTGGCCACGCTTGCGAACGGTGGGCGTGCTCCTGGGCCTCCTGGTGCTTGTCACGCTCGGGGCATTGTCATGGGGTCTTGGCAGCCGGTTTCCCCCGAATCACCCGCGCGCTGGCTTGCGGCGAACAACCTAATACCGATCTTGGGCTTCCTCGTCATCTTGCTGGTTAATCGACAAGATCGAGTCGGCTGGCAATGGCTACTTGTAGCACTCGTCGCGCTCGATCTGATCCTAACCAGCACGGGAAAGCTGTTGAACTCGACGACCCGGGAGTTCATCCAGATCTCACGGGAGAGTATCTACGATGATTCCAGGATCGTGACTTTCCTCCGGCACCATATTGGAGACGACTACCGATTTGAGGCAGTGGCGGCGGGCAGCCTCTGGTACAACGCTGGGGCAGTCTTCCAACTGGCATCGACGACAGGCTCCTCTCCGCTCTTCAGTCTTACGAGTGCCAAGTACCTGATTTTCTGGGCAAACCCCTCGACGTCAATCTGATCCTCGGGCGCCTACTTCGCAATTCAGATTGATCGAGGGCCTCGGTTACTACGTCTACGAGAACACGAATGCGCTTCCGAAAACTTTCTTGGTGCACGAGGCCAAATGGATTGAAGGGAGGGTTGAGCAGATTGCGGCCATGAAGGAACCGGAATTCAATCCTGGACGTATGGCCATCTTGGAAGGGCCAGCTGCGCCCAAGTCCGTGGAGGCGGAGCCAGCGTCCGGCGCGACAGCGGGGACCCCGTTGGCCCAAGATTTCGCGCGAATAGCAGCACGCACCAACAACCACCTATGGATTGAGATGAACTCAATAGCCCCTGGCTATTTGGTCATGACGGAAGCATTTTACCCGGGCTGGAAAGCCTACGTAGACGGTGTTCCGACCAAGGTGCTCCGGGCTGACTATGCCTTCAAAGCCGTACGCGTGCCTAGCGGCGCGCACCGGGTCGAACTGGTCTTTGAGCCGATTTCCTTCCTGGTCGGCGGGGCGGGCTTCGTCACCGCTTTTGTTCTTGCGATTGGATTGTTGGCGGCGGACTTCGGCCAATCATGGCGTCGACTAGGAGTTCTCGCGGACGCTTTCGAGGCGAAAGCGCGTCACAGCCGCAGGCACAGGTCGGGGCTCTCCTCGTGATTGCGGTCGGAATTGCCCGCAGATCCTATCTGAGCATCGCCATGAGGAGTGTGGCTTGGGCCTCTGGACCGAGTTTGCTGCTTCGTGGGCTCCGTGATGTATAATGGGCACAGCAACATGGAGTGAAAACGGGCGCGAAGGTCACTGAGCAACAACCTTCGCGCCCCTTACCAACTTTTCGCACGCCGAATCGATGAACGGTCTGATCGTGGCGAGGGGACCAGGGGCCGCATAACTTCGATTGTTCACGGCGGCGCCGGCCGGCTACGTGTGGTGGCCTGCAGAGCGCGCGGTGGGCTAGAGAGCAACAGAAATCAGTCTCGTGGTTTGCCCGTGGAAAAATCCATAGTATTTACATCGATCTTTGAGCCATCCTTATCGGTTCGGAAGTTCGCGGCCATGCGGGATTGGCAGGTCATTGTTGTGGGCGATCGGAAGACTCCGGCCGACTGGTCATGCGAAAACGTATTGTACTTGTCACCGGCGACGCAGGCGACACTGCCCTGGTCGATTGTGCCCAGACTGCCCTGGAATCACTACTGTCGGAAGATGCTGGGATACCTGAAGGCAATTGAACAGGGGGCAAGCCTCATCGCAGATCTGGACGACGACAACATACCGCTCCACGACTGGGGAATTGTGCCCGCCCAAGCTTCTTACGACACCGTGACAGAGTCCGGATTTGTCAATGTGTATAAGTTCTTCACAGATGCCTTCATCTGGCCGCGGGGCTTTCCGATAGATCAGATTCGATCGGAGCGAAAAGACCAGCTTGCGAAGACTCCCAAGCCGCGTGGGAATTTGGCAATTCCTGGCGAACAACGAAGCGGATGTGGACGCGATCTACAGGCTACTGTTCAATCAACCCATTACTTTCACCGAGCGTGAGCCGGTGGTTCTGGATGAGGGGGTGTTTTGCCCCAGCAATTCGCAGAATGCGATGTACCTTCGCGAGGCCTTTCAGCTCCTATACCTCCCGGCGTTCGTCTCGTTCCGCTTCACGGACGTTCTGCGAAGCTTGGTGGCGCAGCCGATACTATGGGGGCTGGGGGCACGTCTTGGTTTTGGCGATGCCACAGCCTTGCAGGAGCGCAATCCTCATAGCCATCTTAAGGACTTTGAGGCTGAGATCACAACGTACTTGTTTGCTGAGAAGGCCGCCTATCTGGCAGCCAGTGCGGTCAGCGCAGGACGATCCGTGGCGACCAACCTCATCGGCGTCTATGAGGTTTTGTTGAAAGCGGGGATCGTGGAATCAAGGGAGATGGCGGTCCTTGAGGCTTGGCTGAAGGATACGAGATTCCCTTTTCGGGACAGGGGGCGGATGAAGATTTCACTTTGTCTCCTGACTCTGAAACGAGCTCGAAGGTTGTCGGCATGACGTGCCGCTCATAGAGAGATCGTGGTTCGACGCCATTTACGCCGTCGATGGCAAGAGCACTGACGGGACAGTTGAATACCTAAAACAGCAGGGCATCCCGGTCTACACGCAGCCGCGGAAAAGTCTCAACGCTGCCGTTGTGTACGCATTCGAAAAATGCAGTACGGATGCGCTGATCCTGTTCCACCCCAAAGGCACGATTGCTCCAGCCTCGCTGGGTCAGTTTCGCCGGCCATTTGAAGAGGGCGTGGATTTCGTTGTCGCAAGCCGCATGATTTGCCACGGTCGGAACGAAGAGGACGACCGAAGTCTCAAGCCGCGTAAATGGTTTGTACTAGCCCTTGCCCTGGCAGCCGCGTCGCTGTTCCGCCGCGAAAGGGCAGATTGTCCGGGACGTCCTCCACGGCTATCCAGGGATGCGGGTGACTGCCTTCGAATCTCTCTGCTGCCAACCGGTGGGTGTGGAGATTGACTCAAGATGGTCGCACGCTGTAGAGGAGTATCATCTCAGCGCGCGTGGAGCTCCCATGCAAGAGCATCCCCGGCAGCATGGATCTAACCCATTTTCCGGCGCTTCCGACAGGTTGGGAGCTCTGAAGTACCTTGGACGTGAGGCTGCGTGGTATTGAAGGCGGCCTCAGAAGTGACGATCGCGGAGTTTCGGACTGACCTCCTTGGCGGCCATCTGCGGCGGGGTGTCGAGCTCGATGCCCCATGCGGTGCCGGTACCGCCGCCCTCCACAGGGGGACTTGAGATGAACCTGCGAACCGAGGCCATACATTGACAGCGTGGTAGATCCTCGGCACGAACCGGCGGCGCCCAACCTGGATACGGGGACGGGGCGGTCGGGTGGTTTGGATCACGGGCCGCAACGACGCTCATCGCCTCTGTCGCTCTGGTTCTATCAGCGCCGAACCACCCGTGCAATCTAGGCCCCGAACCTAGCTCTTCAGTGGACCTCCACAACCAGATAATTGCGGGCACGGCCGTGGCGCCGTTTCGATTCCCGTCCGCTTCCGGATGTGACCAGGGAAGTCGTCGACGGTATCGGAATCTTTGGCCCGGGCCGACCGCGTTTCTTGAGCATCGCCTACGCCCTCGTCGATGGCCTATGCATTTCGTTCCTTCTGTTCGCTCGCGGGCCTGGCTTCGAATATGGTTTGCCGCTGACCATGCCCTCATAGGTGTCCTTCTTGTTGGCGCGGACAATGCCCATTGCTCTTCATGACCACTATTTCCAGCCATGGTCGCTACTAGAGCTGGGCTGCTTCGCAGTTTCGCTCATCGCAATCTCCCGGAGGTGCTGTTTTAGTGCTTGTTACCTCCGTTCTGATGGCATCGTTGAACCGCTGTAGACCGGCATTGTCATTGTGGCAGCATTTGGGCTGCTCTGCTTGAGCACTCTGGGCCTTGGCGAGCCTCGACGCCGCCGAGATTGATTCTGCTTTGGCTGGGTGCGTTGGGATCCTGGGCAGCTATTTACTTCGGAATGCGCTTAGTGTGGGGGCCATCGGCTCCGCTGAGGAGTTTTCTCTGAGGTTTTCCTACAGAATACGTCTGGAGATGCACCGGCTCGGAGCTTGGTGAGTATGGCCCTGTTTCTCGGCGGTTTCTGGGTGCTTGCCATTCTGGGCTGACAGGGTGGCGCCGCCACTGCTGAAGAGGGTGGCCCCGCTTATCCCGCTGTATCTACTGGCTGTTGCCGTCGGGGGCACACTGGTTGGAAGTGCGCCTGTGCTGATGACGCTCTACCCCGTGGTGGTGCCGCTGGGACTATGTTTTCTGTATGCGGATCGTGTCGACTCCCGGCCCCTTTCGGCGAAATGAGCACCATTTCAAGCGCGCGTGTGAATTTCACGAGAATACAAGAATGGGATGAGAGCGCATCTTGCTCGTCTATGGACTTCTGAAGACGCGGTTCTTCTGGAGTGCCTGTCTATTAAAGGGCAGGTTCACGGATAGGCTATTCCCCGCAGGCACCCTCCGTGGCAGGGTCATTGTGGTCGCCAGGGATCGAGGAATTGGGCCTGTGGCTGGATACGCAGCGGCCGGTTTGTGGCTCAGAAGGTACTCAACCTCATTTTCCTCGTGCTGGCTGGTCCTTTCGAGATGTCGAGCTGGCGGCAGTGCCACCAGGCCCACCGCTGGATGCCCGCCCAACCTTCGATGTCATCTTGCCTCCCGGTGATAGATGGTTCTTTCGCTTCCAGCGACCGCAGCAGTTGATGCGCCAGTTTGCGCTTGACGACCATCGGTGTTCTATATTCGAGCACATTTCGTCGGTTTCCGCTCGCCGGCGGTTGCAATGCTACGCCATTTCCAGGATATCCTTGAGGTCGGTTGCCAGGCGACGGCACGTAATGGTGCTCTGTACCGGGATGAGCTGCGGGGGCGCACCCTGAGCTGGACTGACACGGGCTCTGGCAACCTTCATAGGCTGACGCGGGACTTCGTGATGCCGTGTGCGTCGTAGAGCACCCGTTCTGGCTACCCCTTGCCAAGTGGCTGCAGCAAGAGTATGGCTGGCGCATTCTTTTTGACTGCCGTAGACGACTTTGCCGGTTTCACATCCGTGATCCCCGTGTAGCCGCGAGCCACGTGAGCAGGAGCTGGCGGCCGTAAGTGATCTCGTGATCGCCGCCTCCAGGGCCCGTGTCATAGGATCCGCCCGCTGATGCGCATTGCATCCTCGTCCCCAACGGGCAGACTTTGATCACTTTAGCCGCCTGCGCCCCGGGCCGAAGCCCCCTTGTCCCTCTGCCCAAGCCGGTCATTGGTTACTATGGAGCAATCTCCGAGTGGTTCGATGCGGGAGGCCGTTAGGGCGGCTGCCGTGGCCCACCCAGAGTGGTCTTTTGTCCTCATCGGCGATACGTGGGGAGCGAGCTTGGGCCAGCTGCCGTTGCTCGGAAATGTCCACCTCCTCGGAGAGATGGCCTATGATGAACTCCCCTCATATCTTGCCGGCATCGATGTCTGCACGATACCGTTCCTGCTCACTCCGTTGACCAGGTCGACGAATCGACTGAAGCTTTACGAGTATCTGAGCGCAGGCAAGCCTGTCGTTGCCGCCTCCGTCCCAGAGGTCCTCCAATTCATGCCCCTCGTCAGAACTTACTCCATGCCGGCGGAGTTTGTTTCTCAGTTGGAGGCTGCGGTTGCGGGGGACGCTGATGGAGAAATTGAGAAACGGCGAGAAATCGGCCGTGCCAACTCCTGGCACAGGCGCTACCAGGACATACTGTCCGCGTTGCGGGCTCTTCCGCGTCGGGATGGCGGACGGGACCTTGTAGTTGACGGGTGATCGTCGTCCAGCGTCGCACCACCCCTCTTCCGCGATGGGCAATCCGTATTCTCGGTTTGTGGGAGCTCCCATTCTCTTCCTTCGCTGCCGATGCTCGTTGTTCCCGGACGGCACGCTAGGTTCACGCGCCCTCAATGCGTTGGATGCTACAATGGGCTGCGTTTAACCGGCTGACAACGCTAGTGCCCTCTACGTAAGGGAGGGTTGGAGTACCCCTCGTTGGGCCGGAGCTGGGCGCCGAAGGAGAGGGGACGGCTGGATGCGTTGAAAGGCTCGCCCATATCCATTGCTATGGCGCACCGCAATTGTGTGGTCCACCCGCCACGCTGCGCAGAGCTACTGCGGTGCGCGGCTGCTTCGCGGACTGGGACGTTAGGCCTGCGTCAGCCCGTTCGTGGACAATGAGGTCGACAGCCTAGCTCCTGTTTCGACGACCACCAGATGCGCGGGGAGCGTCCTCAGGAGAACAGAGACTTCATCGCCGTCACAAGCCGGGGTGGCCGTCCGGCCGAAGGGGCGGCGTCTTGGTCTGTTACGCCGGGAAGCCGACTTGAGTTAGGCAAGTCAGGGGAGCATGGACCTTATTTCGCCGGCGTTCGTATTCGGGTTCCTGCCAATATTCCGTAGTCGTGTACCTGCTAAGCGCCCAACGGCTTCGCTTGCAGTTGGTGCTCGTTGCCAGTGTCGCGTGTCTGTCACTTGGCCAAACAGCGGCTCTCATCTGGCTCAGCGTGATCCTCGTCGTAACATTTGCCTCCGGGCGCCTCATATCTTGGGCAAGGAAGACTGGTCAGTATCCAAAATCTGGCTGTGGTTGGGTGTGGGCATTATTCTGTCTATGCTGTCGATTTTCAAGTTCGTAATGGGGTACGGCGCGGCTGGACTTTGGAGCCGGGGGTTGCCAGCCGGCTTGATCGCCCCTGTTAGCGGGCTCGCCATGCCCGTCGGACTATCTTTCGTTACTTTTCAGTCCATTTCTTAGCTGGTTGACGTCTGGCGCGCGCGCCGACCGGCAGGTGGTAGTTTCTGGAGCCTTGCGGCCTATCTCTTGTTCTTTCCGAAGGTCGCCTCCGACCCCCTACTGCGGTTTGAGCCCTTCGCTAAACAATTGGCCGGGCTGTCACCTTCCTGGGAAGAGCTGGCCCTCGGCTTGCGGCGGTTGCTGGTCGGCTTTGTCAAACGCACGCTCATTGCGAACCAGCTTGCCTTGGTCGCGGACGCCGCCTTTGGCCTTCCCGTGCCCGATTTTGCACCTTACCTAGCCTGGCTTGCACTGATAGCATTCACACTGCAGATATTCTTCGACTTTTCGGGGTACACCGACATGGCACTTGGCCTCGCGATGATGATCGGTATTCGCCTCCCGGAAAATTTCAATTGCCCATACATTGCGCAAGAGTATTAGCGATTTCTGGCGACGTTGGCACATATCGCTGACAACCTGGTTTCGTGAGTATGTCTTCTATCCCTTGGAGCGGCGGCGCCTCAAGTGGGCGGGCCAGCAAATCAACATAATCATTGTCTTTCTCGCTGACCGGCCTATGGTACGGCTTTAAGCCAACGTTCATTGCCTGGGGATTATTGTTCGGAGTCGCACTGGCAGTGGAGAGCGGCGGGCTGAGCCTCGCATTGACCAGGCTCTGGCGGCCCCTTCGACATGTGTACACCCTGGTCATCGTGCTCATTGGCTGGGTGCTGTTCGCTCGAATGATCTGAGATACGCATTGGCCTTCTTTTCGCGTCTTGTCGGCAACTCATCAGGCCTCGAAGCGTTGCCGTTCAGCCAGACCACGGCCGCTTCCGTTTGTTGAGCCATCGTTCCTCCTCGCATTGGCGGCTGGAGCTGCTCTTGCACTGCCATTGGGGTCCATTTGGCACCGAATTCCGGCTGGCTTCGGAAGGCCGCCAACCAGGCGTTTTTTCTTGTTTCAACCGGTCGAGGATCTTCTGCTTGTGGCGGCCTTTGTCCTCGGTCTGGCAGGGCTGCTGAGTGGCACTTTCGCCCCCAATCTATATCCGAGATTTTGAATGGGCAATCCAGTGATCGGTGTTGATGCCTGGCGCCGACGATATGCTGTCACTTTCATCACCTCCGGCTGGGCGCGTTTCTTGTACATCACCTGCCTTATGGCGGTGGGTGCTCAGCGGCAGATTGACAGTGCTATGCCGGGCAGCCGAACACTGGTCGCTCTGTTTTCGCGCGATTCGGTTGGGATTGGGGGACCGCGTGTTTTGCAGGGCCCTGGTTGGACAGGATGGTTGGCTGGAATACACTGACGAAAGGAATTGGACGCCTTTCAGAACACCCCTCAGTTGCCTCCGGCGGGCATACAGAACATCCAGAACAACCTCGACATACTAGATCGTGCGCTCCGCGAACGAGGAACCACGCTCGTCCTTCTGATCGCCCCCAACAAAGCCACGATCTACCCGGACAAGCTGCCAGAGCAGATACAGAAGATCGAGCCCCGGTCGGAATTGGACGTGCTGAGCGACTAGCCGACCGAGAACGGCCCCCCGGTGTTGGTGGACGTGCGGCCCGCGTTGCGAGAGGGGCGGCAGTACAACGATGTCTACTACAAGACGGATACGCACTGGAACGCCTACGGTGCGTACATTGCCGTATTCCGCGACGATGGCTGCCGTGGCTCGAACCTATCCAGAACTGGCTCCTAGTAGGATCGATGCCTTCACGCTCAAGACCACGCCGCCGGCAATTCGCGACATCGCGAAATCATCGGCGCGCGGAGTGTGCTGGAGGCCGGCTATTTGCTAAGGCCCAAGAAGTCGGATGTGATATGGCTCACCTACAATGACGATACGAGACCAATGCGAGTTGCGCTCACAACTCGCGTCCGGCGCGCCGCGGCTCCTCATGTACATGGACTTGTTTGGGCGGTCGCTGGAGGTCCTCATGGCGCCACAGTTCAGCGAAGCCACATTCATCGACCATCTGTCCTCCTATCCGGACCTGCTTTCGTATGAGGAAGTCAACGTGGTCGATCCCGATGTTGTCGTGCTGCAGTTCGTGGAGAGAAATCTGCCGTACCTGAACGCATGGCTTGAGCAGTTCGTGTCCGGCCTGAAATGAGAACCGCAATCGCGTTCTCTACTGTGTTAGGTCAACGTCTCCCGGATTGCAGCCTCGGCAAGCCTACAGCGGAGGCCCTGGATTTGCCGGGTCAGCTTCACGAGACGCCTGCGACGCTTTCATGCCTGCCAGCAATGAGCTTTGTGTGTCTTAGGCTTGCGTCTCGCCATTGAATTGTGGCTTGAGGGCGACCTCGCCCGTGCTGGGGTGAACGGTATCTGTCCGACCTTGGGAGCTTCTGCGTGCTAGAATACCCATGGCTGTCATCGCCGGGCTCGCTCATGCCCGCGGGTTTTGCTCGCGTCCTCAAATACCGCGGTCAGTAGGACACCACCGGCCGAAGAGGAGATCCAAGTCCTCCGTTGAAAGCAGCATCCGTATCCGTTGTTATCGTCGGCTGGAACAGCGCAGCCTACTTGCCACAGTGCCTTGATTCTCTAGCCGCTCAGACCTTCCGGATTTTGAAGTCATCCTCGTTGATAATGCCTCCACTGACGGTCGACATCCCACGTGCGCGCCCGTCGCGGGCCGGCCGACGCATGCGGGTAAAGCGCCTGGACACGAACATTGGCTTTGCCGCCGCCTCCAATCTTGGCGCCCAGTTGGCGCGCGGCAAATGGCTGGCCATGCTGAATCCAGACGCCTTCCCGGATCCGGACTGGTTGCAGCCACCTGGTCGACGCGGCGCGACGATTCCCCGAGGCTTTTTTCGCCTCGCGGCAGATCCAGGCCAATCACCCGCGCCTGCTCGATGGCGAAGGAGACATCTATTACACCAGTGGCCTGGCCCTGCGGGCTAACTACAACCGTCCCCATTTCGGCGCCGCGAACCGCTCGAGAGGTATTTAGCGCCTGCGCCGCTGCCGCCATGTACCCACGTGTCGAATTCCTGGAGGCCGGCGGCTTCGACGAGGACTACTTTGCGTATCACGAAGACGTGGACCTCGGCTTCCGAATGCGTCTGCGCGGGCTCCGCTGCTATCTGGTGCAGGCGGCCTCCGTGCAGCACGTCGGCAGCGCCAGCACGGGCCGTCGCAGTGGCTTCGCCGTGTATCATGGACACCGGAACCTGGTGTGGACCTACGCGAAAAACATGCCGTCACCCTGGGTCTGGCTGTACCTGCCACTTGCACATCGTGGTAAACGTCGGTCTCCGTCCCCTACTTCATCCTCGCCGGTCATGGCCTCGCCATACTTCGCGCTAAGTGGGACGCCCTGCGCGGATTGCCGCGTGCCTTGTCCAAACGAGGCCGGGTGCAGGCAGAACGCAAGGTGCCCGCCGCCGAGGTTCTGCGCCACATGAATGCAAACGTCCTGGGGCCGTTGGAGGGCTGGATCAGCCGGCAATGGCCCGCCGCGGAGTCTGGATGACATCGGCAGGTTCCCAAGCTGCGGAGCCGCAGCCACTGATTTCCATTTCGATCGTCAGCCATGGTGACTGGCAGCCGCTGGCGGCAGTGCTGGAGAGCATCACTGCTCACGAGCCGGTCGACCGAATAGAGCTCATCGTCACAGATAACCTCGGTAATGATCTGCCGGAGTTGGCTCCGTCGGGCTGGCATTCAGTTCTGATGCTCCGCCCCGATCGGCAGAGTGGTTTTGCGGCCAACCACAACGCGGCGTTCTCAAGGGCGACGGGGGAGTTCTTCTGCGTCCTCAATCCGGATGTGCTGTTTACGCAGAGCGTGTTCGGCGTTCTGCTCGAGCACATCCGGACCGGCCGCGGTCACATGGTTGCTCCTGTTCTGGTCGATACACATGGGCGTATACAGGATTCATTTCGCGCGCTTCCCAGCCCGTGGCAGATAGTTGGCCGGTGGCTGGGAGTTGCCCATTCGCCCCCAGCCATTGATGCCCGACGATTGTTGCATCCAGATTGGATCGCAGGCATGTTCATGCTGATGCGCCGCGAAACGTTTTCCCGGCTGGGTGGCTTCGATCCAGGATACCGCTTGTACTTTGAGGACGTCGATCTGTGTACGCGGCTGCGGCTTGAGGGCATGTCCGTCCTGGTGGATCCTGGACTGCGGCTTCTGCACGATCCACGCCGCCGAAGCCGTCGGCCCGGCCAGCATCTGCTCTGGCATGTGCAGAGCGCCGCACGCTTCTTTGCATCGGATACGTATCGCCGCGCCAGGCAGTCGAGTGCACATGCCTGAGAGCATCCTTGTGGTGGAGGACGAACCGGCCCTCCTGGACACGCTCGCCTACAACTTGAAGGCCGCTGGCTATTCGGTCCAGACGGCGGCCGATGGCCGGACGGCCATTCAAATGGCGCTCACGATCCGGCCGGATCTTATTGTGCTGGACGTGATGTTGCCGGAGAAGGATGGCTTCGAGGTTGCTCGGACCGTTCGCCGGGAATTGAACGCGGCCATCATCATGCTCACGGCCCGCAGCGACGAGATCGATCGTGTCGTCGGACTCGAGGTTGGCGCGGACGACTATCTCACCAAGCCGTTTTCCATGCGCGAGCTGCTGGCGCGCGTGAAAGCCATGCTTCGGCGGACCCAGTTGCTGCGCGATGAGAGTTCACACACTGCAGAGTCAGCGCACCGCCGGCTGGAGTTCGGCGACCTTGTCATCGATGCCACCCGCCGCGAGGTCACCCGTGCCTCCATACCCCTGGCGCTGAAAGCCCAAGGAATACGAGTTGCTGCTCTTCCTCGCCGAGCACAAGGGCCGCATGCTCTCCCGCCAGTTCATCCTGGAGCGTGTCTGGGGCTGGGATTTCGTGGGGGACAGTCGCACGGTGGACGTGCACATTCGTTGGTTGCGGCAAAAGATCGAAGCTGATCCATCGGGGCCCACTCGCATTGTGACAGTCCGAGGCGGGGGCTACCGGTTTGAAGGCTGAGGCTCAGGTGTAGGGTGACTTCTCAAGTGTCGGTTCTCTTGCTTGTGCTGGGCTTTGGGGCACTGTGGCTGGCATGGCGCCACATGCGACTCTTGCGGGCAGTCCGTCGTTACGAGCATGCGCTGAGTTTGCAGCCGCGATCCGAACCGCTGCCAGATCGCGAACTCGAATCGCTTTCACGCCTGGTGCGCCAGTTGCTTGCCGAAGACGCGGACAATCTCTCGCGTGCGGCGTCTGAGCGGGATAGGCTGGCCGCCGTGCTTGACCAGCTTGCCGACGGAGTGCTCCTTGCCAATTCAAGCGGTGAGATCCAGTACTCTAACCCGGCGGCCGGCCGGCTGTTCCAGGTGCCCAACGCGGTGGACCGGACCATTACCGAAGTCTTGAGAGACCATCGCCTGGTCGACGCCTGGCGCCTCTCCGTTAATACCGGGGGACTGCACAGTGAATCCGTTGAACTGCCCACGAGTTAGCAATTCATCCAACTGGTGGTAGTTCCGGACACGCATGGGGGCGGAAGCCTGCTGCTTGCCCAGGATCTCACGCGGCTCCATCAGCTTGAAACCGTCCGGCAGGATTTCGTGTCGAATTTCTCGCACGAGCTGCGCACCCCGCTGGCCTCACTGAGGGCGCTGGCTGAGACCCTTCTGGATGGCGCCCTGCGTGATCCGGAGGCTGCCTCCCGGTTCCTACAGAGCATGATCGCAGAGGTGGATTCGCTCACACAGATGTCCCAGGAGCTGCTGGATCTCACTGCCATCGAGTCCGGCAAGGCCGCTCTGCAACTCGCGGCAATTGAACCGCGCACCGTTTTGGAATCTGCCGCCGACCGGATGCGCATGCAGGCAGAGCGCGCTGGGCTCGCCCTCCAAGTCAACTGTCCCGACACGCTCCCATTGGTGCGGGGCGACCCCGCCCGTTTGGGGCAGGTGCTGCTGAACTTGATTTACAACGCACTTAAAGTTCACGGCCCCGGGCGGACAGATCATCCTCTCAGCCCGGACGCTTAAAACTTCGCCCGATCCAAGTGGCGGACAGACCGATCTCGTGCAGTTCTCCGTTAGTGACACCGGCCAGGGAATATCTGCCGACGACCTGCCCCGCATTTTCGAGCGCTTCTATCGCGCCGATCGGGCGCGGAGCACCGGGGGCACGGGAATGGGACTTCTCGATCGCCCGCCACCTGGTGGAAGCTCACGGCGGGAGAATATGGGCGGAAAGCACGGAACGACAAGGTAGCACCTTCCACTTCACGATTCCTCAGGCCCAATAGGCGCCTCGCGAACCTCGTCCGCTGTCCCGGAGAAGGCCTGGCGCCCTTGGCGACGGCACCGCCCGCGTTTCGTTTACCAGACGTTAACTGGCATTTTCGCAGTTCTTAAGGCCGACTGGCTATGATGCAGTCATAAGAAAAAGGAAGGACCAATCACAATGACTGCAATCGTCATACTCGCCATCTGCACCGTAGTCATGTTTTCAGCAGACACGATCCAAAAGCGCCGCGCCTATCTTGGGCGGGGGCGCTAGGCCCCAATGGACAAGCATATTCTCGTAACAAACGACGATGGGGTCACCGCGCCGGGGCTTCTGGCGCTGGCAAACGAACTGCGCAGCCTGGGAGAGAGTCAGCATTCTGGGTCCTGACCGCAACTGGTCTGCCGGAGGTCACGTCAAGACCCTGGATCGGGCACTGCGAATCCGAGAGCTACGGCTCAGCGATGGATGCGTTGCTTATGCAAGCGATGGGGCGCCTTCTGACTGCGTGGCGCTTGCAACCCTCGGATATTTCAAGGAGCCGATCGATCTGGTCGTTTCCGGCATCAACGCCGGCGCGAACCTCGGACACGATGTTACGTACTCGGGCACGGTCACCGCGGCCATGGAGGCCGTCATTGCGAACCTGCCTGCGGTGGCTGTCTCGCTCGAGCTTCCAGGTGATCATGTCGCCGAGATCGACTATGGACCTGCCGCGCGCGCCGCTCGCAAGATCGTCCGCCGGGTTCTGGAGCACGGTTTGGCACCTGACACTCTACTGAATGTCAATGTTCCGTACTTGCCCGACGAAGAGCTGCGCGGTTTCCAGCTGACGCGGCAGGGATTGCGTGTCTATCACAGCCGGCTTGACGAGGGCGCAGACCCCCGAGGCCGCCCGTTCTACTGGATCGGGGGCGATGCGCCCACTGGAGTGCCCGAGCCCGGCACCGACATTGGTGCTCTGGCGGCCGGTTTCGTATCTGTTACCCCTCTGCATCTTGACCTCACCGCCTACCGCTCGCTGTCCTATCTGAACACATGGGAGTGGGAGGAAACGCAATCAATTTCACCTCTCGAGGTGCCATCTCCAACGGGCGCCGAGCGCCGCTAGGTCCACGGTCAAGTCCCCCTATATACGCCGCGCAGGCGGTGACTCGCACCTCGCCGCGCCCCTCCCAGTCCATCAGGCTACGCGGCCTGCGCTTCTTTACGAGACGTTAACCTGACCTTCCAGTGCCCTTAAGCGCGGCAGACTACGATACCTGAGTGATATGTATTTCCATGGGATGCAATCAAAAAGGAGAAGAATAGAAATGCTCAAGTTGGTTCGTTCGTCAGTCGTCATAATGGCCGCCCTCGCGTTTGTGCTTGCGGGGTGCGCACCGGCGCCGACCCAGGCTCCGCCGGCTCCCACGGAAGCATCTGCGCCGACGGTTGAGCCCACGGCGGATCCGCTGGCGATGTACAGGCCAGACGCGGTCTCGGGTGACGTGGTCACAGCCGGATCATCAACCGTGTTTCCGCTGTCGGAGAGGATGGTGCAGCGATTTGGCGAGGAAGGGTTCGGAGGCAAGGTCACGGTAGATTCCATCGGCTCGGGCGCGGGCTTTGAGCGATTCTGCAAAGCTGGGGAGACCGACGTCTCCAATGCCTCGCGTGCGATCAAGGACACCGAGATTGAATCATGCAAGGCGATCGGCCGCGAGCCGATTGCATTTCAAGTGGGCATCGATGCCCTGGCCGTCGTGGTGAGCACCGAGAACACCTTCGTCACGGACGTCACTCTCGAGGAGTTGGCCGCGATCTTCTCAACGGCCGCGAAGTGGTCAGACGTGCGCCCCGAGTGGCCGGCCGAGGATATCCTGCGCTTCACACCTGGAACGGATTCCGGCACCTTCGACTACTTTGTTGAGGCCGTGATGGCGCCTGCCAACAAGAACGCAGACGGGAAGGCCGATATTGCTCTGGGCGAGGCGGCCGCACTGAATGCCGCCAACCTGCAGCTATCCGAGGATGACAATGTGCTGGTTCAGGGCGTGGAAGGTTCGCCGTACGCTGTCGGCTATTTTGGCTATGCTTACTACAAGGAGAACGCGGGCGCGCTCAAGGCGCTATCAGTAAAGGGCGTCCAGCCATCCGAAGTAACGGCGGAGTCCGGAGAGTACCCCATTTCCCGACCGCTGTTCATCTACTCGGATGCCAAGATCATGCAGGAGAAGCCGCAAGTTGCCTCGTTCATCTGGTTTTACATCAACAACGTGGGCGACGAGATCCTGGATGTTGGCTACTTCCCGACCAGTCAAGGTAAGGTCGACGAGAACATCGCGAGCTTGGAAGGCCGCCACCGGCATGTAGGTCCGCCAACCGGGAGAAGCTCTGTTGACGGCCTGATCACGCCCCATTCTGAGTGCATGTAACCCTCCTTCCCCCTTGTATAATCGAGGGGGAAGGAGGCCTTTGTAGGAAGAGGATCATGGCTCCAGGCAATCATCCGGAACCCGCCGCGGCATATGCCCGCCCGTCCAGAAACCTGAGGGGCAGGCGGCGTCGCTCAGAATTTGTCATCCAGGCCCTGCTCTTCATCAGCGGCGCGTTTTCAGTCCTGGTGACGATCGGCATCGTGTACGAGCTCGGCAAAGAAGCTCTGCTGTTCTTGCAGATGCCCGGCATTCATCTGATCGACACCATTTCATCGACCCGATGGCAACCCCACACGGGGGAGTTCGGGATTTGGGGTCTTGTAACAGCAACATTTCTCACCAGCCTGATCGCCATGCTGGTTGCAGCTCCGCTTGGCCTCGCCGTGGCGATCTACTTGAGCGAATACGCCTCGGAGCGAGCCCGGCGCATCCTCAAGCCGATCCTTGAAGTGCTGGCAGGTATTCCCACGATCGTCTACGGCTACTTTGCCTTGAGTTTCATGACGCCGCTGCTGCGGATCATATTCGGGCGCGACACGGTGCAGATCTACAACACGGGTTCGGCTGGATTAGTCATGGGTATCCTCATCCTGCCGCTGATCGCCTCAATGACCGAAGATGCCTTGAGTGCCGTGCCCCGGGCGCTGCGCGAAGCCGGCTACGGAATGGGGGGCACGAAGCTGGAAGTGGCGCTGCAGATCGTGGTGCCGGCGGCGGTCTCCGGGATCGCGGCCGCCTTGATCCTTGGAATCTCGCGTGCCATGGGCGAGACCATGATTGTTGCAGTTGCGGCAGGCGCCGGCCCCAACTTCACCTTCAATCCATTCCTGGGTGCCGAGACCATAACGGGGCATATCGTGCGCATATCAGGGGGTGATCTATCCTACGATTCAGTGGACTACAACAGCATCTTTTTCCTGGGCATGTTCCTCTTCCTGCTCACGCTCGTGTTGAATTTCATCAGCCAACGCGTGGTGCGGCACTTTCGCGAGGTTTACGAATGACTTCCGTGCTGCAGGCGCCGCGCGACTACGACGTCGACCTGCCGGGACGAAGGCGTCGCGGACTCTGTGTGGCGTTGGCTCTTTCAGGCATCAACGGTTGTGGGCGTCATAGCCCTGGTTACGCTGCTTCTGAACATCACCAATGGCGCATTTGGTTACGTGGCCTTGCAGGCCCGCGTGGACCCGAATTCATTGGCCATCGACGGCATCTCGTTGGAACAGCAGACGAAAACGCAGCTCGTTGACCTTCTGCGCACGAAGCTGTCGGCAGCTGCGTTTAACAAGCTGCAGAAGGACCGACCGTTCGAACAGCGCCCGCGCACGGATGTGTACGGCCTTGTTCTGGAGCGCGTCGTTCGCTATGACGTGATCGACTCCTGGAACTTGTGGGAGTCCCTGGCGCGTGGCAATCAGCTGCGGGCCGATACGTTGGCCGAGCACCCCCAGGCGCTGTTTCGGTTTCGGGCATGGCTGAATCGGGATTTTGTCGCAGGCCCCCAGACCAGCGTTGCCATCACGGCCGGGATCCGAACTGCCATACTCGGAACCCTATGGACCATCCTGTTTACCCTGCTGTTGGCTTTCCCGATGGGCGTTGGGGCGGCCATTTACCTTGAGGAATATGCAGGCAATACCTGGATCAATCGGCTGATCCAGACGAACATCAACAACCTGGCTGGGGTGCCGTCCATCGTATACGGCATGCTGGGACTAGCGATCTTCGTGCGGGCCCTGGAGCCGCTCACGAGTGGCGCGATCTTAGGTGTTACTGATGTGACGACGGCGAATGGCCGAACGGTCCTTTCTGCCGGCCTGACCCTCGGCGTGTTGGTGTTGCCGATCATCATTATCAATGCTCAGGAGGCAATTCGAGCTGTCCCACGGTCGCTGCGCAACGCCAGCTATGGGCTCGGGGCGACCAAGTGGCAGACTACTTGGCACCACGTCCTTCCCAGCGCAATCCCGGGCATCCTAACGGGCACCATTCTCGCGATTTCGCGAGCCATCGGCGAGACGGCTCCCCTGGTGGTGGTGGGCGCCTCCACGGCCATCAGTTTCGACCCATCATCTCCGTTTTCGAAGTTCACCACGCTCCCCATCCAGATCTATCAGTGGACCTCGCGTCCTCAACACGAATTCCGGAGCCTGGCTGCGGCGGCGATTATCGCCCTTCTGATCATGCTGCTTGGCCTGAACGCGGCTGCCATTCTGCTCCGGAATCGCTACAGCCGGAGAACATAGACGATGAGCTCTGACGCGGACACGAATACGAATGATATGGTCCTGGAAGCCCGGGGCCTGGGCATATGGTACGGGGACTTCCGTGCTGTCGTCGACGTCAACATGCCAGTACGGCGCCACAACATCACCGCCATCATTGGGCCTTCCGGATGCGGCAAGACCACATTGCTGCGCTCCTTCAACCGCATGAACGAGTTGGTGCCAGGCACGCGTGTCGAGGGTCGGTTGTACTTCGAGGGCCAGGATCTGTACGATGCCGGAGTCGACCCCGTCGAAGTGCGTTATCGCATCGGCATGGTCTTTCAAAAACCAAATCCCTTCCCCAAGACCATCTATGAGAACATAGCCTGGGCCGCTCGGATCCATGGTTTCAAGGGTAAGATGGACGACCTGGTCCAATCCTGCCTGCTGCAGGCCGCGCTGTGGGAGGAGGTGAAGGACAAGCTGCACCAGTCCGGGTTGGCCCTTTCTGGCGGACAGCAACAGCGCCTGTGCATCGCGCGCGCTCTGGCGGTTCAGCCGGAGGTGATCCTGATGGACGAACCCGCCTCGGCGCTGGATCCGATCGCCACCTTGCGAATCGAAGAGCTGATGCAGGAGCTCAAGAAGCAGTACACGATCGTCATCGTCACACACAATATGCAGCAGGCCGCTCGGGTTTCTGACGTGACAGCCATGATGATGCTGACCGAGGGTTCCCGATCCGGCACGGTGATAGAAATCGGCGAAACGACGTCCATGTTCACGACGCCCGTTGACAAGCGGACCGAGGACTATGTCACGGGGCGCTACGGCTAGAGGAGGCGACAGATGATGGAATCTGGCGAGACACGTCCTGCACCCACGCTGAGGAAGACCTTCGCAGCTGAGCTTCAGCAGGTGAAGGACAGCGTCCTGCTGCTCGGCAGCATGGTCGAGCATTCGATCATCGAGTCGGTCGACGCCCTCAAGAAACGCGACCTGGCCGCGGCTCAACGCATTCTGAAGGGGGACCAGGACATCAACAAGAAGCGCTTCGATATCGAGGCCCAGCTGCTGATCCTCATCGCCACCCAACAACCCATGGCGCACGATCTGCGCCTGCTGGCCTCGTGCCTGGAGATCATCTCGGAACTGGAGCGGATGGGGGATTACTCCAAGGGAATCGCCAACATCAACATCCGCATGGGGGATGAACCCCTGCTCAAACCCCTGATCGATGTGCCGCGCATGGCGCAGAAGGGCGCGGACATGCTCCATCGGGCGCTCACGGCGTTTGTCAACGAGGACGTGGATGCGGCCAGGACCATCCCCGTCGAAGATGACGAGGTGGACGCGTTGTTCAACCAGGTCTATCGGGAACTCATGACGATCGTCATCAACGACCCGAAGGTCATTGAGAGGGCTAACTGGCTATTGTGGACCGCGCATAACCTTGAGCGGTTCGCGGATCGGGTGACCAACATCTGCGAGCGCACGGTGTTCGTCGTAACGGGCCATATTGCCGAGATCAACGACAGCGACAGCGAGTTTTGGCGAAAGTAGCCTTGCAGCCCCGGGGCACCGGGGTGCAAGGGTCTGCTCGCTGCAGCGCAACGGAGTTGAGACCAAACCCACAATCAAGGACACCGCCGTGACAATCGTGGCGGCGGCGTCGCATGAGTTGAGGTGACGCGGGGCACAGCGAGGCCTAGCGCGTCTTCCCCTGTCGTGCTTTCTGACGCGGCGCGGTGCCGCGAAAAGGGGGAACGGCGATGCTGACGATGCGGCACAGGTGCTCGTCGCGTAGTCTGGAGGCCAGACGTGGGTCCAGGCTGACGAGCGAATCGGCGGCGATGGTGATAACCGTTGGAAGCTCCGCGTTGGAGCGATAGCCGAACAGCTGGTAGAGCTTCTCGCGCACCCACGGGGTCATGGATTGTGTGCCCAGGTCATCCAGAATCAGGAGCCGTGTGGTGCGTATCTCCTCAAAGCGGCGATCAAACGTCGTGGAGCTGGACGGACTAAACGTGGCGCGTAAGTGGTCGAGCAAGTCCGGCACCATCACAAAAAGGGGCGGTTCGCCTTTCTGGGCAAGCTCGTTGGCAATGGCTGCGGCCAGATGAGTCTTGCCAGACGCATAGTCGCCGCTGAAGACCAACCATCCGCGGGGGTCTTGCGCGTATTCCTGGGCCGCGTTCAGGGCCTCACGGAGCGAGCGCTGCGCCGGTGGATTGAGATCCTCGTCCTTGCGGAGCGTGAAGCTTTCCAAAGTCCGGCGCGCATGCAAGTCCAATGAGGACAGCTCGGGGTGGGCGGTGTCGTCCATTGGCCGGCGGTAGTCCGGAGCCAGAATCCGCACCTGGGTCACGAGTTCGGGATCGGCCAGCCGGGAACGAATGCGCTCATCGATCTCGCCCAGGAGCAGGTTGGTGGTGACCACCGTGGGCAGCTTGTTGATGTAGCGGTAGTTCATGATCTGGAAGAGCTTCTCGCGAGCCCAGCCTGAAGCGTTCTGGGTGCCAAAGTCATCGAGCACCAGCAGCTGCGCGTTGCGGATCTCCTCGAAACGCTGCTCAAAGGTCGTATCCTCACTGTCGAAGGATGCACGCAGCGCATCCAGCAGATCTGGGACCGTGAGAAACAGGGTCGGAACGCCGAGGTCAACCGCGTAGTTGGCCGCCGCGGCAGCCAGGTGGGTCTTGCCGCAGCCCGCGCCGCCTTGCAGGAACAGCCAGCCGTTCAGGTGCTCGGCATGATGTCGCGCCTGGTTATAGGCCACCTGTAGTGAATTGGCCTGGCGCTCTCCGATGCCCGGCCGGCCATGCGGCTTGAAACTCTCAAATGTCAGGGAGCGCAGCTCGTCCAGGTGGCTTAGCGCAAACAAGCGATCCCGGGCGACGCTAGCCACCTGACGCCTGCGGCAGACGCAGACAAACACCTCTCCAAAATCCGGGTGGCCAACCGCCACGTCCTTGCGCAAATACCCAACGCCGTGGCAGTGGGGGCAGTTCGGATCGCCCAGCGTATCGCTGAGAGGTTCAGCCGCGGATGAATTTGCGGATCTTTTCTTCAACGTCTCGCTGGCGAGCTGCCTGATCGTCTCGTCGATTCTGCTTCGCGCCACGGCCTTCTTCCTTCCACCGTCTGAGTATCGCCTCGCAATAGCTCCAACTGCGTTTGTTGTTTTTCACTGCAAGTTCAATGGCCTCGCCGATCCATTCCGCAGGAAACGATTCCTCCGCGTCCTTGAGTGCATCCGCAATCAGCGGAGTGAGCGGTCCGATATTCTGCTCGTACAGGCCAAAGATATTGGGGCGCTCCAAGGGTGCGGAGGATATGCTCTCGTCGCCTCGCCACCTGCCTTCAGCAATGGCTTGCGCCGAGGCCCGTCCGGCTGGTGAGTTCAGCAGATAGCGCCTCCCCGTGCCCGTGCCGGCCAGCAGCAGAATCTGATCGGCGATGGCCCGCTCCAATCCAGCGTCGATCTGAGGCCCATCCAGTCCGATCTCCGCCTCCGAAAAGTCCTCGCGGTTGAGCGCCTTGACATCGCTATCCATGTGCTGAATCCGCCACAGGGCGTATAGCACGACCTTCAGTTCCGGCAGATCCTGCAACGCCGGGAGGAGCTGCGCAAACAAAGAATCCGGTATCGCTATAGTCGCCTCAGAATCTCCAAAACCCGGAAACGCATTCGGTGCGGGCATGCGGATCGGCTCAGCCCTGCTCCCAAGTCGCCGCATTCTCGAACTTGGCCAGTTGGGTGCGGAACAGAAGGGTCACATCGTCGGTCGGTCCGTTCCTGTGCTTGGCCACCCGGAGCCTGACCTGATTCCGTTTGGCCTCGTCGTCCTCCCAGGCCTCTGGCCGATAGAGGAACATCACAATGTCGGAGTCCTGCTCCAGGGAACCTGATTCGCGCAGATCAGAGAGTTGCGGTTCCTTGTCGGCGCGCTGTTCGATCGCGCGGCTCAGTTGCGCCGCGGCCAGAACTGGGACATTCAGTTCACGCGCCAGCACCTTCAAGTTTCGGGAGATATACGAGACCTCTTGAACCCGATTATCGGTCCGGGTGTCGCCAGTCATCAACTGCAGATAATCGACAATGATCAGGTCCAGCCTGTGTTCCAGGTGCAGCCGGCGGCATTTTGTGCGCAGCTGGATCGGAGTGATGGCGGGCGTGTCATCCAGGAAGATCTGGGTCTCGGACAACTTCTCCACGGCTTCAGCCAGCAGGCCAAAGCCATTCTCATCCAGGCTCCCCGTGCGGAGATTCTGGGAGACGATGCCCGTCTGCTGGGAAATGAGGCGCTCTGCTACCTGTGAGTTGGACATCTCCAGGGAGAAGACCGCCACGTGTTTCTTGTGGATCAGGGCGGCGTTCTTCGCCACTGAAAGCAGGAAGCCGGTCTTGCCCTGTCCCGGACGGCCTGCGATGATCAGAAGATCGGAAGGCTGCAGTCCACGCAGGAGCTTGTCGAGGTCCAGAAAGCCGGTGGGAACGCCGAGGATCTCTTCGCCCCGTCGTGCGGCTTCATCGATGCGGTCGTAGTAGTCGCGCAGCACATCTCGAATCGGCTGCACGTCATGGCGCAGCCGGCGTTCGCTGACATTAAACACGGCCTTCTCGGCCTCGTCCATCACGTTGTCGATCTGGAGGTCTTCGTTATAGGCGACTGAGGCAATGGAATTGGCTGCCGTGATCATCCTGCGGCGGATGGCATGCCCCTCTACGATGTGCGCGTAGGCCGCCGCGTTCAATGAACTCGGCACCTGGTTCACCAGGGTGGTAAGAAAGGAGCGTCCACCGATCTCCTCAAGCTGCCCCTTGCGTTCAAGTTCCTCGGTAAGCGTCAGAAGGTCGATGGGTATGCGCTGTTCGTGCAGGCTCGTAAAGGCCTCCCAGATCCACCGGTGCCGATGGATGTAGAAATCGTCGGCCTGCAGAAACTGGGCCACGTCGTAGTAGACCTCGGGATTAATGAGGACCGCCCCCACGACGGCTTCCTCAGATTCCCGATTATGCGGGACGCCAGGTGCTGCTGGGGGGGCGGTGGTTTCAGCTGGAGGGAACTCGGTCATTTCTTCCTGGGTCTCTTGGGCTTGTCGGGTTTGTCCGCTCCCGGTTCCGGCCCGGGTTCTTCCTCGTCGTCATCGGGCTTGTCTGCGCCCGGGGGAGCACCCTTGTCCAGCCTATCCAGATCCAACTTGCCGAGAAAATCCTCGAAGACCGAGAGGCGCTCTGAGTTGACCTCTCCCACAGGCGGCAGGGACACGCTGGGTTTGGGCCGGCTCGAGCTGCCGCCGGTTGATTCAACGTTCGCCTCTGGAGTGATCCCAGCGCTCTGCATGACGGCATCGTCGACCAGGATCGGAACGTGGGCGCGTACGGCCAGGGCAATGGCATCGGATGGGCGCGAGTCCACTTTCGTCTCGTATCCGCCGACATCCGCTACGATGTTGCCGTAGAAGATATCTTCCTTGAGGGAAACGATCTCGATGCGCTTGAGTTTGGCGTTGAGTGTGTTGAATACGTTCCTGAGCAGGTCGTGGGTCAGAGGGCGGATCATCTCCACCTCCTGCAGGGCCACCGTGATGGCCTCTGCCTCGTATTGACCCACCCAGATCGGCAGATAGCGGTCTGCGCCGACCTCGCGCAATATCACCAGCCGCTGAGGCGACATGAGATTCACACGAACGCTGTCAATTGTGACTTCGATCATTCGGGCACTCCGGGAACAAGCAATTCTAACATGTGCCCTCCCGGGCCGGCCTTAACGGCCGCCCAGATCCGCGCAGCCCGAACCACGAACTCGGCCGCGCACGCTCAGGCGTCCAGATGATAGGTGTGAAAGCCGTTCTGGCAGGGATTACCCCAGCAGATGTGCATTTCGCGCGCCGTCAGATCGATCACCAGTGCACTGATGGTCTTCTCGCGATCCAGCGGATCGGTCCACTCGACCGCATGGTTGCAGATCGAATTGGGTAGATTGACATGGTCCTTCTGTATCGCTTGCATGGACTTGATGGTGTGGGCCGCATTCTCGCGCAACAGCCGGTTGGCGCGGAAGTAGCGCAACACGCGACGAGATCAGCTCTTCCGGATCGCGCTCGATGGCCTTCATCGTGTCCGCCAGATAGTGGTTGGTGTGCACCATGTAGCCATCGGTGCCATGCAGAATCTCGAAGCGGGTCGCGGAGACTTCGATGGAGTACATCTCGCCGCTTTCGTGGGCGATGAGGTGGTTGTACCCGGCTGCCCGATGGGTCACTAGGGCGCGTCCAATGGCGCCTGAGATCCGCTTGGCGGCCAGGACGGCGCGTGCCACCACCAGCCTCGGTATCCCGATGCGTCGAGTCCGAAGGATAGACCGTGTCGATCAGCTGCGCGATGCCATGGGCGTTGAGACCCACGTTGGGCAGCAGGCCCCCGTACGTCATCGCCAGGAAAGGGGCCTCGTCGTTCGGCTTGACAAGAACGACGAACACATCATCTTCATCCTCAGGGATCCAATCCTCCGTGTGGGCGGCCAGGACGTGCCCGTCAGCGGTTCGCTGCTCGTTCACGGCGAAGCTCGTGCAGCGCGTCAGGTGCAAGGCGTCCATCGTGACCGCCTCCATGGTGTTCAGTGCAAAGACATCGTCAAAGGCGACGTGGGCGCCCTCCGCGATACCACGCAGTTCATCCCCGTATTGCGGGTAGCGCTCCTCCACAAACGGCAGATACTTGCGCGCCTGGATTTGGGCGCCTTCCCAGGTAAGCTCGAGTTGATCGTACGTTTGATCGATCAGTTCCCGGGCATTGGCTATGCTGTGGCGGATCTGCTCACGCCGCGCCTCACCCATCTGCCGGCCGATCTCGCCGTGAGTGCCCTTCAGTTCGATCAGTGGGGGCGGGGTGGTGTGAACAGGGGTGTTGGGAACTTCAATTCGGGGGAACATGCCGCCTCACAGATGAAAATCTGCGGTCTCGAGTGGAACGCTCGCGGCCGCAGATTATAACATGCGAGTATTTTGGTCCCTTTTTGGACCACAAAGCGCCGAATCCCTGCGGATCAAGACGCCGGGGAAATCACCTGGCCGTCAGTAGTCGCCACGATCTGTGCGGGCGCCGCAGGGACCGGACCTGGCCATGGTCTGGTGCCAAAGAGCGTCATGGTTGCGGCGCCGAGCCCCACCAGACCGATCAGGGCCGAAGCCAACCAACCCACGCAGGGTATCTGATTGGATGCCCCCAGGACTATTCCCAGCACCAGCGCTCCGAATCCGGCTGAGAGCACCGGCTCCCAGGTCCGGTGCATGGCTTGCAGTAGGCGCTCTCCGACCAATTGGCCAAGGGCGACCACCCCGAAGAGCCAGGCGAGGGCAAGCAGAATGGCCGCCGCCAGGGCCAGGGGAATGAGGATGAGCGTGATGGCAAGGATCACGATCGCAAGCGGAGCAAGGAAGACCGTCAGGATTCCCAGGCTGCCAGCAGCAAATGGCTGTCGCGAAGCCGTCTGAGCCACGCGGTCGAGCTGTGGATGCAAGAAGGCAGTGAGCAGCATTGCGATGGCTCCGAGGCTGAGCGCCTGGAGAAGCACGGACGCCAACACACCGAGTGGACCAAAATCAGGACCGAATCTCCTTTGGGGCGGAATTGGATGCGTTGGAGCTAAGGCCGCCCTGGGCAAACCGTCGGCGGTGAAGGCAAGGTTGGTAATGATGTCGCCGCCGATTGTGGCACCGCCGGCGCGTTGAAAGTCGCCACCCAGCGCAACGAGGTCATTTCCGACGGTGCTCGAGCCACTCAAAGACGCGCTTCCGCCAATGACGATGGCTGAATTGGATACGTCTCCATCCATTCGCAAGCTGCCACCAATAACCACCAGATTGCCATGTACTGTGGCCTCGGGCTCGATTGTGGTTTCCCCGCCGATGACAACCAGATCGCCGTCGATGGTCTCACCGCCCTTGAGCGTGAAGTTCTGACCGATGATGACTTGGCCATTCGTGGTGCCGTCATCCGCGCGGACGCTGTCCGTTTGGCGAGGCCACGAGCACCAGAAGCATCAACCAATAGAGGATTCTCCTATTCATCGTTCAACTCCTTGCGGGGCTCTTGCGAGGCGCCGCATCGCGACTATCCACATGACTCCCAATAAGCCAGCAGCAAGGATCAATGCAGTCCACGTGCCAGTGGGGAGCATGGCCGGCACATGCTGGAGCAGAATGCCACCAACCTGTCCAACGACTCTGACTAACGCAAACACCTCGACCGCGTAGACCGTCACTTCACCGAGCCAGGCTGCCGGTGAACGAAGTGCGTTCAGCATGGCAGGGCCTGCCAGGGCGTACAACAGGCCCACGCCGATGAGCACCAGGATGACCGTGCCGACGGCTTGGCGCCTGAGCTGCTCACGCCGCCAGGCAGCCAGTCGAGGCTGAAAGCGTGCTGGGAAGCCCGACGCCGGTGCGACCATGCGAGCGGTATGAAGTGCCAGATTGGAATCGGCGAGACCCGAGCAGATCGTGCAGTCCCGCAAATGGTTCTGCAGGTCGCGCTGCTGTTGGGATGTGAGAGGCTCCTCGTCCAGTAACCAATTCTCAAAAGGCTGGTGATTCATGCCGTCTCCTTTCGGTGCTCTTGCCGGTTCCCTCAGCCTGCCAGAGGCGTCCCAGTTCTCTCCGCGCACGGTGCAGCCGGGATTTGACGGCGCTGACCGTGATGTGCAGCGTGCTGGCTATCTCAACCTCCGAGCAATCGTGCCAATAACGCAGTACGATGGCGGCACGATCCACCGAATTGAGCTGCTGCAGGAAGAGCTGCATCCTTTCACGCTGTTCATGGTGAACGAGTTCGTTCTCCGGATTGGGAGCATCGGAATCTGGCAGGTCGATGGAATCGCCGTCCTCACCCTCGTCCGTGGAGACGAATGTGAACTTGCGGCGGCGGAGACGATCGATACAGTAGTGGGCCGCAATGGAGAGCAGCCAGGTGGCGAACGGCCGCCCATGATCGTATCGATGCAGGTGCTGGAAGGCCCGCAGGAAGGTCTCCTGGGAGGCATCTTCCGCCGCCTGAGCCTCGCCCAACATTCGGTAACAGAGATTGTATACGTGGGATTGATAGGCTTCCACAAGCTGCGTGAAGGCCTCTTCGCTACCCTGCTGCGCCTGCGCGACCAGTGCTCTTTCGTCCTTCACATCTTCTCCGACGATCGTCTACGTGATACTACGCAGCGCCGGGCCCAGGGTTGCGCGCAAGTTGACTGGCAGAAACGCATTGAGCCGCCCGCGATTACCCATCCAGACCCCGTTCCATACGGCTTCTATTGCCGGACCTTCGTGAGAAACCAACTGCTCAGAAGGATGCACGCGGCACCAAAGATGAAGATTCCCTGGTAGCCCAGCCACCCACCCGGCCTAGCGGCGTTGAGCCAGTCCACGGCGGGCCCCTCCAGGCGCGCCAGGGCCGCGGCTCCTGCGGTGGCGATGTTCGTCAGCCCCATATGGCGCCCTGCCTGCCCGGGCGGAACCATCCGATTAGCCAGCGCCCAATTGGAGGTCAAGAATAGGCCCATCCCCACCCCAATCAACGAACCGGCACCGTATAAGTTGCCTGGCCGTGCGGAAAGCAACATCAGCAGCATCCCCACTGATGCCGCGGCGCTTGCGAAGAAGAGAACGCGTTTCGGCCCCAGGCGGTCGGACAACCAGCCCCCGGCGATAACGAACAAAATGGTACCGGCACCTATGATCGACAGCAAGTTGCCGGTTTCTCTGGCAGGATCCACAACTCCCAACACATCCTGCAAATAATACTGCCCGAAGGCCTGCAACCCGTAGACACCCAACAGGAAGGCAGCACGTTCGCCTATGAGCCACCAATAGTCGGGATCGACTTTCATTCCGTCGTTCGGATCTCCGGGAGCATCCGTTCCTTCACGCTGACGGTGGATCGCCGATGGCTCCTCATGAGTGCCCAGGATGGTTACTGCCGCGGTTGCACACAGCAGACCTCCGATGACAATGAATGTCGCGGTCTGCCCGCCGGGGCCAGTGCTCATCAGCCGACCACAGACGAGTGAGGCCGCCACGAGGCTCACCAGATCGAGGAAGACCTTGATAGAAGAGGCCACCCCGAGCTGAGCCGGGCGCACGCGATCTCTAAGCAAACCCTGCAGGGGCCCCTGGGCAGTGTTTGAGCTGAATTGCAGTCCTACGTACCCGACAAAGATCCAGGTAAGCCCGCCGGCCCAGCCAAGGATCAGCAGGAAGACCAGGTCAAACACGGTTCCGAGCAGCATGAGCGGTCGCCTGCGGCCAAAGCGCGACAGCCATCGGTCGGAGGCAGCTCCCGCCATGGGCTGGATGACCATTGCGATGACCAGACCCACAAAGGTCAACAGCCCCAGATAGGTATTCTTCCGATCCGCCGGAACCAGAGCCGCCAACATGGCTGGCAGCACCACCGGGTGCAATGCGTTCCACATGAAGGAAAGCCCGCCCCAGTAGGCGTTTACGGTCAGCATTGAGGCGGCCGAGGCTGGTTTCTGCAACGCGTCGCTTGAATGGGACTGCTGCAAGGTGCTGGCGCTCTACGGGGAAAGGTCCCGGGCAGTCCTGTCCATAATGGCAAGCACCTCAGCCACGCGGCCCGCCGGCGTGTTTGATCGGAACATGGCATCGAAGCCATCCCCGATCATGATGCGCACCTGACGCCAGGAAGCGAGCTGCGGCTGTTCCCAACCTTGAGGGATCAGGGCCACGGCGGCAACCCACTGAGGGTGGCTGCGCGCGTAGTCGCGCAGATCCTCCTGGAGTGAAGTTCGGAGCGGGAACAAGCCCGTGACTTCCACCCACTCCCTCTGTTGTTCGGATTCCAGCATCCAGCGTATGAACAGCCAGGATGCGAGCTGCTCCTGCGGCGTGGAGCGCAGCATCACGAAGGATGATCCGTATACCATCATCCCGCTCTGATCCGCGCCGGGGAACGCGAGCACGGTCCAGTCATCTGTGTTCTCGGCCGCTGCCATCGCGCGGCCCTGTTCGGAGAGCTCCTCCAACGAGGCCGTGCCGAACAGGGCCTGACGGGTTGCGAAGGCCGCGGCTGGACCTTCCCCGGCCGGCGCGATCCAACTACATCCATCATCATAAAGTTGCTTGAGGAAGACCGTTGCTTCCAGATTCCGCGGACTCAGAAACCTGTACCCGCGCCGTCGAGGACCCCACCTCCAAACACCGAGAGCCATGATAAGAACGTCATCGCGTCCGCGCGCATGAGCCAGCCACCCCGCTGATCGTTGGCCGCGTCATCGTCCCAATTCAACGCGCCATGGGCAGCACACGCCTGCTCGCGGAACTCCTGTGGATTGCGGGGCGGATCGGAAAAGCCCAGCTCCGTTGCCCACGTCCGGTTGTAAACAAGGAGGCTCGACGAGCGCTGTGCCGGCAGTCCCAGCCGCCGTGCCTCCAACCGATCCTGGTCCAGGAAAATCGACGGGTAGTCCTTGAGTTCGCTGTCGTTAAACCCATAACCTGGATCAGAGAAGTATGCCGTCAGGTCGACCACGAACCCTTCGGCATCCCAAGCCAGAGCGTGTTCGGGCATGGCGATGGCCAGGTCGGGTCCTTCGTTTCCGGGCAGGGCCTCGGTCACGTCGTTGTAGAGTTCGGTGAAGCCAGTGTGTCCTTTCGTGCGGACTGTAATGCCCCACTCGTTCTTCTGATTGAACTCAGCCACCTGCGAGTCGATAAGCCCGGCCTCGGGGCCATACCAGGGATGCCACACCTGAATACCTACCCCTTCGAGGTTCATGCTGACCGCAGGTGTCTGCGGCCGTGGGGCGGCCCTATCGGTTGCGGATGGCGTGGCCGCCGCGGTCGTGGCAGGCGTGCCCCCACTCACCGTTGGCTGGCACGCTGCAGAGGTTATGATGACAAGAAGAAGCGCCACTCTCGCGCTCCGGGGTGCGCCGGTTCGGGTCATGGCGCGGCAAAGATCGAAAAGGGGACCGGGCTAAATGTCAGAAGAAGCACAACGATCATAAGCACGGCCACGGCCAGCCGCGGACGATCCAGAGGCGTGATCTGGTCCAGCGGCTCGGCTTGCACCCGTCCGAGCCATAGCAGAAGGATCGCCCAGATCCACCATCCATTCCAGAAGAATCCCAGGGCCAGAAGCGCTACCAGAATGAAGGGGAACATCCGGCGGGCTCGTGTGCCAAACAGAGCGTACACCACGTGGCCCCCGTCCAGAGTCCCGGCCGGTATGAGGTTCAGGGCCGTAACCAGCAGGCCGGCCCAGCCGGCGAAGGCTACGGGGTGAATGAACACGTCGGTGGCCCCCAGCGGCACGGGCTGACCCGTGAAGAAGTATCGAACCCAGTAGAGCAGCGGCGATGCAGCGCCGAAATCCACCGGAGCGGGCAGCAACTTTCCGAACATAAGGTATTTTGCCGCCAGATAGACCACCGAGTTGCCTTCCATCTGCACCATGCCATCCACGCCCTGGATCAGGCCCAGATGCGACAGTGAAAGGCCGAGGAAGAGAATGGGTATGGCCACCACCAGCCCCGCCAGTGGACCCGCCACGCCGATGTCAAAGAGCACCCGTTTGTTCTTTGGGGTGGCCTGCATCAAGATCGCTGCGCCCATCGTTCCCAACGGCGGCAAAGGGAGGGGAATGAAGTAGGGAAGGGTCGCCCGCGTCTTGTGGTGGCGACTCATGAGGTAATGTCCGAATTCGTGGGCCAACAAAATCGACATCAGGCTGGCTGCATAGGGCCATCCGGTCAGGATCGACCTCGCCATAAACCAGAGCTGTCCCAGGAAGTCGGCTGGCGGCGTGCCCTGAGGCTGGGCGCCGACCAGCATCACACTCAACACTGTCAGCGCAAACAGAATGATGTTGACGGATATGCCGCGCCGGCTTCGCCTCGGGCTTTCGTGGAACCAGGTATATCACTGGTTGATCCCCGTCCTTGCGAAATAGCGGAGTGATCTCGAAAGCCCGCAGTGCTTCGGCAAGTTGATCGTAGGCCGCGACGGTATCGTCGCCCAGGAAGTGCCCGCGATACCGCGCCAGCAGTCCGCGCGCCGGTTCTCCCAGAGTCACATCGTCAATGTGAAAGACGCGGCCAACCAACTGATTCAAGAATTCTGATTCGGGGTAGGGCATTCGCCTCCTTGGGCGATGGGCTGTGAAACGGAGTGCGGTCGCTGCAACTGCGCAAGTGATCCAGGCAGGATTCGCGCTCCAGCTATGGTCTCCAGGGGGTTGGCAGATCCGCCTGCCGGCGAAGCGGGAGTGGATGGGAGTTGAACCCACCGCGGCCCGCTACGCGACCCGCCACAGGTTTTGAAGACCAGGAAGCCCGCCGGGACTTTACCACTCCCGCCAACAAGCATAATCGAGGCAAGTGGGCTTGGCAAGTAGCGCCACTTTCCTGCCACGCTAATGGGCCCATTGACGAAGTGCCTCCACCAGTCGCAGGCCAAGCACAAGCACAACCACCGCGCAGAAGGCCGTGATCAATAGACCTGCGATGCCCGCGGCCATTCCCGTGATCGTCATCCCCTTTTCTGCGGTAGAAAGCGTCTTGAACCTCTTCAGGGCTCGAACTCCATGCGCCGCCGTCACCACGGTTAGGATGGCCGCGCCCGGAAAGCAGAGATATCCGGTCAGTGGCACAGGAATGATCGCGATGCAGACGGCCAGAAGCGCCATCAGACCGGTAACGAAGCTAACGACCGCGTTGCGGTCGATGGGTCGCTGAGTCGGTTGCAGGTCAGAGGTCATATGCCTAGAAGAAGTCCCCAAAGGCTATAAAGCCTTCGGGGACCACTGGTCGGGGCGCCGGGAATTGAACCCGGGACCTCTTGCACCCCATGCAAGCGCGCTAGCCGGACTGCGCCACGCCCCGACAACCAATTGATTATAGTCTCAATCGTGCAAATCGGCAAACGCAGCGGCGGAATGCCCGCGAGTTATAATGGTCGCGTGATTCCCGAGTCCAAGCGCCAGATTGACCCCACTCCGAAGCCCGGCGATCGCGTTGATCATGCCTTGCGGCCGCGCACGCTGGTTGAAGTGATCGGCCAGCAGCAGCTTCGACAGAACCTTGAAATCCTCATTGGCGCGGCTCGCCAGCGCGGCGATGCATTGGACCATGTTCTCTTCTATGGACCTCCGGGATTGGGGAAGACGACGCTGGCGCATGTCGTTGCGAACGAGATGGGCGTCAGCATCAAGGTCACGTCCGGACCGGCTATTGAGCGGCCTGGGGATCTTGCGGCGATACTCACCGGTCTGCGCGCCGGAGATATTCTCTTCATTGACGAGATCCACCGCCTGGGCCGAGTGGTGGAAGAAGTGCTCTATCCCGCCATGGAGGAGTATGCCCTCGATATCGTCATCGGAAAAGGGCCGTCTGCCCGTTCCATCCGTCTGAATCTTCCCCGATTTACTCTTGTGGGCGCCACTACCCGCCTGGCTCTCGTGACCGCGCCACTGCGGGCGCGCTTTGGCGCCGTTTATAGGCTGGACTACTACGGCTTGGAAGACATGCAGGCGGTGGTAGACCGGGCGGCGGGCCTCCTGAATGTGCGTGTGGATCCCAGCGGTGTGGAGGAGATCGCTCGCCGCGGACGCGGCACGCCACGCGTGGCGTTGCGTTTGCTCCGCCGGGTTCGGGATTTCGCGGAGGTGCGCTCCAACGGCGAAGTGACGTCAGTCATCGCACGCCAGGCTCTTGACCTGATGCAAGTCGATGCCCTTGGCCTGGATGACGTCGACCGCCGTGTTCTGAGATTGATCATCGAGAAACACGGCGGGGGCCCGGTCGGCCTCAACACGATAGCCGCATCCGTGAGCGAAGAGCAGGACACGATCATGGATGTGGTCGAGCCATACCTGTTACAACTCGGATTTCTGGATCGCAGCCCGCAAGGACGCATCGCGACGCGCTCCGCCTATGATCACCTGGGCGTGCCGTATCGCGAAGATGGCCAGCCGCGACTGATCTGAAATCGCGGACGAGATCACATGGTCAATCTGGGTAGGCTTCTGCTAGTCGCCGGCGTCAGCTTCGTCGTGTTGGGAGCGCTGCTGCTTCTGGCAAGCGAGCTTGGGCTCGGGATTGGCGGCCTGCCCGGCGATATCCGGATCGAGACCCATGGCGGCGAATTCTACGTCCCAGTCGCCACCTCACTCCTCCTGTCACTGCTGATGACCATCCTACTAAATGTGCTGATCAGGATTCTTCGAAAGTAGATCCGCTCCAGCGTCCCCTCGGCCTCACCGTGACCACGCGCTCCCCTGTCCGAACATCCCTCTTCGACTATGACCTGCCGAAGCACATGATCGCGCAGACTCCGATCGAACCGCGAGACGCTTCACGGCTGCTGGTGCTGCATCGAAGAGACGGACATATCCAACACCGGGTCTTTCGCGACGTTGGGGAATACCTGCACCGGGGCGATCTGCTGGTGCTGAATCAAACAAGGGTGATCCCGGCGCGCCTTTATGGAAAGAAACCGACTGGAGGTAGGGTTGAATTACTCCTGATCCGCAGACAGGATGACACGACCTGGCAAGTCCTCCTTGGCGGCACGGGATTGTCGGTAGGCAAGGTGATCGAAGTTGAACCCGGGTTCGAGGCGCAGGTGATCTCTGACCTGGGCGGATCGCAGCGCCTCGTGCGGTTCACGGCTCCGATTGAGGAGTTACTCAAGAGAGCGGGGCACGTCCCGCTGCCTCCTTATATCCACCGGGGACTTGACGATCCGGAGCGCTATCAAACGGTCTATGCACGTGAGCCCGGATCGGCCGCGGCTCCAACCGCCGGCTTGCACTTTACGCCGCAGCTGCTGGAGAGCCTCAAGCAACAAGGGGTGCAGCGCGCGTTCGTGACCCTGCACGTGGGCTTGGATACCTTCCTTCCCGTGACGGAAGAAGACGCCGCCAACCACAACATTCACACAGAGTGGTGCAGCGTACCGATCACGGCTACGACAGCCATTAACCGCACTCGCGACCGCCGTGGCGGGATCATCGCAGTCGGCACCACATCGGTCCGGTCCCTGGAAGCGGCAGCGCGCCACTCGTATTTGGGACGATCCTCGCGGATCGCGCCGTATGCCGGCGATACGGATCTATACGTATTGCCGGGATACGAGTTCAGACTGGTGAATGCGATGATCACCAATTTCCATCTTCCCAGATCTACCCTGCTCATGCTTGTGAGCGCCTTCGCCGGGCGCGAATTGATCCTGCACGCATATGAAGTTGCCAAGCGCGAGGGATACCGCTTCTACTCGTTCGGCGACGCGATGCTCATTCTGTGATTCCCCCGTCAGTTTGGCAGGCGCGCTACTTCAAAACACGCCGCGCCTTGGCGGGTTTCACCTTTGCCGCACCGTCCATCCGATCTGCCAGGATCATCTTTCCCATCTCATTCCCGTATTCGATCAGTAGAGGCATGGCGGCCGGATCGTCCATCGGGAGCGCCTCCTCCATGTCCACCTGGAAGCGCCTGAAATCCAGTTTGTTGAAGAACGTATCCACCAGCCGCACCTGCTGATCGCTGGCCGACGTCAGGAAGGCGTCCAGGACGGGTTCCACCCAGTCCCATGGCGCCATCCGATTGGGTTCGCCGGGCCGCATGGCGTTGGGGCTGCGACCCGTTCCCAGGCTTAGCAAGGTGGTCTCCTCTGGATCCCAGCCAAGGCAGAAGCTGAGTTCGTATGCGGCCAAATAGCATGGATTGGCGTACGAGCCAACTCCACCGTCGATGTAGCGCCCCTCCACAGCTGGGAAGTAGGTGGGCACACAACTGGACGCCAGGACGGCCTTGACGAGTGACCAGTCCTGGTACTGGAGCTTCCAGGGCTTGATAAAGCAGGTCTCATTTGTGAGCAAATCGAACGACGTGATGACGATGTCCCTGAGCGCCAGGTCCTTCCACAAGTCCTTCAGGCGCATATCTCCAAACTGCGCCATCAGCGCCCGCTCCAGCGGTCGCAAGCTGTAGCGGTATCTCGTGATGGGGAACAGGAAGGTGCGCCAGCCTTGCGCGAATATGTCGTCGCCCAACTCCTCATACAGTTCGTGGATCCGCTTTGCGGTCATGCCGGATGCCAGGCTGGCTGAGATGATCGCACCGGTCGAAGTCCCGGCATACAGGCGGGAGAGCTCATGCAGGGGGCGCTCCAGTTTCTCTTCCAGCATGCTCAGAGCCTTCGTGACGATCACTCCGCGTATCCCGCCGCCATCGATGGCAATCGCCAGGTTCTTTCTGAACGGTTTCATGGGCTCTCCTGTATCCGAGGCAGTTTAACTCATATCGCCTCAATCTCAAAGTAGAATGATGCCGTGGATCTTGACGGCCTTGATCAACGCATTGTTGCGTGCCGCAAGTGCCCCCGCTTGGTGCATTGGCGGGAGGCGGTGGCAAAGACGCGACGCCGTGCCTTCATGGCCTGGGAGTATTGGGGTAAGCCCGTACCCGGGTTCGGCGACCATCGTGCCCGCATCCTGGCGGTGGGGCTGGCACCGGGAGCGCACGGCTCCAATCGCACCGGCAGGCAATTCACCGGGGATGCATCCGGGGGGTTCCTCTTTCCGGCGCTGCACCGGGCCGGACTCGCCAGCCAGCCCGAATCGATTTCCCGGGAGGATGGCTTGCAGCTTCGCGGTCTGTACTTGACCGCGGCCTGTCGCTGTGTGCCACCCGCCAACAAGCCCTCGCCGTTGGAAATCCTGAATTGCCTCCCATACCTTGAAGAGGAGATCCGGATGCTTTCGCCCCGCGTCATCGTGTGCCTGGGCCGGATAGCGTTTGTCACTGTGGCAAGGCTGCACGCGTTGCGAATTTCCCGGCACAAGTTTGCCCACGGCGCATGCTTCGAGGTGGCTGCTGCCGGCAACCGGGCTCGCACATGGATCCTGTGTTCATATCACCCGAGCCGGCAAAACACACAGACCGGCAAGTTGAGCTCCAGCATGTTCGATGCGATATGGGAGCGGGCCAGCGAGTTGGCTCACGATGCGAGAGACTGAAGCTGGTCTGGAGGTTGCCCCGGAGTTCGAGGGACGGGACATACATGGTCGACTCGTCCGACTCGCGGATTTTCGCGGCCGGCCCGTTGTGCTGACTTTCTTGCGGGGTTTTGCCTGACCCTACTGTCGCGCGCAGTTGGCGCGCTTACGAGACCAGTACGCGGAGTTCACCAGCCGCGCTGCGGAGGTGATCGCAATCGGCCCAGACGGTCCAGGCGAGTTTGGCCGATATTGGCGCGCTGAGCACATCCCCTTCATCGGAATCCCGGATCCCGCGCACAAGGTGGCGCGCCTCTACCGGCAGGAAGTCGACCTTTTCAAACTGGGCCGCATGCCGCTTGTCGCGGTGATCGATGGACACGGCCGCTTGCGATACGTGCATCGCGCCAACTCGATGTCGGATATCCCGGAGAACGGCACACTGCTCGAGGTGATCGAGTTCATTCGCGCCACCCCGGCGCAGCCGTTCAGATCCACGTAGACCACAGCCACTGACCGCCGTCGCCAGTACCAGGGGGACATATCGATGAGACTGCTCGACGCCACGCCTACGCTTCGACATGCAGCCAGGCCGCTTCTGGCCCTCCGATGCCTTGTGCTGGGTCTCGTATAATGCTGGTGTAGGTCCAATGCGGCTGGATGCACCTCACATTCATGGGCTTAGGCTGGCACGCAGGCGTGGGAACAGGATATGCGCGCGGTAGACATCATAGTTAAGAAGCGCGACAAGAAGGAACTCTCCAAGGAGGAGATCAACTTCTTTGTTCAGGGATTCGTCCGGGACCAGATTCCAGATTACCAGGTCTCCGCGTGGGCCATGGCTGTCGTATTGAATGGCATGACGCCGCAGGAAACCACGGATCTTACATTGGCCATGGTGCTTTCGGGTCGGATCCTGGATCTCAGCGGGGTCGTCGATATTGCAGTGGACAAGCATTCATCTGGGGGCGTGGGGGATAAGACCAGCCTGGTCGTGCTGCCTATGGTTGCCGCCTCGGGCTTGCCGGTCGGCAAGATGTCCGGCCGCGGGCTGGGCTTCAGTGGCGGCACGCTCGACAAGATGGAATCGATTCCCGGATACCGCGTCAACCTCAACACGGACGAATTCAAGCTGCAGCTCAAGGAGCACGGAATCGTGCTTACCGGGCAGTCGGCCGATCTGGCGCCCGCGGACGGCAAGCTCTATGCCCTTCGGGATGTGACCGGCACCGTCCCTTCCATTCCCTTGATCGCTTCATCGATCATGAGCAAGAAGATCGCTGGCGGCGCGCAGGCAATCGTGCTGGACGTGAAGGTGGGGCACGGGGCCTTCATGGAGACGCTGGACCAGGCCCGCGAACTGGCCGGAATGATGGAGAAGATCGGCGAGTTGGCGGGTCGTAAGACCGTCTGCCTATTGTCGGACATGAACCAACCGCTGGGGTGTGCCGTCGGGAATGCACTGGAGGTGGCGGAGGCAATCGACGCACTTCACGGTGGCGGACCCCCGGATCTTCGCGAACACTGCCTGCACGTCAGCGCGCACATGCTGGTCATCGGTCGCCGCGCCGCGAACCTTGATGAGGGTCGTAGGATGGCGGAACGAGCGGTGCAAGATGGCACGGCGTTCGGAAAATTCCGCGAACTGGTCGAAGCGCAGGGCGGCGATGTGACCTATGTGGATCAGCCGGAGCGGCTGCCGCGGGCCGCCCTGGTGGAGTCAGTTGCGGCCCCAGCCTCTGGTTGGCTGGAGCGGGTCGACGCCCGCGCCATCGGCGAAGCGTCGGTCGCCCTGGGTGCTGGTCGGGCGAGCAAGGTGGATACGGTCGACCACGCCGTGGGCTTTGAAATACCTCACAAGGTCGGCGATCGCGTTGAGGCAGGAGCCGCCCTCTTTACCATCCATGCCAATGATGAGCACAAATTGGCGGATGCGCGACGCCAGGTCCTGGCGGCGCACTCCATCGAGGATCGGCGTGCGGCGGCGCTCCCGCTGTTCTACAACTAGTTGTTTTGGAGGGCGAACGCGGTCGCCATGCATTAATACGCCCCTGAAATGTGCCCCGGCTTGCGGTTTGCATTGGATTAGGGCATACTTGGATTGGATGCACAGATGACCAAAATCGCCCTAAGAGCCTACGTCCACGAGATTGAGAGCCAGATAGAGCAGGGACAGCGGCTGGATGAAGCCGTGGCCCACTGCCGACATATCCTGGCGAGCTATCCCAAGCACCTCGAAACATATCGTCTCCTGGGCAAGGCCTATCTGGAAGCCAAACACCACGATCAGGCGGTGGACATCTTCCAGCGGGTGTTGGTTTCTGCCCCAGATGATTTCGTCTCGCACGTGGGCATGAGCATCATCGCAGACGACAAAGGCAAACTGGATGAAGCCATCTGGCACATGGAACGCGCGTTCGAGGTTCAGCCCTCCAACGCCGCGATCCAGGGCGAACTTCAACGGCTCTTTGGCCGTCGGGACGGAGTGGAACCCCCGAAGATCCGCCTGACGCGTGGCGCCCTGGCGCACATGTACATGCAAGGCGAGTTGTACCAGCAGGCAATTTCCGAGATTCGTGCGGTGCTTGCCACTGATTCGGAACGGATGGACATGCAGGTGCTGTTGGCGCGTGCCTACTACAGTAATGGGCAGAGGGCCGAGGCCGCTGACATGTGTTCAACGCTCCTGGCGACCTCTCCGTACTGCCTGGATGCCAACCGTCTCATGGCCGAGATCCTGCCCGGAACTCAGGCCACCGAGACGGCGCAGCAATGCCGGCGGCGCGTGGTAGACATGGATCCCTACGCGGATTTCGCCCGAGGATCGTTATTTGCCACGGATACCGTCGCCGACGGCGCGGTGACGCTGGAACGCCTTGAGTACAGTGGCGAGGTGGCTGAGCCGGGTGCATCCATTGGAATGGGTCTGGCCTCGCGGCTGCAGTCAGCGAAGACGCCGGATGCAGTCCCGAGTTGGCTATCTCCTGGTGTGTCAGCAGACAACCCGCCCAAGGCGGAGGACCTTCCGGCTCAGCCTGACCAAGATCTTCCCGATTTCCTGCGCGGCTCGGGTTGGCGGGAGGTGCCTGCCGGGTTGCCAGGCGAGTCTCAGGGAATTGCGTCGACGGATCCTATGGAAACCGAAGTCGAACCCGAATCCGATGTCGTTGCCGGCGTGCTGCCGGAGTGGGTGAAGGCGTTGGCCCCCAACGAAGAACAAGTGCCGAGTCCTTCCTCCGCTGCGACTACATACGCGCAACGCAATGGGACAACGGCCGCATCGAGCTCTCTTGATCCTCAGGCCGGCACGGCAACGGGATCAGGCAACGAAACGCCCGATTGGTTGCGTGATCTCGCCAAGGATGCAGAGCCACCCAAAGAGGCAGCCTCAACCGCCTGGCACCCGACCACCACCCCGGACACAGATAGCACCACTCCTTCCGCCGCATCTGTCGGCGCGTCGAACGACAACGGCCTGGCTTGGCTTGAAGGCCTTGCCGAGAAGCATGGGGCCAAGCCCGAAGAGCTCATCACACCGCCGGAGGCGCGTACGCAGGGTCCACCCAAATGGCTTGAAGAATCTGGGAAGGAAGAGGCAGCGGCCCCCGAGGGCCTGGACGCCTGTTGATGCCGCGGTGACTGAAACGGCACCAGAGGCTCTCGAAGTGCCAGACCCCGGCCCACCCCTGGGCACGGCATCTTCCTTGGATTGGCTGAGCGGCCTGGCCGATTCAAACGCCTTTGCCGAAATGGAAAAACCCCGCGAGAACGATGAGGCGCCCTTCGCAGAGGCGGCCGAACTGCCGCGTGCACCGTCGGCCGAGCAGGGGAGTTTGCCGGACTGGCTGGTGGATAAGCCGCAGGATGCGCCTATCGAGCCGGCCGCAGTGATGGGCGTGCAAGCTGGCGAGAATGAATCGAGTGCCGACTTGCCCGATTGGCTGGCAGATCTGGATGGTGCCAAGGGCGCGTCGGCGCAAGCTGGACCCCCAGAAACGGATCAAGTGCCAGATGTCCCCGACTGGCTCCAGCCCTCGTCACAGGAGCCGGTTGCAGGTCCATCGCAATGGCGGCCCGCGGATGCGCTGCCAGCTGAGTCACCGGTATCAAGTGAGGCAGACGCAGTGCCGGTTTCATCATCCGCCGCGGCGACCGGCGGAACGGCAGAAGGTCCTCCGAGGCGTGAGCCGCTTCCCTCGCGGGCCCGAGCTGTGCCAAAGGCACCAGCCCTGGAAGCTCCTACCCTCGGGGCTGCCAAGGCCGAACTGACGCGGGGAAATATCGCCGCCGCGCTTGACATTTACAGCCGGATGATTCGCAAGGGCAGGTCCCTGACAGAGATCATCCGCGAGCTGAGGGACGCGCTCTATCGCTACCCTGTCGAGGTTTCGATCTGGCAGGCACTCGGTGATGCGTACATGCGGGCCAATCGACTGCAGGAGGCTCTGGACGCGTACACCAAAGCCGAAGAATTGCTTAGGTGAGTTTGTCGGGGCGACGAAACGTTCGCCCCGAATACCCTAATCAGTGGAGGACTAGTGGAACGTACTCTTGTTCTCGTGAAGCCGGACGGCGTGCAGCGCGGCCTGATCGGTGAGATCATCGCGCGGTTGGAGCGCCGCGGCCTGCGCCTCGTGGCTGCGAAGTTCATGTGGGTAAGCCGTGATCTGGCGAACAAGCACTATGCTGTTCACGAGGGCAAGCCGTTTTACGAGGGCCTCATAACTTACATCACCTCCTCGCCTGTCATGGCCATGGCCTGGGAGGGGCCCTCCGCCGTGGCGGCGGTTCGCCAAACCATGGGGAGCACTCGCCCCACGGAAGCGGCGCCCGGAACGGTGCGTCACGACTTCGGCCTTGAAGTGGGACGTAATCTTACCCACGCCTCCGACTCTGCGGCGACTGGCGTGGATGAGGTGTCGCTGTGGTTCCAGAAGGGTGAACTCGTGGACTGGACGCGTGCCGCTGATGCGTGGGTCTTCGAGAAGTAGTCGCTGGTACGCCGATCGACCGGATTGATCTGCGGCCGCCCCAATGCAGGGCGGCCGCTCTCTACTGGAGCTTCAGCACAACCTTTCCGTCCTGCCAGAATTCCTCCAGCCCATAATGCTCACGTTGGTCGGGCGAAAACAGATGCACCACGACATCGCCGTAGTCGACCACGACCCAGCCCTCGCGCGCCTCTCCCTGCTTGCGGCCGCGCTTTCGGTATTGTTCGCGAACCGCCTCCATGGCTGAGTCCGCCAATGCATCCAGCATGCGATCGCTGGTGCCAGTGCACAGGACGAAATAATCGGTGAAGGACGCGACGTCCTTGATGTCGAGCAACAGGATGTCTTCGCCCTTCCTGGTTTCCAAAGACTCCACGATGGTGTGGGCGAGTTCAAGTGCGTTCAGGATCCACCTCAATAGAATTGTTGAAGCTCGGATGCGCCATGTCGGATCGGATCCGAACCATCACGCGGGCATCTGGACGGTGAACAGGCGGCTGTACACGGATCCCAACTCAAGCAACTCGCTCTTGTACAGATGCACTGCCTCCACCGTCAGCGTGCCAATTCGGCCAATGGAGGCGCCTTCCAGCACCTCGCGGATCGTTTGCAGGTCTGCGGCCGAGACGCCGGCGCGCACGCGCCCGATGGTGAGGTGTGGGGAAAACTCACGCTCCTCGGACTCGTAACCCAGTCGGCTGGTGGCCACGTCCAGCTTGTGCTGGAGTGAGGCGAGCGCAGCCGGCGCCTCGATGCCTATCCACACAACGCGCGCCCGCCTGACGTTGGGGAATGCCCCAAGCCCACGGAACTCCACGCTGAAAGGATTGTGTTGGGGCACCTCGGCTCGCAGGGCGGCCTCGATCTGGCTCAAGCTCGACGGTGCTGTATCACCCAGGAACTTGAGGGTGAGGTGCATATTCCGCGCAGGGATCCACCTCACGAGTCTTGGCCCGAGAGCGCGACGCGCATTTTCGGTGGCCGTGCCTATCGCTTCTTGCAGCGTGCCGGGCAGTTCCACGCCCAGAAAACAGCGCACTAGGTTCATCAACTTATGTTCGCTGCTTGGGCATGACGGCTTCAGCCCTGAAGCGTCTCGCCATCACAGGGCGATTTGGTTCTCGCAAGAATCGGCAAGATTTCCATGAACACGAGCCATTTCAAAATACCATACCACTGGTCGAACTGCAAGTGCGGTAAGGCCGACGCATGTCCCCCCGTCCATGCATTCGAATCAGGAGGGCAGCGCATGACAGATCTGGACGCATTCCGCAGGGCGAAGGACGACTTCTTGAAGCACGATTTGCAGAGCCCCCTAACCCCGACCCAGAAGCGTGGATTCACGGGCCTGCAGTACTTCCCCGAGAATCCCGGTCTGCGGCTCGAAGTCGCCAGCGAACCTGCTGTGGTTGCAGGTCCGGTCGAGATGCAGACTTCCACGGGCGACGTCCAAACCTATTCCCGGGTTGGTCGATTTCAATTCACGGTGGCTGGGGAGCTCGCCGAGCTAACCATATACGAGGGTCCCAATGGATTGTTCCTGCCGTTCGTCAACTCGCTGGCGGGGCGCGAAACCTATCCGGCGGGCAGATACTTGGAGCCCGAGTCCCTTCCGGGCGGACGCTATCTGGTTGATTTCAACTACGCTTACAATCCGTATTGTGCCTACAATGCTCAATGGTCGTGCCCCCTGACTCCGTTTGAAAACAGACTCAAGATCCCGGTCCAGGCCGGCGAGAAGATTTTCAATGAAGCCCACTAGGAAGGTCTGGGGCCGGGCTATGGGGCGGAAGATCGTCAGAGGATTTCTCGACTGCTTCGAGTAGAGCCTCATACTCCTCGCAGCAGTCCGGGCAGCTGTCGAAGTGCTCACGCAGCAATGGCATCACCCTGGCCGCCTCGTGGTCTCTAAGCTCGCGTTCCACGTACTCATCCAGCAGCGCGAACACTTCGCTGCAGGACATTTCCTGCACCTGGACGGACTCGAGCACGCGCAGGATCCCCTGTACGGCCTCTTCCGGCAACTCCGTCACGTTCTTGCGCAAGCGATTGATCAGGCTCTCTATTTTGCCCTTCATTTCACAACCGCTTTCTTGACGCCTGTCGGCTCGTCCATCTTACGGCTCCGGCGCACGTCATTTCGTTTCAAAGGAGGCAAGGACCTCCTGGGCCGTCAGGCCCTCGGTCTTGAGCCTCCTTTTCAGTCTCAGACGGGCATCGTGGAGAAGTTTATAGAGTGCATTACGGTTGGTCTTCAGCGTCTTGGCGGCCTCTTCCAAGGGAACCTGCTGGATGCCCAGCAATACCAATGCCTCCCGTTGCCTGGGTGTGAGCTCCTGCTCCAGGATGCGGCGGATTCGTGCGAGCATGTCCCTCTGCTCTGAAATGGCCGCTGGCCCGGGAGCGCGATCGGCCACCAGACGGGACTGAGCGGGGGCGCCATCGGCTTCCATTAACTCGTCCAACGACGAGTCATGCCATCGCTTGCGCCGCAGCTCCGTCAAGGCAATTCGGACCGCGATCTTCTGGACCCAGGTGGTAAACATGCTCCGACCTTCGAAGCTGTCCAGTTGATCCATCACGCGCACCAATGTGTCCTGGGTGACCTCCTCCACCAGGGGTGCGAACAGTGGATCCTCCGGCGAAACCCAGCGTGAAAGGGCGTATGGCAAGCCGTGCTGAATGATGGCACGCAGATCGGCCAGGGCTGCGTCCCGGGCCGAGCTCGTAGCGCGCAGGTCGCCGATCCACATCTCGTTGGTGCGACTGGCCATAGGTTGCGAGATTATACTGCCTCGCCTGCATTGGGCACGCCAGAACGCCCGCCTGCGGGTCGACACGCGCAGCACTGCAATGCCCGCAGGTATCCACGGTATAATCCCGAAAACCCAACAAGCGTCGAAGACATTTCAAGATCAAACGCATATCCTGCGAGCAGCCTGCAGTGGCAAAGAGGAGGCGAGACAGGTTCTCAACTGTCCAACAGTTGCATGTATTTGAGTCCAGGGCTTTTGCCGCAACTGTCAAGCAAGAAGAGATGACGAAGAAGGACCTTCTTTCGCTTCCATCGGAGCAAACCAGTCAAGGACACAGGTGGCTGACCTAGAACAAATCCCCCAGCCACTCCACGTTCTCGGTGTCAATTACCACAACAGCGACAAGGTTGCTTTCGAGGTGTGGTGGGTTGGGCAAGGCGCGAAAGCACCCTCACAGTGCCTCGGGTTGGAGCCGGAATGCAATGATCGGCGTATCGATCCGGACGGCACTCGACGGGAAGTCCTCCGCGTCATCCAGAACCACGCAAACCCGATGATACATCTGACGGATAACGGCTGCGCCATGCGGGAAGGCCCCGATGCCCGGGGATATGCTGCAGATCGGGATCGGATCCGACACTGGAGTGAGCACATCCAGTCGATCCAACGGGGTGCCGACGTTTGCGCCTTCTACGCCTGGAGCATCCCGAGCAATTTGGGGCGGGAACCCGGGGACGGTCACCGGTTCGGCTCGGTTCGCGTGGAATATGCCGCCCTGAGGCGAATTCCCAGGAAAAGCGCTTGCTGGTACGGAGACGTCGTTCACCGAAAATGGCGTGGTGATCTGAGCGTCGTGGCACCGCAGGATGGGTTTTTTGGAACAGTCGTAAGAAGGCCAAATGCCTGATCAGCCCTGGTATATGCACGCCGTATTCTATGAGGTATCCGTGCGTTCTTTCCGGGATAGCAACGGCGATGGGCACGGCGACCTACGCGGCCTAATCGAAAAACTGGGATACGTCCAGGCGCTCGGCGTGGATTGCCTCTGGCTAATGCCCATCTACCCCTCCCCTCTTCGTGACGATGGCTACGATATCGCGGACTACCGTGCCATTGCGCCGGCGTTTGGCACGCTAGACGATTTCCGCGATCTGATCGTCGCCGCCCATGCTCGTGGCATACGAATCATCATCGACCTGGTTCTGAATCACACGTCGGACGAGCATCCTTGGTTCAAGGCAGCCTTGCAGGATCGCGCATCACCCTATCGAGACTACTATGTTTGGAGCGATACGAGTGAAAAGTATCTGGATGCCCGTATCATCTTCCTGGATACGGAAAGCTCCAACTGGACACTCGATCCGGTGTCAGGGCAGTACTACTGGCACCGCTTCTATTCCAGCCAACCCGACCTGAATTTCGAAAATGCGCGGGTCCAGCAGGAGATGCTGGATGTCGTGCAATTCTGGCTGGGCCTCGGAATAGATGGATTCCGCGTGGATGCCGTGCCGTACTTGTTCGAGCGCGAGGGCACGATCTGTGAGAACCTGCCCGAAACACACGCCTTCCTCAAGCGCCTACGGCGGTTGGTGGATTTGGAGTTCCCGGGGTGCATTCTTCTCTGCGAGGCTAATCAGTGGCCGAAGGACGTGCGCCAATACTTCGGTGACGCCGATGAATGCCAGATGGGCTTTCACTTCCCGCTGATGCCGCGCTTGTTCATGGCTCTCAAGAAGGGTCGAATCCAGGATGTGGTCGATGTGCTCCAACAGACACCGCCGATTCCGGCAGGCTGTCAATGGTGCACCTTCCTGCGTAACCATGATGAATTGACCCTTGAGATGGTGTCTGACTCAGATCGATCATGGATGTGGTCTGAGTACGCGCCTCTGCCGGGCATGAGGCTCAACCTGGGAATTCGCCGCCGCCTCTCTCCACTTCTCGACAACGACCCGCGTTTGATCAAGCTGGCGCTCTCCCTCTTATTCACGCTGCCGGGAGTGCCCATCATCTACTACGGCGATGAGATCGGCATGGGTGACGATCTGGGTCTGCCCGATCGCAATGGATTGCGGACCCCGATGCAGTGGGATGACACGCCCAACGGGGGCTTTACATCGGGCGAGCCGGTGATCCCGCTGGTGACAGGTGAGCTCGGGCCGGTACGTGTCAACGTCCTGGCCCAAGAGGCTCGCCGCGACTCGCTGCTCCATTCCGTGCAAGACATGATCAGTGTGCGAAAGCTGCATCCGGAACTCAGCCTCGGCACGCTGACGTGGTTCGATGCGGGCCACCCATCCATTGCTGCCTACACGCGCAGCTTCAATGGCCGGACGATGCATGTGCTGGCGAACCTGAGCTCAGTCACTGTGACCGCTCGCTTGCCGCGCGGGTTTGCCAAACGCCACACGGACTTGATCAAGGGCATCCGGGTCGAAGCGTTCACCGCAATCGAACTCGGGCCATTCGCTTATCTCTGGCTGGAGCCTGAGGACGAAGTCGCCAACCCGGCTATCGGCGCCCGAAGCTAGTCGATTGTGTTCTGCACAACAATGCTTCGATACGAGTGGCCCTCAGCTGTCATGGTCCGGTGTTGGGATGCGTAGTCAACCTGGATCACTCCAGGGAACGTGCAGGTGCCGAAGACTCATTCGGACTTGGTGGGTTGGTCCTCTTTACCTCGAAGCAGACCTCCACGGCGATGAAATCAAAACACCGTCACATGTCAGTATGGTGACGGTGTCTGCTCGTGCCGCCCGGCGGCACCCTGGTGGGCGCGGAGGAACTCGAACCCCCGACCTCATGTGTGTGATACATGCGCTCTAACCAGCTGAGCTACGCGCCCGAGGTCGCCAGATTATAGCACAGGCATCCGCGGCGATCTCACACGGCGGCGCATCGGCTAGGGCGCTGGCAGGACGTCCCACGGATTGATCACGTTGCTCAGGGTGCGGACTTCGAAGTGCAAGTGCGCGCCCGTCGAACGTCCGGTACTCCCGGCTGACCCAATCGTTTCACCCTGAGCCACATTGAGCCCGCAACCGGTGAAGATTGCACTCAAGTGCGCGTACAGGGTCTGGAATCCTGTCCCATGATCGATCATGATCATGTTGCCGTAGCCGTAGCTGTTTGCGCCCGCGTACACCACGACGCCGCCATCCGCCGCGTAGATCGGGTCCCCCAACTCTGCCGACAGGTCGATTCCAAGGTGGTTGCTTTTCACTGAATAGTCGAATCCCGACAACTGATGTCGGCTGGTGGGGTACACGAAGGTTCCGTAGCCCACGGCACCACCACTTACCGGCGCGCACGAGCCCGCGCCGCCGACCTGAGCGGACGCCGGATTCTCCCGCGTAACTCCCAGGGGGACCTGGCCTGGCGTGTGGTATTGGTACGTTCCACCCGGTATGATCAGAAAGGTCCCGACCTTGATGTTGGGGTTGCTCGCGTCCGCGACCGCCGCTGGATCCAGCCTGTTCCCCGGGTAATTCAAGATGTCTTCCGGCTTGACTTCAAAATACGCAGCCCACTGGGAAAAAGGAATCCCGCCCAACCACTCCCAGTAAACACCGTCAACTGGCAGAATCCGCAAACTCTGATCGGGCCGCAACATATGAGGGTCGTCTTGGAGCGTGTCGTAGTTGGCCGCGAAGACGGTCTTGAACTCAAGGCCGAACCGCTCAGCGATCCCAGAAACCGTGTCACCTGGTTGGACGGTGTAGGTCGTGATGTCTTGTCGCGCCCGCTCCGGCATGCTTGTATGCAGGTTGGCTTGCCTCAGAATACCTGAAGCCAATAAGGCCGTTGACCCGCTCGAGGCAGGCGCCATGTTGCCCGGGACGCCGTCTATCGACGGTGCCTCGGGTGCCGATGCCGTCGGGCTTTCGGCAGCGGCGGAAATACGATTGGGCCAGCCAGATTACGACCACGATGCCGATCAACGAGAACAAATTCGTCGCGGCTTTGAGCAGAAACTCCCCCAGGCCCAGCTGAAGCATGCGCTGGACAGCTCGGGAGAACGGTCCGGACTGATGGTCGGGATTTGAGGGGGATTCGGGTGCGGGCGAGGTGTCTGGGCTCAACCCCTTCTGGATTTGTGTTTTTGTCTTGCACTCAAGCTCCGGCCGCGGATAATATCACACTATGGCAGATCGAACTCCCTGCTTCGATCTGGCCCTCTCTTTATGTCGCGCAATATCTGGCGCGAACCCGCGATTGTATGAGAGCCGAATAGAGTCGTCCATGCGAGCTCATGCTGGCAGGATGCAGTCGGCGCGGTCCATCGCCGGATTATTGACCAGTGTGGAGACCGGGAAGGCGCGCATCAAGTCGGCCGGAAATGGCCGCAGAAGTGGCGCGAGCGCCTCGGTGCCGCTGGATGCAGGATCCAGCCACGCAGGTCGATGCTCTGGCTGCAGGATCACAGGCATGCGATTATGAATGGAGGCCATGAGTTCATTCGGGCTTGTTGTGATGATGGCGCATGAGCGCAGCTCGGAACCATCGGAACTTCGCCACTCGGCCCAAAGGCCGGCAAAGGCAAACGGTTTCAGGCTCTTCAACTGTATGTAGTGAGGCACCTTGGCTTTGGACCCAGGCACCGCCTTCCATTCATAGAAGCCATCCGCCAGGATCATGCAGCGCTTGTGTTTGTAGGAGCCCCGGAAGGCCGGTTTTTCTGCCAGCGTCTCAGCCCGGGCGTTGATCAGCCGGCTACCGATGGAAGGATCCTTTGCCCAGGAAGGGATCAGACCCCAAATGAAGAAGTCGGCCTTGCGCTTGCCGTCGTTGGGAACCGCGAGCACCGGCTGTGTGGGCGCGATGTTGAAACGCGGCGCGAACTGCGTTGGAAAGTCAATACCCTCGAACTCGGCCTGCAGGTCATCCTCTCCCGCGACAAGTGTAAATCTTCCGCACATGAGCTTGTTCCTCCAGTCCGTTCGAAGCGCGGCTAGTGTCGACGACTGTTGGCTTGGGCATCACGGCCGATGGGATCCGGCCCAAACAGACGCGAGTCCCCAGTTCGGCGCGTGAGGCCTTTGAGATCCAGGTGTTCCAGCAACGCTTGGGCGTATCGCCGGCTGGTACCGAACAGGTCCCGGACATCGGCCAGCGTGAAGGCCCCGCGTGGGCCCAGTTCGGCCCGCAGCCTATCTACCATCGCTTCATAGCTGGCTTTGCTGAAGACGACCTCAGCAGAAACCTGCACCAGTACGCCCTGTGTACGCAGTGCAGCGTACAGGTCGGGCCCCAGCGCCTGGACGCATTCCTTCACGCTTGGAGGTGCGGCGGGGCTGGCCTCGAACTTTTTCATCAGGGCATCCGCGGCAATCGTTTCAGCTTGCGACAGGCGTGTCTCCTGGCTGCGAAGAGCGATCAAGCCGCCTCGGGATACGACACGTCCGCTTGTTTCGAGGTGCGCGAGAATGGCCTGAAACGGATGTGGGCCCAGCCGGAGGTAGTTCCTCAGCTCCTCGCGCGGCATCCCTCCTCGAAGTGGGAATTTGCTGTGAAAAACCTCCAGTGCCCCCTGCGTTTGTTGCGTGATGATCTCAAGATTTTGAGCACTTACAACAAGCGTCCCGGCACTGGGTGAGACTGGACCAGGCTCCAGCGCCACCAGGGTGGATGCGTTGAGGAGTTCGGCCAGGGCAGTTCCTGCCGCCTGGGCCGTAAGCCGTGAGCGCTCCACTATTTCGCGGACGGGGGCTGGACCAAGCGACAAAGCGGCAACTAGCAGGAGGTCACGCGGGTCGCCGGCTGCTAGCGCCTGCAGCCTGCCCAATACCGCCTCATCGTGGCGTTTGTGCCGATCCACAGGATGCGGATCGATGATCGTGCCACCTCCGACCGTCTCGGGTGGAGACGGCGTGCGGGCGATGAAACCATCTCCCTGCGCGCACACAACCGGATTCAGCAGTTCGAGCTGGATCCAGCCCTCCTCACCCGGCCCAAGTTGATCCACGTCGAGCAGGCGCACTCTGGCCATCGTCTCGCTGGTGCCGATGAAGAATTTGATCTCGTGATTGTGGGTTATGCCGGCCGAAACGTCTGGCAGGACACGAATGTACGCATCGATGCGCCGGGTCGGCGCATACTGGGCTGGATGGGTGAGTACATCGCCTCGTCGCAGCGCTTCCGCGGGCACCCCCGCAACATTCACTGCCGTCCACCACGCCGGGCAGCGCGCGTTCGACTTGCCGCCCATGGTTTTCCAGACCGCGCACACGGCCGATCACTCCGGAGGGCAGGAACTGGACTTCATCTCCGATCACCAACTCACCATCTGCCAGGGTCCCGGTCACGACAGTTCCGAAGCCCTCCATGCTGAAGACGCGATCAAGCGCCAGGCGCGGCCGGAGCAGGTTCGGCCTATTCGGCAGCGCATCCAGCAATCCTGCTGTGCGGCTCAGAAGCTCGGGCAGCCCGGCGCCCGTGAGGGCAGAGACGCGGATGATCGGTGTATTCTCGAATGTTGTCGAGCGGACCGCGGCCCGCACATCGGCCTCCACGGCGCCCAGCCGATCCGCGTCGCCCACCCTATCGGTCTTGGTCAAGACCAATAAACCGGCGCCAATACCCAGTAGATCCAATATCGCGAGATGCTCAAGCGTCTGAGGCATTACGCCCTCATCCGCGGCCACGACCAACCATACCGCATCGATCCCGGCCATCCCGGCGAGCATATTTCGGATGAAATCGCGGTGCCCTGGGACATCAACAATCCCCACTTCGCGCCCGCCCGGCAGCATTAGCCATCCAAATCCAAGATCGATGGTCATCTCACGCTCGCGTTCCTCCTTCAGGCGATCCGGATGGATTCCCGTGAGCACGGCGATAAGCGTCGACTTGCCGTGGTCGACGTGACCCACGGTTCCGATGACGCGCATGGCTGCCTGGATGTTTCAGCTCCGTGTAGGGCGGGAAGTGAAGCAGCAGTGATCCGGCCTAGCGGACCGCTTTCTTCACCTTGGCCTTCGAGTGCCCCATAATGCGTTCGTAAGCGGTCAGCCAGTCCTGGGAGATGTTCATCAGTTCCTGCAATTGCTTCTCGCTCACGTCCGTCGTCTGCTGCAGCTGATCCTGAACGGTTTGCGTAGTCTCGTCGATAGCCGACAGGTGCTTCTCGGCCTTTTCCACGTCTTTGCGCAGTTCACGGATCAACTCCTCCTGCGCCAGTGTGTGCCCGGTCCAGCGTTTCTGCTCATCCGCCTTGAATGCGATCCATTCCTGACGGATGCGTTCATCTGCCAGGCGTTGTATTTCCCCGAGCTCAGAGATCCGGCGTTCCAGTCGCTGATTCAATCCATCGTAGGCGTCCTGCGCCTGCTTGGCAGCCCGGATTAAGTTCCTCGAACGCCGCCACCTGACTCTCAGCGTTGCCCGCCTGTTGCTTGAACTGTTCGTACCGCTCCTGCCAGTCCTTCCACGCTCGATCGCGTTCCAGTTGCTGCAGTGCGTGCTGTTGCAGCAACGCCCCAAATCGATCCTGCCTGCTCGCTTCGGTTTCCAGCAGTTCGTTGACCCGGTTATCAATATTCCGGATATTGTCAGAGTGCAAGGCGCTCTTCTCGCGTGCCTCATCCACGCGCTTCCGCACTGTGGAGATTTCCGCCTGCAGATCGGTCAGGCGCTTGGCATCCTGGCGGCGGGTCTCCTCCATCGATTTCTGTGTCTCCTGCACCTCCCGGCTGAGGCGCATTGCGCTTTCCACGGCCGTATTGAGATCTTGGACTGCCAACAACCGCCTTTGATCCTCGTGCGCGCGATCCTTGCGAGCGGTTTGCTCTGATGCCGCGGCTGCCCGGAGGTCGAAAATCACCTTGCGAAGTTCCTCCATCTCGGTCTGGTGGCCCTTGGTCGCCGCTTGCTCACGCTGGGAGGCGTTTTTGTCGATTGTCTCGATAGACTTCGATACATCCACTCGGTGCTTGGCCAGCATCTGATCGAATTGGTCGATGCGGGCGCCGGCCACGGAGAGATCGTTGACCTCTTGCGCCAATGTCTTGAGCTGCTGCACGAGCGCGCCGATGTTGGTGTTCAGGCCCGTGACGCGGTCGCCCAGGTCCTTAAGCTCAGCCTTGCCTTTGCGTTCCTGGTCTTCGATCCACTGAACCTTCTTGATGATCTCTTCGAATTCCATGGAGTTCCTCCGGCCGTTGCAGAATTATACTTCCCGCCCTTGTTGGGCTCCGCGAGAGTACTTTTTGCGATCCTGGCGGCCGGTTGCTTATCGGGAAAGATGCTCAAACATCAGGGGGAGTTGGTCCACGATAAATCCTGTGATCCGCGGGAACAGACCCAAGACCACGATTGCAAGCATGCCGAACTCCGAGCATACCCCGCTCCAGCAGGGTTTCCTGTGGGAGGTCGGCAACGTTCGCGCCTTGAGCCGATGGCAAGGGTCAACTGCCTTAGTGCACCGATCATCAGGCCGCCCAGGCCGAGTAGGTACCATCACGCGGCACTTGCGGAGACGTCTGCCAGACCGTCCCAGACATCGATGCGAGGGGGGAAACCCGCAAGCAAAGGGAATCCCGCGGTGGAAAGTGCCGCCAGCACAATGGCCGCACTGGCCCAAGGATGGGTCCGGCCAACACGCCCCAGCTGATCGAAACCCAGGCTCCCGTATGTCCGATGCACGATCGCGAGGCCAAGCGCCCACACGACCATCGCTATTCCGCGAGGGATAAAGAACGGAAAGATTGGATCCGTACCATTGGCAACAGCCAGGCTCGTCGCCAGAAGTGCCAGACCGTTCTCGGCAATGACTGCATATCCAAACATGCGTCCGAGGTGTGATTCAAGAGCGGCCCATACGGCGCTCGTTACCAGCATCAAAAGGCCGAATGTGCGCAAGCCCACGATGACCTGCTCCGATCCGCGCAGCCATGAATAGCCATCCAGAAAACTGAGACTGAAGACAATGATGATGCTCGGCATCAGCCACAGCAAGAACCCTGTGAGATAGGGGTGACCCTCCGCCATCAATCCGGGTATCCAATCGTGCAGTGGGAAGACGGCCAGCAGGAAGGCAAAACCCAGGCTCAGCATTACGGTCGCTTGAACGGTAAGGGCTAGGTCGCCGGGACTCGTCTCCACGCCGGCTAAGAGCCATCCCGCCAGCAGAATGCAGGGCATGCCCAGTGTTTGGTATACGATGAACTTTATGACTGACCGCCCAGGCACTTGACCCTGCGGCGCAAGCAGTGGGACGGCCGCCAGGGCTGCCACCTCGATAAGCAACGCTGCGTACAAGAATGGCTGCACAGCTACGGAAGCAACCAGTAGAGCCGTGATTGCCAATCCTACAGGGACGAGCCGCCGTGCCACTCCAGCTGCCTCTGCGCCGAAGAACCACATGCTGCACAATCCGAATAGCAGAGCGAGCAAGGGTCCTTCGCTCGCACCGATGACGAGGCTTCGACCCAGGAGCGACGCGCTCGCGCCGATTTTGAGAGAGATGGGCCCTATGAGCATCGCCGAAATCGATTGGGACGAAGAGAGCGATCAGCGCGAGGCCCAGACATGTCAGCGCCCCCGTCAACGCGGCTGCTCGTTGGGTGACCAGCAGCAACGAGAACACGCCAACCACGAGCGGGATACCGATCCATAGTACCGGGGCGCTCACGTTGCGTCCTCTGGAATGGAAGCACTCAGCAAATATGCGCCCGCAAGGCCCAACCCAAGGACCACAACCGATAGCAGGCCGGCCACTAAAATCGAGCTCTCGACGGCCGCGTAGTAAACCTCGAAGCCAGAGAGCACCGTCAACAACCCAAAGATGATCCGGCCAGTTTGGCGACTGCTGCCCAACTGAAGTGCGCCGATGCCCGCCAACAGGATGGTCCCCGCCAGGACTGGCGCGTCGACGCCGGCCGCCGACTGGGGCCCTTGACTGGCCAGCCCCGCGGCCAGCACGATCACCATTCCCGCCATGAAGATTCGAAATGCCAGGCCTTGCGGGATCGCGTGCTCCTCTTCATCCTCGGCAGCTGGCATGGTCCCAAGTGTCATTGCGATGGCCGCTATGCTCATCCATCCAGTCACCAGCAGCGCGGCTGCCATGCCAAGTGGCCAATGCATGTATGCGAGTGCAGCCGCCCCGACGTATTGCACAGCCATCAACCCTAGCTGCCAACGCCAATCCCGTGCCACCAAAACTCCGGTGGCTGTTACGGCGGCCACTGCTACCGCGGTCCATGGCCATGCGGCGTCCATCGAATTATCGGTTTCCTCCGGCGATGACCGAAATAAACAAGACCAGGAACAACAAGCCCCACATAATGCCGGCCTCACCCTCCATGCTGCGCGTTATGGCCCCCGCCAGGCGTTGTAGACTGCCTCCCACTTGGGAGCCCTCCCGTCGAACAGAAGTCGACGCGGCGCTCAACCACTTTGGGATCCAATCGGCCGGAGCGGGGTTTAACATCGGCAATCGTCGCTTTGCCAGCGCAAGCGCGATGGCCATCGGCATCACAAGCACCGCGGCCAGCGGCGCGCCAATTTGCAGCGCTCCCGGCCATCCGCCAAGTCCCAATAAGATGCCAAGCAATATCGGCAGACCAACGGCGGAGTACTGTAATCCTCTGAGCGCCAGAACCTCCACTCGCATGGCGGCATTAACCCGCCGGCTCATTGCCATGTGGAAGCCGCCGGCGAGCAACATCGCTTGGCTTGCCAGGAAGAAAGGGATGATCCATGTCCCGTTGCTGGCTGGAACCTGCCAGGCCGTCGCCGTCAGGGAGAAAGGCAGCGCCGAAACGATCCATAGGCCAACCAGCAGCGTTTGTCTTGCCCACTGGTCAGCCACAGAGTTGACAAAAAGCGGGCTTCCAACCAGGAGCATGGTGCAGCCCCAACTTGCCGCGCCGTTCGGATTACCAAGCAGCGACGCGGCCACCGCCAGGCCGCCAACACCCAGTATCCAGAAGGGGCGGGCTTCTTCAAAACTCGCAGCACGCAGGAACATCCATCCTGCGTACAAACTCACCGCGGCGCACACGATCTGAATGGGCAGTCCACCCGTTCCAGCCGGCAGCTGCGCGATAAACCCCACGCTGGCCGCGCCGGCCGCCAGTTGAAGGATGCTATCTACCTCGTCTCTACCGGCCGCCTCGGACTTTGGCCAGGGAATTGCGAAGGCCCCCAGACGCAACAACGCCGCGGCTGGAAGCAGCGACAGGCTCGCAGACGATTGCATCTCGCCAAATTTGGCGCCAGCCGATCCGGCATCACCGAGCACGAAAGCAAGGAGGACAAGGCCCGTGCTCCCGAGTCTCATCGTGAATGCGTAAGGGACCTGGGTAGTGCTGGAGCGGTCATCCAATCTTGCCAGCAGAAGACCTGCCTCGGCGAGGTCAAGGGCCGCCCAGAACAGGACTAGGGTGAGTGCGCTATCCGCCGACAGCGCCAGGACGCCCAGCCCGGACAGGGCAAGGCAGGCAGCCCATGTTCTGGGGGCCGGAAAGCGGGGCCGCCCTGGTGCTGAAAGCAGAACTGTCACCGCTGCCGTCACCATCGCAAGCAAACTGGGCCAAGTCGTGGCTCCAACAGTGAATGAGGCGAAGGATGCAGCCGACGTTTTCGACTGCCACAGAAAGGCATCCAGCCGCCCCGGTAACTCGGCTCGCATCAACAGCGCGCCAATCCACGCAACTAGGGTGCATACAAGCGACAACAACCAGCTGAATCGGAAACGTGGACGGACTGCACGCAGAATTCCAAGCGCGCAGGCGCCTGCTAACAAAGGTAACGCGGCGATGAGGATTCCCATGCGGCGAAGGGATTCTATCAGCTTTGAATGTACCCGACTCCGTGTGCCGCACCTGCTTTGGTACAATGATTCGTACATGTTGCCTCGCCGCGGCAATCTCTCGCTCGCGTTACTGAGCCTGTGCATCTGGGGCGCGTGCGCAAGCCCTCGGGCTTCGGCGGCGACGGAGATGCAAGGGGCGGGTGAAATTCGTGTCGCCGTGCTCGCATCCCCCGAAGGGCGCGCGGCACACGCAGCCCTCAAACCCGGCTCCCGTGCTGTTTCGGTAGCCAGCCGCTCAAGCCCTGCCGCATCCACGGCGAAGCCGAGTGGAACCCCCGCTCCACCAGCCAGGACTGCTACACCGGTTGCCGCGCGCGTGATCAACCCACTGACCGGGTTGCCCGCACCGGATGCCGCCTTGCTGGACAGACGGCCGCTTGCGATAAAGATCTCCAACTACCCGCGTGATATTCGGCCGCAATTTGGACTGAACGAAGCCGATGTTGTTTTTGAGTACTACATTGAGTGGGGCTACACGAGATTCATTGGCCTCATGTACAGCGCGAATGCCACCAAGATCGGCCCGGTTCGCTCCGGACGCTACTTTGACGAGCACATCACCCGCATGTATCAGGCCTTCTACGTGTTCAACTTCGCCGATCCCCGGGAGTACCGTTACTTCCTGGGAGGCGACCTGGCGAAATCGATGGTGGTACCTGGCGGGAACTGTTCGGTGGCTCCGTTCTTCACGTCGCGGGGTAGCTCGGTGACAGGGGATGCCTCGCACTACGAGTGTTACTTTGACTCGAACTCGCTTCGACGAGTACCTGGCGCGCAAGAATGCGGACAATTCCCGGCCGGATATCCGCCCAACGTACTTTGCTGCACGGCCGCCGAACGGTGGCGTGGATGTCGACCGGATCTTCACGTACTACTCACGCTGCGACTATAACTACTGGGATTATGACCCGCGGTCTTCTCGATATCTTCGTTTCCAGGAAGCGCCGGCGAGCAAGGATCCGCGTTCCATCAATGACTGCACCGACGATCCTCAAACCTATGAACCGCTGGTGGATTCAGTCGTGCACAAGCAGGTCTTTGCGGACAACGTGGTTGTGCTCTATGTCTCGCACACGTTCGCCAACGAGAACGAACAAAGCGACGAGATCTATCATATCGATCTCATCGAACTCTGGGCGCGCCTATGTATTCCGTGATGGCGTGGCAATCCCGGCGCGCTGGGTGCGCACCGACATCGATAGGCCGCTGGTGCTTACAACATTGGACGGCAATCCGCTGGGCCTCCGCCCGGGCCGGTCATTCTATGAGGTCATCGGTGAGACGAGCCATGATTGGTCGGACGGTGTTGATTGGCACTTCGAGTTCCATACTCCTTGAAGGGGTACAATTGCCCGAAACTCCGGCGGACGCGAGGGTCTAGGGCCATGAAGCCACCTCGCCGGTGGGTGCTGGCATGACGGATGGCGATTACCGCATTGAGAGAGACTCGCTCGGGGAAATGCGCGTGCCGGCTCGCGCGCTGTATGGCGTGCAGGCTGCCCGCGCCGTCGAGAACTTTCCCATTTCCGGGCTTCGGCCATGGCGGGCCTTCATCTGGTCCATCGCTCTCATAAAGCGTGCCGCGGCGGAAGTCAATTCAGATCTCGGACTGTTCCATGAGCGCGAGGTCGATGGCCGCAGGATCCCCGCGGCTGACCTGGTTCGGTCAATTGCCGAGGCCGCGCAGGAAGTCATGGACATGAAGTGGGATTCGGAGTTCGTGGTCGATCCATTCCAGGCCGGGGCTGGCACTAGTCACAATATGAATGCCAATGAGGTGATTGCCAACCGCGCAACTCAGTTGCTGGGCGGCAATGCCGGTCAGTACTACGTCCATCCGAACGACCACGTCAACATGGCCCAATCCACCAACGATGTCATTCCAACTGCTATCCGGTTGGGTGCATTATGGCGGCTCGACGAGTTGGTGTCCGCTGTAAAGGCGCTTGAGTCCGCGCTGGCGGCGAAAGCCGATGAGTTTGACGGCATCGTCAAGTCGGGCAGGAACTCACTTGCAGGACGCGGTCCCCGTGCGTCTGGGCCAGGAGTTTGGTGCCTACGCCAAGGCGATGGAGCGGGAAAGCGAGCGCTTGCTGCACGCTGCTCAGGGCTTGCGGCGTCTGGGAATTGGCGGGACAGCCGTTGGTTCAGGCCTGAACGCTCATCCGGAGTACCACCGCCGCATGGTCCGGCGCTTATCCGAGCTCAGCGGCCTTCAGTTGACAGAGTCCGACAACCTGTTTGAGTCGATGCAGTCCCTCGCAGACGTGGCTGAGTTCTCCGCCGCCATGCGCACCCTGGCGCTGACTCTAATTCGCATTGCCAATGACCTGCGGCTGCTTGCCTCGGGACCGTCCACCGGCTTGGATGAGATCCGCCTGCCAGCGGTACAGCCCGGATCGAGCATCATGCCGGGCAAAGTTAACCCGGTTATGGCGGAAATGCTGGATCAGGCCATGTTCCACGTCATTGGCTGCGACACAGCTGTGAGCTACGCCGTCCAGGCCGGTCAGCTGGAACTCAATGTGATGATGCCCGTGATTGCTCACAACCTGTTCGAGATGATGCAGGTCTTGATCGGCGCTATCACTGCCTTCACGGAGCGGGCGGTGCGCGGCATTACCGCCAACCCGGAAAAGGCGGAGGGCTGGCTCGCCCGCAATGCGATTATTGTCACGGCACTGAATCCTCTGATTGGATATTCACAGGGCGCCGCCCTCGTGAAAGACGCCCTGTCCAAGAACGCTTCAATTCGGGAGCTGGCTGTGCAAAAAGCGCGGGCAGGCGAGCTTCGGCACCGTGATGAGGATCGAGCAGTCAAGCCCGAGGAGATCGAGGCGGCGCTTTCCGACTTACGACGGTTGACAGAAGGCGGCATACTTGGCGTTGCCGCCGGCGGGTAGGAGGCGCGATGTTGGTCGATCCGTCATTCATGAGCAATCTGGTTCTCGTCTTGACCGCCTTCGGGGGCGCCTTTGTGGTGGCTCTGTGGATATCTCTCATCATTTGGGCATACCGAGACATCCGTCGGCGGAGCCGGGATCCGCTCGTGCAAATCCTCTCCGCATTGCTGGTAGCCGTGTTGAACTTCCCCGGCGCACTCGTCTACCTCATCTTGCGACCGGCGCGCACCCTGGAGGACGAATACCAGCGCACACTGGAGGAGGAATCCCTTCTGCAGGCCCTGGAGGAATTGCCGCTCTGTCCGGGATGCGAACGCCGTGTGAAGGACGATTGGCAGCTGTGCCCGAATTGCCACACCAAACTCAAGAAGGCCTGCCATCAATGTGGCCGCCTGATGGAGCTGCCGTGGAACATCTGCCCTTACTGCGGGACGCCGGTTCCTGGCATGCGCGCCGAGGGGCTGGACCTGGACGATGCCTTGCGGGATCTGAAGCTCGAGGACCCCGCAGATCAGCCCAGCGGGTCTTGAGCGGCTCGACCCGTTGCTGCTGCCCCGCAACTTGACAACGGAAAAGTATGGCTCGTGACCTCGCGCGGCGATGGTGGACCGTCGGTCCTGCACTCAGTCGGATCGCCGGTTCGCGGCTCTTCTATCCCCTCATAACTCTCGCAATCGGGGCCGTCACGTATCTGTATGCGGTGCCCTGGTTGGGCTATTTCTGGGACGACTGGGAAGTGGTCTTCCTTCTCAACGCAAAAAACGCAGGCCTCTTTACACAGTACTTTGCCTTTGATCGGCCCTTCGCCTGGCCGTATCAGGTCATGTATGCGCTGGTCGGTCTGAAGCCGCTGGCCTGGCATTCCGCGACGTACCTCGTGCGGTGGGCTGGCATTCTGCTGCTGTACTATTCCTTCTTGCAGGTGTGGCCACGGCAAAGTCGCTACCTGCAGTGGGCAGGCCTCTTGACCCTCGTCTATCCGGGGTACTTGCAGCAGTCAATTTCAGGTGCGTATAACCGGCATTTCACGGCGTTTTTTGTTTTCGCACTATCCATTTACCTCATGACCCTCAGCACCCGCACCGGCAGGCTTGGCTGGCTTGCCGCTCTCGGCTCGTGGGTGGCAGCGTTCATACACCTCTTCACGATTGAGTACTTTGTCGGACTGGAATTGGCGCGACCCTTGCTGATTTGGCTGTTGGTGTCGGGTCGGGATGGCCAGGGTCGAGGCAGGGCCATTCGTCGGACGGCGCTCCTGGCCCTGCCGTACTTCCTCATGCTCGCCTTCTATTTCTGGTGGCGACTGGCCGTCTTTCCGGCAACGATCCCCATCTCAAACTACGCCGGCGACTTCAAGTTGCTGCAGGATTTTGAGACATCCGTGGTTTCGGGAGTCCTGGTGGTCCTAACCCGGGCATTCCTGGACATGGTCCATGCCACGCTACAGGTTTGGCCATCGTTCCTCACCGATCCGGATGCATGGACACTTCAGGCTAAGATCTCGTGGCTTGCATGGGCCCTCGGCGCGGGCATGGCGCTGGTATTCTGGCGCATGGGCGATGCAGCTCGAGCGATCCGAGGCTCAGATTCGAGGCCGCCCCGTTCCATGCTGTGGTTTGGCTTGTGGGCCTTCCTCGTGAGTGGGCTGCCCATTTGGCTGACGAGCAAGCAACTCAGCTCTCTGGGCCGCTGGGACGATCGTTTTGCACTTGCGCCAATGCTCCCGGCCTGCATACTTGTCGTCTGCTTTGTGGGGGGGCTGGTGCGGGGGAGGTGGCAAGGCCCGTTGCTGGCGGTACTACTGGCGGTTTCAGCGGCGACGCAGGTGCTGGTCGTGAACCGCTATCGCCTGGATTGGGCGGGACAGAACCAGTACTACTGGCAGTTGCATTGGCGCGCACCCGCGCTCGCCCCCGGCACCGCGGTCATTTCATTCGAACAACCTTCAGCATCCGTGCCCGGCTACGATGCCAGCTTCGCAATGAACATCCTCTATCACGGCGACGTAAATGCCGAATATCTACCCTACTGGTTCTTCACGAATGATCGATTCCTAAACTTCGAACTTAAGCCCGACAAAGCCATCTCATTCAAGGATCGCAATCTCAGATTCAAAGGAACGACCTCTTCAGCCATTGCGATCATCCGTCAGGGCCAAGAGCGCTGCCTGCAGGTGCTCGACTCGGCCTATACGGGACAGCCGTTCTACGAGCTGAATCAGGAACAATTGGTCGGAATCTCGAACACTGCCCGGATCGACCGCAACGCTGATCTTCCGCCAGACAGCGACATCTTCGGACCTGAACCGGACAGATCATGGTGCTACTACTTTGAGAAGGCCGACCTCGCACGCCAATTCGGCGACTGGGATGAGATCCTCAACCTGGAGCGCGAGGCCCGCCGACGTGGTTACTCGGCACATTTCGGCCCGGAACTCTTGCCGTTCATCGAGGCGCACGCTCAGTCGGGCGACTGGGCCGGCTGCGCTGGAGTTGAGCCGCCAGGCGCAAGCTACGGTTTCGGAGATGGAACCGCTGCTTTGCCTCACATGGTCGCGGTTGTCTCAGATCAGTACTGCCGACTCCACCCTTGTACAGTCAGCCCGGGACGCGTTCGGCTGCCAGACCCCCTGAACCTCATATGAAGATAGATGGCGCGACCCTGTATCACCTGCGGATGCCCCTGGCGGCCCCTTTCGAGACTTCATTTGGCAGGGAGGTTGACCGAGAGTGCATACTGATTGTGATCCGATCGGACGGCGCACTCGGCTTGGGAGAGTGCGTGGCGACGCGCGACCCCGGTTACAACTACGAAACCACCGGAACAGCCTGGCACATCCTTCGCGACTTCATTCTCCCACCCGTCCTCGGCCACGACATCAGCACGATCCCCGACTTTCGCAGCCTCGTCGCCAGAATCCGCGGCCATCACCTGGCCAAGGCTGGCATGGAGATGGCCCTCTGGGACATCTTCGGACAATTGCAGGCCAAATCGCTGCGTGAGATGCTCGGGGGAACGCTGCCACGCGTCGAGGTGGGCGTCTCGATCGGACTGCAAGAATCTCCCGCAGCGCTGGTGTCAACCGTTCGCACGTACCTGAAACAGGGCTACGGCCGTGTGAAGATAAAGATCAAGCCGGGCAGGGACGTAGACGACACGGCCGCCGTCCGCAGGGCCTTTACAGCCCTGCGTTTGCAGGTGGACGCGAACTCCTCATTCACTCTTCAGTCAGCGGGCGCCCTCAAGCCCCTGGATGACCTGGATCTGCTCCTGATCGAGCAGCCGCTCTTTGAGGATGACATTTGGGATCATCGGATACTGCAGGCGGAGTTACGTACCCCCATCTGCCTTGACGAGAGCATCGTTTCGCCGCGTCACGCGCGCTACGCGTTGGAAATGAAGGCCTGCCGGATCATCAATATCAAGGCGGCCCGCCTGGGCGGCCTCAGCCAGGCCGTCGAGGTCCACGACCTGTGCGAAGCAGCTGGTGTCCCCGTGTGGTGTGGCGGGATGTTGGAAACCGGCGTGGGCCGCGCCTCGAACCTGGCACTGGCATCCCTGCCTGGGTTCACTTTGCCGGCAGATATTTCGGCCTCCGAACGCTACTATCACCGTGACATCACTCACGAGAGCTTCTCCTTGGGTCCAGATAGCACAATTGATGTACCGAAGGGGACAGGCCTTGGGGTAATGCTGGACGAAGCGGCTGTTGCGGACTACACACTGGTGCGCGAGGAATTCAAGCGCCCTTGAGTATCCAGGCTAGGGATAGCACTTAATGACTTCCGGATCCGGGGCGGCGCGTGGCGCCGTTCGAGCCGCGACCAGGACCAAAACCGGCCCGCCCGTGCAACTGGGAAACCGCATATTTGCGTTGGCGATGGCGTTGTCGATCAGCGCCTGCGGATTGTCTCCTGCTCGCTCGATGAGCACTCAGGCGCCGCAGGCACTGCAAGCCGTCTCAACCGTGTCGGCACCTGCCCTTTGGATCTCGCCGGCAGCTCCAGATTCCCTTCGGCTCGTGGCTGAATCCGGTGGCATACCGCTCGTACCGGATCCGGCGCAGGCGTCGATGCAGCTCGCCCTTATGAAGTCCCCGGGTTCGATTGGCAGTGACTGGTTCTACGCCCTGGTGGTGCCCTTTCCAACGATACTGGACGGCGTCACGACCGAGGAACTTCGCGATGCCTGGCGCGGAGAATCCACCTCGCCATTTGCCGCTTGGCCCCTGTGGATGTCTGAGTCCGAGCTGCAACTGTTGTCGAGCGCTTGGGGCGAGCCCGGGATCGTCGTACGGACGGCCCCACAGGACGCGATCCTGGATGCGGCCTGGAAGGGAATGCCATCGTGGGCGATCGTCCCATTCGAATCGCTAGAGCCGCGCTGGAAAGTACTCACCATCGATGGCGCCTCACCCATTCGCAAGGACTTTCAAGCGGATGCGTATCCGTTGCGGTTTCGCTTTGGTTTGTCTGGTGACGGCGCCGCGGCCCTTGCCGCGACGCTCCCACCGACGAATCGCGATGTATCCAGGCTGACGACTGTGATGCTGACGGGCACAAGTGCTCTCGTGCGCGAAATCGCATATCAGATGGAGGTTAAAGGCATCACGTACCCCGCGCAGGACATCGGAGCGTGGCTGCGCGAGGCCGACATCCTCCACGTGAGCCACGAAACCTCATTCGATCCTGCGTGCCCGCCTCCAAATCCCCTGAAGCCGCGTTTCTTCTGCAGCAGCCCAAGCTACGCCGGGCTATTCGACGACGTGGGCGTGGATGTGGTGGAGTTGACTGGCAACCACATCCTCGACAATGGCGCCGCCTCGATGCTATACACGCTGCAACTCTACCGAGAGCATGGCTTCTCGTATTTTGGCGGCGGCGCAAACCTGGCGGATGCCCGGAAGCCACTGCTTCTTGAGGATCACGGCAACAAGCTTGCTTTCCTGGGCTGCAACTTCGCGGAGCCTCCCCAACCCCTCGCGACATCGCGCCTTCCTGGCGCGAACCCATGTGATTGGGCGCAGCTTGAACAACAGCTCAAGACCGTTAAGGCGGAAGGCTACCTGCCCATCGTAACCCTGCAATACAAAGAAGGCTACTCGCCGATGGTGATGCCGTGGCAATCCATCGATTTTCACCGGCCCGCTGCAGGTGGAGCCGTTATCGTCAGCGGCAGCCAATCACACGTGCCGCTGCAGATGGAGTTCTTCCAGGGCGCTTTCATTCACTATGGACTGGGCAACCTCTTCTTCGGTCAGATGGCCAATCAGCCGCCCGGGCCGGGTCTACCACTCCAGCCGGCCGTGCGGTACGAGTTCCTGGACCGCCATGTGATCTACGCCGGAAGGTATATCAGCACGGAGTTGCTGACTGCGATGCTCGAGGACTACGCCCGGCCGAGGCCCATGACGCCGCCTGAGCGGGCCCAGATCCTTCAAGAGTACTTTGGGTACAGCGGCTGGCTGCCACTGATTGCAACTCCGGCCCCCGCACAAACGCCAACCCTCTACCCCCTGCTGAGGTTCGTACCGCTTCCGACCTATACCCCGTTTCCAACTTTCACTTCACAGCCATGACTGGTGTGGCTACGACGCTATCTTGGCACCGGGAGGAAGTATCCACCATCCACAAGAATCGTTTGGCCGACGATCATGCTGGCTTCGTCCGAGCATAGGAATGCGACCACCCCAGCCACGTCTTCCGGTGTGACGAGTCGCCGCGCCGGCACCAGGTCCACGAAGTGTTGCTCCAGTCCGGCCGGCCCACCGGCGGCGCCAAAGTGAGTCAGGGCCTCGGTCAAGACGACACCTGGGGAGACCGCGTTAACGTGTACATTCCTTTCGATCAGCTCCACGCCGAGGTAGCGCGTGAGCGACTCTAGTGCGGCTTTGCTCGCGCCCACCGCTACGTAGTTCGGGAGCACGCGCTGAGAACCGTTGCTGGTCAAACTCACGATCCAGCCCGCGCCGCGCTTCTCCATGAGCGGCACAGCCTTTTGCGCGGCGAACAAGAGCGCGCGCGCATTGATGTTCATCGTCCAGTCCCAGCCCTTGAGCTTCTGCTGCATCGCCGGCCTGTTGTAGCCCGATGCTGCACTGTGGATCAGTATGTCCAGTCCACCCCAGTCCTGGGCGACTTCCTCAAACATGCGATCCAGATCATCCGGGTCGCCGATGTCGGCCTTGATGACCTTGACCCGGCCACCAAAGGCGCCGACATCGCGCGCCGTGGCCTCAGCCGGCGCCCGGTTTCTGAAGAAGTTGATGACCACATCCGCACCGCTTTGCGCAAAATGCAGGGCAATTGCGCGGCCAATACCACGGCCCGAGCCGGTTATCAGGACCAGTTTGCCTTTGAAGTTGGGTGTCATTGGGTGAGGGGAGTTGCGCCGAACGTCGCCGGCCGCATTGCCGGCGAAGAGCGCATTCAATCAAAGTACAAGTTCAGGTCAGAGCAGTCGAACCGATTGCCGCAGTTGAGGCAAACGATCTTGCAACTGACCTCCAGCATCGTTGCCCCGCACCGGTCGCATATCTGGCCCTGTTCCGGTTGACCGAGCAACTCCGTGGAAACGTCGGGTGGCTGCTCGGGAGGCTCAGGAAAGGTCGTCGGGCCCGTCACTGTTGCCCTTTCTCCAGATGACTGGCTTGAAGTAATCTTCCTTAAGTTCGCCCAGTCGGCCGTCTCCCAGGCGTCTTGCCTCTTCGACTGCCGTCTCCAGGTCGCGACACAACTGTCCGATGTCCGTGCCCCGGCAAATCTCCGGCCACTGTCGGAGCCAGCGCATGCTTCGTCGGCAGACTTTCTCCGCACCCGCGAGATTCCCCCTTCGTAGATGCAGGTACGTCACGCCGGCCTCCAAGATCCCCTGATACAACTCACGGATCGGCCCTGGCTCGGCCCGCCAAGCGGCCTCCAACTCCTCGTGCGCCTCGAAATAGCGGCCCTGGTTGAAAAGCAGGAGTCCTTCACGTGCCCGTGGGTGCAACTCTCCGCTGCAGTCCTGCATGCCGCGGCAGTATATCATGGGCCTCGTGGCCGGACCGGGTGGTAGAATGCTCGCGCATGCAGAACAGAATGTCTGCTTTGGCGGCCTGTGTCCTTGTGATCGCGGCCATCGTCGTGCTCGCGCCTGCGCTCGGAGGTCTGCGCTTCGAGCCGGCGCGCGCGTTGACCCGCTCTGCGGATTTCGCCAATCCTCCGATCCTCGCTGCATTCCGCATCGACGAAACCACATCGGTGTGGGACATCATGCTAGTGTGGCTCGGGGTCGTAATTCCTTTGGTCTTAGTCGTACTGTTGTTGCCACCCGAGCTTCGCAAGCGCGTGCTGCAACAAGTCGTTCGGTTCGCGCTCTTTGTTCTAGCCCTGGTGCTGGCATTGCGGTATCGCCTCATTCACCTGCCTGAAATCGAAATGGGCGACCTCGCCGCTGGGCAAGCTGGCTCTCAAATGCTGGCGGGCTCGACGGAATCCGAGGCATTCACCGCGCCGGTTCTGTCGCCCTGGCTAACGTACGTCATCAGTTTCGCTCTCTTTGCCATCCTCGCAGTCGGCCTTACATTCGCGTACAAACGGTGGCGGCGCAATCGGACGCACAGCCGCTCCGCCCTCAGCACCATTGCGGCCGTCGCCAGGGAATCGCTGAGTAGCCTGGCTGAGGGCCGGCCTTGGGGTGGTGTCATTGTCGAGGCCTACGCCCGCATGGTCGAAGCGGCCCGCCTCGCCCGCGGACTGCATCGGGATGTTTCATGGACGCCCCGCGAGTTTGCGGCCCGCCTGGCTCGCAATGGGCTGCCGGCTTCCGCAGTGGATGAGCTCACGCAACTCTTTGAGGCGGCACGCTACGGCGCCATGCCCGCGGATGAAAAGGCCCAACGTCGGGCCGCCGCATGCCTCGAATCCATTCTGCACGCCTGCCAGGTGGCTGCGTGAAGAGCAGGCGTTCCTGGCTGCTCCTAGCGGCGACGATCGTTGCAGGTGTTCTCGCCTACCTTGCACGCGACTTTGTCCGCGACCTCGTCTTGCTTCCGCTCGCCTACCTGCTGTGGCAGGTGCGCGGCCTGCTAGCCGGGGTCGCGCAGTTGGTGCAATGGGCCATCCTGGTCGCGTGTATGGCGCTGATCATGGCATGGCAGTTGGTGCCTCAGATTGCTCGCGCGGCCGGCGTGCCGCACGCGGTTCGGCAAGTCGCGGCGCGGTGCATGCGACCGCGGTGGGCTTGTGGCGCGCCCGCACCAGCAATTACTTCCGTTGGCAGATGGCCCATCGCCTGGGCAACGCGGCAAGCCAGTTGGCCGAGCTCCCCAGATCCGGCACTAATAGCCCCCACCAGGCTGCCTCCATAGCAGAATATCTCGACGCAGGCGTAAACCACTCCTTCGTCGAGTACTCGGTAGCACATCTCCCGCTTGCCGCGCCGTCCGCGGGTCCATTGGATTTGGCGCCGGAGGAAGTGGTTGAGTATCTCGAATCGCACCTGACACAAGGTGGTGAACCGCATGCCGGCCGTCTCTGAGTCCGCGGACAGGATCATCGCCGAAGTCGAACGCGCGGTGGTGGGCAAGCGAACGGTCCTCGAGATGCTAATGGCCGCCGCGATGTCCTCCGGCCATGTTCTCTTCGAGGACTATCCCGGTCTGGGTAAGACCTTGATCGCGCGCAGTTTCGCTGCCGCATTGGGCTTGAGCTTCAGGCGCATCCAATTCACGCCAGACCTCTTGCCCGCGGATATCACGGGCGGATACATCCTGAATCGTGAAAAGAACGAATTCGAGGTGCGGCAGGGGCCCATATTCACCAACGTCCTGCTGGCGGATGAGATCAATCGCGCCTCGCCCAAGACGCAGTCCGCGCTGCTTGAGGCCATGCAGGAGGGTCAGGTCACCCTCGAGGGCCAGACTCTGCGGCTCCCGGATCCGTTCCTTGTGCTCGCCACGCAGAATCCTATTGAATACGAAGGCACCTTCCCCCTGCCTGAAGCCCAGCTTGACCGATTCATGCTCAAACTGTCTGTGGGATACCCCAACCTCGAGCAGGAAAAGGAGATCCTCCATCGTCGCCGCGAGCGCACTGAAGATGAGGTCAACCTGTCGGCGGTGATTCAGCCGCAGGAGTTGGCCGACATGCGGCGGGCGGCAGAAGCGGTGCACGTGGACGCCGACGTGGAACGCTACATTGCGGCTATCGTTCAGGCCACCCGCCAGGATCGCCGCGTCGCCGTCGGCGCAAGTCCGCGGGCCGGACTTGCATTCCTCAAGCTTGGGCGTGCGCACGCCGCTTTGGATGGCCGGGAGTACCTGATACCGGATGACGTCAAGCGCTTTGCGGTAGGCGTGCTTAGTCACCGGCTCATTCTTCAGCCGGAGTACTGGATGTCACACACTGTCGGTGCGGACGTCATCCACGACGTGCTGCAGAAGACCCCGGTCCCCGTCCTTTCCTAGCGAACGGGCTGGTCGTCGGCGTACCCAGGAATTCAGGGAGGGGAGCCGCTCCAAACACCAATGTCGCGTTCCTGGTTCCTGGGCCTGATTGCCTTTGCCCTACTGGTAAGCGGGCTTGTGAGCTTGAACGGGGGGCAAGTCGCCCTCTTGATCCCCATTGTGCTGTATTGGGGGTATGCGTTGGTGCGCGCACCGATCGGCATTAGCCTCGAGGCACGCCGAACATTGAGTGCGGCACAAATCCCGGCAGGGGAAACCGTCGAAGTCGCCGTCGAGGTTGTAAACACTGGTGGTTTTCTCGAGGAGCTGGTTCTCCAGGAGATCCTGCCGCAGGGCCTCGAAGTTGTGGCTGGTAGCTGCCGACATCTCATTTCGTTGCCGGGCCGCGGAACTTTCTCTTACAGCTACTCTATTCGCGCGGAACGCGGCGGATATGAACTCCCAGGGATCCACGCCGAGGCCGGCGACACCCTGGGCTTGTTGCGCCGTTCCATTCAGCTCACCGCCCACGCATCCTTGCGCGCTTTGCCAACCCTCAGTCGAGGCCAGGCCATTCCCATTCGCCCTCGGCGAACGCGTGTGTATTCCGGCGTCATCCCGGCGCGCGTGGGTGGCGCCGGAGTGGAGTTCTTTGGTGTCCGCCCATATTCGCCGGGGGACGCCACTCGGCGTATCAACTGGCGCTTGTTGGCACGCGACCCGGTAAACCTGTATTGCAATGAGTTTCTGCAGGAGCGCGTGGCGGATGTGGCTGTGGTCCTGGACGGCCGCGAGCGCGCCAACCTACGAGGAAGAAATGGCAGTCTCTTTGAGCATGCGGTACATGCCGCCGGCAGTCTTGCGAGCGCATACCTGCAGCAGGGCAACCGCGTGGGGCTGCTGGTGTACAGTCAATTTCTCCAATGGACCTTTCCGGGCTACGGGAAGGTGCAGCGTGAACGGATACTTAAGGCCCTGGCGGTTGCCACTCCAGGAGCTAGCCAGGTGTTCGAGGGATTACGATATCTGCCAACACGACTGTTCCCACCAGAGTCTCAATTGGTTTTCGTAACTCCACTGCTGGAGGCCGACCTGGTGACCATCATTGAGTTGCGCGCCCGGGGCTACCAGATCATGGTGGTCGCGCCGGATCCCGTCGCCTTCGAGCTGGCGGACCTGCCGTATGCCCGCTCCCGTTATTCTCGCGACGATGCACAGCTGGCGGCACGGATCGTTCAGCTGGAGAGGCGTGTTCTCATCGGCCGGCTTCGCCGCGGCGGTGTACAGGTCATCGAATGGGACGTCTCCACACCGTTTGATCGGAGGATGCAGGTCGCGGCCATACAGCAACGTCAATCGAGGATCGTCGTATGACGCTGGCCGCGCTCGTGGTTACGATCATTCTCGGGGCTGGCTCACTGGCATGGGGATTCTTAGGAGTGGGTCTGCAGATTGCTGCGCGCTGGATTGTGGCCTTTGCCGCCCTTTGGTTGTTGGCTGTGTGGCAGCGCTGGCGCTGGTTCTCCTACGTGGGCCTGACTGCGTACTTCCTCGCCGCGGCTCTCGGGCTATGGTTCCTCGATTTCCCGCCCGGCTGGATGTTTGCCGGGGCGATCTTTGGACTCCTCGCTTGGGATCTTACGTACTTCCGTTACAGGCAGGTATTTGCCGCCAACGACAGGGAACGGCGAAGCGTCGAGTTGCGACACATGCTCGGCCTCTCTGTCCTGACCATTCTGGGCATCACCCTTTCAAGCCTGGCCATGGTTGTCCGTCTTAAGTTTAGCTTTGACTGGACCGTCTTCCTCGTAATCGTCTTGAGTCTGGGAATTTCACAGATCTTCCGATGGTTTAGAAATCGCGGCTAGCTTTCGCCGGCGCCGCAGTGTTGCAAGAGGGCTGTGATACGATTCACATCCTGGTCGCCGTGGATGCCGTCGCGCGCTGCAACCTGGCCTGAGGTGAACATGTTCGATCTCCCCGATGATGACATTCTGGAAGTGTCCAGGCAAAATGTATTCTGGACATGGTCCGCGCAGGCGGCGGTGGACCCGATCGCCGTCAAGTCCGCTCGAGGCGTGTACTTCTGGGACGTGGCAGGGAGACGCTACCTGGATTTCAACTCGATGACGATGTGTGTGAATATCGGACATGGGGATGAGCGTGTGATCCAGGCCATGAATACGCAGGCGCAGCAGCTTGCCTATTCCGCGCCTGCCATGACCAATCGGGTTCGAGCCCTCGCAAGCAGACTGGTTGCCAGCATCACGCCAGGAGCGCAGCTCACCAAGGTGCTGTTCACGCTCGGAGGCGCGGACGCCAACGAAAACGCGATCAAGCTGGCGCGAGGATTCACGGGGCGCCACAAGGTACTCGCCCGCTATCGCTCGTATCATGGCGCGTCCGCCGGGGCCCTGGCGGCCACCGGTGACCCCCGCCGGGTTGCCTGGGAGCCCTCGGTGATGCCCGGGGTAGTGCATTTTCTCGATCCGTATCGCTATCGCTCCACGTTTCATCGAAGGAATCCGGGCATAAGCGAAACAGACTTTGCGCAGGACTACCTCGACCATCTGGAAGAGATCATTCAGTACGAGGGCGCCCCGACGATTGCGGCAATCCTGATTGAGCCAGTGACCGGAACCAACGGGGTGATCGTGCCGCCGGAGGGGTACCTGCCGGGTGTGCGTGCCCTGTGCGACAAGTACGGCATTCTGCTGATCGCCGATGAGGTGATGAGCGGCTTTGGCCGGACTGGGAAGTGGTTTGCGGTCGATCATTGGAATGTGATTCCCGACCTTATGACAATGGCGAAGGGTCTCACGTCTGCATATGCACCGCTCGGGGCCGTGGCCATGCGACCGCAGATAGCAAGCCATTTCAATGATGTGCCATTCCGGTCTGGATTGACCTATACCTCGCACCCGATAAGCCTGGCTGCTGCCATCGCCAACATCCGCGTAATGCAAGAGGATCACATCGTGGAGCATGCTGCTTCCATGGCACCGGTGCTCAGGCGACTTCCTCAATGACCTGGGCGAAGCGCACCCGTCGGTGGGGGAGGTGCGATCCATCGGCCTCTTCGGCATCCTCGAACTTGTCCGCGATCCCATCACCAGGGAGCCGATGGCGCCCTGGGATTCATCCAGCCCGGAGATGAAGGCTCTCAAGCAGTATTGCCTGCAGAACGGCCTTTATGTTGAAGTCCATACGCACACCGTGCTGATCATCCCGCCCTTGATCATCTCAGAACAGCAATTGGCTGACGGGTTCTCGGTGTTGGACAAGGCCCTGCAGATCACGGATCGCGTCGTCCACCATTGAGCGGTTTCGGCCCATCCCGGGGCCGCCTCCACGGCCGATTGGGGCTGCGGTCAGTGTAAGTTTCTGGGTGAATGCATCGTCTTGGTACTCAGAAAACGTCACGTCACGACGTGGCGTGTGCGGAGGGAAAGTGTGACAGACAATCCAAACGGCAGACGCGCTGCCTGTGAAGGTGCTTGTGTTGGGCTCTGGTCCTGCCGGACTCTCGGCTGCGCTGTATGCCGCCAGGGCTGAGCTTGCGCCGGTCGTCCTATCCGGGATCCAATTGGGTGGCCAGGCTGCCTTGACTTATGCTGTCGAGAACTATCCGGGTTTTCCGGAGGGCGTGGGCGGGGCCCAACTCGGTGAGCTCTTCCAGAAGCAGGCCGAGCATTTTGGCGCGCGCGTTGAATTCGATACGGCCAATCAAGTCGACTTTGCGTCCAGGCCCTTTCGGGTCCGAACAGACAATACCGAATACCTGGCGGAAGCCGTCATCATTGCCACCGGCGCCAGTCCAAATCAACTTGAGGTGCCAGGCGAAAGTGAACTCACGGGCCGCGGCGTGTCCTACTGCGCCACCTGCGACGGCTGGTTCTTCAAGGACAAGAAAGTAGTGATCGTTGGAGGCGGAGACAGCGCCCTTGAGGAGGGCCTTTTCATCACACGCTACGCCAATTCGGTCACGATCATCCATCGCCGCCAGGAGTTGCGCGCGAGCCCACTCCTGCAGAAGCGGGCGACTGAGCACCCAAAGATCGACTTTATGTGGAACACCGTGGTTACTGAAATCCTGGGCTCCGAGAAGGTCGAGGCAGTCCGCCTCAAGGACACGGCGACGGGCGCCGAGCGGATTCTGGAGACCGACGGGATTTTCGTTTTTATTGGGCACACTCCGAATACGCAGATGTTTAACGGCCAGCTGAAGATGGACCCGCGGGGCTACATCCAGATCGACGCGCGCATGCAGACCTCCGTACCGGGGGTGTTCGCCAGCGGGGAGGCAGCCGATCCTCATTTCCGTCAGGTTGTTACTTCGGCCGGGATGGGGGCCGCTGCGGCAATTCAGGCTACTCGCTTTCTCGAAGAGCACAGCTCCTGAAGCACCGGCACTCGGCGTAAATAGGACTTTCGTCACCCACTTGGGCGGCGGAAGTCCTTTTCTTTCTGCCTGGACGGCCATTGTTGCGGCCCATCAGATAAAATGGAAGCATATGACTACTTGGAGGCCCCATGCCTAAGATCTCGATCATCGGTGCCGGGATGACCGGAGCCACGACTGCCCACTGGTTGGCTGAGCGCGACCTGGGCGACTTGGTGCTGGTTGACGTGGTCGAAGGGATGCCCCAAGGCAAAGGCCTGGATATGCTCGAGGCCATGCCCATCATCTCGAGCGACGTCGATATCGTTGGGTCGAACGACTTTGCGGCCACTCGTGGATCAGACATCGTGATTCTCACCGCGGGGCTGCCGCGCAAACCCGGCATGAGCCGGGATGACCTGCTAAGCGCGAACGCCGAGATCGTGGGCAAGGCGGCCGTCGAGACGCTGAAGCACTCCCCGGACGCCATGTACATCGTGTTGACCAACCCGTTGGATACGATGGCGTATCTAACGATGAAGCTCACCGGGCTGCCGCGCTCCCGTGTGATCGGTCAGGCGGGAGTGCTTGATTCCGCGCGCATGCGCGCCTTCGTGGCCAAGGAGACTGGCATCAGCGTGGAAAACGTGGCGTGTTACGTGCTCGGTGGCCACGGTGATGAGATGGTGCCTTTGACGCGACAATCCAATGTGGCGGGCATACCTCTAAATGAGTATCTGCCGGCCGACAAGCTGGAGGCGATCGTATCGCGGACGCGGAAGGGCGGGGGCGAGATTGTCAATCTGCTGAAGACGGGCTCTGCGTTCTATGCACCCTCGGCAGCGGTCGCCCAAATGACCGAGGCCATCCTCAGAGATCGAAACCTCGTCATTCCGTGCTCTGCATACATGCAAGGCGAGTACGGTCTCAAGGACATTTTCTTCGGTGTCCCCGTGGTCCTTAACCGGCAGGGAATGGCGCGCATCATCGAGTACAAGCTCAGTTCGGATGAACAGGCTCAGTTCGATAAGTCGGCCATGGCGGTCAAGGAAACGCATGAGGCTTTGAAGAAGCTGGTGAAGATCTAGCGCTGCGACTCTGCGGCGAGAAAGATTCGATTCCTGGAGGCGACAAATGATCCTGCACGATAAGCTGGCGGCCAAGATACCCGAGGGACGGGAACGCATGCGGTCCCTGGCCAAAGAGCACGGCGAGGTGGTGGTCGACAAGGTCACCATTGGGCAAATCGTCGGCGGTATGCGCGACATCAAGTCGCTGCTCACCGATGTTTCCTATGTCGATCCGGCAGAGGGCATTCGTTTTCGCGGTCTGTCGATCCCCGAAGCCCTCAGTGCCCTTCCGAAAGCTCGCGGTGGCAAGATGCCCATGGTTGGTGGACTGTACTATCTGCTGCTGGTGGGCGAGGTTCCGACGCGAGAGCAGGCTCTGCAGGTGGAGGCAGAGTGGGCGCGGCGCGCCGATGTACCTGACTATGTCTACAAGATGATCAAGGCAATGCCCAGCGACACTCACCCCATGATCCTGTTGACGCAGGCGGTACTTGCCTTGGAGCATGCTTCGGCTTTTCATAGGCAGTACGATACGGGGATGAAGAAGGACGTCTATTGGGAGCCGGCACTGGAAGATTGCCTGGACTTGACGGCAAAACTCCCTGTCATTGCGGCATTCATCTATCGCTACAAGTACCTCGGGAAGAAATCGAAGCCGCGCTATAACCCCCGACAGGATTACGGCCTGAACTTCGCCCGGATGCTGGGCGTGGCTGATCGCAAGGGATATGCCGACCTTTCACGTCTGTATTTCATCCTGCACTCCGATCATGAGTCCGGCAATGTCAGCGCTCACACGACGCATCTCGTCGGCTCGGCCCTGTCGGACATTTTCTATTCCTACGCCGCGGGTCTGTGCGGCTTGGCGGGGCCGCTTCATGGTCTTGCGAATCAGGAATGCCTGGCTTGGCTCCTGGACGTCCTAAAGCGTTTTGGCGGGGTGCCCAGCCGGGACGAGCTGTACAAGTACGCGTGGGACACCCTCAACGGTGGCAAGGTAATCCCCGGATATGGCCATGCCGTTCTGCGTGTCCCGGACCCGCGCTACATGGCGCAGATGGAATTCGCCAAGGCCCGTTTCCCGCAGGATGACCTGGTGCGTGTGGCAGATCTAGTGTTCGATGTGGTGCCCCAGGTACTCAGGGAGCAGGGGAAGGCCAAGAACCCCGCGCCCAATGTGGATGCCATTAGCGGAACATTGCAGTACTACTACGGCGTGCGCGAGTTCGACTTCTACACCGTTCTGTTTGGTGTAGGTCGCGCTCTGGGCGTCACCGCCCACTATGTCTGGGCGCGTGCGCTGGGCTGGCCGATCGAACGGCCGAAGTCCATGACCACAAAGATGCTTGAAGACGTCGTAAAGGCCCAACTGCAGCCTGCATAGCACCTACCCGTTGTGACGAAGGAGCGGCGCACGAACTCGTGCGCCGCTTTCGTTTTGCGATCGTTGGCACCCGTCATGTTGCCTACGTGATCAGTGTGGTTTGTTCGATGTTTTCCATGCGACCATACAAGATCTCCTCGTTGATCTCGAGGTTGTTGATCAGGCTCAGCGCCAGGACAATGCCGTTCCCCACGAGTTCCCCTTCGACTTCGCCGTACTCGACCTCCAACACCACGTTGTCGGCCTGCATGTCATTGGCGGCGCCACGGGGGTCCTGCCAGGTGCCGAGGGCGCTTAGTTCGGTGGTGGCCTTCATAAAATCCAGCACGGCCGATTTCTGCCGGGGTACCGTCAATGTCAGCAGTTCACGCTGTGTTCGGGCCAGCCGCGTGTTCGTGCTTTCGTCGCCGAACAATAGGCCGTAAAGCATGTCTTTTCCGAGATCAAGCAGCGCGGCGCCCCGCGGGGTACGGTAACGGTCGTCGATCAGGTCGGTCCCCTTGCGCGGGCAGCCCTTCCTAAGCAGTCCGTCGCGCTGCAGCGTGCGGCGGTTCCAGTGCCGGTTTGCCTCGAGGAAACGCGACAAGACGCCGCCGTTCAGTCCGAGCTTCCGAACGCGCTGGACGCGCTCGGCGCTGCCTTCTATCCTCTTCTTCCCGAAAGTTCTTTCGATCCCTGGCTTGCAAGCTGTGGGCGTCAAGTGACAGCCGGATGACCTGTTCGATCAGCCACTCGCGGTCCTTACCCGCCAGTTGGGCCCGGAGCCTCTCCTCGAACTGCGGCACAAGCTCGCGGTTGATTTGCCGCACGACGGTCTCGATATTGGACATCAGCACTCTCCACTTCTTCCCCTAAGATTGACCATTGTGAAGCTCCGGAGGGACGCGGTCACGGACGTACTCGGGTCATCACTACGGAAAGGCATCCTGCAGGCCGACCTCATCCACGAGGGTCGTACCGTTGTGGACATACATCCCATTCTCCAGCTTGCGGTAGTCGCTTCGTTGCCTCATGTAATCAGGCAGGCGGATCCAGTTGTCTGCAATAAGGTCCGGCAACAGCCGGCCGATGCTGTAATCGTAGTTCCACTTGTCGTGGCCGGGGTAGAAGCTGGTTCGTCGAGGACCGTGCGTAATCACGGGATCATTCAGGCCAAGCAGGTCTATGGTGGTGCGCTGGGAGTAGTAAGGAATCTGGCCCGCGGCGTGGACGGCGATGGTCGCATACGGCGAGGTGTGTGCGGCAATCGCCAGGCCCGCCCGTGCTCTCCGAATGTCGGACTGCAACAAGGGTGCATTGTCCGCGGCCCAGCGGTACCACGGTACGCCGCTCATAAGGGCCAATGTCCCGACACCAGCCATCAGACTGGTCATCCACGAAGGGGGAACGCGGATGCCTGCCCAAGACCGTCCGATCAGGGCGCGCTCCACGACGAGCGAAAAGAGAATGATGAGCGCCGGAACACCCTGGGTAATGAAGCGGTTGGCCGAGGCCACCTCCGGCTCCGCGTAGTCGCCCCCGACCCAAATGGAGTAGAGACACTGAACCACGAATAGCGCTGCCAACAGCAGCGCTCCGTGGGATCTGAAGTCGCGGAAGCGCCAAATACCGACTGCCGCGACGACGCAGGGGATTCCCACATCGCGCAAGGCATACTGGATGAATACCAGCACCCCGTGCTTCAAGCGCGCCTCCAGCAAGCCGCCGGCCAGTTTTTGATAGTATGTGTTCGGTAAGAAATCGCCGAAATAGGCCCGTTGGAAGAACAGGATGAGCGTTAGCGTGGCTGCCACGAATAAGACAGAAAAAAATGCCTGCCGCCGTTTGAAGGGCTTGCGGAGGGCGAAGTACACCAGAATGATCGCGGCCTGCACAATGGCGTCAAGCCGCACGAGAAGCGCGGCGGCCAAGAGCATGCCCAGCCCGTGCGCCGCCTCGGTCTTGCCGGATATGTCCCGCATAGCGAGCAGCGCTGCCAGGTTCAGAAGCAGCACCAGCAAGCCTACCTCCATGCCTCGGAGCGACCAGAAGACCAGCGGGAAGTAGAACGCGGTGACGCCTGCGGCCACGAGCGGCGCCATATGGGAGTTGGGGGCAACCTCCAAGCTGATGCCATGCACTACACAGGCGTTTCCCAGCAGGATTCCGGCAGACAAGGTCATTACGGCCAAAGAAATGCCTTCACCCGGCAGGCCCGCCATATGAAGGACAGCCATGAGCAATAACCACCCAGGATTGGTGAAGCCCTGGATGGGTTGGTCGCCGATGTTCCAGACCAGTCCGTGGCCCTGGGCCAAGTGCTGCGCGTAGCGCATGCTGATCATGGCGTCGTCGATCAGAGTGAAGTACTGGTGACCGTCTACTCGGAAAGAGGTGCGGCCGATAAAGACCGCGTACAAGAGGGCTGCTGCGACCAGCAGGATTGTCAGGGCTAATTGGGGTCGATATCTTGGCATCGTCGCCGCTTGATTCGGCTTGCGTGCTCTAGAGGAGCGTCCCCCGCAAGATGAATCCTGCGGCCGTGAAGTAGATGATCAACCCGGAAACATCCACGAGGGTTGCCACAAATGGGGCCGAAGATGTGGCCGGGTCCAGTCCAAGCCGCCTCAAGAGAAGCGGCAGCATGGAACCCGCAAGTGTGCCCCACAGGACGATACCGATCAGGGCAGTGCCAACCGTGAGTCCCAGCAGTGGCCAGTGAGGACCATAGGAATGGAACAGGTTAGCCCACAGCGCAATGCGCGTAAACCCTATGACGCCCAGGATCGCGCCCAGGGACAGGCCGGAGACGATCTCCCTCGACATGACGCGCCACCAGTCGTGCAGGCGAACATCACCCAGCGCCATGGCGCGGATGATCAGCGTAGAGGCCTGCGAGCCGGAGTTACCGCCGCTGGATATCACGAGCGGAACGAACACCGACAGTATCACGGCTTTCGCGATCTCGGTTTCGTAGCGCGCCATAGCCGTGGTCGTGAGCATCTCGCTCAGAAACAGGATGACGAGCCAGGTAGCTCGTTTACGCACCATGGTTGGAACCGCCACTTTAAGATATGGCTCGTCAAAGGCCTCCGTACCGCCGATCTTTTGTATATCCTCTGTTGCCTCTTCTTCTGCCACATCGAGGATGTCGTCCACGGTGACGACGCCGATTAGCACGCCCTCGCTGTCGGTGACCGGAAGGGCCAGCAGGTCGGTGTCTTTGAATGCCTCGATCGCCTGTTCGCGGTGGTCGGTGGCCCGCAGCGCTACGAAGCGAGAATCCATGAGGTCTGCGACCCGGGTCCGTGGTTGTGCCAGCAGAACCTGCCTTATGCGCACGTCATCCACCAGCTTGCCGTTGCCGTCGATGACGTAGATCATGCTCAAGCTCTCGCTGTCCTTTCCGTAGCGACGGATGTGATCCAGCGCGTGCGATACCGTCCAGCCCGATCGGATCCGTACGAAGTCGGGGCTCATCAGCCGTCCGACGCTGTCCTCGTCGTACCCCAACAACTGGGCTGCCACCGCCCGTTCGCGGGGTGAAAGCAGGTCGAGCAGCCGCTGCATTACCCCAGCCGGCATCTCTTCCAGAAGCGAGGTGCGGTCATCCGGGGACATGGCGTTCAAAATGGCAGCGACCTCGGAGTGCGCCAGCGCCTTCAGCAGATGTTCCTGGCGTTCGGGCTCGATGTAGGAAAAGACCTTTGCGGCCAATTCCCGCGGCAACAGCCGGAAGATGACGGCCTGCCGCTCTGCTGGAAGAGCCTCCATGACGTCAGCCAGGTCACTGGCGCGCCAGTTCTGGCTGTTTTCCCGAATTGCGGCAAAATCACGCGAGGCAATTAGCGCGTCGAGGTCCAGGGCATCTTGTTGTCGGGTCATGTTCGGTGTCCGATGGGCGTGATCAGAATGGGCAGGACGCGGGGATTATACATCCCGCATTCAACCAGCTGCCGATCATCCACTAGCCCCGCGCGGGCTCGCAGTGACAGGCTGGCGTCGAGAGACGTGGCTTGGCTATCATCGGTGATCGCCGCTGTGAGCGGCGTCCGCCGGAATTCCCTCAAGATGTGGTTGCCAGATTGCATTCCGGTCTGAACCGGATGTGCTGAGAAGGGCGGCGGGCCGGGTTCGCCCGAGGAGCAGGGAATCTCCTGAGTCATCCACCGCGCTCCGGTATCGCCGTCAGTGATCAGTCGGGTTCGCTGTGCTCGATGTCCGGACGCCGCGGGCTCCGCTCGCAAGGGCTGTATAATTCCAGAGGACCACAGGAGTTCCGATGATTTCAGCGCTTGAGAAGGACCATCTAACCGGACTCAATCGAAATGCGGGCATGCCGCTGGATTTGGATTGGGTAATGGGTGCGCACGTCAACCGCAGTGCAGTGGAAAGGCGGGTAGAGACGCTGCCCAAGCGCCGCAGCATCAAGAAGATGTGGCAAGCGGCCTGGCTGCTCCGCGCCGTGACCTGCATAGACCTGACGACGCTGGCGGGTGATGATACGCCGGGACGCATCCGGCGGCTTTGCGCCAAAGCCAGGCGGCCCATTCGTCTGGACATGCTCGAGGGTCTGGGGCTAGGCGGCCAGAGCATCACTGTTGGAGCGGTATGCGTGTACCCCAATCGGGTGAAGGACAGCGTTGAAGCGCTGCGCGGCTCTAACATCCCTGTGGCCTCTGTCGCAACCGGCTTTCCGGCGGGCCAGACACCCCTGCCCCAACGCATCGGGGAGATCGAACAGGCCATTGAGGCCGGCGCTGGCGAAGTCGACGTCGTAATTGCCCGCAACCTTGTGCTGACCGGAGAGTGGCGAACACTCTATGACGAGATACGCCAGTTCCGGAAGACCTGCGGTGATTCCGCGCACATGAAGACCATACTTGCGACCGGAGACCTGGGGACCCTCAAGCAGGTTTACCAGGCGAGCCTGGTGGCCATGATGGCCGGGTCCGACTTCATCAAGACCTCGACCGGCAAGGAGAGCGTCAATGCCACGCTGGAAGTCAGTCTGGTGATGACACGTGCCATCCGGGAGTATGCGGAACGCACCGGATTCAAGGTGGGTTTCAAGCCGGCCGGCGGCATAAGCACGGCGAAAAAGGCCCTGGCATGGCAGGCGTTGATGAAGGAAGAGCTGGGCGAAGAATGGCTGATGCCCGATCTCTTTCGCATCGGCGCCAGCAGCCTGTTGACTGACCTTGAGCGCCAGCTTTATCACTACATGACCGGTCGCTATGCCGCGCAGCATCACATGCCGATGGGCTAGGTGACCGACAACCGAAAAACCCGCGCGGCCGGTTTAGGGCTTGCGAGTGAAAAAGGGAGGCACGCGATGAGCGAGTTGCTGAAGCTCTTCAATAGCATGGACTATGGGCCAGCCCCCGAGTCGCCCGCGGCGGTCAGAGCCTGGCTCGACGCACATGGCCGTAAGTTCGGCCTTTTCATCAACAATGAATGGGTCGTTCCAAAGGGCGCGGCATACTACTCGAGTTACGACCCATCCAACGGCGAGTTGCTTGGCGAGACGGTCCAGGCTGGCCAAAAGGACGTGGACCAGGCCGTGGCGGCGGCACGCGCGGCGTTCTCCGGCTGGAGCAGAGCGCCGGGCGTCGTCCGGGCACGGCACCTGTACGCCATCGCACGCAATATCCAGAAACACCAACGCCTATTGGCTGTGCTGGAATCCATGGATAACGGCAAGCCCATCCGCGAGTTTCGTGACATCGATGTGCCGCTGCTGGCGCGGCACTTCTACTATTATGCAGGCTGGGCGCAACTCATGGAGACCGAGCTGCGCGATTATCAGGCGTTGGGCGTGGTGGGGCAAATCATTCCGTGGAATTTTCCCCTGCTCATGCTTGGATGGAAGATCGCTCCGGCCATCGCCACCGGCAATACCGTGGTTCTCAAGCCCGCCTCCTATACGCGCCTTAGCGCCTTGCTGTTTGCTGAGATCGTTGCTGAGGCGGGCGTGCCGGCTGGAGTCGTGAATGTCATCACGGGCAGCAGCAGCGCCGGGTCCATGCTTGTCACTCACCCCGACGTGGACAAGATCGCCTTTACTGGATCCACCGATGTCGGACGCACCTTGCGGCGGCAGACCGCTGGATCGGGCAAGAAGCTGTCGCTGGAACTGGGCGGTAAGTCTCCGTTCATTGTCTTCGAGGACGCCGATCTGGATGGGGCGGTCGAGGGCGTCATCGACGCGATCTGGTTCAACCAGGGGCAGGTCTGTTGTGCCGGCTCGCGGCTGCTGGTGCAGGAAAACGTGGCTCCCCGATTCATCAAGAAACTCAAGGAGCGCATGGGACACATGCGCGTCGGCGATCCGTTGGATAAGTGCATTGATATGGGCGCCATCGTGGACAAGACCCAGTGGGATACCGTCGACCACTGGGTGAAGATGGGAGTCACTGAAGGCGGCCAGCTCTTCCAACCCGATATCCAGCTGCCTGAGAAGGGGCTTTTCTACAAACCCACTCTGATCACCGGGCTTGATCCGGCGGCTTCCACTGTGCAAGAGGAGATCTTTGGTCCGGTGCTAGTCTCGCTCACGTTCCGGACCCCCCAGGAAGCGATCGCGCTTGCGAACAACACACGCTATGGCCTGGCGGCGAGTGTCTGGAGTGACAACATCAATCTGGCCCTGGACGTCGCGAGCAAGGTCAAGGCTGGATCACTTTGGGTGAACTGCACCAACCTGTTTGACGGCGCCTCCGGCTTCGGGGGCTACCGCGAAAGCGGCTTCGGCCGTGAGGGCGGGCGCGAGGGACTGTTTGAATACGTGCGCCCCAAATGGATGCCGAGGCCTCGACCGGCGTTCACGCCGCCAGTGGCAGCAGAGCACGCCAACTGGGGCGAGCACGTGCCGGCGCGGCCCATCATGCCGGATGGCGAGAGAGGGAATGGCCGCGGTTTGCCGCGCGTGGATCGCACACCCAAGATGTACATCGGGGGAAAGCAGGTCCGCCCTGATGGACAGTACACGCTGGCGGTACTAAGCCCTGCCGGGAAGATCATTGGTCAGGTGGGCGACGGAAATCGGAAGGATGTGCGCGACGCGGTGGAGGCTGCCCATGCAGCCCACCTAGCCAAACCCGGATGGGCGATGAGGCACGGTTTCAATCGGGCACAGGTCCTATATTTCATTGCTGAGAATCTGGACGTGCGCAGCGCGGAATTCAGGGAGCGGATCGAAGAATCGACCGGCCGCGCCCGCAGCTCTGCCCGTGCAGAGGTGGATGCAGCCGTCCAGAGGCTCTTCTCCTATGCAGCCTGGGCTGACAAGTACGGCGGTACTGTGCAAGAGACGACCCTGCGGGGCGTGACGGTAGCGATCAATGAACCGATCGGGGTACTGGGCATTGCGTGCCCGGATGATTTCCCCCTGCTGGGATTCGTGAGCCTAATGTCTCCGGCCATCGCGCGGGGCAACACAGTGGTGATGATCCCCAGCCCGGCTTTTCCCCTGAGCGCCACGGATTTCTACCAGATCCTGGACACGTCAGACGTGCCGCCCGGGGTTGTAAACATTGTCACCGGAGACCGCGATCACTTGTTCAAGACCCTCGTGGAACACGAGGACGTGGACGGCGTCTGGTATTTTGGAAGCTCCGAGGGCAGCTATCACGCCGAATTTGCATCGGCTGCGAACATGAAGCGCACATGGGTTGGGTACGGTCTGACGCGGGATTGGATGGATCGCGAGCAAGGCGAAGGCCACGAATTCCTGCATGAGGCCACCCAGGTAAAGAACATCTGGATTCCCACAGGCGAATAGAGCGGGCAGCGCTCTTCGCATACGAGAACGAATAGCGTCCGGCGATGGCCCATTCGCCGGACGCTTTTCGTTCTGCTGCAACTCCGCGTGAGAGGCTGGCTCCTTAGGACTCGCTGCGCCGCTTGCGCGGTTGGTTAGCGCCCGCGAAATCCACGGCGCCTTCACAAGGTTGCCTTTGGCGATCGCTCGAGAGATCATCCACGCAGAGAGGGCCAGGCTAAGCATGACGGCAGCGACTGAGGCCTCCGGACCAAACACACCGCCGGTCAACCACACAGGACCGGAAAGAGATGATTGAAGAATCCCCGGGCGCGCGGCGTTTCCGGAGACCGCCAGGCCGAAGACTCCTGACTGCATGAAGTTCCAGGCAAAGTGGAGCCCGATCGCGAGCCACAGGCGGCGGGTGAGCATGACGCAGGCTGCAAGGAGAACCCCGGCCTCGAGCATTACCGCCACAGCCCCAAGCAAAGTCGAATTCGGATTGATGAGGTGCAAGCCGCCGAAGATCAGGCCGGATATCCCAAGGCCCAGCCAGGAGCCCAGCGCCTCCTCCAAGATGCGAAACACGACGCCGCGAAAGAAAATCTCCTCAAAGAAGGCTGAGGTCACCGCGCCTATGAATGGCACAAACAATACGCTCCAGTCGTGCGTTCCCGTTACCGAGAGGCTACCGAATACCGCCAGAATGGCCATCAAGGCGCCAAAGAGCAGGACACCCAGTAGCACCCCAAGTATGATCTCCCCGCGGCGGGCTTTGGCTCCAGTTCGATGAGTCTCCTTTGTTCGAAGTAACGTCCAAAGGCGCGGTAGGTGCCGATGGCCACCGGGGGTGTGAAGAGGCCCAACAAGATATTCTGCAACAGCCTGGAAACCGGCAGCGCGGTGATGAGCAGCTGAGCGACCACGACCGCGCCGAGCACCGAGATGAAGCCCACGGCCAGCCGGATGAGCGGCGTGGCGCGTCTGGCATCGGGACGGAAATTGCTGTCTCTCAAACCTGCCTCCAGCTCGACGAAATGGGTTGACGATCGGTGGTGGCCCGGGGTGATCATCGGCCAGCCGCCCAGCATGATACACCGAAAAGAGACGTGAGGTGCTCGGCTGCAGATCAGCGAGGTGGGCTGCGCCGGCGTGGCAAATTGCAGGATGAGTGCCGCGTGCGTGCGTTCACGGGAGAATGCGCAGCACTGCGATCTTGGTGGAATGGTTGAAGGGGGCAGGATCTGTGATGAAAGCCGCGCTACGAAGAGGGATCATGCCAACAAAATCATCCGGGACGGGAATGGTCTCCTCGATCTGCACGCGACCATCGCTGCAGATCTTTTCCAGGGTGCGCATGTAGTCGCTCCCGCTGACGTACACGGCATTGTTGATGGCTACAAGCCGGCCGCCCGGCGCCACCAGTGGACGCGCCTTGTTGATCAATCTCTCGCTGCGATTTTCCTGATCCACAACGCCTCCGGGACCGGATGAGAAGAATGGTGGATCCAGGAACACGCAGTCAAATGTCAGGCGCTGGCGGCGCAATCGGGCGGTTTCGCGGAAGAAGTCCGCGTCGATGAACTCGTGCCTGCGGATGGGGAAATGATTCAATGCATAGGATCGGCGAGCAATGTCCAGAAACTGCCTGGAGCGATCCAGTTGGACGACGCCGGTGGCGCCACCGCCGCGAGCGGCGACGCCCAGGCTCCCTGTGTAGGCGAAGGCGTTGAGAGCGGTCATGCCATCCAAATTGCTCCGTCGCCCACCGCCTGACATTGCGGGTGTCCAGGTACAGCGTGCAATCCTGATGCAGGCGGAGGTCCAGTGCATAGATGCGACCACCTTCGAGGATCTGCCCGTCCGGGCTGTTCCCCAGAGCAAGTACACCGGCGCGCTCGGCCTGGATCGTGGAGTTGCGGTTCTTGACGACTGCAGTGTGAATCCAGGGGAGACTCTCCAAGACGGTGTCCATCACTGCCTGGATGGCCGGGCGGCCGAGGTCCGGCGGATCCGCGTAGTTGTGAAGAACCACAGTGGCGCCGTAGAGATCGACCACCAGGTCCGGGCATCCTTCACTGAAGCCGCTGAACAGGCGCAATGCGCCTGCGTGGGCGGAATCCAGCATCGATTGCCGCGCGGCGAAAGCGTCTTTGAGCAGGGAGCGCAAGGATGGATCAACCACAGATGGCTGCGCGCGGATCACGGATGAGGCTGGGCGCCGGCAGGGGAGGGGGCAGCCCGGGCATTTCCAACTGCGTTGAAGATCACGCCTGCGAGCACGATGCCTGCACCCACGGTCGCAAAGGTGCCGGGCGTTTCGGCCAGGAAGAACGCCACCCACAGGGGATTCAGGACCGGCTCGAGGGTGCCGATGAGCGTGGCTTCCATTGCAGGCACGTGCTTGAGGGCGCTGGTGAAGAGCAGGAAAGCCAGGCCGATCTGAAAGATACCCAGGTAGGCAACGATCAGCCAATTCGTGGTGGTCCATGACTCGCGGAACAGCAACGGAAAGCCGAGGACCACGGTGAACAACTGCGCGATCAGAATGCTCTCGATGGGTGTTCCGTCCCGTTGAGCGCGCAGTGAGACGGTCATCATTGCCATCGTCAACCCGCTGAGGGCCGCGAGTATGTTTCCCTGCAGGCCCTGCAGGCTGAGTTTGTCTCCGAAGAAGAGAAACATCCCGGAGAAGATCACGATCATTGAGAACCAGTCCGTGCGCGTCGGTCGTTCATGCAGGAACCAGAAGGCCAGCAAGATGATGTAGAGCGGCGCGGTGTACTGAAGGAAAATGGCATTGGCGGCTGTGGTCAGCTTGGTGCTGGTGATGAACAGGAACGCCGTCAGGAGGTGGCTGGCCGCCGCGATCAGCTTCCAGCGGGTCCAGTGAGTCGGAAGGCGGCGCAGATACAGCAGCAGCATGGTGCTCGAGAAGATGTTGCGGCCAACCATAATGGCCAACGGCTGCCAGGTGGAGGACTTGATCATCAATCCACCGGTGCTCCAGAGCACCGCGGCCAGGATCAGAAAGAGGACGGAGCGTCTGCGGAGGGCGATGGAATCCATGTCAGGCTCTGCGAAGATGTCTCGGGTTCAGGACTGCGATCATGCTCACGCGGCCGTCATTGATCGACTTCGGCAGGCTGATCCAACTCGACCCAGTGGAAGCTGCGGTGAGCCGAGTACGGATCGATCCTTACGATGGCGCCCGGGATCCACCCGGATGTACGCCAGCGCGAGGGGTGAAGGTAAACGAGGACCCGATCCCCAATCGCGGGGGACTCAAACTCAGGCATTACTCGGGCCGGTAGGGTGCCTGGCCCTCAATGTCTCCAACGTAGACAGGCAAGCGCTTGTGGTCGAGCATCTGGCGGATGGCCTGGATCTCACCGATATGATACCAATAATGATAGGTTACGCGCCGCAGGGCTGAGCCCACGCTTTGCCCGACGCTCTTTCCGTTCAATGGCAGCGGGCGCTGCAGGGCTTTGTTGGTCAGGCCGTCCAGGTATGGATCCGAGGATTTCGTCACCCTGCGCCAGGCGCTCAGCATCTCGGCCAGGGCTGGCGTGCTCATAGGTGCGCCAAAAGCGAAGACCTCATTCAGGGCCGGGAACAGGATGATGTCCTGGGGCCGCTGCAGGAAGGTGCGCTGCTCGTGCCAGGCCAGGTGACCAACGATCCAGCTGATGCAATTCATGCGGCCAATATGCCGCCTGGCATCGGAGGGGGAGACCCCGCGGAGACCGCGCAGCCATTCCCGACGCGTGAAGCGAAACTGATCAACCAGTGGATGAGTCATGTGCACTCCAGAGGGAGGCGAGTGGAAGGCCGAAGCTTCCCGGCAATTGTCCCGCGAAACAAAAGAGGAACAATTCAGGCGGGCTCGTGATCGGCTCCATCATTTCCTGTCGCCGCATGCAAGTCGGAGGCGGCCGGAGACATGAGGTCTGCAGGAAGCGAGCCGAAGCCGCGGTTCAACATCAGGCCCGTCCGTACCAGGCTGTTGATCGAGAGGGCGCCCAGATTAATGGTGCGTAATATGGCAAGCTCGGTTTCAATGTCGCGTTCCTGAGATTTGGATTCCAACGCCTCGAGGCAGCGGGCGATGGCAACGCGAACCAGGCCGATCTCATCTGCCAGGTCGGTCGGGTTGCTCTCTGCGAGAATGCGCTGCTCGTTCTGGCGAAAGGCAGCGGAGTAGAAGCCATGCTTGTGAGCGTTCTTGTTGCCGAACGGAGCGCCGCGTTTTCGTCCCATGTATCGTAGCTGACTCACGGAGGATACCGGGATTATACAGAACAAGTGTTCTATTGTCAAGACCCCTTGTCGGGCGCTTGCACGCGCACGAGCAGGTCCGGAAGCGCCTCAGTTGCTGCCCGCTTCAACGGCCTGATCTTGCAGCCCGGGAGCGATGCGCAAGAAAGCGTCCACCGCCGCGGGGTCGAAGTGCTGGCCGCTCTCGGAGCGAATGTGCTGCAGGACTCTCACCGGCGGCCAGGCCGCGCGATACGGCCGCTCGCTGCTCAGTGCATCCCAGACATCGACAACCGCGAAGATCCTTGCGGCCAAAGGAATCTCCTGGCCCTTCAGGCCGCGGGGGTAGCCGGTGCCATTCCATTTTTCATGGTGGCAGTACGGGATATCGAGGGCGGGGCGGAGGTAGGTGATGGGCGCCAGCATTTCGAATGCCACCACGGGATGCCTGCGCATAACCAACCATTCCTCATCTGTCAACGGGCCGGGCTTCAACAGAATGCTGTCTGGAACGCCGATCTTGCCGATGTCATGAAGCAGCGCACCACGGCGGATGTGCGCCACGTCTTCTGCGGGGACGCCGAGGCTGCGCGCCAACTGCAACGTCAGTTCGGTTACCCGTTGGGCATGGCCTTCGGTTTCCTTGTCGCGCAGATCGAGGGCCCGAGACCAGCCTTCGATGGTCGCCTCATACGCAAGAGCCAGGTCGACGTTAGAACGCTGCAGGTCCTGGAACATGGAGGCGCTGTCAATGGCGATGGCCGCCTGAGCCGCCAGGGCATCCGTGAGCCGCAGCCAATCCTCCGTGCGCTCCCTGCCGGTTCGACTGAAGATCTCCAGGAGGCCGGTGACGCGCCCTTTGGCCACCAGGGGCATGCCATAGTAGGAAGTGAATTGCTCCGTGTCCATCAAGTCGCGGCGGCGGCCAGCTTCAGCCGCCATGCGCAGATCGCCGGTATGAATGGCGCTGCGCTCCAGCATGACCTTCATGCCAAGACCAGCCGAAAGCGCCAGGGGTGAGGCGTGGATCTGAGGCGTGCGAAATCCCTTGGCGGCGATGACCTCCATCACCATAGATTTGGGGTGCAAGCAACGAAATGCAGGCGGCATCCGCGTCCAGGACCTGCAGGATGTTGTCCAGGACGAGGGACAGCATGACCTTCAGATCGAAGGTGCCCCCGATGGCCCCGTCAATCCTGCGCAGGGCGGCCATTTGATCCAGCTGCCTGCGAATTTGGTTTTCGGCATACTTGCGCTCAGTGATATCAAACTCGATGCCCTGGGAATAGGGCGGCACACCCGGTTCGTCCACGTGGTGCGTCTCGTCCCGCAACCAAACCACACGCCCCTGTTTGTCCAGGATGCGGTATTCGGAAAGAAAGGGGCGGTGAAGCTGGCGGCTGGTCAGGTCCTCGGCCAGGACGCGTTCCCGGTCTTCGGGATGCAGCTGCCGCTCCCAAAGTCCAGGAGTTCTCCATCCATTCCTTCTGTGTGAAGCCCAGGATCTGTTCGACTTGCGGACTGATATACAGCGTTCGGTGAGGCGGATTGGCTTCGATCATGTACGTGATCGCCGGTATGCGCTCCACCAGCAGGCGATAGCGGCTTTCGGCCTGTTGCAGCCGCTCTTGTTCGTGACGGCGTTCGGTAATATCGAGGTTGAGGCCCAGAATGCCGCTAACCTGCCCTCGCGCATCGCGCAGAGGAGCGGTATAGACGCTGATCTCGATCGGCGAGCCGTCCTTTCGAACCCGACTCACTTCGACACCGCTAAATGAACCGCCCTGCAGCACGCGCTCGCGCAGCGCCCTGTGTTCTTCCATCGACTCCGGCGGAATGTAGGGCAGCGGTTTACCGACGACCTCGGCCTCGGTCCAACCGAACATGCGCTCGCTGCCGGGATTCCAGCGCACAAGATTGCCCTCACGATCCAATACCACGACGCCCACCGGCGCCGTGCGGATCAGCGCCTCCAGTTCCTCGTTTGAAGCCTGCAGGGCCTGCTCGGCGAGCTTTCTGGCAGTGATCTCCTGCGCCGTGCCTTCAAAGTAAACGATGGACCCATCCGGACCGCGGAACTGTTCTGGAGTTTTCCGTAACCCAGATACGAGATCCATCCTTGCGATGCACCTCCGAACTCGAACTCGGTGACGGTGCCCTGCTCTTCCATCAGTGCAATGAACTCGGCACGGCGCCCGGGCTTGACATAGAACCCATGCTCGAGGTTCTGCCCACGCTCAAGAAGTTCCTCCCTGGAAGAGTACCCGAGCATGCGGGCCGCGGCCGAATTTGCAGTGATGTAGCGGCCATCAGGAGTGGTCTGCGTAATGGCCTCGGTGGCATTCTCGAAGATGGCACGAAAACGGGCCTCGGCCTCGCGGAGTGCCTGCTCGGCGCTCTTTTGTTCGGTAATGTCTTGAATCAAAGCGAGCAGGAGCTCCACCGAGCCTTCCGGACTCCGAACGCAGCTCACAGAAAGGTGCGCGTGCACAATTCCCCCATCCCTTGTGAGAAAGCGTTTCTCCATCTGATAGGAGGGCAGATCGCCTGCAAGGAGCTGCTTAAAGAACGCGAGATCCTTCTCCACGTCCTCCGGATGGGTAATGTCGGGCCAGGCTTTCTGCAAGAGCTCCGCGCGTTTGTAGCCCAGCATCGAGCAGAACTCATCGTTCACTTCCAGCATGGCGGTGGTAGGGCTGGAAATGACCATGCCGACTACACCAAGCTCGAAGTAGCGCCGGAACCGTTCCGTGCTCTGGCGCAGGGCATCCTGCGCATGTTTCCTTTCCGTGATCTCATGAATGAGCATGCTCGCTGTGAGTCGGCGCCCGTCTACATCCGTTACAGGGTTGATTCGAGCCACGAACCAGCGAGGGTGGCCGCCCAGATCGAGGTGATACTCAATTTCCTCGGGCTCGCCCGTGGCGATCGCGCGCTGACAAGCGGACATGAAGGGGCGACCGGCCTGCTCTCCCAGGATATCCACGATCGTGTGACCCAGTAGTTGCGCTCGGGGTCGGGCCAGGAGGCTTTCATCTCGAGCCCAAACATGCAGGTACGTGCCTTGCGCGTCGAACTCGAACACCATGTCATCCAAAGAGCCGACCAGGGCTGCGAGCTGCATTTCCCGCTCGCGCCGGGCATCCTCTGCCAGGCGCCTCTCCTCCTCCACTCTCATTCTCTCGGTAACGTCGTTGATCAGTACGAGTCGCGCCCTGGCGCCATCCAAATCAACGCTGTGAGACCGCGATCTCCACCTGGCGGAGGGCGCCGTCCTTATGTCGGTGCCACCATGGGCCCGACTTCTGATGTGCATCCTGGATGAGGCTCAGATGAAGCTCGAACCGTTCGGGCCTCATCCGGGGACCGGATGTCCAAAATGGTCATACCGAGGAATTCCTCGCGGCTGTAGCCATAGTCGGCGATGGCGGCGTCGTTTACCGCCCGGAATCGCGAACTCTCCACGTCGTAGACCCACATGGGCAGGGGGCTATGCTCGAACAGCAACTGATAGCGCGGCCGAGGGCGCGCGCCTCCGCCTCCATCTGCAGCCGCGCCGTGGCGTCCCGGGCGATCGCCGTAAGCGTGGTCTTGCCTCCTACCGTGCTCCTGGAAATCGCCACCTCGAGCGGGAACTCAGTGCCGTCTGCTCGCAAGCCTCGCACTACTCCCAGGTCGCCGGAGGAGCGGTCTGTTCGATCGCTCTTGCGGAATTGCTCCACATTGGTTGCGTGTTGGGATCGATACCGCTCCGGAAGAAGAACCTCCAAGCGCTTGCCGATCACTTCGGTCGCCTTGTACTGGAACATCTTTTCGGCGGCGGGGTTGAAGACCTCGATCGTCTGATGCTCATCCAGAGCGATGACGGCATCCATGGCTGAGTCCAACATGGCGTTCAGCCGCTGCAGCTGGTGAACCAGCTCAAGGTTCTTCGGATCACTCATGTGAGTGGGGGGCTCCCGCCCGGGCAGCAGTACGGACGGCTGCTGCCGGCCGTTGGACGGCTGTGGGTCGGTACACGCAGTGTTCTATGATGTGTGGAGCTGCGTCCTTTTTTCCCCCGGCTCCACAGCTACAGAAACGAAATTGCCTGCGATACAACTCTAAAGCCACGTCACCAGTGTTTCACCACGTGCCGTCGGTTCTCGCGGGGAAAGCGGCAGGCGACCCCCGGGGGCAGATTCTACCGGTATCCGGGTTCGGACCTGGACATACAACGATACTGCAATCAAGCGATAAGGGCCGGCCTGACGACGGCGCCAGGGACAGGGCGCACCAACAAGGTCTCCCCCAGCAAGAGCCATGCAATGCGGGCCCACGGCACAACCCTGGAAGAATGCGGGCTGCGACCCCTGTGCTACGGTGTAGGTGTCGCGGCCACGGCCGAGCCGACCCAGGTGAAGTCGCGCTTGTCGCTGGTTGCGCCGGCGTTCGACCAAACGGGCTGTCCTTGCGAGTCCGCCCCAGTCTGCCGCATGGGTGTGATCCACCAGCGCAGGACGTGAGCCGTGTTGTCCTTGGGCCGGAAGGTGGTGGGCACGATGTATTTTGTGTCCGACACATAATCGACAAGGCGGCGCGCCTGTCCGGCGGTCACGTCCTCGACAATGACCTGGTAACGCTCGTTGTCACGCAGCGCGCCAATCGAGGCCCACTGCAGCGTGACGACGTCGTGCGCCAGCGTGAAAGCCGCGCCGTCAGCGGGCAGCAGCAGGTTGGCGGCGGGATACGGCGGCGGAATGGTGGCTGTGGGCGTCGGCCCCGGCGTGGCGGCGCACGCGCACACAGGGGGATCACAAGCTGTTGTCCGAGGAACACGTTATCGGTTGCGAGTCCGTTGAAATCCTTGATGGCCTGCATCGAGACCGCGTAGTTTGCGGCGATGCTCGAAAGCGTGTCGTTCTCCTGGACCGTCAGGTTCACCTTCTGACAGGCGGCCTGGGTGGCATCGACGGGTTGCAGCGTGTTGGTAGGCAGCGGCAGGGGCGTAGCCGTTGGATAGGGGATCTTCAGCTTCTGCCCAACCGTCAGATTGTTGCAGGCAGCCGGGAGGTTGTTTAGGATGATGACGCTTTGCACTGAGACACCGAAGGTGACGGCAATACCTCCACAAGTATCGCCGGACGCCACCGTGTACTCAAATGGCGCTTGTTCGGTGGCAGTGGGTGCCAGGGTGGGAAGCTGCGTGTCGGTGGGGGAAGGCGAAGGAGCGGAGAAGTCTCGGTGGTGGTGGGAATGGCGGTAGGGTTCACCACACGTTGGGTGGCACTAAGCCCGGCATAGACCACCGTGGCACCGACCGCGAGAAAGAGCACGAGCAAGCCCAGGGCGGCAGGAAGGCTGAGGGTGACTTCGGGCATGCGGGCGGCGGACAGCGAGCGCGCGGCCGGCGGCTGTTTTTGTGTGTCCCCAGCAGGCCGAGAAGGGGCGGGCAACCTGAACTTGTAGTCTCCGCGTGCAAGTACCAGGCGAAGGTCCGGGGAGAAGGGGGCATCGACCTTGCAAGAGCTGGCGTTCGCGAAGGGGCTCGGCAAGATCCTCGCATTCTACACCACGCTGGTCGCGCAAGAAGGGGCTGAAGGAAACAAGAACCTGGTATACCACGGGAACGTCGTGGTCAACGAGGGCCACCACGGCATCGGCGTCCCGACAAAAACGCTACGAGCGCCCGGTGCCTTCAAAGACGCCTCGGTGCTCGAGATCGACATGGATCGGATCCTCGTCGACTTCAAGGAATTCGCCTTGCTGATGGACGAACTTCTTCGATTTCCTGCGGATCAACGTCCCGTCGATCGTGTTCTTGCATAACGCGGAAGCGTTCTTGTCACGGTCGTTTAAAGTCAAGGAGAGCTCGTCCGCGGCGGCATTCATCATCCGGTTCACTCAATTCATCGTAGAGCGCGTTTTTCAAAGGGACAAACTCGTCCTCGTCATCGTGGCGGACAACCCGGAGCCATCGAAAGGCGATTCCTCGACACGGTCGATTTCACGGTCGACATCGACCTCCCCACGAAGGAGGAAAGGGAGCTCTACCTCAAGCACCTCCTCTCTGCCGGAGGGCACGGTCGACTGCTCGCTCGTCACCAGCGAGATGGAGGGATGGACGTGGGGGGATATCGAGGCCTTTGCCAAGCATGCCATGCTCCAGAAGCAAGCACGGGAGCTGAAGGACGTGTCCGCCAAGTTCTTGCTGGACGCCATGCGC
>CAWATK010000006.1:0-57568 GCA_963784915.1 uncultured Chloroflexia bacterium
GGTCACGTACGGGACCGCGGCAACTGGCGCCACGCGCACACGGACAGGCGCGGGTGGCGCCGCTTCCGGGGGAATGGTTGGATTCACAAGCTCACCTGGCGTTGCCGCACGCGGTGATGTTCAGCCTGGATGATCGCCTGCACCACATCCACCGTGTGATCCAGTCGGTCATCATGATTTACGATGATGTAATCGAACGCCTCCACCTGCCCCAGCTCCTGGCGGGTGGTGGCGATTCGGGTCGTCAGCGCCTCGGGGGTTTCGGTGCTGCGCTCCTGCAGGCGGCCGATCAGTGCCTCTTCACTATCGGTGGTAATGAAGATCAGCAGGGCCTCGGGTACCAGCCGGCGGATCGTCTCGGCTCCCTGCACGTCCAGGCGCATGACCACGTCCTGACCGCTCTCCAGGGCTTCCCGCACTTCCCGCTTTGGGACACCCTTGTAATCGCCGTACACCAGGGCGTGCTCCATCAGTTCTTCCTGGTCAATCATGCGGGTGAACTCTGCCTGCGTCACGAACCAGTAATCCCGGCCGTGCACTTCATTGGATCGGCGCGGCCGTGTGGTGGCGGTGGTTACAAAGTGAAACTGGAGCCCCCGCTGCTGCATGCGCTGCATCACGCTGTCTTTTCCGGCGCCCGGAGGGTCCGGAGATCACGATCAATAATGGCACATGGGCATCGCGGCCAAAATCCGATTCACTGGGCATGTGCAAATTGTACTCGACCGACTCGCAGGGGCATTGGACTTTGCGCTGCGTCAGCGTGTTTGAGTAGAATCCGGGCATGCCCACATATGAATATCTCTGCCAGAATTGCGGCCAACCGTTCGACGTCTTCATGCCGCTGAGCGAGTATGGCAAGCGTAAGGTCAAATGCGCGCACTGCGGCAGCACCCGGGTGCGACGCCGCATGACGCGCATCCGCGTCGCCCGCTCGGAGGAAAGCCGGATGGAAAGCCTGGCCGACGACTCTGCCCTCGAGGGCCTCGAGAATGATCCCCAGGCCCTGGGCCAGATGATGAAGAAGATGGGGCGTGAAATGGGTGAAGACCTGCCGCCCGAGTTCGACGACATGGCCGCCCGCCTGGCAGCGGGGCAATCTCCCGAAGAGATCGAGAGTGCGCTGCCCGACCTGGGAGGCGATGCCGACGCCTCCGCGGGCATGGACGACGATCTATAGCATCTTCTCTATGGTCGCCCGGTGTTCGGCAAAGTGCTCGGTCGTGTCGCCCAGCACCCATAACAGGACAGGCTGCTTCTCGGGGTCTTCTGCATGCCTCGGCAGCATCAGGTCTTCGAACGGCATCGAGCGCAGCTTCTGCATAAGATCCGAATATGTGCGCTTGATCTCGGCCACCACGTCGTCGACGCTGCGCTCGCGGTTGCGCGCGTAGAGCGCCGGGTTGATCACCTCCATGTCCCAGTCCTTGGTGACGGCCGCCGGCAGGCGCAGCACTTCATGCGAGGGTTTGCGATCCAGGTGAAAACCCATCAGGACCTTCATCCACTCTGCCAGGTGCGCCAGGTTGTCTTTGGGCGACCAGCCGCCGGCGTCCGGCAGGGTCATCTGCTCGGGCGTCAGTCGACCCACGACGCGCCATAGTTCTTTCCACTCGCGTTCGATTTCCGAAAGCAATTCAGGCATCGATTCAGGCATGTGTTCGCTCACATTTCACCTCAATTGAGCTGGATAGACTCTCCGGGCTTCAGGGCACGCTTGTCCTGTCCGGGACGCCGGATCCAGCCGGCGCCGAACTGCAGCCTCGTTGTCTTGCCGCTGATCCGAACGGCTGCGCCGTCCTCCAGCATTAGAACCGGATTCTCGTGGAAGGCATGGTACTCCCCCAGCCAGTTGTCGCGCTCGGCGTCATCCACGTAGCGCACGTGGATGTTGAACGGCGTTACACCCAGGCCGTCGAAGTATGAGGTGGGCACGACGTTGAGGTCCGCGCAGGTCAGTATGTTCGGGCCGCACACTACCGCCCCCGCCCCACAGGCCACCACAGGCAATCCGTTCTGGATCTTCTTGCGCAGGTGTGCCGCGATTCGGCCGGTCTGTAATCGATGGTTCAGTAGGTAGGCGTTCCCGTCTGGGATGTAGACCACGGCCGCCCGCCGCAGCACGGCCTCCATCTCGGCGGGTTCCATTGTTTCGGTGTCGAGCACGTCGATCTGCCCAACACGCCGCAACTGCTGCTGAGCCTCGCGCAGTCCAGCGCGCCAGCGTGAGTACACCCTGAGGCAGGCAAGCCACCCTGACGTCCGACTTGCCCTGCAGGATCTCCAGGCACGCCTCTACCACCCATGTGTATGTGGATCCTGGGCCGGGTGCGGACAAGAGGCGTAGTTCCATGTGGTCAATCGTGGCGTGGACCGCATGCTGTGAGCATTCCGAACCGGGCGGTCATCCGGTCGCCATGATATCTGGAAACCGGGTGCGATGCAATCCGATGCGTGTCGTGGACGAAAAACCCCCGGCTTTTGCCGGGGGCATGTTGATCATGGATGGGTCGGTCTAGTAGCGGTTGCCGCCGCCACCACCACCCCGGCGACCACCACCACCGCGGCCACCGAAGCCACCGCCACCGCCTCGATCGTCGCGCGGCCGGGCCAGGTTCACTTTAAGCTCGCGGGCGCCAACCATGCGGCCGTTGAACATGCTGATGGCCTTCTCAGCTTCCACCTGGTTGCTCATTTCAACAAACGCGAAGCCTTTGGACTGGCCAGTGTCCCGATCCTTGATGAGAGCGACCGAGCTCACGGTCCCGGCCTCGGCGAACAGGGTGCGCAGCTCGTCCTCCGTGGTCGAATACGACAGATTGCCGACGTACAACTTGGATTCCATTGTTCTCCTAGGGCCGCCCCGCAGAGCGGCGGCAAAACCAGGCGGAAGACGACCTCACGGAAGCATCACCTAACCCTGTTGACGACAACTCCAGTATATCACCTGCCGCGCGGCCCTTGCCGATCAAGACGCCGCTGCAGCGGTTAGCCGATGGACGGCAACCTGCCCAGGATCGTTTCCCGCAACGCCTCTTGGACCGGCTTCCATTCCTGCGACGCATCCACAACTATCCATCGGCCCGGTTCGGCCTTCACCATCTCCAGGTAGCCCGCGCGCACGCGCTTGTGGAAATCAAGGGTGTAGGCATCCAGGCGGTTCCATTCACTGCCATCCTGCGTTTTGCGCCGCAGCCCCAGTTCGACGTCCACATCCAACAAAACGGTGAGATCCGGGACCAATCCGCCTGTGGCGTAGCGCACCAAGGCCCGTACTCGCTCCAGGTCCTGCTGATGTCCGTAGCCCTGATAGGCGATCGTCGAGTCGGCATAGCGGTCCGAAATGACGATTTCGCCCGCCTCCAGCCGCGGCCGTATGACCTGCTCCACGATCTGGGCTCGCGCCGCCTGGTACAGAAGCGTCTCCGCGCGCGGATGCATTTCGACGTTCTTGAGATCATGGATCACGGCGCGGATCTGCTCCCCAATCGAGGTGCCGCCCGGTTCGCGCGTCGGGAAGACCGCATACCCTTTTTCCTTAAGGTGCGCAACCAGGGCTGGCACGTGCGACGTCTTGCCGGAACCTTCGGGGCCTTCCAGGGTGATGAACATGACCTGCGCGGGTGCTTCCCGCTCACATTCCCGCTGTGGTGCTGTCGGATTTGTCTACGTTGCGTAAGAAGCGCCGCTCCTTATTATACGTATAAGCTGGCTTTAATTCGTCTGTCATTTTGCAGTACTAGAATGTCGGCTGGTATTGAGGAACATTGGAGGCATGAATGTCGATCAAGAAAGCGCTTTACGTGCTGCTCGTCATGGCAGTGGCTGGCTTTTCAGGACTCTCCGGCGCGGCTTTGGGAGGCGCGATCGTCTATCGCACGGTAAGGAACCAGCCGCCCGCGGCCCAGATCAGCCTGCCCGCCGCCAGCACCGGCCAGACGCAGAACTTGACTTTGAACATGACCGATGTGGAAACCACCATCACACAGGCCGTCAAGTCTGTCGGTCCGGCTGTTGTGACGGTGGTTGGAACCGTTCCCGGTCAACAGACGTTCTTCGGGCGGTCATCCGATGGCGAGGTCAGCGGCAGTGGTTTCTTTGTCTCGGACAAGGGATACGTGATCACCAACAATCACGTCGTGGAACAGGCCAAGTCCTTGCGGCTCATTCTGCCGGACGGATCCGAACAACCCGCCACCGTGGTGGGTACCGATAAATACAATGACATCGCCGTGGTGAAGAGCGATGGCCCCGTACCGGCGGTAGCGGCGCTGGGTGACTCAGATATGCTCCAGCCCGGCGAAACCGTGATCGCCATCGGTTCGCCACTGGGCGACTTCAAGAACTCGGTCACGGTCGGCGTGGTCAGTGCCACCGGCCGCTCCATCGATACGGGCCAGGGCTACCAGGTGGAAGGCCTCGTGCAGACGGATGCCGCCATCAACCAGGGTAACTCCGGCGGCCCGCTGGTCAACCTGGCCGGTCAGGTGATCGGCGTGAACACCCTCATCGTGCGCGGCAACGGCAGCGGTGCCGTGGCCGAAGGCCTGGGATTCGCGATTCCCATCGACACCGCCCAGGCCGTGGCCTCCCAGATCATGGCGAAAGGCTACTTCTCGCATCCCTACATGGGCATCGCCTACCAACCCATCACACCTGCCATTGCCCGGGCCTACAACCTGTCCGCGCAGTGGGGTGCATACGTCAGCCGCGTGACCGCCAATAGCCCGGCTGCGAAAGCCGGCCTGCAGCGCGGCGACATCATCACCAGCGTCGGCGGCACCCTTCTCGATGAGACCCATTCGTACCTGAATACGCTCTACGCCTATCAGCCGGGTCAGCAAATAACGCTGAGCCTGGTGCGCGGCGACAAAACCCTGGACTTGCAGATCACCCTGGGAGAGTCCGGCCACCAGTAGAGCGTCGGTCTCGCCAGGGGCGGCGGAACAACCTATGAAAAGACGGAGCGAGAAGTCGCTCCGTCCTTTCGTACTGATCCAGAGGTGCCGATAGGTCGGCCGAATTCAGGATCACTCACGGAATATGCGCACGTGACGCCTGGGCTCTTTGCCATACGAGTGACTGATGAGTTCCGCCTGCCGCGCCATTTCGTGCTCAAGGCGTCGGATGAGTGATGGACCCGGGGGCAGGTCCACCCAGCGCTCACCGTTGAGCACGGCCTGAATGGCTTGCTGGGTCTGCTCGCGGATGCCGTCGATGTCCGAGGACACAGGGCGCTCCGCCTTCAAATTGAACAGATCACCCAGAAACTGTTCCATCTGGCCGACGGTGCTCGAGCGTAGCACGTAGATCGGCAGTCCGCGTTGCTCTGCGTCCACGATCGCTTGCTGGTGATCACGATAATACGTCCGCAGCGTCACCAGCGCATTGGCCTCGGCGGCGTCCTTGACGATCACCGCCGGAACGCCCAGCCTTTTGACGGCCTGTAGCAGCCGGTTGCGTGCCACCCCGTATGGATATATCTTGATGGTCTTCAATCCGCCGCGCCCCGGGTCGAAGGGCGAGGCAGAGAGAGCCGGCACACGCTCCACCGGCGTCTCGGCCGGTTGACGGCCGCGGCGAGGCGTCCGCGCTTCCTTGGAATCCAGGCGCGACGCGACCGCCGGCGCGGCCCTTTCCACCTGGATCTGCCCATCCGCATCCCGCGTCCGGATCTCGGGCGCCAGCGGGAATCCGCGCAGCAGCGCATCGACCGAGTTCTGGATGTCGGCGTGCACCGCGAAACGATCCCGCGTCTGGATCTCGACCAGCATGTCGAAGGTGGGCGGGGCGCGTCGCTCCAGCACGGTCTTCTGGGTGCCGCGCCGCGCGCGCCTCCTCGTCTGAGAGGGTCACCGCCTCAATGCCGCCCACCAGGTCGCTGAGGGTCGGATTGAGCAGCAGGTTGTCCAGCGTCTGCCCGTGGGCTGTGCCGATCAACTGCACGCCCCGCTCGGCGATGGTGCGGGCGGCGGCGGCCTCCAGCTCCCGGCCGATCTCGTCGATCACGATCACTTCGGGGTTGTGGTTTTCGACAGCTTCGATCATCACTTCGTGCTGCAGCATGGGCTCGCGCACCTGCATGCGGCGTGCTTTGCCCACGGCCGGGTGCGGAACGTCGCCGTCGCCGCCGATCTCGTTGGATGTGTCCACGATGACGACGCGCTTGGACTCCGCCAGGATGCGCGCCGCCTCGCGCAGCAGGGTGGTCTTGCCCACTCCCGGCCGCCCCAGGATCAGCACGGACTTGCCGGTCTCGACGATGTCCTGGATGATGTCCACCGTGCCGTACACGGCGCGGCCCACGCGCAGCGTCAGACCCACAATGTGGGTGCGCCGGTTGCGGATGGCGGAGATGCGGTGCAGCGTGCGCTCGATGCCGGCGCGGTTGTCGGCGTCGAACTCGCCCGTGCGGTCGTCCACGTGGTCGATCTCGGCCCGCGTCACCTCGACCTCGCGCAAAGTGATCTCGCGGTCCACAAAGCGCGCCGTCGGCACGCGCCCCAGGTCCAGGATGATCTCCAGCAGGTTTTCGCTGTCGTCCGCCTTCTCCACGGCCGCCCGGATATCTGTCGGCAGAACATTCAAGAGGGCTTGCAGGTCGTCGGTGATCTTCAATTGGGTCATGGTGTCACTTCATCGAAGTAGCATTGTCCGGGGGCCGATGGGCACGGTTGGGTCGTTGCCTGGAGGGTTTGCCCCAAGGTCGTGCGGCCTTATCCTTGATCCCCGGAGTGATCGTCAAAATGGCTCATGTGCGTCGTCTGCACGGTCACGCCCGCCGGCTGCCTGGCGCGGACCGCCTGTTCCTCTTTCACCAGCCGGGTCAGGTGCTTGACCATGACCGCCTGCTGCGGCCCCGGCTTCGCGCCCAGGTCCTCCAACACGTGTTCCAGCCAGGCTTGGTAGGTGCGCACACAGACGTAGACCGGCCGTCCCCCGCGATTCGGCAGGAAGTGGATCAATGATCGGATCTTGTTCGGCACATCCGTTGCATCTGGATGGATCAGCGGGAAGACCACCACTCCATTCAGGCCCGTGGCCGTGCTTGCATAACACGTGCCGCCTTCGTTGCAGATGAATCCGGATGCGCGCCGCGGCACGGGCTCGATGGGTTGAAGCAGTGCGGGCACGATCTGATGGTACAGGCTTTGTATCGCCGGCAGATTCACGTCGCGAACCCGCGGCCAGCCCGCTTGTGTGGCTGGCTCCGGCAGCGCGCTCACGTCCCACATGCGTTGGCCGGCATACGCCGAGAAACCGGCTCGGCGCAAGGCCGTGAAGAGCGCATGATCCTCATCAAGTTCCGCCAGCACGTGGAACGCACCCCAGGCCGCGGCCTCGACGCTCAGGCTGTCGATCAACTCCGGCAGCTCGGGATGTTCAGCCGCGGAGGCCGGCGCCATGTACAGCAGCCTCGCAAATGTGTCGCCGTTGGTGTGGATCACGCCGCCCAGCAGGGTCACATCGCCATTCACCGAAATGGCGGAGTACACATGCCGCTGCGGATTCACGTAGGCCAGCAGGCCGACGGCCCCCAGCGGATTGCCGCGTGTCAGGGCGCGGGCCTGTCCAGGCTCATGACCTCACCGCGGAAGCGGTAGATCGTTGGCAGATCGAGCAGGTCGAGCGATCGAATGGTCAAGTTCGGGTCAGTCCGCCAGGGAGAGGAAATACTCGTGAAAGCGCGTGTCCCGGGTCAGCTCCGGATGAAACGAGGTGGCCAGCAGATGCCCCTGCTGCGCGGCCACGATGCGCCGGTCCGGGGTCATGGCCAGTACCCGCGCCGAACCGCTCACCGACTTCGAATGATCGGCGCGCGGATGAAGATCGCATGATACGGCTCGGGGTTGCCCGTCGTCTTCTTCAATTCGGGCACGTCCAGGTCGGCCTCAAACGAGTCCACCTGCCGCCCGAAGGCGTTGCGCTCGACTGTGATGTCCATCAGACTCAGCAGCGGCTGCTCGCGGCGCGCATCCTTCGAGAGAAAGATCGCGCCGGCACACGTCCCCCAGATCGCGCGGCGCTGCCCAAAGAGCCGCAGTGGTTCGAGCAGGCCAAAGTCATTGGACAGCTTGCCGATGGTGGTCGATTCGCCGCCCGGAATGATCAATCCGTCCAGGCCCTTCAGGTGCTCCGGCAGGCGCACTTCCTCGGCCTCGACCTTCAGACGCCGCAGCATGACAATGTGCTCGGCAAAATCGCCTTGAAGCGCCAGTACACCGATCTTCATGGGATGTTTCCGCCTGTGCCGCCGCGCGGCCGGGCGGCCTGATGTCGGCGCCTGTGCGCCGGGTTACCAGCCGCGTCCAGCCAATCTCTCGGCCTCGGGCATCTGTGATACGTTTCGCCCGACCATCGGCTCGCCCAGGTCCTTGCTGACCTCCGCCAGGATGCCGGCGTCCTGGTAATGTGTCACTGCCTTGACGATGGCCACAGCCCGCTTGGCCGGGTCGCCGCTCTTGAAGATGCCCGAGCCGACGAAGACGCCGTCCACGCCCAGTTGCATCATCAGCGCCGCATCCGCCGGAGTGGCCACGCCGCCGGCCGCAAAGTTCACCACCGGCATGCGCCCCAGCTCTTTCGTCTCCTCGACCAGCTCGTAGGGCGCGCCGAGTTCCTTCGCATAGGCCATCAGTTCTTCGTCGGCCATGGTCTGCAGCTGGCGGATCGCGCCCATCACCGAGCGCGCGTGCCGCACCGCCTCCACCACGTCGCCCGTGCCCGCCTCGCCCTTGGTGCGGATCATCGCCGCGCCTTCACCGATGCGCCGCAAGCGCCTCGCCCAGGTTGCGGCATCCGCACACGAACGGGATCTTGAACAGGTGCTTATTGATGTGGTGCGCTTCGTCGGCCGGCGTCAGCACTTCGGACTCGTCGATGTAGTCGACGCCGAGCGCCTCCAGTATCTGCGCCTCCACAAAATGCCCGATGCGGCACTTGGCCATCACCGGGATGCGTGACCGCGTCCATGATCCGCATGATCAGTCCGGGGTCGCGACATGCGCGCCACGCCGCCCTGGGCGCGGATGTCCGCCGGGACGCGCTCCAGCGCCATGACGGCGCAGGCGCCCGCATCCTCGGCGATCTTCGCGTGCTCAGGCGTGACGACGTCCATGATGACGCCGCCCTTGAGCATCTGAGCCAGACCCGTCTTTACCGCAAATGTACCTGTCTGCTGTTCCATTCGTGCTCCTTATTGATTGCGTTAACAATTCTACCACGCAGGCTTCGAATACGATTCGACCGGGGGGCCTGCAGCGCAGAGCTGTGTCGTCGGCCCGCCATGTATTCTCGGCGGCGTTCATGCCCTGTCATCGGCGCGCGGCCGCCATCAAGGCATGACAGAGCAGTGAACTTGACACCCGCCAGACTGATGATACAATTAGTACAATATGTCGTCCGCCCCGAACCGCACAATCCGCATCCAGCTCAACCCGCGCCTTGGCATGCCGGTCTACCAACAGATCATCCAGCTCATCCAGCGTCAGGCGCAAGCCGGTCGCCTTGCCCCTGGCACGCAACTCCCCACCGTGCGTGCGTTGGCGCGTCAATTGAGCGTCAACTTCAACACCGTGGCGCGCGCCTATCGCCTGTTGGCTCAACGCGGCACACTCTCCACTCAGCCTGGCCGCGGCACTTTCGTCTTGGATGGATCATCCAGCCGCCCGCGCGCCAGGGTCGTGCTGCACGAACTGGCCGCAGAGTACGTTGCCAGCGCGCGCCGCATGCGATTCAGCGACGCGCAGATCGCAAACGCACTCACGCGTCAACTCGCGCGCCACCCTGCATCAGTCGGCCGCGGGGGACAACCACGAGTAGCGCCTGTGGAAAGCTGTGGACAAAGTTCGCCTGCCGCCACATGTGTTTGAGCCTGGCATGGGCGATTGGCGCTGCGGCGTTCGCGGCCAGCGCCTGTTTCACGTGAAACACGCCCGCGGCAAATAACGCGCCCCCGATCGCACTGCGATCCGATCCTGCGGTCGCCCCGTGTTTCACGTGAAACACCACGGTGGAGCTGCGTGTTTGTCCCCACAACCCTGTGGATGGTCCTGCGTAAGTGATGTGGAAACCTGTGCACAAGCATCCATCGGCCGTTGATAGCCGGAGGCTGCCGGTGGATAGTTTTGTGGGTAGTTGGCATCCGCTCCGGTACAATGCAGGAGGTCCGAAATGTCTTCCCGAAACGCCGTCATTCTCACTCTGGTCATGATTGCCATGGGCACGTTGCTCAGCCTGGCGGTGTATCCGCGGCTTCCCGAGCAGGTCGCCTCGCACTGGAACGCAGCCGATCAAGTGGACGGCACCATGTCCCGGTTCTGGGGCGCATTCCTCATGCCGCTGATCACTCTGGGTATGTTGGGTCTGTTCCTGGTCATCCCTGCCATAGATCCATTGAAGGCGAACATAGCCCAGTTCCGCAGGGTTTTCAATGTGTTCATCGTCTTCATCATCGGCTTCATGCTGTATCTGCATGTCTTGACCACGCTCTGGAACCTGGGTGTACAGGGCTTCCGCATGAGCACGGCGCTGCTGCCGGCCATGGGACTCCTCTTCGTCTTGGTCGGCATCCTGCTGCGGCAAGCCAAGCGCAACTTCTCGATCGGAATCCGCACCCCGTGGACGCTTTCGAGCGACCGAGTTTGGGACCAGACACATCGTCTGGGCTCCGTGCTCTTCATCATTTCGGGCGCCCTCGCAGCCCTGGGCGCCCTCCTGCCTGGACCCGCAGCCTACTTGTTCGTGATGGGTCCGGTGCTGATTTCGACCCTGATCCTGCTGGTCTACTCGTATGTCCTCTGGCGCGCCGAGCAGACCGCCTCATGAAGCGAGGCGACCCGCATGCGCAATCCATCTGATGGCCCGGTGCTCGAGTTGCGCGTGGCTGTCACCACGCCGGATTTCGAGCGCCTTCTGAGGTTCTATGCTGAGGGCCTGGGTGTTGAGCCGGCGGCATTCTGGCAGAACGGCGGCGGACGGGCTGTCATGCTGGAACTCGGCCACGCCAGCCTCGAGATATTCGACCAGACCCAGGCGGAGGCCATCGATCAGCTCGAGGTCGGTCGCAGAGTAAGCAGCGCCATCCGCTTCGCGTTGCGGGTCCCGGATCTGGACGCAGCCGTGGAGCGCCTGCTGGCACACGGCGCCACGCTCGTGCACGCGCCCGTGCGCACACCGTGGGGTGACCGCAACGCCCGCCTCCAGGATCCGGATGGCCTGCAGCTGACGCTTTTTCAAGCGGCCTCGGAACTGGATGCGCTGGATTAACCAAGGAGTTTGATGCCCATGAGTAAATCGCCTTTCAATTGGAGACTCTTCTTCGTTCTGCTGGGTGGCGCCACGATTGGTCTCGTCGCCATCCTGCCGTACGTGCTCACTCTGCAGGGCTCAGCCATAGCGGAGGCCTCAGCCGCCCAAGCGAAGATGCCCTTATGGGCGTTGATCGCCATTCAGATCGCATCCCAGGTCCTGGTGTTTGGAATGGCCATCTGGGTGGGCTTGTCGTTTGCGAAATCCGTGGGACTGGGGCTGCCTATTCTCGAAAAGTGGCTCTCGGGGCATCGAGTGGGCACAGAGCTGCGCGGGATCCTCCCGCTGAGTGTTGCCGTGGGGGTAATTCTCGCCCTATTGTTGGTCGGGCTGGAGGTCTTCGTTTTTCAGCCCGCGCTCCTCGCGGCAGATGGGGCCAAATGCTCTTGCGGGGTCATCGGCCGTCAAACCCGAGGCCTGGAAAGGTTTTCTGGCGTCCTTCTATGGCGGAATTAACGAGGAGATCCTCCTGCGTCTGTGCGTCATGTCATTTCTGGTTTGGCTGGGCCGTTGGGTTTCGAAGACCGCCGACGGCGGGCCCACGCTGGCTGTCTTGTGGATCGCCAACGTTCTGGCCGCGGTGCTATTCGGTCTGGGTCACTTACCCGCCACCGCCGCGCTGGTGCCCCTCACACCTCTGGTCGTCGTTCGCGCTGTGGTGCTGAATGGCATTGTCGGCATCGGTTTCGGGTACCTGTACTTCAAGCGTGGGCTTGAGTCGGCCATGATCTCGCACTTCAGCGCCGACCTCATTCTGCATGTGCTGTTTGCCATCTAGTTCGGCATCTCAAAGCGGGAGCCTTCACCTCTCCCCGCTGCAACTCAACGAGCCTGCGTGACGCCAGAATCCTCCCCCGTTACACCCGCTCAATCCCCGCTGCCGACCAGCGGACTGGCTATCGCCAGTCTGGTCACGGGCATACTCGGCTTCTTTGGACCTGTCGTGTTCAGCATCGTGGCCATCCTGACGGGCTATGCCGCGCGAAAGGAAACCCGGGCGCTCCCGCCTGCCGTTAGCGGCGATGGTTTCGCCACAGCCGGCATCGTCATGGGCTGGATCCAGATCGGCCTGGCAGCTGTCGCCATCTGCGTTGCGATCGCGCTGCTGCTTCTGGGTATCGGAATATGGGGTTCGCTCGCGTCGCATTGAAACGTGCCGCGCGTTCATTGAATGTTGCCGGCTGGACAGGATGGCGCAGCACGTAGCCGCGGTCATCGCTCATTGGTGCACGCCGCGCGGCGCCTGTCACGCGCGGCGCTCTTCGGTGATATAATTCATTTGACTCCAGAACGACCGGTTCACGGCGCCAGTCCTTTTGTCAGGCTGGCGTTTCTCGTTTCCCCAGGACTCAGTCGGAGGCGCGCATGGATTTCCACGCAGGCGACACCGTAATGCATTGGGCCCACGGCCTGGGCACTGTCATCCGGCGCGAACGGCGTGAGGTTCTGGGTCACAAGGCCTCCTACTATGCAGTCCGCATCGGGGCCATGGTGGTGTGGGTACCGATCGACGAATTGGTTGGCAAGCGCCTGCGCAAACCGACTGGAAAGCTGCGTTTCAAGCGCACTGTGGCGCTGCTGGCCAAGCCCAGCGGCATGCTGCCGGTCGACCGCCACGAGCGCAAGCTCGTCCTGGCAGAGTACATCAAGGATGGAAGCGTCGAAGGGCTGGTCCGTATCATGCGCTGCCTGCTGACCCAAGGCAGGGTGCGCGCCCTCAATGATAGCGACCAGGCCGTGCTGTACCGCATCCAGACCGTGTTGCTGGCGGAGTGGGCCTATGTGCTCGGCCTCACGCCGGTTGAGGCCGGGATGCAATTGCAGGCCCTGTTGCCGCGCGCAGCCGCTTGAGAGCGAGGGAAGCATTATGTCGGATGAAAAGGTGATCATCACGCGTGTCTTGGAACACTATGCCAGCACCGGCGAGCTCTCGGATGGCCAGGTTCAGGTTACGTTGCTGCCGGATAACAAGACCAGCTACGTGGAACAGGGCACCGACGGTGGCCGTGGCGTCCAGCTCGATGAATACCACGTGAACAATCGCGTCATCTGGGCGGGCTACAGCTCGCGCACCGGCATCGTCTACATCAGCGACTCGCGTCGCTCCTAGCCGCCGTGCCCAGAGAGGGCGCCGCCCGCAGTTCCTCTTGACAATAGAACATTTGTTCTGTATACTGATGGATGCGTTCGCCGCGGGCGACAGTCGGATTCCATCCAGTATCGAATCCTCGCTCCGCCCGCAGGATTTGTTCCTCTTTTGTTTCGCGAAACAATTAGACCTGGCGTTCTAATCCACGGCACTCCGACCCTGATTCATTGCAGCCTGCCTTAACGAATCCGGATCCCTGCCAAATCCCGCTAGAATCTCCGTCCTCAACACAGGCAAGGTACCCAATGCGAAGGGGATCCACGTTTAGACGACCACCGTTCCAGCAAGGGGGATTGGATTCCCTGTGCGGTCTCTACAGCCTCGTCAATGCCGAGCGCATCATCAACCGCTCCAGCGACGAGCAGGCCCAGAGCCTGTTCGACCAGATGGTGCATTTCCTCTCGCGCAGGCGGCTGCTGACGCGTATCCTGCTGGATGGCGTCATACACCAGCACATGCTCCTGATCCTGGATCAGGTTGTCAACGGACGCATTCCGAACATCGAGACGCGCTGGCTCGGTCAACCAACACCCGAACTTGACCCCTTCTGGGAGTCGATGCGTGATTTTCTCGATGGCACGCCCGGCCGCGCCATCATCCTGGGCCTTAACGGACACCACGACCATTGGACCGTCGTACACCGGATCACCCGCAGCTCGATCTTCCTGTATGATTCAGACCTGATCCGCCGGCTGCCGCGAGCCGACTGCAGCACCTCCAGACACCGCCGCAAGCATCTGCTGCTGCCTGCCCAGACCTACTTTCTTTCAAAGAACTGACGCGCCTCGGCCCGCGGGAGGGAAATCCATGCATGCCTATGTCCGCGACCTGAAGACGCTGTTCTTGAAGCATGCCAACCCGCGCAACGCCGCCCCAATGAAACGCTATATGCGCGATCAATTTGACTACATCGGCTTGAAGGGACCGGAGTTGGGCGCACTCTTGAAGGCCCACATGGCCTCCCATGGGCTGCCGGAGCTAGTAGATCTGGATCGCGTCCTGCGGGATTTGTGGTCGCTGCCTGAGCGCGAGTTCCAATATGCCGCCACCGGCCTGCTGGCGCGCTTCGAGAAGCAGCTTCCCGCCTCGTTCATCCGCACACTACAGCACCTGATCACGACCAAGTCCTGGTGGGACACCGTCGACACCATCGCCACCGGCACCCTCGGCGTGCACTTCAAACGTTTCCCCAGTGTGCGCGACCGGACCCTGGCTCGCTGGCGTAAGTCTAGGAACTTCTGGTTGCGCCGCGCCTGCATCCTGTTCCAGCTCAACTACAAGCAGCAAACGGATTTCGCGTTGATGCAAGAGATCATCCGGGAGAATCTCGGCTCCCGGGAATTCTTCATCAACAAGGCCATCGGCTGGGCGCTGCGGCAGTACACACGGATCGATCCCAATGGCGTGCGCAAGTTCGTGCGCGCGACGCCGCTCCACCCGCTCAGCGCCCGCGAAGCCCTCAAATGGCTGGAGAAGCGCGGTGTGTAGGATGCTCGGATGAAGATCCTGGTCTTCCTGCACGGAACAACGATCATGCATGCCAGCGCAGTTGGCAAGACACGCGAGCAGCGCGTTCGGCAGGTGGTCAATCGCGAGCCCGGCGTCGCGGATTTCTCCTCCTATGTGCCGACCGAAGCGGCGGTCGCGAAGCTGCAGAACTGGTCCAGCCAGGGAGCGACAATTGTGTATCTCACCTCCCACCGCAAGCTACCCCTCATTGAGTTGGACGCGGCTGTCCTCCGCAATTTCGGCTTCCCCCAGGGTGAGATCGTACACCGCGGTCGCTCGCGCACCTATGCCGATGTCGCCAGCCAGGTGAAGCCCGATGTTTTGCTTGAGGATGATTGCGAGAGCATTGGTGGGCCGGGGAACATGGTCTATCCCACGTTGCACCCCGCGCTCCAGGCTCGCATCCGGTCGATAGTCGTCCCGGAATTCGGGGGACTGGCGCATCTTCCAGATGACCCGTCGGCCCTCAAATAGCATCTGAGGCTCCCATGGTTACTCTCACTCCCATGACCCCGGCCGAATTCGACGATTTCCTGGAACACAGCATCCGTGACTACGCCGAGCAACGCACGCTGGCTGGCTATTGGTCGGAGGCCGAGGCCCTCACGCGCTCGCGGCGTGAGCACAAGGCGCTCCTGCCCAAGGGCCTGAAAAGCCTCTACCATCACTTCTACACGATCCGTGAATCAGAGACCAATGAGGCCGTTGGCGTGCTCTGGTTGAAGACCGACTTGGACACGTCCCGCGCCTCTGGACATGTCTTCGACATCCAGATCAACGCAGCGCACCGTCGCAAAGGCTATGCCCGCGCCGCCATGCACGAACTCGAGCGGCTGGCGCGCGACATGGGTCTGCGCCAATTGGGGCTGCATGTCTTCGCTCACAACCAGGCTGCCCGGGCCCTATATGAGGAGCTGGGTTACCACATTGCCAGTCTGAATGTGCTCAAGGATCTGTGAGCGATCTGGATGCACACAGCCTCAAGCCCGGACGCCAGATTCCCAACGCGGAGTGGCCATGCGCTTGCGAACCCGTTCCAGCCGTTCGGCTAGACGGCCGCGCCGTTCCTGCAACACACCCGCCGTGTACTCGAGTTGCCCGAGCGCCATTTCGCGGTAGTTCTGAGCGCTCCGTCCTCGCCGCTCGCGGGCGTGCCCGCACGCTCTCTTTACCCGGCCTTCCAATACGTCCTGATTGATGCTCACGCTTCACCTCAATTCTGCACACTGGTTGCCTTCGCAAGAGTGACTGGCCGTACCTCCGTGGACTTACTCGTGACCGCATAGCCCAAAAGGACTAGAATCCGCCCGCTGACTTGGATACAACCATCGACGTACACACGCACTTGTGCCAGCTGCTCGAACGCGAAGGCGCCCTCTTTCGAGTGCTGGAACACGCTCCGGAGGGTCACACCGAAGCCATTGCTCGCATCCGCGGCAATCGTCTGGAACAGGCCATCAAGTCCATCGTCGTCCAGGTCCGGCACGGCAAGCGCGACAATCGCTACTGCCTCGCAAATGTACCCGGCCACCGCCGCGTCGATCTGAATGCAATTCGCGCGCACTTCGGCGCTGCCAGTGTGGCCATTGCCGATCGCCAAAAGGCCCAGGTGCTAACCGGATGCGTCATCGGCGCCATCCCGCCCTTCTCCTTTGATCCCGAGCTCGTCCTGTTGGCGGATCCCCTCATCACTGAAAACGAGGAGGTCGTCTTCAATGCCGGCCGGCTGGACCGCTCCATCTTCATGCGTGCCAGCGACTACATCCGTATCGCCGGGCCGCAACTCATCAACATCTCATTGCAGCCGTGAACCTGACACTCCTCAAGTTGATCGTCACGCCCACATTGATCGGCCTTGCCAGCCTCGCCGGACGAAGATGGGGTCACGTCATCAGTGGATGGATCGTGGCGCTTCCATTGACCACCGGCCCCATCATCTACTTCGCCGCCCTGTCCCATGGTCCGGCCTTCGCGGCTGACATGGCCGCCGGCATCCTCATGGGATGTTTTTCGCTGCTCGTGTTCGCCCTGCTCTACGCGCACCTCGCGTTGCGTTGGGGCTGGCCCGCCACGCTGGCTGCGTCGTCCCTGGGATTCTTCGGCATGACCGCCCTGCTGCGCCAGGCGGCGTTTCCGCTCGTCCCGCTTTGGATCGGCGTTTTGGCGGCATTGGTGTTGGTATTCCGCATGCTGCCGCGCCCGCCCGTGACTTCGGGCTCACCCGGACAACTCCCCGCCCTCTGGGATATCCCTTTGCGGATGGTCATCGCCACCGGATTCGTCCTCGTGATCACCGCCCTGGCGGCCTCCATCGGCCCGCACCTGGCAGGTCTGCTCACGCCATTCCCTTTATTCACGGCCACGCTCGCCGTTTTTGCGCAGAGTCAGGGAGGCGGCTCGGCCGCCGTCAGTGTGCTGCGCGGCCTCCTGATCGGTCTGTTTTCCTATGCCAGTTGCATGTTCACCCTCGCCCTTCTGCTTGTGCCAGCCGGGATGCTGCCGGCCTTCGCTCTGGCACTGTTGGTAGTGTTCACTTTTCAGAGCCTCGCGTTGCGGCTGCTGCGCGCCAGAATTCGTTAGAATGTGAACGGCCGCCCTTACATGGGTCGGCTCCAGCATATGCCCACCTTCGATCTTCCGGCTCGGCCGCCCTTCAACTTCAATTCCGTTGTCAGATCGCACGGCTGGCTGCAGCTTGCGCCTTTTCACTACGACGAGTCCGATCGGACCTTGCGCTATACCGACCGACTGGAGAGCGGCCGGGTCCTTGAGTACCAGATGCGTGCCAGCTCCACCGGCGTCCAGGTGACGGCGCCAGCCTCGTTGTCCGGCCCGGAGCGCAGGGAGATCGCTCGCAAGATCACCTGGATGTTCGGCCTGGACCAGGATTTCACTTCCTTCTACAAGGCCGCCCGCGGCGAACCCAGTTTGCGCAAGGCGCGCCGCCTGGCTCACGGCCGCGTGCTGCGTTCACCCACTTTCTTCGAGGACGTCCTCAAGACCATTCTCACCACCAACACTCTGTGGGCGGCGACCCGGAGCATGACCCTTAAATTGGTGACTGCATTTGGGAGTCTCGGGCCCGGCGGATCACGCGCCTTCCCCACACCCCAGCAGATCGCCGCGGCCGGTCAGGCCGCACTGCGAACCAAGGTGCGCGTCGGATACCGGGCACAGGCCATCCATGAACTGGGGAGGCGAGTCGCCACCGGAGACTTGGACTTGGAGGCGCTCAAGACTTCGCCGCTTCCAACACTCGAACTGCGCAAGCAGCTGCTCGAAATACGCGGCGTGGGCCCCTACGCGGCTGCCAACCTCCTGATGATCCTCGGCCGGCCGGATTTCATACCCATCGACACCTACGCGCTGAAGATGGTCTCTCAGGAGTGGCACCGCGGCCGCAAGATCACTCCGAAACACGTCGAGAAGGCGTTCATGCACTGGGGCGAGTTCAAGGGACTGGCCTTCTGGTTTTGGGACTGGAAAACGGACGGAGGCTGAGATGATTCATCGCTTCGAAGGCAAGCACCAGCCGCTGGCTAGCCGCGGCCTCTTCATGCGCCGCGTGCAGCGCTACCTCGCCCTTTCCCTGGGCATCATCGTGGTCTCCCTTGGGCTCGGCATTCTGGGCTACCACTTCACCGAAGGCTTGTCGTGGCTGGATTCTCTCCTGAACGCATCCATGATCCTGGGCGGAATGGGTCCGGTCAATCCTGTGCACACCAGCGCCGGTAAGTGGTTCGCCTCCATCTATGCGCTGTACTCCGGCATGGTCCTGCTCGTTGCGGCCGGCGTGTTGATCGCACCTGTCTTCCATCGCTTCCTGCATCGCTTTCATCTTGAAATCGACGACACGAACTGAAGTCCGCAACGGATGACGGCATGCCCATCCAGATCAAGCGCGCATACGATCCACCGGCGGAGGCCGATGGCTACCGGGTTCTCGTCGACCGGCTGTGGCCACGCGGCCTGAGCAAGGACAAACTGCGCCTGGATGCATGGGCCAAAGACCTGGCGCCAAGCCATGAGCTGCGCAAGTGGATTCACAGCGACATGTCGCGTTGGGTGGAGTTCAAACGGCGTTACGCCAAAGAACTTGCCGCGCAGCCCGAGGCAGTTGCCGAGCTTCGCCAGAAGTCCCGCGGCGGGCCGGTAACGCTCATCTTCGCGACCCGCGATCCAGAACACAATCACGCCGTGGTGCTAAAGGAATACCTTGATCGATCCTGAACCCAAGCCGATCCATTTCCTGGATCAACACATCGAGGTCAGCTTCAAGAGCCCGCCAGCGCGCCAGAAGTTGCCGCACTGCCCGGATGAATTCCTTTGGGAGGGTCGCGTCTACAAGGTGCTGGAAACGCTGTCAGAGTGGACGGACTTTCCGCGCCGCGGCCGGTTTGCGCGCAATATGCAGCCGGCGCACGCGGCTGTGGCGGCCCAGCGCGGCTCGCTCAATGTCGGTCGCTTCTTCTTCCGCGTGCGCGTCGATACAGGACAACTTTTCGACCTGTACTATGACCGCGCCTCCAGGAATGCGGATGACCGCAAGGGTCAATGGTTCGTCTATTGCGAGTTGGCTGCCTCGGACTGAGCCGCGCGCCTCTCAGTCCCGCGTGATGAGCCGCACCTGGTTCTCGTAGAACACGTAATCCCAGGCCCAGTTGACCATCACCACCAACCGGTTACGGAAGCCCACCAGCCGGTAGATGTGCAGTCCTACCCATATCACCCATGCAATGAATCCGCTGAACGAAAGCCCCCATAGTCGCGCCACGGCCGCGTTGCGCCCGATCGTGGCAAGCAGTCCTGGGTCCTTGTAGCGGAACTCCGCAGTCGGCTGCCCCTTCACCGCGCGAACGATGTTGGCTGCGGCGGTACGCGCCTCCTGTTGTGCCACCGTGGCAAGCATCGGCAAAGGCTGTCCGTCGTCGCTCACCAGGTGAGCCGCATCTCCCAGCACAAAGACCTCCGGTCGCCCAGGCAGCTGCAGAGTCTGCTCGACCACGAGCCTGCCGGAGGCCGCCTGCTTCATCCCCAGGCCATCCACCAGCTCCGCCGCCGCGCACGCCCGCGGTCCAAATGACCGTGTGAGTGTCGATCTCGCGCCCGTCCCCGAGTGTGGCATGCGCGCCGTCGTACTGGCTCAGGCGGGTCGAGAGCATGATCTCAACGCCCTTGCCCTTCAATAGATCGTACGTCGCCTGGCGCAGCCGCGTTGGATACGTCCCCATGAGATGATCGGCTGCCTCCAGCAGCAAGACCCGCACCTCGTGCAAGTCCATTTCCGGATAGTCTTTCGTCATGACCAGACGGATGAGCTCTGCCAGCGCGCCGGCGGTCTCCACTCCGGTCGGCCCGCCGCCGACCACCACGAAGGTCAGCCGCGCTCGGCGCTCCTCCGAATCCGCTTCGCGGCTCGCCAGTTCGAACATCCTGAGCATGTGGTTGCGCGTCTCCACCGCACATGGAATGTTCTTCACCTGGTGAGCGTTCTGCTCCACGCTCTTGAGCCCGAAGAAGTTCGTCTGCCCGCCCACCGCCAGCACCAACTGGTCATACGCGATCACCGAACCGTCCAGTTTCACATAGCGCTTGTCAAGATCGATCGCTGTCACTTCCCCCATCTGAAATGTCAGGTTCTTCTGGCGTCGGAAGATCGTGCGCACCGGGTAGGCGATCTGCGACGGGATCAGGCCGGCGATGGCCACCTGGTAAAGCAGTGGCTGAAACGTGTGATAGTTCACGCGGTCGATCAGCGTGATGCGCACCGGGGCCCGCTTCAGCTTACGCGCCGTTTCCATGCCGCCGAATCCGGCGCCGATGATGACCACGTGCGGCAGCATCTTCTGGGATGTCTTCACGTCTAAGGCTCCTGGCAATCGAACGCGATCCGGAAGAGGCTGCGCTTCTCCGTCAGGCGGCGGACCCTGGCCCGCCGAACATCGTCCCTATCGATACCAGAAACGGAAGTCGCGCAGGCCGAGCTGAACCAGGTCCAGCGGGACATTCAAGGTGTGCGTCAACGAAACCACGATCGTCCAAAACGTGTCGTACACCTCGGGCACATACCAGAGCAAAAAGAACACCACCCATGGCAGCAGGTTGCTTACCTGCGCCACGCCCTGCCGCAGGCGCTCCGGCAGGTACGGTTCGACCGCGCCAAAGCCGTCAAAGGGCGGCAGCGGGATCAAGTTCAATACCAGAGCCGAGATCTGCAGGAAGGCCAGGAAGCTCAATGCCGGCCAGATGCCTTCACGCGAGATCGGTGCCAGCCCCAGAACGATGCCGAGGACGATCGCAAGGATCAGGTTGGCGGCCGGCCCGGCCAGGCTGACTGCGCTCTTCCATGCCCGGCTGCGAAGTCGCCAGGTTTCGATGTAGACCGCGCCGCCCGGCAATCCGATTCCGCCCAGGGCCAGAAAGAGCAGGGGCAGGAGTATCGAGTACACGGGGTGCGTGTACTTCAGCGGATTGAAGGTCAGGTAACCCTTCTCCCGCACGGTCGTATCACCGCCCATGTATGCCACCGCGGCATGCGAGAATTCGTGCAAACACAGCGAGAAGATCCAGCCCAGCAGAACAACTATGAACGTCATTTTGAGTCGTAGCCCTTTGGGTGCGTGCGATGCCATTCCCAGGCACTCGCAACCATGTCATCCAGCTCGCTGTGTTGAGGCTTCCAGCCGAGGTCGCGGCGAATTCTATCAGACGAGGCCACCAGGCGCGGTGGATCGCCCGGCCGCCGGGCTGACTCGATCACCGGGATCGGCCTGCCGCTGATGCGCCGCGCCGCCTCGATCACCTCCCGCACGGAGAAACCCCGGCCGCTGCCCACGTTGTAGACGAGGCTGTCGCGACCCTCGAGCGCGCCAAGCGCAAGAAGATGGGCCTCCACCAGGTCCGCGATGTGCACGTAGTCGCGCACGCATGTGCCATCCGGCGTCGGATAGTCCGTGCCAAATATCCTGGCGGACTCCGCGTGGCCCAGGGCCACCTGCAGCACGCGCGGGATCAGATGCGATTCTGGATTGTGCGCCTCGCCGCGGCCAGGGACGGCCCCACAGGCGTTGAAATAGCGCAGCGCTGCATAGTGCAGACCGTGGATCTGGCGAAACCACTCCAGCGCCTGCTCCACAACCAGTTTGGTATGCCCATAAACGTTGGTCGGCCCAAGCGGCGAGTCTTCCGTGAGCGGCTGGTCACTGGATCGATACACGGCCGCCGTGGACGACAGCACGAAGCTCCGCACGCCCGCGCGCACTGCCGCCTCGATCAAGGATAGCGAGTTCGTCAGATTGTTGGCGTAGAAGCGGCCCGGCTCCTTCATGGACTCCCCGGCCTCGATGAATGCCGCGAAGTGCAGGACGGCGTCGAACCGGCCGCGTGCCAGGACGCCTTCCAATGCGGCTGCATCTTCAATGCCCGCGAGCACGAACTCCGCCTCGGCCGGAACCGCCGCGCGATGACCGGTCACCAGCGAATCAAGCACGCTGACCGAATGCCCGGCCCGCAGCAGGGCTTCTGCCGTGGCAGAGCCGATGTATCCGGCCCCGCCGGTTACGAGGATTCTCATCCGTTTGTCCTGGCTGTGCCCCGCCCTCGACGGGCCTTTCTACGGCTTGAAGTTGAAGACCTCAGTGACGCATTCTCCGCTCTGCCCCGTCTTGGAGCACAGCGTGATGCGGGCGCGCATCTTGTGGTCGCTGGGATCGTTGCTCAGGTTGGGTGAGCTGACCATCACCGAATCGCCCGGCGCCAGCGATACCTGGCTGGATGACGATGAGCAGTTCGACCGATCCACGAATGAATCGGATTCGTCCGCGTCCTCGGTGTCCAGGGGAATATCGATCAGGCTGAACTCCAGGGAACGGAACGTTAGCGAGCCCGTATTCTCCAGCTGCATCCTGGTCCACCACGAGCCGCTGCAACCCACCAGCCCCTCGTAGCTCACGCCGAATCCAGGCGACGGTGTTGGAGTCAGCGTCGCGGTCGGCGTCGGCGGAGGCGTGAACATCTGCACGTTGCCGGTGAAGCCGCTTACGGTGGCATATTCCCCCCAAACCCAGCAGTAGTGACCAGGCTCATCCGGATTGGGGATGTACCAGTACTTGCCGGTGGGGTCGATCGCCAGCACTTGCGCCACTTCGTCAACCATCAGCGCTCCATCGATCGGATACGCCTTCCCCGGGCCGGAGCGGCAGTTCGTCGCCACCGAGACGCTGATCATGGCCAGGATGGACGTTGGGCTGACGATCACCAGCGGCGTCGATGTCACCGTGGGTGTTGGCGTGTCCGATGGGATCGGCGTATTGGTTGCCGATGGAGTCAGGGACGCCGTCGAGGACGCCACGGGCCGCGTCGTGCCGGCGGCCGCGGCCGTGATCGCCTCCGCAGGTTGGGCGTCATGTGTTGCCCGGATGGCCGCGTCGACGGTCACGGCCAAAATGGTGGCCTGGGCCGCGGGATCTGTGAAGGTCACATTCGGGACCGCGCAGGCCAGGACAGCCAGCAGGACGACAGCGATCAATAAGGAAGTCCGCTGCAGCGTTTGCATTCTTCCTCCTTGCGGCGTTGGATGCGCCGCCTCTAGAGCGCCGGGGCGCGCGTATGCCAGTCAGTCACTTGCTGAAAGGCGTGCGCCGTCTGCAGCAACAGATCTTCGCGAAACCGCGGCCCCAACAATTGCAGGCCGATGGGTAGGTTCTGATGATCGAATCCGGCGCCAAAGGATATGCCCGGGATGCCGGCCAGGTTGGCCGGCAGCGTGAACGCGTCCTCCAGGTACATGGCCAGTGGATCGTCGGCGTGTGCGCCGATCTTGAAAGCCGTGCCCGGCGTGGTCGGGGCCGCGATCAGGTCCACCTGCTTGAACGCCGCATCAAAGTCCTGCCGGATCAAGGTGCGCACCCGCTGCGCCTGAGCATAGTATGCATCATAGTACCCCGCTGAGAGGGCATACGTTCCGATCATGATGCGCCGCGTCACCTCCGGGCCGAACCGCCGCCCGCGTGTGCGGAAGTAGAGTTCCCACATGTCGTCGGCAGGCTCGCGCGGGCCGTAGCGCACACCGTCGAAGCGCGCCAGGTTGGCCGAAGCTTCGGCCGGGGCGATGATGTAGTACACCGGCAGCGCGTATTCCGTGTGCGGCAGCGAAACCTCGCGTGCCTCGGCGCCCAGGTCCTTCAGTACCTCCACCGCCGCCCGCACCGCCCGCTCAACCTCCGGCTGGATGCCGCTCAGGAAGTACTCGCGCGGCACTCCCAGTCGCAGGCCGCGCAGCGGCTTGTCCGACTTCATGCCGCCCGTTTCGATCAACGGGACGTCCTCATCTTCTGTGGTGGCATCCCGCTGCATCCCGGCCAGCCATCACGCGAAAGATCGCCGCCACGTCCTCGGCCGTGCGGCCGAACGCTCCCACGGTGTCCAGTGAGGACCCGAACGCCACCAGGCCGTACCGCGAGACGCGTCCGTATGTGGTCTTGAGTCCCGTGACGCCGCACAACGCCGCCGGCTGCCGGACGCTTCCACCGGTATCGGTTCCCAGCGCGGCCGGAACGTAACGGGCGGCCACGGCCGCCGCGCTCCCGCCAGACGATCCGCCGGGCACGCGTTGCGTGTCCCATGGATTGTGGGTCACGCCATACGCCGAGTTCTCGGTGGATGAACCCATGGCGAACTCATCCGTGTTGGTCTTGCCCAGGATCACAACGCCCGCATGCAATAGGCGCTGCACCGCCGTCGCGGTGAACGGAGGCACGAAGCCCTCCAGTATCCTTGAGCCGCACGTGCACGGCAGTCCCTCGACGGTCAGCACGTCCTTGATGGCCACAGGGATTCCCAGCAGTGGCGCGGAGCTCCCCTTCTTGCGGGCCGAGTCCATCTCGTCCGCCCGCTGCAGCGCAGCCGCGGACGCAACGTGCAGGAACGCGTGCAGCCTGGGTTCGAACGCCGAGGTGCGCTCCAGCGCCGCCTGCACCAACTCGCGGCTGGAGAACGAGCCTTCCTCGAGGCCGCGCTTCATTTCAGTGAGAGACAGGTCTGTAAGGGCGGTCATGCAACGATGGGCCTGCGGCCCGGGCCGCGACGGCGATGCGCGGCGCGTTCCCGCGCGCGGCAACGAGCCGCCTTACTCGAACACAGGTGGGATCTTGAACTGATCGTCTTCCGACTCGGGTGCGTTCTTGAGAAGCGCCTCGGTGGAGAGCCCCGCTGCGGTTTGATCGAGGCGTAGTTCCATCCGGCTCAGTCCCCCGCCGGCGGTGGGCGTCACGGAGGCCGTGTCCAGCTGCCGCAGCTTGGCCATGTAATCAAGGATGTTGGAGAGTTGCTGGCGGTACAGCGCCTTCTGTTCGGCGCCCAGTTCGAGCCGTGCCAGCTTCGCGATGTGCTCCACTTCCTCCATGCTGAGGGCCATGCTGGCATTATATCAGCAGGGTTGCGCGACGCCCCTTACGGCGTGGGTGTCGCTGTGGCCTGTTGCGCCTCCGACGCTCCGGAAGCCATCGGCGTACCATGCTAGATACTCCGTCACGTGGCCGCCCCAGTAGGCCTCGGTGTGATCTCCGCTGTAGATGTGCCATTCATGCGGCACACGGTAGAAAGTCAGCAGCGCCTCGAAGCGGCGGATGGAGCCCAGGTCGCCGTCGTGATCGCCGGCGTCCAGCCACAGCCGCGGCCATCCTTCTTCTGGCACCGCCGGTATCAGCCTCTCCAAAACGGCGGCGTCCTCATTGAAGATCACCGGCGAGTGCAGTCCGACCATCCCAAATAGCTCGTAGCGCCTAAGGAGTTGATGGACCGCCCAGCCGCCTCCGCGGGATAGGCCCCCGACCGCCCGGTACTGCCGCTCGGCGCGCGTGCGATAGGTCTTGTCGATGTACGGGATGATCACACCGACCAGGCGGTCCCCAAAGCTATCGCCGGGAGGCAGGTTCCAGTAGCGGTCATCCGGAAACACCATGATGAATGGCGCCGCCTGTCCGCCGTGGATGAGCGTTGTCAGCAGCCTTTGGCGCCTCCAACCGTACCCACTGATCGTCCTGGAACGTCTGCCCGTGCAGCAGATACAGCACCGGGTAGCGCTCGTCCTTGTCGTACTCGTAACAGGGCGGCAGGTAGAGCAGGAATTCCTGCGGCGGCTTTCCGTTATCCAGAGCATGCTGGGTGACGCTGCCGGGCGCGGTCAGGCACGCCACGCGGCGTCGGGCTGGGTGTCGCGGTCGGCCGTGGGCGTGATCGTGCTGGTTGCAGTGGCAGGTGCAGGTGTTGCTGTGGGGCTGGGTGTGGCAAGTGCCGAGCAGGCGCTCAGGCCCGCTGCCAGCAGCGCGGCCGCGATGAAACGATGATGATGCATGCGAGTCGATTCTAGAGGAGATTGGTCGGAGTGCCGGGGTTTGCGGAGCGAGCGCAGTGAGCGAAGTCCCTTCGGGAGCTCTCCCCGAAAGGGAAACCCGGCCTCTCAGTTGCTTGTGGCGCTCCCTTCAGTCGGGGTGCCGGGATTTGAACCCGGGACCTCTTGCTCCCAAAGCAAGCGCGCTACCAACTGCGCTACACCCCGATGGGAATGTATTTTATCAGATGCACACTGCGGCGGCATCCGCCTACCAGCCGCCCGTGCGTTCCTTATTTCGGATCGCGTCCTGCAGCGCGGAAAGCATCTCCATGTATGAGTCTTTGTTGGCCGAGCCCGACTTCGTCGCCTCGCCTTCCATGCTGTCCAGCAGGTAGATCATCCAGGTAAGCCAGGCGCGCGGGTTGCTCTGGATCTCGGCGATCTGGCCGGAGGCCGCGGTCCAGGGTCTCTTTCACGTCGTCATCACGGATCATATGCTGCTGCTCCATTCTGCCCAGGGCTGCGACATCCCTGCTTCTTCACGCCTCTCCCCTCAAGACACTCTGCCGCCCGACCAAAAGTACCCTAATATCGTGCGCCGATTTCATTATAGTGCATGGGTATTCACGACCCAAAATGGCTGCAATGCATCCAAAATCTTCGCATTCTGCCGGTGTGCTACAATGTTTTCGAAAGAATATGGCCAGATTCGATGGCGTCATTGAGGCCGTCCGTTACAAGGGCGGCAAGATAGAATTGGTGCGGGCATACGAGCGCCGCGGCCCCACGTTCTCCGACCGCGTCCTGATCGACCGGTCAGCCTTGATCGCCCTCCTCCAGGCGGGCAAGCGTTTCGTAACCGGGCAGCGCACCGAGCTCCTGGCCAGCACGTTCCAGGTGGGGAAGCTGGTCACTTTGGCTGGTCACAACGGGGACCGGGTCGTGACCACCGTGGTTGAAGGCAAGCGCGATGTCCTGGAGGGCGTGCCGAACTTCTAGCGCTCACCCGGACAGACCCGACTCACCTCACCCTCCCTGTTTCATCATGGCGGAGGCAGCAAGACCCGAACAGGTTCCGGCTTGAAAGTCATCGATAAGACCCCGTTCCAGGACGCGAAAGGCAATTTTGGCCTGTGGCAGCGCGTGCGCATCGCCGTGGATTACGGATCCTCGTGGCAGGCCGAGGTCGAGGCGCAGAAACCCGTCATCGCCCAGTTGGAGCGCGTGCTGGAAAAAGGCTACTCGCTCATTCGCAACCTCAACCTGGAAAACAGCAACATCATCGAGCCCATCATCCTCATTGGCCCCGCAGGCGTCTTTGTCCTGTACGTCACCCCGGTGAGCGGTTTCTTCGAAGCCCGCGGCGACGAATGGACCATGATTAACAACGAGCGGCGCACGATTCCCTCGATCAACCCCGTGCGTCGCGTCGCCCGCCTGGCGCGGGCGCTCCAGGTCTATCTGAACCGCCAGGGCGTGATCCTGCCCTGTATTGTCGAGGCCGTCCTGATCGCCGGCAATCCCGCGGTCCACATCGATCTGCAACGGCCCGATCGTGCGCGTGGTCATGAGCGACGCGATCAAGCAATGGGCCGCCACCCTCGTGCAGGCTCGGCCTGTCCTGCGTTCGGAACTCGTCTTCGACGTCGTCGACAAGCTGCTCAACCCACGCTCCACCCCGGCGCCGCTCGAGGCTCAGCCAGCTGTGGCCCCAGCGCCCGCACCGGCGACCAACGAAGCCGCCAGCCGCGCACGGCTCATCTTCCACGCGGCCGATGAGGCCAAGCCCTTCGACCCCAACGATTTGAATTTCGAATTCGATGAAAAGGCCCCCAAAGAGCCGACCGAGGAAGTCGCCAAGCCGGAGGAGCCTCTCCCCATACCGACGCCCGCCTCGCGCAGAGGCATCAGCCCCAGGCAGTGGATCGTCCTTGTGTTCATGATCCTGGTTGAGTTCGGTGTCCTGGCCGGCTTCCTCTACCTGATACTCTTTGGGTCTGCATAACCGCTTTGTCCAGTCCGCTCCTCTCCATCGTCATACCGGCGCACAATGAAGAACGTCGCCTGCCCCGCACTCTGGAGCAGGTGTTTGCTTTCCTGCATCAGCAGCCGTACGCCGCCGAGGTTGTGGTTGTCGAGAATGGCAGCACCGACCGGACGCTGCAGATCGCGCAGGGCTTCGCCGCGCAGCATCCTCAATTGCGCGTGATTCACTCCGATGGCCGGGGCAAGGGCCTGGCTGTGCGCCTGGGCATGCTGGCGGCCTCCGGCGACTACCGCTTCATGTGCGACGCCGATCTCTCCATGCCGATCGAGGAGGTCAACCGCTTCCTGCCCCCGGCGCTGCCGGACCTGGATGTGGCCATCGGTTCGCGCGAAGTGCAGGGCGCCCGCCGTTACGACGAGCCCATGCACCGCCACCTGGGCGGTCGCTTCATCAATCTGATCATACGCATGCTCATCCTGCCGAAGTTGCAGGACACCCAGTGCGGCTTCAAGTGCTTCCGCGCCGCCGTGGCGCAGGACCTGTTCCAGCAGCAGACGCTGAACGGCTGGTCGTTTGACGTCGAGCTGCTCTTCATCGCCTATCGCCGGGGCTACCGCGTGGTCGAGGTCCCCGTGGACTGGTACTATCGCTCCGAAAGCAAGGTCAGCGCGCTGCCCGATGCCATGCGCATGATCGGCGATATCTTCCGCATCCGCTCCAATGGCCGGCGCGGCCTGTACAATGCGCCTCAACCCCGATCTTAGATTCGAGCGCCGCTTCTGGCGCGGCGGCTGCACCTACGTGGCCGGCCTCGACGAGGCCGGGCGCGGCGCGCTGGCCGGACCCATCGCCGTCGGCGCGGTGGTCCTCCCAGCTGCCTCCAGGCAATCCGACCAAAGGAACTCGCTCAGCCATTCTGCGTGGCGTGCGCGACTCCAAGCAGATGACGCCCGCCGAACGCGAATCGGCGGCGGAGCGCATCCATGCGCACGCGTTGGCCTGGTGTGTGGGTTTCGCCTCGTCCGACGAGATCGATACCTGCGGCATTGTCACCGCCGGTCGACTCGCTGCCATGCGCGCCGTCGAGGGCCTGCGCCTCTACCCGGACGCGCTGCTGACCGACTTCCGTCTGGAACTGCCCGAGCTGGATATCCCCCAGGCCGCCCTGGTCAAAGGCGATGCCCGCTGCCTGAGCATCGCGGCCGCCTCTGTCCTCGCCAAGACCGCCCGCGATGCCCTCATGCGTGACCTGGATGCGCAGTTACCTGGCTACGGCCTCGCGCAGCACAAGGGCTACGGCACGTCGATGCATCGCGCCGCCATTATCCGTCTAGGCATGTCCCCCATCCACCGCCGGTCCTTCACCATCAAGTACGGGCCGACCACGGTCGCCCGTCCTGCACGCCTCGTTCGCCGATTGCGAAAGGGCAGGACCTCCTGCAGCGGCGGCCCGAGCGGCAGACGCAGCGGCCACGGTATGACCGTGCCCACTGGCTCCCAGCACCATTGCTCCCCCCACGGCTCTCGCCCTACGCGATGCTCCTCCGCAGGAAGAACTTCGTGATCTCTTCGGCTATCGCCGGCAAGATCGCCAGCCCCAGAACCACGCCCCACTCCAGTGGCGCCAGCACGTGCGTGTTGAAGATCGGCTGCAGGAATGGCACCGTGCACACCAGCAGCAGCAGGATGATGGATAGCGTCGCCGCGCCCTGCATCGTGCGGTTCGAGAAGATGCCGATCCGGAAGATCGAGGCGAACTCGGAGCGCACGGTGTACGCCCGGAAGAGCTCGCACAGCGAGAGTGTCACGAAGGCCATGGTCTCGGCCGTCTGGACGTCCACACCCCTCCAGTCGTACTGCAACAGGAAGAGCAAGGGGTTCACGCCCGCGGGCAGCGCCTCGCCCGCCCGCAGGTGCCAGAGCAGGCCAAGGACGAAGGCCGCAAGCACCACGCCCGCCTGCGCGAACATCTGCACCCCAATGCCGATCCGCATCGTGGAATTGACGATCGGCTCGTTGCGTCTGGCGCGGTCGACGCGTCATGATGTCCGGGTCGCCCTTCTCCATGGCCAGCGCCAGCGCCGGCGCGCCGTCCGTGATCAGGTTGAGCCACAGCAGCTGAATGGCCGTCAGCGGCGGCGGCAGTCCGGCCAGCGTGGCCGCGAAGATGATCGCGATCTCCGCCACATTGGATGAAAGCAGGAAGAACACGAACTTGCGGATGTTGGAGTAGATGATGCGGCCCTGCTCCACCGCGGCCACGATGCTGGCGTAGTTGTCATCCGTCAGCACCATGTCGGCCGTGCCCTTGGCCACGTCGCTGCCCGTGATGCCCATGGCGATGCCGATGTCGGCGCGCTTGATGGCCGGCGCGTCGTTGACGCCGTCGCCAGTCATCGCCACCACTTCCTGGTTGGCCTGCAGCGCCTCCACGATGCGCATCTTGTGCTCCGGCGAGACGCGGGCGAACACGTCGGTTTGCACGATCTCGCGCTCGCAGGTCCTCGTCGGTCATGGAATCCAGGTCGGTGCCCGTGGCCACCTTATGGCCCGGTCGCAGCAGTCCGATGGATTCGGCAATGGCGCGGGCAGTGTTGGCATAGTCCCCGGTGATCATGATCGTTCGAATGCCGGCCCGCTTGGCTGTGGCCAGCGCCGGCCTCACTTCCTCGCGTGGCGGGTCGATCATGCCAACCAGCCCCACGAACACCAGGTCGCTTTCCAGGTGGCGCGTGCCCACTTGTTCGATGTCTTCCGGGACGTCGCGCTCCAGGCGATAGGCAAACCCGAGCGCCCGCAGGGCTTCCTGGGTCATGGCATCGTTGGCATCCAGGATCGCGCGGCGCATCTCCTCCGTCAGCGGCCTGGGCGTGTCGTCCATGCCCTGGTATTCCGTGCACAGGCTCAGGACCACATCCGGGGCCCCCTTCATCGCGATCACATCCCAATCCAGCAGCTCCTTGTCGTAGAACGGGGATGGGTCGCCCGGGCTGCGGGTTCTTCACGTCGTGGACCGTGATCATGCGCTTGCGTTCGGAGTCGAACGGCACCTCGCTCTCGCGCGGGTAGGCGTTCTTCATGTCATGGCGATACGCGCCGGCCTTGGCGGCCGCCACGATCAAGCGCGCCTTCGGTCGGGTCACCGACGATGCGGTACGCCTTCTCGCCCTCGTCGCCCTCCACCTCCTCCAGCTCCGAGTCGTTGTTCAACACGCCCAGCCACAGCACGGTGCGCGCCGCGGGGTACTGGGAGATGTCCACCGTCTGCCCGGCCTCCCGGAACTCGCCGATGGGCGCGTAGCCGGTGCCGGTGATCTCCAGCATCTTCCCGTCCGCCCACAGGCGGGTGACGGTCATCTCGTTCTGCGTCAGCGTGCCGGTCTTGTCCGAGCAGATGACCGTTGCTGATCCCAAGTGTCTCCACCGAGGCCAGCTTGCGGATCAGCGCGTGGCGCTTGATCATTTCCTGCATGCCCAGCGCCAGGCTGATGGTCACCACGGCCGGCAGTCCCTCGGGCACCGCCGCGATGGCCAGGCTCACCGCGATGATGAACACCTCGGTGATCACCCGCGCGTTCTCCGAGAAGAAGAGCGCCGGCGCCGTGAACAGGCCGCCGATCTCGGTGTTGTTGATCAGCGCCACGATGAAGACCACGGCCACCAGCGCCAGCGCACCGTAGCTCAAGGACTCTTCCAAGTTGATCCAGCCGGCGCTGCAGCGGCGTGACCTCTTCGTCCACGTTCTGCAGCATCGTGGCGATGAGCCCCAGTTGGGTGTTCATGCCGGTGCTGGTAACCACGCCGCGTCCGCGGCCGTAGGAGATCAAGCGTGCCCATGAAGGCCGTGTTCTTGCGATCTCCCAGTGGCACGTTGCGGTCAAGCACGGTGGCCGCGTTCTTCTTCACCGGAAGCGACTCGCCGGTGAGCGAGGCCTCCTCCGCGCGCAGGTTGACCGCCTCCAGCAGACGCATGTCGGCTGGCACGTAGTTGCCGGCCTCCAGGAAGACGATGTCGCCCGGCACCAGTTCGCGCGCCGGGATGACCTGCCGATGGCCGTCGCGCAGAACCTGCGCCTCCGGCGCGGCCAGCCGTTTGAGGGCCGCCAGGGCCTGCTCGGCGCGCCGCTCCTGCACGATGCCGAGCACCGTGTTGAGTATGACGATCGCCATGATGGCCGCCGCATCCACCCATTCGCCCAGCAGCGCCGAGACGGCCGAGGCCGCGATGAGCAGCAGCACGACGAAGTTGTTCAGCTGCTCCCAAAACACCGCCAGGAAGCTGGTGGCTTTGGCCTCCTGCAGTTGGTTCGGGCCAAAGCGCTCCAGGCGCTCCTCGGCCTCGCGCGCGGTAACCCCCGTCTCGCGCACCTGCAGATCCTTCAGCACCTGGTCCATGTCCAGCGCATGCCAGGCCGTTTCCTCGATCTTGCCGACATTCCCGACCTTCAGTTCATCCGGCATACCAACCTCGCCACGCATTGCCCATTAAGAAAAAGAACCACCACGACTCCGTGGTGGTCTTGCCAGCGCTTCCGTGCGCATGGATTGCCGATGGCATGGCTGCCAATGATATGACGACAATCCAACCTGCGATTTTTGTGCGGCAGGCGGCTACTCCCCAGCCAGTGACGAGTGTATTCCGGGCCCGCGACGGCTGTCAAGCGCGCCGCACTCATGCGGCGCTAAGACGGCGCTCGGCTCTACTCCGGCGGCGCGATGCGCGTGCCCGCCGGGATGGAGGCGTCCTTCGGCAGCACCACGATCCCGTCTCGAACGTGCCACATCTCGTTGGCGTCCTCGGTGCCGCGCGGGAACGGGCGGATGACCACGCCCTCCTCCAGGCGCACGTTCTTGTCCAGGATGGCGCCCTCGATGTCGCAGTTGGGACCGATCCCGAGATCCGCCGAGTAGTAGTCCAGCCCGTTCAGGACGGAGTCGACGATGCGCGTGCCCGCCCCGATCTGGCTGCGGATGCCCACCACCGAACGGGTGATCTGCGCCTTCTCGATGCGGCAGCCTTCGGCCATCAGCACGTCCCTCAGATGGCTGTCCTGCACCACGCTGCCCGCCAGGACGGGCTCGTGGGTGTAGATGGGGAGCTTCGGATCGTAGAAATTGAACGGCGCATCGGGCGCGGCCAGCAGCAGGTTGGTTTCGTAGTACGCCCGGATGGTTCCGATATCCCGCCAGTAGCCCTCAAAGCCATAGCCGAACACCGCGTTCGAGTGCACGGCATGCGGAATGATGTCGATGCCGAAGTCCGCCTTGCTGCGGATGATACTCAAGGATGTTCTCCAGCACATCCACGTTGAACATGTAGATTCCCATCGAGCCGAGCAGCGGCATGGCAGGGTCATCCCGGCTGACAAAACGTTCCACGGTCGCCGGATCCTGCGGCTTCTCGACAAAGTCGGAAATGCGGCCGCCCGGTTCCACCTTCAAGATGCCAAGCCGGCCCGCCTCGCCGCGCGGCACCGGGTGCACGGCCACGGTGATCTCGGCCTCGCGGTCCCAGTGGAACTCGGCCATCTTGTCGTAGTCCATGCGGTACAGATGGTCGCCCGCCAGGATCAGAACGTACTTGGCGCCCGTCGAGCGGATCTCGGAAAGCTGCTTGCGAACCGCGTCCGCGGTACCCTGGTACCAATCGGCGGTCTCCATGGTCTGTTCGGCCGCCCATATCTGCACAAAGCCGGAGTGAAAGGCGTCGAAGCGGTAGGCGCGTGAAATATGCCGGTGCAGGGAGACCGAGTTGAACTGCGTCAGCACGGCGATGTGATAGATATCCGAATTGATGCAGTTGCTGATGGGGATGTCGATCAGGCGGTACTTGCCCCCGATTGGCACGGCCGGCTTCGATCGCACCGCGGTGAGCGGGCTGAGGCGCGTGCCGCGCCCACCGCCCATGATGACCGCCAGCACGCTGCCCGGGCCAGCCGCCATTACCGATCTCCCTGCATGGGTCTCGTGGTTCCCACAGGCAAGCCCTCCGCTAAAGCGCAACGCGAGACTGCCCTTGGCACTCTCGCGCTTATCTCAAGGCGGGCGAGTGCCCGCAACTAGGCCATGACTGCTGTTGTATAATGCCGAAGGTGGGAATTGAACCCACAATCCCGAAGGAACACGATTTTGAGTCGTGCGCGTCTGCCAGTTCCGCCACTTCGGCCCACTGCCAAAAAGTATAACACGCCCCTGAGCAGGTCAAAATGAAGCTTGGCATCATCGGATTGTCGCAGGCAGGCAAGACCACCGATCTTCAACGCGCTGACCCGCGGCAACGCACGCCCACCACCGCCAGCGCGGGCCGCATCGAAGTCCATACGGCCGTCGTGGACGTGCCCGACCCGCGCGTCGACCGGCTCTCGGGAATGTTCAAGCCCCGCAAGACCATCTACGCCAAGGTCACCTACGCGGATATCGCCGGCCTGGAGAGCGGTGCGGCGAAGAGCGGCATCTCCGGGCAGCTGCTGAACCAGTTGACACAGATGGACGGCTTCCTGCTGGTCGTGCGCGCCTTCGCCGACGAGAACGTGGCCCATCCCTCTGGCACAGTGGACCCCGGCCGCGACCTGGAGGCCATGACCAGCGAGTTGCTGCTCAACGACCTGATCGCCGTGGAGCGCAAGCTGGAGCGCCTGCTGGAGGAGCGCAAGAAGGGCGGCACCGATAAGGTCGTCAACGAGCGGCAGACGGCGTTGTTCACGCGGCTGCACGAGGCCCTCAACGCCAGTACGCCGCTGCGCAAGCTGCGGTTTTCTGCCGGAAGAATCACGCGAGCTGGCCTCCTTTGGCCTGCTCAGCCGAAAACCACTGCTGACGGTTTTCAACCTGGGCGAGGGCCAGAAGCCCATCGAATTGGAGCTCGATCATCCGTCCGTCTCGCTGCTGGGCAAATTGGAGATGGAGATCGCCCAGTTGGGGCCCGAGGACGCGGCAGTGTTCATGCAGGAATACGGCATCCAGGAACCCGGCCTGAGCCGGATGATCCGGCTCTCCTATGACCTGCTTCAACTGCAATCATTCTTCACCGTGGGCGAGGACGAAGTGCGCGCCTGGACCGTGGACCGCGGCGCGACCGCGGTCGAGGCCGCCGGCGCCATTCACACGGATCTGCAGCATGGCTTTGTGCGCGCCGAAGTGGTGGCATACGACGACCTGGTGGAATTGGGCGGCATGACCGAGGCCAAGACCCGCGGCAAGCTCAGGCTGGAAGGCAAGGAATATGTCGTGAAGGATGGCGACATCGTGCACGTTCGCTTCAACCTGTAACCTCGGGAGGGCCACGGGCGGAAGCAGCGCTAGCCAGACTGGGAGGGCAACATGGCAGGCATCGAGGCAGCACCCGGGGATCGTATCGCGGTCCTGATCATCGCGACGCTCTTCATCCTGGCGTGCGGCATGGCGGCGGTCGCGCCGCCCGCCTCTGCGCCGGCATTCGACTCCACCAAGGCCGCGCTGGAGCTGCAGGGAACCGCGATGGCACTGCAGCTCACACAGGCCGCGCTCAGCAATGCTCAGCCCACACCGCAGCCGCCGGCGGCCGCGCAGCCGCCCGCCGCCTCAGCCCGGGCCCTCTACCCACCGCAACGGCCGACGTGGAGGCGCGCATCCGTTCCGCCAAGGTGCTGGTCTACGAGAACACGGATGAGCGCGGCATCGGCATGTGGATCCAGGATGCGCTGGACGGCCTCGGCATGACCTACACACAGACCGGCTCCTATAGCGGGCATTTCATGGAGTATCTGAACTCCGGTGTCAAGTACGACCTGATCATCGTTGGCGCCGAGGACAAGGACAAGATCTCCGGGGAGTTCTGGGACATGATCAGCACGCGGCTGACGCGCGACAAGGCCGCCCTGATCGCCGAGGTTTGGTACCTGGACCGCGAGGCCAACGGACCCATCAACAAGATCCTGGCACCGTGCGGGGTCAGTTACCGGGGAGATTGGCCGCTGGCCGAGTCGATCTACTGGTGGCAGCCGGAGCATCCGGTCTTCAACGAACCCAACGTGGTGCTGCCGCTGCTTCACTACAATCGCTTTTGGGCCAGTCAGGCCGGCGACAAGCTGAACCTCGGTGGCAGCGGGGACGCCGTGATGCTGGCGGGCCTCTCCGCCAGACAATCGACGGGTGAAGGTGTGCTCGCATCCTGCATGGATGGCCGCGTGATCATCCAGACCTTCTCTGACCACGACTATCGGCAGGGCGAGGTCATCCCTCTCTGGCAGAACTACATCCACTACACACTGAAGAACCATTTTGAGGCGGTGCCCTGATCCAGGGAAGCCAGGGTCGCATGCGCACGCGAATCGCCCTCCTGCTTCTTGTCCTGGCCGGTGCCATGCTGCCCCGCAGTTCCGCGCGCGCCGATATGGCGCCGCCCATGACGCCGCCGGGCAGCACGTTGCTCCCCGGCGGCGAGACCACAGCCGTCCGCATGCTTGCGGAGACCGTGACGCTGAGCGTGGACACGGATCCAACCGATCGCTCAAGGCGCCGTTGCCCGCACGAGGCCGTCTTCACCATGCGCAACCTCGGGCGCATCCGAAGAACGGATGCGGGCGCGCTTTCCGCTCTCGTTTGCCGATGGCAGCAGCGACGGGTACTTCAACTACCCCGAGATCCCATCCATCTCGGTGAAGATCGACGGGCGGAGCGTTGCCACACGACGCGAGATGCAGCCGCCCTACAATCCGCAACCATATGGTGAAGTGCGGGCAGATGTGCCGTGGGCTGTGTTCGATGTGGACTTTCCGCCGAACACCGACGTGATCGTGCAGGTTTCGTATACCGCGAAGGGCTATGGCTACTACCCACAACTGACATTTGATTATGTGCTGGAGACCGGCGCCGGCTGGAATGGCACCATCGGAAGCGCCGACATCATCGTGGAGTCTGCCCTACGATGCCAGCGACCTGAACGTGTTGATGGATCAGATCTCCTCCAAACGGCCCCACCGCGGCCTCAAGGTTCACCAAGGGAACTCAGGTCCGCTGGCACTACGACGACCTGGAGCCGACCAGTAGCGACAACATCCAGATCACCATCCTTGCTCCAGCGTTGTGGCGAAGCGTGCTCAAAGAAAACGTCGCCGTGAGCACCAATCCAAAGGACGGCGAGGCCTGGGGCAGACTCGCAAAGGCCTACAAGGAGTCGGCCCGCTACCCAAAGGGATGGTTCCGTGAGGACGCCGCAGGCCCCAAACTCATCGAGTTGAGCCGGGGCGCCTACGAGCGCTGCCTGGAGTTGCTGCCGAAGGATCCGTTGTGGCATTACGGCTACGCGGACCTGCTCTGGTCCGAGTACTACTGGGGAGTGCGGCCGTCCGGGCAGCCCGACGTCGATGGCTTGTTGCCCGCGCACGTTGAGCGAGCTTCAGACCACGCTCCGGCTCGACCCCGACAATCCGCAGGCGATCGAGATGCTGGATTGGATCCAGGCGGAGGTCCCGGAAGCCGTGCAGCATTCCGACTCCGGATACAGCTTCCTGGCCCTCACCGCCACGCCGCTGCCGCCCACTCCATTTGAGCCTGCGCTCTCGACCACTCCCACCCCCGAACCTGCCGGCACGCCGGAATCCACCCGCGTGCCTGTCGCGACGACAGGCTGAACCGCATGCTGTGAATCCGCTGTGCGGTGCCGCCGGCCTGGCGGGGCTCCTGCTTCCACTGGCGGCGGTGGTCGGCCGGCGCCGACAAGCACGGCTGAACCCACACAGGCGGCTGGAGCACCTGCGCCTCAACTTGCGACAAATGGCACGCCGGAAACATGACGGCTGCCCCAAGTAATTCCCATTAGAATCCAAGTGATATGTTTCACGACCGCAGCCGGTGGGGACCTGCGCTGCGGTTCTCGAGTGTCCGGACCAGTGTTCGCGGGAGGGATACATGGCTCTCGGGGGAAGCTCGCCGAAGTACAAGATCGCCTGGCTGCCGGGCGACGGCGTGGGCGTGGATGTGCTGGATGCCGCCCGGATCGTCCTGGATGCCGTGAAGCTGGATGCCGAATACATCCATGGAGATATCGGCTGGGAGTTCTGGCGCAGCGAGGGCGATGCCCTGCCGCAGCGCACCATCGACCTGCTGAAGAACGTGAACGCCGCCATGTTCGGCGCCATCACGTCCAAGCCGATCCGGGACTCAGAAGCCGAGTTGGTTCCGGAGTTGCAGGGCAAGGGGCTTGTCTATCGGTCGCCCATCGTGCGCATGCGCCAGATGTTCGATCTGTACGTTTGCTTGCGCCCCTGCAAGGCCTACCCGGGCAATCCCCTCAACTACAAGGACAATATCGACCTGGTGATCTTCCGCGAGAACACCGAGGATCTGTATTCGGGCGTGGAGTTCAACCCGGTTCCGGCCGAACTGCGCCAGATGCTTGCCGGGCTGTCGAAGCCCTTCGCGCGCCTTCAAGGACGTGCCGCAGAACGACCTCGCCCTTTCAGCCAAGATCGTGAGTCGGGCCGGCTCGGAGCGCATCATCCGCGCCGCGTTTGAGTTCGCGCGGCAGCACAAGCGCCGGAAGGTGACTGTGATCCACAAGGCCAATGTGGTGCGCGCCACCGAGGGCATGTTCCTGGAGATCGCCCGCGAGGTGCACAAGGACTTCCCGGAAATCGAGATGGACGACGCCAACGTGGACGCCATCTGCATGTGGCTGCTTGAAGAATCCCATGAACTACGATGTGCTGGTGGCCACCAACATGTTCGGCGATATCGTCTCGGACCTGGCCGCGCAGATGGTCGGTGGCCTCGGGTTTGGCTGCTCAGGCAACATCGGCGCCAAGTTGGCGGTCTTCGAGCCCAGTCACGGCTCGGCACCCAAGTACGCCGGGCAGTACAAGGTCAACCCGATCGCCACCATCCTGTCGGTCCGCATGATGCTCGATTGGCTGGGCGAGACCTCGAAGGCGCAGGCCGTCGAACGGGCGGTGGCCGCCGTCATCAAGGAAGGCAAGGTTCGCACGTACGACATGGGCGGCTCGAACTCCACGCTCGACATGGGGAAGGCCATCGCCGCCAGGCTCTAAAGGCGGAGCGACCAGATCGCCCGAGACATATCCAATGGACCGCATTCTCATTCACGAAGTTGGTCCGCGCGACGGACTCCAGGCCGAGACGCACGATCGTGCCGCTGGAGGAACGTGTGCGCTGGATCTCGAGCCTGATCGGATCCGGCCTCGACATCCTGCAGCTGGGTTCCTTCGTCAACCCACAGAAGGTGCCGCAGATGGCGGCGACGGATGCCCTGTTCGCGCATTTCTCCGGCAAGAACAAGCCGGCCAACGTGGTGTTGTCCGCACTGGTCTTCAACGAGAAGGGCCTGGAGCGCGGCCTGGCCTGTGATGTCGATATGTTCTGCATGGGGGTGTCTGCCAGTCGCACGCACAGCCTGAAGAACACCGGGATGACTCCAGCAGGAGGCACTGCCGCGGATCGTCGTCATGGCCACGCAGGCGCATGCAGGCCGGGAAGCGGGTGCAGGCCTCGGTTCAGTCTGCGTTCGGCTGCGGCTACGAAGGCCCCATCGAGAAGCGGGCGGTCCTGGACATCGTGCAGGCCTACCTGGATGCCGGCGTGCGCAACATCAGCCTGGCCGACACAGCCGGTCATGCTCATCCGATGCAGGTGGAGGATCTCTATGGTTCCATTCGGCAGTTGGACCCGACGTTGAATTGGCCTGTCATTTCCACAACACCTACGGGCTGGGCTTGGCCAACTGCATGGCTGCCTTGAAGAGCGGAGTGACCTACTTTGAGTCCGCCTTCGGTGGGCTTGGGCGGCTGCCCGTTCACCAAAGTGCCGGCTGGCAATGTCAGCACCGAGGACCTGGTGCACTCGCTGCAACGCATGGGACTGCGGAAGGACATCAAGCTTGGATGCGTTGCTGGATGTTGCGCGACAGGTGGCAGCCTTCTTTGGGCGCGAGCTGCCGGGGTTGGTACTGCGCTCCGGCTCGATCGTGGGCTTTCAGGGCCAGCGTTCCGGGGAGGCCGCGTGAGATTACTGGAAGGCATCCGGGTGCTGGATCTCACCAACGTGCTCTCTGGCCCGTTTGCCACTTTGCACCTTGCACTCCTGGGCGCGGACGTGATCAAGATCGAAAATCCGGATGGCGGCGATCTGGCCCGCAAGCTCGGCAACGTGCCCGAGTACAACCGCAAGCTGCTGGGCACCAGCTTTCTGGCGCAGAACGCCAACAAACGCTCCCTGACCCTGAATCTCAAAGCCGAAGAGGGCAAGCAGATCTTCCGCAAGCTGCTGGCAACCGCCGATGTGCTGGTGGAGAACTTCCGGCCGGGTGTAATGGATCGTCTGGGATTCGGCTACGAACAGGTTCACGAGTCGAATCCGCGCATCGTCTACTGCGCCATATCCGGCTTTGGACAGACGGGCCCGGATGCTTTCAAACCGGCCTACGACCAGATCATCCAGGGCCTGTCGGGCATTATGTCGATCAATGGTGATGAACGCCTCAATCCGCTGCGCTGCGGCTTCCCGGTTTGCGACACGGTCGGCGGGTTGAACGCCGCCTTTGCGATCATGGCCGCGCTGTATCACCGCGAGCACACCGGCGAGGGTCAGTTCATCGACATCTCCCTGCTGGATTCCATCATGCCGTTGATGGGCTGGGTGGCCGCCAACTTGTTGATCGGCGGGCAGCAGCCGGCGCCACTGGGCAATGAGAATTTCACGGCCGCGCCCTCCAGCATGTTCCGAACTCGGGATGGTTTCATCAACATCGCCGCCAACCAGCAGCAGCAATGGGAGGACCTGGCGGACGCATTGGGATTGCCCGAGCTGAAGACTGACCCGCGCTTCAAGGAGCGCGACACGCGCAAGGGCAACCGCTACGTATTGGGTCCCCTGCTCGAAGAGCCGCTGCGACGCGAAACCACGGCGCATTGGGTGCAGGTTCTGAACGCCCGGGGCATTCCTGCCGGCGACGTGCTCAGCCTGGAGGCGGCCTTGACGTCCGAGCAAGCCCGCCACCGGGGCGTCTTGCAGGACGTGCAGCAGCCGGAGTTGGGCCAGATCAAGTTGTTCAATTTGACAGCCCGTTTTTCTGCCACGCCGGCCGCAATCGAGAGTCCGCCGCCGAGACTCTCTGAACACACGCGGGCTATACTGGATGAACTGGGTTATTCCTCGGCGGAACAGGCCGAGTTGAAGCACAAATCGATCATCTGAACAGGGGGCCGGACCATCGCCCTCCGCGTGCATGCACATCCAGACCTGGAGGCCTTCATGAAAAGCGTTCTTGAAAAGTTGGGTGTTCAACCCGTCAACGCCGGCGCCTGCACGGGACCGGATGGCTGGCTGAAAGATCCCAAGGGCAAGGAGTTGGTGTCCTACAACCCCACCACGGGCGAGGCCATTGCATCCGTCGTGCAAGCCACACCCGAGATCTATGAGAAGGTCGCGGCAACCGCGCAGAAAGCCTTTCTGTCCTGGCGCAGTACCCCGGCCCCCAAGCGCGGCCAGGTGGTTCGCGACCTGGCGGACGCGCTGCGCGAACTCAAGGAACCGCTCGGCGATCTCGTGACGATCGAGATGGGGAAGATCCGCCCCGAGGGCCACGGCGAGGTCCAGGAGATGATCGATATCTGCGATTTTGCCGTCGGGCAGTCGCGCATGCTGTATGGGTTGAGTATGCACTCGGAGCGGCCGGCTCACCGCATGTTCGAGCAGTGGCACCCACTGGGCATTCTGGGATTGATCACTTCCTTCAATTTTCCCGTGGCGGTCTGGTCATGGAACTCAGCCCTGGCGGCCATCTGTGGGGACACGATCGTCTGGAAGCCTTCGTCCTACACGCCTCTTACGGCGGTGGCCGTCACGCACATTGCCAACAAGGTGATGGCTGACCATGGGCTTTCAGGCATCTTCAACCTGGCGATCGGCTCGGGCCGCGATGTGGGCGAGCTCATGCTCAACGACCCGCGCGTGCAGTTGGTCTCTTTCACCGGCTCCACCAGCATCGGGATTCATGTGTCCGAGGCCGTGGCGCGGCGCTTCGGGCGCACCATTCTGGAACTGGGTGGCAATAATGGCATCATCGTCTCCGAGAAATCGGATCTGGCCATGGCCACGCGTGCCATCTTGTTCGGGGCCGTGGGCACGGCCGGCCAGCGCTGCACATCCACGCGGCGCATCATCATGCAGAAGAGCATTGCCAGGGACCTCACGGATCGCCTGGTCAAGTCCTACAAGCAGGTGCGCATCGGCGACCCGATGAAGCCCGACACATTGATGGGCCCGCTGGTCGTCAACACCTCTGTGGAAGAGATGATGGATGCCGTCAAGCAGGCCGTGGCGGATGGCGGCGAGGTGGTAGCCGGCGGTCACATGCTGCCGGATATGGGTCCCAACTTCGTCGAGCCGACCATCATCAAGATGCCTTCGCAAACCCAGATCGTCAAGACCGAAACGTTTGCACCGATTTTGTACCTGCTGGAGTACTCCACCCTTGAAGATGCCATCCAGATCCACAACGATGTTCCGCAGGGGCTTTCCAGCGCCATGTTCACTGACTCAGTGCGTGAGGCGGAGGCGTTCCTCTCTGCAGCCGGCTCCGACTGCGGCATCGCCAACATCAACGTGGGTACGTCCGGTGCGGAGATCGGCGGCGCATTCGGTGGTGAAAAAGAAACCGGCGGCGGCCGCGAATCCGGTTCGGACGCCTGGAAGACCTACATGCGCCGGCAGACGAACACCCTGAATTGGTCCAAGGAATTGCCGCTGGCTCAGGGCATCAAGTTCGGAGACTAGCTCAGCGGGCAGAAAGGAAGTGCACACACCATGGGCATGACGACGGTGGAGAAGATCCTGGCGCGCGCCAGCGGCCGGGAGCGTGTGATGGCAGGCGACGTGGTGGAACCGCGCGTGGACCTCGCCATGTCGCATGAGAATGCGGCTCTGGTGCTCAATCAATTCAACGAGATCTACAAGGATACCGGGCTCACGCCGAAGATCTGGGATCCGGATAGAGTGGCAATCGTCTTCGACCATCGCGTGCCGGCGGAGAGTGCGAAGACTGCAAGCAATCAGAAGCGAGTGCGTGAGTTCGTCGCGCAGCAGGGCATTCGCAAATTCCACGATATCCGCGGCGACGAGGGCGGCATATGTCACCAGATCCTCCCGGAGAACGGCTATGTGCGCCCGGGTGCCGTGGTCGTGGGCACAGATAGTCACACCACCAGCCATGGAGCGCTGGGTGCATTCGCTTTTGGGGTGGGCGCCACCGAGATGGCCTCCATCTGGGCGCTGGGACGGGTGCTCAATGTTGAGGTTCCCGCCAGCATTAAGGTCACTGTCCGCGGTACGTTCCGCGATGGCGTGTACCCCAAGGACCTGATTCTGTTTCTCATCGGCCAGTTGACCGCTGAAGGGGCCAACTTCAAGGTCATCGAGTTCCGCGGGGAGGCCATTGAACGCATGCCGACTTCCGGAAGGCTGACTATCTGCAACATGGCTGTGGAGGCCGGCGCCACTGGCGGTCTCGTGCCTCCGGATGCAGAGACCATTCACTACCTCGAAACGATTGCCGGCGTAAAACATGCTGGGCCGCTCCTGGGTCCGGATGCAGACGCACACTATGATCGCCTGGTCGATATTGACGCCTCTGCCCTGGGGCCGCAGATCGCCTGCCCCCATACCGTGGATAATGTGAAACCTGTGGAGGCGGTGCTGGGAAGGCCCGTTCAGCAGGTGGTCATCGGCTCATGCACCAACGGACGCCTGGAGGACATCGAGATCGCGGCCCGCGTCGTCGCCGGAAAGAAGGTCAGCGCGCGGGGTTCGCCTGCTGGTCTTCCCGGCCTCTGCGCGTATCTTTCGCCAGGCCATGCAGGCCGGCTACCTGGCGACCTTGATGGAGGCCGGCGCGGTCGTGGCGAATTCCGGCTGCGGACCCTGTCTGGGCGTTCACCAGGGCGCCCTGGGTGATGGCGAGGTCGCTCTCTCCACCACCAACCGCAACTTCAAGGGCCGCATGGGCAATCCAAGCGCTGAGGTCTATCTGTGTTCTCCCGCTGTGGCAGCCAGCAGTGCCCTGAGCGGGGTGATCAGTGACCCCAGAAAGGTGGGTTGAGATGGCCAAGGTTGTGTTGAGCCTGGGGAACGACGTCTCCACCGATATCATCTATCCCGGCCGCTACATGGCCACCGTCCTTCCGACGGAGACGCCGCAGTACGCCTTTGCCGACCACGTCAGTTTCAACGCACAATTGCGCGCGGGCGAGATACCCGCCGGGAGTGTTATTGTCGGCGGGACGAACTTCGGCTGCGGCTCATCCCGGGAGCAGGCTGCTTCATGCATCACGGGGCACCAGTTGGTGGTGGTGGCACGGCATTTCGGCCGCATCTTCCTTCAGAACGCCATCAATGTCGGACTGCCCCTGGTCATTTGCCCGGGGATCGAGGCTGCCGAAGGGGACGAACTGAGAATCATGCCGCAGTCTGTGGACAACGTGACCAGCGGGCGTTCCTTCAAGATTGAACCGATGCCCCCGGCGCGCCAGTCCATCATCGACGCGGGAGGGTTGATCCCCTACACCCGCAAGGTTCTCTTAGACGGCACTCGCTCCTAAAGATTGGCCCACCGCTGGTTTCGCCCCGTGGTTCGGCGATCCCCTGAGGAGCAACAAGCGAGCCGCCCGTGAACTCCCGTATTCCAGAAATGGAGTGCATGGCCGTCCTCTTCGACCTGGACGGCGTGCTGATCGATTCGACGCGCTGCGTCGAGCGCCACTGGCGCCAATGGGCGGCGGTCCACGGCCTGAACGGGGACCTCATCCTGCGCGACGCACACGGCGTCCGAAACGTGGACACAATGCGCCGAATCGCCCCGTACCTGGATGTGGAAAAGGAGGCCGCGCTCTTCGCGGCGAACGAGGTCGCTGACACCCAGGGCGTTGTCGAGGTGGATGGCGCGGCCAGCTTGCTGGCCCGTCTCGAAGGATCTTCGTGGGCCATAGTGACATCCTGTAGCGCCGAACTTGCGCAGGCGCGCCTGCGCGCCGCGGGTCTCGCGGGGCCCCCAGTACTTATCACGGGTAGTGATGTCAGCCGGGGAAAGCCGGAACCTGAGCCCTACCTGCTGGCCGCCGGTCAACTTGGCGTGGAGCCATCGGAATGCATCGTGGTTGAGGATGCGCCCGCAGGGATTGAGGCTGGCAAGAGGGCCGGGATGCAGGTCATTGCCGTTGCCTTTACGTACCCGCGCGGAGAACTAGACTCACTCAAGCCGATCTGCTGGTTGATCGACTGGCGGATCTTAGCGTCGGTGCCAGCGACGAACGCAAAATACGGGTCGGTGTCCGCCACATATGGCGTTGAAGGCGAATGGAGAAGAGGAGGTTTAGCCGTGCAGAACACCAGATCGACGAACGGACCGCGGCTGATCAGCCGCAGGGACTTCTTGAAGCTTGGAGGGGTCGCCGGCGTTTCCGCCCTGGCATCTTGTGCACCGCTGTCGTCACCCGCTGGAGCAGCTCCGTCCAGCGTTGCCCTGCGGATCGCGCACATCACTGACATGCACATTGAGCCGTACGGTCCTGGAATGGACGGTTTCACACGCGCACTCCGGAACGTGCATGCTCGCACTCCCGCCGTGGACTTCGTGCTCAACACCGGGGATTGCGTGATGGATTCGCTGGAGACGGACAGAGCCCGGGCTGAGAAGCAGTGGGATGCCTTCGATACGGTGATGTCAGCTGAGTGCAAGCTGCCCGTATTCCACACCATTGGCAACCACGACGTGTGGGGCTGGGGTTTGCCTGAGGGTCTCCAGGCAGAGAACAGAAGCGATCCGCTCTACGGCAAGGGCCTGGCTCTGGCCCGCCTGGGAATGCCAGACCGGTACTACAGCTTCGACCGGGGCGGGTGGCGCTTCCTGATTCTCGACAGCACGCACCTGCCCGAGGGCGACGTGAGCTATCCGTACTCCGGCAAGCTGGATGAGGAGCAATTCAAGTGGCTGGCCTTGCAGCTCGAGTCAACGCCCGACACTATGCCGGTATGTATTGCCTCGCATATTCCCGTCCTGGCGGCCTGCATGTATCTGGATGGCGACAACGAAGCGACGGGCAACTGGGTCGTGCCCGGCGCCTGGCTGCACATCGACGCCCGCCGCCTGTGGAAGCTCTTCGGGGAGCACCCCAACGTGCGCTTGTGCCTGAGCGGGCATAGCCATCAGGTGGAGGACCTGCGCTATCACGGTGTCACATACTTGACGAACGGCGCGATCTGCGGCAATTGGTGGAACGGCTCCTACTTCAATTTTCCGCCCGGTTACGTGGTGGTCACTCTGTATCAGGATGGATCATCCGAGAGCGAGTGGATAGCGTACTGATCCGCCTTTGGGTTTGCACCCCGCGCAGCCATGAATGCAGCCGGCGCATACGAGACTTTCCGTATGCGCCGGTCACCGTTCAACCGATATCCTGGCCTGAGTCTCAGGCGTCGTAGGCCGACTGCTCCTCAGCGACCCCCAGCTCTTGCACTGGTTCTTCTGCCGGCTTGCGATCCAGGAACTGGATGGTACTTGCGACCACCATGGTGAAGTACTTGGTTTCTCCACTCTTGTCTTCGTACTTGTCGGTCTGCAGCCGTCCTTCGATATAGGCCAGGCTTCCCTTTTTCAAGTATTGCAAACTGATCTCGCCCAGGCGTCCCCAGGCATCCACGTTGAACCAGTCCGTCGCTTCTTTGTTCTCCTTGCCGACTTTCCAGCGGCGCGTGACGCCCAGGCTGAAATGTGTGACCTTGTTGCCGTTAGGCATGCTTCGCGACTCAGGATCTCTACCCAGAGTACCCAATGAGCTGCACCTTGTTCAAAGCGGGCATTCCATCCTCCTTCTCTGGCCAATGCTAAGGCAGGTATGACGTGCACGAGGTCCGTGGCAGCCCGACGTGTTGGCTGCGGGCCTCGAAGTGGCATGATTTTATCTGAAATCTCTTGTGGTGCTGGATCGTGTGTCCGTCTCCAACTCAATTACATATCTTCCACCGAGATATGTATGGAGAATTAGTAGTAGTAGTAGGGGCTGTGGATAGTGTGCACAGCCGCCAGATGCCCGCACCGGTGGATGCAGCGCATCTCGGATTCTCCATATCTTCGGCAGTCTGAACGATTCCTTTCTCCCTGGGCAACTGTGTACAGTTTGCCTCCTGGAAGACGGCACAATTCCACCCGGTTTGGATTGGAATTCAACCGGCCATATCTGGCAGCCCAAGTGGTGTGACCGCCATATTTAGGCTATCGGTTTAGGAGTGTTTCTGGCAGGTTTCGCGCTTTTTAAGCCCCCTGTCCACAGTGGGGAGGCTTTATCCACACAAACCGGGGTGTTATCCACAGGCCAGCCGTTCGCCTGGAGCCCCGAGGCCCCCATATATGGGGCCTCAGATGCTGGTCGAAGTCTCGAGCCCGTTGGCTTGGGCCACCTCGTCCAACCGGGCCTCGATATCGTCCAGGAATCTATCCAGGCCCGCCACCTTGTCCTCCAGTGGCTGCCCCAGGAGCCCAAGCTGGTTGCAGGCCTCGACCCACCCCCCTCCATGCGGCTCGAAGAGCACACCGGCTGCCAGGGTCCATGTGTGGATCAGCGGCCACAAGGCCCGACAGTGGCGTCTGACCCTGCAACATGTGCAGAATCGCCTTTTCATAGTAGTTCAACCGAGCGGCGTGCACGCGGGCATCCACGCGGCCGCCGCGCTCTGCGGCCGCGAGGAACTCGATCTTCCAGGGTTCCAACCAGTTATCGAGTACGTCTGCGTCGATCTGGGAGGCTCCCAACAGGTTGAACAGCGCGGCTGCAAACTCCGGCCGCTCGGCTGCCTGCGCCCGGTCGGGGAAGTCGCTCAGCAGGCGGCGATCAGCCAGCGGACCACCGTTCATTTCGGCCACGGCGTTGGCTGCATCGTTGACCGCGGAGAGGTACAGAGCCACCTCCGGGTGGCCCGCCCGATCGCCCTCGATGTCGTTCAAACCAAACCAGATCTTGCGCGCCGAGGCATATAGCGCGCGGCAGCGCGTCAGCACCAACTGCGGAGCTCCAAACTCGAACCCGGCGCGCAGCCCAGCCTGGATGAACTCAAAGAATTTCTCGCGCTGATACAACAAGCATCGGATCGTACAGTTCCCACCCCAGGAAAGGATCGCTACGCAACTCGCGCGGCGCGGAAAATTCATTGCGGTGCCGGTGCCGGATGTCCAGGTGAAAGTCGGGCGTGAGCTTGACGATTTCGCGCGCCGTGGCGGGCTGTTTGACATGCACCAGAACGAGGTCGATATCGGTCGTTCCGCCCAGCATCGGGTCCGCCAGGGTAACGAGCGAACCGGTCAGGTAGGCGCCGACGATGGTCTGATCGTTGTAGGCCCTCTCCTGGCTGGTCTGCTTGGCAATGCGAATCGAGCGATTCCCGCGTGACGCGCATCGGGTCCTACGAACTCATGCGGCAGGCTGGGCTGGAATGGGCTGAGTTCCAGCCGCTCCCGAATGCGGTTTTCGATGTACTTGAGATCCTCGGGATTCTGAACGATGTTCAGTTCGTCGGTGTCGATCGGCAGGACCGGGGAATCCGGCCGCGGCTCGGCAAAGAACTCGTCGTAGGCCGCGGTTGAGCACCTGAATGTAGTCGCGCTCCATGTTGCGTTCGTATGATCGGTCGCGCAGGGCAATGCGCTGCATCAGCACGTCCGTACCGGCGCGCAGGTACACGATCAGGTCCGGCCGCGGGATCTTCTCGCCCAGCGCCTCGTGCACCCTGTGATAGACCGCCAGCTCGTCGCCCTTCAGGTTGATGCGGGCAAACAGCGCATCCTTGGCAAAGGTATAGTCGGCGATGAGGGACTTGCCCGCCGCCAGCATCTCCGGCACAGAGCCGCGCTGCTGATGATAGCGGCTGAGCAGGAAGAATATCTGCGTCTGAAACGCATACCGGGCCCGGTCGGAGTAGAAATCCGAGAGAAAGGGATTCTCCTCGAAGATCTCGAGCAGGATCTCGGCCTCCAGCATCGGTCGCAGCAGACGCGCCAGGGTGGTCTTGCCCACGCCGATCACGCCCTCAATGGCAACATACATGTTTGGACTCCCGATGGGATGCGGCAAGGATACCATATTACGCACGGTTGACTTTGTCGCCACGATATAATCCTCTCATGCCGCGTGTATGCATCGTGCCGGCCGTTGAAGGAATTGGTGGAATGGCCTCCTTCCGGCGCAAATTCGAGGCTGGGCTGATTCGCCGTGGCATCGACGTCGATCACAATCCGGATACCGGCTGCGATGCGGTGCTCGTCATCGCCGGCACACGACACCTCCTGTCGTTGCTGCGTGCCCGCCGCCGCGGCGTCCGCGTCGTCCAGCGCCTGGATGGCATCAACTGGATCCACCGCCGTCGCCGCACAGGCACACGCCACTTCGTCCGAGCCGAATATGGCAATCTGATTCTGTCATTCATTCGCGCCCAGCTGGCGACTCACATCCTGTATCAGAGCGAATTCACGCGCCGCTGGTGGAACGAGTGGTATGGAACTCGGGGGCAGCCATGCTCCGTGGTGCACAACGGCGTCGATCTCAGCGAGTATCAGCCATCCGGGCCGGGTGATCGTCCCACGCGATCGCCATCGCATCCTGGTGGTGGAGGGCAACCTGGGCGGCGGGTACGACATGGGACTTGAGAACGCCGTGGACCTGGCCGGGACGCTCCAGACACAGCACGGTATGCAAATGGAAATCAGTATTGTGGGGAAGGCCGATGAATCTCAGCGCCGCGCTGATCCAGGATCGTGCACTCGTTCCGATTCGCTGGGAGGGAGCGGTTGAGCCTCAGCGCATTCCCGGAGATCGACCGGTCCGCGCATATGCTCTTCTCAGCCGACCTGAACGCCGCCTGCCCAAACTCGGTCATCGAGGCCATGGCCTGCGGTTTGCCTGTTGCCGGCTTCGATACAGGCGCCCTCAATGAGCTGATCGTCGGTGACGCGGGTCGACTGGTGCCATATGGCGGCGATCCCTGGCGGCTCGAGAAGCCGGATATCTCCGGGTCTGGCGGCTGCATCGGCGGGGATACTCCGGGATCAGCCCCGTTTCCGCCTCGCAGCCCGCGCCGCACGCCGAACGCGCCCTCGGCCTGGACCAGATGATCGATGGCTACCTGAAGGCCCTGTTGGAGGCATGAATGGATGAGGAGATCGGCACGTTTCTGCTGAGACACCTGAGAGTCCGTCCAGGAAAACGACATTGCCGCGTACAGGGAAACCACGGCCCCGGAACTCAGCCTGTACGAATGGTGGGTCACGCCGAACCGCATTGAAGGACTGCCGTTCCATGAATTCATGATGGACGCCAATGCACGAGCGCGGAACGGTCTTTGGCTCGGAGGCACACGGCAAGGCCGGGACGCGCTTCGACCTCTCGAACCTCTCCATCCAGCGCTACGGGGATGCTGCCATCGCCAGCTACACACTCCTGGTCAGCACGGCCCTGCCCGAGGGCGTGCAGGTGGTCTCGCACAACGAGAGCCGCGTGATCGTCAAGCAGGATGGCAAGTGGAAGGTGGTCCACGTGCACAAATCCCCGGCCTGGCCGGCGCCGCACGTGCAGCCCAAATGAACGCACCGTTTTCCGGGCCGCCTCGGCCTGCAGCAACGCGTCCTGCCGGACTATCGCGTCCCGTTCTTCGATATGCTTGGCGCCGCGTGTGACGGCGGTCTGAGCGTCTTCGCGGGGCAGTCTCGGCCGGACGAAGGCATCCTGGCCGGCGCGCTGCAAGTCGCGCAGCACTCCCCCGCGCGGAACATCCACCTGTTCTCGCGGCTCCGCCTATCTTTGCTATCAGACCGGCCTGATCCACTGGCTTTCGAAGCTGGGACCCGGACGCGCTGATCGTTGAGGCCAACCCTCGCTATCTCTCCACGGCGGCGGCAGTGCGCTGGATGCATGACGCGGGACGGCCCGTGATCGGCTGGGGCTTGGGCGCGCCGCCGATCACAGGATGGCTGGCCGAGTTCAGGCGCTCGCGCCGCAGCGCGTTCCTGAAGCAGTTCGATGCGCTGATCGCCTATAGCCGCCGCGGTGCGGCAGAGTACGCTGCGGGCGGGCGTTGCCGCGCCAGCGCGTTTTCGTTGCCACCAATTCCGTCGTCGCCGCGTCCGACGCGAGCGACCCGATCGAGGCGCCGATCGCAGGACGTACCCAACCATCCTCTTTGTCGGAAGGCTGCAGCGCCGCAAACACGTCGACTTGTTGCTGCGCGCCTGTGCCGAGCTCACCGACTTCCGGCCGCACTTGATCATTGTCGGCGACGGCCCCGAGCGCTCGCGGCTCCAGTCACTGGCCCAGCGAGGTCTATCCCGCCGCGGAATTCGTCGGCGCCAGACACGGAACCGAGTTGGAATCCCTATTTCGCTCGCGCCGATCTCTTCGTCCTGCCGGGCACCGGCGGGCTCGCGGTGCAGCAGGCCATGGCGCACGCCCTGCCCGTCATTGTGGCCCGGGGTGATGGAACGCAGGATGACCTCGTCCGCGACGGCAACGGCTGGCAGATCCCAGCCGACGACTACGCCGCGCTGGTCGACGCCATCCGCGGCGCTCTCGGCCGACAGGCATGGGCTCCGGCGCATGGGCGAGGAATCGTTCCGAATCGTATCGGAAGAGGTCAACCTGGAGGCCATGGTGGAGGCGTTTGTCGGCGCCTTGAACAGCCTGAACAGCGAAAGTGCGCGCAAGTCGCACGGTCCGCCGCCCAGCGGAGGCAAACGGTGAACACAAACAAACGACGTCAATTCGTCGTGCTTGGTGTGCTTCTCTTGGCGTACGCGCTGCTGGCTGCTGCGGCCGTGATGCTCACGCCGCCTGAAGGATTTGTCGCTCCGGGAGCGGATCCAGCGATGGCGACTCCCCAATGCCGCTCTGGCAGCTCGCCCTCGCCGAACGCGGCCATCGTGTTTGTGGCCTACGGGCTGTTCGCCTTGGCCAGTTCATGGTTCGCAGGCCGCCTTCAGCTACCGTGGATCTTTCGTGAGGCCGCGGGCTGGAGATCCCTGCTTCGTGTGGCCACTCATCTTTGGTGCCGTAGTCGGCGTGTTGCTCGTCATCGCTGACCGGTTGTTCTCCAACCTGGGCGGCGTCCCGGGATTCCCTCACCCCGCGTTTCCGCTGTCACTGATGGCGTCCGGCGCCGCTGGCATCGGCGAAGAGATCCTCTTCCGCGGCTTTGTGATGGGTCTGTGGGCCTTCCTCTTCAGCCTTCTGCTTCGCAAGTGGAACGGCATTAGGGCGGCCCTGTGGATCGGCAACGTGATTGCAGCTCTGGCCTTCACCGCCAGCCACGTGCCTGCCGCCATGTTTCTGCTCAATGTTGCCTCGCTGGCCCAACTTCCCTCCCCCGTCTTGATGGAGCTCGTAGTTCTGAACAGCGTGCTCGGTCTTGTGGCTGGCGAGCGCTACATGCGCGATGGGCTCTTGGCCGCCATGGGCGTGCACTTCTGGGCGGATGTGGTCTGGCACGTGCTCGCGCCGGTCATACTGCGGGCTGGGTGACCGGCCGCCTCGCCCAGGAGCGCGTGCTACTCAATACTTGGTCTTGGCGGCCACCGACAAGTTAGGCTGCGGAGCGCAGCACCGACAGCTTCTGAAACCAACGATTGAGCGTGGTGAAGATCGCGGTGTCTCCCCTTCGATCCGCCAGCCACCACATCTGCCATAAGATCAGCATCGGCGCAATCAGCCGTCCAAAAGACCACGGGTAGAAATCGAAGGTCGGCAACAGGAACTCCAGCAGGTACGCAAGACCAAACCACAACCACTCGTGTGGCGTCTCGAGGCGTTTCAGCATCACCAGAAAGGAAAGCGCCACGAACACGCCGTGATGCTCCCACACCACCGGCGCGCTCGAGAGTCATCAGGATGAATAGGGGCGGAAGCGCGTTGAGCATTCGCGCGCCCGGCAAGCGGACCTTCACAAACTGCCCTGCGCGGACGCAGCGCACCATCACCCACAGGCTGCCTGCCGCAAGGGCGGCCTTGCCGGCATAGATCAACAAGCGCGTCCAGGCTGGCGCCAGCGAAATGAACCGGCCGTGGAGCGCAGGAACGAATCGATCGATGTGTCGTGATAGATCGTGTTTTCCGAAAGCGCCAGTCCCTGCCAGTGCTGGATGACGTCCAGGAACGGCGTGAATCCATCTGTGAGCACGGTGATTCCGGCAATGGCCACCATGCTGACCGCAAACCAGGTGAGCCAGCGCCAGTCCTTCTCGAGCAGGAACGCCAACACAAGCACAGCCGGCGATCCTTTGAGATGCACGGCCAGCGCCAGCATCAACGCCGAGAGCAGCGAGCGTTTGGGATACAGCAAGCACAGACAGGAAGATCAGGTTCAGGGTGTGCAGGTTGACCTGCACATACACCATGGTGCGCATCAGTGGCGCGTTGGCAAGCATGAATGCCGTCGTCACGATCGCCGCCAGGCGCGGGCCAAAACCGTAGCGCTCCAGTACCCGCAGCAGCAGGAAGAAGAAGGCCACGAAGGACACGATATCCAGCAGCCACAGGACCAGGAAGAACCTGTCTTCGCCGCCAGGCACCAGGAATTGCGTCAATGTCGCCCACAGGGGCGGGTAAAAATACGAGCCGTGCAGCGGCTCGTTGCGATACATACTGGCGGCCGATTCAAAGTAGTAGGTGTAGTCCCCGTAGCGCCAGCGCTCGCTGAGAATATTGAGATAGGACCAGCTGACGACGAAGAATCCGCCTACGCCGAAGAGGTTGCGGCCCGTGATCGTTCCGGACTGCAGCAGCGCCAACAACACACCCGCCGAAAACCATACGAGCCCCACCGACCACAACGTCACGGGCAAATTGATCAGGGGCGGCTGCTGGATGAAGTGGTCGAACCCCGTATAGCCCATCTTCAGGTAGATCACCAGCGAGGCCGCCGCGACCAGCAGGCTGAGTCCAGCCCAGGCGAACAGGGCGCTGCGGGCGGAGCGTCTCACGAGAGCGCTTCCACGTATCCGGCGTCGACGTATCCAGGCTTGTTGTTCGTGGACTTGATCGCCAACCACTGACCGGCCTTGCCGATCTTCAGCAGACCCGTGCTGGCGGGCTCGAGCACGGTCAACCGCGCGCCCGCTTTCTCCACGTTGATCTTCGCAGCGCCGCGCGAGGGCGCCGCGCGCACCGCCAGACCCAACTGGCCCACACTGCGCAACACTGTCACCTGGAACTTCCGCGGTTCGGAGGCTGGCGGCGGCACTGGCGTCGTCGGAGGCGCCTCAGACGGCACTGCCTCCACGTACCACGCCGCCACGTAGCCCACGTGGCCGTTCGGATCGCGCACGCGGATCCACTCGCCCGTCTTTCCGATCTTGGCCAGCGCCCCGGCCTTGTCTTCGATCACATTCAGCCGCACACCCGGCATCTCGGCGTAGATGGCCGGCTCATCCATCGACGGCTGCGGTCGCAGCCGTAGTCCAGCTGTCACGGATGCCAGCGGCCCAAACCTGCAGATCGGTATCGACTGGGTTCGGCGGAGGTGCGCTCGGGCTCGCTACTGCACACATACCAGGCCACCGCCCGGATTGCGCGCTGCAACTTCCGCCCGTGCGCAAAACGCGACAGGAGCGTGACCTCACCCGTGTCCGTTGGATACGGCCATGGGTCAAGCATCAGATAGTCTTTGCCAAGCTTCTGGTAGACCAGAACCCAGTGTGTCTGCAGTCCGCCGGCGGGGGAGAAGTCCACCTCGACGATGACCGGCTGGCCTGCTGCCAACGACTCATCGATGTCATCGATGGGCGCCGGCGAGTTCTCGCATAGGGTCAGGGCCGTGCACTTGATCTGTGGGTACAGCCGGCTGACCGCGCTCCAGACGATGGCCTGGCCAACAAACCCCCCAACCGACTTGAGCTTCTGGTTCAGGCTTCCCGGTGTCTCGACAAACCCCCACCCGCTGGTGTACATGGCCACGCTGGAGACCGCGCAGCCAAGGTTGCCCAGGCTGCCGCCGCCTTTGCCGAGGTGGTCGTCCTTCCAGCGCGGGTCCTGTTGGGAATACCGAACGAGGGTGAAGGCCATGCGGATCCAGTTACGAAGAGGGTGGAGGCTGCCGCGTAATTATACAGCCGCCTCGCCCGGATCCAACGCGGCCGGCAGGCGCTAGCGCCGTTCCACCGAATGCAGGTTGTACCGATCGGCCTTGAAGAATTCCCTGGCGAACTCTGCCACCACCTTCGGCGCATACGGCGCGCAGCTGAAAACATCCATGTAGATGGCCCGCGACACGTTGGCAAAATGCGCCGAGATCAGTGAGGTCTCGATCAACTGCGTCATGCTGAAGCCGGCCACGCGCGGCTCATCGCCGAAGTGCACCACCTGTGTCTCGCCGTAGCGCCGCATGCCGATCTTCTCGCAGAGTTGGCGCACGAAATCCTTGATCGCCGGGCCATCTTGCATCAGCTGCAGGTCGCAATCATACAGATCAATGCAGGACGACAAGCCCCAATAAGGCGGCCGTATGTGTTCAATGATTCTTTCACCATTAAACCTGCCTTTCGTGTGCACTGTACCAGAATCGCACACGAAAAGCAATGTTTCTGATGACAGAATCACTCGTGACCGCCGTGAGCGCGCGCTCGGCCGCAGATCTATTGAAGATTGATTTCGCCGTCAAACTTGACGTTCAACTTGAGTCCGGCAACGTCCAGCGTCATAGTCGCTAGAAAGGACTCGCTGCCCGCAACGGTGCCGTCCGCGATCGCTCGCGACACGGCACGCTCGATCTCGCGCTGCGAGCTGATCCCCACCACCTTAAGGAACTTGCGGATGCTCACGAACGCTTCCAAAAAAGGTAAACTTTCGGCTGCAGAAAAACCCCCAATCTTACAGTAGATAAAATTTCTCTATTTGTTTTGAAGAACAAGAACAGATGCAATAGGTTTGTTGTCTTTGGTTGAAAATTGCATACTTAAAGAAGACGCTTAGTAGAAGTTACAACTGTTGTTACAACCCTACCCCCCATACCAGTTGCAACAACTAACGTTTCTTGGATTACTCAACTGGTTGTTGTTGAACAAACAATTTTTTTTCTTCGGTTATCAACTACTAATCACCATCTACACATCAAAAACCATACTCCCCAGTCTCAAGAACAAACTCAATTCTTAATTCTTAGAAGTATCGCGGTAATTGCTCTGTACTGAACCCCACTCTTATTTATAGCGTCAATTATGGAGCCAACTTTGTGTTAGTCAACAAACATTGACTACCCGTAGTCAAGAAACTTTGACCAAAGCGCTTTATTACATCAGCAGGTAGAGGTCAAACAGGAATCAGCAAAGCATACCTGGTCTTTGGATTGGGGGTTGTTTGCAAAAATATATGAATAAAGATGCAATATGCACAGCCATGGGTGTGGGTACAAATTAAACGGCGCATGCTTGTAGGTTTAACTATTGCCGTTCTGGTCGCCGTCTGCTTGCTGAGTCCACTGTATGTGCAGCTCGGCAGAATCATGCTATGGTCCCCACATATCCGCCGATATAGACCGCACACAAGTCAACCTCAACGAAACCGTGACCCTCACAGGGCAGGTGTGTCCAGCCGCAGAAAACAAAACCGTACGCGTAGCCTACACAAGACCAGACTACACCTACATCGAACAATACACACTAACCGACCCCAAAACGGGCAACTTTACATTATCTCAAAAACTGGATATGGCGGGTTACTGGAACATATTCGTAATCGATGGCCACATCTGTGACAGATTATTCGCAGAGGTAACCGACCCCGCAAACCCCACTGCACCATCTCCAACACCCAGTGTAGCATTGAATTATAAAATCAACTATTCAGTTATCGGCACTCACCGCAGTCTTACTGAGTTTAGCCACAGTCATTTTTTACTTTGGAACAAAAAACAAAACACGAAAAATAACCGCTATCCGAACATTTGTTCAAATCGGTTTAATCTTCATAATCTTCTTCGGCATCTTCATCGACCACTACAGTTACCCCGTGCCTGCTGCACAGATTGCAACTCACGAATTAGACATCTCAACCAACGTGTTGGGTGTGGATATGCCTGATGGGCTTCCTGCACCGTTCTTTGGTTGCTATTACCCCTGTGGCAGAACCGTAACCTGTGCGCTCTGGCAGATTCAAACCTACATTTACCCCTTCTTTGATGTTGGCGGCGGCTGGGGCGTACATTACGCCTCTGAGGGGTTACTCAGGTTAGGCGTAGTTTTCGGTGATTATAATCATAGCAGCTG
>CAWATK010000007.1:0-11189 GCA_963784915.1 uncultured Chloroflexia bacterium
ACCTTCACGCCGGTGCCCATCCTCACCGCCAGCAGCACATCCGTGCCCTGCAACCTGGCGCACTTCGTCAGCGGACGTCACCGTGCCGGACAACACGGTCATCACGCTCAACAGATCCTTCACCAAGACCTGGCGGCTGCAGAACGTCCGGGTCGTGCAGCTGGACCTCGGGCTACCAGGTGGTCTTCGACTCGGGCGACCAGATGGGCGGGCCGGATTCGTTCCAGCTGACCAACGGCACCGTCCCCCCCGACCAGACCATCGACGTCTCGGTGGACCTCAAGGCGCCCGGCAGCATCGGCATCTACAAGGGCAACTGGAAACTGCGCGAACCTGGCGGCGCCCGCTTCGGCACTCTCCACCGGACCGTTCTGGGTGCAGATCAAGGCCGGGCCCGCTGCCGGAGCACTGCCGGATTGGCCGTTGGTCAAGAATGGCGATACCGGACCGGTGGTCAAGGCAATGCAGCATCTGTTGAAGCAGGCGGGGCAGGACCTGGCGACTGACGGCATCTTCGGCCCGATCACCGTGACCAAGGTCAAGGCCTTCCAAACTGCCAATGGCCTGGCGGCGGATGGCATCGTGGGTCCACAGACCTGGACCAAGCTCATCGTGCAAGTGCAGCAGGGCAACCATGGGCAGGCGGTTCGCGCCGTGCAGGTGATGCTGAGTGAGCAGTTCGGTTACGGCCTCACCGTGGACGGCGATTTCGGCGCCGGGACGAACGATGCGGTGCGGGACTTCCAGGGCGACCATGGCCTGACAGTGGACGGCATCGTCGGCCCGCAGACATGGCGCATGCTGGTCGGGAAATTCGAGAGCTAGCGGCGTGAGTCCGAATTTCTCCCTCGGTCAATACTATGTCGGCGCGGTGCTTCGGCCCGGGCGCACCTTTGACGCGCTGATGCAGGACCCGCGGCGCCTGCAACTTGGCACCTGGGCCATGCTGATCAACGGGGTGCTGTACACGCTCGTGTACGTCTTCCTGACGATGGCCGGCGGCGCGCCTTCCTCCTTCAAGCCGTGGCTGGCCATCCCGGCGGACGTCTACTATCGATACGACCGCTGGATCCTGTTCCCGAGCATGTTCGGCTGCTGGATCCTCGCCGCGGGCACGGCCCAGCTGCTGAGTCGTTTCTTCGGCGGCAAAGGTACCTTCGAGGACATGTTGAGCGCATTCGGCATTGCCGCCGGCGTGTCCTCGCTGGCCTCGCTCCTTCATGATCTACCGGACGCATTCCTCGCTGGCATTGGCCTGCTGGACGCGCGCTGGTACGAGGCGCAGCTCAACTCCCCCACCATCTGGCGCACCATCTTGTGGATACTCTACGGTCTGTTCTTCGTGCTGTTCCTGGTCCTATTCCCGAAAGCCGTCCGATCGGCGCAGAGGATCAAGACCGTCCCCGCCATCGCGATCGGCGTGTTTTCCTTCGTGGTGTACCAGGGAGTGTTCTTCATCTTCAATCGGTAGGCGCAGGCGGAGTCGTCGACATGAACAAGTGGCTGTTTCTGCTGTTCGCCATTCTGGCCGAGGTCACCGCCACGTCGGCGCTCAAGGCCAGCGATGGCTTCAAGCGGCTCTGGCCGTCCGTGATCGTTGTCCTGGGCTACGCGGCCTCCTTCTACTTGCTGTCCTTCACATTGAAGGAGATCCCCGTCGGGGTGGCATACGCCATCTGGTCCGGCCTCGGCCTGGCCCTCATCACACTGGTCTCATGGCTGCTCTATCGCCAGAGCCTGGATGCCCCTGCGGTCATCGGCATGGTCTTGATCATGGGCGGGGTGCTCGTCATGCAGCTATTCTCGAAATCGGTGGCACATTGACTCGCGACAGGTTGACGAATGACCGCGGGCAGCTGAACGCAGACGGAGGAGCACGAAGATGGGTAAACTGATCATCAACCTCAACATGACATTGGACGGCGTCGTGCAGGCGCCGGGTCGCGCCGACGAGGACACACGCGGCGGCTTCACGCATGGCGGCTGGGCCGCGCCCTACTTCGATCCGGTCATGGCTGAGGAGGCGGGCAAGGGCATCTCGCAGCAGCCCGTGCTGCTGTTCGGCCGCCGCACGTACGAGGACTTCTACGCGGTCTGGCCGAATCGCACCGACGGCAACATGTTCACCGAGGTGCTGAACAAGGCGCAGAAGTACGTGGCCTCACGCACGCTGAAGGCGCCGCTGCCGTGGATGAATTCCACGCTGCTGAAGGGTGATGCGGCGGATGCGCTGACGAAGCTCAAGCGCGAGCTGGACAAGGACATCCTGATCCTGGGCAGCGTCAACCTGGTTCAGTCGCTTATGCCGCGCAACCTGATCGACGTCTATGCCCTCTCCATCCACCCTCTGGTGTTGGGTTCGGGCACGCGGCTCTTCAACGAGGCGGCCATGGCCGCGCTGCGGTTGACAGAAAGCAAGACCAGCAGCACGGGCGTGGTGATCGCGAACTACGTTCCTGGAGAGAGGCCGGGCTAGCTCAGATCGCGGCGAGCTGGTGTTCGAAGTAGTAGAGCGCCCCAAGGGCGGCAAACCATGCTAGTCCTTGCAGGGCCAACACCAGCAACGCCGGGCGCGGCTGTTTCGGCAGCCAGCGGATGGCGAAGTACGCGACGATGGGCGCCTGCAGACGTCATCAGGATCTGATAGATGTGCGCCGGCGCGCCCTCATCCGTCTGAGGCCCAGGTCGGATGATCAGCCCGTACACCAGCACCAGAAGCAGCGCCGCCAGCGACATGCCGATCGGCACGAGGGCGCTCCAGTGCCAGAGGGGCGACTGTTGTTCGGAGTTGGTCTTCATTGTGCACCTCGACCTAACAGTAAATCCCGGATGCGGATGCATCCGGGATTCTACTCTCGTGCAGGTGCGGGGTGCGCGAGGCTAACGGGCCCCGTACCACATTCGGGCGATCAGGTTGTCCCTGCGGATGAACTGGTGATACAGCGGCAGCCGCAATGTGCAGCGCGATCAGAACCAGCAGGATGTTGGCGCTCAGCCCATGCAGGCCCATCAGCAGGAAGATGCCGCTGGGCGGACGCCGTCCCTGGAAACCCGGGCCTGGTGCACCAGCGCCGGGAGCTCCCGGCGCAGTGCCCGGCGCAAAGCCTGGCGGCGGAGGGAATCCGCCCTGAGGCGCGCCACGGGGCGCCTCGCCGCCACCGAAGGCGCGCTCCAATCGACCCGATTGCAGCGCGAAGGTCAACCCCACGACCGTGATGACGATCAGCATGACGTACAGTCCGTAATGCACCACCTTGGCCAGCACGTCCGCGAGTTTGCTGCCCGACCTGGCTTCGGCCGGTCTGGCCGAGCGCAGCCTCACGACAAAGCGCGCAACGACCAACGCCAGAACGGCGATCCCGGCCGCCATGTGGAGCGCAGCCACCCATTCGGGATAGTCTTGGTCCACGAACACGAACTTGCCGATGAACAGATTGATCAGACACGAGAATGCCAACCAGCCAGTGCATGCTGACGAGAAGAGGATGATAGCGTTTCGGTGTTTCCACTGGGTTCCCTTTCGATTCGGCGCTCAAGACGTCACTATGCTACGGGCCCCAGGCTAGTGCAGGATTAGAGCCGTGTATAGACTGTGTATGCGATCGGCCATCAGAGGCAATCGTTGGGCGTCCTCAATGGATGGCCGTCTACATTCTGGAGGCTCTCGTGCCCTGCTTCACGGAATCCATGCCCAACGCGTGAGGCAGCTCGGTGAATACACGTGATCACGGCGCACTCCGGATCATCGAAGATGCCGCGCGGATCGTATAGCACGGGCATCAACCCGGCAGCCCTGGCGCCGACGACGTCGGCGAAGTAGTTGTCGCCCACGTAGGCGGCCTCGGAGCGATCCACCCCCGTCTGCTCGCAGGCGTGCAGGAAGATGCCGGGGTCGGGCTTCCAGATGCCGATCTCGCCGCCGGCAAGCGAGTAGGGGAAGTACGGAGCCAGGCCGAGGTCTGCAAGCTCATCCACAAACGGTTGCCTGCGATTGGAGATCACACCCAGGGTGATGTCCGCAGCCTGCAGCGAGCCCAGCACCGCATGGGAGCTCCGCGGGGACCACACTGCGAGGCTTGTAAGGAGTCCATCATGTAGCGCGTGCATGGGAGCAGCCATGTCGGCGGCCTGCTTGCTGGAGGCGCCCAGAGCCACCAGCTGACGGTGCGAGTAGTGGGACCAGAAGCCGGTCTCGTCCCCGTCGAAGCGCGCGCGGTCGGCCAGCAGGTCGGGGGAGTTGGCCCAGTAGCAGATGCTCCCAGCGCATGGCGCGCAGCAGGTCGTCTTCGCGGACGCGCAGGCCGAGGCGCGCGGCGTGTTCGGCGAAGACATCGCCGCCGCGCGGCTCGTTGAGACGGATGGTGCCGTCAAGGTCGAAGAAGATGGCCCTGATCATGGTGGGGGCTGCGTCGGAGACAGCCTCACGGGGATGCCCCAATCCGCAAGGAACTTGTTCGCTTGCCTTGCTCCCAGGTGACGTGCGCCGCGAAGGCGGAACGTGAGCGGAGCTAGCCGCCGATCTCGTTCATCACGCGGTTGAGCGGGATGACGCCTTCAGCCAGACCATGCCCCCAGGGCTTGAGCCAGATGCCGTCGAGGATGAGCCGGCGAAGGTCCTCAATCGAGGCGCCGGCGCGCAGCGGCGTGAGCAGGTCGACCTCGTTCTCACGCAGCAGGCACAAGCCGCAGCCGTCCGTCGGCCGTGAGGCGCGCCCGGTTGCACGAATTGCAGAACGGCGCGGTGACGGAGGAGATGAAGCCCACATCGCCCTGGGCGCCGGGAATGTGAAAGAGCGTCGCCTCGCCATCCAGCTCGCCGTTGTTGGAAGGTCTCCAGCCGACCCAGCGCGCCTTCGATGCGATCCTGGATCTGCGCGGCGGTGATCATCTGTCCGGTCTGGACATCGGTGACGCCGGCGAAGGGCATCATTTCAATGAAACGCATCTGCCAGGGACGATCGATGGTCAGCCGGGCCAGATCCACGACGTCGTCCTCGTTGTAGCCCTTGACCACCACGGCGTTGAGCTTGACGGGCTGCATGCCGGCCTGCTCGGCGGCCAGGATGCCGTCCCACACGTCCTGCAGCTTGCCCCAGCGCGTGAGGCGCTGGAATTTCCCGGCATCCAGCGTGTCGATGCTGACGTTGACGCGCTTGAGGCCGGCCTCAGCCAACGGCTGTGCCAGCTTCTTCAAGCAGGATGCCGTTGGTGGTCATCGAGACGGAACGGATGCCAGGCGTGGAGGCGATGGTGCGGACGATCTCCACGATGTGATTGCGCACCGTGGGCTCGCCGCCGGTCAGACGGATCTTGTCGAAGCCCAGGCTGGCGAAGAGGCGCGTGAGGAGCGCGATCTCATCGTCCTGCATGAGCTCGGGATTGGGCCGAAAGGTCTGGTCCTCGGGCATGCAGTAGATGCAGCGCAGGTTGCAGTGGTCGGTAAGGCTGATGCGCAAGTAGTGGATCTTGCGCCCGAACTGGTCGATAGCCATAGGGGCATGATTATACTAACAATGGTGAAGCGCCGGCTCAGAGCGTCACCTTTCATTATGCGGGTCCGTTCCCAGCTTTGCGGGATTCTGCGTGCAATTGAAGCACAAGAGGACATCCGTAGCCAGCAGGGCGGTCTACGGTGGGAGTTAGGGCGGACTCAGGCAAGGAATGCATGAGGGCGGCGAGCCCCGCGACACCCCGGACTTAAAATCCGGTGAATTGACGGGCCTGACGGCCCATGCTATTATGTGTGCCTTCATTCAGCGCCTTTATCCTGAACGTTACAAACCGAGGTGGACTTATGAGCACGGAGTTTTTCCTGCGCGTTATTTTCATGTTCATTTTTGCCATTGCCGGGGGCATTTGGGGCTACGATCTCGCAGAGCAGAGCAATGCCGACATTCTGCGGTACACGCTTGGGCTGGCGCTGGTAGGGGCGTTGGTGGGCCTGATCCTGACGCCGTATTTCACCACGCGCCCGGCGCGGGCCCTGCGGTCGCTGCTGGGCCGGCTCTCGGCCGAGAGCCTGTTCGCGGGCCTGGCCGGGTTGGTGGTTGGCCTGCTCATCGCAGCGCTGCTGGCATTTCCGCTGTCCAACCTGCCGCAGCCGTTTGGCAGCACACTGCCCTTCGTCGGAGTGATCCTGTTCAGCTACTTCGGCGTCTCTCTGTTCGTGATGCGGCAGGGCGACATCATGAGCCTGTTCGGCTCGTTGAGCGGGCGAAACGAGGGCGGTTCGGCTTCATCGTGGACCAACCTGAATCGCACCATCCTGCTGGACACCAGCGTCATCATCGACGGGCGCGTGGCCGATATTGCGCGGACGGGCTTCCTGCCCGGGACGCTGCTGATCCCGCGCTTTGTGCTCAACGAGCTGCAGTACATCGCCGATTCCCCGGACGGGTTGCGGCGCCAGCGCGGGCGGCGCGGCATGGAAGTGCTCAACGAACTACAGAAGCTGCCGAACGTGCTGGTGCGCATCAGCGACATTGATGTGGCGGGCATCCGCGAAGTGGATGACAAGCTGGTGGTGCTGGGAAAGCAGTTGAAGAGCCCCGTGCTGACCAATGACTACAACCTGAACCGCGTGGCGGAGCTGCAGGGCGTGACGGTGCTGAACATCAACGAACTGGCCAATGCGGTCAAGTCCGTGGTGCTGCCGGGCGAAGTGCTGAATCTCAACGTTTTCCAGGAGGGCAAGGAATCCGGGCAGGGCGTGGGCTACATGGACGACGGGACGATGGTGGTGGTTGAGAACGGCAAGGAATACATCGGCGAATACATGGACGTTCATGTGACCAAGGTGCTGCAGACCGCGGCGGGCAGGATGATCTTCGGCCGGGTGGAGGAAAGCAACGGCAAGTCGCGAAGGCGCGGTCCCGGCGCGGGAGCCAAATAGGGCGGTCCACCGACGGGGCGGGAAGGCAGACGATGCTTCGCATCTACAACACTCTGACGCGCAAGAAGGAAGACCTCGAGACCATCGAGCCCAACACGGTGCGCATGTACGTGTGCGGCGTGACGGTCTACAACGAGGCGCACGTGGGACATGCCATGTCGGCGCTGGTCTTCGACATCATCCGGCGCTACCTGGAGTACCGCGGCTACGAAGTGCGCCACGTGATGAACTACACGGATGTGGACGACAAGATCATCGCGCGGGCCAACGAGCTGAAGGAGGATCCCTTCAAGCTGGCGCAGCGCTACATCAACGACTACGCCCAGAACCTGCGTGACCTGAATATCCTGCCGGCGACGAGCAACCCGCGCGCCACACAAACGATGGATAAGATCCTGGGGATGGTGCAGGGACTGGTGGACAAGGGTTTCGCCTATGCGGCGCCGAACGGGGATGTGTATTTCCGCGTGACGAAAGACAAGCAATACGGCAAGCTATCCGGGCGCAAGCTGGAGGAGATGCAGGCGGGCGCGCGCATCGAAGTGGGCGAGTCCAAGGAACATCCGATGGATTTCGCCCTGTGGAAGGCCGCCAAGCCCGGCGAGCCGGCGTGGGATTCACCCTGGGGCAAGGGGCGGCCCGGCTGGCACATCGAGTGCTCGGCCATGAACCTGGCGGAGCTGGGCGAGCAGATCGACATCCACGGCGGAGGCAACGACCTGGTGTTTCCGCACCACGAGAACGAGATCGCCCAAAGCGAGTCGTACACCGGCAAACGTTTCGCACGCTTCTGGGTGCACAATGGCATGCTGCAGCTGGCCGGCGAGAAGATGTCCAAGTCGTTGGGCAACATCATCGGCATTCGCGAATTCCTATCCAAGCGGGACGCGGACGTCATGCGAATGCTGGTGCTGAGCGGTTCCTATCGGGCACCGCTGCTGTTCAACGAAGAGACACTGGATGCGGCCGAGAAGAACGTCGCCCGCCTGCAGTCTGGATTGCGGGCGGCCAGCGCCGAGGCGGCAGGCCTCTCCAGTGAGGCGGCTCCGGCCTTCGCAAAAGCAGGCGAGACGACCCGAACAGCATTCGTCGAAGCCATGGACGACGATTTCAACACGGCGCTGGCGCTGGCAACCCTGGCCAACCTGGTCAAATCGATCAATACAGCACGCGACCAGGGTGCAACGAACGAACAGTTGAAACCGGCGCAAGCCGCACTGCGTGAATTGGCAGGGGTTCTCGGATTGAGGTTAAGCGCAAAGCAGGGCTCGGCACAGGCAGATCCCTTCGTTGAACTTATGCTCGAGGTGCGGACGGAGGCCAGGAAGCAGAAGCAATGGGCGCTTTCTGATCTGATCCGAGACCGCCTGGCTGGCCTGGGCGTGTCCATTGAAGATGGCAAGGACGCGACCACCTGGAGATGGTCGTAGAACGTGCGCGCCAGGAGTGGGGGCACGCTGGGGGCGAGGCAAGCGGAGGTCGTCGAGGAGCACGAGCCCGGCTCGCTTTCAGTCTTCGAATTCACGGCGCAGGATTTGCGAGCCAATCAGCGCGGCTATTTGACAGAAAGGCAGCGAGGCTGGCTGCAGGGAACCGCCCGCGGCATTACCGGTTGTTCGATGGCTTCAGCCCCGATCGCCCTGGGCTTTGTCCTGCTCGGCTTGACGATCACACTCGGGCTGTATCTATCCAACGAGGATTCGCGAGCCGCTCTGTTCTCGAACCCAATGAACCTGGTGGGTCTGGCCGCAGCCGGCGTAATCGGCGTAGCGGCGGTGGGACTATCAATCGCCCTTGCGCGCCGGCAGGCCGCGGGCGTGGTGCAGGCGCGGTTGAGGGCGCGTGCAGGGCAAGGCGCGGCTGGACAGCGACTATTCCTCGAGCACATCGATGACAACGTATCACGTGCATGTGGGCGAGCACAAGTTCTCATTCGGCGATGACATGAGCGCCATCTTTCACGAAGGCGACAGCTACAACGTGTATTTCTGCGAGTCCGGCCCGTATCAACTAATCATGTCGTACGAACAGATCTCCGTATAAGGCGGCCCATCGACATGCAGCGGGTCGATCCGTTTCCCGCAAGCGATTTCGATCAATGGGCCGATTCATACGACCAGGATGTCGTCGCGTATGACCGCTTCCCATTTGCCGGCTACCCACAAGTGCTGAAGACCGTGCTGGACGAGGCGGCGGCCAGCGACGGGATGTCGGTGCTGGACCTCGGAACGGGCACCGGGAACCTGGCGCAGCTGTTTCTGCAGGCCGGCTGCCAGGTGTGGGGCGCCGACTATTCTCGAGCGATGCTTGACAAAGCGCGGCGAAAGATCCCGCAGGCAAGGCTGGTGTTGCATGATCTGCGCGCGGCATGGCCATCCGAGCTTGATCGGCGCTTCGATCGAATTGTGTCCGCGTATGCGTTGCACCACTTCGACTTGCAGCACAAGGTGAGCATGCTGGTCGAGATGAGCCGGGATCACCTGGAGGTGAGTGGAAGAATCGTGGTCGCCGACATCTCGTTCCTCAACTTGCGGGATATGCAGGCGTTTGAGAAGAAGAACAGCGACGTGTGGGAGCAGGAACCCTACTGGGTGGCAGACGAAGCCCAAAGCGCATTGAGGGAAGCAGGGCTGCGCTGCCGCTATCAGCAGGTGTCGCCGTGTGGCGGAGTGTATCGGATTGAACCGGCCTGAGCGATTCGCACGCAGAACCCAGGAGCTGGCGCCTGAAGGCGCCTACCAGGTCTTGAAGCGCGCCCAGGCGCTGGAGGCTGCGGGCCGGGACATCATCCACTTTGAGATCGGCCAGCCGGATTTCGAGACGTTCGACAACATCCGCGAGGCTGGCCGGCAGGCCATCGCCGATGGCCGTACGCGCTACACCGCGCCGGCGGGCATGGCGGAATTGCGACGGGCCATCGCCGAGGCGGCGGGGGCTCAGCGCGGGCTGATCTTTGATCCGGAGCAGGTGGTGGTGAGTCCAGGCGCCAAGCCGAATCTGTTCTTTGCGGCCCTGGCGTTGATCGAACCTGGGGACGAGGTGTTGTACCCGGACCCGGGCTTCCCGACCTACAGGGCGATGATCGATGTGGCGGGCGGGACGCCTGTGCCGGTCCCGTTGGAAGAAGAAAGCGACTTCTCGTTCGAGATCCAGTCCTTCGACCGACTAATCAACGACCGGACGCGGCTGATCATTCTCAATTCGCCCGCCAACCCAACCGGGGGAATCATCCCGGCGGCGGACCTGAAGCACATCGCGAAGGCGGCCATCCGGCACGATTGCTGGGTGCTTTCGGACGAGATCTACGGCGGACTGGTGTACGACGGCCAGGAGGCCGTCAGCATTGCCACCCTGCCCGGCATGCGGGAGCGGACCATCATCGTGGATGGGTTCTCCAAGACCTACGCCATGACGGGCTGGCGACTTGGCTACGGTATCATGCCGGTGGAACTGGCGCGCACGATGGACCTGCTGATGACACATTCGGTGGGCTCCACGGCGCACTTCACGCAATTGGCCGGTATTGAGGCGCTTACCGGTCCGCAGGATCGGGTGGTGGAAATGCGGGAAGAGTACCAGCGGCGGCGGGACCTGATCGTGGACGGCCTGCGAAGCATAGCGGGCATCACATGCCGCACACCAGCGGGCGCGTTCTACGTGTTCCCCAACATCAAGGCCTTTGGCCGCAAATCAAGTGAGATCACCGACCTGCTGCTGGAAGAAGCCGGCGTGGCGGTGCTGCCCGGTTCGTCATTTGGCCAGCACGGTGAGGGGTACCTGCGACTCTCGTATGCCACGTCGCCCGAACACATCCGCGAGGGCTTGAACCGGATGCGAGCTTCGTTGGGCACACTGCAGGCGCGGGCTTAGCTCGGATGCGCCGACCGCTCGCGCGAATACTCCACCGCGCGCTCCAGGAGGGATTGCATGAGACGCAAGGTGAAGATCATATTGAATCCGATGGCAGACATGCGGAACGCGTGGAGGGCAGCCAACGACCTGCGGCCGCAGATCAACGAGTACGGCGGCGCGGATTGGAGCGGCACGGTCTTCCCCACGCACGCGACGCAGCTGGCCAAGCAGGCCGCGGAGAGCGGCTACGACATGGTGATCGCCATGGGCGGCGACGGCACAGTGCATGAGGTGGTGAATGGGCTGATGCAGGTTGCGCAGGAGCGGCGGCCCATCCTGGGCGTGGTGCCGGTCGGCTCGGGCAACGACTTCGCGCACGCCATCGGGGTTCCGATGGAATCCGACCGGGCGCTGGCGCACGCACTGAGCGGAGAAGCTACGCCGA
>CAWATK010000008.1:0-39306 GCA_963784915.1 uncultured Chloroflexia bacterium
CCTGATCCTGAAACCAATCCCAACATGAGCAGCGGCAGGAGTACGCCGCCGATCACCCACCGCAGCGTGCGAGGCGCCTCCGCGCGGCTCCGACCTTTGATTGGAAGCGGACGAGTCTCCGCGTCCAGCATCTCCTGCAGCAGGCGCGAATGCGTCCGGTGCATTTCGGAGATATCCATTCTCACGACCTGCGGCTTGGGGTGACTTGGAGACACGACGGCGCCGGGGATTGCCGGAAGCACTCCATCAATGCCCCGCAACGGACCGCCGGCTTCACCCGGAGAAGTTGTTGGCTGAACGTCCGCGGCTGCCACGGCGCTCTCCACCGGTCGCATCGCTTGCACCCATGAGGGCAGATCCGCCAACTCAATCGAGCCAGGATCTTGAGCAGCCGGGGGTTGGACCGGAGCGCCAGGCGTTCCAGACGAGAAGGAGGGTGCCGCCCACGGTGGCATCTGCATCGATGCGAAGATCGCGTCAACGTCCAGCGACGCAGCGTGCTCAAATTCAAGCGGCGAACTCGGCGGTGTCGGGGTCGGCGGAACTACGGGCGCTTCCGCGGGCGGTTCAACGCGGGGGGAGACAACCGGTGGGTCCGCGGGGAGTTCAACAGCACGTGCGGCGGGGGGCGGTTCCGCCGTCGCAGGTGGCGTCAAGTTGTGCTCACCACTTTGGAAACCCGATGAAGGGAGCTCATCTCCCTGAAACGAACTGCCTTGGAGCCAATTTGGCAGCGAGGCATCGTTTCGTGCTTCGTCCCGCGCCGCTTCTCCCGAGACGCCCAACATGCGCCCTACCCATGTTGGCACGTCAGTTGTTGCTGGCACGTCCCTACGGGCTGGAGGCGTGGGTGCAGCCGGGGTGCTGGCGTCGAGTTGCCGCAGCCATGCATAGATGTCATCGCTTTCCCGCCCTGAGCTCCCTCCCTCAGCTCCTCGGGCCGGCTCGTGCCCTTCAGTGGACGGCGCCGAGCCCGCATCGAAGGGGTCGTCGTCACCACCAGGTCGTCCAGCCGGCGAACTCAAGAGCGAGGCAACCAGACCGGAGTCAGGGCCGAGATTGGCTTGACTTTCAGATTCGGTATCCGAAGGCTGATCAGAATCGTCGCCGTCCGTGATACCCATGATGCGAGCGACCCAGTCCGGTATGGGCTCTTCATCGGGCTGTTCTGCTTGTGTCAACCCTGCGAGCAAGTCCACGGGGTCGTTGTGTTTGTTGTCGGTCGGCCGCACATCTTCGACAGCGGGCGAAGCGATCCGCTTCCTAAGTTGCTCAGCGGCGGCCTCGTCCGCGGCCAATTCCGGCCGGGGTTGCGTTGGTGCAAGGCGCAGCCAATCTGGCACAGAATCATCAGACGAGCCACCCTCATCGGCGTGTAGTCCGGTCTTGAAGGTCGGGTTAGGCGTGCGCTCGGTCGCGGACTCCTCGTCCAATGGTCGCAACCGCCACTGGCAGTTGTGGCAGAACGCCATGTCCGCAGGATTGGTTTCTCCACAGTTGGGGCAGACAACGGTTTCGTCCACTAGGCGCCCTCATACGGACGATGGACCCCAATCAGCACGCGCAGCCCGGTGACCAGAGCACCCAGGGACATTCCGACGAGGATGCCGCGGGCACCACCCAGGGCAAGGACATGTTGAAGCCACGGCTTTACCAGGGTTGTTAATGCGCCAATCTCGCCAAATGGAAGGGTCGCCGACGCCAGCAGCATGAGTACGGCGGTCACAAGGAACACGATACTCATGAGACTGACGCGCCTCCGCAACAAGCGGAACGCACCCACGAGGAGCGTGACTGCAAGCAGGCCCATCAGGCTGGATTCAGCCGGGACAATAATGGCGCCCACGAGTTGGTGGATGCCGGGGTGATCCGGGCCCAGGATAAGTCCAAAAACGAACGAGGCTAACAGGCAAACAAGAAGGATGGCACTGTAGCCGCCGCCTTTCTCCTTCTTCTGGATCCTACCGGCATGCACGAGGACGAGATTGAAGATGCCCACGACAACCGCGGTGCCCGCCAGGATGATCGCCCAATTCAGAACGAGCTGTTGTTCCTCCTGCAGCGCCGGCACGAAGGACCCGGCCAGGACAATGAGACCGCCAAGCACCGCGAAGATCAGGGCGATGACCTGCATCAGAAGATACCCACGACCTTGAGGGCGGCGCCACCAAGGAGGCCCGCCACGATCAACCAACGCAGAATATCCTGGACGGTCAGTCCAGCAACAAATGAAGCACGACCCGAGAAGTAGGCCGGGGCTGCAAAGAGCTCCTCGCCGATGAGGGTTTCAGAAGCCGTGGCATAGAGCGCCGACTGGGAAGCCGGATCGGAGCTTGCGCCGAGGAGAGCAGCACCAGATCGTTCGGCCGCCTCGGAAATCAGTGCGGCCTCCATCCCAAAATGGCCCAGGAGCGCAATCGCTGAAACCTGCTCGTCGCCAATGATCGTCATGGTGGCGGCTGCGGCCGAAAAAGGAGTGAGACCTCCAAGCCGCCCGTTGGCCGGCTGGTAGTACTCGGCGGCGCCGATGCTGCGATAACCGGCCTGTAGCGAATCTTGTGAGAGAAGCGCAAGCGGGGCCTCCGCGGAGATGGCCACGGGAGGTCGATCACTTACGGATGCTTTTTGTGCGACCTCGCGAAGAAGACCCAAGCCTGCGAACGCCGCGGCCGCGTGCCGGGTCGGAATGCTTCTTCCCCCGAGGGTAACAAGTAGTCGACTGCCGTCCTCCACGCTCAACCCAAACGCCTGATAGAGGCGCGTCAAAGCCGGGATCGTCCGCAGTCTGGGGGTGGATCGGCGGCGCAGCCGCGTGAGAACCGCCAACAGCAATGCTGTAATCAGGGCCACCACAAGGCCCACGAGGTCAATCACCATGAAATCCTGGATCCTGAGGGAGGTCGTCGTCATCCACAAGTGGACGCCTACCATCCTCTGAATTGGGATGCCCGTATTCAAGCAGGCGGGCCAGCCGCATCGCACTGGCACCGAAGAACGGGCCGAGCGCGTACAGAAGCTGAGAGGCGACCAAAGCGAACGGGCCGGCAGCGTCCAGCCACAAGCTCCCGAACTCCCCCATCTGGATACGAGGTCTTACGGCCGCCGGAGCGCGCGCTATTGCGCGTGGCCGAGGCATGGACTGCGATTTAGGGACTTCGGGAATCACGCCTTCGGAATCTCGGTGGGCATGCATGGCCGCTGATACCTGGCGTGCGAGCTAACCACCACCCCGTTTGCTTCAGGCAGCAGTCACACTGCGCGCGAAAAGTATAGCATAGTTCGATTTCGCCTCGATTCGAACAAGCTGCTGAGGGAGGCTGAGCAAGGTAGCGCGGATGGGGCGTACCAGCTTCGCCAAGTCGGTCGCGGCCCAGCGCGCTGCTTGGAGCGCCAGCGCACCGGACGCGCCTGCAATGCGGGCTCCGCCAAGGGGCCTCATAGTATAATTTTGGCGCGGATCCCTGGGAGGAGCAATGAGCGAACGAAAGATCCGGGTGCTGATTGCGAAGCCCGGCCTGGACGGTCATGACCGCGGCGCGAAGGTGGTCGCCCGCGCACTGCGTGACGCCGGCATGGAGGTCATCTACACTGGGTTGCGGCAGACCCCGGAGATGATCGCACAGGCCGCCTTGCAGGAAGATGTGGACGTCGTTGGCCTATCCGTTCTGTCGGGGGCGCACATGGCGCTGGCGCCACGGATCATGGAGCTTTTGAAGGCGAACGGTCAGTCGGATGTTCACGTTTTCATTGGGGGTATTGTGCCGGATGAGGATGTCTCGCGAACTCAAGGAACTTGGTATTCGGGCCGTGTACGGGCCCGGCGCATCCACCGAGGATATTGTGCGCGACGTACGGCTGGCTGGCGCGCAGCCCAGGGCATAAATACTGAGCCAAGCCAGCGCGCCACGTACGTGGGCGCTGGCGCACGTTACAGCTCGTGAATTTGCTGCTCCAGACTTGATGATGCTTGTCGACTCAGTGCTCGCTGGCAATCGCTTGGCGCTGGCCAGGCTGCTTTCGCACGTGGAAAACAACACGCCGGAGGGCCGAGCCGCGTTGCGCGAGATCTTTCAGCGCACGGGGCGCGCTCAGCTTGTCGGCATCACTGGAGCCCCCGGAACGGGCAAGTCCTCTCTCGTAAATCGCCTCGCGCTCCAACTACGCGCCGAGGCGAGTCGTGTGGCCATCGTGGCTGTGGATCCCACCAGCCCGTTCACGGGCGGAGCAGTGCTGGGAGATCGCGTTCGCATGAAAGACCTCAGCGGCGATCCAGACATCTTCATTCGCTCAATGGCGTCGCGCGGTGCGTTGGGCGGCCTGGCACGCGCGACTGCAGGCTTCGCGAAGGTATTTGATGCCGCCGGCTATGACATGGTCTTGATCGAGACGGTGGGCGCCGGCCAGGCCGAGGTCGAGATTGCGCGCCTGGCTCACACAACTGTTGTGGTAGAGGCCCCTGGCTTGGGCGACGATATCCAGGCCATCAAAGCGGGTATCCTGGAGGTCGCAGATCTCTTGGTAGTCAACAAGGCCGATCGGCCCGGGGTGGAAAGCACGGAAAAGGCATTGCGATCCATGTTGGAACTGGCTGCAGTCGCGGTCAGGCACGTACGATCACCACGGTCAACAGATCATGCTTGAGGCAGAGGCGGCCGGGGGACCGGAGTGGTCGATCCCCATCATGCGGACAATCGCGACCGAAGGGGCCGGCATCCCTGAGCTTTCGGGCAAAATTCGAGCACATGCGCAATTCCTGCACGACAGCGGGAACTGGGACCGGCGGGAGGTCGCGCGCCTGGCTGCTGAGGTGAATGCCATCTTACATGAGGCCCTCCGGGCGCGATTCGACGCAAGTGTGCCCGAAGGGCGCTACAATGAGGTAATGCAGCAGGTCGCCTTGAAGAAACTCTCGCCTGAGCAAGCGGTGGACATGTTGATCGCGCAGTCGCAGCCGCCCGACCCGGGCACATCGGAAGGCAGGCTGCGACCATGATCGGCGAAGCCGGTGTCCGCCTCGGGGCCGTGGAGTGCGAGGACCTGCCGACATTTCAGCGGTGGTTGCACAATGTCGATGTGACCCACGAGGTCACGCACTACCTGCCCCTATCCCGGGACGAAGCCGAGCGGTCGTATGCCGCTCTGCCCAACGAGACCCCGGAAGAAAGCCCGCTTGCCGTTGAGATTCTTCGTCCGGAGGGGTGGCAACTCGCCGGAAATGCCAGGCAGCTCCACCAGTCCTGGATCCAACGCATCGCCGGATCTGGAATCGTGAATGGCGACAAGACGCTCTCGGACCGGGGACGCGGTACCAAGGCGCTCCAACTCATGTGGGCTCACGGACTTGAAACACTCAACCGAAATCGGATTTGCCTGCACGTGGACGCCAACAACGCCCGAGCCCGCCAATCCTATGATGAGGCGGGCTTCGTTGTGGAGGGGCCCTTACATCAGGCCATGTTCCGGCGCGGACATCATGCCGATATCATTGTCGTGGGCATCGTAGGCTCTGAGTGGAAGAAACGCCTGGAGGGATCATGACCAGCCACTCGCACCCGCACGAGATGAAGGTGTACGGGGAGATCAAGCTCTTTGCAGGCAGCGGATCGCCGGAACTCTCCAGCAAGATTGCGGCCTACCTTGATTCGCCCTTGTGCGAACGCGAGCTGGTTGAATTCCCCAACGAGAACATCTTCATCCGCCTCAAGCACAGCGTGCGGGGACAGGATGTCTACGTAATCCAACAAACGGCTACATCTGTGCACCGCAATCTTATGGAGTTGCTCATCACGTTGCAGACGCTGCGCCTGGACTCGGCGGCACGCATCACAGCCGTGATTCCATACTTGTGCTACGGGCGGTCGGACAAGAAAGACCAGCCTCGAGTGCCGATCACGGGCAGGCTGGTGGCCGACATGATCGAGGTCGCAGGCGCCGATCGCTACATGACCCTGGACCCACATGCGGGGCAGATCCAGGGATTCTTTTCCATTCCGGGGGATGTGCTGACCGCCTCGCGATTGATCATCGATGAAATCCGGACCACACTGCTCCCGAAACTTCGAAACCCGGTGGTCGTGGCCACAGACCTGGGCTTTGCCAAGAAGGCACGCAACTACGCGGCGGACCTGGGAATGCCGGTGGCCTTCATCGAAAAACGCCGCGCCGGTAATGACTCACGCGCCGAGGCGCTCTCATTGATCGGCGATGTGGATGGTAGCGACGTCATCATTGTGGACGACGAGGTCGACACCGGCAGTTCCATCATCCAGGCAGTCAAGGTTGCGGGGCAAAGCGGCGCCAAGGACGTCTACCTGGCCTTTGTGCATGCGATTCTCTCGGCCGACGCGGCAGAGAACCTGGCTGCCCTCCCATTGAAGCGCATCATCACAACCGACACCGTCCCGATCTCGGCGGCCAAAATGGACATCCTCAAGGATCGGATGACTGTCTTGACAGTCAGCAGCCTGCTCGGTGAGGTTATTCGCCGTGCGCACGAGGGCCGAAGCGTGGGAGAGATGTTCAACGAGTAGTTGCACGACCAAGCGGGCAGGGTTGGCGGCGCAAGTTCGAAGATTACGCGTTACACACGCTTCAGGGCGAGGAATCGGATATGCCGGAACTCCCAGAAGTTGAGACGATTGCCCGCTCCCTGCGACCCCGGCTCGTTGGAAAACGCATTGTCGGCGCGGACGTTCGCTGGCGGCGAACGCTGGCGTCACCGGCTCCGAGGACTTTCAAGCTTCAGGTGCAGGATCAGATCATCCAGGACGTTTCCCGTCGAGCCAAGTTCCTCCATATCCAGCTATCCCGATCGCATCTCTTCATCCATCTTCGGATGAGTGGCGACGTGTCGATCAGGCCCGGCGGGTCGTCGGCCGAAAAGCATGATCGCTTGATCCTGCTGTTGGCTCCGGCTTCGTCGCAGGGAGAACTGGTGCGGTCACCGGCCGGCATGGTGGGCCTTACCAGCCTTGTCTTCAGCGACCCGCGGAAGTTTGGCCGAGTGTGGCTCACAGATGAGGCGGAGGTCGTGACCGGCCGACTGGGGCCGGAGCCACTGAGCCGCGGCTTCACAGCAGAGTCACTGCACGGAATGCTCCACGCGCGGCGACGTCACCTGAAACCTCTGTTGTTGGACCAGACCTTCATTGCCGGACTCGGGAATATCTACACGGACGAGGCCCTGCACATGGCCCGGCTTCATCCGTTGAAGTCTTCTCACACGGTGTCGCGCCCACAGGCCCAGCGCTTGCACACAGCCATTCGCAGTGTCCTGGGCGAAGGCATACGCAGAAACGGTGCCAGCATTGACTGGGTGTATCGAGGCGGCGACTTTCAGAATCATTTTCGTGTGTATGATCGTGAGGGAAAACCGTGTCCCGTTTGCGGGACACCTGTTCGGCGGGTCGTGGTTGGCCAGCGGGGTACTCACCTTTGCCCCCGTTGCCAAAGGATCTGAGCCATGGAAATCAACGTCCTGACGGTGGTTGGCATAGGCCTGGTGGCCATGTTTTTTGGCTACTTTTTTGGGCTTTTCGAGGGTCGTGGTCAGGGATACAGAAAGCGCAAGAAAGAAGAGGTGGGGGATCCGGAGGCGGCCGCGGCTGTGCCGCCGGCGCCAACACCTGAGACGCAAGTCCCAGCCCCACTCGCCCTCCTCGAGTTCAGCCAAAACGAGGCTGGGCGACCCGTACTTCATATTGACGGCAAGGAAGTTGACGCGCTGCGTGTGTCAGCCGAAGAACGCAGGCGGCTCATCGATCTCATGGTGATGCTCAAGCCGTGGATCGATCCCGGCGGTGAGGCAGCTTCGAAGTCCCCCCGGTCGGCCGCGGTAACGGGCAATCCTGGCGTCGGGCTCACGGCCACACCCGTTCGTGCCGCGAAGTCAACGGCGGGCTTCAGCGCACCGCGTCCGACGCCGGCAGCACCGCCGCCCCCCGCAGCGGCATTAAGCCTGGTAGCTCAAGTCGACATGATACTTCAGGCGCGTCTTGAGGGGACACCACTGGCGGACCGGGGCATCCGCCTGGCCGAATCGCTCCACGGTGGGGCCGTTGTTTTTGTGGGCTCCACGCAATATGACAGCGTCGAACAGGTGACCGACATGGAAATTCGGGACGCCATCCGCGGCGCGATTGCCGAATGGGAGAAGAAGTACACGCCAGGCTAAAGAGTGCAGCACGCGGTCTCGGCCCGCGCACCATGTCGATGTTTGGAAAACAGAATTTGGATTGGTCCTGGTTGGAGCCGCGTGGCTCGGCCTGCGGCTGTCGGTGGTGCGGTTCGCGAGCAGCGCGCCGCATGGATAAGGGCCGTGTTGACGTCGAGGCAATGCATGTCGCAGGTCGGGGGCTAGGTAAGGTCCTTCAAGAGGTAGAGGGCGCCCCGTGTGAAGCCACGCTCCAGGTAGTACTTCCGGGTGCCTACCGCGGAGATGACAGCCAGCCGTGCGAAGCCCGCTGCCCGCGCTTTCTCCTCGGCATACCGCAGTAACCGGCCGCCGAGGCCGGTGTGCTGTGCCGCTCCGGCTTTTCCAGATCCTACGGCCAGCGATTGGCCGTACACATGAACCTCACGGATCATGGCTGCTCCCCGGATTTCGTCCGTGCCCGTATCTGGGGCAGACGGAGCGGGCAGCGACAGCCGTAAGAAACCGACCAACTCATCTTCCAGAGTGTCGAAGGATATGAAGCACTCCCGGGCGTGGTCCGCTTCGTATTCCAGCACGTGCATGTGCAAGTCATCATCACTAATCCCGCGGCCCCGCACTTCCCTGCAACGCACGCACTGACATCGCTGGCCCCGCCGCTGCAGCTCGGCGTGAACATCCTGTCTCAGGCTGGTGCGTCGATTGCCCTCCACGACGTTCGTCGAGGGGATGTCACGAATGACGCGGTTCACACGACAGTAGCGGGGAATGCCGGGCTTGATGTCTGCCAGGAGGTCAATGAGCTCGGGGGTTGTATATGGCTGGAATTCACCTCGCAGCCAGTAGTCGTACAGCTCGGCATTCGCCAGCAGCTGATTGGGATAGATCTTTATCTCATCCGGGCACAGGCCGTGCCACAGCTTTACAAAGTCCTGCCGATCGGTTTCTGGAGTAGCTCCCAAGAGGTTGGGCATCCAATGCAACACCACTTTGAAGCCTGCCGCTCTCAAACGCGCAACGGCTTCGCGCGTTTGCTGCACGTCATGCCCTCGCTTGTTGAGCGCGAGGATTCGGTCATCCAGGCTTTGGGCGCCGAGCTGCACCTTGGTTACTCCCAGCCTCCGGAGCCATTGGAGCTCATCGGCGTTGATCTCGTCGGGGCGGGTTTCGATGACCAGCCCCACATTCCGATGGGCGGCGTCTTCATTCAGAGCATGAGCCGAGTCCAAGTCCCGAGATGAGACGGGCACCCGGATGGCGGCGTCCTCCGGATCGCTCGACCCGTCTGCGCGCCGGTCTTCATTCATGGCGTCGAAACAACGTCGCACAAACCATTCCTGATAATCCCGGCGGTAGGCGCTCCATGTTCCCCCCAGGATCAGCAGCTCGATCTTGTCGGTCGGATGGCCGAGAATCTCGAGGGCGGCAATGCGTGACCGCACCTGGAGGTACGGATCAAAGTCGTGCTCGAGTCCGCGCATGGCGCCCGGCTCATCCGGCAGATAGGACTTGGGCATGCGAATGTCGGTGGGACAGAATATGCACTTCCCGGGGCAGGCATACGGCTTCGTGAGCACGGTCACGGTCGTCACACCAGAGAGGGTCCGCACGGGCTTCATTCGCAGACGTTCAAGCAGGCCTGCATCGGCCGTTAGTTCACCGCTGCGCACCATCTCATGGTATGCAGCCACCAGGACGTACTTGCCCAGGTAACCGCCTCCATTGATCGGATGGGCACGCAGCGACTCCATGACGCCGGCGCCTGCCCGCACGTCCGCCATGATGCGACGCGCCAGCCCGGACCACTCGGGCTTGATCGTGTGCTGTTCAATCCAGGCTTGTTGTTTCGCGGATCGCATTGAGGTCAGGCTGGTGGGTGGATTCGGTGTTCAGATCTCACCCATTATAATGATTGCGTGAATTCGGCGAGGGAGGCGTTGTTGCTGGACATCAATCGCCGGTTTTACCTGGAGCACGCAGGGGAATTCGCGGCCACCCGCGAGCGCGTCCAGCCCGGTGTTCGGCGCGTGCTTCGCACCCTGCACGCAGAAGATACCATACTAGACCTGGGTTGCGGCTCGGGGGGCTTCGCAAAAGCGCTAGCCGATGCGAGTCACAAAGGAGAGTACATCGGACTCGACCTGAGCCTACCGTTACTGGAGAGGGCACGATCGGGCTCATATGGTTTTCCAGTCAGGTTCATCCAGACCGATTTGGCTTCCTCTGAGGAGTTGCGGGGCGTCCCCCAGGCCATCGCTGCGGGGAACACCACTCAACCAACGAACTCTGCGGCGGGTGCCTGGGCCGTCGTTACGGCCTTTGCGGTGCTGCACCACTTACCAGGACCCAGTGTGCGCCTCAATCTCCTGAAGGCGGTGCGCAAGTGGCTGCTACCCGCTGGACGACTGATTCTCTCGAACTGGCAGTTCTCATCCAACAACCGCATGAAATCCCGCATATTGCCCTGGTCTGCGGAAGGGCTGACTGATAAGGATGTGGATGAGGGCGATTACCTTATCGACTGGCGAGGCGGGACCGCGGGCATCCGGTACGTTCATGAGTTTCGGGAAGACGAACTGGCGGCGCTCGCAGCACAGAGCGGCTACGCCGTGGTGGACTCATTCCTTTCGGACGGCGCGGATCGTCGATCCGGGCTGTACCAAACCTGGCGTCCCGCCTGACCGGCGTAGCCCAAAGGGAGCCAATCGTGCAGATCGCGATAACGAGGCAGGTTAGCCGTTCAATCGTCAGATGCGAGCTGGCATACCTGGCCCGCGAACCCATCGATATCTTGCGGGCGCGGCGACAACACGCGCAGTACCGGCAGGCGCTTGAGGAGCTGGGTTTAGCCGTCATCACTTTGCCCGAGCAACCAGAAATGCCGGACGCAGTGTTCGTGGAGGACACCGCGCTGGTCCTGGATGAGTGCGCCATCCTGCTCCGACCGGGCGCTGAGTCGCGTCGACCCGAGACAGATTCGATTGCAGGGATACTGGAACGCTTCCGGCCCGTTTACCGCGTCGAAGCGCCTGCCCGGGTGGATGGCGGCGATATCCTGCGACTGGGAAGGCGCATCTATGTGGGGTTGGGCCAACGAACCGACGCCCTGGCGAAGGAGCAGATCCAGTCATGGCTGGAGCCGCTCGGCTACACCGTGGTGGCCGTACGCGTGAGCGGTTGCCTGCATCTCAAGTCCGCCGCCACAGAGATCGGCGATGGAGTCGTGCTTGCCAACCCGGAGTGGATGGACCCGCGAGCTTTTGGACACGTAAAATACATCGAGATCGATCCGTCTGAACCCTACGCCGCTAATGCGTTGCGCGTTGGCGAGACGGTTCTTTTTCCCGAGGCCTTCCCACTTACACGCGCACGGTTGGAGCAGGCAGGCACGCGCATTCTGCCGTTGCCAGCCGATGAGCTGGGAAAGGCAGAGGGGGCACTGACGTGCTGTTCACTGATCTTCAACCTCACATGAGACCCACTCGGGCCTTGCGCCCTGTGGCGGGGAGTGTTATACTTAGAACTAATGTTCTCTCATGAAACCGGTACGTCGGACAGGAGAGTGAGGCCCGGCATGGAAACAGAGCCGATTGAAACGATCAAGCACGGTCTGGCAGAGACGCGCGAGCATCTGGCGCAGTGGATCGAGACCACGCCGGAGGTGAAGAAGCAGGTGCAGTGCTGCGCCGAGAATGCCGGTTGCGTTACGGAGCATCTGCAAGTCATCGACAAGTCCCTGGACAACATCGACAAGGGCACCTTTGGCATCTGCGAAGTTTGCCATGATAGAGTGGATGACGAGCTTCTTCGGATGGACTACACCTCAACGGTCTGCCTGGGTCACTTCACAGAGGCTGAGCTCCGCCAGCTTGAGTTTGAGCTGGAGCTCTCTCAAGTCGTTCAGCGCGGCCTGTTGCCCCAAGCTGCGCCGGACATACCCGGCCTGAGCATTGCCGCCTTCAGCCGTCCGGCACAGATCGTGAGTGGCGACTACTTCGACTTCGTACGGTTTAGCGACGGCGGCCACGGCATTGTGCTTGCGGACGTCAGTGGCCACGGCGTATCGGCCGGCATGATGATGAGCAGCCTGCAGACCGCATTCCACACGCTGGTTCCTCTCTCGGATTCACCGCTCGACGTGCTGGAACGGATTAACCGCCTGTACGCGCATAACATCAGCTTCACCACCTTTGTAACGATCTTCTTTGGCAAGTTCGATCCTGCCACCCGGCTCTTCACCTACGCCAGCGCGGGCCACAACTCCGGGTACGTGTATCGCCCCACGACCGGGAAGGAGTTTCTCCTGCATCCGACGGGCCCCGCCATCGGCCTGATGGAGGGTTTCAATGTGCACCTTGAGCACTTGCAACTGGACCGTGATGACACGCTGGTACTCTACACGGACGGCGTGACCGAAGCGAGCGACGGCGGCGCCGGGCAGTGGAGTTTGGACGGACTGGCAGAGGTCGTCAGGCGTGATCATGGACTGCCGCCGGAACAGCTCGTACAACGGCTTCTGCTGTCGGTGACCGAGTTCACGGGAGGCACCGCCCTTGTGGATGACGCAACGATCATTGTGGGTCGCCTGCAGTAGCGGCTCAATGTGGCTGCGGATAGAAGAGAGACGCCCGCCAGGCGTCTCTCTTGGTTACTAGGACAGCCTCACCTCGTCACGTTGTCCAGATTGGCAATGTATTGCCACCAATTATTGTGGATCCCGTTCTTGCGGCCGGCCGTCTTTGGCAGATGGCTCATCCACCAGCGCTGGTAGGTTCGTTCAGATCCACCACCCCACTCAGACGCGGAGATCATGCGCACATCTCCCTGGAAATCCGGGAAACGGAGCCAGTCATAACAATTGGAGGCAACCAGCCTGGGGCTGCCGAGGTCATAGTCGCGCAAGGCATTTGGAGCGTAGTGTACGGTGCCGATTCCGGCGCGTCCGGGTGCGATCGCATCGAACAGGATGAAACGCTCAAACAAGTTCAGCTTCTGATCCACCCTGACCGTCGCCGGGGCACGGTTGGTTTTGTAGGCCCAGGACAGGAACCCCAGGCTGTTGAAGACGCGGGCGAGAACGGCCTCAGCTCGGTGGTTGTAGGAGTGCAACATTTCGCCGATGTCGCGCTCGAAGGAAAACCCCATGACGACGAACCTGCGTCTGCATTTCGAGGTCTGGAGCAGCGGAGGCGCATTGCACCAGAAGGCGTCTGCGCCTGCCATGACAGACTCATACAGACCGGCATGCGGGAAACCCATGACCCAGACTTCATCCACCTCGTGCGCCTCAATGCGCTCCCGGACGTGGAACTTTCCAAGCAGTCCAATGTAGTCTATGGCGGAAGGCGCGTGAGCCTCAGCCCTTCTGGAAACCACAGCACGGTAGGATGCTGCATTGTATTGGAAGCCATCCGCCAACCTCGGGAAGTCGGCCAACTCCACTCGCTCCGCCACCTGATAGCGAACCAACCCTCCGCTCGCCTGAAGAATCTCGGCGATGAAACGGCGCACGAGGTCATCTGGCCTACCCCAACCCATTTCATTCGATAGTCTGATCGCGCCAGGTTCACCCATGACTGGATTAAGTATGATGAGAAGGACCCGGGGATTCGAGATGCTGGCCGGCTCGTCAGCTCGGTCCGGTGAAAGCGCGGGCTCTGGCCCGGTGACGGCAGGTGCAGAGCCCGAGGCGCGCGATTGGGGCAGGAATCCTTGCAGCCAGTCTCTAAATTTCTTCATCGCTTCGTCCCAGCGGGCGGTTCCACTCCAGGAGTTGGGGTCGTTTGAGAGAACACCTGAACCTACCTCAGTTCAGACGCTACTGCGTATCGGCAGCGAAGTACAGTCGGTCTCGCAACGCGAAATACAGCACGTGATTGGGACTGATTCCCATGGCTGTGACGAGCCCCGCCGGCATGCCGTTGGCGCGGCCGGACAGAGGCCGAAGGTGAGACTGGAGCTCCAGTGAACGGGCATTGAAGCGGTAGACGCCCTGATTCTCGGCATCCAGAAGCAGCAGGGTCGAATCGGGTGGTGGGGAAAACATCATCTGTGTGAAATGGGCCTGGGAGAACAAGTCCTGGTCGCGATACGCCGGCAGTGCGTTGATCAACACGGCCGGATCCACGCATCGCGTCGGGACGGATTCTATCCGGCTGTAGGAGCACGTGGACACGCGCCCGTCGGAGTGCAGGACGTACAAGATCGTCTGCGTTCACAGCCAGGTCGATCGCATCCTCCAGAGCGGGGATCTCGCCGCCAAAAAAGAAGTAGGGTCGATCCACAAAGGCACTGTCGTCCCCCACGTAGACCCAGACGGCTCGCGCCTCGGCATCCAACACATACAGGTTGCCGCTGTCCAGAGTAATCGAGCGGATGCGGCGCCAGTTGGTGTCTGGAGTCGCCAGCGGAACCGCCTGTGCCACCTGTCCAGGCGAGCAGTACAACAGAGTTCCGGAGGCGTCGACTGCGAGAACCTGGGCGTTGAGCGTGTTCAGCGTCGGCAGCGCCAAGATGTCCACCAAGGGTCCCACCGAGTATGGTCCATAAGTGCCGGGGCCGCAATCAAAGGCAGAATCCACCTCAAATCCGGTGTTGGTCAGGGCCAGGTGAATGACAGATGCCCGCTGTGCGTCCAACAAGTAGACATCGTTCTCGGCCGCAGCCACCCGGCCAATCTGCACGCCCACACTGCGGCTCAGGACTGGCTGGAATTGCAGCCTGCGAATCCCCAGGACGTCATCCAGCTTCTGTTGAGCCTCAGCACGCAGTTGGCGTGTTTCGGCCGTGGAGGTATACGACTCGGCGTTGTCCAGATAGAACAACTCACGCTGCCAGGCCTCGCGTTGTGCAACAGCATCGGACAACGTCAGCGCCTGGGCACGCGCATCCCGCGCCTGAACAAGGTACTGCTCGTACTGCACGCTTCGACCATATCGAAAGTACACGGCGCTTGCAATGGTCACTACCACAAGGGGAACCAGCACCGCTATGAACATCATCGTGGGTGAACCCAGCGCCCAAGGATTGGGCTCCTGACTTGGCAACAGGTGCGGAAGAAACGCCCCCAGTGCGGCGCTAACTCGACTACCAGTCGCCCGGACATTTCGCAGAGCGCGCACGATCCAACGCGCTACTTGCTGCTGGCGTTCCGGCGGCAAAAGCGTGAGTTTTTGGGACGTCGCCGAGACCGCACCAGGAGCCGCAGAGGGCAAGAGGAACGATGAGTTGCCTTCGGGCCGCTCGTCAGGAACTGGCACTTCCACTGGTTGCGCTGGTGGGATGGCATAAGCGGAGGGCGCCGCGTCGGGCTCCGGCATGATGGATTCCGGTGGGCGATCAACGACTCTGGCGCTGCGCGTCGCGGCTTGGCGCCGCCACTGGCCGAACAAGATGCAGGGCGCCCTCACCCTCGCCGGCCTGCATCAACACGGCATTCACATCGTTGCTGGCTGAGTTCATAAGCCTGCGGCGAGTGGCTTCCAAATCGGATGGGGACAGATTTCGAACCGCCGCCTCCCAGCCGGCCGATAGAGCACCGCTCAGCAGGATGCGGTCGCCCGGCTGGAGAGTGACCTTGGCGAAATAGTGGGCCGTGGCGGTGCCCAAGCCCAGTCCCCGGCCCGAAAGTGAGTCCGCGATGTGTCGGATGCCGTCTGTGCGGAGAACTAAGGCCTGCACCGGTCCGCTCAGCAAGATGGTCATCTCCGATTCACGAATCGAGGTCAGCGCGAGATAACCCACAGAGTACGCACCCTGTGCCTGGCTGAGGCGATTGCGATCGTGAAGATGATCGTTGACAGCCTCAGCCGCGCTTCGAAGTGCAGATGTGATGGTGCCCGGAGTGGAATAGAAAGCCAGGGCCGCGCGACTGGCGGCCTGCACAACGTCTCCACTGGACGAGATGGCCCGGCCAGCCAGTTGCAGATGCACGACGAGCCGATCCTGATCGCGACCGCGAGCTGCCTGCCGGGGCGGTACCGCCGCCATCAAACCCGGCAGGGAGGGTTGTTCTTGTCCGCCGACTCGATAGAGCGGCGTAATGGTTATGTCGAGCGGCATGAACCCATGTCCAATTTCATTATACTGGTAAAATTCCGGCGCTCCTCGCACCTAACATCTGATGCAATACGCGCAGCATGCAGCTCTTTCGGAAATCTCAGCGGAGGCATGGGATCGCCTGGCCTCCGGCGGAATTTCGGATACACCATTTGCGCGCCGCGACTACCTGGACCTGTGGTGGGCTACTCGGGGCGGCGGCGAATGGCCCGAATCGGAACTCGCACTGATCTCCGCGCGCGAAGCCGACCAGCTTGTGGGCATCGCCCCCATGTTCGTCGCAGAACACGGGGGCCACCGGGCGCTCTTGTTGCTCGGAAGCATAGAGATCTCCGATTACCTCGATCTGATCGTCGGTCCCGCAGATGTGGATAGGTTTGTTGGCGGCCTGCTGGATTTCATCGATTCGGACTCGCATTTCGCCCGCTTGCCTTTGGATTGGTACAACATCCCCGAGGCGTCGCCCACCCTGCAAGCTCTGCGGAATGAGGCCAGGCAGCGCGGCTGGGTCTACGAAGAGGTCGTCTATCGTCCCACGCCGCACGTCGTGCTCAGCGGTGATTTCGAGGCGTTTCTTTCGGGATTGGAGAAGAAACAACGGCACGAGATCCGGCGCAAGCTGCGACGCGCATCCGAGGCGCCGGCACCGGCCAGGTTCGAGCTGCTGCAGGACGGCGCGGCGCTCGAGGCGTCCATTGGGGAGTTTCTCGATCTGATGGCGCACGACCTGGACAAGGCTCGTTTCCTCAGTGCCGACATGCGCAAGCACATGCAGCGGCTGATGCATTGGGCCTGGGATGCGGGAATCCTCTGGCTGGCCTTTCTTCGGGCTGACGGCGCTGCCGCGGCGGCAGCCTTCAATTTTGACTATCGAGGCAGGCTGTGGGGTTACAACTCAGCGGTAAACCGGGATTTCCTGGATCTCTCCCCGGGTTGGGTGTTGCTTGCGCATCAACTGCGCTGGGCGTGTGAACAGGGTCGCTCAGAGCTGGATTTCATGCGCGGAGACGAGGCATATAAGTACCGCTTCGGGGCCGTGAATCGGCACGTCATGCGGGCGTGCCTCACGCCCACGTAGGGCGCCCATTAAATCGACGGCCACAGAGTATACTGACCGCAATCTGTTCTGGAGAGACTGCCCATGAAACGTGCTGTGGGGATTAGCATCGGCTCATCCAAACGCGACAAGACCGTTGAGGTGACCCTTCTGGGTGAACGGGTGAGCATTGAACGCATCGGAACTGACGGCGACATGGAGGCGGCAGCCCTGAAGTACAAGGAACTTGACGGACACGTGGATGCCTTTGGGGTGGGTGGCGCTGACCTGGGACTCCTGGTGGACGACAAGTGGTACCCCCTTTACTCAGTACGTCCCATGGTGCGGTATGTTCAGAAAACGCCGCTCGTGGATGGCGTCGGGCTGAAGAACACCCTCGAGAAGAAGTCAGCGTCGTTCCTGGAAAAACGCATTCCGGAGTATCTGGCCCGGATGGGTAGACGCGTGTTCGTCGTCAGTGGCGCGGACCGCTGGGGCATGTCCAGCAGTTTCCTCGACGCCGGCTACGAATGCGCCTTCGGAGACCTGATGTTTGGTTTGGGGATTCCGGTGGCGCTCCACACCGCCGGGCAGCTCAAGACGCTGGCGGCGATCCTTATGCCGATTGTCGGGCGCCTTCCATTTAGCTGGGTGTACCCCACCGGCGCCAAGCAGGAAGAACGCGTGCCGAGGTATGAAAAGTACTATCAGTGGTCATCGGTTGTGGCGGGAGATTGCCATTACATCAAGAGGCGCATGCCGGATGACATGCGCGGCAAGGTCGTTGTGACCAACACGACGACCGCTGAGGATCAACAGCTGTTCCGGAGCCTTGGGGTCAAGTACCTGGTCACCACCACGCCTGTGATCGAAGGTCGATCATTCGGCACGAACATGATGGAAGCCGCTCTGGTCGCCGTTGCCGGCAAGGGCCGGCCACTTACGCGCGACGAATACGCGGACATGCTTGAGCGCTTGAAATTGGAACCCCAATTGCAGGAGCTTAACTAGTCAACGATCTCAAGGGCCGGGACCGCGAGACGGGGCCCCGGCACGGAAATCTAGTTCCTGGAGGATTTGCTGTATGGACGCAGTCGTTATTGCTGGTGGTAATCCCCAGCCTCAGGAGGCCCTGTACCCATACTCCAGGGGTAATCCCAAAGCACTGATCGATATCGCCGGAAAACCCATGGTGCAGTGGGTGCTGGATGCGCTCGGCGAGGCGCAGACGGTGGACCGCATCGTGGTGATCGGCCTGACGGACAAGACCGGGCTTTTGTGCCGCAAGCCTGTGTCCTACATCTCCAACGAGGGCAAGATGTTGGCGAACCTTCAGGCGGGCGCTGCCCGGGTGAAGGAGCTGAATCCCAAGGCAGAGTATGTGCTATTCGTGACATCCGACATACCCGGCCTCACGGGCCGCATGGTGGATTGGGTCGTCAACACTTCAATGCAGACAAAGCACGACCTGTACTACACCGTCCTCCCGCGCCAGGTCATGGAGGATCGCTTTCCCACCTCCCGACGCACATACATCCAGCTCAAGGACCTGGAGGCCTGCGGCGGAGACATACACGTGGCGCGCATGTCGATCGTCGGCAAGAACTCAGCATTCTGGGAGAAGCTCATCGAGGCGCGCAAGAACCCTGCCGCCCAGGCCAGCCTGCTGGGGTTCGACATCATCTTTCGATTCCTTACCCGGCAGCTCACGGCGGAAGACGTCATACGCCGCGTGGCCGACCGATTGGGCTTGAGGGGTCGGGCACTGATCTCGCCATATGCCGAAATTGGAATGGACGTGGACAAACCGCACCAGCTTGAGATCATGCGCGCACACATGGTCAAGGAACAGAAGGGGCGCGCAAGAGCCGCCTCTGCGCGGCGAGTAAGCCCCCACACTCCGTCGCGCCCGGTCCGTAGATCTCTCGGCAAGCCAGCGCCGAAGTCGTCAGCCCGCAAGTCGAGCCGAACACGTCCGGTGACTACCCGACAAGGCAAACGCCGCTGACCCCCTCGAAGCCGTCAGAGTCGGCCGGGCGACCTCAAGCAGAGTTCCGATGAATCTCCTCGTAGGTTTGGATGCGCGTCTCTCCGCGCGGCTGCGGCTCGCGGAGAAACCTGGAACTTTGCGCAACATCGCGGTCTTTCTGGCGCACTCCGGCAATTCATGGCTGTGGGGCCCCGGTATGATCTTGCTGTGGCTGCTGGGCGATTCGTTTTGGAAAAAATGGGCGGTGGGCGTGCTCATCGCCATTTCTGTACTGGCCGCCTTGGTGCTGGTCCTCAAATTCAGCATTCGCCGTCGCCGACCCGAGGGCGAATGGGGTGGTATCTACAGGAACACTGATCCGCACTCCTTCCCCTCGGGTCACGCCGCCAGGGCCTTCTTGATTGCGGTTCTGGCAACTGGAATGGGCCCAGCCGGACTCGCCGCAGCCCTCTGGATCTGGGCGCCGCTCGTGTCCATGGCGCGCGTGGCCATGGGCGTGCATTATCTCTCCGACGTCGTTGCCGGACTCGTGCTGGGCATTGTCGCTGGCCTGGTTGGGCTTCAGGTGCACGCGCCGCTACTGGGGTGGTTGGGCACCGTAGTCAGAATCCCCCTCTGGTAGACGAGACGTCTACACTAGTCCTGGTCCGGGGCCGCGCACACCGGCACGTCGTTCGGGCTCGACCGACCGTTTAGCGCAAGTCCAAAATAGGGGCTCGGATCGTATGTGTTCGCGATCTCGAGTTCGTTCATGAAGCGCCCGCGTTCATCCTTCACGATCGAGATGTGCAGATGCACGCCGACCGGATTATTCGGGTCGCCGGAGTAGTCGCCTTGGCGACCCAGGAAGTCCCCAGCCTGCACTGGCTCTTCGAACGTGCCGGGGGGAAAGTTCTCGGAAATGAATGAATTGCCGTTGGCATCTGCCATGTGTGTGTAGTAGACCCAGATCTGGCGGCCAGGTTGCAGTGGATCCCGGGGCACACGAACGATTACGGTTGATTTCCAATCTGGCAGGCGGGTTAGCAGGCCGGGATAGGCAGCCACCACAGGAGTCACGTTGACATCCGTCCCGGCGAAAATGTCCACACCCTGGTGTTGATGCCCCAGCCTAAACAAATCACCCCACAGGAATCCGGCAATTCCCGTGGTGGGGAATATGAACGGCGCGTCGCCACAGCGCATACCTACCTGAATGACTCGTCCGTCTGCCGAGGACGGTGACCGAATCCAGGAAATCACACGCGTGGCCCGAATTCCGCTCGGATGCAAGGTCGCATACAGGAAGACACCGGCTGTCAGGAGTGCGACCGCCATTACGGGAAGGACTAGCCAGCGGCGGGACATGGCGCGGAATTATACCGGCCTGACGTTGAGCGCCAGGTCATTAGAAATGGTCCATCAATGCACGCTTTTCCTGACGGCGAGGCCGCAGCCCAGCCCAGGGTACTTCGCCGCCCTGCGAGCAATAGGGCCACGCGGGCTCGTGCTCGAACAACATGACGTTCAAATGCAATGTTTACGCAGCGTAGATGCCAATCCAACGGACTCGGGCTACCATAGACGTAACTTGATGGTATCAACCAAAAGGAGATAACAACATGGCACTCTATACCTATGCATTTCCCAATCGAGTTCGCGAGCCGCTGGCTTGCCGAGGCAGGCCGCGGGCTCGGACACCGGCATCTGCGCCTCAACGTTCGCGACGAGGGCGAGGCTTACGTCGTCACGGCGCCCGTTCCGGGCTTGACGGCTGAGGCTGTGAAGATCCAAGTATTGGAAGACGTGCTCAGCATTGAAGGCGTATTCCCAGCAGATGATGCGGACTACCTGCTTCAGGAGATTCCCGGTGGCGCTTTCCGGCGCGAGGTCAGGCTGCCTGCGGCGCTCCAAGCCGACAAGGTAGAGGCGCGTATCTCTGACGGGATGCTCACGCTTCGGCTCCCTAAGTCCGAGACGGCGCGGCCGCGCACCATCAAAGTCGCAGCCAACTGAAGCAAGCTTGAGAGCCTGGCACTGCGGATCACTCCGCAGTGCCTTTTTTTGTATAGCGCCGCCGAAGGTGCGTCATGCGGGCGTTATAATGCTGCAAATCCCACGAATCGGAGATACCTGTGCGCAACGCATCTCAATTCGGCATGATCCTGCTGGCAGTCGGCTTGACCGGCTGCTCTCTCGGAGCACGCCCCGAACCCACCCCGTTGCCCGCGCCCAGCGCCATGATCGTGCCGACGACCATTCCAACCCAGGCAACTCCGCTTGCGATCCTTGTCGTCCCCGCCGACATGGACAAGGAGAGATCGGACGCCTACCAGAAGGTAGTGTACGAGTTGGCCCAGGCCTCCGGCCTGCGCTTTCAGGTACGCAATGCCTTCAGCCAAGGTGATCTGGAGCCCAGCCTTCGCATCCTGATAGCGCTTCCCCCCGATCCGGGCATTGCGGCACTAGCAGCCGCGGCGCCCCAGGTTCAATTCCTGGCCATCAATATCCCGGGCGTCACCGCCGGAGGAAATGTGAGCACCTTGGCGGGGAACAACCTGACCGATGTGCCTGCATTCCTTGCGGGCTATACGGCGGCCGTCATCAGCGATGACTTTCGGGCCGGCATGATTCTTCCCAAAGACAACCAAGCCGCCTTGCAAGCTGCTCAGGCCTTCCGCAATGGGATGGCCTATCACTGCGGCCTGTGCACCAGTTATCGACTATACATCGACCCAAATGGTGCGGGTCTTGGCTATCCGCAATTTGCTGAGATTCCTGCCGACGAGGATCCGAGCCGATTGGGAGGCTGGGCCAACTACGTGGTCGGCAGTCTGAAGGTCGATGCCGTATACGTCTTTCCCGATCCTGCCATCGAAGTGCGCCAGTTGTATGACTCCCTTGGCCAGACAGGCGCCAAGATCATAGGCACAACCCTGCCGGATCCCCGCCCGGGTGGCTGGGTGATGGGCATCCAAGCAGATGCCGTCCACGCCATTCAGGCAGCCTGGCCGGAGCTGCTGGCAGGTCGGGGTGGTCAGAGCATCCCGTCCCCGCTTGGGCTGGCGGACGTAGATCCTTCCTATTTGACGCCAGGCAAGGAGCGGCTCGTCCAGAAAGTGCTGGATGACCTGCAGGCGGGACGTATTGCCACGGGCGTCGGTCAGTGAGCCGCGCCGTGCGGACAGCTGACACGCGAGGACGCGTGGAAAATCGGCTATACTCTTAAGCGTCAACTCAAGGAGGCCAATAATGAACGTGACCTGTTTCTACGATCAAACGCCTTTCACGCTCAGCATGGACGAGAAGATAGCCGCCTTGCGAAAGATGCACGCCGAGAACCTGCAGCACTATGATGCCCGCTGCCCACGGTGCGGCCGTGCCAATGCGATTTCGCGAGAACGCCTGGAGATGTTCACGCCGGGCTGGGAGGAGGCCATCAAGGCCCCTCAGACCTCGCCGATGACACCTCCGGCTGCGGCGATGCCTGCACCGAGCATGCCGGCACCCGCCATGCCCATGGCGGCATCCGCGCCAGCCGCAAAGCCCAAGACCACAGCGCCCGCGCGGCGCCGCCACAAGCCAGCCGCCAAGAAGTCCACTCGCAAAGCAAAGCCCGCGGCAAAGAAGGCCGCCAAGAAGCCGGCCAAGAAGGTCACCAAGAAGAAGGTGACGCGCAAGAGCAGTCGCAAGACCAGCAAGTCCCGCAAGAAGAAGTAGCGGCACAGAGACAGCGACAAGTCGCCACTCTGTCGATCCGGTTCAAGGTCGTCGGATAACGGGCTCTTGAACGCGCCCGAGGCATGATGAAGGATCGCGCGCGGCCGTGAGCATTGAGGCAGTTCTCCTCGATCTGGGTGGTGTCATACTGCGAACCGAATACCAGGCGCCCCGTGAGCACTTAGCGGAGCGCCTGGGTCTGTCCTATGACGAGCTCGTCAGTTTGGTCTTCGATTCAGAGAGCGCCCACCGGGCGTCCCTGGGCCAGATCTCGGCGGCCCAGCACTGGGAGACGGTGGCTCAGCGGGTGGGGATCGCCGCGGCCGGCATTCCGGGGCTGCGCGACGAGTTCTTTGGCGGCGATGTTCTTGACCGCGACCTGCTGGATTTCATACGATCGCTGAGGCCCACGCACAAGACCTGCCTCATTTCCAATGCCTGGCTCGATCTGCGCGACTACATTCGCAAGAATCGGTTCGAGGATGCCTTCGACTTCATCATCGTCTCGGCGGAGGTTGGCTTGTTGAAGCCCGACCCCGCCATCTACCGATTGGCGCTTGACACCGTTGGCGAAACGGCTCCTCGCTGTGTGCTTGTAGATGATGCCCCAGAAAACATCCGCGGCGCGGAGTCCGTGGGAATGCGAGGTATCCTGTTCCGTGACCCAGACACTATGCGGGCTGGGTTGAGGCGGCTCCTGGACTGAGCGACGCCTTCCGAGAAACCGCATCGCCGGCCAAACAAGAATGCCCTCCGTTTGCGCGGAGGGCATTTGCATTCAGGTGAAGACGGCTAGGCTCCGACCGGGTCGGCCAGCATATCTTTGAGCAGGATCTCCAGCGCCATGCTGTGTCCGCAGCGCTGATGAGTTAGGAAGAACTCGCAGTCGCACTTGAACTTCCCGTCTGCAAAACGGACTTCGTGATCGTTGTTGTCACCGCTAAATGTGATCTCGAACGATTTGAACCGAAAGCGTTGGCGCTCCTCGGCGTATCGCTTGGCCTTCTCAATCTTGCCGATCATGCCATAGTCCATCGGTTGATCTCCTCTCGGACTCCGAGATGAAAAAGGCACACGTTGCTTTTACGCGTGCCCTTCAAGAGTGGTGACTGCCTGCCCTGTCAGGAAATACTCGCATGGCGGGGTTGCCTCTGTGTGCAGTATAGCCAGATTCCCGGCGCAAGTCAACAGTGGTAGGCTGGCCGCACACACCATGTATGGTAATTGTAGGTCAGGCGCCTACCCGGCCTCGGCAAGGCCCGGCTCATCCCCGTTGTATCGCCACAATACCGGCCAACGGGCGGCTATCACGGCCACCACCAAGATCGTGCCCACGCCTCCGCTGACGATGGCAAAGGGCACGCCCAGACCCTGAGCAACGGCGCCCGCCTCGACCTCCCCCAGTTGCGGGCCACCCATGAAGAAGATCTGATTGATGCCGGTCATGCGGCCGCGCAGGGAATCGGGAGTTTGCAGGTTGCGAATGGTGTTGCGGATGATGGTGCTCACAGAATCTGCCGCACCCATCAGGACCAGCGCCCCAAACACCAGGCCGTACAAACGCGACACTCCGAACAAGATGGCCGCCAGCCCGAATATGACCACCGACCCCACCAGGAGCTGGCCCTGTCGGCGGACGTGCCTGAACTGCGAGATCACCAGTCCAACCAGCACCGCACCCACAGATGACGCGGCTGCCAGCCAACCGTACGCCACCTCCCCCACGTGGAGCACGTACTGCGCGAAGTATGGCAATAGGGTGTTGGCAGAGGCGAAGAACGTGGCGAAGAAGTCCAGGATCATGCTGGAAAGGATCAGGGGCTGCCCGCGGATGAACCGGATTCCGCCGCGTATGTCCTCGAGCGCTGCCCGCACGCCGTGACGGGCGGCAGCCTGATGTTGTGGGACGGACCCCATCAATATGAGCGCTACGAGGACGGCCAGGAAGGAGGCGGAGTTGAGCAGGTAGGCAGACGCCTGCCCCCAGTACGCAATGGCCAATCCGCTAAGGGCAGGCCCCGCGATGGCGCCGGTGTTGAACGCAATGGACTGCAGGGAGAATGCGTTTGGGAGGTCCTGTCGAGGCACCAGGTTCGGCACAAGGGATTGCCTAGCCGGAAGGTCGAACGCCATCGTGGCTGCCTGGATGGCTGTCAAAAGGTAGATGTGCCAGAGCTGAATCGCTCCGAGGAGCGTGAGCAACCCCAGCACCAACGCTACCAGCAGGCTTATGCTCTGCGTGAGGAACAGGATCGCACGGCGATTGTGCCGATCGGCGACAAGCCCACCTAACATGGAGAATGCAAGCACGGCCGCAAAACGCACGCCGCCCACGACACTGACGGCGATCGGGTCCCGGCTAAGTTGGCTGATGTGCCAAAACAGGGCCCACTGCTGCATCTGGGACCCGACCATGGAGATGATGAGGCCGACCCAGATCAAAGTGAACTGCCGATGCCGAAGAGCCGGGGGCAGTCTGATCACCTGGCGCTCCAGCGCTGAAGATTGGTCCTACACAAACAAACGAGCGGGTTTGTGCCCCGCTCGTTCCCACCTCGCGGCCGCCGTATCAATCACGTACCCCAGTCTCGAAAATAGAGAAAATCGTAGCCGATGGTGCGGTTCCCCAGCTTGGCTATCGGGGGCATAAGACGCTTGAAGTGGTTGCGGCGCATCCGCTGGAGCACGCCTTCGACGTATGGGCGGTCGAAGCCCTCCTCGACGCAATCCTCGGGAGTGCAGCGCTGATCCACCAGAAGGTAGAGCAACCGATCGACTTCCTCATACTTGAGGCCCATCTCCGCCTCATCCGTCTGTCCGATCCACAAATCCGCTGAGGGTGGTTTGCTCAACACGCTCTGCGGAAGATCCAGCGCAGCAGCCAGTTGCCGCAACTGAGTCTTGTACAGGTCGCCCAGCGGATTGATGGCCGCCGCCATATCGCCCCAGAGGGTGGTGTAGCCCAGCAGTATCTCGGTCTTGTTGCTGGTCCCGATTACCAGGCTCTTCCAGGCTTCGGATTGGTCATACAGCACCATCATGCGCGCCCGCGCCATGATGTTCCCGCGGCGCACATTTGAGATGCCGGGATCGCGATGGAAGAGAGGCTCGACCATTTCCGTGATCTCAAAGGTCTCCAAACGGACGCCCAAGCCCTCGGCCACCAGGCGGGCATCCTCCAGAGAATCCGGCGAAGACGTCCGGTACGGCAGGCGTAGGGCCAGCACGTTTTTGGCGCCCAGGGCCTGCGCCGCGAGGGCGCAAGAGACTGCCGAGTCAAGGCCGCCGGAGAGGCCAATCAGGCCGCGCTCGAAACCAGCCCGGTTGAGTTCGGTCCGAATGAACCCGGTGAGAATCGTGCGCGCCAGCGCCGGATTGATGCTCAGGTCGATCTTCATTTGGAGAGTATCCGCGTCAGCTCCGATTGCACCAGGCTGGTTCGTTCGTCTCGGAGCAGCGGCAGACGCGCCCGAACTCGGCGGAGCTGACCGAGATCCAACACTCCGTGCACCAGTGCTTCTTCAAAGTAGGGCCCATGCGCAACAGTCTGGCCCGCCGGATCAAAGATAGTGGCGCCACCCCAGAAGTTCAGACCGTCTTCGAAACCGACACGATTGCTGTGTACTACGAAATTCGTGAACAGGTTGGCATACGCCTGGTTGACCCCTTCCACCCAACACGCGGATTCGAGCCGGTCGTGGGCGTTCAGTCCGCGTCCCGGCGACGCGGAAGCCAGCAAGAGCACGTCTGCGCCATCCAGCCAGAGCAGGTACGGCGGTGAGGCGTGCCAAAAATCCTCACAGATCAGCATTCCCATGCGACCAAAGCGGGTGTCGAAGGCACGGATCGAATCGCCACGTGTGAAAAAGCGCCCTTCATCGAAGAGGGCGTATGTCGGCAAATAGAGCTTGTGATGAACGTGCAGCACCCGGCCGCCGGATAGGTAGGCCGAGGCGATATAAGAATCGGTGACGGGAGTCCTCGTCCACGAAACCAACCACCATGTCGATGTCCCGGCTGGCTTTCAAAAGGGGCTGGAATACCGGGTCTTCGTCAACCGGGTGGTGAGCCACGCTGGCGACCAGGTCCTGAAGGACGTATCCCGTGAGTGAGAGCTCGGGAAAGACGATCAGGTCGGCCTTCTCCACGCGCGCTTGCTTGATGAATCCGAGGTGCTTCTCCAGATTGGCCTGCACATCTCCAAGCCGGGTCGCGATCTGCACCAGTGCAAGATCGAACTTCATGTTAAGAATCTTACCACCGAAAGCGGAGCGAGCCATTTGACGCCGGGCCGCCGTCGGGCCATCGGTGCCGTTCGATTCCCTACCGTTCGGACCGCAGGGCGGATGTGCGCCCCTCGGCGGCTCGCTGGATGCGCGCCAGGGCGCGTTCCCAAATCGCGTCGCTCAAGTTCTTGAACCTCGCGCCATCGGGCATCGTCGAAAAATCGCCTTGTGAAACCCACAGCACAGTCTTCCCGCCGCGTTCAGTCAACTTGTAGGTAATGCCGTCTTCCGGATCCACCTCATGATGTGGAACTTCCACGTCAAAAACGGTGAAACGAAGTAATGTGCATGGTTCCGCCGCCGACACGGTGCCTTCGACGACAGTCGCGCCCTTAGGATCCTTCCAAAGCACTGGACTTCCCGGAACCCAGGTCGATTCAATATGCATCCGCGGTCGACCTCCGGAGAATTCAGACGCCCAATCCTGCGTGAGCAATGGGGACGTGAGCACCTCCCAAACGCGCGCAGATGTGGCATCGATCTCGATCGACTTGTCTACATAGAGCTTCGACATGTCAGCCGCTGCGGAAGATGCGCTCTAGCCCGAACGTGGGGGGTACGATTCCCGGCACGCGCCGGCGATGAACTTGGAATACCAGTTCATGCGCCGCACATAGCGACGTTGGTGACTGCCGAGGGGCATTTTGATCACGCAACCCGAACCTGTTCAAGACACGCCATGGGGCGCACGGCCAATCGCTGAAGAGGATCAGAGGCTGGGCCGCGGGCGCAGCACTCGCCGACTTGGTCGTCGCTTGTCGCGCCAATCAGTCGCTCGTCTTGCTTGCGACCCAGTTCAGAGTGGCCAGGAAGATCCACGCCCAGGGAAATACGCCGATCAGTGTGTCACTCACGGAGTGGGAATTACGGTCAATCGCCGCAAAAACCCAGGCGATCAACAGGAGGCACAGCCCTGTAAGTAACCAGCCCAGTGCTCCGGACGGCCGATGGATCCAGCCCCATTTCCTAAACCAGGGATCTTTCATGTAACCTTCCAGGCTTCCCAATTGGGAGGCGGTGTCTCATTGAAAATATCCAAACAGAACTGGCCAGGCTCGGCGGCCCGAGTTCCGCCCACAGCTCTCTCCCGCCCGCCTGCTCATGATTCGGAACGGAAAGGACAAGTTCAAGCTCTTCCTTACCGGCAAGTCTGGTAAGACCTTATGTCAGTTCGACGTTTCTTGCGAGTGTCTTAAATCGTTCGCCATTCGCCTGGAGCACCGTTATGGTCATGTGCCCAGTCTTGCTCATCTTGATGTCTTTGACGACGCCGGACTTGCCTGCATGGGTGCCACCGATGACTTTACATCGAGCACCATCTTTCATCTTCTTGTTTGCATTGGAACTCATCTTCTTTGGCAATGGACTCTCCCTCCAGCGGCGGGTCCGCTTAACTCACTGCTTTGTCGCGGTTATTGTCAACAAACCAGGATTCACCAGAATCACTCCGTGAAGGCAGAGGCACTTCTCTCTGTCAAGAGAAGCCGGCCCTTGGCCCCATCGGAGTTCAATATGGTTTGAGATTCCCCCCAACAAACGGCTGGCGAGCACGCGCACCGGGCGGGCCAATGACTGCATTTCTCAACTGGCGGAGAGGGTGGGATTCGAACCCACGGTGGCCACGGGGGCCACAACGGTTTTCGAGACCGTCCCATTCAACCGCTCTGGCACCTCTCCGAAAACGCGGCGCGATTATAACTCACAAGTCCGCGCTCGAATGCAGCGCCGGATAGTAGATCTCACGCAGGGATTCATCCTTCATTTTTTCTGTGAGCACGTTCGCAGCATCCTGCTCGCCGTGGATCAGAAAGATCTTCTTCACCTGCTGCTTGGCCGAGGCAGCGTAGCGGAGAAGGAGGTCCTGTCCCGCGTGGGCGGATAGCCCGGGAATTTGCACGACATCCGCGCGCACATCGTACGGCTCTCCAAAGATCCTGACCGTCTTCTGCCCTTCGGCCAGTCTCCGCCCCAGTGTATCGGGCGCCTGCCACGAGACAATCAGCACGGTGTTGCGCTTGTCGCCGATGTTGTTCTTCAGATGATGCAGGATGCGGCCCGTTTCTGCCATCCCCGAGGCCGAGATAATGATCATGGGTTCGTCCCGCTCGTTCAGTGCCTTCGATTCCTCAACCGAACGCACGTATGTGAGCCCCGGGAATTCCAGCGCCGGATGCCGCTTCGTCCGCATGAATTCGCGCGTCTCCTCATCGAAGTAATCCGGGTGCCGCCGAAACACATCGGTCGTGTTGACCGCCAGGGGGCTGTCCACGTAAACGGGCACCGGCTTGATCTCGCCCTCGGCCAGCATACGATTCAAGTCGAACACGAGCTCCTGGGTCCGGCCGACTGCAAAGGACGGAATGATGATCTTGCCGCCGCGCGCGACAGTGCGGGAAACGACTTGTCGAACCGCCTGGTAGGCTTCCTCTGGGTCATTGTGAGCCAGGTCCCCGTAGGTGCATTCCATCAGCAGGTAATCGACGGGCTCTGGCAAGACCGGATCCTGCAGAAGCGGCAGTTTGAAGCGGCCGATGTCGCCCGAGAACCAGAAGCGCACCGGGCGGCCGCCATCCTGGATCTCCAGCAACACGCCGGCCGAGCCCAGGATGTGCCCCGCCTCGAAGAGCGTAGCCAGGAACTCCAGGGATTGGCTCAAAGGGCCGCGCGTACTCGACCGAGTGAAAGAACCCTGCCACTTGTTCAGCGTCCACCTGCGTGTAGATCGGACGAACCGGTGTCTCGCCCGGACGCAGGCGTTTGTTCACAAAGTTGGCATCGGCTTCCTGAATGTGGCCGGAATCGCGCAGCATGATATCGCTCAGGTCGGCCGTGGCACTGGTGGCGTAGATCGGCCCGACAAATCCCTGCCGCACCAGGTTTGGCAGGTTGCCGCTGTGGTCTATGTGCGCGTGCGACAGAATGACAGCGTCTACGGAACGCGGATCGTACCGGAATTCGCGGTTCCTGCGGTAGCTCTCTTCCCGTCGGCCCTGATACAGGCCGCACTCAAGCAGCAAGCGTTTGCCGTTGATCTCCAACAGGTGCTGGGATCCCGTTACCGTTTGTGCCGCGCCGTGAAAATTCAGCCGCACTCTACGCTCCTCTCTGTGGCCCATGTGGCCTCTGGCGTCGGCGCAGAGGGCGCCTCGTCGGCCTCATGCCTCAATTCGAAGAAGTTCGTTCCAGGATCGCGGCGATCTCGTCGCCGAAACGGCGCAGTCGCCAGGGCGAAGGACTCATGACGGCGTGCAACTGCTTGGCCCCGCCATCGGCAAGTGCGAGAAGTAGGCTGCGCGGCAGGACCACATCGGATTCCACCTCCATACTCGCCGCGGCTTTTCTTCTCCACTCCTTGAGCTCCTCAAGCCGTTTCAAGTAGTCGGTGCCCGGGAGGGCGGGTCGCACTCGGCCGACCGCTGGCTGGTTCAGGCCACGCTTCACGGCATCGAGCAGCACCACACCCCATTGCTGAATCTGCCGCTCCGTGAGCCCGGCGGTCTGCAGCCCAGTCAGATCGGACGCCTGGGACCGCGCCACTTGGATCAGCCGATCAGCGGACATGACCTTAAAGGGTGGCCGGTCGAGTTGCGCCGCGATAGCCTCCCGCCAGTCCAGCAGTTCCTTGAGCACGGTGAGTTCCTGAGGCTTGAGGTCACGCCGTCCACGTAGCTTGAGCCATGCGGGAGATTCACCGGATTTCGCATGTGCGGGCTGCGGGTGAGAGCACGCCATGCGGAAATCCTCCCGCGCCAGTTCCAGCAGTCCCTTCTCCCTCAGTTCTGCCTCGAGCAGATCCCGGAGTTGGATCAAGTAGTGAGTATCCTGGGCGGCGTATTGAAGCAGTTCAGGCGAGAGCGGCCGCGCGCCCAATCCGCCTTCTGAAAGCGCTTGCTCACCGTCAGGCCAAGCTTATCCTCCAGCAGCCGGTCAAGTCCTGCCAGCTTGCGTCCCAGGATTCGCCCCGCCTGCATGGTATCGAAGATGTTCGCGAAGTCGAACCCGTAGTCCCTGCGCAGGCAAAGGATGTCGTATTCGGCTGCATGGAACACCTTCTCGATTCGCGCATCCTGAAGTATCGACCCCAGCGCCGCCAGGTCGGCCACAGCCAGGGGATCCAGGACGTAGTCTCGTTGCGCGGTGGAGAACTGCAGCAGGCAGACGCGCTCACGGTACGCGTGAAGGCTGTTTGACTCCGTGTCCACGGCGATACGCGACTGCCTACCCAGGTCGGAAACCAGGGAGGCGAAAAATCGCCCGTTTGGATCAACTCGGGTCTTGAAATGCCATCCTCAGACATGGCGCAACATTATAATGCCCGGACCTTTTCCATCACGATCGCGGCCTCGCCGTCCCGGTAGTAGTGCTGCCACACATCCACACGGTTGTAACCCTCGATCTCATATAGGTGTATGGCGCCTGCATTCGAAGCCCGCACGGAAAGCTTGAGCCGAGGCGTTTTCAGTCGGGCTTCGCATGCCCTGAGGAGCTCCCTCCCAATTCCCCTCCGCCGATGTTCGGACGCCACGCCTATCGTGGCGATCCACGAAAATCCTTCGCTGGGACGCGGATCACCGGCGGCGAACGCGATCATCACTCCGTCTTCGACCACCTTAAGTCGGACCACATCCGGAAAGGTCAAGACAGCGATCAGATCGAAAAACGACCAGGCATCCGCGCCAAAGCACGCCCGTTCGAGCTTGCTGAGGGCATTGAGATCCAGAAACGTGGCGGGCTCGATATTCATTCGGCGGCTGCGGCTTTGACACCAATTCAAAGGGCCCCCCGTCACCGGGAGGCCCTCATTGTAAAGCTTCAGGATCGCGTTTCCGGCCGGTTCACTTCTTGTCGTTGTTCACCAGCTTTTGCGCCAGGCTCGTGAGCTCCAGCGGGAAAATGAACTTGGTGGAGGCCCCTTCACCGATCCGCTTGAGCGCCTCGAGGTACTGCAGCGTCATGGTATTCTGATCCACTCCCTTGGCCGACTCGAAGATCTTGGTCAGGGCAATGGCGAAACCCTCCGCCTTGAGTTGCTGTGCCTGTCGCTCGCCTTCCGCCTGCAAGATGGCCGCCTGCTTCTGACCCTCGGCCTTGAGTATGTTGGACTGCTTGTCGCCGTCTGCAACATTGATGGCGGCCTCGCGCGTACCCGTCGATTCCGTCACGACCGCGCGGCGGATGCGCTCTGCGGACATCTGCCGGTTCATCGCTTCCTGGACCTCGCGCGGCGGGATGATCTCGCGGATCTCAACATTGGTTACCTTCACGCCCCACCGCTCGGTGACCTCGTCCAGGCGCGTGCGCAGCATCGTGTTGATGTGTTCGCGCTCCGATAGGACCTCATCCAGCGGGATGCCGCCGATCACCGCCCGCAATGTCGTCGTCGCAATGCCCGCTGCTGCGACCTCAAAATTCTGGACATTGAGCACTGACTCGGCTGGATCCATGACCTTGTAGTACCACAGGAAGTCGATCGAGATCGGGGCGTTGTCCTTGGTGATGGCCGTCTGATGAGGCACTTCACGCACCTGCTCGCGCAGGTCGACGGGCACTGCACGATCAATGATAGGGATCAGGAAGACCAGCCCTGGACCGCGGGGCTTGAGTGTTACCCGCCCCAGTCGAAACACCACCAGGCGCTTGTATTCGGGCACGATCCGGATGGCGTTGGCGATCAACACAATCGCCACCAGAACGATGGCGCCAAAGCCGCACAATAATGCGTTTGTCATCTCGTCTCCTTATTGCGTTGCTGTCTCGGGAACACTTGTCATTTGGCGACCGGCTCAACGATCAGAATGAATCCATCCCTGCCGACGACCTGCACGGCACTCCCGGCCGTTAAGGGCGCCGCACTGCGGGCCGACCACAATTCGCCGGCCACCTGGACCGCACCGTCCTCCCCGATGGCCGTCTTGGCCTCGCCTCTCTGCCCGACCAGTAAAGAAAGCTCATGCCGTGGGCGGAGCGCCGAGATCTCCATTACTTTGCGCGCCATGAACCAAAGCATTGCCGAGTAGACCACGGTGGTCGTCGCGGCCAGCCATGGATCCACGGACAGCCAACCTTCTTTCGCCGGGAAGAAGAAAATCGAGCCCAGCGTCAGGCCCACGATCGAAAGAACCAACCAGATTGCTCGCTTGGGGCTCCGGATCGAGTACAGAAATGGGAGTGTGCTGAGGATCAACAGCACGAGCGCCCACCAGTTGAAAGAGAGGTGATAAACGGCATACCCAGCCAGCAGGAGCGCAAACACCGCCAGGATCTCCGCGATGCCTGTGCCAGGCGTCAAAATGGCCACCAGCACCAGCAGAATGGCGGCGACTAGAACGAGATATGCGATGTTGGGAATCAGAAGGAGTTCCATTCAGCCTCGATAGATAAGGCCAACTGCTATTATACGCCAGTTGGTCAGCTGCACTGATATACGCTCGCGACGACCGGAAGTTGCTGCGGTGTATAATGATGCGGCCCCGCAGGCAACCTCATGGACACGGTCTCCGCCTTACGAGCATAAGAAGCTGGCATTCCGAGTTTGCGAGTGCGGGGGAAATGCAGGAGTATCCCTTGAGTCCCAAAACTGTCTGCGTCATCGGCCTGGGTTATATAGGCCTGCCCACTGCCTGCACTCTTGCTGGGCATGGCGCATCTGTGCTTGGCGTGGACATCAATCCGCACACCCTGGAGATCCTGGGCCGCGGCGATATCCACATCGAGGAGCAGGGACTTCGCGAAGCCTACCACGAGGCCCTGGCTACTGGAACTCTAAAGGTGGCTTCGCGTCCGGCTCAAGCCGACGCCTTCATCATCGCGGTTCCGACGCCGTTCCTGCCGCGCGAGCGGGGATCGTACGGCGGCCAGTCGTATCGCCTGGCCGACTTGAGTGCCGTACGACTGGCAGCTGAATCGATCATTCCTGTCTTGCAGCGCGGGAACCTTGTGGTGCTTGAATCCACCTCCCCTCCTCGAACCACCCTGGACGTCGTAGCGCCGATCCTGGAACGCTCCGGCCTGAAGGCCGGCGTGGATTTCCACTTGGCGTATTCCCCGGAACGCGTCCTCCCGGGTCAGATCCTGCGGGAACTCCGGGATAACGCCCGCGTGATTGGAGGGATAGATCCAGAAGTCCGCACGCCGCGCGGCCGAGCTGTACGGCGTTTTCGTGCAAGGCGAGATCTTCCAAACCGACGCCACTACCGCGGAAATGGTGAAGTTGATGGAAAACACCTATCGGGACGTCAACATAGCCATTGCAAATGAATTCAGCCGATTGGCGCAACGCTTCGGCGTCGACGTGTGGGAGGCCATTGCTCTCGCCAACCATCATCCGCGCGTCAGGATCCTCAGCCCCGGCCCCGGGGTCGGGGGCCACTGCATAAGCGTTGATCCGTGGTTCCTGGTGGAGGCCGCGCCTGAATTGACATCCTTGATCGCGGCGGCGCGCCGCGTCAATGACGCTCAGCCAGCGTTCGTCGTGGATCTCTTGCGGCAAGCACTTGGCACACTCGCGGGGAAGCGCATCGCGGCCTTGGGCCTGGCCTACAAGCCGGACGTGGATGATGTGCGCGAAAGCCCGGCGGCCGAGGTCGTACGGTTGCTGCAGACCGAAGGTGCTCTCGTTCGCGCCTGGGAGCCCTTCAAGCCCATCGCCAGCATGCCCGGCTTCGACTTGGCCACGAACGTCGACCAGGCGCTCTCAGGCGCCGATGCGATCGTATTGCTGGTCGCACATACCCAATTTCGAAACCTGCTTCCCACGACCGTCGGTGCCAGGATGCCTGGACGCATTGCGGTTGATACGGTCAACGCCTGGGACGCGGCATCCTGGCGTCGGACCGGATTCACATTCCACAGGCTTGGCGCACCCCTCACTGCTTGATGCTTCCCCCAGGCACTGCAACACACTGAAACCATGAAGGTCCTATCGGTCGTTGGCACCCGTCCGGAGGCCGTCAAGATGGCGCCCGTGATCCGGGCGCTCAGGGCTCAGCCCGGCGTGGATTCGTGCTTGTGCGTCACGGCCCAGCATCGCGGCATGCTCGACCAGGTGCTGGAACTGTTCGAGATTCGGCCTGACTATGACCTGGACCTGATGCGCGATGATCAGGCGTTGCCTCAGCTGAGCGCCGCGATCTTTGCCGGCCTGGACCCGGTGCTCTCAGACTACCAGCCTGACTGGGTGTTGGTCCAGGGTGACACCACCACAGTTGCCATCACGGCGCTGCTGACCTACTATCGGCGCGTGCGGCTTGGGCACGTCGAAGCTGGGCTGCGGACCCACAACAAGTGGCAGCCTTTTCCGGAAGAGATCAACCGGCGAGTGGCCGGTGTGGCGGCCGATCTGCACTTTGCGCCCACCGAGGCGGCACGCCTGAATCTGCTCAGTGAAGGCGTGCAGGCGGCCTCGATCGTGGTGACCGGAAACCCGGTGATCGACGCGCTGCAATATCGTGGCCCTCGCAACCCGAGCCTGATTCGATTCGAGTGTTGATGAAGAGGATCGGACTTCCTGCTGAGGCCCGGCCCGAGATCGGCGGAAATGCAGGCTCGCGGACGTCGCGGTCGCAGGGCGACCGAGCCCTGTGCCTTGTTACGGCGCACCGCCGTGAAAGCTTCGGCATTCCGCTCGAAGGCATCTCCGCGGCCTTGAAGGATCTGGCTGGGCGCGGCGACTTGGAAATTGTCTACCCTGTCCATCCCAATCCAAGTGTGACCGGTCCGGTGCATCACCTGCTGCAGGGAGTTGCGCACATCACTCTCCTGGAGCCGTTGGACTACCTGCCCATGGTGCACTTGATGAAGCGCGCGACCCTCGTCCTCACGGACTCCGGCAGGATTCAGGAGGAAGCACCGGCGTTCGGTGTTCCGGTCCTCGTGTTGCGTGACGTTACCGAACGTCCGGAGGGAATCCAGGCCGGCACGCTCAAGCTCGTTGGTACGGATCGCGCACGCATTGTGATGGAGGCGGCGCGTCTGCTCGACGACAACGAGGCGTATGCCGCAGATGGCCCGGGCGGCTAACCCCTTTGGCGACGGTCACGCCGCGGAACGCATCCTTCAGGCTCTTCTATCTGCTCCCAAGCAGTAGTCCGAAGTCAAACACCGGTCCGTCCAGGCACGCAAGCTTGTCCCCGCCAGGCGTGCGAATGCTGCAGACGCCGCAATCAGCCAGCGCCCCGCAGGGCATGGGAGCCCTGCACCAAGACTTCGGACACGGCTCCGAACGCGGCCAGCTTACTCACTCGCCCAAGCAGATCCCCCAAAGATTCTCGCTCAACATCGCACGCAGCATAATCACACCAGGTCAGGACTTCGCGAAGTGCCCGCTCTGGTTGAACCTCCATTTGCAGCGGCAATTGCTCAGGTGGGTTGTCACACACCAGTGTCACGGCGGCATTTTGGGCAAAAGCCAAGTCTGCCAGCGGCAGCAGGCGCGCCGGATTCAGACCGATGCACACCAGCCCCACGCGCCGCGCCGCATTGGGAACAGTGAAGCCATGACCCAGCGGGCCGCGTAGGTTCAATTCGCTGCCGGGCATCCACACCATTGGAATCGAGGGCGCGGCGATGAATCCCCCGGTACTGGCGCCACCCAGAAAGATGGGGCTGGCAAGGAGCGCCCCGGAAGCGGGCTCGTGCGCAAGCACATAACGCCCCGGCGACGGAATGAGTTCGGCGTCGCATGAGATCGCGCGCCGAGCGGCATCCGCAAACCAGCACCAGCTCCTCCACCCGACCACTGCCGTTCATGCCGCGATGCTATCACGTCGAAGTGCGAGCGGCAAGCGATTATAATGACCGCGACATATTCCGCGATCTGGAGGAGAGGATGAATATCGCCAGCGTCTTTCAAGGTGTTGCCGCGATCGCCTGGCTTGGGTTGATTGCTGTGGTCGGCCTGACGTTAATCCGCGCCAACCGGCCGCAACCTGGCCGGAGTTCCACTTCACTTATCGTGGTCCTGCTTGTTGTCGCCATCCTGCTCACGAGTGTCGGCGCTGGCCTGGTCTTCCTGCAGGCAGACCAGTATGCGGTTGTCATATCCGCGTTCCAGCCCAATGGGTATCGCGCCCAGGCACTGAGTCCCGGCTTGCACTGGATCGTTCCGTTTTTCGAGAATGCACGCGTCTACTCCATTGCACGACAAACATACACCATGTCCATCTCACCCGACGAGGGACAACTACGGGGAGATAATTCGATCGAGGCCCGAACCAAAGATGGCCAGCAGGTGCGAATCGATGGATCTGTGATCTACGCTCTGGATCCAGCGCATGTCATCGACATGCACATCACATGGCAAGATCGCTTTGAGGACAACGTAGTTCGGCCGGTTACACGCGCTTCCATTCGGGAGGCCGTCTCCCAATATGGCGTCGAGGAGATCGTAACCACTAAACGAGTGGACCTGGAAAATGACATCACGCGCTCCATCGCCGAAAGCTTTAGTGCCAACAATCTGATCCTCTCTGAATTCCTCCTGCGCAACATCGCCTTCAGCGATGAATACTCCAAGGCGGTCGAGCAGAAGCAGATCGCCGAGCAGCAGGCGCAACAGGCCTTCTTTGGCGTGGAACAACGCAAGCAGGAAGCGGAGCAGGCCCGTCAGGCGGCCCAGGGTCAGGCGGACGCCGCCGTGATCGCCGCCAAGGGTGCAGCAGACGCCCGGATCCTCCAGGCTGAAGCGGAGGCACGCGCCAACCAGCTGTTGGCTCAATCTCTCACACCCCAGTTGCTCCAATACCAGTACATCCTCAAGGTGGCACCGGGCGTACAGACCATTTTTGTCCCCAGCGGCAATCAATTCATACTTCCCTTGCCGAATGTGACCGGGCAGTAACTCCGGGCGTGCCGGCGGTGGTTGCATTTCGCCGGATCTGAAGGAGACAATGAACGACAAAGCGACGAGTGGCCGTGAGATTCGACTGACGAGTCTCGCGGCCTGCGCGGGTTGAGCTTCTAAACTCAACGCGGAAACGCTGGCGCAGGTTCTGCGCCCCGTGCAAGACGTCTTCAGTCCGTCCGACATACCCGGATCTGCTGGTCGGACTCACGAGGCCCGGATGACGCGGCCGTCTGGCGCCTGGATGAGGATCGCGCGCCCTGGTCGTAACGACCGACTTCTTCACCCCCATCGTGGACGATGCCTACGCGTACGGTGCGATTGCTGCGGCCAATAGCATGTCGGACGTGTATGCCATGGGTGGCCAGCCATTCCTGGCCCTCAATATTGCGGCTTTCCCGGAGGATCTGCCCACCCTCCATGGTTTCGGAGATTCTCCGGGGTGGCGCGGAGAAGGCGCGTGAGGCCGGCGTGGTCGTGGCCGGTGGGCACACCGTCAAGGACCGTGAGCCAAAATACGGCCTCGTGGTGCTGGGCTTCGTGCATCCCCAGCATATGTTGCGAAAGGCCGGTCTGAGATCGGGGGACATTCTCGATTCTCACCAAGCCGCTTGGCTTTGGGCTTACCACCACGGCTCTAAAACGCGATCTGGCGGAGCCGGCAGATGTGGACGAGGCCATCGACTTGGATGTCTCGCTTGAATCGGACTGCCAGTGAGCTGGCCATCGAGTTCGGCTCGCGGCCGCTACTGACATCACGGGCTACGGCTTGCTCGGACATGGCCTGGAGATGGCACGCGCCTCTGGTCTGGCCCTCAAAGTGCACTTCGACAAGGTGCCATTCCTCAAGGGCGTAGCCACCTATGCGCGGAAAGGGGCCTTCGCCGGCGGCGCCATCGATAATCGCAACTTCTTTGGCCCAAGTGTCGAGTTCTCCGCTTCAGTTACTCGAAACGACCAGATGATGCTCTTTGATCCGCAAACCAGCGGCGGTCTTCTGCTGGGAGTGCCTCGCGCCCGTGTCGACGATTTCATGCGCCGCGTGGTCGAATTGCAGCAGCCTGCGTGGATCATCGGCGAGGCGCGGGACGGCGCAGGGATTCGAGTAGAATAGTGTCGGCGGGACGAGCCCCGCCGGATCTTGTCCATGTCGGGTGTCCTCACAGAAATACTCATCCTGGCGATACTGCTGTTTGTGAACGGCCTTTTTGTGATGTCCGAAATGGCGGTGGTGTCTTCACGCAA
>CAWATK010000009.1:0-54571 GCA_963784915.1 uncultured Chloroflexia bacterium
CCAACCCTCGGCGGTCAGAACCCCAGGGATAACTCTCTAGCTACATCATCCTGCATCGGACTTCATACACTGGGCCACGCGACCCCGCTTGCATACAGGCGATCCTGCCACCACCTCCCCAGGGCGGGCCGGATCGCGTTTGGCCTTGCCTCGCTCTCGCCGATGCGGACGAAGCGGGCGGCCATAGATAAGCTCTGCTTATGAAGGCCTTGCTTACCCCCTACAGTGCTCTTTGCCGAGCGCCGGGCCCGTGGCAGCGCCGCCTCGCCCCGCTCGCGGCCTACCGCCCTTTGCCATTTCTTCCTCGTGCTGGACTCCGCCTCATCCACTCCGACACGGCGCAAGCGCACCCCAAGATTGCCTTCGCCGAAGGACGCCGGCGCAGACACCATCAAGCTCATCGCTCGGTTTATACCAAGTTTCGATTGTGACCACCAAGCCCGCCGAGCGGTGGGCGGTTAAGGTCGTTCGATCAGGACCGCCACGGTGCCCTGTGTTGGCGAAAAGTCCGATCGTGCCGACGCCAGACCGCGGCACCACGGGATTTCTGGCACCCAGCGGGCTGCTGCCGGAATGCAGGCTGCGGCGCCAATCAGCCCGGCGTCAAGCTGGGGCGCTTCACAAAAGGCGACGTCACGCCGGTCACCTTGCCGGTTCTTTCGCCGCGCGGTGTGATCTTGGCGCGCTACTGAAAGCCTGGCTAGGAACGAATGGAATCCGCCAACGCCAGTTTGAGCTCATGTTCCCAGGGCGGGGCCCGCATGCCGAACGCTTCGGCAAAGCGGCCGCACTCGAGGGCCGAGAACATCGGGCGCGTGGCGGGGGTGGGGATGTCGCTGCTGGAGGCCCGGACGACCTCGGTGGTTTTCTGTTCCTCGGGCCGCGGATCGTGCTTGATGATCTCCCTGGCCCAGTCCAGCCGGCTGGCATAGCCCCCGCCGGCCAGATGGTAGAGCCCGCTTCGCTCCGCCGCGTATCCGAGCCCGTGTTGCAGCACGTGCGCGGTCAGTTGGGCCAGGATGCGCGCCCACGTGGGATTGGAAATCTGGTCGTCCACGATGTGTAGCTTCTGGTGGAGGCGGGACCACTTCAGGACCTTGGTAACGAAATTGCTGCCGCGCATGCTGTAAAGCCAGGCGGTGCGAAGAATCAGGAAGGCGCCTGCCCCGGCCTGGACGGCCTGCTCACCGGCGACCTTGCTTCTTCCATATACATTGAGCGGACTGGTGGAATCCGTCTCCACGTACGGGGAGCCCTTCTGGCCATCGAATACGTAGTCGGTGGAATAGTGGACCAGAAAGGCACCGAGCTGTTTGGCGTGCTCGGCCATGATCTGGGGTGCGCGGGCGTTGATGGCGAAGGCCTTTTCCTGCTCGCTTTCGGCCGCGTCCACGTCCGTGTAGGCCGAGGCATTGACGATCAGGCCCGGAGCGACCTCCGTGATCTTCCGGCTCAGGGCATCCACGTCCACGAGATCCAGGTCCTCGTAGTCGACTGCGACGACATTGCCCTGGTGGGAGAGCGTGCGTCTGAGCTCCCAACCCAGTTGGCCGTTCTTGCCAAAGAGGAGTATGTTCACGATTCTTCTTGTGCCATGCGCTGCAGGTAGGCCGCGTAGCTGTTCCCTGCCATGCCGGCCGCGAGTGCGGCGAGCTGCCGCACATCGATGTATCCCATGCGGAATGCGATCTCCTCCGGACACGAGATCATCAGACCCTGGCGCTCCTGAACCGCCTGAACGAAGCTGGCTGACTGCAGCAGCGATTCGTGTGTGCCGGCATCCAGCCAGGCCACGCCGCGCCCCAGGACCTCTGCCCGCAACAGGCCGCGCTGCATGTACATCAAGTTGAGATCTGTGATCTCCAGCTCACCGCGGGGTGAAGGCTGCATGCGCGCAGCGAAGTCGACAACCTGGGCGTCGTAGAAATACATGCCCGGCACGACAAAGTGCGACCGGGGATGCTCGGGCTTCTCCTCCAGACTGAGGACCTTTCCGGCAGCGTCGAACTCGATCACACCGTAGCGCTCCGGGTCGCGCACTGCGTAGGCAAATACCAGCGCACCTTCCGTCAGAGCGGCGGCCAGCCGTCAACGTGTCGGGCAGGCCGGTACCGAAGAAGACATTGTCGCCCAGGATGAGGCACGAGGGTTCGCCCGCAATGAACTGGGCGCCAATCCGGAACGCATCCGCCAGGCCGCGCGGCTCTGCCTGCTCGGCGTAGCTGAAGCGCATGCCCCACTGTCCGCCATCCTTGAGAAGGCGCCGAAAGAGCGGCAGGTCATCCGGGGTTGAGATGACGAGGACCTCACGAATGCCCGCGAGCATCAGCATGGAAAGCGGATAGTAGACCATCGGCTTGTCGTACACGGGAAGCAGTTGCTTGCTGACCGGCAGGGTGAGGGGATAGAGGCGCGTGCCGCGGCCACCAGCGAGGATGATGCCCTTCATGCGGATTTCTCCCTGTGCGAGTAGTTGCGATCCACCCAGCCCTGGTAGTCCCGCTGCTCGCGTATGCGGGCGATCCAGTCGGCGTGCGCGAGGAACCACTCCACCGTAAGGCGCAGCCCTTCCGCGAGCGAATGTCGGGGTTGCCAGCCCAGGTCGCGTTGGATCTTGCCGATGTCCATCGCGTAGCGGCGGTCGTGGCCCGGCCGATCCGTGACGAATTGGATCAGTCGGCGACGGGATTCAGAGGAAGGTCGGAGCTCGTCCAACATGTCGCAGACGGTCTGAACGATGGTGAGATTAGACGGCTGATTTCCGCCGCCCACGTTGTACGTCTCACCCGGGCCGCCTCGTTCCAAGATAGCCAGAATTGCCTCGCAATGATCGTCCACAAAGAGCCAGTCCCGGATCTGCTGACCGTCGCCGTATACCGGCAGCGGTTTGCCTTCCAGGGCATTAAGAATTCATGAGGGGTATGAGTTTCTCGGGGAATTGGAACGGGCCGTAGTTGTTGGAGCAGTTTGAGATGGTAACCTGCAGCCCATACGTGTGGGCGTACGCACGGACGAGGTGATCACTGGCGGCCTTGGATGCCGCGTAGGGCGAGTTGGGAGCGTAGCGCGTAGTCTCGGAGAACGCGGGGTCACCGGGCTCAAGTGATCCGTACACCTCATCGGTGGAGATGTGGTGAAAGCGATGAGGAGCTGGATCGGAACTGCCGTCCGCGAGCCAGAACTTCCGGGCAGATTCCAACAGCGAGAGTGTGCCCACAACATTGGCTTGAATGAACGGCTCGGGCCCGAGGATAGATCGATCCACATGGGTTTCGGCCGCGAAGTGCACGATCGTATCGATGCGATGCTTGCGAAGCAGGTCATCCACGAGGTCGCGATCGCGGATGTCGCCATGGATGAATTCGTGGTGCTCGGGATGACGCAGGTCCTCAATATTCAGCGTACTGCCGGCGTAGTTGAGGGCATCCAGGTTGATGAGGCGTAGGCCCGGACGCGCCGTTAGAACGTAGCGCACGAAGTTGCTTCCGATGAAACCGGCGCCGCCGGTGACGAGAACGTTTCGCACTATTGGGTCGCCTTGAATTGCATTCTTGTGGCTCTGGCCCCTTGCGTCTGCCTATGCCCCGGAGGCGGGTGCGGACTTGCGCAAGCCTCCCAGGATGGCCTCCAGCAACTGGCCCGGACGCCTCCGCAGGATCTCCAGCACCGTTCCAAGCTGCTGCCGTGCGCCCCCGGCGCAGGAAGAACAGGCGCACTGGACGGGCGTCCGCCTCCGAAAGATGCAGGAGCTGAGCGACGCCGTCGGGAAGGGCGTCTCCAACACCCAGGACGCCAAGGCCGTGGCCGTGATGGAAGGTAAACGACGGATAGCGTTGAGTCAGCTCACCCCAAAGCCGCCACACGCCGAAGTCACGTCGTCGCTCGACCACATCGTGGAAGAGAATCACACCGCGGCGGCTCATGCGCGGCAGCCAATTCTCGAAGTCATTTCGCACGGCGGCGTAGGTATGCAGACCATCTATGTGGAGTAGATCCACGGAGCCGTCGCGAAATTCAGCCAGGGCCTCGTGAAACAGGCGCTGCTCCAACCGGGAAAAATCGCCGTACCGGGGATCATGATGACTGCGCAGATCAGCCAGCACGGCCGCGCCGTAGGAGCCAGTGTGGGCGTCGCCGGACCACGAGTCAACGGCGACGCAGCTGGCCGCGATGCCCAGATGCTTCACGGCCTGACAGAAAGCGCAGTACGACACGCCTTTGCGAGTCCCCAGTTCCACAATGCAGGTGGGCCGCAGGATGCCCACCAGGTACATGCCGAAGGGCACGTGCAGGCTCCAGGCTGAAAGCGCCAGCCGATGGGGGGCGAGACGGGACATGGCAGCGTCACCGGGCAATCGCGGCGGCACGGACTCCCCTCTCCTTTGGGTGTTCTGAATGGTCACGCTGGACACACTTAGGCGTAGGCCTCGGCCTGCAGGAGCGGCGTGCCCTGGCTGTCCTTTTCCGAGAGAATCGGGGCGACGCCTGCAGATATCGGCCATTCTACGCCCACTTTCGGGTCGTTCCAGAGCAGGCAGCGCTCCCACTCGGGGGCGTAGTAATCAGTGGCCTTGTAGTACATCTCGGCCCACTCGCTCAGGACGTAAAACCCGTGCGCGAAACCAGGAGGGATCCAGATTTCATCCCGGCGCTCGGCCTCGAGCCTGGCACCCACCCAGCGCCCAAAGCTGGGCGAACTGCGCCGCAGATCGACGGCAACATCGAATATCTCGCCCACCACCAAACGAACGAGTTTTCCCTGAGGTTGTCGGATCTGGTAGTGCAGGCCGCGCAGGACCCCCCTCGCAGAACCGGAGTGATTGTCTTGAACGAATTCGGTGGGCAGCCCAGCCTGCTCAAAAAGCTGACGATGGTAGCTTTCCAGGAAGAAGCCACGAGCGTCGCTATGTACCTCGGGCTGAATGCGAATTACGTCAGGGATCTCGAGGGGGTAGAAGCGCATGGCAGTTACGGCCGGGCCCTCAAGAGGCGCGGTACTCCTCGACCACGTGCTCGGCTGGACCGATGGACTTGATGACCCCGCGCTCCAGCCAGGCGGCGCGAGAACACAGTGAGCCGATCGAGATCAGGTCGTGGCTCACCATCAGGACCGTGGTGCCCACATCGCGAAAAGCCTGCAGGCGGGCCTGGCACTTTCGGCGGAAGGCCTCGTCACCGACGGCCAGGATCTCGTCAACCAGCAGGATCTCCGGCTGCCACGCGGTGGCGACGGCGAAGCCGAGCCGGGCCGCCATGCCGCTGGAGTAGGTCCGGAGCGGCGCATCAATGAAGGTCCCGAGCTCGGCGAACGCAACGATCTCCTCCATGTGGACTTCGAGCTCGCGGCAGCGAATGTCCGAGGAGAGTCCCATTCAGAAGAACGTTTTCGCGGCCGGTGAGTTCAGGGTGGAAGCCGGCACCCAGCTCCAACAAGGGCGAGACCTGACCACCCAGGAAGACCCGACCGCGTGTAGGGATCAGCACGCGCGAGACGACCTTGAGGAGCGTGCTCTTGCCGGCGCCATTGCGGCCGATGATCCCGAAGATCTCCCCGCGGTGAACATCCAGGCTGATATCCGTCAGCGCCAGGAAGTCCGCAAAGCGGACGCGACGCTGCAGGAGTCGGATGGCATACTCCTTGAACGTGCCCACGCGTTCCTGCGGCGCGCGATACCGGACGTCGATATTCTCGAGGCGAATCATGACTTCCGCCTGCAGGGGCAGCGGGGCGTTGACCAGCGGCTCAGATGCGATAAGTGAATTCATCGGCCCGCGAGGAGAAGACGATCCATCCGACGGCCAGGGTCCCAAACGCGATCAGGGCACTTTCGAGCAGAAGCGCAGGCGTTGGAAGCAGACCCTCGTAAACCGGCTGGCGAAACACCTGAACCATGTAGTACATGGGGTTGAGATGGAAGAACCAGTAGCGGTAGGAAATGGGGATCATTTCCTCCGGGTAGATCACCGGCGTCAGGTACATCCAGGCGATAAGGACGATCTGATACATCTCGGCCACATCCGGGAAGTAAATCGCCCATGCCGAGAAGAGCAGTCCAACGCCGAGAGAGAACGCGGCCAAGAGCACCATGGACACTGGCAGGAACAAAATGGGCCAGCGCAGCGGCAACCCCGACAAGACCACAACGAGCAGAAGCGGAACCAAGGCAAGAACGAGATTCACCAGCCCGGTACCAATGGCCGAGACGACAAAGGCCGTTCGAGGCAGGTAGATGCGGTGAAGCAGCGTGCTGCCCCATACCATCTGCGTCATGGCGGCTGAGGTCGTCTGCGAGAAGAAGTTCCAGGCCATGAGTCCGCTCAGCACGTAGGCCGGATAGCCCGCAACGGAACGGAAGAGCTGGGAAAACACAACCGTGAGGATGATCATCATTCCCAGCGGATGCAGCATCGTCCAGGCAATGCCGAGTGCAGATCGCTTGTAGCGGGAGACGAGGTCGCGCCGCACAAGTTGATATAGAAGATCGCGGTATCGAATCAGGCCACGCAACTCCTCCAACGCGACCGGGCCGCGTTTAAGGCTGTCGTATATCTGCGATCGTTGCTGCTTGAGCTGCATGGATTCTGTTGGGATGCCGGGCTCTTGAAGGTTGGCTCGTCAGAGTTTATCACAGTCAATTGGCGAGTTGCCCAAGCACCAATTCGACCGCGCACAACTCGCGGGGCCGGCTCGACCGTTCGGGCGGCGGACGATAAGTAGGTCACCAATATCCACCGACGGAGGTGGTCAGCCGAATTCAGCGCAGGCTGCCTCTTTCGCGCTGCCGCGCACCGGGTTACGCGGTGCGCGGCAGACATATGTTGTTGAACTTCAGGGCCGGTCTAGTAATCCGGCATCGGAGGCGGCGCGGCCTTTTCCTTCTCAGGAATGTCCGTCACCAGAACGTCCGTCGTCAGGATCATCGCAGCGATGGAGGCCGCGTTCTCGAGGGCGCCCCGCACGACCTTGACTGGATCGATCACACCGGCCTCAATCATGTCGGCGTACTTGCCGGTGAGCACGTTGTAGCCAATGTTCTTGTTCTTCTGCTCGATCGCGGTTCGGCGCACGGTATCGATGATCACGGAGCCATCCTGACCAGCATTTGCGGCCAGTCGGCGGATGGGCGCCTCGAGGGCCTTCTTCACGATATTGATTCCGACGCGGGTTTCCTCGTCTTCTTCGCTGCCCTTGAGCAGTTTTTCGAGCTTGGGCATGGCGTTCAGCAGGGAGATCTCGCCGCCGGCGACGATGCCCTCTTCCTGGGCCGCCCGCGGCCGCAGAAAGGGCGTCTTCGACGCGATGCTTCTTCTCTTTCAGTTCGGTCTCGGTTGGGGCGCCCACCTTGATGACGGCCACGCCACCGCTCAGCTTGGCAAGGCGCTCGTTGAGCTTTTCCTTGTCGTAGTCGCTGGTGCTCTTGTCCATCTCAGCGCGGATCTCTTTGATCCGGCCCTCGATGCCTGACTTGGTGCCTTTGCCACCGATGATGGTGGTGTTTTCCTTGTCCGAGACAACCTTCTCGGCGCGGCCAAGATCCTGGATGGTTGCGGTTTCGAGCTTGCGACCGGTCTCTTCTGCAATAACGGTGCCACCGGTCAGGATAGCGATGTCCTGCAGCATGGCCTTGCGGCGATCACCGAAGCCGGGCGCCTTGACGGCCGTGACATTCAGCATCCCCCGCAATTTGTTGAGGACGAGAGTAGCCAGCGCTTCGCCATCGATGTCCTCGGCAATGATGACGAGGTCGCGCTTGCCGACCTGAACGAGCTTCTCCAGCAGCGGGACGATGTCCTGCGCGGCGGAGATCTTCTTCTCGTTGATCAGGATGTACGGCTCGGCGATCACGGCTTCCATCTTGTCGGCGTTGGTGATGAAGTAGGCGGAGAGGTAACCCCGGTCGAACTGCATGCCCTCGACGAAGTCCTTCTCATCGCTCATGGACTTGGACTCTTCGACCGTGACCACGCCGTCCTTGCCCACCTTGTCCATTACATCTGCGATCAGTTCGCCGATCTTCGGATCGGCGGCGGAGTTGGTCGCAACCGAGGCGATCTCCTCTTTGGTATCGATCTTGACGGACATCTTGCGAAGCTCTTCGACTACGACTTCCGTTGCCTGCGCGATGCCGTTCTTGATGAGCATCGGGTTGTAGCCGGCCTCGAGCGCCTTAAGCCCCTCATTGACGATGGCGTGGGCCAGGACGGTGGACGTGGTGGTGCCGTCTCCGGCGATGTCATTGGTCTTGGAAGCAGCCTCTTTGAGGAGCTGCGCACCCATGTTCTCGAAGGGATCTTCGAGTTCGATCTCCTTGGCAACCGACACGCCGTCGTGGGTAATGGTTGGCGATCCGAACTTGCGATCGATCGCCACGTTGCGGCCCTTCGGCCCAAGGGTGGCGCCCACGGCATTGGCAACCACGTTCATGCCAGTGCGGAGCTTGCGCCGAGCTTCTTCTGAGAATACTAGTTGCTTAGCAGCCATGATTGATAACCTCCTGAGCTAACCTTCAACAATGGCCAGAAGGTCGCTCTCGCGCAGGATGAGCAGCTTCTTGCCGTCCATTTTGATCTCGGTGCCCGAGTACTTGGCGAAGAGGATCTTGTCCCCTGCCTTGACGTCCATGGCGATTCGGGAACCCGTCTTTTCGTCTCTGCTGCCCGGGCCCACAGCGAGGACATGGCCCTCCTGAGGTTTCTCCTTCGCAGTCTCGGGGAGAATAATGCCACCGGCCGTCATCTCCTCCTGTTCAATGGGCTCCACGATGACGCGGTCGTGGAGGGGTTTGAGCTTGAGCTTGCTTGCCATATTACGACCTCCTTATCAGGTTCTTCATTGGGAAAATCATGAAATTAGCACTCTCGCTCTCTGAGTGCTAACTGTGATAATACCGAAATAGCGACGCCCCGTCAAGGGGAAGGGGCCGCGTCATACAGATTTCTGATGCAGGCAGATGCCGGTTGCGCGCCTAGGGCGACGGAGAAGGCGTCGCCGCGGACAGGACTTCCGGGGTCGGTGCGACGTAGGGCGTGGATGTAGGGATCGGCTGCGGCGAGGCAACGTCAACAGCCACCGTGGGGGAGGTTGCCGCGCCAGTATCCGAGCACTGCAGCTGGGCGGCTGTGATATTGGCGGTAATGTCAGGGCGCTGCTGTTCGTAGCCGCTGGCGCGCACTTGTTGGACGATGTCGAGTGCTCGCGGGCAGTAGGTCGCATCACGCGGGCCCAGGGCCGCCAGGACCGAGAAGTAGACCTGGTAGTAGTCCAGTGATCCGAGCGTTAACGGCAGGCCGGTGACCCGAACGGCCGGATGCTGTGCGTCACAGCCGTCCAAACCCCGGGCCGCGCACGAGTCCTCACCCTGGCAGCCCAAGACCGCACACTGGAGGGCTGGAATGGATCCTTCATAGTTGCGGGACTTGAAATAGATGACGCCCAGTTGACCGTAGAAATCGGCGTTATCCGGCTGGAATTCCAGAGCCCGCTGGACGTTGCGCGCGGCGATGAAGTACTCGCCCTGCTGTGAGTAGGTCTTGGAGATGGACAGATACGGGGTTGGATCATCCACTTGGAGTTCATCGTTGATGCTGGCGGCTCGAGCGAAGTATTCCAGGGATTTCTCAAAGAGCTGTTTCTGCGTTACATCATTCGGACTGTTGAAAGCCAACTGGCGGTAGTTGGCGCCAGCTCGGAGATACAGGAATGTAAGCTTGGGGGTGATGGCTATGGCGCGATCGTATTCCTGGATGGCCAGGTTGTACTCACCCAACAATTCAAGGACGTAGGCGTATACGCGGTGCACGTCCATCAGCGAAGGATCCCGGCTGACCCCCTGTTTGATGTACTGCTCGGCCTGGGTCCACTTCTGCTGATCCACGAGGATCTCTGCATAGAAGGCCAAGGCCAGAGTGTTGGTCGCATCAAGTTGAAGGGCGCGAATGGCCTCCGTGTCTGCCTGGGTGAGGAAGTCTTGTACTTGCCGCGTCGTCAACCAGCGAGGCGTCCGCGTTCCAATCCAGGGCAAAGGCCAGGACGGCGTGGGCGGTGCTGTCGTCCGGGGCCACGGTGGTAGCCTGCCGCGAGGAGGCCAGCGCCTCGGCCAAGCGCGCGCTCCGCTCTGCGTCTGTTGTCAAAAGGGCAGACGAGTAGGTCTGTATCCTGGCTAGCTGGGCCCACGACTTTCCGTCATTAGGGTTGACCCGCACCGCCTCCTGGTAGGCGGTAATCGCCTTGTTAAGATCTCCAGCGGTGAACTGGGCATCCCCCTCCAGGGCAAAGGAGGCAGAAGTCCGGGTGGGGGTGGCTGGGGCCGCAAATGGAGACTGGATGCCGCCTTGCTGGAATTGCAGTATCAGCCAGAAGCCCCCCAGCACAAGCAGGGCCCAGAGGAACATGCGGTACACACTTGACTCGGCGCGCCGATTGAAGATCGGGCGACGCGGGGACATGTTCATGGCGCGGGCGTTGTGGAGGCGTCGATGCTGACGCCCTCCGACGTCGGAGTGGCGGCCGACAGTGGTGCAGCGGTCGGCGTATTGAGCGACTGGCCGCAGGCGCTTACTGCCTGGTCCACATTGGCAATCGAAATCTCATCCGTCGGGATGCGGGATTGGACAAGTTGCGCCAGGCGCAGGACCTCCCCGCAACGACCCGCCTTGGAGAGCGCCAGGGCATAGGTGAAGTAGATCTCGGCGATGCGGGGGGCGTTGGGAGTAAGTTCGATGGGCTCGACCTTGTCGCCCGTTTCAGACAGGCCCCCATTTACGGCCAGACTCAGCTCCTTGATGGCGTCCTCGAACAGGGCGGTGCGATAGTACATAACTCCCAGGTTGCCTCGGTAGCGAGGGTTGTCGGGTTCATCCTTGACAGCCGTCTCGGCGTACTGGCGAGCCTTCGCAAACTCGCCGACCGTGGCATAGGTGCGCGAGCTGAGATAGTCAGGCATCGGGTCGCCCGGATTCAAAGCGTTTGCGTTGCTGAACTCCTGGACGGCCTGATCATAAATCCCCAGGGCGCTGTAGTTGATGCCCAGCTGCACGTGCAGGTCGGGAATGTTGCCGTTAATGGCGATGGCAGCCTGGTACTCGCGTACGGCTTCCTCGTAATTGGCCGTTGCCTCCAGAACGTAGCCGCGGGCTCGATGGGTAATGAGTGAGTTCGGCGCCAGGTCCTGGGCGATCTTGGATTCGTCGGCAGCCTTGAGCGCGTTGGTGACGCCCTGATCAATGAGGATCTCTGCATAGAAAGCGTGCGCGGCCGCGTTGTTGGGATCGAGTTCCAGGGCGCGTTTGATGGAGGCTTCAGCTTCCAGCGGATTTCCCTGAAAATCCAACACCCAGGCCCGCACTGCGTGGGCCATGGAGTTGCCCGGACTCAGCAACAGCGCCTTCTCCGCGCTCGCCTGGGCAGAACTGTAGTCGCCAGCGAAGACCTGCACCTCCGCGAGCGAGACATAGACGGCGGCGTTGCGCGGGTCAACGGCGATCGCCTGTTGATAAACGGTGATGGCCTGATTCAGTTTTCCCTGGTTGAAGAGCTCGTCGGCCTCCGTCAGATAGGCCTCCGGTGGCCGCGTGGCGGTAGGCGTGGCCTCGAATAGAGACGGCGCGGCAGGAATGACATAGCGATTCAGATAGAGACCCGCCGCAATCAGCAGGGTAAGCACGATGATACGGAACCAGTTGAAAGGCTGGCGCCGCCAATTCATGCTCCATTTGCTACCTTTGAGGTACATGCAGTTAGCCTGGGATTGCGGCGCCCGTCAAGCCACCCTTATCTCGAGCAGGTGACAGAGTCCACGCGTGCGAGCGGTGCGCGAATCATCTTACCATCCGCATCAAATCAACGTCAAGCAACGCCCCTTAGCGCTTACTCACACGGTCCGCGACCCGGGTGGCAGCCGGCTCACCGACGGGCATCAGTCGTAACGCGGATCACAAGGGTTCAGCGGGGACGTATGCTAGAATCTGCCCGTGGACTTCGATGTTTTCACACTACTTCCGGAGGTATTCGAGCCCTACCTGAGCAGCAGCATCCTTCTGCGTGCGCAGGAGAATCGACTGCTTTCGGTCCGCGTCCACAACATCCGTGACTTCACCCACGACAAGCATCACACCACCGACGACATGCCGTACGGCGGGGGCGGCGGCATGGTGCTCAAACCGGAGCCGGTGTTCGAGGCGGTGGAGACCGTGCTGGGACTTGTTGACGGGCAGCCGTCTGCGTGCCCAATCATCCTTTTGACGCCGCAAGGCCGTGCTCTAACCCAGGCTGTTGCTACTGAGCTCTCGGTGCACGCGCGAATCGCGCTGGTCTGCGGTCGGTATGAAGGCGTGGATGAGCGCATTCGGGCACATCTGGTGACCGACGAGATCTCGGTCGGGGACTACGTCCTGACAGGCGGAGAACTGCCAGCATTAGTCGTCATCGATGCCGTGGCACGACTGCTACCCGGAGCGCTGGGCGATCCGTATGGCGCCGTTACCGACTCGCACATGGGCGGGCTGCTGGAACACCCGCATTTCACACGGCCTCCCGATTTCCGTGGGACGCGGGTGCCGGATGTTTTACTCTCCGGAGATCACTCCAGGATTAGCCTGTGGCGACGCCAAGAATCCCTGCGACGCACCAGCGAGCGCCGCCCCGACCTTTTGAAGGCGGCGGACTTGACCCCTGAGGACGTGAAATTCCTTTCGTCCCAGGGGCTGAGATTGCCCGAATGAAGTTGCTGGTGTCTGCAAGAAGCCAAAGCTAACGAAGTCCCGCGAAAAAGCAACCTCTTGAAACCGAGACCAAGCAGGTATCGAGCGGTGCCCCATCCCTGGCTGGGCGCTGCGATTGTGTCCATCCTGTTCGGAGTCGGTTCGTGCACCGTGTTCAAGCGGGACTGTGCGCTGCCGGAGACTGTTTGTGTGGGCCTGGTCACCGGCTACGGAACGGTCGAGGCGGGCATCCAACACCAAGCGTGGTTGGCGATGCAGGATGCAGTTGCAGGAGGCAAGGTGGATCGGATCGACCACATCGACACCATCGATACGCGGGATCGGGCGGCGAATATTGCCTTCCTTGCGGGGGCCGGATATGACATCGTCGTGACCACCGGAGCAGGAATTGCAGACGAGACGGTCGCGGCGGCACGGCAGTACCCTGAGTTGCTGTTTGTGATCGTGCAACCAGGACACGAACCCTTCCCGGCTCCTATGAATCTGCTCCAATTCGAATTTCGAGAGGAACGAGGCGGATTCCTCGCTGGGGCGGCAGCAGCCATGATCTCGCAGACGCACCGCGTCGCGGCAGTGTGCGAGGCGAGGTTCATCGACTACATTGAAAGATACTGCGAGGGATTCGCGGCCGGCGCCCACTTCATCGATTCGCACGCCGAGGCTGATATCCGCTACCGGCAGAGCGCAGACGAACTGCAGTACCGGGACACCGAATGGGGTCGGGCCACCGCGACGCAGGTCACAGAGGACGGCGCTGACGTGGTCTTTGCAGTTGGCGAAGAGACAGCCCGAGCAGCCCTGCGGGAGGCCGCTCGCCGCGGCACTCTGGTGATTGGAGCTCAGGCGGATCTCTTTGATGAGATGCCAGAGATCAGGAACCAACTGGTAACGAGCGTGACGCTGCAAGTGCGTTCGGGCTTGCTGTCAATAATCATGGAGCGCTTGAGTGGGCAACTGCCAGAGGGTCCATACCTAGGAAGCGTGAGCCTGGCTCCGTTTCACGAGTATGAAAACCAGCTCGCACCTGGCGCCGTAAGCCGGCTGCTCACCATTGAGAACGAATTGAATGGAGGCCGCCTGGATGTGAACCTGCCATTTGACGGCCCATAGATTGCACGGTCTTGCACAATTGATGTCGGCGCTGTATACTTGCTTGAGCGTGTGAGATCATACGATCATGATCCGCAGTAGCTTTCAAGCAGGAGGTGATGGTCCCCCAGAGGCTCCATGGACCCGTACATGCTGATGGTAGTATCCGCCCGAACCTAACAGGAGAAGAAAAATGAAAAAGCTTTACACAATTGTGGCCTTTGTGCTCCTGGCCTCAATGGTACTGACGGCGTGCGGCACAGCGCCTGCGGCCACCGAGGCCCCGGCAGCCCCGGCGCCGACCACGGCCCCGGCTGAACCCGCGGCACCCAAGTTCCTCGTTGGCCAGGTGACCGATCTGGGCGGCGTGGATGACAAGTCCTTCAACGCCAGCGCCTGGAAGGGCGTCCAGGATGCCATATCGCAACTCGGCATCGATGGCAAGTACTTGGAGTCCAAGGATCAGTCAGACTATGCCAAGAACATCCAGCAATACCTGGGCGAGAACGCCAATCTCATCATCACGATCGGTTTCCTGCTCGGTGTTGACACTGCCACTGCCGCGAAAGCCAATCCGAATGTGAACTTCGCGATCGTGGACTACGGTTTCCCGGATTGCTACCCAGGCGCTGTGGAAGGCAAGGATTGCGGTTCCTCGACTGACCTGCCGAATGTACGCGGCCTGGGATTCCAGACCGACCAGGCGGCTTTCCTGGCTGGCTATCTGGCCGCTGGCATGACAAAGACGGGCAAGGTTGGCACCTTCGGCGGTATCAAGATCCCCACCGTGACCATCTTCATGAAGGGCCTCGAAGCCGGAGTGAAGTACTACAACCAGCAGAAGGGCACTGATGTGGCGGTCCTCGGATGGGATACGGCTGCAGATGAGGGCTTGTTCACAGGCAACTTCGACTCCACCGATGATGGCCGCAAGTTTGCCGAGTCCCTGATGCAGGAAGGCGCGGATATCATCATGCCCGTGGCCGGCCCCGTGGGCCTGGGCTCCGCGGCCGTCTGCAAAGAGACCGGCAAGTGCACGATCATCGCTGTGGATGCTGACTGGTACCTCACGGCCCCTGAATACAAGGAAGTGGTGCTGACCAGCGTGCTCAAACTCATCGACGTGGCTGTGTTCAATACGATCAAGGACACAGTGGATGGCAAGTTCACGGGCGGCACGGTCACCTATACGATCGCGGACGGTGGCGTTGATATCGCGCCGTTCCATGACTTTGACAGCCAGGTTTCTGCCGAATTGAAGGCCGAGATCGCGGCAGCCAAGGCTGCACTGATCGACGGTTCATTGACTGTCGATGGCGTGCTGGCCAAATAGGTTAGTCACAAGAGCAATCGCTTCAAGAAGGGCCGGGGGCATCCCCCGGCCCTTTCCTCAAGAGCAAGACCCGGCTCCGCGGCCGACGGGCAGGAAAGCAAACGGCACGGGGGACGGACCTCCCAACACAGCTGAGGCAAGGAACCAGGAGATCCTCCGATGACAACTGTACTGGAGCTTCGAGGCATCACCAAGGCGTTCCCCGGGGTGTTGGCCAACGATCACATCGACTTGACGCTTGAAAAGGGTGAGATCCACGCGCTGTTGGGCGAGAACGGCGCCGGCAAGTCGACGTTGATGAACATCCTGTACGGTCTGTACAAGCCGGATGAGGGCGAGATCCTGGTCCGAGGAAAGCACGTCGTCATCCACACTCCCAATGACGCCATCGCCCTGGGCATTGGCATGGTGCACCAACACTTCATGCTGGTGCCGGTGATGACGGTGACCGAGAACGTGATGTTGGGAAATGAGCCTACCCGCAGCGGTCTTTTCCTGGATAAGGCCAGCGTCGCAGGGCGCATCCGGGATATTTCGAGCCAATACGGGCTCGAGGTCGATCCGGATTCCTACGTCCACGACCTCTCGGTGGGGATACAGCAGCGCGTCGAAATCATCAAGGTCCTTTACAGATCCGCAGACATACTCATCCTGGATGAGCCAACCGCCGTCCTGACGCCGCAGGAAGTTGAGGGGCTGTTCAAGATCCTGCAGACACTGATTGAAAAAGGGAAGTCGATCATCTTCATCACCCACAAGCTCAAAGAAGTGATGGAGGTGGCCGACCGCATATCAGTTCTGCGCGGGGGACGTACGGTCGGCACGGTCTCGCCAAAGAAGGTCGATCCAGGGAAGTTGGCGTCCATGATGGTCGGGCGGGACGTCAACCTGGTGGTGCGAAAGAAGCCCGCTCAACCCAAACAAGTCGCCATGGCCGTCGAGAACCTCTTCGTTCGTGATGAACGAGGGCACAGGGCCGTGAACGGGCTAAGCTTCAGCGTGCGGAAAGGGGAGATCCTCGGCATCGCAGGCGTGCAAGGGAACGGACAGACGGAACTGGTGTACGCCTTGACAGGGCTGCTGCCGATCGAGAGCGGGAAGGTTGAGCTGGTGCACGAAACGATATCTCATCTCGCACCTCGCCAGGTAATGGAACTGGGGATGGCACACATCCCTGAAGACCGACAGCGCCACGGCCTGCTCTTGACTTTCCCGATCTATGACAATCTGGTGCTGTGCAACTACTACCTGCCGCCCTTTGCCAAAGGGGTCACTCTGCAGCATGAGGTCATTGTGGCAAACGGCGAGCGGATGATCAAGGAGTTCGACATACGCACGCCCAACGCGGCCGTCAATGCCTCCACCCTCTCGGGAGGCAATCAGCAGAAAGTGATTGTGGCACGCGAGTTCTCGAGGCCGATCGAGGTCTTGATCGCGTCCCAGCCGACGCGCGGACTGGATGTGGGTTCCATAGAGTACATCCACAATCGCATCATACAGAAGCGCGATGAAGGCACAGCCATCCTGGTGGTCTCGTCAGAGCTGGATGAGATCCTGGCACTGTCAGACCGTATCGCCGTCATGTATCGCGGCCAGATCATGGAGATCGTCGAGGCCAGCAAGGTGGACAAGGCATACCTGGGGTTGCTAATGGCAGGCATCGAGGCATCCAAAGCCGCCAAGAGCCTGACCAAGAAGAAAAAGGAAGCCGACGAAGTTGAGCGCGTCTTCTAGGAGATCAACATGACACCAGCCAAAGGCGCCACTCAAAATGCCGGAACGGCCAAACGACGGAGCAAGCGGATCGCCGCACCGGCGCCGGCGGGCCCCCACCCGGAGCGCACTTCCCAGGGATCATTGTGGGCCAACAATCTGCTGTTGCCCGCACTGGCCGTCTTCACTGGTCTGGTGGTAGGCGGCATCATTATTGCATTGTCCAACGACGCGGCGATCGCCGCCTGGGCCCGGTTCTTCCTGAATCCGTGGGCAGCGTTGTCCGCTTCATGGAATGCCATCCTGCAGGCCTACGGCGCACTTTTCTCGGGGGCCCTGGGCAAGCCCGCGGATGTCGTCGCAGGTTTTCAGACGTTCTTTGCGACAGGCGACAAACAGGCGCTCTACAAAGCCATCTACCCATTCACTGAGAAGTCTCGTTCTCTCCACACCCTATATCTTCACGGGCCTGTCTGTGGCGGTCGGATTCCGATGCGGGCTATTCAACATCGGCGCCGAAGGCCAGTTTTTCATGGGTGCTCTGGGTGCCGCATTCATCGGCTACAGCATCGAGGGATTACCCGCGTACATTCACCTGCCGCTCGCGCTGATTGGTGGTGCGCTGGCAGGCGCGATCTGGGGCGCGATCCCGGGCTTCCTGAAAGCACGATTCGGCGCTCACGAAGTCGTGAACACGATCATGATGAACTGGATTGCATTCCGTTTGAGCGATTGGCTGCTGACCGGGCCGATGCAATCCAGCGGATTCCGGCCGGTTACCCCAAACGTGGCGGTGACTGCCGAGATCCCACGCTTCTTCCCCGATCCATTGCGATTCAATTGGGGCTTCGTACTCGCGCTGGTGGCAGCGGTGTTCGTCTACTGGTTGCTCTTCAAGACCACGCTGGGCTTCGAAGTACGGGCCGTCGGCGCCAATCCAGATGCAGCCAAGTACGCCGGCATGAGCGTCATGCGCAACTTCGTGCTGGTGATGACGATCAGCGGAGCGCTGGCGGGGCTGGCCGGGTCGGTGCAGGTTCTGGGCGTTGATCACTGGGTGGGACAAGGTTTCTCGGCAGGCTACGGGTTCGATTCCATTGCCCTGGCACTGCTTGGCAAGAGCCACCCGTTGGGAGTGGTTCTTGCCGCACTACTTTTCGGAATACTGCGAGGAGGGGCCACATCCATGCAGTCGCTGGCCCGCATTCCCATTCACATCATTTCGGTCATCCAGGGCATGGTGATTATCTTCGTGGCGGCGCCGGCCATCATCCGCTGGATCTACCGTCTGCGCATCGGCGACGCAGATCGGACCGTGCTGACCCGCGGCTGGGGCAAGTAGAGAGGTCACCATGAGCAAGCAAACCACCACCGCATCCACCTCGCCACTGGCCACTCGTAAGCGAATCGTCACGGGCATCGTGCTGGTGGCGATGGGCCTGCTGATGTTCGCCCTCTTCGTCAACGGCACGCACCCTGGACAGACCTCCACATTCGGAATGAATCTCGGCGAGACCGCAATCGAGATCCCGGATCTTACACTGCCAGTCCAACCCAGCCTGTATGCGCTGATACTGGTATCGGTGTTCCTGGGCACCTGGCAACTGGCGCGGGGCGGGCTCCGTTCGAGTGCATGGTCGATCGCCATCGTGGCATTCTGCTTTGTGGCTGCATTCCTGATCTGGGCGACCCAGGACAAGTCATTTAATCTGGTGGGTATGCTGAACGGCACCGTGGGCCGCGCCATCCCCATAGCGCTTGCGGCTTTATGCGGTGTGATCAGCGAGCGCGCGGCGGTGATCAACATTGCCATCGAAGGCATCATGTTGATGGCCGCGTTGACCGCGGTGGTTTCGGCGACCATTACGGGCAGCCTGTTTGTGGGTCTGGTGGTTGCCATCTTCACGGGAGCCCTAGTGGCCGCGCTGCACGCCATTCTGGTCATTCGCTTCAAGGTCGACCAGATCGTGAGCGGAGTGGCCATCAATATCTTCGGCACCGGCATGACCTCCTTCATCTCCTCCCGCTATCTGGAATCCAACATTGATCTGCTGAACAATTCAGGGACAATGAAAGTGTGGGCGGTTCCGGGTCTATCGCAGATTCCCATCCTGGGTCCCATCTTCTTTGAGCACACACCGATTGTGTACGTGACGTTCCTGCTGGTAATCCTGATGCACATTGTGCTCTTCTACACGCCCTGGGGCTTGCGCACGCGTGCCGTCGGGGAGCATCCCAAAGCCGCGGACACGCTGGGCATCAACGTGTTCATGACGCGGTACGTGAATGTGATCATCGGTGGAATGATCGCGGGCATCGGCGGAGCATACTTCACCATCGGCTCTGTCGGCCGCTTTGACCAGAATATGACGTCGGGGAAGGGCTTCATCGGTCTGGCTGCCATGATCTTCGGTAAGTGGACGCCCATCGGGGCATTCCTGTCTTCCCTGCTGTTCGGCTTCGCTGATTCAGCCCAAGTGAAGATGCAGATCTTGCGCGTCCCCATTCCCTCGGAGTTCCTGGCGATGGCGCCGTACATTGTCACGATGATCGTGTTGACAGGAGTTGTGGGACGGGCCATCCCGCCGGCCGCCGACGGCGCTGTGTATGAAAAGCAATAAGCTCTAGCGCGTCCTCTCTTGGCCGAGCATCGGGCCCGGCGCATCTTATCGATGCGCCGGGCCTTTCCGAATCTCCTCCCAGCCGTCCCCGATGGCTCTGTGCGCAGAATGCAACTCTTCGGAACTGCAGAACGCCGCGGGTGACTTCGCGGGTGCGCGTTCAAAGCCTTTGAATTACAATGGCCGAAGAGATTTCCACGGAGGAGGATATGAGCACTTCAGTACTCAGGTATTTCGTCATTTCTCTGGCCGGGTTGGCCATCGCGAGCTGCAATCTTCCGCGGCAAGATCCCGCCGCCATACAGACCTCGGCGGCCATGACCGTGCAGGCAGAGATCACGGCATCGGCACCTTCGGCCACCGCCACATCCACCACAGCGCCTTTTCCGACCTTGCCTGGAGTTACGGCCACGATCGCGCCTGCGGCATCGCCGACCTCGACATGTGATGTGGCACAGTTCGTTTCGGACGTGACCATTCCGGACGACACAATCATCGCGCCCAATGCCAATTTCACAAAGACCTGGCGTCTCAAGAACATCGGCACCTGCTCATGGACTCCCTCATACGCTGTCGTGTTCGTTAACGGCGAGGCGATGAGTGGCCCCGCGACGCAGGCCCTGGCGGCGAATGTCAACCCAGACCAGACCGTGGATCTGAGCGTCAACTTAAAGGCGCCGGGCGGCAACGGCACGTACACGGGCAACTGGCGCCTGCGAAATGCGGCTGGCGTGGCCTTCACGAACTTCTACGTGCGCATTAAGGTCCAGCCGGCGGGTCCCCAAACCGTGGACTTGCACACCATCGCTGCCGAGGACGGGCACGTTCTCGCCAGTGGCCAGGTACTTGGGCCAACAAACATCGGTGATTCCCCCGAGAACGTGGGTCGGGAGGCGTTCCTATCCTTCGACATCTCCGGCATCCCGTCGAACGCCAACATTACCAAAATCGTGACCGACTTCCAGGACTATGACATCGTCGGTGATCCATTCGTACTGGGGAACGATGGCTGCGTTCGGGCTTACGTCCAGGACTTCGGAACTTTGGACGCAGGGGATTTCTTCAACGGGGATCCGACTGGCTCGGTTGGACGATGGTGCTCAACGGCGGAGCTGGACGTGGCGGCTGAACAGCCCGACATGAAGACCGCGATGCAAGGCAAGTTAGGCGGTTCCCGTTTCCAGATGCGCATTCAGTTCCGGCCACCTCTCACAAACAACGATGGCGTCGGCGACGTCATTCGGCTGGGTGATGCAAAGCTCGTGGTGACTTACACAACACCCTGACAGGCTGCTGTCTCCCTTGCCAAACGAAATGCCCGCCGATCGATTCTAGAGCGGCGGGCTGTCGCGTCGGTGCTCTCCGGTGGTTCGAGCCGGATGGCATAACACCGGAACGAGACACGGCGCACCGGAAGGATGGGTGCCCATTTCGTGATCATCCGCGTCGCGGAGGTGGGCCGCAAGAGTGACCGTCCCCGCGGAGGCCGTCCCACCCTCGGGCAGCCGTCCAGTCTGAGAGAGAGATTAGTGCTGAGGAGTGTCCCCGCGCGATGCAAAGTCCCAATTTCTTGAGCAGGTATAATACTCTTCTGCTCGAAAGGACGCGTGAATGACCTACAAAGGAATCTTCGGCACGGTCGCTTGGGTGCTCGTAACTGCGGCGCTGGTGGCGAGTTGCGCGCCGGCGGCTTCGACTGATGCAGTCATTGCCACGTCGGTTGCCCAGACCGTCATGGCGCAGGAAACCGCGCAGGCTCAACTCACGCCAACAGCCACACCGGTCAGCGCCACACTTGGGCCCCGTGTGTCGCCGACGCCCCTGGTCACGAAGGCGCCGCCCACGGCGCCGCCTCCGGGCTCGAGCAACATCGTCCCGTGTTACCGCGCCGAGTACGTTGCCGATCTGACCGTTCCGGACGGCACCATAGTCGCACCGGGCGCTTCCTTTATGAAGCGCTGGAGCGTCAAGAACACGGGTTCGTGCTCGTGGAACTCGACTTACAAGTTCGTTTTTATGGACGGCGATGTGCTCGGGGGCGCGTACCTATACAACTTCCCGGGCTTTGCCGCTCCGCAAGACACCGTTGAAATACCGATCCAGCTCTACGCCCCCACCTCGACCGGTGCCTACACGGGCTACTGGAAAATACAGGCGCCGGATGGCACGATATTTGGGGTGGGCCAGTACAGCCAGTCGCTGTCCGTCAGCATCGTGGTTGGCAGTGGGACACCGGAGAACAATAAGACCCAGTCGGTATACGATATAACGGCAGTGGGTTACACCATCGAGCGACGATGCACTGCGGCGAACACATTCTGGCACATCTACGTGCACCTAACAAGCAACGGCCCGCTGAACTCCACGTTTAGCATGCTGCAGAGCGACGGCAATGGGCAGAACAAGATCAAGCTGGCCTTCGATCAAGCCGAGACACTCACATTCGACTACGGTGAGTGGAGTCAGCGCACGATCACCTCTTCGCCCAACCCTCGCTGGGTGCAGGTCATCACCACTCAACCGCTCTACCACGAGTGGCCCAAGTCCGAGTTGTTCTACCTCTGCAATCAGTAGTCGACGGTGTGGACGTCGGCCGGGTGCTACGAAGTGCCCCGCCGTCGTCCGCTCGCCGTCTCGCGTCTCCTCCGCTCCTACCGGGTTTGTGTGGAACTTCATTCCCACGCCGAGCGTCTGTATATTTGCACAAGACGTAACTCGGAGGAATGCAGCATGAGCGCGCAAACGAGGACCGTATCAGCCATTTCCGTGCTTGCAGCAGCGGTGATGGCCTGCAATCTGCCCGTATTCGCGCCCAGTACGCCGCCGGCAGCCGCTACGCTGGGTCAGCTATACACGCAGGCTGCCCAGACCCTGGCGGCGTCGCAGGCGGACACGGGCACACCAACACACACTGAAACCCCGACGGGCGTGATTCCGAGTATTGGATCCCCAACATCTACGACACGAGCACCCGGCGGCGCCACACCGTGCGACGCGGCGGCATTCGTTCGCGACGTCAGTGTGCCGGATGGAACCACGATCCAGCCAGGAGCGGACTTCACCAAGACTTGGAGGCTCAAGAACGCAGGCACTTGCAGTTGGACGCCAGGGTATGCCCTAGTCTTCGTCAGCGGCGACCGGATGCATGGCGCCGTCAACGTCAGCCTGCCTGGAAATGTCTATCCGGGCCAGAGCGTGGATGTGTCTGTGGACCTTACGGCGCCGACCAGCAATGGCGAGTATCAGGGTTACTGGAGATTGCGCAACGCATCCGGCGAGCATTTCGGTATCGGCGCGCAGGCACAGGGCGCCTTCTGGGTCAAGGTACGCGTGGCGGGGTCGACCTATGTAGCCTATGACTTCGCGAGGAACTACTGTGAAGCCCACTGGCAGAATAACAGCCGGGACCTTCCATGTCCTGGTAGCGACGGCGACAGCAAGGGTTACGTGATCCAGATTGAGGACGTGATCCTCGAGAACGGCAACTCACAGGACGACCCCGGTCTGCTAACTGTTCCGAAGGACGCCTACAATGGATCGATTGCGGGCCAATTTCCAGCCATCAAGGTCCGAGATGGCGACCACTTTCAAGCTCGAGTGAACTGCGCCCACACGGCATTTTCCTGCAACGTGATCTTGACTTTGGAATACCAGATCGGCGGCGGCGGTGTAAAGAGCCTGGGTCACTGGAACGAAGCCTATGAGGGCAAGTCGTATCCGATCGACCTGGACTTGAGCGCATTAGCCGGAAACAACGTCAAGTTCATGCTAAGGGTAACGACGAACGGGCCATTCGACCAGGATCTTGCCGTCTGGGTTGGACCTCGAATAACGCGCCTGGGTTCTCCGCCTCAGACGGCAACGCCCACGGCCTCGTCGACTCCGACGTCGACCGCCACTGCCACGGTCACGGCAAGCCCAACGTCGACCTCCACCTCGACTCCGACGGCCTCGTTCGCTCCGACGGAGACGCCGACCGCGACACCTACGCCATAGTCAATGAGCACCGGAGCCGCGGCGGCACGGGGCCGCCTGACGCCCGTTGCGGCCGTACTGAGGGGTCACACTGGGAGCCAAGGCCAAAGCAGTATAATCATGAGCGTGGGGTTCAGTTTCTGACCCCGCGTGTTACCTGCAGATGACGGAGGTCTAGTCATGTTTGGAAGGAATTCCTTTGCGATCATGGGGGCACTTTCGACGATGCTTGCCCTGACCGCGTGCAACATAGGCAGATCGCCCGAGCCTACACCGGACGTCAACGCGCTTTACACAGCGGCGGCTGAGACGCTCATCGCGCAATTCAACGAACAGCAGACGCAGACGGCACGGGCAGCCTCGCCGACGCCACAGGCGAGCCCAACACCACTCTCCAGCCCCTCCCCCTTTCCGACATTCGCCTTGCCGGGGCTAACGCCGCTGGGCACCCTGGCTCCGGGCCTGACGCCCCTGCCAACTACAGCCGTTGGCGGCGCCGTCAGCTTTCCGGTCGGCTGCGATGATGCTAAGTTCATCAGCGAAACCGTGCCCGACAAGACGAGGATCAATGCCCAGGCCGACTTCAAGAAGGCCTGGTCCATGCTGAATGTGGGAACGTGCACGTGGGACGAAGGGTACACGTTTGCCTTCAAGTCCGGAGAACGGCTTAGCGGAAACGACATAAAGATCACAAGGGATGTGGACTTCACACCGCCGGGTGGTTCCCAGGCCTTTGTGGTCAACTTGAAGGCACCCAACAAAGTCGGGGATTTCATCGGTTTCTGGCAGATGCGAAACGACGCGGGCACGTGGTTTGGCTCGCTCGTGTCAGTCTACATCGTTGTCGACTAACGCAGGAGGGATCTGAACCTTTCTGAGGAGGATTCATGAAGACCCCTTTGCTCATCCTCGTGTTATCAGGCGCCGTCTCGGTGGCATCGTGCGCGCCCGCGCCTGCCGCACCGACGCCGGACGTCATGATCATCCAGACCAGCGCGGCGCAAACGGTGGTGGCCAACTTCACCCTCACTGCCGCGGCATTCACGCCGACGTCGGAGCCTGTGACGGATACTGCAGCTCCCACAGCGACTGAGGGCGGCCCTACGGAAACACCCACCTTGCTTCCGGGGGGTGTGACGGCGACACCCGTGTTGTGCGATGCACTGATCTATGATGCGGGGACGATCGACGTCAATGTGCCTGACAATACCGAGATGCAGATCGGACAGGAGTTTGTCAAGACCTGGTTGGTCAAGAACAACGGTTCGTGCACCTGGGGCGCGGGCTACAAGTTGATCTTCAGCTCGGGAGACAAGCTCTCGGGCGTGGCGCAGCCGTTCAATGCCGTCGTTGCGCCGGGCCAAGAGGTGGAAATCTCTGTCAATTTCAAGGCGCCCACGCAGGCAGGCGTGTACGTGAGCAGCTGGCAGCTGGCGAATGCCAACAATATCCCATTCCCCAGGACGTTCTACGTGAAGATCGTGGTGAAGTGAGGTCGATTCCCGGTCGGCGGGGTCCCACCCTCGAAGAGGACATCAAGCATGAAGCACGCCGGCTGGGATTCATCCTAGCCGGCGTTACGACTCCGGAACCACCAGCGCATCTGTCGGCTTTCGAGAGCTGGTTGAGCCTTGGCCGACATGGACAGATGGGCTATCTGGCCACTGAGCGATCCAGACTGTGCCGCGCGGATCCCCGCAAGATCCTCCCCGGATGCAGATCGATCCTAGTGCTGGCTATGCCGTACTCCAATCCGGCTGCGGACCCGCCGGCGGAATCGCTCGCCAGGCCCGCGGGTGCCCGGGCGAAAGTCGCAGCGTACGCCTGGGGTCAGGATTATCACGAGGTGATCACCGGACGCCTGCACGCGCTCCTTGCCTTCATCGGGGAGCGGGCGGCGCGGGCGGTTTCCAGTCGCTGTTACACGGACACCGGTCCAATCCTGGAACGGGATCTGGCACAGCGCGCCGGCCTGGGATGGATCGGCAGGAACACCTGTTTGATCAACCCGAAGCTTGGATCGTACTTCCTGCTGGCCGAGATCCTCCTGGATCTGGAATTGCTGCCTGACTCAGCGTTCCAGACAGATCACTGCGGCAGTTGTACGCGTTGCATCCGATCCTGCCCGACCGATTGCATCCTCACGGACAGGACCATCGATGCTCGGCGTTGCATTTCATATCTGACCATCGAACTGAAGGACCAAATCCCGTTGGAGTTGCGGCCACAGATGGGCGGCTGGATCTTCGGTTGCGATATCTGCCAGATGGTCTGTCCATGGAATCGCTTTGCACCTGCCCAGGGTGAATCTGCATTAACTGGAGATTTCTCAGCCGACGGCTCAAGTATCGTTGAGCAACTCAGTCTCACCGCGGATGAATTTGCCCGGCGGGTGCGCGCGTCGCCGATCAAGAGGTCGAAGTACAGGGGGTACCTGCGCAACGCTGCCGTCGCCGCGGGCAACATTGGTGAGGCTGAGGTCACGCAACTGCTTCAGGAACTGGCTGAGAACAGCGACCCAATCTTGCGTGAACATGCAGTATGGGCGTTAGCTCACCTTGCTGAACGGAGCGATCGTCATGCGTAAGCTGCTGCTGGCCACCGGAAATCCGGGCAAGCTAGTCGAACTGCGCGCCTTGTTGGCAGAACTTCCAGTCGAGCTTGTGAGCCCCGGAGAAATCGGCGTCGCTCTGGACGTCCTCGAGGACGGCGCCACGTACGTTGATAACGCCGTGAAAAAGGCTGCGGCCTTCGCCGCCGCCGGCGGTCTCGCGGCGCTGGCGGACGATACGGGCCTGGAGGTGGAGGCGCTGAAGGGCGCGCCGGGGCTGCACTCCAAGCGCTACCTTTCAGGTGAGGGCGCGACCGACGCCGCTCGGCGGGCGTACCTGTTGCGGAATCTCAGCGGCAAGCCGCGGCCGTGGAGTGCACGCTTCCGCGCTGCGGTGGCCGTCTCCACACCAGCCGGCGCGACCCAATGGACCGAGGGCGAGTGTGGGGGTGAGATCATCGCCGAGGAACGGGGTGAGGGTGGATTCGGGTACGATGCAATATTCCTGGTATTTGGCACGGGCTTGACCATGGCCGAACTGGACCTGGAAACCAAGAATCGGTTCAGCCACCGCGGTAAGGCGGTTGCCAATGCCATGCCGCTGCTGCACAGGCTCTTTGGATAGGTTTCATCGGAGCCACCAGCCAAGTCCCACGCGCAGTCGCGCGAAGAGCCGATGGCTCCATTCAGTCCCGCGAAGTACCGGGCTTGTATTCGATTGTGCTGACCATGCGCCCCAGGGCGTGCGCCGTCTCTTCAGGTTTTTCCAACATGACCATGTGACCCGCGTCCCGAATCACCACGAGCTCAGAACCCGATATCCCGGCATGCAGTAGATCGGAATGGCGTTTGGGCATGATGAGATCATCCGCGCCGCACACTACCAGGGTCGGAACGCGAATCAATCTGAGGCGGGACGTCACATCGAACTCGTTACAGGCCATGAGATCGCCGAGCAGCACGGTGGAACGAGTCTCCGCCATGCGCTGGAGGGCGAGGTCCCTCAGCCGGGGGTCGGAGGCGGGGGAAAAGGATCGCTCGCCGATCAATCTCAGCGCCTCCGGGAATGCGGCCTCGCGGGATGCGTGGCCCAACAGCGTCGGATCGACGCGCATGCGCGCCCCGCTCGCGATCAGACCAAGTCCCAGAACTCTACGCGGCTGGAGCACGGCAGCGCAGAGGGCAATGGCGCCGCCCATTGAGTGCCCGATCCACACGGCGGAATTGAGGCCCACAGCTGCCATGAACGCCAAGACGTCATCGACGTAATCTTCGATGCGATCCCGCCCGATGCCGTCGGACTGACCATGCCCGGGCAGGTCCATCGCGAACGTACGCTGTTCACTGACTCGTCGTACCTGGGGGGGCCAGTGCAGGTGGTTTCCGCCTGCCCCATGAATCAGCAATACCGGCGGCCGGTCGTGGGCCGAGCTTCGGCTTGCGAAATAGTGCTGTCTTGCGGCCGTGGGCATATTGATCCGATGAAATCCCGGATTCCTGCGGGGGGGGTCGCTGCAACCGCGTAATCGCTGGGCCCCCCTCAGGCGACCGGCGGCTCTTCGCTTGTAGCTTGCGGCTGTTGCAGGCGCTCGGCCGCCTCGCGCGTCAGCGGTATGAAGACCGACACCTTGGTGCCGCGTCCGATGGTCGAACTCAGGTCAAGGACTCCGTTGATCAGCTCCGTGCGCTCGCGCAAGTTGATCAAACCAAGGCTTGAGCGCTTGTCGTACACCTGCTCAACAGCCATCACGTCAAACCCAGCACCATCATCCTCGATCTCCAGCACGGCAATGCCCGCACGAAATGACCGCAACCGGACCCAGATGCTAGCCGCACGAGCATGTTTGCGAGCGTTGCTCATGGCCTCTTCAATGATGTAGAAGAGCAACCCCTGCTTGCCAGCCTCAAGTTCTCCGGCGAGTTGTTCGTCCATCTCCACGATCACGTTCTGTCCAAAGGTATCGCGCATCTTCTCGGCAATGGACCGCACTGCGGCAACCAACCCCTGGGATTCCAGGATCAGAGGCCGCAATGTGAAGAGCGTGTGCCGAATCTCTTTGCCCGCCCGCTGCGCCAGATCCGCCACTTTCGCGAGTTCAGGGCCCGCGGCGGCGGGATCCTCCTCGAGCATGCGACGAACCATGCTGATGCGCATGGCCATCGCTGCAACGGATTGGGTCGGGCCGTCATGTAGGTCCCGCGCAAGCTTCTTCCTGGCCTCTTCGTGGACCTCGACCATGCGTTCTTTTTCCTGGAGCAGCTCCTGATACAACCGGGAATTCTGGACAGCAATGGCTGACTGGCGCGAAATGATATCCAGCATATCTCGGCGCACTGGTGTGAAGTAGTCGGCGTCCGGATGGGCGAACAGCAACGCGCCATACACGCTGAATCCACTCCTCAGGGGACAGCAGTAGGCCGACCGGCATGACCGGAAGGCAATCACACGACCTAACTCGGGGTCGTTCGATACCTCCCGTGTATGGGCCGGTTCTCCCTCGTCGAAGACGCGCTTCAGAAGGCCATCGGCCGCCACAAAGACGGCTCTTCCATCGGCAGACGTGAATCGCCTGGAGGCCTCAACCTGAAGCCTCCCGCCGCGAAAGAGCAGGATGGCTCCCACCAGGCGATCAGCGCCGTGGCCACCCTGGCCGGGGTTGAGAGCCGAGTAGCTCAGGTCAAGGGCCACGTCCAAGACGCGCTTGTAGGACAGCGTTGCCGTAAGGGTTGAGGTCAGATCATAGATGGCGCGCAGGCGCTGCGTTTCGGCTCGATTCCGGGTCTCGTCGGCCTGCAACCACAACTTCCTACGCCGCCTAAGCATGCGGATCAGGAGAGCCATGACTCCGCCCAGGACGGCGCCGACCGCAACGCCCGCCGCGATCCATATGAAGGTCGTAGTCAGGTCGGCGCCTCGCAGTCGCCATTCAGCGACAAAAATGATCAGGGCAAAGAGGGTGGCCGTTGCGAGCGCGCCAATCATCTCGAAATAGACAGCTGATGTAAGGATGGGCAGCAATCCGACCCACGCAGCCGAAGCCCCGGTCCGGCCCTCCAGCCAATACAAGGCTGCGGTGAGGACAAAGTCGGTGATCGCGTTGAGATAGCGATGCAGGACGATGCGAACATTGAGCGCGGCCAACATTGTCATGGCCAGGTTCCAGGCAAGAATCGCCAAGATTGGCCAGACGAGCAGATCGATCGGCTGCTCCGCGGAGCGCACGGTGATCCAAGCCAGCACGAACATCCAGCGCAGGGTGACTGCAAGCCAGTCGCTGGAATAGGGTGTTGCGTACGACTTCATGGGACGATTAGGCCAAGGATAACGCGACCCGGATGGGACGGCCGTTACAGGTTGGTTGCGTCGCGGCGTCGCTCACTATCAAAGGGGCCGGCCCTACCGTGAGTAGCCCATCCTGCTTAAGTACGAGCCGAAATGGGCGGCAAGGAGCTCCTGCTCCCCGGCTGAAAAGGCCTCGCGGAAGCGGCCGACCCTGCCCTTGAAAAAATGCGTTCCCTGGCGTCCTTCGGCCTTCTCCGGGCGGAGACGACTGATGACCTCCTTGACCGCGACATCGCCGGCATCCAATCCGAGGTATTCGACCAGCCGCCCGGCTTCGCGATCGTAGCTCTGCAGCAGATCCTCGTAGCGCGAGATCAGGACCCCTTTCTCTTTCACCCAGGCATCCCAGACGCGCACATATGCACCCATGAAATCGACGGCGGATGTGAAGTCGACCAGATGCGAAAACGCGTTCGGGTGCCCGCGGCCAAGGGCCCGTTTGCCATAGCTCATGGCCGACAGCATGGCATCGCGAGGATCACGGTAGATGTAGGTCGCCCGGATCAGACCGAGGGATTGCATGGTGCGAAATGCCGCGGTGGGCCGAGAGTGGGCCTTGATCACAAAGGAGTTGCCCACCAGAGATGGGATGTAAACCAACGCCAGTCGACGCGCCGAAAGGACTCCGATGTTGCAATTCACTTCCGTGAGCACGTTCCCGAGATGGAAACGACGCCGAATCTCAGTCGCCTCGATCCATCCGCGCGTTTGCATAAGATCATGGATCAGGTTGTAGTGCCAACCTGACCCGGCTCGCGGCATGCCGACAGAGAGGACAATCATCTCAACCTTCGAGGGCTATCCAATGGAGCGCCGCCTGGTTGTGGTGGGGGCCGTAACCATCCCGTCGAGCTCGTTGGGAGCCGTCACGACCACTCGTGACAAACCCGCCAGCATGCCCAGATTAATCCAGAGGTTCGGGGTGGCAAATGAATCCTGTGTCAAATTGTAGAGCAAGACGGCCAGCCAGGTGCACAGGCCGGCCGCGCCTACATACCGCCACGACGGCGTGCCTCGGCGCAGGGCCTGCAGCGCATCCGCCAAGAGCGCAAGGAGGAAAGTGCCGAACACGATTTGGCCCGGCAGGCCAGTCTCTGCCAGGAGCCTCACATACAGATTCTTGGGGTTGGGGTAGAGATTGCTGGTTGGACTCAGCTGGCGCGCAATCTCTGGCACCGACGTCAATGCCCAATCCGGCATGCGCGAATACATGTATAGGCCGCTTGCTCCTGGCCCGACACCAGTCCATGGGTGATCTTCATAGATCGCCAAGGCGCTCGAAAAGTAGGCACCGCGGGCACCTGCGGAGTTTTGCACCAGGAAATCGACCAGATCTTTCGGATTCGCTTCCCACAGCCGGGACACGTAGCCCTTTTGGGCCAACCAGAAGCTGGCTCCACCGATGCCCAGGATCACGGCAGCAAGAACTGCAAGGCGCCCAAGGTAAGCGGCCACGCCACGGCCCTTCAGCGCGAACCAGTGCCAGGCCGACCGAATCTCAGGCCGGGCAACCAAAACAAGCGTAAGGCCAGCCGAGGCAATGGCAATGAAGATTCCGCCCCGGGAGAACGTCGCCAGTACCATTACGAACGCGGCTATCAGCAGAACGCCCTCAAACCATCGGAATCGGAATACCCGCACGCGTGTGAGCGCGGCGGACAGCAACCATGGTAAGTAGACCGTGGCGATTTGGCCCGCCAACCATGCTGGCTCGTAAGCCATTCCGGAAATCCTATTCGTACGGATGAGCTCCCGAAGCGAGAAGAGGCGTTGCCATTGCGTGACGAGGGGTTTGGGCAGAATCTGCAGGTAGAAGGTCGCCGCCTGCAAGCCGCTCCAGAGCACATCGGCTACAAACCCGAACAGAAGCCACCTTACAGAGAAGCGCAGATCTGCCTCATCTCGATTCATCCACACGGCGCCAACAAAGAAACTCACTCCCATGAGAATGGTGATCCAAGCCCGCACAATGCGCGCCGGCGCATCCTGTCCGCGCATCGGAACTGGATCAAGCAGTAGGCCGCTCGCACTGGCGAGTGCAGCCACCAGAAGGAACGCAGCCAGCGGGACAAGTGCCGGCGTCCGCGGCCATTCCACCTCACCCCTGTGGGCACGGACCAAGAGCACCAGCAGAAGTGCCAACAGGGGAAGGAAGGCCAACGGACGCACAAACGTTCCCTCTCCAGCCGGGATGTAGCGAAAACTCGTGACCGGGATGCAAACCAGCGTCGCACCCCAGAGTATTCGCGCTAGACGCGCAAGCAACCGCCCGAGGTCAGACCCTGTCATGGGCGGGGGTGAATGAGGAGCACCGCCATTGCGGCAACTGTCAGCAGGCCTACCGCAGCGACAAGCATATATAGCCCCAGGCTCACCGATCGTTCGGCGACTGACGTGCCGGATTGCGTTACGTCCGCAGTGATGTAACGTTCCAGGCCGCTGTCTCCAATGAGGACGTGCTGTCGGACTGCTTCGCTGAAAGCGGTCGCCCAACTGGAGGCGATCGTTGAAGCGCGCTGCGGATCCCGATCTATCCCAAAGAAATGCCAACCGCCGTTGCCGGGCTGGCTCAGCCAGGCGCCACCTGAACGCAACCCCTGAAGCGTGAGGCCGGTAACGTCGCGCGCCACTGTGCCCAGCGTGCTGTCTGAATAGGCAATTTCCACCAACTTACGGCTCTCGCGTTCAAGATAATAGAATTGCTCCCGATCCGTGCTTTGGGGCCAGGCTAGCTCCAGGTGAAAATCCACGTTGACGGTTGCCCGGGCACGGTAAGGAGGTGGCAACAGCACATAGAGGGCGGCGCCCAATAACGCAGACACAAGGCCGCCAAGAATCCATAGGCGCCACGCCCGTAGGACACGGATGAGATCATCCGGTGTCGGGGGGGCAAGCACCCATCCAAGCGGGAGCTGGTCGGACGCGACCCGGGCCCCGCGTTTTGCTGCCTTAGGACGCATCTCTGGTACCTCGAGCCAACAGGCGTCTCCGCCTCCAGCGCAGGAGCGGAGCAACGAGCTTTCGAGCGTAGTATTTGCCGACGATCACCGACAACTTGGAGCCACCATCGCGATAGTGGATGCGGAGCATTTCAGGCCAACACCGCTCGTCTGCGGTGATCGTCTTGGCTTCGTCATGCAACCGGAAATTGGCCCAGGTCTCCGAGACGTATTGTAACGGGGCGCGCGCCGCAAGGCGCAGCCATAAGTCGTAGTCCATGGCAAAATACATGGAGGGATCAAGGGGGCCAACCTCTCGCCAAAGTCCTGCGCGGAAAAAGGCGGCTTGCTGCGGGATGTGTACGTACCCCTGGCGGAGCAGGCGTTGGCTGGTCTGGGCTGCAGGAAAGCGCCCAATAACGTGGTCATCAGCTCCTACGTAGTTGGCAGCACCATACACGAGGCCCGCGTCAGGATACCTATCAAAAGCCCGCGCGGCCGAAGCAGATGTTCCCGGCAGCCAGGTATCGTCGGAATTCAGCCAGGCGAGGATGTCGCCGTGGGCGTGGGCAAAACCCTTGTTGATTGCATCCGTCTGCCCAGCGTCCAACTCGCTGACCCACCAGGCGATGCGCGAGGCATACTTCTCAATGATGGCCTGACTTCCATCAGTCGACCCACCGTCGACTACGATGTACTCAAGCCTGGGATAGTCCTGGTGAAGGACCGACAGTATGGTCCGCTCAAGGAATCGGGCCTGGTTAAACGAAGGCGTCACGACGGAGATGAGTGGTTGTGGATGGCTCAATTCCAGCTCTCCTCCGGGTAGTAAGAGTCCACGACGCCCTCGGTCAACTGCCGCAGCCTAAATACCTCCTGGGGAGACAGGCGTCGCCTCCAATTCTGGAGACTGGCCTTGCTGTCCATCTTCACTGCATGGGTGCTCCGTCGCGACAGCTCGACAGGGTTCCCGACTCCACTGGAATCGAGAATTCGCGCGCTGGGCGCGTCGGGTAAATTCGAGATCAAGCCGTCGGTAGATCTCCCGGAAGCCTTCAAGTGGTTCTCGAGCCAGATCCTCATGGCGCACAACCAAGATCCCTGGATTGTCGGAACGGAATTGCATCAGCGTGCTGTAGATCATCGACCATAGCAATCCAGCCTGCCCCACAATGTCGCGCGGTTCGCTGGACACCATCGCGTCGCGGAAACCGCCGAGGCGATCGCGCATCAAGAGCGGCTGGCGCAAGAGGTCCTGAAAGTCGAAGTACCAGTTCAGGCGTTTCAACCCACTGGCGAAGGCCGCGGGATGGCGGATCGTCACGATCACGCGGCAATTCAAGGACCGAGCAAACCACGGCACCGAGAACATGGCGAAGGGGTCCTTGAGCAGCGGAATGCTATGACGTATTCGTCCCGACACAAACACGCTCAAGTCTCTTCCCATGCGCGCCACGTCGTGAAGTGTCCGCAACGAGGCCACTTCAGCCAGAAGGTGATAGCGGTACGAGATCAGCTCCGCGAAAGCTGGGGCATACTCAGAGGCATTGTCATCGCAGATATAGGTGTACCAATTCGCAACTGGCGCCCTGAACGTTCCGGGTCGATGTAGAACATTGAGGGGCTCACTGATGTATGCGACCGCAGGCGGCGCGGCGAGCAGCCGGCCAACCCAGGTGGTCCCGGTGCGATGAGCGCCCGTGACCAGAATGGGACGTCGATCCGGCGAATTCATCCGGCTGCCGGTGCCTCCAGGTCATAGATGATGTACCCATTCCCGCTGGCAAACACAGTGAAGTGTGAAAGCCGCTGTGCGAGCTCGGGCTGGCGATGGAGCTCATCAAAGTCAGTCACCAGGAAGTAGGTGTTGCCTAGGGTAAGCTTTGTGAATTGTTCCTCGAAGTCTATCCGTCCTCCCCTTGCCTGGCGATACTCCGCGTCAGCGCTGCTGGGCCAGATAATGGCGTTCTGCCAACCCCAAAAAGCGAGCGGCGAGCCATAGTCCTGTGTCAATGCCACCACATTCGGTCCATGTCCGAGTGCATCACCGATCTCGTGCCACATGCCAGCCTGAGGCCGATAGTCCACAGCAGCGAGCTGCGACCTCGCCTGCCAGGCGCCCGAGAAACCCGCGTACATCAGCATCCCCACCAGCGCCCACTGGGTCCGTGGGTAAGGAGGCCTGCCCACGAATTGCGCCCACACACCCTCTGCCAAAGGCGCCATGGACACCGAGGCAATGGCGACCAGAGGCAAGTGGTAGTAGTCGTGTGTGGCAACGTGATAGTCAAAAAACAGCGCATAGATCACATAGGCGCCCCAGAGTCCTGTAAGCAGCCAACGCAGGCTCCTTTGGCTTGTGATCATGAGGCCGAGGAGCCCTGCTAGAATCGCCACTGCACCTGCCGCAGCATTGGCCTTGTCCATCCACTGGACATAGTTGAGAGGGCTGAAGAGCAGGGCGGGAATGAAGCGCCCCGAGAACTGGCTGCGCAGAAAGTCCTGCTGCACGATGCCGTGGTACAGATAGGCAGCTCCAGGTAGCAGCCCCAGCGCAGCCATGAGCCATACCTGGCCTTTTCGGATGAGTTGGGAACCAAAGGCCGAGAATCCGACACCCAGTGCCGCGCCGATTACAAAGAAGGCGGCGACGAACTTCACGTAGATGGCCAGGCCACCCACAATCCCCGCCAGGATGCCCCACATCCATGCCTCGGTCCGCGCCCAGCGGTGATACAACCACCAGAACGCGATGACCAGCATGACCATTGGCACGTCAGGCTGAAATGATCGACTGGCAACAATGGCGTATGGGAAGAACAAGAAGTAGACAATCGAAACAAGTGCGGCAGCCTCGGATACTTGTTCGCGCACCAAGAGGAAAAGGAAGGTCGCCCCAATCAACCAGAAGACCGAGGCGTACACCCGCGCCACCCAAGTCTCCACTCCAGTGACCCTGTAGGTCAGGGCGACAAGGCCTTCAAAGGCTTCCGGTTCGACCTGGGCTTTTGTCTGCCATTGTTGGATCGCCATCCGACGTTCCCAGTCAGGCAACGCGGCGTGTTCCTTGTAGTACATGCCGCGGGCTTTGAGATGACTGAGCAACTGGCGTGTTGGGTGAAAATCCAGGGGTAGATCCGTGAGATCGTAGAGACGAACGGCAAGCCCGCCGCCAAGGATTGCAAGCAACAGGATGAGTACGGGAATACGATGTGGCGCGAAGCGCGCGTATGATGAACCAGTCATGCGGCGCGTCAATTGTAACCGCTGGGTGACGTGCAGCCGATTCAGCGCCGAAGGTATTCTCTTCGTCTTTGAAGTGCAGCCCGGCGGAAGGCCCCAAGACCCAAGAGCTGGAGCAGCGCCGAGCCCAGCAGGTTCAGCCGTCGGAGCGCTGTAGGGGGGTGGATCGAAAACGCCTTGAGCCAGGAGCGCAGAGATCTCCCGGGTATTCCGGCGTCCAACAGGTAACGGGCATCCACACGATAAGCCGAGGCCACGGCTTGACGGTGAACCGACTGTAGAACCGGTGCCAGGTTGGGTTGACCCGCCGCCCATTTCAGTATTTGAAACGCTTCGGAGCCGAATTGCCCAGCCAGCGCGATGTTCTTCGCGGAAGCGTGGTAACGGGCCGCTGCCCAGGTCTCGTCACAGTGGATCATTGGCCCCAGCGCGCCCAGCCTGAGCCAGAGCTGGTGATCCAGCAGCAGATGGAATCTCGGATCCAGGGCGCCTGCTGTGTCCAGCGCAGTGCGTCGAATGAAGACGGCGGGTTGACCAATGATGCTAAAACACAACAGCTCCCGGAGCGTCACCTGTGGGTATCGCAGCAAGTTGATCAGCTGGTCACTGGCATCGATGGCCCGCATGTTTCCGTATACGAACACCGCATCACGGTTGGCGTTCAGAACGCGGACGGCTGCGCTCACGGCTCCGGGCAAATAACAGTCGTCTGAGTTGAGCCATGCCACGATCTCGCCATGGGCGTGCGCTATTCCCTCATTGATCGCCTCGGCTTGGCCAGAATCGGGCTGGCTCGACCACCATGCGATGCGCTCAGAGTATTGTCGGATGATGTCCACACTCCCATCGGACGAACCGCCATCGACCACCAAGTATTCCAGGTGCGTATAGTCCTGATTCAGGACCGACTCCATGGTTTGGCGGATGAACGCTGCTTGATTCAGCGATGGTGTGATGATCGAGACAAGCGTCATGGCGCGTCGTTCAGGTCGTACAGGGTGAAACCATCGCCCTCTGCCGCCACGGGATAGCGCCTCAGTATCTCGGCCAACGCGGGCTGGCTGTCCAACTGCCCGAAGGCTGTGACGAGGAAATAGTCGCTCCCAGCAGTGATCTGCCCAAAGCGCTCGGCTGGCCTTGTATCTCCGGATCGGATTTCCGTAAGAGTGGTGTTGAGCGGCCAAAGACGTACCTTGCGCCAGCCCCAATACATCAAGTCGAATCCGTAGTCTTGCGTCAGAGCCGTCACATCCGCGTCAGCGGGGATTGCGTGACCGACACCTTCCCAGAATTTGGGAGCGGCCGAGAAATCCTCTGCCACGAGTATGGAGCGCGCCGCCCAAGCTTCATACGCTGCAAGCGCCAGGATCGTAGCGATTGCCGCGATCCGCCAGGCGCGTGACAGGGATGCGGCAGCCTTCACGATAGCCTCGGCAACCGGCACAAGCCCCAGTGCTACCACAGGAACAAGCTGCAGGTGATAGTAGCTGTGGGTGAACATCTGAAACGGCAGGACCAGGCCGTAGAGCAAGTAGCCAATCCACAAGCCCAACAGCATCATGCGGAACCGCGGGGTTGCCAGGGCAGTGCCCACGAGGCTAAGGAAAATGACGCTCAGCCCCAAGAGGCTGCCAGCAAATCCCAGCCAGTCGGCGTAGAAGTGCGGACTCGTGACGAGCTGCAGCAGTTCGAGGCTCCAGGCCACAAAGTACTCACTGGATCGCGCCGGATTGCCGAGGACATAGTACGCGAAAGCAGGCATGACCATGATGCCTGCCATTGCCCAGATTTGGGGCGATCTCCAGATCCGCCTGCCGAGAGTCGCCAGAACCAGAGCCGCTGCCACTCCGCCGGCCATGAAAGCGATTACGACCTTCACGAGCACGGCCAAAGCAAGGAAGGCGGCGCCCAAGAGCGCCCAGCGCCAGCGTTGCTCCTCGCTCCAACGGTAGAGGAAGAACATCCCCACGATCAAGGCGACCGTCATCAAGGGATCAGGCTGGAACGACCGGCTTGCCTGGACCCCAAACGGCAGGATGAGGTAATAGGCCAGGCCCACCATCGCCGCTTCCAGCGAGACACTCCGACGAGCCAAGCCGAATAGGGCCAGCCCTCCGACCAGCCAGAAGAGAGTCCCGTAGACGCGGGCGACAGCGAATGACTCCCCGCCCAGTACCGCAAATGTCCCTCCCACGAGGGTCTCCACAATGGGCGGCTCGTACTGACCGACTGCACGGCGGAACGAAGCGGCCAGGGCTCGCTGCCCGGCATCAGCATTGGGCGTGAGTTCGTAGTAGATCGCGCGAGCCACCAACGCATTTCGCAATTGTCGCGTTGAATGAAAATCAAGAGGGGGGGCATCCAAGTTTACAAGCCGCAGCGCGCCCCCCAACAGCAAGAGCGCCGTGGCGCCTGCAGTCCAGCTAGGCAGCGAGAATCGGCTTGAGGATTTCATTCAAACAGGGAGGCGTAATCAACCTTGGGGAACACCTGAAGAAAGCCCCCGACGGTCGCATCGATGACGTGGCGTCCGGCCCCTTTGAAGGCTTCTCTGGCCATCGCGTAGGCCATCTCTGATGTCTCGAGGTCGGGAAGCTGCCAACGGAAGCCCCGGCCGAAATAGCCTGGCGAGAAGTGATTGGGATCATCGCCTTCAGACACCACGGTCCTATTCGCCTCTCCCTGCGTTGCGAATCGGTGATCCACACCCACCAAGACCACCTGTTCGAATCCCATGTGGAACGCGAGCTGTAGCGCGACATACGTGACCGTCGCTCCCTCCCATAGACGGCCGCGGGCATCTTGCGCAAACCGGGGGCTCTCATACGTGGTGTAGAGAAAGGTGGGAACGTCTGAGCCTTTCAGCTCTGAGGGCATGAAGCGCCGGGAACGCCATGAGAAGAACCTGGGCATATCCAGGGACTGGAACTCGTGTGCACATTGTTCAACGACAAGATCGTTGACCGAGACGAGGCATGAAGTCCGGAATCCCAACTCAGGGAACATGAGGTAGATGCGATTTAAGCCGAACGTGAATTCATCCCGCAGCAAGGTTAGGTCGGTGTGACGCAGGCTGGGCCCGTTGCCAATAATAAACGCCCGCTTTCCCTGTTGGCTGCCGCGCAACGCGGAAAGGCGGGCCAGGCTTTGGCGCCGCCAGGGGTGCATGTAAACACCCCACAGGTCCGGTAGCCTGCGGAGCGATAGATATGCTTCCCTGACACTTCCGTGCCAGCTCGTCGGCACCAAGCGCTTCAGGCCCCGCTTGAGCATGCCGACATCCTCCGAGGCACGGGCGCGGTCATTCGGTGCTTAACCTGGCTGTGGCACCGCCATCCACGACCAGTGCCTGCCCTGTCATGAACGCGGACTGCTCGTTGTCGGCCAGGAAGTAGATAGCGCTGGCGATCTCCTCCGGCTTACCCACCCGCCCGTTGACGGTCCGGCGCGCAAGATTTTCGAGCCGTTCCTGCATGTTGGATCCCTGGGCATGACCGCGATCGAGCCCTGCTCGCAGCATGGGCGTATCCACGGCGCCGGGCAGTATGGCATTCACCCGGATATTGTTGGGGGCAAACTCGATGGCCATGGCACGCGTGAGTGCCAGCAGGCCACCTTTGGAGGCCGCATATGCAGCGATGTTGGCTGAAGTCTGTATGGCATGCACGGACGAAACATTCACAATCGCGCCGCCGCTCGTTGCCAGGAGAGGATGCGCCAATTTGGCTGCCAGGAAGACCGATCTGAGGTTGGATGCCATGACGGCGTCCCATTCCTCGGCCGTGGTGTCAACGAGTGGCTTGGCGATCTGCATGGCCGCGTTGTTCACCAGCGCGTCCAGTGATGCCGCGTGGGTCTGCACTTGCCGGAAGATGGCCTGCATGTCCTCGGGTCTCGAGATGTCCGACCGAATGAACACTCCGCTGCGAGGAAAGCCGGAGCCAAACTCGTTTCGATCGACACCGACGACGATCCAGGTTCTCGCATGGAAGAGGGCGACCGCTGCGCGACCAATTCCGCCTGCGGCGCCGGTAATAAGTACCGTTCGGGTCATGTCGTCCCCCTGCGCGACCGGTCCACGGGGGAGCCGGGGAGATCATTCATCCAAGGTTCCATCATGAGGCATTCCAAGGCCTTGCAGCAGATTGTGAATGGTGCTGAGATGAACGCGCTCCCACGCGGTAGGGCTCGAATTGGAGTTGTGTGGCGCTAACAGGACGTTATCCATGTTTCGTAATTGGCTATCCGCAGGCAGGGGCTCCACCTCAAAAACGTCCAGCGCGGCGCCTGCGATCTGCTTCGTCTGCAGGGCAGTAACCAGCGCAGACTCATCCACTATCGGACCGCGGGCCGTGTTGATCAAGACAGCAGCCGGCTTCATCTTTGAAAACGCCTGGCGGCCTAGCAAATGATGGCTGCCCGGGTTCAGGTCACAATTCACACTGACATAGTCGCAACTTGCCAGGAGTGTATCCAAATCGGTCATCTCGATGCCACTCTGGGTTACGAAGACATGGTCGATTTCGACAATGTCGTTACCCAAGACCCGCATGCCAAAGGCGCGCGCGCGGCGCGTCACCGCTTTTCCGATGTTGCCCACGCCGATGACCCCGAGCGTGGCCTCGCTCAATGCATGGGCAGGCTCCTTCTGCCAGAGCCCGGCTTTCATGCCCCGGTCCATCCATGGCTGGCGGCGGGCAAAAGCCAACGCGTAGGCCAGGACCGAATCGGCGACGGGCGTCGTGAAGGCATTCGTGGTGCGATAGAGCTGAATCCCCAGCCGCCGGCAGGATTCAGAGTCTATTGAGTCCACGCCGGTGCCCCACTTGGAGATCACTCTGAGGCGCGGGGCGCACGCTTCGAGTACGCGCGCCGTGTACAGATCATCTCCACACATCGTCCCATCGAACGTGCCGGCGTACTCAAGCAGTTCCGCCTCGCCCAGGCGCTCGTTCACATCAGCAACCAGCAACTCAAGGCCCAACTTCTCCAAGCGCGGCCGGAAGCGATCCAGAGGCGCGATCATGTATGGCGCAGTGATCAATACTGTGGGCATTAGTTGGCCTGGCAGAGAGCCTGGTTGACTTGATTATAGTCGTAGGGGCTGGGATAGGCCGCGCCCCTCTGCAGTTGCAGACACAGGAATGCCCTGGCGGCATCGTCGGAGCGGATGATCGCAGCGGCGTGGCGCATTTCCGGAAGCTGGCCGAGCGTCGCGTACGCCTCGAGGGCCGGCATCCACTCCGAGACATCCTCCGGTGTGAGGTCCTTGGAGAGTGCCTCGTCCGCCAGGCGCGCCACCTCGCCCCAGTTGCCCGCCTGCCGGGCCAGATCCATGCGCTGGTAGTAGCGGCACCAAGGCGGTGGCGAGTAGCCACCCAGCCATGCCGGCAGTTGTGGCGGTTGCGCGGCGACTTCGATCCTGTCGATTCGCGAGTAGAGCGCCACCTCCGCCGCCAGTGAATCCTCAACGAGACCCGGAATTTCTATCTTCCTGCCGTCGAGAACATGCAGGCAGGAACCCGACGTGGGATAGATGGCCACGAGCGCATTGCGGTAGTTGTCCTCCACCAGCACGTTGCGATCATAGTGCTGCCGGTTCTTCTGGAGCTGCAGGTTGGCAGCAGTTGCCGCGTTGATCACATCGGCGCCGATCTGCAGTGGCGCGCGAGGAAAGTAGATCATATTGGCGGGACCGTAGATCTCGTACCCTTCCTGATACCCGCCCTTCGGGAGGGAGACAAAGAGCATGGATCCAGTCCTGATTCCCGGCGCCCGCCAGACCAGTTGCTGCCACAAGTCCCGCTGCTGGGTCCAGGAATCACGATAGTGGGCTGCGCTAAAGTAATGCACGTATACGGACATCCCCACGAATGCCAGGATGACGACCGTGCGAGCCCGACCGCGAAGGAATTGAAACACAGCCGCACCGACGAGCAACGCCACGCCCGAGGAGGCATACAGCGTGTACCGATCCCATTGGTCGGCGAAGAGCACATTTCGCCCGGCCAGATCTATCGGAAGGAGGGCAAACAGCGTGATGACCGCTCCGATGGCAGCCATTTCAAGCGGCGCGCCGGCGTGCTCGGCGTCGCGGTCGAGCCGGGCCGTCGGTGCCCGCACGGCCAACACGAGGATTAACCCGAGGACGCACGCGGCCACAAGCGTGGCAATAGCCAGGTCACGATAGGCGGCGCCAGACACGAATTGATAGAACGGAACGGTCCAGGAGAGGACCGTGGTTTCGAAGATATCCTTCAGGGTTTCAACCCCGATCGAAAGCGCGGACCGAACAGGTAGATCGCCATAGCGCCCCAGCAGCACACCGAGATTTGTGGCGCGACGCGTGCTTTGGAAGATGACGAGCCTCCAGAACAGGAAGCCCATTGCCAGAAGTAGGTAAGGCAGGTCAGCCTTGAAGGCTTTGAGTGTCGTGCGCCAGACCGCGCCCACTTCTCGTTTCCAGATCAGATACCAGACGAAGGCCAACCGCGCCACTTCCATGCCAATCGCCGACTCGAAGATGCCGAGGTACATCAGCTCGAGTGCCCCCGCAGCAAGGGACAAGAGGACTCGTGCAGTAGGGATCCTCGTCCGCATGGAAACGAGCAGTAGGCTGATCGAAAGGAGGGCTGCTGCATTGGCAGCCAGATCCGTGCTGTAGACGCCTGCATTGGGTTGCACGCTGTAGCCGGGGTAGACAGAGAACAGCAGGGCGATACCCAGCACTTCTGCTTTTCGAGTTGGCCAAGTCATGCGCAAGAGCCGCCAGAAAGCGAGGTTGCCGATCACGCGCAGTAGAAGGGTGGCAAGCTGCCAGGCAAGCGGGTTCTCACCCAGTAAGCGGTAGGCGCCCGCATAGAAGAATCCGAGCAGAGGTCGGTCGATCTGGAAAAGGGAGATTATGCCGGCTGGTCCTTCGGACTGGGCAGTCACCAGCAGGTACCAATCGTCGCGATAGAAGCCCAAATACGGCAGCAGCACGCCGTAGGTAAGGAGTGTGACGGCGACAATCAGAAGCGGTGCACGCAATGAGTCAGGCAGGCGCTTCATATGCTGCGGCCGGGCTCTCTCGTCGCCCGCCTCAAGAGGAATTCGCAAATCTCAAAGTCCAGCTCGTCGTCAATGTCCCAGGCCTCGTCCGCGGCTATCTCAAACATCATGGGGCGCTGACCAATGCGATGATGGCGGCGGAGGAGATCCCCTCGCGTGAACAGATACAGGCAGGAGTTCTCCTCGAATATTGGCGGCAGATCCTGGGTTTGGATGAGCGCCGACGGATCATGATTGAGCGCCCGACCATCCTGGTCGTACAACCGCGTCTGCAAGCGCGTGACGGAAAAGAGAGAATCGTGGTTGGATCGCCCCTGCATGAATTCGTGGATGGCACGCGAGACAGTCTTCGCGCGGAGCAGTGGATTCGTGGTGTGAGTTTGCAGATAGTAGTCGGCATCCACCAGGCCCGTATCGTACGCCAGTATTTCGTTCATCGACACCTCGTCCGCGGTAAGGTGCTCCGGGCGGGCGATGAACCGGATCGACGGGTAGTGCACCTTCAGGCCGTCTGCCACAATCGCTGAGTCCGTATCAACAGCTATCTCAGATATCTCCGGTACATCCAGGAGGGTCTCCAGGATATGGTGAAAGAGGGGGCGGCCTGCGAGCGGACGATAGTTCTTACCGGGAACCCGCTGGCTGTGGTGACGCATCGGCACAAGGGCAACTATGCGAGTCATTTGATCGCTTTCATGCGTGCGAGCGCTTTCTCACTGCCACGGTTGACAACCCAGGTCTTGCTGTACCTCGGCAACGACGCGTTCACGCTCGTCGCTGGAGGGTGTCGAAAGGGCAAGCTCCCTCCACACGTCACAGAACATGGACGTGGAACGATCCGGAAGGCTCTGAGCTCGGCGCGTGATGGCCTCGGCATCGTTCCAGTCGCCCTGTCGCGCCGCAGCTTCGATGAAAGGAACCACTTCCACGCCATTGGCGGCGCGCAAGCCGGCTGCCTCGGCCTGGCTCCAAAGAGCACGCACCTCATCCCAGCGGCGGTACTGCCGCGCCAAATCGGCGGTTTCGTAGTAGTAGCACCAGTTGCGTTGAGGCTGGATACCAAAGATGGATGCGGGCGGTGCGTCAACGGGAGCCGCTTGAATCCGCGATGGATCGGATATCTCAAGCCAAGTTCTAGCCTCCGCGGTGAGACCACCTGCATTGCGCAGCTCGGGCCGTAGGACCCACAGACACTGTCCAAGCCCCGGCTCAAATGTGATGGACACAACCTCGTCTCGTCGCGCGGTGAAGGTCAAGCCATACTTCTCAAAGGTGTCGGCCTCACCGGCTGCGAAGCGATCAAAGTTCATGTGCTCAGAGCCGGCGTTAAACCAGTAGCTTGGAGCCCGAGATTCGGTGGCTTGGGGGTACAGGAGATTGATCGCGAATGCTGTTGGGTAGATGCCCATGAAGAACAGGATCTCCTCGTCTGCCACGAGAAGCGTACCCGCTTTGATTGACGGTGCCCGCCAGGCGAGCTGCCAGTATAGGTCGCGCTGCTTGTCCCATGAGGCCTGAAAGGCCCGCGCAGTTTGCGCTTGAAGACCCACCCCGATCCCCAGCAGGAGGCTCAACAGCGCACGCCGATACGTCGGGCGCTCCACAAGTCCAAATACCGCACCGACCATCAGCATGCTGGCTCCGGGCATCGCCGCCAGAGCGAGTCGTTCGCTCCACAGTTGGTTCTTCTGAAAGATGGAGAACCCGGTCAGCCAGAAGGGAAGCATGGACAGCACGACGACAGCCAGGCCGGCCCAGAAAAGCTCAGGCGCCTTGGCCCATCCGGGCCCCTCACCCTCCCGCGCATCGATTCGCGAGAGGACGGCGTAGGCGAGTGCGCCGAAGCACAGCATGCTGACCAGGATCAGGATCGTGGAGGGCCGCGTAAGGTCGATCAGCGACGGCTCAATCGCGGCGTACCACTGGGAAACAAGGATGTAGATCATGTCCTGCACGGCGGTCTGGATCAGGTTTCTGAGTTCCAGCAAAGGGGAGTTCAGTAGCTGAGTCAGAGTGGCAAGTGTCTGAAAGCGATCGAAGCCGAAGATGGCCGCGAAGGAGCTGCGATAGATTGCGTACAGTCCCAGGACCAGCAGATAGGGCCAAACGTGTTTCGCGGTGGCCCGCAGGCGATCTCGCGGCGCAAGTCCGCTGAATGACAGCCACAAGAATACGGCCCTGGCCAGTTCCAAGCCGGAGAAGTACTCAATCATGGCCAGGTGCGTGACCTCGAGCAACAGCGCGCCCGCTGTCGCAACACCGAAGAACTGGCGCCGGTGCTGTGCTTGCAGCATGAACCAGAGCGACAACATGAACACGAGGAACATTGTCCAGTGCAGTGCATACGCCACGGCCAGCGGCTGGAGAGTGAATATCGGATAGATGCAAAACATAAGGGCGATCCATGCCGCAAGGCTGTTGGATCCGGCACAGATGCGGCGCGTGTTAAGCCACAGCACAAACACCGTCAGGAAGCGGATCAGCATCAGCGCCCAGTGCCAGGCCGCAGGAGAAAAACCGAGGAGCTGGAAAAGAGCCGCATAGACTGGCCATGCAAACGGACCGCGGTCGGTAAGCAGAAATCGCTGCAGTCCCGCAGCGCCCTGCCAATAGGCGAAAAATACATGATGCCAGTCGTCCTGGAAGAAGCCAAGTCGAGCAAGCAGAATCCCGAAGCAAAAGATGCAAACGGCCAGGATAAGCGCCGGCCCGCCCCATTCGACCAGTCCAAGGTCCGCGCGTGCTCGAGCAATGCTCGTCGGTCGCGTCATTGCGAGGGATTATACCGAATGGAACTGGATGCCCCCCGTGCCAGGCGGGGGCTCAGCGGCAGCGCATCATCGGCCTTAGGGCGTCTTCTGCTGTATAGTTGTGTGACAGAGCTGGAGGCAGCAATGACAGAGACTTCACACCCGAGGAGAGATGCATGGTTGCATCGTCTGCGGTAAGTTGTACGAGCTGTATGTGGTCTACGACGCGGACGGTCACTTCCTCACTTCCAAGGTCATGACAGCCGGCGGTCATAACGTGACTGGACCAAGCCGGGCTCTGGTCGCGTGCGAGAGACACTCTGAAGAGGAAGTGAAACGGGCCGTGCAGCGAGTCTTCGGAAAACAACCTCCTGAAGAGGACCAGTAGGGCGCTTCCGCGCGAACTGCGAAGCTCCACCGCGACGGCCGCGCGAGTATCGAGCGGCTTTGCCCGTATAATTGCGCAATGTGGAGAGTACGTTTCAGTGCAAAGAGCCTTCCGCTTGCCCTTGCACTGACCACAATCGCAGCGTATGGGCTTCTCCTGCCTCTTACAGGATTCTACTGGGATGACTGGCCATTTGCCTGGATAGCCCAGTTCCTTGGCCCAGGCGAATTCTTCCCGGCCTTCCAGGGATTTCGCCCCTTTCTCGCACCGCTATTCTTTCTCACGACAAGCCTCTTGCCGGCCAACCCGGTGCTGTGGCAGGTGTTTGCACTGGTGATCCATTTCTTGGCCGCCTGGGCGGCCTGGTGGTGTCTGGATCAGGTCTGGCCGGCGAATCGAGAACTCACGGTTTCGGCAGCGTTCCTGTTCCTGGTCTTTCCAGGCTACAGTCAGCACTGGGTGGCGCTCACCCACATCAATCAGGAATGGATCTCGCTCGGCGCATATTTGTTGTCCTTGGGCCTGAGCGTTCATGCACTTCGGCATCCAGCGACGGCGCTGCGGGCAACGATCCTGGCGCTCGTACTGGAGTTGGTTGGACTGCTTCCAACCGAGTATTTCGCCACCCTCGAGCCCCTTCGGGCGCTGTTTTTCCTGAGCGTGCTGTCGAGCTCGATTCCTGAGAGGACACCTCGGGCTCGCGCGCTCTTGAGGGCCTGGTGGCCTTACCTGGTGCTCTGGCTCCTGAACGCGATCTGGCTAATGCACTTCTACAGCTCCGGCGCCTATATTTCTTACGACCTGACCGCGGCCGCCGCACCACCCGCGCCATCCGAGATCCTTGGCACGCTGCTCGACGCGTTATTTAAGATGGCGGTATATGCGTGGTTGCAGGTGATCCCGCTAAGTGCCACGGACCTTGCCTCGCCGACGACAATGGCGACCTGGTGCGTAATCGTCTTTGTGTTTGTGGCATTGGCTTTCTACCTGATCAGACTTCATCCTGGACCTGGCTTGGGCAAGGATGCGCAGCAGTCCACACAACGTCGCCGTTCCGGCATCCAACGCCCGAGTTGGACCGTCGGTAGGGATGCCGTCGTGATCGGTGCAATCGGGATTCTGTTAGGTCGGCTGCCCTCGTACGTTGCCGGCCTGCCGCTAACCCTGCAGTCCAGCTTTGATCGGCTTACGATCTCGATGATGCTGGGCGCGGCGGTGTTCATGGCCGGCATCCTTCAGGTGCTGATTTCCAAGAGCGGCCTCCGGTGGTACATCCTGGCTGCCATGGTTGCCTTGGCTGCCGGCCAGCAGTTCTTCAACGCGAACATATTCCGGCGCGATTGGCAAAGGCAACAGGAGATCTATTGGCAGTTCGCCTGGCGCATGCCAGGCATCCAGCCGGACACGGCGATTCTCACTCAACAAATGCCACTGGACTACGAGACCGACCTTGCCATGACGGCCGCGCTGAATTGGATGTATGTGCCGACGGTTGAAGCGCCACACCTTCCGATCGCTGTGGTGTACACGGAGAAGCGCTTGGGGGGCGTGGTGCTCCCCGCTTTGGAGCCGGGCCTGCCCATGCAGATGCCACTCCGGACAATGTCTTTCCACGGGAATACGTCCCAGGTAATCGCTGTATACGTTCCGACGACCGGATGTATGCGCGTGTTCGATCCCAAGTTGGACGACGCCCGCACGTACTCTCGCCTGCCCGAGGCCGTGACTGCAGCCATCCCGCTTTCCAACCCGAGCCGAATCATCACGGATGCCAGCCCGCTACGGCTGCCCAGCCCGCCATTCTCGAAGGAGCCAGGGCACGGCTGGTGCTACATCTATGAAAAGGCGGAACTCGCCCGCCAGGAAGAGGATTGGCAGGAAATCCTCGAGTTGAGGGAGCAAGCCACAGCTAACGAACTGGAGCCTGATGACGCGTTCGAATGGCTCCCGTTCATTGAGGCAGAGTCCAGGGCGGGAGCCGTTACCTGGGCGATGGAGAAGACACAGGAGCTGGCACAGTCCGAGCCCAAGCTGCAACGAGGGTTGTGCGCCCTGTGGTCCAGGGTGACGCCGACGGATTCAGCAGAGGCAGACGCACTGCGCGTCAAGGTACAGAGCCAATTGGCGTGCGATTGACGATCGCGAGGCCGCGGCTTGACGCCTCGGGTCGGATATGCTACCATCACTTTTTCACAGGGAACCTGAGGAGACGTGATGCAAAAGACCTCATTTGGATGGGCGCTTGGTGTCCTGATACTCGGCGTAATGCTGGTATCCGCCTGCACTCAGACCTACTCGCAGGCACCGCTTGCAACGCCAACGCTTATCTCCACGGGTCTGTTCGTTTCACCGTTCCCGTCCGGGCAAGATCCGCTGCAAGTCGTGGCCGATCTCGGCACTCAAACGGCCGCCGCGAAGACGGCTCAGGCGGGTGGTGGTACCGGAGCGCCTTCGACGGCAGCAGTGAGCGGTACTCCTGGCACCCAGGCCGCGCCGTCGGCGACACCAACGGCAGGAACAGGTGCCGCCACAGCCGCGACAATCTCAGCGGCGGCAACCGTGGTGCCTGCGACGAAGAGCAGCACTCAACAATCCATTACGCCCGCGGCCACCAGCAACGTGAGCGTGCCGGGATCTTACACACTCCAGCAGGGTGAGCACCCATACTGCCTCGCCCGAAGATTCAACATCAACCCGTCTCAGTTGCTTTCGGCCAATGGAATCTCAGAAGGCACTGTGCTGTATGCAGGAAAGGTGCTTACGATCCCGCAGTCCGCCGGACCGTTCCCGGGCGATCGCGCTCTTAAGGTTCACCCAACCACATACACGGTCAGTTCTTCAGATGTGACGATCTATGAAGTGGCATGCCTGTTCGGAGATGTGTATCCTCAGGACATCGCCAGCGCCAACGGCATGACCCTCTCCAGTTCGCTCACCACCGGTCAACAGTTGACCATCCCGTAGCGGCCACGTCTCTTAGCTCAAGCCCAGGCGCAACCGCCTGGGCTTGTTTGTTGGAGGTGAGCATGTCAGAATTCAAACTGCTAAGATCCGAGATCCTGCACCAGGGACGCGCTTTCAAGCTGCGACACGACCTACTTCTCACACCGGATGGCCGGGAAACCAGTTACGAGATCATCGAACACACCGGCTCGGTCGTCATGATCCCACGCGATGAGCGCGGAAATGTGCTCTTCGTTCGGCAGTTCCGGCCCGCCGCCGGCGTGCATCTCTTGGAACTCCCCGCAGGTACTCTAATGGAAAACGAGGCGTACGAACCGTGCGCCGCCCGCGAGCTGCGGGAAGAGACAGGAATGGCCGCAGGCAAGCTCGAGAAGCTGGGGGAGTTCTTTCTGGTTCCAGGATACTCTACCGAGTTGATGGCTGTGTTCCTTGCGACGGACCTGCGCCCCGATCCCCTGCCCGGGGATGACGACGAATTCCTTGAGCTGGAGCGCATTCCCACGGCGGAGGCATTGCGGATGGCCGAGGGTGGCCGCATTCCGGATGCCAAGACGCTGGCGGCGTTGTTGATGGCGCGTTCGCGCCTAATCAGCTGAATATGGCGCGGGGCAGCGCGGAGTTGCCCCAGTCTCACTCTATCATCTGGCCGTTATTGCGAAATCGGCCTAAGATTGTCCGAACAGTGACAACCTGCGGGGCGAATCGTGCCATAAATAACTGACGGCTCACAAATCGGGGCGCTACACTCCTCAGTCGGAGAGAATCTCGACGGCGCGCGCCCGTCTTCCAAGGAGCCAAGAGAACATGAAACGCCCCATCACAACGATTGACGGCAACGAAGCCGCGGCTTCCGTGGCCCACAGGATGAACGAGGTAATCGCGATCTATCCGATCACCCCTTCCTCCAATATGGGAGAGTTTTCCGACGAGTGGTCAGCCAGGGGTCAAAAAAACCTCTGGGGCACTGTTCCAACCGTCATTGAAATGCAGTCGGAGGGCGGGGCCTCCGGTGCCGTGCACGGAGCGCTGCAAACTGGCGCCTTGACGACGACATTCACATCGTCGCAGGGGTTGCTGCTGATGATCCCGAACATGTACAAGATTGCCGGGGAGCTCACGAGCACGGTCTTCCACGTCGCTGCCCGCGCAATTGCTGCACATGCGCTCTCGATCTTCGGGGATCACCAGGACGTCATGGCCGTGCGCCAGACGGGCTTCGGCTTGCTCTCATCCGGGTCCGTGCAAGAAGCTCACGACTTTGCGGCAATTGCCCAGGCTGCCACCTTGCAGGCCCGCGTTCCGTTCGTGCACTTCTTTGACGGCTTCCGCACTTCCCACGAAATCGCCAAGATCATCAAACTCACCGACGACGAATTACGTGCCCTGGTCGACGAGGACCTGATCCGCGCTCACCGCGCTCGGGCGTTGTCACCCGAGCACCCGGTCTTGCGCGGGTCCGCGCAGAACCCGGATGTCTATTTCCAGGCCCGCGAAACCGTCAATCCATACTACGCCGCAACTCCTGCCATCATGCAAGCCGCGATGGACAAGTTCGCCAAGATCACCGAGCGGCAGTACCATCTGTTCGACTACGTCGGCCACAAGGATGCCGAGCGAGTGTTGGTGATCATGGGCTCCGGTGGCGAGACGGCGGAAGCGACTGTGAAGTACCTGGCCGCGCAGGGAGAAAAGGTCGGTGCCGTGCGGGTTAGGCTGTATCGACCACTTTCCAACGAGCACTTTCTGGCTTCCCTCCCTAAGTCAACCAAAAGCCTGGCGGTTCTGGACCGCACAAAGGAACCCGGCGCCTCAGGCGATCCCATGTACCTGGATGTGATCACTGCGCTGCACGAGGCGGGGCGAAATGACGTCCGCGTTGTCGGCGGCCGCTACGGTCTCTCCTCCAAGGAATTCACTCCGGCCATGGTCAAGTCCGTCCTCGACGAGCTTTCCAAGCCGGCCCCCAAGAACCACTTCACCGTGGGCATTAACGACGACGTCTCGCATACCAGCCTGGCGGTCGACACTTCATTCGCCATCGAGCCGGAGGAGACGGTGCGCTGCGTGTTCTTCGGACTGGGTTCTGACGGAACCGTGGGGGCCAATAAGAACTCCATCAAGATCATTGGCGAAGAGACGGACAACTTCGCCCAGGGCTACTTCGTCTATGACTCGAAGAAATCGGGAACGGTGACCATATCTCACCTCCGTTTTGGTCCCAAGCCTATCCAATCGCCGTACCTCATCGAGGCCAACCAGGCCAGCTTCGTGGCCTGCCATCAATTCAACTTCCTTGAGAAATTCGAGATGCTCAGGTACGCCAAGCCAGGCGGCGTCTTCCTGCTGAACAGCCTGTTCGGCCCAGACAAGGTCTGGGATGAACTTCCAGTGGAAGTCCAGCAGCAACTCATCGAGAAGAAGCTGAAATTCTACGTCATCAACGGCTACGATGTGGCTGAGAAGACCGGAATGGGCGCCCGCATGAACACGATCATGCAGACGGCTTTCTTCGCCATCAGCGGGATCCTGCCACGCGACCAGGCTATTGCCCAGATCAAGCACGCCATCGAAAAGACCTATGGCAAGCGCGGCGAGGCCGTTGTCAAGAAGAACTTCGCCGCGGTTGACGGCACAATCGAGAACCTCTTTGAGGTTAAGGTGCCCGCCAAGGTCACGGCAACAACAACCCGTCGGCGACCTGTGCCTGCCGCGGCACCAGAATTCGTCCAAAACGTAATCGCGCCCATGCTGCTGTTCGATGGTGATGACCTGCCCGTCAGCGCCATGCCAGTCGACGGCACGTTCCCGACAGGAACCACGCAATGGGAAAAGCGCAATATCGCTCTGGATATCCCGGTCTGGGAAACCGACCTGTGTATCCAGTGCGGCAAGTGCATCATGGTGTGCCCACACGCGGTCATCCGGCAGAAGGTCTACGACGATAAGCTCCTGGCGGCGGCCCCGGCGACCTTTAAGCGCATGCCGTCGAAGTTCAAGGAGTTCTCACAGGGCATGTCCTACAGCGTCCAAGTCGCTCCCGAGGACTGCACAGGCTGCGAGCTTTGTGTAGAGGTCTGCCCGGCCAAGGATAAGACACAAGCTGGTCGCAAGGCCCTCAACATGGCTCCGCAGATGCCGCTGCGGGAAAGCGAGGCTGCGAACTGGGATTTCTTCATGAGCATCCCGGACATGGACCGCAAGCTGATCAATCCCTCGACCATCAAGAATTCGCAGCTTCTGCGTCCGCTGTTTGAGTTCTCGGGTGCCTGCTCGGGCTGCGGCGAGACCCCCTATCTCAAGCTCATGTCTCAACTCTTCGGGGATCGTGCGGTCGTGGCCAACGCAACCGGCTGTTCCTCCATCTACGGCGGTAACCTCCCGACCACGCCGTGGGCGTTCGACTCCTTTGGACGCGGTCCGGCCTGGTCCAATTCACTCTTCGAAGACAACGCCGAGTTCGGCCTGGGCATGCGACTCACGATCGACAAGCAGAACCAATACGCCAAGGAGTTGCTGCAGGCACTGGTGAAAGAGGTCGGCTCCGAGTTGGTTCAGGCCATCCTTACCGCAGATCAATCGACCGAGGCCGGAATTGACGAGCAGCGCAAACGCGTTGCAAAGGTCAAGCAGGCTCTTGGCAAGAACGTCTCCTCCCAGGCTAAGGAGCTCCTCAGCGTGGCCGACAGCCTCGTGAAGCGCTCGGTCTGGATCATCGGCGGCGACGGCTGGGCCTACGATATCGGCTACGGCGGGCTCGATCACGTTCTGGCGAGCGGCCGAAACGTCAATGTACTGGTGCTCGATACGGAGGTCTATTCCAATACGGGCGGGCAGGCGTCCAAAGCCACTCCGCGTGCCGCCGTAGCCAAGTTCGCCATGGCAGGAAAGGGGTTGCCCAAGAAGGACCTCGGGCTGATCGCCATGGCCTACGGATATGTGTACGTGGCGCGTGTGGCCATGGGTTTCAACGATCAGCAGACCCTCAAGGCCTTCCTGGACGCCGAATCCTTTGATGGCCCATCATTGATCATCGCATACAGCCACTGCATTCAGCAGGGCTACGACATGATCCACGGGCTTGAACAACAGAAACTCGCTGTGCAGTCAGGCGCCTGGCCCGTGTATCGCTACGACCCCCGCCTGGTGGAGCAAAACAAGAATCCGCTGCAAATCGAGTGCAAGGAACCCACGGTGCCGTTTTCGCAGTACGCTTACAACGAGACCCGCTACAAGATGCTCACCAAGCTGGATGAGGAGCGCGCCGAACAGCTGATGAAGCAGGCCCAACAGGACGCCACGGCGCGCTGGCAGTTATACGAGCAGATGGCTGCCATGCACTATGGTGCCGACGGCAACGGTAAGAAGCCCCAGTGAGGGCTGAAGGTAGCCAAACATGACAGATCTCTCGACAACATACCTCAGCCTGGAGCTAAAGAACCCGCTCGTGGCATCCGCCTCACCGTTGTCCAAGCGCGTAGAGAACGTTAAGCGGCTGGAGGCGGCGGGCGCCGCAGCGGTTGTCCTGCACTCGCTCTTCGAGGAGCAGATCATCCACGAGAGCCTGGAGCTGGACCACTTCTTGTCACGCAGCAAGGATTTCTCGGCTGAGGCCAGCAGCTACCTGCCGGATACAGGCGAATACAGCTTGCTGCCGGAGCAATACCTGGAGCATGTCGGCAAGGTCAAGAAGGCGGTTGGAATTCCGGTGATAGGAAGCCTCAACGGGGTTTCCAAGGGCGGGTGGGTTCGGTATGCCAGGCTGATGCAGGACGCCGGCGCTGACGCGGTGGAGCTCAACCTGTATTTTCTTCCTATCGACTCGGCCCTCAAGGCAGAGGAGATCGAGGCAGCGCAGGTTGAACTAGTCGCGGCCGTCAAGTCCAGCATCACTATTCCACTGGCTGTCAAGCTAAGCCCCTTCTACACGTCTCTTCCAAACTTCGTCCAGCGTGTGGCAGCTGCGGGCGCGGACGGGATTGTCCTGTTCAACCGCTTCTACCAGCCGGACTTCAACCTAGAGGAGCTCGCCATCACTCACAGCCTCGATCTGAGCGCAGTGTCTGAGCTACGGCTGCCCCTGCGTTGGATCTCCATTCTGCACGGTACGGTCCACTCGGACTTTGCTCTCACCACCGGCGTTCGCGATCACGAGGGCGTTCTGAAGGCCATGATGGCCGGGGCCCGGGTTGTGTTGATCGCTTCCGAACTACTGAGGAAGGGACCCGCGCGCATTGAAGCCATCCTGCAGGAACTCAGCGATTGGATGGCTGCCAAGGACTACATTTCGATCAAGCAGATGCAGGGCAGCATGAGCCAGAGTGCAGTAGCCCAGCCGGAGGCGTTTGAGCGGGCCAACTACATGAAAGTGCTGGGCTCTTTCCGGGATCTGCCCTAGGTACCGGCGGAAACCGTAAATGAAAAGGACCTCCGGCTGCACCGGAGGTCCTTTCTTGTTGGATAACGATAGCTAGGCCGCTTTGCCGCGCCTGGTCCGTAGGAGCCGGGGCGTTCTTCCTTTGCCGGAAGGTGATCCTGGCTCGCGTCAGGTCATACGGCGACATTTCGACCGAAACGCGGTCGCCAAGGAGAATCCGAATGTAGTACTTGCGCATCTTGCCCGCAAGGTAGGCCAGGACCTCGTGGCCGTTCTCCAGCCGAACCCGGAACTGTGTGCCAGGCAGGGCTTCCACCACCACTCCGTCTGCCCGGATCTTATCTTCCTCTTTTGCCATTTCGGCCTCCCATGGGCCTATTCGTAGTCCCGGGTAAAGCTGCGGCGCTTGATGCGGCGGATCGCCTTCTTGCGTTCCATGCGGCGCTGCTCGCTCTTGGAGACGAACCAGCGCTTTCGGCGGACAGTACTAAGCACACCGCTCTTGACGACCTTCT
>CAWATK010000010.1:0-27131 GCA_963784915.1 uncultured Chloroflexia bacterium
CTTGAGTATTGATGTGCAGCCTGCAGGTACAATGCAAGCGCGAGACCTGATCTGCGGCTCTGGACGACCATGAGTGGAATCTCGGCCTGATCCATTTGGACAATTCCCCCGTGCCCGCTGGGGCTCTGCAGGCAATGCGTGCGGCCATGCAGGATGGGGGCCGGATGCAGGCGGTGTATGGCAGGACGGCCGGGCCGGGCTCGGCAGCCTGATTCTCTTCGACACACCTGAGGCCGTCCACGAGACCGGACCGCTCCAGTCCGGGCAGGGATCACGTTGGCGGCGGAAGCCCGACTGGATAATCGGCCTGAGCTCTGCGCCGAATTACAGATCCCTCAGGCAGACACGCGTGACCCTTGCCGACAGTGCACTTTGCCTGCGGGCGTACGAGAAGTGGGGCAAGAGTGCACCGGAGCATCTCATCGGGGACTGGTCCTTAGCCGCCTGGCACCCACGGGAGCGAAAGCTGTTTTCTCGCGGGATCATTTTGGGAATACCGCTCTCTACTATTACCAGGATCAACGGCGATTCGGATTCGCCTCCTCCAGGCAAGCGCTGTTCGCCCTGGGTATCCCACGGAGACTCAACGAGTTCTACTTGGCGTGCGTGCTGATCTCATGGACCGCGCATCAAGGGTCGCAGACGATCGAGCTGGACCTGCACCGTCTCCCGCCCGCACATACCTTGACACTGGTCGAGACGGGCGTCACGGTTGACCAATACTGGCGGCTGGAAGACGTGCCGATGCTCCACCTCAGGAGTTCGCAGGAGTACGTCGAAGTCTTTCCTGCCCGTCTACGACCGTGCGGTGCGCGACCGCTTGCGCACGCACCGCAGCATCGGCGTCATGCTGAGCGGAGGTCTGGACTTCGGGCTCAGTAACCTCTCTCGCGGCGCGGGCGCTGCGGGGACAAGGTCAACACGTAAGGGCCTATACCTCAGTGCCCTCCATGATGTCGCGCACACTGTGGATGGGAATCGTTTTGGGGACGAATTGCCGTTTGCCTCGGCGGTTGCTTCGTTTGCGGGCAACGTTGATCTGATCGAGATCCGCACCGCGGACTTGACGCCCATTCAGGCCATCCGCCGCAGCCTGCAGATCCACGACGAACCCAAGCACACGGCGGGCAACGCCTACTGGATCCTCGACCTGTTGGCAACCGCCAGTCGGGATGGCGTTGGCACGCTCCTCTCGGGCCAGGGCGGCAACGCCACGATCTCATGGACGGGTATGCAATTCCGGCAGAGGATGGGGCGCCTCATGACGGAGCGACACTGGAAGGCTGTCATTCAGCGGCTGATTTACCCGCACATTCCCATTCCGATGATCCGCGGCTTGCGGCACGTGCTGCACGATAAGCACATCGACTGGAGTCGCACTGCCATCTGCCCCGAGTTCGCGAGCCGCATCAAATTAACCCAACAATATGTCGAGGGCACAGGCACCACCAGCAACCCCGAGGAGTGGCACGCGCCCATCCGTCAGCGCTATGCCACCATCATGCCCGGAAGATCATTCGGGGGCTCAATCTGGGCGGAAATCTAGCGCCGCGCACCGCCTGGATGTGCGCGATCCAACGTTCGACAAACGCGTCCTGGAGTTGGTGCTGGCAGTACCGGACCGCGAATTCGCCGGGCCGAATGGAATCGGTCGCTGGCTCATTCGATCCGCGATGCAAGGCATCATGCCGGATGAGGTGCGCCTCGGCCCTCGCCGCGGGAGACAGGCTGCCGACTTGGGACTCCGACTGCTCCACTCTGCACCTGAGGTGGAAGAGGCCCTGCGCGAGATCGATGCCCCTCTCCGCTTGCCTGTGAGTATGTCGCCGCGGATTGCATTCGGACGGCCTGGGATGGATTGCAGCAGGAAGTGAATGCCAGTGCCACCCACCAGGCGGTGACCCATCTCACGCGGGGTATCATGGCGGGCTTGTTTCTCAAGCACTTCGAACGCCTCCGCATGTAGTCCATGTCGTACCACTACCAGGCCTTCGGGCTCACCATCGAATCGGAGATTTCATGTCCTGAGCTCTGGCCCGTCGAACCCGGGACCTTGGCGGACGTTGTTGTCCGTTACGGCACGGTTCCGGAATCACTTGGAACACCCTGCAAATTCAGGCGCCCGCTGGCAGACTTCGCCGGGCATCTCCTCAACCTGCCACGCGTCGCCCGCTTCCTGGCTCGCGACGGCAGCGAGATCGTCGTCCAGCCAAGGCCCGATGCTTCCGAAGACACCATCCGGACCTTCCTGCTAAGCGCCTGCCTCTCAGTCCTGCTCCATCAGCGCAGGCTGTTTTCGCTGCACTGCGGCGGAGTGCACACAGACCGCGGTGCAGTGCTTTTCTCCGGGCACTCAGGCATGGGTAAATCCACACTTGTGAGCGCCTTTCTGGAACGCGGCTACAGGATATTGGCGGATGACATGATTGCCCTGACCTTTGGTGGGGAAGGCCAGGTTATGGCGCTGTCCGGCTTTCCCCAGGTCAAACTGTGGGCCGATGCGGCCAAGGCGCTGGGACGCTCCACAGAGGGTCTGCGGCGCGTGCTGCCGGAAATCGACCGGTTCTTTGCCCCGGAGGTCGGGCGCTTTGACCCCAACCCGTCCCCGCTCCGCGCAGTCTACTTCCTGAGGACTCACAGTGAGCCGGAATTCCTGCTGGAATTGCTGGACCGCGCGCCGCGGTTCAATGCATTCCTGGACCACACTACGCAGAAGCTGACGCTGCCGGGCTTGGGACTTCGCGAGTGGCACTTCCAGACCGCGGCCCGCATCGCCTCGCTCACGTATGCCGCGCGCTTCACCCGACCGCACTCCCCGCTCGATATTCGGGGAGCGGGAGACCTCATCGAGGCCGACTTGCGGGCTGCGCACGTGATTGCATGAACGGGCTCTATTGGCTTGCATCCTATCCGAAGTCGGGCAACACGTGGTTTCGCGTGTTCCTTGCCAACTACCTTGGAGACGCTGACCGGCCAGCCGACATTAATCACCTCAAGGGCATGCAGATTGCCAGCGACAGGGAAGTCTTTGACCGCTGGGCAGGCGTTGAGGCCTCTGAGCTTCCTGCCGATGAGATTGCCAATCTTCGGCCGGAGGTATATCGCCAGATGGCCCTCCACGTCGACCATCCCCTGTACATAAAGGTGCACGACGCCTGCACGCGCAATTCCGAAGGCCAGCTAATATTCCCCCCGGATGTGACTGGTGGCGTGCTATACGTGATTCGCAACCCCCTGGATGTGGCTGTCTCCTATGCACACCATGACGGGCGCACGATGCAGGCTGCCATCGACACACTGTGCGACCCGGGCAGCAGCGTCCGTGAAATCCCGGGAAGCATGCCACGGCACCTACCCCTCCGCCTGTTATCCTGGAGTGACCATGTTCATTCCTGGGTGGACCAATCCGGTATGCGCGTGACGGTGATACGCTATGAGGACATGCTTGCACAGCCGGAAGTCGCCTTCAGAGCGGGCCTTCGCGCCATGGACATCAGTCTCGATGAGTTCGCGCTTGGCTGTGTCAATTGCCCGCTCGCGTTTTGAGGTCGTACAAGAACAGGAGCAGCGAGCCGGTTTCAGCGAGAAGCAAGTGCGGGCGGATGCGCCGTTCTTTCGGCAGGGTCGAGCCGGCGCGTGGCGCAGCGAGCTCAGGCCCGAGTTGGCCGAACGGATGCTTGCGACGCAGGCCGACGTCATGCGGCGATTCGGCTATCTTGATGAGGAAGGCACGCCTGTTTTCTAAGAGGAGTGGCCATGGTAACCACCAAGCTGGGAATGGATACCGTCGTATCTCGTGCCGAAGGCTTCAGCACTGCCCAAGTCCAGGACGACTTGATGATGCTAAACCTCGAACAGGGAGCGTACTACTCCTTGGACTCGATCGGCGCCGAAATCTGGAAGTTACTTGATCACCCTGCCACAGTCCAGGCCCTCGTGAACCAATTGCTGGAAAGATACCAGGTCAGCCCCGCGCAGTGCGAGGCCGACGTGCTGGCTTTCCTTGAAGAAATACAGAAGTATGGGATGATCTTGGTGAAGTGAGATGGATCCGAACGTTCCTGGCAATGAATTGGGCCGATCTCATCTTGTTGCTTGAGGCCTGGCTGCACTTGGGAGCCGCGCGCCTCGCCCTTCAGGTGCTGCCGTTTCGGCTCATCTCCCGCCATCTTGGGCCCCAGCTTGGCGCCGTCGACCTCCCAGCGTCCCGCGAGGTCGTTCCGGTCGAGGCTCACAGAGTTACCCGCGCCGTCGGCATCGTGTCGCGGCACACCCCTTGGGAGAGTACTTGCTTGGCGCAGGCCATGGCAGGCAAGATCATGCTGGAGCGCCGCGCTGTACCCAGCCGTCTCTATCTAGGCACCAGGAAGGATGGGGCCGGGAACCTCGTTGCCCACGCCTGGCTACGGGTGGGGAATGCCATAGTTTTGGGCGGCGGGGAGCGTGGAACCTTCACTGTTCTCGCTGCCTTTGGGGGGCTAACCGGCCCAGAACCAGGGGTTGACAACGTGCGCCGTGGATATTAGACTTCTTTCACTGTCAGTCCAATGAAGGAGATCGTTATGAACCCCTCCGAAGCCGAGAACATGCCCAGACTCACCGAAGAGAGACTACCTTGGCGAAAGCCAGTGGTCTTGCGCCTTGAAGTAGCTTTGGATACGCGTGACGCGGGCGGATCGTCTGGAGACGGAGCCTTCGGCACCACACTTGACGGGGTCCAGCCTTAAGGCTTCCCAAACGCCCTGTAGAGAGCGCCTCAGGATCTGAGGCGCTCTTTCTATCTTGGCTGCGCTCACTTGACTCCACCGTTCACGACACGCAGCGGGTTGGCTTTCAGCTCTCGACCCGCTTGAGCGGCCAGCTGCTGCCCTGCTGGGAAGACTAGGGCGCGGTCTTCCTTCATCCCTCATTGCCACCAATTCAGATACGCGATCAACTCGCTTTCGCGCTGCGCCCATTCACGCCGCGTGCGCCCCAGCATGAGATCCAGCAGGTCGCGGCCGTGCTCTCTGATCAAATCACGCAGTCTCACCAAATAATACAGGTTGAGGGTCCTCGCATCCGGCGGGAGGTGGTATCGGCCCGCCAGCACCGCCCGCGGCACGACGATGCGTTCCCACAAGCCGCGCAGCCGCTGAAACAGGTTGCGCCTCGACCACACAGCGCTCACCACCGGAGAGCGGTTTGGATGCTCCAACACACGTCGTTTGGCCGCCTCCAGCAGCCCCTCGCTGAACGCCGCGGGCCGCAGCACGGGCCAGGCCGCAGCCGGAACCCGGCATCCCAAGAGCTCATCCGTGATGCGCAAGGACAGGTACGTGCTGTTTCCCAGGCCCCATGTCCGCGATCGCGCCGTGATCGCGCCCCAGTCGAGGTCATCGCCGTGCTTCTGTAAGAGCAGCTTGATGTCGTACAGGGATCGCAGGGCATCGATGTAGATATGCTGGTACGCCACGTGCACGCACAGGTACACCAGGAGATCTTCCGCTGCCAGGACGTGAGCCTTGGTCTCGCCCACGCGCTCGACGACCGACCGTCCCCACAGTTCCTGCCAGCTGAGCCCATTTTGAAAGCGCGGGTTCAGGAGCGTCCAGTGGATCTCAAGTGGAGGTGCGTCAAGCTTCAAGAAGACCGGGACGTGGTGGTAGCTGCGTACTTCCAGCTCCAGTTCGAACGGCCGCGATGACCGATAGCCGCTCGCCTCGACCACCTCCAGGGCCTCGCGCATTTGCTCCAACCGGACCAGGATATCGATATCCCAGATGGTCCGCTCGCCGATGTTCTCGTACAGACTGGTGCACAGGTGAACCCCCTTCACCGGCATGAAAACAACTCCGCGCGCATCGAACGCGCGGGACAGGTTGCTGTACTCATGCAGCAGTCGCAGATTGCGCGCGGTGTGTGTTTGCAGGACTTGAGTGAGTTGCTTCCGGATTGCTTCCGGGGGGCTCATGTTCAAGCCGGCTGCCCTGCCCATGAGCAGCGGCGCCACTCCAAGGGACTCCGCCGCAGTAATCACCTGCTGCCAGGCAGCGACATCCAGCGCATTCAGGCGCGTGATGGCATCCGGCGGGGATTTTGACTGAAGCAGAGATAAGACGTGCTCTTGAGCCTGACTCACGATCGCCTCGCCTCGCTTCTTTGGAAAAATCATAACATACGGTCGCGATCGCCCGCGCCGCGGTTGTCAAATCCGCGGGATGGCCTTATAGTGACTGGCCGAGAGGCGGCACCAAACGCAGCCTCCTCCGCTGGAGAAAACAATTCATGCACGGTGGTCACTGGGCACAGTACTTGATGGCTGACGAGTCCCGACCGCAGGTCACGCGGTCGCTGTTGCTGCGGGTCCTGCGCTACGCCCGTCCCTATTGGGGGCATTTGGCCGGAATGCTCGTTACCATCCTCATTACCACGGCGCTCTCACTGGCTACACCGCTCATCTTCCGCAGGCTCATCGACCAGGTGCTACCGGCCAAGGATCTGAAAGGGCTGGTGTGGATGACCGTGATCCTGGTGTTGATCCCCATCCTCAGCAGCGGCATCGCCATCGTTCAACGCCGGCTAAACGCCGCGGTGGGCGAAGGTGTCATCTACGACTTGCGCTCCTCGCTGTTCGCCCGCTTCCAGCGCATGTCGCTCCGCTTCTTCACCAATACCCGCGTGGGCGAGCTGATGAGCCGGCTGAACAACGACGTCGTCGGCGCCCAGAATGCCATCAGCAATACCATCACCAACATCATCACCAACTTGATCCAGACCGTTGCCATCCTGGCGGTCATGCTTACGCTGGAATGGCGCCTCACGTTGATCGCCCTGATCGTTCTCCCGTTCCTGGCGCTGGTCGCCCGTCGGCTCGGTGCGCAGCTGCGCGTCGTAGCGCGCCGCTCCATGGAACTCAACGCCCAGATGAACGCCCACATGAACGAAACCCTCAACATCGGCGGGGCGCTGCTGGTCAAGCTCTTCGGTCGCGAGGCGGATGAGGAACGGCGTTTCCGCGACCGCGCCGGCGGCGTACGCGATATCGGCATCCGCCGCGCGGTGTTGGGCACGTCGCTGTTCGCCCTCCTGGGCATCATCGGCGCCCTGGGCACCGCGCTGGCCTACGGCCTGGGTGGCTATTTGGTCATCCAGGGCGCTTTTACCGTCGGCACGATCGTCGCTTTCGGTTCCTACATTGGCTCGCTGTACTCGGCCCTGCAGGGCCTCGTCGGCGCCCCCGTGGAGTTCAGCACCTCCATGGTCTCGTTCGAGCGGGTCTTTGAGGTCATCGACCTGCCACAGGATATTGTGGAAAAGAGCCGCGCTGTGGCGCTGCAGGATGTGCGCGGCGAGCTTGAGTTCGACCGCGTCAACTTCAGCTACACGGTCGACGAAGCCAAACTCCTTAGCGACGTCAAGCGCTATGGCCGGATGGAGAACGTGGCGGCCGTGTTATCGCTGACTGAGAGCGACACCGGGGATCGCGCCAAGTCAGACGTGCCTCCCGAGGATGCCGAGGGCAACTCCCAGGCCCGCGAGGAGGCTCTGGACGATGTGTCCTTCGTCGCCATGCCCGGACAGTTGGTGGCCCTGGTGGGACCATCCGGCGCCGGCAAGACCACCCTCACGTATCTGATCCCCCGCCTGTACGATCCGACCGAGGGCGCCGTGCGGCTCGATGGCCATGACCTGCGCGACCTGCGGCTGCATTCCCTGGCCTCGGCCATCGGCATGGTGACACAGGAGACGTACCTGTTCCACGACACGATCAAGACCAACCTCACCTTCGCCAGGATGAACGCCACGCAGGAAGAGATCGAGGCCGCCGCGCAGGCCGCCAACATCCACAACTTCATCATGGACCTGCCCGACCGCTACAACACGATCGTGGGCGAACGTGGATATCGGCTCAGCGGCGGCGAAAAGCAGCGCATTGCCCTTGCACGTGTCATCCTCAAGGACCCGAAGATCCTGATCCTCGACGAGGCCACCAGTTCACTCGACAGCGAATCGGAAGCACTTATTCAGGACGCCCTGAAGCGCGTCATGAAGGGCCGCACCAGCATCGTCATCGCCCACCGGCTCTCGACCATCCTGGCGGCCGACCTGATTCTGGTGATGGACCGCGGCCGCATCCTCGAACGCGGCACTCACGCGCAGCTCCTGGCGCTCGGGGGGCTTTACAACCAGCTGTACGAGACGCAATTCAATCGCGCACCGGCGGAAACCTAAGCCGGCTCGGCCCGCGACCGCCGGACTCTCGTGCCGCTTGTGCCCGAGCTACCCTAGCCGATCCTGCAGGGACCTTACGATCGCGGTCATGAATCCCGGCGCCACCAGCAGCGCCAGGCCGATCACTGAAAGCAGCGCGCCGAAGCCAAGCGTTGCAGCGCCCGCCAATCTATCCAGGGCTCCCGTCAGCCGTCTGGATTGTCCTGGATTGACGCCGCCGCTTCCCGCCAGGGCTCGGATCAGCCCGTTCAGCATCAGCATCAATCCCACTACCGATAGCATCACGCCGATGCCTGTGGTGCTCAGTAGTACGTCGCGCCAGAAGTTGCCCACTCCGCCTGGAACAAGCCGGGTCATCGCCACCACGGCAATGATCAAGGAGCCGAGACAGACGAGGATCGCGCCCCAGAGCAATTCGAGCGCGCCGCGATAGGCCCCGACCACGTCGGCCGATCCACCCGCCTTGAAGACCGCCAGGCGCCTGAGACCGATATCGATGCCCACGGCCACTAGCAGTACACCCATGAGCCCGATGCCGATCTCGGTCGCACCGGGTACGCCCCAATCCTGACCCAGGTACAGCAGCCCGCCGCCAAGGGCGAAGAGGATGATTTGCAGCACGGAGGGTTTCCAGTCATCGAGGATGCCGCCCATCATCACTCCCTGGGAAATTCAATTGCCTGATGGCGCATCGATCTTGCCGCGCCTCTCGCGGATGGTCTCAAGCACCAATACCCCCGCCAGCACCACCGCGTACGGCCAGCCTGCCTGGACTTTCCACGCCGCAGCCAGGGCCAGCCAGGAGAGCGGGATGATCCACCTGGAGATCCTGCCCAGCAGCAGTGAGTAGTCATATGGAAACATGAAGGGGTTCGCAAGGAAGAATGCGCCTTCCAGGTTCTTGCGCCGCATCAGTACGAGCACCAGCAGCAGCGCTGCAAATGGAACAACCCAGGCGGAGAAGACGATGCTTGCGCTTGTTGTGGAATGCGGAATGCGCGTGATCCGATTCTGCGCATAGGCCGAAATCAGCCGGATCCATTCCAGCGGCCACGTCGGGCGCAGTATCAGGAACGGCGCGTGCAGCGCAACCGTTGCTCCCAGAAACTCCAGAACGTTGCGCTTGCTCGCAAACACCCGCGGCAACGCCGGAATCAGCAGTTGCGGCTTGAGGGTAAGCAGCGCCCACAAGGCAGGGCGCTCTGCACGATACACCAGCCAGAATAGCGGATCCAACTGGCCCAGATAGAGCGACTGAAGCAGGGGGACGAAAAAGATCCAGCGCAGGCTGTCCCGCTTCAGCGTAAACACCACGGACACCAGCATCAGGACAAAGAAGATCGCGGCCGCCAAATCGACCGGCAGCAAGGAGACCGGAGCGAACAACACCAGGAAAGGGTAGAGATGCTGACCCGTATACACCCCGGCCCAGATTTGGCGCGACCATTGGTGCACGAGCGCAAAATCGCTGAAAAGGCCGAAGCCCGTCGTTGAGACGATGTCCCGGCTCCTGTTCCGGCTGAGGCCTACTCCACTTTGCCTGTGAGAGTCGCCATCTTCAACTCACCGATGGCCTTCGTGATCTGGATGTCGCGCGGACACGCCATCGTGCAGTTGAACACCGTGTGGCAGCGCGCCACACCGGAAGTCTCGCTGATGATCTTGCAGTCGCTCGCCCGCAGCCTCATCGCGGCTGTCGAAAATGAAGCGGTGCGCCGTCACCAGCGCCGCCGGCCCAAGATAGTCGTTGCTTGCCCAGAATGACGGGCACGACGTGGTGCAGGCCGCGCACAGGATGCACTTGGTCGTCTCGTCGAAGCGTTCCCGCTGCTCGGGGGATTGCAGGCGCTCCTTGCCGTTCTCGGGAAGCGGGCTGTCGTTGATGAAATACGGCAGCACCTTCTTGTAGTTATCGAAGAAGGGCTCCATGTCCACGATCAGGTCTTTGATGACCTTCAACCCCATCAGGGGTTCGATGGTGATCTTGTCGCCCAGGTCCCGCACCAGAAGCTTGCACGCCAGGTGGTTGCCGCCGTTAATGCGCATGGCGTCCGAGCCGCATACGCCGTGGGCGCAGGAGCGCCGAAACGAGAGCGACCCATCGTGGTGCCCTTTGACCATCTCCAGCAGGTCCAGCACGCGCTCGTTCTCGTCGGCCTCCAGCGCATACGTCTCATAGTGGCCGCGCTTGTCCTTCTCTGGGTTGTAACGGAAGATCTTGAGCGTTACCTGCATCCTGTTCGGTCTCCAATAATCCAGATGTCGTTGCGAAGAGGGGCGCTCTTGATGCCCCGACGAAGCAATCTGCTCCCCTAATTCCCTAGTACACGCGCTCCTTCGGCTGATACTTCGTGATCACTACCGGCTTGTAGTCAAGCTCCACCTTGCCGTCCTTGCGCCAGGCCAGCGTGTGCTTCAGCCAGTTCTGATCATCGCGTTTCGGGAAGTCCTCCCGCGAGTGTCCGCCTCGCGATTCCTGACGGTTCAGCGCACACTGGGCCGTGACCTCGGCGATCTCGAGCATGTTTCCCAGTTCCCAGGCGTTGACCAGCTCCGTGTTGAAGATCTCCCCCTTGTCGGTCACCCCGATGTCTTGGAATCGTCGCCGCAACTCGCCCAGTGCGTCGATTGCCTTGCGCATGTCCTTCTCGTTCCGGTAGATGCCCACGCCCTCAAACATCACGTTCTTCAGATCTGTGGCAATGTCGAATGCATTCTCTTTGCCAGACCCACCGCGTAGTGCCTGCAATTGGGACCGCGCCTCCGTAGTCGGTTCGGTTGGAAGCGGTGGCAGGTCGGCTTGCCTGGCGTACTCGGCCGCTTTCATGCCCGAGTGCTTCCCGAACACGATTAGGTCCAGCAGCGAGTTGGTTCCCAGCCGATTGGCGCCGTGCACGGACACGCACGCACACTCCCCGGCAGCGTACAAGCCCGGGAACACCGTGTTCTTGATGGTCCACCACGACCTCGCCGTATTTGTTGGTGGGGATGCCGCCCATCGTATAGTGCGCCGTTGGCTGGATCGGCATCATCTCCGTCATCGGGTCGATGCCCAGGTACACCCGGTTGAAGTCGACGATGTCTGGCAGTTTCTTGAGCAGCTGCTCCGCCGTAATGCTGTACGGCGTGCCATCCGGATTCCTGCGCCCGTCCTCCGCCGCGTACCGGATCACCGATTCCGGTCGTGCGTCCAGCCAGACGTAGTTCTTGCCGTCCACGCCGCGTCCCTCGCGGATCTCCGTGTAGATGGCCCGCGAGATCACATCCCGTGATGCCAGGTCCTTCACGTGGGGCGCATAGCGCGGCATGAATCGCTCTCCCTTGCCGTTGATTAACACGCCGCCCTCGCCGCGCACTCCCTCCGTGATCAGGATGCCCAGCTTGTAAATGCCGGTCGGGTGGAACTGGAAGAACTCCATGTCCTCCAGTGGAATGCCGCGCCGCGAAACGATCGCCAAACCGTCGCCGGTGTAGGCATACGCGTTGGATGTCACTTCGAAGATGCGGCCGTGCCCGCCGGTGGCGAACACGATGGCCTTCGCATGGAACGTGTGCAGTTTCCCCGTGGCCAACTCGAGCGCCACAACGCCGGCGGCCCTGCCGTTGACAAGCAGCAGGTCCAACACCTGGTACTCGTCGTAGAAGTGCACTTTGTTCTTGATGCACTGCTGAAACAGCGTTTGCAGGATCATGTGGCCCGTGCGGTCCGCCGCGTGACACGCGCGCGGCACAGGTCGTCCCGTTTCGTTGTTGGTATGCCCCCCGAAGTTCCGCTGCTGGATGCGGCCGTCCGGCGTGCGATCGAACGGCAGCCCCATGTGCTCCAATTCCAGGACCGCCTCAACGGCCTCCTCACACATGAACTCGATCGCGTCCTGATCGCCGAGGTAGTCCGACCCCTTCACTGTGTCGTACGTGTGCCATTCCGGCTTGTCCGGCTCCAGGTTGCCAAAGGCGGCGCTGATTCCCCCCTGCGCCGCGCCGGTGTGCGAGCGCGTCGGGTACAGCTTGCTGATGATGGCGGTCTTGGCCCCGCGCGCCGCGTATAGGCCCGCCATCAATCCCGCGCCTCCGCCGCCCACCACCACCACATCGAACTCATGAACTTCAGGCATGAACAGCTCCCGGGAACGAATGCATCTCGAATAAACCTCTCGATCGCGTGGTCACGCAGTCCACAGCACGTACACGCCGATCACGCTCATCGCCAGCAGGAATGCGATGCTGATCAGCCTGACAATTCCCCGTCCGCGCGCCGACACGACATAGTCGTCCGCGATCACGACCAGCCCATGCACGCCGTGCGCCGCGGCCACCAGCAGCATGAGCGACGCAACCACTTTCCAGAACGGCGTGGCCCACGGCTCGAGCTCGGGCACATCTGTGCTCTGCACGTGCGTGACACTGGGCATGAACCCCCAGCGCATCACGTCGGCAAAGCTCATATGGTTGCGCGCCCCCATGATCAGCGCGCCCACCAGTGCCAGGAGCACCAGTGCATACATTCCCAGCGCGCTCACGCGCGTGAATAGCCACATGGCCATTTCAAAGTTGAACCCGCGTCGGCTTAGGGGGACAGTTCGGGATTTGGCCGGCATGCTCAGCCTCCCAGCCCGCCGCGCAGGATTACGAACGCGGCCAGGCCATACACCGGCAGGAAGAGCATCCACTCCAGCCAGATGGCTTCGCGCTGGTGCACCAGCAGTGAAGGCCACAGGTCCAGAACGGTGATGCGCAGGCCGTTGATGACGTGGAACAGGGCGCAGAAGAAAACAAAGAGCTGGAAGCCCCAGCTCTCATATATCGAATTGACGAATACCCCCGCCTGGCCCCCCACGAAGCTGGACAGGATGTGTATCGTCACGAAGAGCGCCATCCCCAGCCCGCCGATGCGGTGCAGGACGAAGGTCAGCATCGGCCCCTGCCCCCTGTATCGCAAGGCGGTCGCCAGGCCGACGTTTCTGGTCAGGCCCATCCATGCCTCCCGTGTCCTTGAATGTGCCGCATCGTCGTCATGCATGCCGCGCCCGACCGGTTCCCAATCGTGACAATTATCGTCGCTATTCGGTCCACACTTCCTTCCAATGGATGTGTGCCGGACCTTTATAATCCACAAGCGATCGTTGGGAAACTGCGCTGCGCCGTATAATTCTAATCGAATTGAAGCGCTGAGGCGCAACGCACATGCTGAGCAGCAATGCATCTTGAGCAAATGCAGCGGAGGAGGTGTCCATGGCAGATAGCGAGCTGAACCGCCGCGATTTCATCAAGGTCACCACGGGCATCGTCGGAAGCTTGATCGGCCTTGCCATCGGGGTGCCGGCGGTTGCCTATCTGCTGGACCCGGCCTTCAAAGGGGGTTCCAAGGAGGGTTGGATACCGGTTGGCAAGGTCGCCGATATGCTTGTCGGCCAACCCTATCCCTTTTCTTTCACCCGCGTGCAAGTCAATGGCTGGGAACGCACCTCCACATCCCGCGGCGGGTTTGCCATTCTCCGATCCGAAGATCCCAATGACATCCTGGTTCTCAACAGCCGCTGCACCCACCTGGGCTGTACCGTGAACTGGCGCGCTGAAACACAGGCGTTTGTCTGCCCGTGCCACGACGCGCAGTTCAGCCGGGAAGGGATTGTGTTGGGTGGTCCCCCGCCTCGTCCCCTCGACCGCTATAACGAGTTCCGCCTCACCGAAGACGGCGTGCTCGAGATTCTCTTCAAGGAGAGCTAGCCGTGTGGAATAAGATCTATGCCTGGCTGGACGAACGCCTCGGCCTCCAGGGCATCTATCGCAACGTCCTGGATCGCCCCGAACCCAGGGGCTCCTGGTGGAATACCCTGGGGTCCGCCAGTCTGTTCCTATTTGTGCTGCAGGCCGTTACCGGCATCTTCCTGACCACCTACTACACCCCTTCGCCGGACCACGCCTACGACAGTATTGCCTACATCATGAACGATGTGGCCTTCGGCTGGCTCATCCGCGGCATCCATCATTGGGGGGCCACTCTGATGGTGGTGGTTGTCTTCATTCACCTTCTACGTGTCTTTGTCACTGCCTCTTTTAAGTACCCTCGCGAGCTCACCTGGCTGATCGGCGTGGGACTGCTGCTGCTTACGCTCGGCATGGGCTTCACCGGCTACCTACTGCCCTGGGACCAACGCGCCTACTGGGCCACCACGGTCGGAACCCAGATCGCCGGCACTGCGCCCTGGATCGGCGAGTTCGTCCTCAAGGCCCTGCGCGGCGGCTCTGAGCTGAGCGCCCTCACCCTGCAGCGCTTCTTCATGGCGCACATCTGGATGCTGCCCGCAAGCCTGGCTGCGTTCATTGGCGTGCATCTGTATCTCGTCATCCGCCACGGCGAGTCGCATTGGCCCCGCAAGGACGACTGAGCCATGGCCCCACGCACACCCCCCACCGAAGACGACATGGACCCAGCCGCCAGGAAGCGCCTCGCTGAGCGCTATGCACAGGAACTGCGCAGGGGTGAGCGCTTCTGGCCGGATAGCATCTACAAGGACCTTCTGGTTTCGCTTGCGATCTTCGTGCTGTTGATCCTGCTTGCCACTTTTGTGGGCATCGAACCGCAGCCCCGGGCCGATCCAAGCGACACGGCCTATCTTCCCAGACCGGAGTGGTACTTCCTGTTCCTGTTCAAGTTCCTTGCCATTTATGGCCAGATCCCCATCCTGGGCAAGATCGAATGGCTCGCCACGGTGGTCGTCCCCGGGGCCGCCATCCTGGTGTTGGCGCTCATGCCCTTCATTGAGCGCAATTCACGACGCTACTACGGCAAGCGCGTGCTGCCCATCTCAGTGATGGGCATCATGGTCGTGAGTATCGTTACTCTGACGCTCATGGCCGATATTCCGACCGTCTCTGCAGATGGATCGCCCTTCCTCGGCATTCTGCAGGCCGTCGGCGGTCTTGTGGTACCCGTCATTGGCCTGCTCTTGTTGTTCATCTTGAACTTTGCCCACAGGAATGCCCCGACGAAGACCATGATCTGGACCGCCGGCTTGACCGCCGCCCTCATGCTCGGCTTCACAGGCGGCGTGCTGTGTTTGGCCCCGAAGGTCTCGACCGAAGCGAGTGAGGTCGCCAGCACCCTCGGGGACCAGATCGTGGCCGGCGAGGAAGCATACGCCCTCAATTGTGTGGAGTGCCACGGAGATAACGGGCAGGTGGCCGAGATCACCGGCGTGCAGGGCCTGGAGGGCAAGATCATCTCCCCCATCAACGGTCGTGACGTGCTCTACACGCTCAATGATGCCACCCTGGCCGAGGTCATCGCCTACGGCCGCCCGGACGCCGGCATGAATCCTTTTGGCCGGGCCTACAATCCCGAGGGCCTGTCCAGGACCGAGATTGACTACCTGGTCACGTTCATGCGCTATCGCTGGGATGATCGCTTCGAAGCGCCGCCCATCAAACCCCTCTTTCCGGCCCTGGCCGCCGGCGAGGTGCCGTCCTACGAGGTTCACGTCCAGCCCATCGTCAAACGCTATTGCCTGTCATGCCATCGTGAAGGCAAGACCAACAATAACTACCTCATGACGTCGTACGAAGAGATCTTAACCACCGGTGACAACCACGAAAGCAACATCCTCGCCGGCAACCCACAGAGCTATCTGCTGCAGGTCATCCAGGGCACCCCCATCCCGGACCCGGACCAACCTGGCGAGGTGCTCATCCGCGCCATGCCCCCCACCAGCCAGCTGAAGCCGGGCATTGTCGATGTCTTCTTACGCTGGGTTGCCGCTGGCATGCCGGAGACATCCGCCGCGGCCGCGGCCCTCTCGACTACCGCTACACCGGCTGCTTCAACCACACCGACCCCGCTGCCCTGATCTATTTCCGCGAAATCATCACCGCCCGATGGTCTCGGGCGGTCTTCCTTTAACAGCATATTAGAGTATCTCTGCCTCGTGCCGCCCACGAGAGTATCTGGTCACCCTTGGAATATAATGCCTCAGCACAGGAGACACGGATGAAAAGGATCACCATTTATGCAATGCTCGTGATGGGTGCAACGCTGCTCAGCGCTTGCGGCAGCCCGGCCCCCGCGCTGGAGCCCACTGCCGTACCCCCTCAGCCAAGCGAAATGGCCATGCCGACCCTTGCAGTCTCTACGCAGCCGACATCGGCGGAGCCAGCACCCACAACGACGCCCGAGACCTCGGCCATCCGTGTGGAGATCAAGTTGGCCGACAACACGATCAACTCCACGGTGACGTCCTTCAAGACCGGCGTGCCGTATACCTTTGTGATCAGCAATCGTGGGCGCCATGAACATAATTTCAACGTGGCCCCGCCCGTGGCCCTGGCTGGCGGCTATGCGGAGGCGCTCGCGCAAGCGCTGCTGGCCGTGGACGAGACCCAGATCCCTCCGGGCAGCTCGCTGACCGTCGAGTTCACTTTCCCTGAAAGCGCTGCCGGCGCCAAACTGGAATTCAGCTGTCTGATACGCCGTCACTACGAGGACGGCATGCGCCAGGACATCACGGTTTCCAACTAGAGCATCCCGCACGCACCTGTCGGTGCCAATGAAAAGCCGCCTCACATCGGGCAGCTTCGTTGTCCTATTCTCTGAGAGCCGGAACCGTTCTACATGTGCTTGATGATCGCGTCCGCAAATTCCGAGCACTTGACCTCGGCTGGCGTTCTCCATCAGCCGGGCAAAGTCGTACGTCACGGTCCTGGCATTCACGGCGCCCGTCATGCCGGTCACGATCAGATCGGCCGCCTCGGTCCAGCCCATGTAGCGCAGCATCATCTCGCCGGAAAGGATCACCGATCCCGGGTTCGACCTTGTCCAGGTCGGCGTACTTCGGCGCCGTGCCATGCGTGGCCTCGAAGATCGCGTGCCCGGTCTCGTAGTTGATGTTGGCGCCCGGAGCAATGCCGATCCCGCCCACCTGGGCTGCCAGCGCGTCCGAGAGATAGTCGCCGTTCAGGTTCATGGTGACGATGATGTCGTAGTCCTTCGGGCGGATCAGCACAAATTGCAGCGTGACGTCCGCGATCGAAGTCCTTGATCAGCAGCTTGGACTTCCACTTGCCCTCGCCGTGCGTGGGCAGCAGCTTGAGCGCCGTCTCCACCTCGGCCTTGATGCTCCGCCTGCTGCGCCGGCGACATCATGTCGTAGCCCGGGTCGACCATGCGCGCATTCGCTTCCAGGCTCAGGGTCGGGTCCTTCTCCTGGTTGCCCAGGATCCAGGTCTCGCGCTCGGTCACGATGTCGTTGCGGAACTCCCGCTTGGCCAGCGCGTAGCCCCAGTCCTTGAACGCCCCCTCGGTGAACTTCATGATGTTGCCCTTGTGCATCAGGTTGATGCTGTGGCGCTTGTTCTCCAGTGCCCACTGGATGGCCGCCGCGCACCACCCGCTCGGTGCCCTCCTGCGAGACCGGCTTCAGGCCGATGCCGCTGGTGTTGGGAAAGCGCATCTTCGCGTATTCCGCCGGGAAGGTCTCCTTGAGCAGCGCCTTGAATTTGACGTTGTCTTCGGTGCCCTGCGCGAATTCCATCCCAGCGTAGATGTCCTCGGTGTTCTCCCGGAAGATCACCATGTTGACGTACTCGGGGTGCTTCACGGGCGACGGTACCCCCGCAAAGTACTGGATCGGCCGCTGGCACACGTACAGGTCCAGGACCTTGCGCAGCGCCACGTTCAGCGATCGGATGCCGCCGCCGATCGGCGTCGTCAGCGGTCCCTTGATGCCGACCACGAATTCCTTGAAGGCCTCCGTCGTCTCATCTGGAAGCCAGGCCTTGAACCGTTTGAAGGCCTTCTCCCCCGCGTATACCTCCATCCAATGGATGCGCCGCTTGCCCTTGTAGGCCTTCTCCACCGCCGCGTCGAACACGCGCACCGAGGCGCGCCAGATGTCACGCCCCGTGCCGTCCCCTTCCACGAAGGGGATGATCGGGTTGTCTGGCACCTGCAGTTTGCCGCCCGCCTTGGTGATCTTGGCGCCCCCGGCGGGAACCTTGATGTCCTTGTATGCCATGCCACGCTCCTGTTTTGTTGTGAGGATTGTAACATGCGCGTTTTTTCGACTGCCTGTGACGATGGCCCCGGGCGCGCAGCATGTCTGGTCAACCAGCCAACCCTTGACACCCGCGTTCATCCGCATACAATTGGCCCGACATGACCACAACGCCGCAACACAGGCAGGGAGACTTTCCCGCCCCATCGGGGCCCCGACCCAATCGTTCTTCAACTGAGAGTCGCTTTTGGCGGCTCTCTTTTTTTGCCTGTTGCACGTGTCCGCCAGTCTCGGAGCTCGCCCAGGAACAACTCAGAGAGGAGCACACATGGCACCAAGACGCAAGTCCACCTCGCCCGAAGAGCCGGTACGCAGGAAAGGGCTCCAGCGCAGGCAAAGGCCTCGACGCCATCCGGGGGCCATTCGAGTGTCTTCGGGTACCTGCCGGACGACACTCCGCCCATCGGAGCAATGCTGAGCCTCGGCTTCCAACAGGTGCTGACCATGTTTCCTGCCACTGTGCTGGTGGCCATCCTGACGAAGTTTGATGTCGGTGTGACCCTGCTGGCCTCTGGTCTCGGCACCATCGTGGCCCTGCTGGTGGCGAACCGCAGGATCCCCATGTACTATGGCTCGTCCTTCTCATACATCGCGGTGGTCGTGACCGCCATGTCACTGTACGCCAACGACTGCTTCGCCGACCCGGCCACGTTCTACTGCCCGGAGGGTGTGCGGCTCGTGCAGGTCGGCATCATCGGTACGGCGGTGGTCGAGATCCTCGTGGGCCTGCTGATCATGCGCATTGGCAAGGCCGCACTGGACCGGATCCTGCCACCCATCGTCACGGGTTCGGTCGCGATCGTCATCGGAATTGCATTGGCCGGCGCTGCCCTGGGCATGGCCGGGGCCGATTGGCGCGTCGCCTTCATTACCCTGCTCGGCACCGTCCTGTTCTCGGTCTATCTTCAGGGCAAGGGCCTGTGGGGCATGTTGCCCATCTTGTTCGGCGCCACCCTGGGATACGCCGTCTCTGCAGTCTTCGGCATCGTCGATTGGGGCATCATAGCCGGCGCGCCCTGGCTGCGCGTTCCGGCCATTACCCTGCCGGCGTTCGCCGACCCGCGTGCCTGGCAGTTGGTCGTGAGCATCTCGCTGATCGCCATTGCCACCATTCCGGAAAGCACCGCGCACCTCTATCAGATGAGTCTCTACATTGATCGCCTAGCCGTGCAGCTCAAACGGGAGCCGTTCAATATCAAGCAGCTCATCGGCCTCAACCTCGTGGCCGATGGTGCAGATGATGTGGTGGTGGGCTTGCTGGGTGGCGCCGCCGGCACCAACTACGGAGAGAACAACTCCCTGATGGCCATCACCCGCAACTACTCGGTCCCCGTGTTGATGACGGCCGGCATCATGGCTGTGCTGCTCGGCTTTGTCGGAAAACTGGCTGCGGTAGTGAACTCCATTCCGACGGCCGTCACCGGTGGCCTGGCGATCTATCTCTTTGGGGTGATCGCCATGCAGGGCGTGGCGCTCATCCAATCCGAGAAGGTGGATCTGTTTGACCCGCAGAATCTCGCCATCGGCGCGGCCGTCCTGGTGGCGGGCATTGGTGGGAATCTGGCCTTGCCGAACGGCCTGTTTCCATTCCAGGTTCCGGTGGTGTTCCCCGCCGGCATTCCCGCCATAGTCTTTGCTGCCATCCTGGGCATCCTGATCAACGTGATATTTGTGGTGTTCCGGAGGTCAGAGTAGCCAGGGCCGATCAATTGGATCCGCAACACGGTCCTTTGGCTTGCGGCAAACCTCCGGCCCCGGGGGTTTCCGTGCCGCATGCTCCGGTCTACTCGGTCATTCAGGACCGATATCCGCGGCCCTGAGAGATCATGATGCTGCGCCTTCCTGGCCTGATCGATCCTCACGTTCACATGCGCGAGCCCGGCGCCCTCCACAAGGAGGACTGGGATAGCGGCACAGCCGCGGCCTTGGCCGGCGGATTCACAACCGTGCTGGCCATGCCCAACACGAAGCCGCCCATCTTCGATGCCGATACGCTCGAGCTGAGCCTCGCCGCTGCCCGCACAAAGGCACGTTGCGATTACGGTCAGTTCCTGGGCGCCGGGCCGGACAACGCGGATACAGCCGCCCGCCTGGCCTCTCGATCCGCCGGGCTCAAGATGTATCTCGACATGACCTTTGGCCAGCTGCGTCTGGATGACATGTCGCTGTGGATGCCGCACTTTCGCGCGCTGGCCGGCGCACTTGCCCATCGTCGTACATGCCGAAAGCCGCAGCATGGCGGCCGCCATCCTGATGGCGTCTATCTATGACCGCCCGGTCCACATCGCGCACATCTCGCTGCGCGAGGAAATTCTGCTCATCAAGGCCGCCAAACAACGCGGCCTCCAGGTTACCTGCGAGGTGGCGCCGCACCACCTCTTTCTCGTGGAGGGTTCCTTGCCGCCGGGCCCCACAGGCAGGAGCGAGGTCCGTCCCCGGCTCGCCCGCCAAACCGATGTCGACGCCCTCTGGGAGAACCTGGATTTCATCGATTGCTTTGCCACGGACCACGCTCCTCACACCCTGGCTGAAAAAAACTCACCCGAACCGCCCCCTGGGTTTCCAGGGCTCGAAACGGCGCTGCCGCTGTTGCTCACGGCTGTTCACCAGGGCCGCCTCACCATCGATCACGTTGTGGAAAGATGTTCCACCAACCCGCGACGTATCTTCGCCATACCGGAGCAAGCCGACACCTGGATCGAAGTGGATCCCGGCGCAGCGTACGAGATCCGCGCCGCCGACCAGTACACGCGTTGCGGCTGGACTCCGTTCGAGGGCTGGAAAGTGCAGGGCCGCCTGCACCGTGTGGTTCTGCGCGGTCAGGAAGCATTCCGTGATGGCCGGGTGAAAGCGGCCCCGGGATCGGGCAGAAACGTCCGAATATCAGACTAGGAGAGCCAGCACATGCACATCCGCGATACAAACCCGCCATCTGCCCTTTGGTGACCAGAGGACCGCGCCCTGGTACGGTCAGGACATCCTGTCCGTCAATCAGTTCGATCGCAAGGATCTGGAGTACATCTTCGCCGTCGCGCATGAAATGCGCGTCATGGTCGAGCGCGTCGGCACCTTTGATCTGCTCAAAGGCAAGATCCTCGCCAACCTCTTCTATGAGCCTTCCACCCGCACGTCCTCGTCCTTCACCTCGGCCATGGAGCGACTCGGCGGGTCCGTCATCCCCATCAACGAGGTCAAATACTCTTCGGTCACCAAAGGCGAGAGCCTGGTGGACACAGTGCGCACCCTGGAATGCTACGCGGACGTGATCGTGCTGCGCCATCCGGAAACCGGCTCTGCCGCCGCGGCCGCCAAGGCCGCGCGCAAGCCGATCATCAATGCCGGCGACGGCACCGGAGAGCATCCCACCCAGGCGCTGCTGGACGCCTTTACCATTCGCGAGGAACTCGGCCGGCTCGACAAACTGAATGTCACCATGTTGGGCGATCTCAAATACGGGCGCACCGTGCACTCCCTGGCCCGCCTGCTCTCCAAGTATGACGGCATCCGCCTGGACTACGTCTCGCCGGAAATCCTTCGGATGCCAAAGGAGGTCATGGATGAGGTGGCTGTCAGAAACGTGCCGCAAACCGAGCACACCAGCCTGGGCGGGCCGCTGCCGGCCAGCGATGTCTTGTATGTCACACGCGTCCAGAAGGAGCGCTTCGAGGACCCGGCAGCCTATGAGCTGGTGAAGAACGCCTATGTGATCGATCCCGCGGTCATGAAATCAGCAAAGCAGGATATGATCGTTATGCATCCCCTGCCACGCGTCACCGAGATCAGCATGGACTTCGACGAGGACCCGCGCGCGGCATACTTCCGCCAGATGGAATACGGCCTGTACGTGCGGATGGCGCTCCTGGCGATCGTGCTCGGCAAGGCCTGACCGGAGGCGCCGTTGGTGGGGCGGACCTTGGGGTCGCCAGCTTTCGGCCCACGCGTGAACCGTTCCGCAAGAATGCAGCCCAATTAGGCGCTCATGGAAACCTTCTTCACCTTCCTTGAACGACGCGTGGACGATTGCTCCTCGCTGCTGTGCGTGGGGCTGGATCCGCACATCGATGATCTCAGTGCTCCGACGGCGGAGGCCGCACAGGAGTTTTGCCTGCGCCTTGTAAAGGCCACCGCGCCGTACGCGGCCGCCTTCAAATCCAACGCTGCTTTCTTCGAGGCGCTTGGCCCTCAAGGTTGGCTGGCTCTGAAAGCGGTCATCGACGGCATTCGCTCTGAGTCTCAACGCCTCGGCTCGCGCATACCGGTCATTCTGGATGCCAAACGCGGCGACATTGCCTCCACAGCTGAGGCGTATGCGCGCTCTGCCTTCGAGATGCTGGGCGCCGACGCCATCACGCTGAGTCCATACCTGGGCGCGATTCAATTGAACCGTTCATCCGCGACCGCGAGAAGGGCGCCTTCCTGCTGTGCAAGACCAGCAACGCCGCCGCCGGCGATCTCCAGGACCTCCATGTCCTCGACGGCGACTCAACCCGTCCACTCTACAGCCACGTGGCCTCCCTGGCGGCCGAATGGAACGCCGGTGGGAACGTTGGCATCGTCGTCGGGGCCAACTACCCCGAGACGCTGGCGGAGCTCCGACAATTGGTGCCCGATCTCTGGTTCCTGGTTCCCGGTGTTGGTGCGCAGGGGGGCGATCTGGAGGCCGCGCTGGCGGCTGGCTTGCGGCATGACGGCAAGGGACTGCTCATCAATGTTTCCCGCGGCATCTCGCGTGCATCCGATCCGCGCCAGGCTGCAGCCGAGCTCCGGGATCAAATCAACGCCACACGTCATCCGGTCTCAGGCGTCGCCCATTCCCCTCTCGCACCGCGGTCGGGGCGCTGGCGGATGCGCTGTTGGGCGCGGGCTGTGTACAGTTCGGGGATTTCACCCTGAAGTCGGGCCTGAGATCCCCCCTGTACATCGACCTTCGTCGACTCGTGAGTCATCCATCACTGTTGCGCCGCATCGGCTTCGCCTATCTCCAGATCCTCAAAGGCATGCAGTTCGATCGGCTCGCTGCAGTTCCGTACGCGGCCATTCCGATCGGGACCTCGATTTCACTGCAAAGCGGACTTCCCATGATCTACCCTCGCAAGGAGGCCAAGGACTACGGCACCCGCGCCGCGATCGAGGGTGAGTACAAGTCCGGCGAGACCGTCGTGCTCATCGACGACCTCGCTACCACCGGCGATAGCAAGTTCGAGACCATCGACAGGCTTAAGGCCGCCGGCTTGCACGTCCACGACATTGTGGTTCTGATAGATCGTCAATCCGGGGCCCGCGAAGTCTCTGGAGCAGGCCGGCCTCGGCTTCCATGCCGTTGTCACCATCTCCGAGCTGCTTGATCATTGGGAGCGGACCGGGAAGATCGATTCCGATAGAATTGGGGCCTCGCGCAGGTTCATCGCTGCAAGCCACGCAGGCCAGGATCTTCGCCTCCCGTAGGAGCCGCTCATGCAACTCAGAGATTACATCGTGCACGTTTACGACTACAGCTATTGGGCGAACCGGCGTTACATCGCCGTGGCCGAGGGCCTCTCGGATAAGACGCTGCTCAAGCAGCAGGGCCATAGCTGGGGCAGCGTGCTGTCCGTGCTGCTGCACATGTTAAGTTCGGAGACCGTTTGGCTAAGACGCTGGCAGGGCAATTCGCCTTCCAGGCACCTTGATCCGAACGATTATCCGACCCTGACGGCCGTGAAGGAAAAGTGGGTCACCGTCGAACGCGAGATGCGCCAGTTCATCGAGCTGCAGACCGAGGCGACCCTGACCCGCGAGCTCACGTACACCAACTTTGCCGGGCAGCAGTTCCATGTTCCGCTCTGGCAAATGCTCATGCATGTGCCCAATCACGAGACGCATCACCGCGGTGAGCTGGCCGCCATGTTCGCATTGATGAAAGTTCCGCACCCTGAAGAGGAAGCCATCCAGTACTTTCTTGACCTCAGCGGGCAGAAGAAAGCGTAGCCAGTCGTAGGGGCGACCCTTGCCCGTGGTTGGTGTTCTTCCAACCTTGGTCGCCCGCCGACTCAAGCATGTACCGCACCCTGCGCACGGCGCTCTTCAAGCTTGAACCGGAACGCGCCCACAATCTCACGCTCCTATTGCTGAGCTTGGCCGGTATCGTCACGCCGGCGCGCTGGTTGTTGAGTTTTCTTAGCAGCGGCCCGGCCATGCCCGTTAGGGCGTTCGGTCTGCCCTTCAAGAACCCCATCGGGCTTGCCGCTGGATACGACAAGGATGCCCGCGCTGTGCAGGGCCTTGCCGCCCTCGGGTTTGGCCATATCGAGGTCGGTACAGTCACGCCCCTGCCCCAAAAAGGCAATCCCGCGCCGCGCCTCTTCCGTCTCCCCGAGGACCAGGCCGTGATCAACCGCATGGGGTTCCCGAGCAAGGGCGCCGCGTACATGCAGCGACGCCTCAGCCCCAGGCTCCGCGGCAATTGGATCGCCCAGATGATGGGCATCCCTGGGCGCTCCGACCCAACGCCGGACCCGCGGGCCCTGCGACGCACCACCGACTGCATCCTTGGAGTCAACATCGGCCGGAATGCCGCCACGCCGAACGATGAAGCCGTGTTGGACTACCTTGCGCTGCTCCAGAATTTCGCCTCACTTGCCGACTATCTCACCATCAATGTCAGCTCTCCAAACACCACGGGCCTTCGCCTCCTGCAGGGTGCCCGCGCCCTGGAGGCGCTGCTCACGCAGTTGCACGCCCAGCGGCGCATCGAGCAGGAGCGCATCAAGCGCCGTCTGCCCCTGTTGGTAAAGCTGTCCCCCGACATGAGTGACCCCGAGTTGGATGAGGCCGTGGATGTCATCGGTGGAACGCACATGGACGGCATCATAATCACCAACACGACCCTGGCCCGCGAGGGCTTGCATTCGGCCTCCTCCTCGGAAACAGGGGGCCCCGGCGGCACGCCGCTCTAGGGCGCGCAGCGAGGCAGTGTTGCAAGCGCGTGGGTCAAGCGCGTCGACCCGGAGCTCGCTGTCATCAGTGCCGGCGGTGTGATGACCCCCAATGACGCCCGCCGTGCGTCTCGACCTCGGCGCCAAACTCGTGCAGGTGTATACCGGCCTCGTGTACCGTGGTCCCGGCCTGGTTAAGCAGACGCTGAGAGCCCTTTCAAAAGGCGGGTAGATTGGCGGACCTCGGTGCCTTATATGGTATGATTTTTTCGATAGGGCCAGGACACTCAATGAACGAACAGATCACCATCATCGATGGGCCGCCGCCGGTATTCGAGCATGTGGATGACGCCTGGGCCATGGGGCTCAATGAGAGCCCGCACGTTCTGGTGCCGGCCCTGACGTGGCTGCGCACCATGAACGGCAACGCGCTCGTCGAGCGCTGCCACCGTGCCTGGCGCGAGCACGGTCACATCCACCTGCACTACAAGAACGACATGGGTCTGCAGCAAGCCGCGCCCAGTACGGCGGCCCGTAACGTGGAAACGGCCGATGGTCAGGTCCTCTTGCTGTGGGTCTATCTCGACCGCGAACAGGTGGAGTACGAGGTGGACGACGGCGACGACGATAGCGCCGAAGAAGATCCAAATCCGTGACCGGGCGCAACGCCCGGTCTTCGCCCTGCCTCCCGTGGGATCCATGGAATTCGAACCGGTCATAGGGCTTGAGGTCCACGCCGAGCTTCAGACGCTTTCCAAGATGTTCTGCAGCTGCGCCGTCGTGGATAACACGGTCGCCGCGCCCAACACGGCCGTTTGCCCCGTGTGTGCCGGCATGCCCGGCACACTGCCCGTGGTGAATCAAAAGGCGGTTGAGTACGGCATCAAGGTGGCTCTCGCCCTCGAATGCCAGGTGCAGCCCATCAGTATTTTCGCCCGCAAGAACTACTTCTACCCGGACCTCCCCAAGGGATATCAGATCTCGCAGTACGAACAACCCCTGGCGGAGCATGGTCGCCTTGTGATTCATGCCGCAGAGGGCGAACAGGTCATCCGTGCGCCGTGTCCATTTGGAAGAGGACACCGGAAAGCTCACCCACATGGATGGCGGCGGGACGCCCTACTCCCTGGTCGACCTCGACCGCGCCGGCGTGCCGTTGCTGGAGATCGTGTCTGAGCCGGACATGCATTCCGCCGAAACGCGCGGCCTATGGCGAAGCCTTGCGCCTGCTCCTGCGCTATCTGGGCGTCAACAGCGGCGATATGGAAAAGGGCGTCATTCGATTCGAGGCCAACGTATCCGTGCGCCCCAGGGCGCTTCCGGGGACAAACCCTGCGCCGCTGGCACTCGCACGGAGGTCAAGAATTTGAACTCCTTCCGCGCCATGGAACGTGCCATCCTGTACGAGATCGAACGCCAGAGTTGCATCCTCGAGCAGGGCGGCATGATTGAACAGGAAACACTCGGTCGGTCCGAGGCTCGCGGCCAAACGTACTCGCAGCGAAGCAAGGAAAGAGGGCGCACGATTACCGCTACTTCCCGGAGCCTGACCTGCCTCCGCTGGTTGTGGAAAGCGAGTGGATCGCAAGTATTCCCGCAGCCTACCCGAGCTTCCAGACGCAAAGTACCGCCGTTTCATGCAGCACTACGGCCTCAACAGCTACAACGCCTCGCCGTCTCACCGAGGATCAGGCATTGGCCGTGTACTTTGAGCGTGCCGCAGCCTCCGCGCCACCGCAGGCTGTGGCCAACATCATTCTCGGAGACCTGTCTTCCCTCGTAAATCAGTCCGAAGCCGGCGGCACTGCAGGCGATGCGTTCAGCCATCCACGCGTCGCGCCGGAAGCCCTGGCTGCACTGGTATGCATCGTCGCCGATGGCCAGATCAATCTGACCACCGCCAAAGACGTGCTCGCCGAGATGTTTGCCTCGGGCAAGGACGCGGCTTCCATTG
>CAWATK010000011.1:0-52095 GCA_963784915.1 uncultured Chloroflexia bacterium
CGAGGAACGCGGCCCGTTTCCGGCCATCCAGGCATCCATTTATGACATGGATGACCTGCGGTGGACGCCCTCGGCCCGTCTCCACGTTCGCAAAGTCCTGGGGCCGCCCCGACCTCGACTGGAATACCGTATTTGCGGCATTCGGCGTCATGGTATTCGCAACGCACACAACCACGGTCGCTCCCACGGGAACTATCCGACGTGGCCGGTGCGAAGGGTATGGGTGCGAGCCCGTCTTTGCCCTCGCCTACGTCCGCCATGTGAATGACGGCGGCGGGGTTGCAGGTGCCTCGCAGCCCCAGGTTTGACGCCGCCCTCCGGGAGTTGGGATTCGGCGAGGAGAGCGCCCGGAGATCGTGGAGCGGGTCGTCGCCTCGGCACCTGCCGGCCTTTCCGGAACTCCACACGCCCTGCGGGATGTCTTCGTCGTTTCGGCCGACATCTCTCGGAGGAGCACGTACGCTGCGGGCGGCCCTCCAGGCCTTCGTCGACAACTCATTGTCCAAGACCGTCAACTTTTCTGAGCAAGCGACGGAAGAGAATGTCGCCCGCGCCTACGTGCTGGCCTGGGAGTTGGGTTGTAAGGGCGTCACCGTCTATGTGACCGGCACACGCGCGAGAAGGTGGTGTTGGAAACAAAGGCCACCGTCGATAAGAAGCAGGACGTCGCCGCCCGATCCGACTCTCCATCATACGTACCCGTCTCATCCTGGGCGGATAGAAGAAGCCGCGACCCGTGACCTCATGGGTGAGACCTACGCCGTTGAGACGCCCGTTGGCAAGGCATTCATCACGATAATGAAACGGCGGCTTTCAACCCTTCGAGGCTTTCATCAATACGGCCAAGGCCGGTTCCGAAACCGCGCAGTCTCTGAGGCCCTTGGTCGGCTCATCTCGTACGTCCTGCGCATGGCTTCCCCGGTGCTTCCCGCAGAGCGCCTCCGCGAAGTCATGCGCCAGCTCCTGGGGATCGGCGGTGGGCGATCGCGGGATTCGGGCCCGAACCGGGTGAGGTCCCTGCCGGATGGGATCGGGCAGGTCCTGGATCAGTATCTGCGCCGCAAAGACGGCCTTGTCAATGATGCCGTGGCTGCCCGCCCGCCGTTCAGGTTCCGCTGGAACACGCTTCGGCTCCCGATCGACCGCGGCTCCCGGCCGCATCGGTGATCTGTGCCCTGACTGCGGCGGGCAGCCGTGGTGGTGGAGAGGGTTGCGCGCAAGTGCTATGCATGTGGCTACCAGAAGTGCTGCGATGAGACGGGACAGCCGGCACGTGCCAGTCTAGCCAAAGGCAGAGGCACGCCCAGTGGCACGCCTCTGCCTTTGCCAGAGCCAGGCGCTATTTGCCTGAACACGTTCGCAGGCGGGCCCGTTCGTAGATCTCGATGAACTTTCGCACGGAACCTTGGCGATGGCGTCGCCGATCAGCTCGAACGGGATTCTTCCAGGGTTCGAAAGTGGACACAGGATTTACCCATGCGCGGGCTCGCCCACTGGCTGCGTAGGCTGCCGGAAACCATTTCTCGAGCGACTTGTCTCCGTACACAGCCATCAGGTGAAGCGTCACGTAGCTTTGCTGTGAGGCGAGTGCCGCCACCCACAACGGCCGCCCGTTGTACGTTTTCGCATAGCTCTAACAGGGATTTCGTATGTTAGCATCCCGTTGTTGAATTCCTCGACGTATCCCTTCGGCAGGCTCTGTCGTATTTTGCCCTCGTAGTCGGTCGCATCATCGTTCGTATCTCCGTCGGCAGCCCGCGCAGGTACGCCGACAGATCCTCGCGCCGCGGGCTTCTGGTTTCAGGCATTTTGCGCCCCTACTTCCTCGCTGACTGCGACTGTCTGGATCGCCTCGCCTTCGAATGACGGGTTCTGCATCGGATCCCGACACGCTCAATCCATCACGACATCCATGCCCGAAACCACCTGACCAAAAATGGTGTCATCACCGGTTCGGCCGCGGCTGCGGCGCGAATGCCACAGAGGACTGGCTTCCATTCGTGTTCGCGGCCAGCGTTGGCCATTGCCACCACGCCAGCCTTGTCGAATGTGAGTTCGCTGTCTTCATTGGGAAATTCGTAGCCGGGACCGCCGGTGCCCGTGCCCGTGGGTGCCCCGCCCTGTGCCATGAAGCCATCCAGCACCCGGTGGAACGTGACGCCATTAAAGTAGCCCTGCCACGCTAGGAACACGAAGTTGTTGACTGCGACGGGCGCCTTGTCCGCATACAGTTCGATCACAAACTCGCCGCCCTTCGCCATCGTGACGGTCGCCTTGTACTTATGAGACGGATCGATCGTCATGGGCGGGGGATTGCTCCAGGACCGGGCAGCCGCCGGTGCTTGCGACTTTGGAAGCAGCATCCAGGCCAGCCCCGCCACCACCACGAAGATGACGACCAGGGCAGCGATTTGGACGGTATCCATTCCGCCCGATTTGGCGGTGCGTCGACGCGTACGGTTTCTTGTCATTGTGTTCCTCCTCCGCGGCGTTGGATGATACTACGATTGTCCGGAGAACGGCGCGCGCAGAAGTTCAGGGTACGTGCCCGGTTATACGCGCCTCGATCAGGCGTTCCTGGAACGATTCTCCGACGCAGGGTCCTCGCGGTCGCGCCGGGCGCGACATGGCTTGCGATGCTTCAGGAGGCTCAATGACAGGCATCACCTTGGTGGGACTGGGCTCGGGCGAACCGCAGGCGATAACTCTGGAGGTTCAGGACATCCTGCATGCCGCCTCCGAGCTCTGGGTGGCCTCGGTTGAGCATCCGGTGCTCGTGGCTCTCCCCCCTTCCGTGAAGTTGAACGTGCTTGGAGTAAACGAGTCGAAAGACGTGACCGATCCTGACGGCCATGCCGGGATCGTGGCCCGCCTGCTGACTCTAGGCCTGCGCCCGCAAGGCGTCGTGCTCGCCCTGCCCGGGCACCCACTCATCAGCAGTGCGCTGGGCCGGGCGCTCTGGAGCGCTGCTGCAGCCTCTGGCGCCCCGCGCCGCTTGATCTCCCGCGCCCTCGCCGCTGGACTCCGTTCTCACCGCCCTCCCCCTGGCTGACTATCCGAGGTTGTTTGTGTGCAGCGCAGCTAGCCTGGAGAAGGCGCACATCCCGCCGTTCCCCTCAGATGTCCCCGCCCTCATTACGGGCGTGGCATCCCTCGAGGCGCGTCAGTGTGTGCAAACCGTTCTCCAACCCGCGTATCCAGCGGAACATCAGGTCGAGTTGCTCATGCTCGCTCCGCGCCCCCGGCACTCCATGCTGCCACTGAGCGCTCTCGCCAATGTGGACGATCCTGCGGCCGACGCGTGTCTGTTTGTGCCGCCCCTTGGAGTGGGCACTTCGCTCGAGTCTCTGCAAGAGGTCGTCGCCCACCTCAGGGCTCCGGAGGGGTGCCCATGGGATCGGAAGCAGACACATGCCAGCCTTCGCCCCCATCTTCTCGAAAAGTCATTTGAGGCCATGCAGGCGATGGATTCTGGAGACGCCACGGCCCTGCGCGAGGAACTGGGCGATCTATTGCTACAGATAATGCTGAATTCCCAGATCGCCGCCGAGGCAGGAGAGTTCACCTTCAACGACGTCACACTGGGCATACATGACAAGCTCATCCGCCGGCACCCCCATGTTTTCGGCGAGCTTAAGCTTGCTGATGTCGACGGCGTTCTCACAAACTGGGAAAAGCTGAAGGAGGGCGAACGAGCAGAAAAGGGAGCGGCCACTGGCCTGCTCGAGGGCGTGCCCAGGACCTTGCCTGCGCTCAGTCAGGCCCAGGAGTATCAAGACCGCGCTGCACGCGTGGGCTTCGATTGGCCGCAGATCAACGGTGTCCTGGACAAGCTCGCTGAGGAAGTTCTTGAGGTGCAGGCTGCCGCAGACGCACGGGAGCTCGAGTCGGAGCTGGGCGACTTGTTCTTCTCACTCGTCAATCTGGCTCGCTGGAAGGGTGTTGATGCCGAAGTCGGCTCTGCGCGCCGCGAAATCAGCGTTTCCTGCGTCGTTTTCAATTCATAGAGGTCGCCGCCGAAGCGCAGGGTCGGCGCTTATCGGAGTTGACACTTGGCGAAATGGACGCCTATTGGAATCAGGCCAAGGCCGGCGATCGGACGCCGCACCAGGACGGCTGAGACTATTGTCGGCCGACCTGCAAGTCGATCAGCGGTTCTTGTGATTTACCTGCACAATGACGCAACTTCCGGCGCCAGGTACTCTGCCAGGTCCCTATGCGCCTCGGGCTTCAGATGCAGCGGCGTGTCCGCGAACGATTGCTCCGGAAACAAGTCCCACAGATCCAGGTAGTTCCATCCATTGACCGCCGCGGCCTCCGCAACGATGCTCCGGTACTGATCATAGACCCAGCGCGGGTAGTAGCTGTTGTAGCGCACGTCGCTGTTTGGGATTCCGTGCATGATCTCGATCGGCTCATTCACCATCAGCACGGGGATCCGGTCCGCCAGGTCCATGAAATCTGTCACCTGGTCGATGGACACCTGGTTGCTTTTCAGCGTCGGCGGTTTTAGTCCCTCGAACGTCTCATCCGCGCTTAACTCCGACGCTGGGACCTGGGGTGGCCCCGCCATGTTGTCCCGGCCTGTTGCCATCTGAATCGGGGCGTACATCTGATAGCGTATCGTCCGGAACATGTCTCGATCGCGGGCAAATACGCTTTCGGCCCACGTGGGTGGCGTGTAGTCCCTCGGAAGAAAGTCGAAACGCGTGGCGATCCTCCGGTAGGCCTCGGGGTTTTGTGCGATCAGCCAGTGATCCACCCGCGTCTTGGGACTCAGCGTGTACCAGGTGACGAGCCACACGATGGCGTCTGGTTCTGTGGCCAGTGCCTGGTCGAGTATGAGCAGGTCCTTGGTCGCCGAGGATCTTGGGAAGCTCAAGTTGTAGAAACGCAGTCTCTTGCTTCCACATGCCAAATCCAGTTGATTGAGCTGGCCGGGAAGCACCTCGTCGGCCCGCAATTGCAGTCCCCAGATCGTGGAATCCCCCAGGACGAGTACGCGGAATTCGTCCGGCGCCTTGGCGTTCGAGATTACGTGCGACGCAAACATGCTCGCCAGGTTGCCAACATCCAGCGCATTGTCAAACGGCGAAACCGTGCTGAGCGGAAGGCGCTCGCGCTTCAGTCCCAGGATGCCATAGATGCTCTGCCGCTGCATCGGCGGGGCAATAGCAAGGAATGTCGCCTGCAGGAGCACAAACACCGCAAGCGCCTTCAGTGTCAGTCGCCCGGCGTGGATCGTTTGCCTCACGTCGCGATTATAACGGCCGCCCGCAGACTCTCATTCGGCTGAGGGCCAAAGGGAATCGGCCCTGCAGTCAGCTCGCTGCAGGGCTCGCCCTACATACCCGACGCCTAGTGCCCACTTCCGGGCATGGGTGTGCCGTTGAAGATCTCGGGTGCCTCAGGTCCCTCCACCATCAGGAAACCAGCCAACCCTCGCTGCAAACGGGAGAGGGCGTGATCGACCAGGATATAGCGCCCCGGGACCTCGAGACCAAATTCCACCATGGCGGCGCCGCCCGGCGGAACAAGCACTGTCTGCACGTCGGTTAATGGAGGCGCAGTGACGGACGCAAGGTTGTATGCCCTGTCGAAGATCTCACCGATCACGTGGAAGGACGAGGTCTTGTTAGGTCCGCCGACGCCGAAGAAGATGCGCACCGTTTCCCCCACATTGGCCTCGAGCGGATGCTGCGTCGTCAGCGAGTTCACGGCCCCGTTGAGGACATAGTACTCGGGACGCTCGTCCAGCAGCTTCTGCACGTCCGCGATCTGCGGGCCCTGGTCGCCGAAACTGCCGGTCGTGTAGATCTCACCTTGCATCACGTAGAACTCGCGGTCCACCGGCGGCAGCCCTCCCTCTGGCTCGACCAGGATGAGGCCATACATGCCATTCGCGATGTGCAGGGCGACCATCGGCGTCGCGCAATGGTAGACATACAGGCCCGGATTCAACGGCGTGAACGTGAACGAGGTCTCCTGTCCCGGTGGCGTTGACGTGAAGACCGCGCCGCCGCCGGGGCCCGTCACCGCATGGAAATCGACCGAATGCGGCATGCTGCTGCTCGCACTGTTTTTCAAATGGACTTCTACTGTGTCGCCGACTCGAACCCGGAAGAAGGGTCCCGGGACTCTGTCGTTAAAGGTCCAATAGGTGAAGGTCGTGCCATCTGCCAACTGGCCCACCACCTCCGTTGTCTCCAGATCCAGCCTCGTTTGCTGCGGCCCTCGCGCACCTAGAGGCCCCGGAAGATCGGTCGGGTCACGCACGATGTCAACTCCTGTCACAGCCGAGGCGGCCGTACTTCCGCCGGCGCCACTGCCTGCGGTCGCACCGTCCATCGTCGCCATGTCCATCTGCGCTGTTGCCGCGGTCTCAGCCGCAGGCTGTTCCGCGTCGCCTGGCCCAACTTCCCCCGCAACCTCCAGCGAGCCTTCCATGCCCGCCTGCCTGTGCCCGGGAATGTCGCAGTAGTAAGCGAAGCTGCCCGCTCGGTCAGCCCCAAACGTCACGCTGACAGTCTTGCCTTGGCCCACGACGTGCCCTGAGTCCACATTGAAATCTGGAATCACCAGGTTGTGCTCCGCCCCTTCGCCGCTCATCAGCCGGATCGTTATGATGTCGCCAACTTTCGCCTCCAGGCGAGGATTGACCACGCCTTCAATGGTTCCCCCCATCCCGATATAGACCATCCGGTCGCCGTCTAATCCGGTCTTTAGAAGGTACGTGACCCTGTTGCCCAAATCCGGCGCCGCACATGCCGGAAGCAACAGAGCCAGCACGACGAGGTAGACGATGGAGCGCGCAGATCTAAACATTGAGCCCTCCTTGGGCAACGATAATGTCTGAGGCGTCTCGCCTCAGTTCATGGATGAACTCATCTAGGGGAAAACCGTAATAACTGGCGGTATCTCGCAGTGTGCAGAAGCGGGCCAGGTAGCAGCCCAGCACACGCAGTCTGGCGCGCGTTGAGCACCGCCGCGACATGCGGACCGACCTCCAGGGCATCACGTACGGTGGTGTCTGCTGCGAACAAGTCCGGGTTCATCAACGCTCATGTTACCCGGGCTGCGATCACTTGTCTTTGCGCTGGATCAATGAGCCGATGGCTAGGCAAGCCCCTCTGCGATCCGCACCAGCGCGTGAGGTTGCATCAATCGGACGCGTTCCCGGCCGGCTTCGACCAGGCCCTGGCGGTGCCATTCTGCCAGGACGCGGCTGACCGTATGTAGGGTCGTGCCGGTCATCTGAGCCAGGTCTTGCCGTGATATCGAGAGCTCAATTCCGTCTTCCACTCGTTGGCCGGATTGGGCCGCCAGCCTGAGCATGGCGCGGCAAATGCGCTGCTCAACGCGTTCCGTAGCGAGTTCCCGGTACGCGCGACTGCATCTCCTGGATGTAGAGCGTCATTTCTTGCATCATGTCCACCGACAAGGTGGGGCTGCGACTTAGCAGGCCGTTCAGGTGCGCACTCGGCGTCGCCAGCGCCGTGCTGTCTTCCAGGGCTTGGGCGCTTGCCGGGTACTCGGCGGTTTCCCGAACCGCCCCGAGCGCTCCAAAGAGCTGCCAGGGATGCACGGTCCGCAGATTCACAACTTGACCGAGGCGATTAGATTGCAGCAACTTGACCTGACCCTGAGTGAGTAGATACGAGTGCTCCGCTGCATCCCCCTGCATGAAAAAAAACTCACCCTCCTCGATCGGTCGCACGGTGCTGACCTCGAGGATCTGCCGCAAGTCTTCGAGCGAGGCTCGCCGAAAAACGGCCGCCTGCCGCAACTCCTCCACCGATAATTCCACTTGGCCATTGTACTCGCCGGTTGGCAGCCCCTTGACAGCCGCGCCGCACTACGCTATCCTATGGGCACCCCACCCCCTGGGGGGGGGGTGCAAGACTGACAAGTTGCGGTGCAACCTGAGAATGGAGGCACGGTGGATACGGCCGAGAAGACACTGCGACGGCTGAAGACCGTAGAGGGTCACCTGCGCGGCGTGATCCGCATGGTTGAGCAGGATGCCTACTGCATCGATGTGATTCGCCAGATCCAGGCGATTGAGTCTGCGCTTAACAAGGTTAGTGCCCAGATTCTGGAGGGTCACCTGAGTTCTTGCGTAAGCACCGCAATAGCCGGCAACGACTTGGCTGAGCGGGAGCGCGTATTGAAGGAAATCGCTGAGGTCTTTGAGATGTCGGCGAAGGTTTAGCCCTTCAGAGCGGTTCATCAACCGATTGGACGCACTTTCTCAACTATCCTCGTACGCACGGAGGTGATTAGCACATGCAAACGATTACGTATTCAATCCCTGCCATACACTGCGGGCACTGCACGCACACCATTGAGCTTGAGCTGGGCGAGCTGGCAGGCGTGACAGCAGTTAAGGCGGACTTGACTGGCAAGAGCGTGACCGTCTCCTACGAACTGCCCGCGACTGATGAGAGAATCCGCGCGCTGCTTGCCGAGATCGAGTACCCCGCGGTGTGAGCATGTCACGCGGGTTTCACACCCCACGCGATGACTGCACTGGTGTGGTGAGATGCAAATGCCAGAAACCAAGAAGTTGACCCTCCCGATCACGGGGATGTATTGCGCGAACTGTGTGTCCACCATCGAGCGCAACCTAAAGAAGGTGAACGGCGTTCGCCAGGCCGCCGTGAATCTGGCATCGGAGAGGGCAGTGGTGGAGTACGAGCCGGGCACCACGAGCCTGGCAGATATGGTCGCCCGCATTCAGCGCGCCGGCTACGGCGTGGCGTCCGGGATCGCAGATATCCCCCTCAAACGACTCGCAGACGACAATGATGCCCGGCGATTGGAGCGCGCACTGAGGGGATTGGACGGGGCCTTGGAATCGAATGCCAACCTGCCCACGGAGTCAGTTCGCGTTCGGTACGTTCCCACGGTGCTGAGCCAGGCGGACATACGCGCTGCCGTGTCCGAGGCTGGCTTTGAGCCTCTGGAGGCTGCCGGGCCGGCTGAGGATGTTGAGGCCCAGGCCAGGAGCCGGGAGCTGGCATCTCAGCGCAGGCTCCTGATCCTCGGACTTCTATTCACTGTGCCATTGTTCGTACTGTCTATGGCGCTGGACCTGGGCTTGCTGCCACGCGTGTTTTACCAGCCAGTCTCCATGCCGGGGATGGCTTCCGCGCCCGCCGCGTGGGCGGTGCTCGCTATGTTAGCTCTCGCAACCCCGGTCCAATTCGTGGTTGGGTGGCAGTACTATGTCGGCGCGTTCAAAGCTCTGCGCACCGGATCCGCCAACATGGACGTCCTCATATCGATGGGTTCCTCCGTGGCCTACTTGTATTCTGTGGCTGTGGTCATGGGCTTGGTGGGCGGGCATGTCTACTTTGAGACCGCCGCGGTGATCATTACTCTGATTCGACTTGGCAAATTCCTGGAGGCTAGAGCCAAGGGCCGGACTTCGGACGCCATCAAGGGACTTGTCGGGTTGCGGGCGCGAACTGCTCGGGTGGAACGGGATGGCGTAGAACGAGATCTACCAGTTGAGCAGGTTGCGGTTGGGGATACCGTGATCGTCCGCCCAGGCGAATCTGTGGCTGCGGATGGCGTTGTCCTGGTGGGTAGTTCCTCCGTGGACGAGTCGATGCTTACGGGAGAATCAATGCCCGTGCGCAAGGGGCCGGGCGATCCAGTGATCGGGGCAACAATCAATAAGCTCGGGTCTGCTTAAGTTCGAGGCCACCAAAGTCGGCGCCGACACCGCACTTGCTCAGATCATTCGGATGGTGCAGGATGCCCAGGGAAGCAAGGCACCCATCCAACGGCTTGCCGACCAGGTCTCGGCGCATTTTGTTCCAATCGTGATTGCCATCGCCGCGTTGACTTTCGCCGGCTGGTACCTGCTGGTGCCCTCGGTGGCAGGCGGCCACGACGTGACCGCCGCGCTGATCAATGCCGTCGCCGTCTTGGTCATTGCCTGCCCATGCGCAATGGGTCTGGCTACGCCAACCGCGATCATGGTCGGCACCGGACAGCGCCGCGCGTTTGGGTGTTTTGTTCCGAACGGGTGAAGCGCTGGAGCAGGCTGGCCGAATCACCGCCATGGTCCTGGACAAGACCGGCACCATCACGGCGGGCAGGCCCGCCGTCACTGATGTAGTGGCACGGGGGGATGCCGGGAATCGAAACGCCGGCAGCAGGACCGGGCAAGAGGACGAAGTCTTGCGTCTGGCCGCGAGCGTTGAGCGTGGCTCCGAGCACCCTCTGGGCTTGGCCATCTGGCATGAGGCAAACGCAAGGGGAATAGAGCTGTCTGAATCGTCCGGATTTGTCGCCGACCCTGGCAATGGTGTCGCCGCCGAAATCGCAGGACGTCGTGTGACGGTTGGCAACCTCCGCATGATGCAGACGAGGGGAATCGCGGTTGATGGGTTGGGAGAAGTGGCCAGCCAACTCCAATCCGAAGCCAAGACGGCTATGTTCGTGGCTGTGGACGATCGCGCCGTCGGTGTGATCGCCGTTGCAGATCCTGTCAAAGAGGGATCCACCGACGCGGTCCGTGAGCTCCGTCGGATGGGAATCACGCTCGCCATGATCACTGGCGACAACCCAGCGACCGCCAATGCCATTGCACGCGAAGTCGGCGTTGACCTCGTATTGGCGGACGTGCTGCCTGAGGGTAAAGCGCGCGAAGTCCTGGCACTGCAGCAACGGGAGGGTGCCTTGCCAGGACATGGCATCACGGCGATGGTAGGGGACGGCATCAATGACGCGCCGGCGCTTGCGCAGGCAGACGTTGGCATTGCGCTCGGGACGGGCACCGACATTGCGCTGGCGACTGCCTCCATCACGCTCATGAGCGGCGACCTGCGCGGGGTCGTCCGTGCCATCTCGATATCGCGTCTAACCCTGCGAACCATACGCCAGAACTTGTTCTGGGCTTTCTTCTACAATGTTGTTCTGATCCCGGCCGCGGCAATTGGCCTACTCAATCCCATGCTGGCGGCAGGGGCCATGGCCTTCAGCAGCGTGTTTGTCGTTTCCAATAGCTTGCGCCTTCGGCACGCCGAGATTCATGAAGCGGCGGGTTCTGTGAGCGCGGATTTTCCCGCAAACAGCTAATTTACTAGAAGAAACTCATAAATATTGACTTTTGCCATCCACCCTGCTATAATGGGCTTCAGCTCGGGTGGGACTGCTCTTTCCGGTGTCGTGTAGTCAAAGGGTATGCCCGCCCAAATTCCGAATCAAACGGGAGTTCACCGGTATGTCGCAGATTGAAATACGGGACTTGCACGTCGCTATCGACGGCAAGCCCATTTTGCAGGGCGTGAATTTGATCGCCAAGCAAGGTGAGGTCCATGCCATCATGGGCCCCAACGGCACCGGCAAATCGACACTGGCATATACGCTCATGGGGCATCCGGCCTACACGGTGACTTCAGGCGAAGTCACCTTTAAGGGCGTGAACCTCCTGGAGCTGGAGCCGGACGAGCGTTCCAGGCTGGGGCTCTTCCTGGCATTTCAATATCCTGTGGCAATTCCAGGCGTCACTGTTGCGAATTTTCTTCGCACGGCGCTGAATGCGCGACGCCGGGCGGCGAGCAAGGAGGACAAAGGCATTCCTCTGCCTGAGTTCCGGGTGCTCCTTACCGAAAAGATGAAGATGCTGAAGATGGATCCTGTCTTTGCCGGCAGGTACCTCAACGATGGTTTCTCGGGCGGAGAGAAGAAGCGTGCTGAGATCCTGCAGATGGCCACGCTGCAGCCTGAAATCGCGATCCTGGATGAGACCGACTCAGGCTTGGACATCGACGCTCTGCGTGTTGTGGCCGAAGGCGTCAATGCGCTGACCGGGCCATCGATGGGCGCGATCGTGATCACTCACTATCAGCGCCTGCTCAATTACATCAAGGCAGATTTCGTCCACGTCATGATGGGTGGGCGCATTGTCGAGTCAGGCGGGGCGGATCTCGCGGTCAGCCTGGAAGAGCGCGGCTACGATTGGATTCGAGAGAAGACCGAGGCATGATGCGGCTGTCGATGATCATCGCCAGGCACCTGGCCGCGCAACGACACGGACTGGAGTCGAATTATGGGTGAGGCACGAGACAAGGACGACCAGATCCTCGACGGAATTGGCGAGTACAAGTACGGATTTCACGACTCAGAAGAAGACTATGTATTTAAGTCCAAGAAGGGTCTCAGCAAGGAGGTCGTTGAGCAGATCTCCCAGATGAAGGGCGAGCCCCAGTGGATGCTGGACTTCAGGCTTAAAGCGCTGGATCATTTTCTTAAGCGACCGATGCCGACATGGGGTCCCTCGCTGGAGGACTTGAACTTCGACGAGATCTACTTCTACGTCCGTCCAAACGAGAAGCAGGAGAAATCCTGGGACGACGTACCGGACGATATCAAGCGCACTTTCGACCGGTTGGGCGTACCGGAGGCCGAGCGCAAGTTCCTGGCGGGCCTGGGTGCGCAGTACGAATCGGAGATGGTCTACCACTCGATCCAGGAGCACCTGGAGAAACAAGGAGTGATCTTTCTCTCCATCGAGGAGGGACTGCGGCAACACCCCGACCTTTTCCGGGAATACTTTGGAACGGTCATCCCGATCGAAGACAACAAGTTCGCAGCACTGAATTCCGCGGTCTGGTCGGGCGGTTCCTTTGTATATGTTCCCAAGGGGGTGAAGGTCGACCTGCCGCTCCAAGCCTACTTTCGGCTGAACACAGCCAACCTCGGGCAGTTTGAGCGAACGCTCATCATCGTTGACGAGGGCGCATCTGTCCACTACGTGGAAGGGTGCACCGCGCCGCAATACACCACGGATTCGTTTCACTCGGGCGTCATTGAAATAGTCGTCAAGAAGAACGCCCGCTCGCGCTACTCCACGATCCAAAACTGGTCCACGAATGTCTACAACCTGGTAACCCAGCGAGCGAAAGTGTACGAGAACGCCAGCCATGAATGGGTGGACGCCAATCTTGGCTCGAAGATCACGATGAAGTACCCCTCGTGCTATTTGATGGAGCCAGGCGCCAGAGGCGAGATGCTTTCCATGGCATTCGCCGGCGCGGGACAGATCCAGGATGCGGGCGGCAAGATGTACCATTTTGCGCCCAACACGACGAGCAAGGTCACATCGAAATCGATCAGCAAGGCGGGGGACGCGCATCGTTCCGCGGTCTGCTGAAGGTCTACAAGGGAGCTAAGGGCGTCAAATCCAATACCGTGTGCGATGCCCTGCTGCTTGACCCGCAATCCCGGTCGGATACCTACCCTTCCATCGAGATCGACGAGGACGATGTTTCCATCGGGCATGAGGCATCCGTTAGCAAGGTGGGCGAAGAGCAGCTCTTCTACCTGATGTCCCGCGGCCTGAGCGAAGAGGAGGCGACCTCAATGGTGGTCTCCGGGTTCATCGAGCCGCTCGTGAAAGAACTCCCCATGGAGTATGCCGTCGAAATGAACCGGCTCATCCAACTTCAGATGGAAGGTTCCATCGGCTAATCGTTGGCCTCGATTCGGAGGCTTCGGGTGGGGCAGAACGGAATCGACCAGAGCATGCAAGAAAAACCGAGAGTCGTAATCACGCGAGGACATCGGGCAGTCAGTGGGGATCAAGGATTTGCGATTCCCCGTGATGGCGCGGCGGCCGGGTCCGGCTACATCGGGGAATATCGGGAGCACGCCTGGAGCGCATATTCGCGCCTGCCGATCCCGGACGTCAGCCTTGAGGCATGGCGCCGCACTGATCTCAAATCCATGCCGGCTGCGACGTTTCGGCTCGGCGAATCCTCGGGTCCGGCCGTGCCAAGTCACCTGTTGCAGCCACTCGTCACGGACCAACACGGCGGTCAGATAGTCATCGGCGCTGGTCGACACGACGTAGTTGTCGATCCAGAGCTGGAAAGAAAGGGCGTCGTCTTCACGGATTTGGCGACTGCCGAGACGCGGTATCCGGCGATCTTGCAGAAGATCCTTGGACGCACGGTGAACGCTGAGGAGGGCAAGTTTGCTGCCATGGCGGCGACCTTTGCCCGGGACGGATTGCTATTGTACGTACCCAAGGGCGTGACCGTGGAGGCGCCCCTTCACAGCGTGCTGTGGGGACCCGGGGCTGGACTCGCACATTTTTCCCATCTAATGGTCTACCTCGATGAAGGCGCGAAGGCGACCTACGTCCACGAATCGGCCTCGCCAACGGAGTCTAGTGATGCCCTGCACGCCGGCATCGTCGAAGTCATCGTTTGCCGCGGAGGGTCACTTCGTTTCGTTGAACTTCAATCCTGGGGCCGGCACGTGTGGAACTTCACGCACGAGCGTATCCGACTGGAGAACGATGCACAGTTGGATTGGATCTTCGGCGCGGTGGGTTCAAGGGTGACCAAGAACTTCTCCGAGCTGGACCTGGCTGGTGAGGGCGCCAGCGGGCGCATGTCTGGTTTCTACTTCACGGATGGCGACCAGCACCTGGATCATGACACGCAGCAGAATCATCTCTCACCGCACACCACAAGCGATCTCCTCTTCAAAGGGGCCCTAAAGGGACACAGCCGCTCGGTCTGGCAGGGAATGATCTACGTGGCACAGGGCGCCTCCAAGACCGACGGATACCAGGCCAACCGCAATCTCGTCCTGGACGAGGCCGCGCAGGCCGGACTTCGATTCCGGGTTTGGAAATCCTTGCCGACGATGTAAGGTGCACGCATGGCGCGACAGTTGGCAAACTTGAGGCGGAACCCCTTTTCTATTTGAAGTCGCGGGGAATATCCCAGGCCGATGCCGTACGACTCTTGGTGGAAGGGTTCTTTGACCCGATCATGCAGCGCATTCCCTTTGAGGGTGTCCGCAGCAGGTTTCAGCAGGCGATACTGGAGAAGATGGGCACGCCATCTGCCGCGTGAAGGCAAGCAAGGAGTAGCATTCACAATGAAGAAGACCAAGAAGCCAGCCGGCAAGAAGGCAAGAGCCGTAGTAACCCGTCGCCGCAAGGTCAGCGCCGGGGGCCGCGCCAAGTCCGACGCAAAGGCACACCAGAAAGCAAAGGCTGCTGCAAAGCGCAACCATCTCTCCACCGCGCGCACGGCGGCGCGGGCCAAGCCGAAGACCTCAGTCAAACCCGTGACTCAGATTCACTCGCGCTCGGTGGCGAAGCTCGCGGCCAGCGTACTGTCCCGCCGCGCGGCGAAAGTTGAGGCCCAGGCGGCGGCACCCGTTCTGGTGGCACCGCCACCAAAGGCCCCCGGACGCACGATTGCCAGGGCCAAGGCGCCTTCGTCGGGAAAGCACCCCCGGCAGAGTGCGGCGCGTCCGGGCCGGCTGCACGGCGCCGCCTCGCTTCCGGGAAATCGCCCGTTGGTAAAGGCCGCCCGGATGCCCCAATTCAACTACATGAAGGCGCCCGGGTTGGATCATGGATTCGATGTGGGCGATGCAGTCGAGGTCTTCTGCGACCACGAGCAAGACGGTGAGCGAGTGCGCGGCTGGGTGAAGGGCGTCGTGGTTCAGGTTGACAACAAGCTGGTTGCGGTGCAGTTTCGCTCCAACGTCTTTCTTACTGACGGCTGGATGGTTCCTGACCGGATTCTCTGGTACTCGCTGGGTTCGGACCAGATTCGCGGCACGGGTGTGACCAAGAAACCCACTCAGGTCGCAATCCCAGAATACTGATAGCAAGGCCGGCAGATGCGCAGCGCGAGCTCATGCCATGAACTACGAACTCAAACGCATTCGGTCCGATTTTCCGATCCTTGGCCGAGAAGTGCGTCCAGGGGTTCCGCTGATCTATCTGGACTCTACAGCGACGTCCCAGAAACCTGAGTCCGTGATCGACGCCATGGACTCCTTCTACAGGCGGTCCAATGCCAACATCCACCGTGGCGTGCACGCTCTTGCAGAAGAGGCCACTACGGCCTATGAACGCTCGAGGAGCCGGGTGGCGGAGTTCATCCATGCTGCTGTGCCTGGCGAAGTGATATTCACCCGGAACACGACGGAGGCAATCAATCTCGTGGCGCGCGACTTGGGCATGGGCCATGCTCAAGCCAGGAGACCTGATCATCCTTACCGAGATGGAGCATCATAGCAACCTGGTTCCATGGCAGATGGTCGCGGCCGAACGGGAACTGGCGCTCGAATTCATCCCCATGACGGAAGACGGCCTGCTGGACTTGGATGCATACCAAAAGCTACTCTCCAGATCGCCGCGTTTGGTTTCATTTACGCACATGTCGAATGTGCTGGGGACCATAACGCCGGCGCAGGAGATTATTCGAACTCGCCCACGAGGCAGGAGCCTTGACCCTTGTGGATGGGGCACAATCCGTGCCGCACCTGGGGGTCAACGTACAGGCGCTGGATGCCGACTTCCTTGCCTTCTCCGCACACAAGATGTGCGGCCCAACGGGTATTGGGGTGCTGTATGGCAAGGCGAGTTTGCTCGAAGCCATGCCGCCGTTCCTGGGCGGCGGGGACATGATCCGTGAGGTCAAGCTGCGCTCCTTCCGGCCGAACACTGTGCCGCACAAGTTTGAGGCCGGTACACCGGCGATCGCCGAGGCGGTTGGCCTCGAAGCCGCAGTCGACTACCTGGAAGGTCTAGGCATGACCCAGATCGCCGAACACGAACACGCCGTAGTTGAGTATGCGCTGGAGCGCCTCGAGGAGGTCCCGGGCTTAAAGACCCTGGGGCCCGCGGCGAATGAGCGAGGAGGGGTGGTCTCCTTCATCGTCGACGGCATCCACCCCCACGATGTCGCACAGATTTTGGACCGCTACGGCATCGCCGTTCGGGCTGGACACCACTGTGCCCAGCCCTTGCACGAGCGACTGGGCATCACGGCGAGCACTCGGGCTAGCTTCTACCTATACTCCTTGAAGGAAGAAGTGGATGCCTTGGTCGATGCTTTGTATGAGGTTAAGAAGGTGTTTGCCTGACCATGCTACGATGGACGGAGCGCGACACTTGCGATGGATGACCTGTACCGTGAAGTAATCATCGAGCACTACAAGAACCCTGCCTTCCGAGGGAACCTGGATCCGCATGACATTTCCTTCGCGGATGACAATCCCTTGTGCGGGGATCACATCCAGATCGACCTACGGGTCAACGCTGACGGCATCATCACGGAGGCGCGTTTCGACGGTCACGGGTGTGCTATTTCACAGGCCTCTGCTGATCTGTTGATAGAGTCCATCCTGGGAAAGAGCGTCGACGCGGTGAAGATGATGGGTAAGCAGAACGTACTGGATATGTTGGGCATCGACCTGGGGCCGGTGCGGCTGAAGTGCGCGCTGCTTTCCTTGAAAGTACTAAAGGCGGGGATCTACGGCCTAGGGGAAGCAGGGGATGACCTTGTGGCGTAAGACCGATCCCGGCGCGACCGGGGCGTGCATGCTCGACGATGGGGGCAGGCGTTGAACAATTACACCAAGCTCATGGAATCCGAAATTGAATTCTTTGACATCGTCCCGGCCGATCAGTTGCCAGTCGGTGAACGGCTCTTCATCGAGGTTGAGGGCCGCTCGGTTGTAATGTTCAATATCGCGGGTGCGCTATTTGCCATCGCGGACGTTTGTTCGCACGATGACGGTCCGGTGGGCGAAGGGGACCTCGAGGGGTTCGCCATCACCTGCCCTCGCCATGGCGCGCAATTCGATGTGCGTTCCGGCGCGGTGCTGCAGATGCCAGCCGTGATCGACATCCCGGCGTACCCCGTGCGCTTGCTGAGCGGTATGATCCAGCTCGGCATTCCCAGGAAGTAGGTCCAACAACAGGGGAGCCACGCCGCCCAGGAAGATGCTCCGGCGCGTGCGGCGCAGCCTGCCAATACGCAGTGTTGGATTACCAGTCGCCAGCGTACGCGATCGTGTATGGCTTGGAAATGCGCTCGAGTCTTGCACGTCGCAGTTCAACCAGCTGCCGGATCGCCAGGTTATCGTGGGCTACCCATGAAGCGAACATGTCCCCGGCAGTGATTTCGCCAAAATCGGCCGCGTGGCGCAATGAGAAGTCGGCTCTCTCCAATCCCCGCAGCCAATCCAGTGACTTGCTCCGCTCGGCAAAGAAGCGCTCCTTGACCTCAGCGATATCCTGGGCGTTATAGCCCCGAACTCGTGACCCAACCTTCGGGATCGATGGGCTCCCAAACAGCCTCGGGCCGATGCAGGATCGCGTCGAGACGGGGCCGAAAATCCAGCCGCTCCTCGTCGTAGAGATGGCACAGAGTTTCCAGCATGGACCAGGAGGCAGGGACTCGGCCGGATTCTGGCGGCCTCGGCTGAGATACCTGACAGCAAGGCTTTGATCATCTGGGTGCTGTCAATCAACTCCAGATAGAGAGTGGAGAAATCGAAGTTGGTCGTGCTCACCGGACCGTCTCGAATTGACCCACGATTCGCAAGATATCGAAACCCTCGGCAAACTCCGCCTCGGCCAAAGCACCGTGTCGCACCATGATCGATCGCGTCAACTCGCTGTTGAAGTAGTATTTGTCCCGATAGGTCTCATATTGGGCCAGCGCCTGTATCTTGGCTTCCACGTCGGCTTCGTTCACCTTGACGAGGAAGTGCGGGAAGAAGCCATAGGACGAGCGCACCACGTCGAACCCCAAGAGGGTAATTCCTCGGAAGGCCCTCAGAGCCTCCTGTGTCATCGTCACGTGGTCCTGATGCACGTCCTGGTTCGAGTGAACGAATATGACCTCGGGCTGCAACTCAGACCGCAGTCTGAGGAAGTATTCCAGGATCTCCTGGCGCGCTTCGGGGAAGATCCTTGTGGTGAATGGCCCGTACCGCACATGATCTGCGGCAACGCCGAGAATTTGCATGCTCCGCCGTTGTTCGTCGACGACATTTCGCAATTCGGGGTTGTGCTGGTTGTCCGAGAGGGTGACGCATGAAACCTCGGCCATCCCTGCAATATGGTGGATCAACGCGCCGCAGCCCAGCTCGATGTCGTCGGGGTGCGCACCCAGGAATAGCGCCCGCTTACCGAAGAATCTCATCCCTCTCCCGTCGACCCCTCAGCATTCCGACTTCTGTATTCAGTGAGACTGTCCGCAACGAAGGCGTGCCTCCGAAGCCAGGCGCTACTTGGTGCCCAGGATGCCGCCAACCACCTTCGTCATCACCAGCTTCCCATCCCTCTGAAGCCGACGCTCTGCGACAGCCCGAATTCTCTCAATCAATGCGGAGTATTCCTCAGTGCCCCTGAACATTGACGTCCAGAGCTTGCGATCCTCGGAAAGCGAAGCCTGCACGTATTCCACGAACGGCGCGACAGCCGGGAACGTGATCGGATTCTCAAACTTCAGCATGTCAGTCTTGGAGAATCGTGACGCGATGGTGCTATAGATCTCCGTCCGGAAGCGGGAGGATCCTGGCATGGGCGGAATTGTCTTGTTGGTGGCTTCCTGGATGATGTCATAGAACATCCGTTTGTTCTCCGGTAGGGGCCCGGTCACGAACAACCGTCCGCCAGGCTTGAGCACCCGGTGGGCCTCCGCAAAGGTAAATTCCAGGTCCGTCGCGTAGTAAATGGCAAATGCGCTTGAAACCAGATCAAACGTCCCGTCGGTGAACTCGAACCTCTTGTTGAAGTCGAGGAATTCAAAGGTAACGGCGTCACCGCGCTCAGTATTCGTGGCTTGGGCCCGCTGAAGCAACTCCGCGGAAACATCGCCGCCGGTAATGCTGGCTTTTCGGCCAGTTGCATCGCTGTACAGGAAGCACTGCTTGCCGGAACCGCAGCCGACGTCCAGAATGCGCATGCCGGGCTTCGGCTGCAACACATCAACAGTCCACTTGTCGATGCTGCGCGCACCGTACTTCTCATGAATATCAATTCGAACCAGGAGGTCCTTGGCAGTCTCTTGATAGTTGATCTTCATCGTTCCTCGCCTTAGTGCCCCGTAATATACCACACGCAACACAGGCCATCGCAGTCCCCTGTGCAACGGCCTGCAGCACCCCTTGAAGGCTATTTTTCCAGGAGAATTCTGATTTCGGCGTCGATCGCTTCGGCCGCTGCGGGCAACGAGGCCCGGACTGAGGCGCTCAGGGGCGATCCCACGTCCAAGTGCCCGGCCTCAATACCCAGTACGCGGATCTCGCGCGGCCTGCTGCCTGCGCCAAGGACTCTGGCAAGACGAAGCGACTCCGGAATACCCCATCCGTGCATTGAGCTGGAGCCGCCGACCACGTCGGAAACGTCGCCTTCCACCAGTCGGTGGAGCGTACCGGGCCTAGCCCCGGAGCGCACCGCATCCACCAACAGCGCGGCATCGGCGCCAACCAGGAGGCCGGCGAGATCGATGCCCGGAGATTCAATCAACTCCACCTGTACGCCAGCATGCTCGCGGACCTTGAAGTGATCCTGTTTCCACTTGCGGACAGCCTCCAAGCCAGCCGAGTCATCGCCTCGCAGGCTCTGGCCGATGCCAACCAGCAGCACGGTCACGCGGGTTCGCGAGGCTCCACCCGGAGTCTCAGAAAATGCGTCGCGCACGAGATGCACGGATCGTAGGCTCGTATTAGATCCTCCGCTTGCCGGGTAGCAGTGGGGAGGTCCAGGCGGACAAGGGCCGGCGCCATGCTGAGCAGATCCGCTTCAATGCGAGGGAGGTTCTGCGCCGTCGGGGGGACAATCCGGGCGGCTTGCACCATACCGTGCTCATCGATCCGGTACTTGTGAAACAGCATGCCCCGGGGCGCCTCGGAGGCGCCACAGCCTTCGCCGGCTCTCAATGTGAGTTCCTGGTAGGCGGGCCCCGTCGGCGAGTAGGCTTGGATCAGTTGGATGGCCTCATCCAGGTACTGCACAAGCTCCACCGCCCGGGCAATGAAGGCCTTGTACGGATTGGACATGGGAAGCTTGATCCGGGCGTCCTTGATCGCCTTTTTGGCGACCGCGCCAAGTTGTTCGTGGTTGAGGTTCGAGCCGCGCCAACGGGCCAACCAGGTATGTGCCGCCGGCCTTGGTTCGACCATGCAGGGCATTTGAGTGTCGAACATGGGTCTCGAGGTACGCATTCTCGAAATCGGCGACCGGAATGCCCTTGCCCTTTGAGGACAGGACCTCTCCGCCCAACAATCCGTATTCCCGGTCATCGTGCAATGCCACGAACTCGTAGTCGATTTCCAGTTGGGGGTAGGCCAGAGTGTTCGACCACCGGACCGCATCAATCGCCATCTCGAGTCCCCACCCCAAGTCCGGAAGCAGGGCTCGTAGGTCGCTTGCATCCGGCCAACTGTAAAATCCGCCAACGCGGACATTGACGGGATGAACCGAGCGGCCGCCAATGACCTTGAGGAGCTGATTACCGGCCTTCTTGAGTCGGAGCGCCTTTTGAACAGTCTCGGGTTCGACCTCTGCCAATTCGAAGGCTGACTCCTTGCCGAACAGGTCTGGCGCCTGGAGCATATACATGTGGAGCGCATGGCTCTCAATGTACTCTCCGCAATACATGAGCCGGCGAAGTGCGTGAATCTCCGGGCTGATCTCGACGTCGCAGAGCGGCCTCCAACGCCAGAACAGAGCTCATCTGGTAGGCCACCGGGCAGATGCCGCAGATCCTGGCCGTGATATCCGGGACTTCCTGAAGGAATCGGCCTTTAAGAAAACCCTCAAAGAACCGCGGCGGCTCGTAAATATCCAGTCTGACTTCGACAGCCTGGCCATTCTCAAGGCCTATGAACAGGCCCCCCTCGCCCTCCACGCGTGCCATGGCTGGGACTTCGATGGTTTTCATTTGACTCCCTTGCCCCGTGCCAGCATAGTCTCGACCGTCTTGCTGAAGGCTGGCGCATATCCACTGATGCCCCGAAACAGCCTAAGCGTCTCGCCCGGATAGGCCTCGATGCCGTTCAAGATGTCAACCATGGCATCCGGATTGATGCTGCTTGCCGGACCGAAGCATGCATAACAACCGCGCCCCAGGGCGGGACAGATGGCACCACAGCCCGAATGGGTTATTGGGCCCATGCATGCCGTTCCGCTGTCGACGATCACGCAGCTTGTTCCACGACGTTTGCAGTCCATACAGACCGTGTGAGCCGCGAGATTGGGCTTGCGGCCGGCCAGGAGGGCTGTAATCACCTCCAAGACCTGGTCCTTGCTAACCGGGCAACCCCAGAGCTGGAGGTCAGGCTTCACATAGTCCGATAAGGGTTTGGATGTCTCCCGGTAATGCAGATACTCGGGGTGTGCGTACACGGTCGTCGCCAACTCGGCCGCGTCCAGGAAGTTTCTTAGCGCCTGAACGCCTCCTGCCGTTGCGCAGGTGCCAAGCGCAATCATGGTCTTCGACTGCTGCCGGATCTCGACGATGCTTGGCGGCCTCATGGTCGGTGGTGACGGAACCCTCCACCAGGGCTATGTCGTAGGGCCCGGGTCTGGATGGCGCGTGTGGCCTCCAGGAACATGGCGATGTCGACGGCACCTGCGAGGTCCAGCAGCTCGTCTTCCATGTTCAGCAGGGACAGCTGGCAGCCGTCACACGAGGAGAACTTGAAGACTGCCACGGTTGGTTTGGGGTTCGACATCAGAACTCCTCCACATTCAAGAAAGGCTGAAGCCGTCGAACGGAAACACGGGACCATCCTTGCAGATGAAATATGGGCCGATCTGGCAGTGACCGCAGGATCCTTGACCGCATTTCATGTTGCGTTCCAGTGAAACGAAGATGTTCTCCGGGGCGATGCGGCGAGCCAGCGCCTCGAAGATAACGAAGCGGATCATGATCTCCGGGCCGCAGGTCAGAACAGCCGTATTGCGCGCGTCGAGCCGAAAATGATAGAACCACATCGGCACGACTCCCACGCGGCCCGGTCCAATCTGCCTCGGCCCGATCGACCGTGGTTTCGACCTCAATGCCGGCCTTTCGCCACGTCTCATACTCCTGCGTGTACATCAGTTCGGCCGGTGTGCGCGCTCCATACAGGACCGTTACTTTGCCGTATTCGGCCCGATTGCGCAGGATCTGGCAGATGACAGGCCGCAGGGGAGGAAGACCGATTCCGCCGCAGGCGATGAAGACGTCTCGGCCCTTCAACTGCGTGGCCGGCCAGGCGCTTCCAAATGGCCCCCTCAGCCCAACCCGGTCACCGGGTCGCACGCGGCTGAGCGCCCTGGTGACGTTTCCGACGAAACGCACGGTGTGTCCGATGTGCGTGCGGTCTTCAGCGTCCGAACTAATGGAGATAGCAGCCTCCCCAAACCCAGGGAGATAGAGCATGTTGAATTGCCCAGGCAGGAAGCGGTAGCTGCTCTGTGCGACGGGGTCGACGAACCGCAGAGAAAGGGTTGCCACGTCTGCGATCTCCTGCTGCACGCTGAGCACCTCCGCCCATTGTGGTTCCAAGGTCCTCGCAGGGCGATCACCGAGATGCGGGGCTGTGGTCACCGAGGTCATCGTTGGATCTCCTTCTGCAGCGTGGCGACTTCCACCCGGGTGTCAATTGCGGCCGGGCACCACGTAATGCAGCGACCGCAGCCGACGCAACCGAGCACACCGTATTGCGCCTTCCAGCTGCCGAACTTATGTGACAGCCACTGACGGTATCGCGACTTAATGGAGGGCCGGATGTTCCCGCCGGCCTGGTAGGAGTAGCTCGGATTGAAGCAGGAATCCCAAACCCGCTCACGGCGTGTCTCGTTGGCTGCCAGGTTGGTCTGGTCGAGGACATCCCAACAGAAGCACGTCGGGCATGCCAGCGTGCAGTTGCCGCAGCTCAGGCAGCGCTGGGCTACCTCCGTCCAATGCTCGTGCTCCAGGCTGGCCATGATGTCTTCGGCGCACGTGGCGGGCTCGATTTCACAGGTGGCGACAGCGGCCGCGTCCATTAGGGCGCGCTGCGCCGCGCCCAAATGGAACGCACTGGCAGCCTCGGACGCAACTCCCTGCATGATGTCGCGTCCCACGGCCGAGCCAACATTGACCAGGAAATGATCTTCAAGCTCGGTCAAATTGAGGTCAAATCCGGCCTTGGCCTCGGGCCCGGTCCCCATGGTTGCACAGAAACACGTGCCGGCGGGGTGCAGACAATTGACCGCGAGAATGAATACCCTATTTCGGCGCGCCAAGTAGGTGGCGTCAACATAGTCATCGCGAAGGAAGGCCCTGTCCTGAATCTGGATGGCGGCGAGTTCGCACGACCGGACGCCGATGAAGGCAAATGCTTCGGCTGACGACTCGTTGTCTTCAATAGCCCAATCCTTGCCGTTCTTGCGAAGCCGAAAGAGCTCCTGCCTGGATGGGAAGAGAAACTGCTTCCACGAACCAGCACCCGGAATGAAGTCGAAGATGCGGCCAGTTTGGCCCCGTCCAAGGCGAAAACGTCCGGGTGATTGTTCGGTCACGACACCGCGCGGCAGCTGCTCGACCGTTTCGAATCGATCATAGATTATCGAATTGTCGCGAATTTGGGGCCCCACAAGCGTGTAACCGGCGGTCTGTCAGAGCGGACAAAATGCCGGCCAACGCGGCCCTGGATACAGCCAAGGTATCTCCCACTTCGATTCGACGCTTATCCGCCATTTCCAGCCTCCGGGTGTGCAAACATGTCCAGAAGTTGAATGCGTGTAACGAGGAGCCGGCCGGCAATGACTTTCACCAATCGTTTCATTACCTGGTAGCCCAGATCGTGATCCTCGTCGCACAGGCGGCGCATTTCCGTGGCATTGAGCCGCGCCACTCGGCCATCCATGACAGCACTGGCACCTGCCGTTCGTTGGCGGACCTCCGGTGTGGCCCCCGACCAGCCAAAGATATCCCATCGATCCGCGGTGAGGAACCGGACACGACCGCGGTGGGGGACGCGCATGTCCAGCGCGATGCGGCCATCGAGAACGACGTAGACAAAGTCCTCGATGTCACCTTCGCGAAAGAGCACCTCTCCAGCCTTGACTGGACGGAGCTCAGTTATCGAGGCGAGCATCTTCACGTGATCAGGTTTCAATTCCTGGAACCACGGTATTTTCTGCAGTTCCTGGATCACTCCATCCAACTGGGTCATGATTGCCTCCCGCGTGGACGCAAGGGGCCCGGTGGGCCCCTGCACTACTTGTACAATCTGGCACAAACACTTGCCAGTGCGGATTGTCCTGTTTAGCGGGGCAGCTTGTCATGCGCTTGAATCGCGTGTGCTACAATGCTCGCAATTTGCAGCGGAGCAATCGGACATGAAGAGGGTTATTCCACCCGTAAAGGGCACGCGCGATTTCTATCCCGAACAGATGGCTGTGCGTACGTGGCTCTATTCGACGGCGCGTTCGGTTGCGGAATCCTTTGGATACCAGGAGTATGAGGCTCCGATGCTTGAGAGCCTGGCGCTCTACGTGGCGCGCTCCGGTGACGAGCTGGTGAAGGATCAAGCCTACGTGTTCCAGGACCGCGGCGGCGACCAGATCGCGCTGCGGCCGGAACTGACTGCGAGTCTGGCGCGCATGATTGCGCAACGACAGGGGGAGTTGGCGTTTCCAGTGCGTTGGTGGTCCTATGGGCCGTTTTGGCGCTATGAGCGCCCGCAGCGCGGACGCACTCGGGAGTTCTTCCAGTGGAATGTTGACATGCTCGGGGCCAGTTCCCCTGAGGCGGATGCAGAGAATGTGGCTGTGCTGGCGACATTCCTGCAGCGTGTCGGCTTGACGCCCTCGCAGGTACTTGTGCTGGTGAATGATCGGCGGCTGATGGACAGCAGCTTTGCGAGGCTTGGCATCGAACCGGATCGCCGATCGGCTCTCTCGGGTCTACTGGACAGACGCAGCAAGATGGATCCGGAGCCCTGGCGCGAGGCCGCGACCGCCCTGGGGATCACAGCCTCTCAATTGGCGAATCTGGAGGCGCTTCTGGGCGACCCGAACCTGGGCGAAACCAGCGGCGACTTGCGACGGTTCTTTTCCGCAATTGAGGCGTTAGGACTTAGAGACTACGTGCGCTTCGATGCGTCCATTGTGAGGGGATTGCAGTATTACACGGGCACGGTGTTCGAGGCCTGGGAGGTCGGCGGCGAGATCCGGCGTTCTCTCCTGGGGGGCGGGCGATATGACAACCTGCTCCTGGACGTCGGGGGCGGCGCGTTGCCGGCCGTGGGTTTCGCGCTCGGCGACGTCGTGATGACGCTGCTCCTGGAGAAATACGGTCTTCTGCCGACTGATCTGCGCGAGTATCCCGGCCTCCATCCTGGTCGCTGTGTTTGACCTCGAGCACCAGACGGCGTCTCTTCAGTTGGCGGCGGAGCTGCGGCGGGCTGGTCTGGACGTCGTGCTGTATCCCGATGCAGAGAAACTGTCGCGGCAATTCAAGTATGCGAGCCGCATTCAAGCTCGCATCGTTCTGGTGGTTGGCCCCGACGAGCTGCGCGCAGGACAGGTGACGCTAAAGCAGCTAGCCACCGGCGTCCAGAACACGGTGGAACGCACCTCAATCGTCGACGCATGCAGGCAGATCCTTGAGGGCCCCCAAGCCCAATGATATAATTCGGGCCCGCTACACATGGTGCCTGTAGCTCAATGGCAGAGCGTGTGACTGTGGATCACGATGTTGTGGGTTCGAAACCCATCAGGCACCCACGACCGAACAAGTCAAAGAGTCGCCGCCGAGCGCTATCGGCAGTGGGGGGTGGGAAGCGCCGGACGAGGGTGCCAAGGGCTCGGCTAGGCTTCCCCAGGACGCAATGATCCCGCAATGAAACTTGCATAAGTGTGAGGCGAAAAGTCTTGCCAAGACGGATGGTTTGGTTATAATCCTAATTGCTCCTGGGCATCCAGGAAGAACTGAAGAAAGGAGAATACACCATGTTGTTCACTCGCAAGCAGAAAGGCCAGGGCTTGGTCGAATACGCGCTGATTCTCGTTTTGGTTGCCATTGTTGTTATCGCGGCCCTCATGATCCTCGGCCCGATCATCGGCAACACGTTCAGCACCATCAACGCCAGCCTCACGTCCGTCTAGGGTCCGCCAGCTAGAACCCTGGGAGCGGGATCCGGCATATGCCGGGTCCCGCTCTTTGCTTCAAATATGGCATTGCAATTTTTCCTGTATAATCGTGTTTTACAATTCAGGCGGCAAGTTCCTGAGAGGAGATCCGTATGCGACGCGGCCGAACCCTGGTATTCGTGCTACTCATCCTGATAGTGGGACTGGTGGTGGCCTACGTGGGCATCCGGGCGCTGCGACCGCTCCTCACACCGGCACCCCCGGTGCCCCAGGACGTTCAGATCTTTGTCTCTGCGCAGCCGATACCCCAGGGTGGCAAGATCACCGAGGACGTTCTCACGACGATTCTCATACCTGCCGACAAGGTGAGCACGGTCGAATTTACGGCGGATGAGAAGAACCAGCTGGTAGGGCGTGTGGCGAAGTTCCCGATGGATCAGGGAGTCGTCCTAACCACGGCCATGATCACAGATTCGGCGGCTGCCATAGCGATTGCAGGCCCCCAACACGCCGTCGATCATACCGCCAGGCATGACGGCTGCGTCGATTCCCGCCAGCCGTCTTTCCCTGAACGCGTACGGCATCAGCGACGGGGCGCATGTCAACGTGATGGCGTGCTTCCTGTTCGTGGATGTGGATTCGAGCTTCCAAACCCTGACGCCGAACAAGACGGCTGTGCTCAATGCAACCGGGTTTCCGGAGGGCGGCCTTCCCATTCTAACCATCACCGTAGGCGGGGCAGCCGGTCTCCAGGGCCGGTTGGAGCTTGACCCGTCCTTGCAGCAGCCTTTCTACTACATTCCGGGCGAGGATACGCAGCGCCCACGACCCGTGTGTCAGACAATTCTCCAGGACGTCGTGGTCATGAAGACGGGCAATTTTGATCTTGCTCCGGCCGCCGGCCAGGCTGCTCAACAGCAACCCCAGACGACACTCCTGCCGGACATCGTCACGCTAATCGTGTCACCGCAGGATGCGGTCACGCTCTCGTACATGATGTACACGAACGCGAAGATCAGCATGACGCTCCGGAATCCAAGCGATCAATCGCGCTTGGCGACAGAGGCGGCTACCCTGCAATTCCTTCTCAGCCAGTACAACATCCCCGTTCCCGCCAAGCTGCCGTATGCGCTCCAGCCGCGAATCGATGCGTTGACGACGCCCAGCCTGCCGAACGACGGCGCGTCTGCGACGGCTCCGTAGTGCCGGCCGCCGGCCCGCGGCACGGGTTCGCTCTCAAGGATTCATATGCCCGCTGGTGACAAGATTCGGGTTCTCATCGTCGACGATGTAGCGGACACGCGAGAAAACGTTCGCAGGCTCCTGCAATTCGAGCTGGACATCGAGGTGGTTGGCGCCGCCCGAACTGCGCAGGAGGGCATCCAGCTCACCGCAGAATTGGATCCGGATGTTGTGCTCATGGACATCAACATGCCGGATATGGATGGAATTGCCGCCACCGAGGCGATCCGCCAGAAATCCACGTTCTCGCAGGTCGTCATTCTGTCGGTGCAGGGCGATCAGAACTACATGCGCCGGGCAATGTTGGCCGGCGCCCGCGACTTTCTGACCAAGCCTCCAATGGGGGACGAGCTGATCTCCGCCGTTCGTCGCGGCGGCGAGATGTCGCGGTTGGAGCGCAGCAAGCTTAAGGGTGGTCGGGGAGGCGCGGATGCGTCGGCGGCGCGCGGCCCGGACGCAGCCCTGCCTGTCGGCATCGTTCAGGCGCGCATCATTACGGTCTACAGCCCCAAGGGCGGGACGGGTTGCACGACCGTTGCCGCCAACCTCGCTATCGCGCTGCACAACGAAGATACGCGCGTGGTGCTGGTGGATGCCAATCTCCAATACGGGGATGTCGCCATGTTCTTCAACGAACAAGGCAAGAATACTATCCTTGACATTGCGCCGCGGGTGGACGAGCTGGATGCCGACATCGTCGAAGAGTTCAATGATCAAGCATGAGGCCTCCGGCATCCACATTCTGGCCGCGCCCCAGCGCCCGGAGCAGGCAGACAAAGTCAACGCCGAGCAGTTCGGGAAACTGCTGGATTTTCTGCGCCGCATGTATTCATACGTGGTGATCGACACGTCCAGTCTCTTGACGGATGTGGTGCTGGCGGCCATGGATCACAGTGACGCCATCGTGCTGATCACAACCCAGGACATTCCGGCGATCAAGAATGCCAGGCTGTTCCTGGATCTCCTGCAGACCATGGGCATCGATCGAGAGCGACTGGTATTCGTGATGAATAGGTACGACAAGCGTATCGGGATCACACCGGAGCGTGTGGGCGAGAACCTCAAGGAAAAGATCAGCGCCGTGATACCACTCGATGAACGCATCGTGATCCCGGCGGTCAACAAGGGCGTTCCGTTCATGTTGGATAATCGCGCACAACCGGTGGCGCGCGGAATCCTCGCCGTGGCGGAAGCTGTCCGGGCAAAGCTGGCCGCCCTGGAAGCGGCCGAATCACCAGCGGGCAAACGTTAGGGAGCGAACGATGTCATTGCTGAAACGTATCGAGCAGGGCCAGAACGACCCGGCTTCCCCTCCAGCACAAGGCGGCGGAGCAGGCAGCCGCGGTGGCGGAGATAGCTCACGCCTTTCCACGCTGCAGGCACGGCGCGTGAGCGTTCCGATTACCTCGCCTCAGCCCGGCTCGTATTTTGATCTCAAGACAAGGGTGCAGAACAAGCTGCTTGCTGAACTTGATCCTTCCACGGATGTCACCCGTACGGCAGAGGTCCGCCGTACGATCCAGGATCTCTTTGAGCAGATCCTTACCGAGGAAAATATCGTTCTGTCCCGGCCGGAGCGAGCGCGGCTGTTCGAGCAGATCGCTGCGGAGATCCTGGGATTTGGTCCGCTGCAACCGCTGCTGGAGGATGAGAGCATCACCGAAATCATGGTCAACGGCGCCAAGAATGTCTACGTTGAGCGCCAGGGCAAGCTCCACCGGGTGCCGGTGACATTCGAAAACAACGATCATGTGCTTGCGAATCATCGATCGCATTGTGGCGCCGCTCGGCCGCCGCATCGACGAGGCCAGCCCGTACGTCGATGCACGCCTTCCGGACGGCTCCCGCGTGAATGCTGTGATCTCACCGATCTCGCTGGTCGGCCCCGTCCTGACGATCCGAAAATTCGCCGCCACGCCCATCACCCTGGAGCAATTGATCCAGTGGGGAACGATCACGCAGGAAGCCATACATTTCCTGAAGGCTTGCGTGGAGTCCCGGCTCAACTGCGTGATCTCGGGCGGTACGGGCTCTGGCAAGACCACATTCCTGAATGTGCTTTCGCAGTTCATCCCGAATGACGAACGAATCGTGACCATCGAGAACGCAGCCGAACTTCAGATGCGACAGGAGCACGTGGTCACCCTGGAGTCGCGCCCCTCGAACATTGAAGGCAAGGGCGAAGTCACCATTCGGGCATTGGTCATCAACGCGTTGCGCATGCGCCCCGACCGAATCATCGTGGGAGAAGTGCGCGATGAAGCGGCCCTCGACCTGCTTCAGGCCATGAACACGGGCCACGACGGTTCGCTGACCACTCTGCACTCGAATGGGCCACGCGATTCACTTGCGCGCCTCGAAACCATGGTGCTGATGGCGGGGATGGACCTCCCGTCACGGGCAGTACGAGAACAGATCAGTGCGGCAGTGAACGTGATCGTGCACCAGGAGCGAATGCGAGATGGCACCCGTAAGGTTGTAAGCATCTCCGAGGTGAGCGGCATGGAGAGCGAAGTCATTACCATGACGGATATCTTCCAGTTTGAGCAGACCGGAATCGAGAATGGGCGCATCGTTGGGAAACTTCGTCCTACCGGGCTGCGACCGAAGTTCATGGATCGGATAGAGGCTGCCGGTATCCACCTGCCTGCCTCAATCTTCGGGATTGGCGAGAGGCGCCGGTAGAGGCTAAGAGGCCACGGTTATCCATGGACAGTCCTCTTCTGATCGGCGCCGTGATCGGCGGTGGCATCCTCATCATCTTGATGCTCGTGATGGGCCTGGTGATCACCAGCCGTCGCGAGCAGAATCTGCTGGAGGACCGCCTCACTCAGTACTTGGGTGAGCCCACGCCGATTGAGGATCGGGAGGATCAGCGCCGCGCCATCTCCAACTGGGTTTCAAAGCGTGTCGAGCGGACGACTTTTGGCGGAGGCATCGCGCAGAATCTGGCGCGGGCCGACCTGAAGTTCCGCGTGGGCGAGTACATGGCCCTGGTCTTTATCTCCATCGCCGTCCTCGGCTGGCCTGGCCTTCCTTCTCGGCAGAGGCAGTTTCATATCACTCGGAATCGGCGCGATCCTGGGCTATCTCCTGCCGGGCCTGTACGTGTCCCGACAGCAGGCGCGGCGCCTCAACAAGTTTAACGACCAGCTTTCCGACATGCTGAATCTGATGGTCAACGGCTTGCGGGCGGGTTACTCGACGCTGCAGGCCCTGGAGGCTGTGAGCCGGGAGCTGCCGTCCCCAATCTGCGAGGAGTTTCGCCGGGTGGTGCAGGAAATGCAGCTGGGCATCTCCATGGAAGCCGCCCTGGCGAACCTGCTGCGGCGAATTCCCAGCGATGACCTGGACTTCGTGATCACCGCCATCAATGTGCAGCGTGAGGTCGGCGGCAATCTGTCGGAGATCCTGGACACGATTTCCTTTACGATCCGGGAACGTGTTCGCATCAAGGGTGAGATCCGGGTGATCACGGCCCAGGTGCGGGTTTCTGGCATCATCCTGTCGCTGATTCCCGTCGGCCTGACGGTCGTTCTCTGGTTCCTCAACCCCGAGTACCTGATGTCCTTTGCGGACGCAGGCCCATTCTGCGCGGCCATGGCCGGGCTGTCGTGGTCGTCGTCTTGATCAGCCTGGGCTACTACGTCATGACGCGCATCGCCGCGATCGAGATCTAATGCAGCTCATCCTAACCATCGTTGTCCTCGTGATTCTTGTGGGCGTCGTGCTTCTGATTGTCGCAGGCGTCCGCGCCGCCCGAACGCCAGGACGATCAGGATCCGCTGATGGCGCGTCTGGCGGAGGCCACTCAACGCGGTGACGTCGGTCAGCTCGCTCGAGGAAATCGAAATGCAGCAGCCGTTCACTGAACGGGTGCTGCTGCCGTTGCTGCAGCGGGTGGGCGAGCTCTCAACGAGCGTTCACGCCACAGAAGGCCCTTGAGGACACGACGCAGCAAGCTCGAGATCGCCGGCAACCCGGGGCGGATCGAGGCCGCGACCTTCCTGGCGTCGCGATTTCTTATCGCCGCGGCCTTTCTGGGTGGACTGATGCTGCTGATCGGCGCTGCTGGCTCCCAATCGTTGGGCCTTCGGTCAGGTGCTCCTGGTGGTCATCATTTTCACGCTCATTGGTTTCTTCTTGCCGCAGCTCTGGCTGCAATCGCGGATCAACGCCCGGCAGCTGGATATCCGCCGCGCCTTGCCGGACGCGCTCGACCTGCTGACCATCTGTGTCGAAGCGGGTCTGGGACTCGAGGCGGCAATGTCCAAGGTGTGCGGACAAGTGGCAAAATCAGCTGTCGCTGGCGCTGCTGCGAGCGATTCGCGAGATTCAATTGGGCAAGGCACGCCGGGATGCCATGCGCGACATGGCTGATCGGGTAGGCCTTGCCGGAGATGACCAGCTTCGTTGCGGCGATCATTCAGAGCGAGACCCTGGGCGTGAGCCTCGCGAAGGTGCTTCGCATTCAATCGGATCAAATGCGCGTCCGGCGGCGCCAACAAGCCGAAGAGCGGCTCGGCAGGCACCCGTGAAGATGATCTTGCCGTTGGCGTTTCTGATCTTCCCGTCCATTCTAATCATCCTCTTGACGCCCGCAGGAATACAGCTTTCTCGCGGCATTTGCGGGCATAAATCCCTGATCCCTGCCGGTTGAAGCGTCCCCGATCAAGCGGCCGCAAGCTGCTGTACGAGCTTTACCATCTTCTCTGGCTGAGTATTGATCTGTTGCTGCCGCCGAGGTGCGGCGGCTGTGGCCAGATCGGATCTAGGTGGTGCCCCAAGTGCAGCGCTGCGGTCGTGCTGCCCCAGACGCCCATCTGTCAGGTCTGCGGGAGACCCATAGAGGGTCCTGGTCAACTGTGTGCTGCGTGCGAGCATTCCCGACCGCATTTTTCTGCTCTCAGAGCATGGTCCGTCTACGCGGATCCTACTAGAGCTGCGCTACTTAAGCTAAAGTACCGCGGGGACATGGGCCTCGCCGAATCTCTGATACCGCAACTGGCTGCATTCGCAGCGGGACTCGCGTGGCAGGTCAATCTGATAGTGCCGGTGCCGCTTGGGAGAGATCGCCAACGTCAGCGAGGTTATAATCAGGCTGGCTTGATCAGTTGGCCGCTGTCGCTCGCCTTGGACGTTCGCCACGCACCGCATGCACTCATGCGAACGCGCGAGACCCCATCACAGGTGGGCCTGAGCCGGCAGGAACGACGTGAAAACATGCGGGCCGCGTTTGCGGCCTCGGGGCGCTTGGTGCATGCCCGGTCCATTCTCCTAGTTGACGACGTAGCCACAACGGGCGCCACACTATCGTCCTGCGCCGAGGCGCTCTTGGCCGCGGGGGCGCGGGACGTTTTTGCACTGACCGTCGCCAGGGCACATCAGGATCGCGAGGATGGCGCCGCGAGTCGCGGTAGCGTGGACCTGCGCCGTCAGTGATCTACCCAAAGGAGGACATGTGACTGCCAGAGTAGAAGTCCAGGTCCGGAACATCCATCTGACCGACCGCATTCGGCAGCACGTCGAGGAGCGTGCCGGAAAGATAGATCATTACCTGCCGGCCCTGGAGCAGATCGACGTCGAGCTGACGCACCATGCCTCTGCGAGGCACGTGGAGGACCGCAATGTGGCCCAGATCACCGCGCGCGGCAAAGGGATCATACTGCGGGCGGAAGAGCGAGCAGCCGAGATTCTGGTCGCCTTTGACACCGGCATTGACGTCCTGCGGACACAAGCGGAACGCTACAAGGGCCGGCATTACCGCAGCGGCAGAGGGACAGGATCGACTGAGGGCGCCGAACTCGAACTCGGCTGTGCCGCTGGATGACACCGGTCAGTTGCCGCCAGTAGTTGTCAGACGCAAGCAGTTTCGCGTCCTTCCGATGGATGAACTGGAAGCGGTCGAGCAAATGAACCTGCTGGGCCACGAGGCATTCTTCGTCTTCTACAATGCCGACAGCAATCGCATCGCCGTCCTATACAAGCGCCGTGACGGGAGCTACGGCCTGTTGGAGCCGGAAATCGGATAGGCGTCTGAGGGGCGCCGATCACTGGTGTGGAAAGGCCGATATGGATCAAATTGACTTCGACGATGAGCTAGGGGAGGAGGAGATCGCCACCACCGGCGTGGACATATCCGGGTCAGAGGCTGCGGTAGAAGCTCTCTTGCGCGCGATCGGTGAGAAGCCGGAACGTGAGGGTCTGCGAAACACGCCACGGCGCGTGGCGCGCATGTATGCCGAACTATTGAGTGGCTATCGCACCAATCCTGAGCAAGCGATGAATGGAGCGGTCTTTAACATCACATACGATGAGATGGTCATCGTCCGCGACATCGAGTTCTACAGCCTGTGCGAGCACCACATGCTGCCGTTCATCGGTCGTGCGCACGTCGCTTACATGCCCGCCGGAAAGGTGATCGGCCTATCCAAGATACCTCGGATCGTGGACATGTTTGCGCGCCGGCTCCAGGTGCAGGAACGCATGACCGCGCCAGATCGCGGATCAACTCCAGCGGCTGGTCGAGCCCAAGGGCGTGGCCGTCGTGGTCGAAGGGCTGCATCTCTGCATGATGATGCGGGGCGTGCGGAAGCATGATGCTCGCATGACTACGTCCGCCATGCACGGGGCTTTTCGGTCGAACACGGCGACCCGGCAGGAATTTCTGGACAACATCGGCAGAGGAGCAGATCCCCTTCGGATCTAAACCGAAGCGTCTAGTCTTCTGCGAGATGCACGTCGGGACGGCGCCGGATCCAAAGAGACGCCGCAGACAAGGGCGCCTCGTCCGCCAAACGTCTACCGGTGACTGGATGCCTGAACCCGGGCAGCAGTTCCGCCATTGGCAGCACTACGAATGGGTGTGCCCACCGCTCCGGGTTCAGGGGGTGATCGTCCATAAGGATGATATCGATGTCAACGGTTCGAGGAGCGCTCTTGTCGGGCGTGCGGTTGCGGCCCAGCGCTGTTTCGATCGCGTCCACAACCGTTGTCTTGAGTTCCACTTCGTTCAGTTGGGCCTCAAAGCCGACCGATAGATTCAGGAAGTGAGGCCCCGCCGAACCAACCGCCTCGGATTCCCAGACACTTGACGTTTCCAAGACGGTCCCGTGACGTCGCAATAGCCGCATTGCTTGCGCCAGGTGGCGTTCGGGAAGTATGTTTGAGCCCAGGTTCAGGTAGAACCTATGCGGCGGCGCCATCTCTGTTTCGCTCGATCTCCACGCCAACCGAAGCTGAAAACCGCACGGCTCCGGGCTTCTCCACGCGCACGACGACGCTTTGAATTGCAGGATCCTTCAGACAAAGATCGGCCAGGTCATTGGCCAGAGCCTCGACGGTGTGCCGAGCCGCGGACTCTGCGTGCTCGCGGGCCTTCCGTGCGAGGGCCCTGTAGTCTACACAGTCGGCCAGCTTATCAGACAGCGCCGCTTTCCGCGTGTCCGCATGCGCGACGATATTGATGAGGATCTCCTGCTGCTTTTCCCTCTCCCAGTCATTCACCCCGATGATGCCGCGGGCAACCAGATCCTTGATGATGACCTTGTCCATACGTCCTCCTAAATCAGATGGCGTCCGCCGTCCACGTAGATCACCTCGCCAGTAACGTAGGCTGGACCGGACAGCAAGAACAGAAGTGCCTGGCCAACCTCATCCAGCGTGCCCCATCGTCCTGCCGGCACACGTCGTATGAGACCGGGATCCGGGAGGGCCCGCCTCGGGTGGGAGAATCGCGCCCAAGGCGAGTCCGTTCACGGATATCCCGGGTGCCAAAGCCTGGGCTACCGAACGGGTCATGGCCGAAAGCGCAGCCTTGGACACCACGTACGCGAAATGATCTGCCCCGGGCCGTCGCCGCGCGCCAGTCCAGGATGTTTACTATCCTGCCCTCGCCGCCGGGTCCCACGAAACGTCCGAACGCCTGTGATAGCAGCATCGGAGCCGTTAGGTTTATGGCCAAGTGGTTTTCCCAGTCCTCCAGATTGGTGTCAGCAAATCCGGCCTCGCCAAAGACAGCAGCGTTGTTCACCAGCGCGTACACGGGTGCGATGGAAAACGCCGCCTCGGCGAGACGGCTCACATCGGCCGCCCGCGAAAAATCGGCATGGAGTGCCCAGGCGGATCGGCCACTCTCGACCACCAACCGCACTGTTTCGTCTGCCAGCTCCCTTGAGTGTCGGTAGTGGACAATTACGTCGGCGCCTGACTCGGCACAAGCCCGTGCAAGCCCGCGGCCGATGCGGCGCGAGGCTCCGGTGATCAAGACTGTTTTGTTAGCCAGAGGCTTTTCCTGCACGCAGGCGCCCTCCGGTCCGATTCTAACATCGGCTCAAACAACCCAAAAACACCCAGAATTGCCGGCTTCTTGACCGACACCAATCACCGTGATAACATCCGCATGGAGGACAGTGGGATGACTGCCCCATCAGATCAAACCATCTTGGATCCGTCCACTGACGTGGAGTTTACAGAGGATCAACACGAGATCTGGCGCAAATTGTTCGCGCGCCAGCTTCCCCAGGTCGAGAAGTACGCCTGCGACGAGTACCTTGAGGGCGCTGGCAACCTGCAGCTGCCGTCGGACAGGATTCCATCCGTCCAGTGGCTAAATGAGCGAATAACACCACGAACGGGATGGAGGGTTCTGCGCACGCGCGTCCGGTACTCTGACGCGGTCCAATGGTACGGCCACTTCGCTCAGCGTGAGTTCCTGATCACGGACTACGTGCGCACGGAAGATGAGTTGGATTTCACGCCCGAACCGGACATGTTTCATGACGTGTACGGACACCTTCCGTATTTCACGCTTAAGCCCTACGTTGAAATACAAGAGATGTTTGCGCCGGCGTTTCAGGGGGCGCGGGATGACCAACAGCGGGAAAACGTGAAGCGCCTGGCATGGTTCAGCACCGAGTTTGGGCTGATTCGACAGAACGGAGAGCTCAAAATATTCGGAACTGGCTTGATCTCCTCGAAGGGCGAGATGGAGTACGTGCTGAGCGGCAAGACGCCGCTTCTTCCATTCAAGGCTGAGACGATCGTGAATTTTGATAAGGCGATCTGGAGTTACAACGAGCAATTGTTCTACTTCGAGTCACTGATCGCTCTCAAGGCTGAGCTCCGGCGATACTTCGACAGCATCTAGAGCCTTTGACGGTCCGCCAATCAGCAGTGCACACGCTGACGCCTCGGGGACATGTGGGGGCGGTCACTTCATTCCTGGGTGAGGCGCATCAGTTGCCGCAGATTCACTTTTGCCCTATACTGGTGGTGTGGGCTTCATTCTGGATCAACGATCGCTGGACGGGCGACCATGATCGCCATCGGAATCGACTGCAGTTCCGGGCGTCAGGCATTCACGTACGCGGCGCTTGATCAGGACCTTCGCATCCTGGGCATCTCGGAACATGAATTGGATGACCTGGTCGCGAGCCTCGACGGCCGTGACTCAGCGGTTGTTGCCGTGAACTCGCCGTCTGCCGTGAATGCCGGTGTGGTGCGACGACGAGCGCAGGCGGGAAAACGCGGAACACAATCAGTCCGCGGTGCGGACTTGCGCGAGGCCGAGCAACAGCTGCGCGAACGAGGCATTTCCGTCGGCTCCACGCCAAGAATGGAGGCGTTGTGTCCGGCCTGGGTGCAGCTGGGATTTGAGCTTTACCGCAGATTGGCGGCGCTCAATTTCAAGCCATTCCCCACAAAAGAGGCGCCGCGGCAGTGGCTGGAGACCCATCCGCATGCCGGCTTCACGGCCCTGCTGGGTCGGGCACCGCTTGCCAGGCCGACACTGGAAGGCCGTCTGCAGCGGGCGTTGGCGCTGTTTGAGCGGGGGGTAAGAATCCATGACCCAATGGCATTCCTTGAGGAGATCACCCGCCACCGTCTGTTGCACGGATTGTTGCCGGTAGAACAGCTTCCGGCCCAACAGGAGCTGGACGCCTTGGTGGCAGCCTACACAGCGTGGCTGAGCTTCACGCGGCCGGGCGAAGTAACCCAATTTGGAAACAAACAAGAGGGCTTCATCACCCTGCCTGCGGCGACAGTTCAAGACAGTCATCAACGGAACTAAGCCTAATGACTTTGCCGCGGGCGGACGCGCGTTCTGGCGTGGCGCCAACTGCGGCAGCGTGCTCGTGCCCCGGCGTCGCCTGATTGTGAAGACTGGCACAACGAGTGGTAGAATCTCGCGTGACTGGAGGGCACAGCATGGACCAGATCACGAATCGCGCCATCAATACAATTCGATTCCTGTCGGCCGATGCGGTTCAGCAAGCGAATTCCGGCCACCCGGGTCTGCCTATGGGGGCTGCCGCTCTGGCGTTCGCAGTCTGGACGAGACACCTTCACCACAATCCTCGCAACCCCAAGTGGCCAGGGAGGGATCGTTTCATCCTTTCCGGCGGTCACGGCTCGATGCTGCTGTACTCGCTCCTTCATCTCACGGGCTACGAGCTTTCCCTGGACGAAATCCGGCACTTCCGGCAATGGGGCAGCAAGACACCGGGCCATCCGGAGTATGGGCTCACACCTGGGGTGGAAACGACCACCGGCCCGCTTGGTCAGGGGTTTGCGACCGGCGTCGGAATGGCGATTGCGCAGGCCCATCTGGCGGCGGAGTTCGGGCAGGAATTGTTTGATCACTTCATTTTCGCAATCGTGACGGACGGCGATCTGATGGAGGGGGTTGCGGCCGAGGCAGCGTCGCTGGCAGGCCACCTGCGGCTGGGTAAACTCGTCTACCTGTACGATGACAACCACATATCCATCGATGGGGGCACCGACCTGGCTTTCACGGAGGATCGGCTTGGACGATTCGCCGCATACAACTGGCACGTCCAGCAAGTGGAAGATGGCAACGACGTGGATGCCGTGGACCTTGCGATCCAGCGTGCCAAGCAGGATCCGCGACCCTCTCTCATAGCGTGCCGCACCCACATCGGATATGGCGCGCCTCACAAACAAGACACATCCAAGGCGCACGGTGAGCCACTGGGCGAGGACGAATTGCGCCTCGCTAAAGAAGCTCTCGGGTGGCCTGCGGAGCCGCACTTCCTTGTTCCGCCGGATGTAGCGGAGTTCTTTCGTCGTGCCATCCAGAAGGGCAAGATGGACGAAGATGCATGGAATGCGAAGCTTCGGTCGCTCGAGTCTCTCAAGCCCGAACTGGCCGCGGACCTGCTGCGTCGCCTCAACCGGCAGCTGCCGGAAGGGTGGCTCAAGGCGTTTCCCACCTTTCCGGCCGACGACAAGGGAATGGCCACTCGCGTTGCGTCCGGCAAGGTGCTGAGTGCGCTCTCAGGAGTTCTCCCAGAGCTCATGGGCGGCTCGGCCGATCTCACGCCGTCCAACAACACCCGGTTTGAGGGCGCGTCGGACTTCCAGCCCGACAACCCGTCGGGTCGGTATGTGCATTTTGGCGTACGTGAGCACGGGATGGCCGCGGCACTCAATGGAATGGCTCTATATGGTGGCGTCATCCCGTATGGCGGAACGTTCCTCATCTTCTCGGACTATGCACGGCCAGCCATCCGAATCGCGGCGCTATCCCACATTTCGCCCATTTTCGTTTTCACCCACGACAGTGTAGGACTCGGCGAGGATGGTCCCACACATCAACCCATCGAACACCTTGCGGCCCTGAGAGCTATGCCAAATCTCCTTGTGCTACGGCCGGCAGATGCGAACGAGGTGGCCCGGGCCTGGAAGGTCGCGATTGCCAGAAGGGACGGCCCAACGCTGCTGGCGCTCACTCGTCAAGCGGTACCGGTGTTTGACCGCAAGCGAACCGCGTCCGCAGCCGGCCTTGAGCGCGGAGCATATGTGATGGCTGACCTGGGCAAGAAGAAGCCTGAGATCATCCTCATGGCCTCCGGATCCGAAGTCAGCCTCATATTCCAAGCGGCGAGGCAGCTGTCTGACGCGGGCCGATCCGTGCGTGTAGTCTCGTTCCCGTCATGGGCCCTATTTGAAAAGCAGTCGGTTGCCTATCGGCAGTCAGTCCTCCCCGATGACGTACCGCTTCGGCTTGCAGTGGAGGCCGGTGTTGCGCAGGGCTGGGATCGCTATGTCGGCCCGCTCGGAAAGGTCATGAGCATCCAGAGGTTCGGTGCGTCGGCTCCATACAAGGTCATCTTCAAGGAGCTGGGTTTCACCGCCGAGAATGTGGTCGCCCAAGCCCTAGCAGTGTTGGGGGAAGTCCGCAAGTCCGCGTCCGGCAGTCGCAAGGCTGCTCGGAAGTCAGTCCGCGTCAAACGGAGAGTACGAAAATGAAGGTAGCCGTGGGCTTTGATCATGCCGGATTCCTCCTGCGCGATACTGTCATTGGAGCCGTCCGCGGAGCTGGGGCCGAGGTGATTGACTTGGGCACACATTCAAGCGCCCCGATCGACTTTCCGGATGTGACTGCGAAGGTGGGTCATCTTGTCCAGCGCGGAGATGCCGAACGCGGCATCATCGTTTGTGGCTCCGGCATCGGGGCTTGTATTGCCGCAAACAAGATCAAGGGCGTGTATGCCTCCATCTGCCATGACACCTACTCAGCCGCTCAGGGGGTCGTACACGACAACATGAATGTGCTGTGCCTGGGAGGGCGGGTCATCGGATCGGAGCTGGCCACTGCGCTCATCCGGGCGTTCCTGGGGGCTCGCTATGCTGGGCTTGAACCCGGCGGCGAGCGTTTCGAACGGCGCGTGGCGAAGATCAGGGACTTGGAACAGACAGGCGGCTAGCAAGCCGAGTTGGCGAAGAAAGCGCTCGACTACGTTCAGTCAAAGCGGCCATAGGAGTGACGGATGAGCCCGGTTCACCATCGCGTACCAGCAGGACTGGGTGATCTCGCGGCCCCGGTGGCACGACAGATCGAGAAGCTCGCATCCGAAGACTTCTTGCGCCGCCTATGGGATAGAGACGCCCGACTCTGGTCGCTATCCGCAGACGGGCAAGCAGAAGTTGGACGGCGTCTCGGGTGGTTGGATTCACCGCAGAAGTCCTTGGCGCGGCTCGCCGTGTATCGGGACCTCGCAGACGAGGTGCGGTCGGCGGGAATATCCCGGTTCTTGGTTCTGGGCATGGGCGGATCTTCTTTGGCGGCGGAGGTCATCAGCGCGGTCTTTGAGCGTAATCACGGGAAAGACGACCGGCGCCTTGGCATCCTTGATTCCACTGACCCGAGCCAGGTGATGCAGGCTGGTCGGGAGTTTCCGCCAGATGCCAGCCTGTACGTCGTTTCCAGTAAATCTGGGGGCACCGCTGAGGTGCTTGCGGCCTTTGAGTACTTCTGGCAGGTAACGGGCGGGGACGGCTCGCGCTTCGTCGCAGTTACGGACGAAGGCACTTCGTTGCAGAGGCTTGCCGCAGAGAAGGGCTTTCGACGAACGTTTATTGCCGACGCGAGCGTCGGGGGACGATACGCCGCATTGACGGACTTTGGGCTCGTTCCGGCCGCGCTCCTTGGGGTAGACATCGAGCGACTGCTGCAACGGGCGGTCCAGACGCAGGGCGAAAACGCAAGCGATAGGCCGCCCGGGCGCGCCCCGGGTCTCGTCCTGGGCGCCGCGCTAGCGGAAGCGGGACTGCGCGGGAGGGACAAGATCACGCTTCTGTCGGACCCGGGGCTCGAAACCCTGCCCAATTGGATCGAGCAGCTGATTGCCGAGTCATCTGGAAAAGACGGAAGGGGCCTGGTGCCGGTGGCATTGGAACCCCCTGATGCGCCTGAGGTCTATGGAACAGATAGGTTCTTCATTTACCTGCGACGGATGGGGGGATTGGATCAAACCGTGGAAGCGTTGGGGCACGCCGGTTTTTCGATCCTCACCATCGATGTACCAGATCCCTATGCCGTCGCTGCTGAATTCGTTCGGTGGGAGATCGCGATCGCTGCCGCATGCCACGTCATGGGCGTCAACGCATTTGACCAACCTGACGTTCAGGAAAGCAAGCTGAGGACGCAGTCGCAGATCGACCTACTACGGAGCGGACAGCACCTCCGCGAGGGACCCTGGGACGCCGAGTTTCCCGATGTAGGCCGTCACAAGCAGAATGGTGCGTGGCTGAAATCGTTGTTGGACAGCGCGAACGCCGGAGATTATGTGGCCCTCAACGCGTATCTGCCCAGGCGGGCCGACATAGGCGCTGAGTTGCAGCGCTTGCGGGTTCTGCTCCGCGAGCGTACGCACCTTGCGACCACCGTCGGATTTGGCCCGAGGTTTCAACACTCCACGGGGCAATTGCATAAGGGGGGCTCAAATGAGGGGCTCTTCATCCAGATCGTGAGCGATCCCGAAATCGACCTGCCGATTCCCGGGAGCGGGCTGACATTCGGAGGTCTGATCCGCGCCCAGGCGTTGGGCGACTATGAGACACTGGTAGCGCGCAAGCGACGGGTGGTGCGGGTCAAATTGGGGCGGCCCGAGGACGTCGCCCTGCTGAGGAGGTCTTTGGATGAGCCAATTGCATGAAATGCGGTGCGTTGCGTGCCGCGGCGGGGAACCCGCGCTAACAGCCCCAGAAATCGCCGAACTTCTGCCGGGGGTTGCGGAGTGGCAGATTCAAGAGGCTGATGGCGTCAAGCGCCTCGAACGCACCTTCAAGTTCCGCGACTTCGCCTCGGCCATGGAATTCACTCGTAGGGTGGGTGAGCAGGCGGAAGCCGAGGATCATCATCCGTTGATCATCACGGAATGGGGCAGGGTGACCGTCCAGTGGTGGACGCACAAGATCCGCGGTCTGCACAAGAACGACTTCATCATGGCAGCCAGAACCGATCATTTGGTCGAAACCTGACAGGCCGCTGGAGCATCACGGCGTTTCGCATAGGTTAAGAAGAGTTCTGCTCGCGCAGACCGAGCTCGAACGACGCTGATCATCCTTTTCTTGTCAAGGCATCCGCTTGGAGAGGCGCCGCGCATCGACCGTCTTCGCGGCCCACGGCAATCCACGCCCTTGTCCTGGCCGAATGGGGTGCCGCGGCTCACACCAAAATTGACGACACCCTCCAAACATGGGATAATACGCGAACAAAAGCGTTGATGGGAACGAGTAAGTCCGAACGGCGCGCAGCGAGTCCGGGAATGGTGTGAGCCGGATCCTCCGACGGACTGAAAATCCTCCCGGAGCTTCAAGCTGAAATCTGCGCGGCCTGCAGGGCCTCCAGCAGAAAGTAGGTGAGACGGAATTGATCACCGTTACCCGGGTCGCGAAGATGCTCGTCTTCGGCCAAGTGCCCGCACCTGCGGGAAACAGAGTGGTACCGCGTGAGCCCGCCTCTCGTCTCTGTATGGGACGAGAGGCGGGCTATTTCTGGACGACCCGATCTGACCATGAGGTGATCCCGGATGGATAAGCAAATGTTCAAAGCCGTGCCGTCAAAACTGGACGTGGTGAAGATGGAGGAGGAAATCCTCAGTTTCTGGCAGCGCGAGCAGATCTTCCGCAAGACGGTGGAGCAGCGCCAAGGCCGGCCAGAGTACGTCTTCTATGAGGGTCCCCCAACTGCCAACGGCAAGCCGGGCGTGCATCACGTGCTCGCCCGGGCTTTCAAGGACATGTTTCCGCGCTACAAGATCATGCGCGGATTTCACGTTTCCCGGCGCGGCGGCTGGGATACTCACGGTCTCCCGGTGGAGATCGAGGTGGAGAAGAAGCATGGTTTTACGGGCAAGCAGCAGATCGAGGAGTACGGGATCGCCCGGTTCAACGAAGAGTGCCGAAAATCGGCCTTTGAGTACATTCGCGATTGGAGCCGGCTCACTGACCGCATCGCGTTTTGGGTGGATCTGGACGAAGCCTACGTCACCTACACAAATGAATACATCGAATTGGTGTGGTGGATCCTCAAGAGTTTCTGGGAGAAAGATCTCCTTTACAAGGGTTACAAAGTCGTTCCGTATTGCCCGCGCTGCGGTACGCCTCTTTCGGATCATGAGGTATCCCTGGGTTATGAGGACATCACGGAACCGTCCGTCTTCGTGCGCGTGCCCCTCGTCGACAAGCCCGACACCTCGCTGCTTGTCTGGACCACGACGCCCTGGACCCTCCCTGGAAACGTGGCCGTCGCCGCGCATCCGGACGTGGAATACGTGACGGTAGAACACCAACACAACGGCAGCACTGAGAAGTTGATCCTGGCCAAGGACCTGGTATCGGCGGTATTCAAAGACGAGCCCATCAAGATCCTGGAAACATTCAAGGGCCGTAAGCTCAAGGGCTGGCACTACCGACCCCTTTTCACGTTCATGCCACCTGACAAGCCCGCTCATTTTGTGGTGCTGGGGGATTTTGTCACAACCGGGGACGGCTCGGGCCTCGTGCACATGGCCCCGGCATTCGGCGCGGAGGATATGGAAATGGCCACGCGCCACGACCTACCGGTCCTAATGACCGTACTTCCGGACGGCACATTCGTGCCGGAGGTGACGCCGTGGCGCGGCATGTTCATCAAGAAGGCCGACCCCCTGATCGTGGATGACCTTCGAGGGCGCGGTCTGCTGTTCAGGATGCAGGATCACGGTCACTCGTACCCATTCTGCTGGCGCTGCCACACTCCCCTGATGTACTATGCCGCGCGACTCCTGGTACATCCGGACAAGCCGCTTCAAGGATCGGCTGGTTGAGCTCAATAACACCATCCATTGGGTGCCCCAACATGTTCGCGAAGGACGCTTCGGGAACTGGCTTGCCAACAACATCGATTGGTCGCTCAGTCGTGAACGCTATTGGGGCACGCCACTGCCCGTGTGGGAGTGCGACCAGGATAAATACCGGGAATGCATCGGCGCCGTGAGCGAGCTGACCGAAAAGGTGGGCCACCCGCTGGAGGACCTGGATCTCCACCGGCCATACATCGACGAGGTGACCTACGCATGCCCGCAGTGCGGCGGCAGCATGCGGCGGGTGAAGGATCTGATTGATGTCTGGTTTGATTCGGGATCCATGCCGTTTGCGCAGTGGCACTACCCCTTCGAGAACAGAGAGAAATTCGAAGCCCAGTTCCCTGCGGACTATATCTGCGAGGCGGTTGACCAAACGCGCGGCTGGTTCTACTCGCTCCACGCGATCAGTACCTTGCTCATGGATTCGGTATCGTACCGGAACGTTCTGTGCCTGGGATTGATTCTGGATGGCGATGGCAAGAAGATGTCCAAGAGCCTGGGCAACATAGTCGACCCCTGGGATGTAATCAAAGCAGACGGTGCAGACGCATTTCGCTGGTACCTGTACACGGCGACGCCACCAGGCAACGAGCGGCGCTTTTCCGTCGACCTAGTTGGAGAAGTCATCCGCACATTCACGCTCACGTTATGGAACGTGTACGCCTTCTTTGTGACGTACGCCAATCTGGATAAGCCCACGTTAGAGGCGGCCGGCAACAGAAGCGACAATGTGTTGGATCGATGGCTGCTATCCGAACTGCACACGCTGATCCGCGATGTGACGAAGGCGTACGACGAGTATGACGTGACCGGCGCCACCCGGCCCATCCAGGTGTTCGTCGAGAAACTCTCAACGTGGTTCTTGCGCCGTTCGCGACGGCGCTTCTGGAAGTCTGATTCCGACGAAGACAAACGCTCCGCCTATGCGACCCTGTATGCGGCTCTTGTAGCAATCAGCAAGCTGCTGGCTCCTGCCATGCCGTTCATGGCGGACGGACTGTATCAAAACCTTGTGCGATCGCTGGACGAGAAGGCACCCGAGTCGGTTCACCTGGCAGATTGGCCGGCCTTTGATCCGAAGCTGATCGATGCCAACCTTAACCAACAAATGGACCTGATCATCAAATTGGTATCACTCGGGCACGCTGCCCGGCAGAAAGCCGGTCGCAAAGTCCGCCAGCCGTTGCAGCAGGCGGCCTTCTCCGTTGGCAACGCGGCCGAACGGCGCGCCCTTCTCGACATTTGCCGATCTGGTGGAAGACGAGCTGAATGTCAAGGAGGTGCGCTTGTTGGACAACGCGACCGAGGCTGTATCGCACGTGATAAAACCGCTGCAAAAACAGCTCGGGCAGAAATTCGGCAACAAGCTTCCGGAGATCCAGAAGGCCATTGCCACGCTGGACTCTGAAGACGCCGCCAAGACTCTGCTTTCAGGCGGTTCGTTGCGTGTAACCGTGGGTGGCCTGGAGTGCGTGATCGAGCCGGGCGACGTGGAGGTCAGAGCCCAAGCAAGGGGCGGCTTTGCAGTCGCGGAAGAAGGCGCCTACGTGGCCGCGCTGGTGACGACACTAACGCCAGAACTTCTAAACGAGGGACATTGCTCGCGAATTCGTGCGCCGGGTGCAGGACTTGCGCAAGGCTGCAGGTCTGGACGTGTCGGATCGTATTCGCCTTTTCGTTGATGCACCCACGCAACTGAAGGCGGCGGTTGAAGCATATCGCTCCTATGTGACCACGGAAACCCTGGCTGTCGACCTGGAGTACGCCATACCTCCTGCGGACGCTTCGCAAGCCAGAGACAAGCTGGACGGAATGGATCTCAGTCTGGGTCTGCTCAAGGCCGCCTAGGTGCAGGCGGCGGGCGGCCGGCTCTCGGCCTCGGAGTGTTAACCATGATGATTGAGCGCGTTCGTGCCGTCACGCCCGAGATTGTTGAGGCCTTTGAGCGTCTTGTGCCTCAGCTCACGACCAACAATCCGGCGCCGACGCGCGCCGCGCTGGAAGCTCTCGCGGCCACCAGTGCAACCGTGCTGCTCGTGGCGCGACAGCCAGATGCGGCCGGGGAGATTGTGGGCACGGGCACTGTCGCGTTGTATCGTGTGCCGACTGGTGTGCGCGCCATCATCGAGGACGTAGTTGTAGACATCTCGGTACGGGGTCAGGGAATTGGCGAGGAACTAATGAACGCGCTGTTGGCGGCCGCCCGGCAAATGGGCGCGGGTGGAGTCTCGCTGACCTCCAACTCGGCTCGCGAGGCGGCAAATCTGCTCTACTTGAAGATGGGCTTTCGACTGCGCGAGACCAACTGTTACTACTTCAAGCTTGTCCCTTAGGACCAGTGGGGTGAACCCGGAGGGGCGTTTGTGGTTGCGCGTCACGCAGGGCGGGAGCGTAGGTAATCCTCCGGGGTATCGATGTCGCGTAAGATGGAGTCCGTGTTCCACTCCACGTGCTCGATAAGGCCGCTGTGCCTACGCATGAAGTCCCTTGGCGTCTCAGGAGGCAGCATGCGCAACATCTCGGGCCACAGCGCTGCAGCGATGAGCCAGGGATGGCCCCGCCGGTTTCGAAAGCTCGGCACGACGAGCGCGGACTTGCGGAGCGCGAAGGCATCCACAACAGCACGAATGGCGTCGGATTGCACCAGGGGTTGGTCGCCCAGCACGACGAGCGCTGCTTCGCATGCCGGTGCGGTCGATCGCAGACCAACTTGAATGGAAGAGAGCATTTCCCCGGCTTCGAACTCCGGGTTAAAGACCGTCCGCGATCCTCCGGATTGGCAGATCGCCTCCACGGCATCACGCTCCGGACCGACTACGGCCACGCGATCGTCGATGCCGGCGTCGCCCACGGTGCGCAGAACTTGGGCGAGTACCGTGGTGGTTCCCCAGGGCAACAGCATTTTTGGCGCACCCATGCGGGTGGAAAGCCCGGCAGCCAGGACAATTGCGGTCAGCTTCACGGGTTCGATTCCAGCAGGTCCTTGTAGTCGCTCTGTGTGTCAATGTCGCGCGTAAGCTCGGCATCGTGCCATGGGACATAGCGAACACGGTACTCCGGAATGATACTCCGACCACCAACGTCTCCTTGCAGGTGGCGAAGTCTGCCAAACGTCTCAGAATCGAATAGCACGGGGTTTGCGCGCCGACTTTCCTGCACCAGCGGCGCAACTACGCAGGCGTCGTCGCTGGCGTGTGCTTCCAACAGCGCGTGGACCAAGGATGGGGTGACCATGGGCTGATCCGCCAGCAGGAAGAGCGCCGCACCCGAATTGCTCGGTAGGGCAGAGGCGCCCCGGCTCACGGAGGAGCCCTGTCCTTCCTGCCAGTTGGTGTTCTCCACAATCTGGACAGGCAGTCCATCCAGGGCGACCCGCACTTGATCTGAATAGGCGCCGGTGACAACGATCACCGGGCTGAGACCCGCATCCAGAGCAGTTCGAGCTGCCACTCGAACCAATGGCTCTCCGCGCCAAAGCACTAGCTGCTTGGGGGCCCTGAAGCGGGTGGCTCCCCCGGCAGCCAGGACGATTCCTGCGGAGGGCTCGTACACGGCGTAGACGCGCCCATTTTGGATGTCGCCTATGATGACAGCGTCGTATGCCGGAAGCAGCGGGTCGACCATTGCACGGGCCATCGCCTGCAGCTCGGCAGTGTCCGCCTGATTGAAGAGTACAACGCGTCGTGCCCCAGGGGGGATTCCCTGTAGACCCCCGTGCTTGGCCAGGAGCATCCTAACCAGCGCTTCAGGGCCAACTAGTTCGCCACGCTTCAGGCCCGAGAGGCCGCCGAAGATCTCGGCGCGGTGGACCACGGCGTCAGTGAGTTCGGCGCCCAAGCCGTGCAGCCCCGCAACGACGACAACCGTCTCGACACATGCTGGCACCTGCGGTTCATGAGTGGCCGGTGCCTTGAGCGGTCGCTGGCGGGCACCGTCAGCTTCAATCAGAAGGTCCCTGCGGCCAGCCCGTGCAATCTCTAGCAATGCTTCGAGGACAGGCGGGTTTATCGACGACAACCTCCCGTCGGCGCCCGCGGGTCCGGTCACCAAAGTCACAGCAGACTCATCCAGGCTGGCGAGTTCAGCCGGCGAACCTGCGGTTACATGGCGGTCCGCCAAATCGCGTTGCCATACTCCGAGGTGGGTGGTCGTGGTTATCAGGGTCTTTGGACCGAGCTCGCGGGCAAGACGGAACATGCTGGTGGACTTGCCGCCCGCTCCGACGAATGCAACAGTAGCGCCTCCGCGGGTGCCCGTGGCAGCCAGCCCATCGGATCTGGGTAGGAGCCGAAGTCCCTTGGCAAGCGTCAGACCCATAGCCTGGCCCGGACCTCTGGTCGCGCCATTATGGCCTCCATGACACCGCCCCCGATCGCCAGGGCTTTGTCGGAAATCAGCGCGCACAGGGCCGGGTCGTCACGCACGTCGATATCACCGATCTTCATGTTCTTATGCGCCCACAGACCGGGGTGCAGCAACCCGCGCAGCGTGCCGGCGAACGGCGCGACGATCTCACTGCCAGCGACCGAGCCGATGACGGCGCCGGACTCAAAATGCGCGCCGATATGGGCTGAAGATTCAAAGGGACCATCAGCCGGCGCGCGGAAGACTCGGCGCGTGTCGCCGTCGGGGCGCCTGGAGTCATCATGCGCCGCGCCCTCCCAGATGACGCGACCCATGGAATGGCCGCGCTCCGTCTCAATTACCGCATCGCAATTCGTGGGTGCAACAAAGCCCGGGCCGAGGCCTATGTAAAGGCTCGCTGCATGTGCAAGGGGTTCCGGCGGTCTTTTGGTCATGCGGGCATCAATAACCACCAGGGCATGCAGAGGCTCAGCGGCCGCGCAATCCGGATCGATCAAGACCGGGATCTGGCGGGCGGAAATGCAATGGGCGATTGCAGGGAGATCGGTTGGATCCTGGATTCGCCTGGCGGTCACGCGTTCCACCTCAACCAGACCAGCGTAGATGGCCTCCGCGAAGGAGACTGTGCGTCTCACCGCGAGGGGTTGTGCAAGCTCGGTCATCACTACATTCAACCCTGCCCGAAATAACCGGAGCGCCACCCCGCTCGCAAGATCGCCTGCGCCTCGGATCACGACAACCGCCGACATCAGGTCTTACCGGAGTGCTCGCGCGTGCCCTCGGGCAGCATCCTTCCGAAGGCATGAACCGTGAGGTACACAAAAACAAAGAACGCGGTATAGAGGCCGATGAAGCCTGCCGAGCGCAGGCTAGGATCCAGAATCCATGAGAATACGTCTTCGGCGGCCCCACTTGGGTTTTGAAAGACGTCCCAGCTATTGAGTCGGATGAATCGCCCCAGATACAAGCCCACGCTGGTGAGGCCGGCCACAATAAAGACGAAGACCCAGCCCGCCGGCCGGCCGAGCTGGCGCCGGATGATCTCCTGCATCAGATTCAGGGAGACCACGCCCAGCAGCATACCGGTCCATGAAAACCAAATCAGCATGATCACGTCATACCACAACGGCACATTCGTGACGCGGTCCCCCAGGTGTTGGAGGTCCGTGAGGATGTACGGCGCATTCGGGAAGAAGATCAACCAAAGAAATGCAAAGACCGGGATGGCCGCATACGTTAGCGCTCTGCTCCAAGACATGACATACGCCAGGTACGCCAGGATGAACGGGATCCAGGCCAGGAACAGGTTCCAGACAAGACTGGAGTACCGCCTCGAGTCGCTGTAGGCGATGCGCGCACTCACGAGGGACACGCAAACGATCGATGCCAGCGTGAGGAGAGCAAAGAGCCCGATCTTGTATTTGTGCGCGTCGAGTGCCCCAAGCAACCTGCGCATATCGTCTCAGTTGAGGAAGTCAAGCAGACGAGGGTTGACGAGGTGCGGCTGCTCGAAGTGAGGGATGTGCCCGCAGGCTGCCACTGGGATGAACTCGGCCTGTGGCAGCAAGCGCCGCAATGCGGCGCTGTGCGCAAATGGAACGGTCTTGTCAGCCTCACCCCAGATCAAGAGAATGGGCAACCCGCTTTGGCCCAGGAGTGCGTACGTCGGTGCGAAGCTCCCCAGCATCTTGGCGCGGACCGTTGATAAAATCGCACGTCGAAATCCCCGAAATTGCATCTGCGTCCGATAGCGTTCGCGGAAGAGCTCAACCTGTTCAGCGTCGAAGAAGTCGGCGGAGATGGCACTCAGCATGTAGTCGTTGCCGACGATCCCGAAAAGGGCATCGCTGACTGCTGGCAGAGCCGCCAAGCCGTACAACATCCCCAGCTTCAAGGGCTTCACGCCGCTGGGTCCGATGAGGACCAGCCGCCGGACGCGCTCGGGGTGGGCAACGCTGTAGGCGGCCGCAATCGGCCCTCCCATGCTCAATCCGACAACGGCAACTTCTTCGAGACCCAGGGCATCCAAGAGCTCGTGGAGCTGCCCCAGGTATAGGGCCATTCCGTACTCGGCCTCTGGACGATCGGAGTACCCACGACCGAACAAATCATAGCGCACGACCGGCACTCCGGCCTCGCTGAGGCACAGAAACGTGGGGTCCCAGATGAAACAGGGCACTGAGAATCCGGTGCACCAACACGACTGCCCGCGAGGCCCGCGGTCCGCCCGTTTGATAGTGAGTGTAGCCCTGGCTCAGTTGCACAAAGCGACCAGGCGCCTCGCGGCGCGCACTCTCATCGAGGTCGCGTCGCTCGCCGCGCCATCGTGAGGCGACCATTATCCGATCTTGCCAAGCGCCCTTAGCACCCGCTCTGGAGTAAAGGGGAATTCATCGATCCAGACGCCGGTGGCATCGTGGATTGCGGCTGCGATCGCAGGAACCAGGGGAAGAAACGGTATCTCACCGAGTCCACGCGCCCCCCAAGGGCCGTTGGGATCCGGCACCTCCACGATGACGGATTCCACGCTGCGGGGGATATCCAGAATGGTGGGCAGCAAGTAGGTGCTGAGCTGGTCTGTCAGAACGTGGCCGTCTTTGGTCCGCATGTCCTCAGTAATGGCGTACCCCTGCGCCTGAATCACCGTGCCTTCGATCTGTCCCACAACCAGATCCGGATTAATGGCCTTTCCAACGTCGTCTGCAACAACAACGCGATCCAGCCGTACATGGCCGGTCTCGGTGTCAACCTCCACCTCCACGGCTTCCGCGGCGTAGGCGTAAGAGAAATTGGGAGTTGAATACCCGGTATCCTCGTCGAAATGGGTTGTCTTGGGCGCCAGATAGGTGTATTCCGCAATGGCGGGCCGCTCTTCGCTTTGCCACCGCGCAAGGGCTGCCTCGGCCGCGCCCTTGATCG
>CAWATK010000012.1:0-30511 GCA_963784915.1 uncultured Chloroflexia bacterium
CGCCCGGGCGGCCACAAGGGCAGCCCCCACGTCTCCCCTTTGTGATCTTCGTGACCTTTGTGTTTGATTCCCCCCACACCCCATGACCGAAAAACCCACCAACGTCACCGTCAACAAGACCACCCGCGAATTCACCATCGCCTGGGACGATGCGCATGTGAGCGTCTACCCGTTCGGGCTGCTGCGCGCCGCGTGCCCGTGCGCCGGATGCCGCGGCGGGCATGAGAACATGCGCTCCGAGCCGGATGCGCTGGTCTTCGATCAGCGCCTGGATAACTCGCCCGCCACGCGCATCTCCAACGTCAAGGCTGTGGGGTCGTACGCCCTCACCATCGTCTGGGAGGACGGCCACGATTACGGCATCTACAACTGGCACTACCTGCGCGCGCTTTGCCCGTGTCCGGAGGACAGGGCGAGGCATGCGACCGCTGCGGGTGAGCGCCCGAGTTAGGGTGTCTTTGTTGCGATGGGAGTGTTCGCGGGCGTCGCCGTGCTGCCCGGCCGCGGCGTTTCGAGACGGTCGGTGTGGGGGTGACGCGCGGCCCCGCGGGCGTCCGCGTCGGCGTGGCGATGCCGCGCAGGTGCTCGCGGGCCTCGGTGCGCATCTCGGCCGTCATGGCGCTGGAAGGCATGCCCAGCAGCAGGTTCCAGTCCTTGATGGCCTCGGCCCAACTCTGGCGTCCCTCGTGCGAGAGCGCCCGCCAGTAGATGGCCACGGCTTTCTCCGCGTCCGTCTTGGCCTTGGAGTAACTTGTCTCGGCCTGCAGATAGGCCGACCCGTACGTGCCGCTGCGGTAGAAGATCTCCGTCAGGCCGATGTTGGCATCGAATGAATCCGGGAAGAACTCGATGGCGCGCTTCAGGTTGACCTCCGCGCCTGCCAGGTTGTCGAGCCGCAGGTAGGAGGTGCCCAGGTACAGGTAGGCGCTGAGCTGCGCGCGGTCCAGCCGCAGGGCTTGGTTGAGCGCCTCCACCGCCTCGCGGTACTTGCCGGTCTTCGCCAGCGCCTCACCCAGCATGGCATAGGCGCTGCCGTCTTCGGTCTCGTACAGCAGATAGATGTTGAGCGGCTCGATGGCCTTATCGTAGGCGCCGGTCTCGGTGGAGGCGCGGCCCAAATAGTAGTACACGGGCAGCAGGGTCTTGTCGATCTTGTAGGCGCGCTCGGCTGAGTTCAGTGCGCGCTGGGCGTTGCCCTGCAGCAGATAGGATTGTGCGAATCCCAACTGCACCAGGGCGGAGTTCGGCATCAGCTTCTGGGCCTGCTGCAGGTCGGGCAGGGCCTTGTTGAAGTCCTTCTGGCGGATGTAGAAGTTCGCGCGCTCGAGGTAGACCTCGCCGTATCCCGCGTCGGATTGCTGCGCCAGGTCTAGCAGCGGCAGCACGTTGGCGCCCGGGTCGGAACACAGGCGGGCGCGCGCCAGCCCGAGGTAGCCCGGCCCAAAGTCGTCGTCGACCTTGAGCGCCTCGTTGTAGTAGAAGAGGGCCTTGCTGCAGGCGCCGTCCAAGCGATAGCGTTCGGCGACCTCGTACTGCACGTCGGCGGACTTGGGTTCCTGCCTCTGAACCTCCATCATCTGTTTGAGGTACGTGTCCCAGTCGCCGCGACTGTAAGCCCCCTGCGCGACGCGGTACTCGTCCGCGGCCTGCGGGGCGCGCGGCGTGATGACGTAGACCGGCGTGGGAGTGTAGAAGACTCCCAGCAGGACCGCCAGCGGAGTGGCAACGCTGGTCCTGGCGTCCTGGAGTCCGGTGATATTCACAAACGTGGGCGTGGGCGTGAACGTGGGTGTCGGTCCGAGGCCGGCGCGGAAGCCCCTGCCCTGGAACACCGTGGCGGCCCGCGGGCTCGTTCCGATGACCAGGATGGATCCGATCAGCAGCACGCCGATCGCCAGGATGCCAGCCAGGCGCGCGCCCGGGTCCGCCAGGAGGGCCCTCAGCCCGCGCAGCCTCGGGCCTTCGAAGTCGAGGCGGAGGTCGTCCTCCCATGGCCGCCCCTTGCCCAACGGGTAAGGCCGGACGTTCTTGTCGATCGGCAGGGCGCCCATCAGGATGAGGCCGCGCCGGGCGGTCTGGTTGCCAGGATCGAGTTTGAGGGCGGTCTCGAGACAGTAGACGCGTTCCTTGAGCGTCTCCACCGCGGCGCTCATCCAGATCCAGTAGGTAACGCTATTCTGATTGGCCTTGAGCAGGCGCGTCAAAACGTCGCGAGCGCGCGTCCGCTGATCCTGCCGGAGCGCTTCGATCGCCTCTTCCAGGAGGGGGTCGACGACTTCTGGCATGTCCCGGGAAGGCCTTCACCGCATTCTAGCCCAAAGGCCCAGCGGGCCTCCGTGCAGTTTCGTTGCGCGCCCGCCGGTGCCCGGCTACGACTCGTGGAATTCTTCGACCTGATAGGTCTGGACCTGCAGGTGCCGCGTGCGCCAGGTGTCGGGCGAGGCGCCCATCTTGGCGCACAGCTGATCCAGGAATGCCGCCTTGTCCGGGAGCTTCTCCCAGACTTGAGGCAGGAACGTGGCCCGGCGACCGCCATCCCGGAGTGTCACTCCATCGATTCCGGGTCGGAGCCTCTCCAGTAGGTCGGGCGGATCGCGGTAGTCGAGGGCGCGTGGCGGCGTGAGGCGTGAGACCTCGATCTCGATGCTTGCCAGTTCCTCGGGGCTGACGGGCTGGAAGCGCGGGTCGTCGAGCCCAGCCGCCACCGCGTGTTCACAAACATCTTTGGCCAGCGGCTGGTACGCCTCCAGTGCGCCGACGCAGCCGCGTAGTTCGCCACGGATGGTGAGCGTCACGAAGGAGGCGCCCGGGGAACGCAGGCTCGGGGACATGGCGTCGAGATCCACAGGCGGCACGGCGGCGCCGCGCACGCCCGCCTCCAGCGCAGCACGCGCCAGGCTGAGGAGCGTTTTCTTTTCTTCGTTGGTAAGCGGATCGTCCATGATTCCCCTCTCGGCCTCAACCGATGCTTCACCCCCGCGCCGGCGGCATTGGACTGCCCTGATTCACTCCTGGAGCCGCCGATAGGCCTGGTTGTGGTACACCAGCGGCGCCGACGTGATCGCTGGCGCTGACGGCCACGACCTCGGCGAGGAAAAGGGTGTTCATGCCGGCGTCGATGGTCTGCGCGACCTTGCAGTCCAGGAATGCCAGACCGCCTTTGATGAACGGCGCGCCGGTCACGAAGGTCTGGGTCTGCAGGCCGGCCATGCGCTCGACGTCAGCCGCCTGCTTGCCGGCGAAGCGCTCGGACAGAGACTGCTGGCTGGCGGACAGGATCGTCACTCCGAAAGAACCGGCGAGCCGGATCATCTCGTGGGTTTGGCTGCCGGTGCTGACTGAAATCACAATGAGGGGTGGATCCAGGGAGATCGAAGTGAAGGAACTGACGGTCATGCCGTGTTGACGACCGGCATGCGCGGCCGTGACGATGGCCACGCCGGTGGTCCAGGCCCGCATCGCAGAGCGCAGCCGCTCGGATCCTTCGGACAAAGGGTTTGCAAGCATATCCATTGTCGGATCATCATAAAGGTCGGCTATAGGGGTGTCAAGGAGCGGCCCGCAAGGGGGCAGGGGCGCATGTGCGTTGGTCAAAATTGCCCTTGCACATTCGCATAAATATATTAGCATGAGCCGCATGGATCGATCTTTTCGACCGGGCGGCCGCGCGTCCGTGGAGGACGACTCGCGAGGTTCACCCGAACGGCTGCACGCCATTCGGACGACCGTTCTCGTGGGTATGCTCCTGGCCACGGCCCTGGTGGCATGGACTCCGCAGAGTTTTTCGACGGCCGCCCTGTCGTACCGGCTGGCGCTGCTGCTGACCCCGCAGGCCGACGCAGACCCGGCGGGGACCGCCGCGCCCGCGCTGCGCCTCGGGATCGTCGCAGGGCACTCGGGCAACGACTCCGGTGCCACGTGCACGAACGCAGCCGGCGAGGTGGATCTGACCGAAGCGGAAGTCAACCTGAACATCGCCACACTGGTGCAGAAGAAGCTGGTGGATCGCGGCTTCCAGGTGGACCTGCTCAACGAGTTCGACACCCGGTTGAATGGGTACCGGGCCGTGGCGATCATCTCGATCCACAACGACTCGTGCGAGTACATCAACGACCAGGCCACGGGCTTCAAGGTGGCGGCGGCCCTCAACACGCACGACGTCAACCGGGCAAATCGGCTGGTGGCCTGCCTGGTGGATCGCTACCACACCGCCACGGGCCTGCCCTTCCACATCGGCAGCATCACCGCGGACATGACGGGCTATCACGCGTTTTCCGAGATCGACCCGAACACCATCGCCGGCATCATCGAGACCGGATTCCTCAACCTGGACCGCGACTTGCTGACCAAGCACCCGGACCAGGTGGCGGATGGCATCGTCAGCGGACTGATGTGCTTCATTAACAACGAGAATGTGGTGCCGACGCCGGTGCCCACGGTGACGCCATGACGACGCCTCAGGACCCGGCCCTTCAGAACACGCGTCTCCAGGAAGCCCGCAGTGCGGTCGAAAAAGCCCGCATGGCCCTGGGCAACGGGGACCGCAGGCAGGCGCGTCAGTGGGCCGAGCGCGCCGCCAAACTCGCGCCCAACCTGGAAGATGCATGGCTGATCCTGGCGGCTGTCGCGGGCCCACGGCAGGGACTGGAGTACATCCGCAAGGCGCTGCAGGTCAATCCGCAGAGCCCGCGGGCACAGCGCGGCATGGAATGGGTGCTGCAACACCTGCGAGAAGCGCCGCAAACCGCGGAGCAGACGCAGCGGACAGCAGCCCCAAAGCCAGAGGCTATGCAGCCGGCGCCCGCCGCGCCCAGTCCGACACCGAGACGAGGCCAACGCAATCGGGGCGCCGTGTTTGCGATCGCTCTGCTGGTTGTCGGCTGCGGCATACTGGCACTTGCCGGATGGACGGCCATCAACTCGCCCGTGGTCGCGTCCATGCTGCCTCAGCCCCTGCGGGAAACACAACCGACACCCGGCCCCGAGTGGGCGCAGGTTTCCATCCCCAAACCAACGTACACGTTGGCTCCGGAGGTGGCGGAGGTGTTGCCGACGGCAACGCCCACGGAGATGCCGACGCCCACAGCCAGTCCACAGGATTCCACAGCCTCCGCCGACCCCTCCACTACGTTATCCACAGACCTACCCACAGCCACAGAAAGTGTTGTGCCTGCGGAGGTGGAGCTGCCAACGGCCGAACCAGAGTGGACGGGCGAGCTCTCGATGGAGTACGTGGCGGATACGCCGACTCCGGAGGCCCCGCCGTATGTGCCTGCGACCGCTGTCGTCCCGGCCCCGGAAGGGACGGGTTATGGAGAGCACTGGATCGACGTTGAACTTGAGCCAGCAGATGCTGTACGCTTATGCGGGTGATACCGTGGTGAACTCCTTCCTAGTGTCCACGGGCACATGGCTGACGCCGACCGTCACCGGCAAGTACAGGGTGTGGGTGAAGCTGCTCGCATCCGACATGAGCGGTGCGGACTACTACCTGCCGGGCGTGCCGTACGTAATGTATTTCTACAAGGACTACGGCATCCACGGGACATACTGGCACAACAACTTCGGCACGCCCATGAGCCACGGTTGTGTGAACCTGAGCATTCCAGACGCCGAGTGGGTGTACAACTTTTCCACGGTCGGCACGGTCGTGAACGTGCACTATTAAAGTCACCGCCGCACCCGTCAACGGTCTTCCAGTGCTCACGCCATTCTTCTTGCTCAGGTTTCCGCTGGCCTCATCGTACTCGTATGCCTCGGTCGCCAGGCTGATCGTTGCCCATCCGCCGCCTGTCGAAGGCAGGTAACGGATCGAGTTCGGCGTAGTACTTGGCGGGATCCGTCTTGCCGTCGCCATCGAAGTCCGCGCCGCTGATATAGTCTCCTGCCGCTGCGCCCACGTACACCCCTGTCAGTGTGGCCGTGCTTGACTCGATATACCAGAGGGCGGCGCTCCCCGCCACATACTTCGCGGGGTCTGTCTTTCCATCACCATCGAAGTCAGATCCCGAGACCATCGTCCCGTCAGCCCCAATATACACCCCCTGCCAGGTGCCCGTGCTGGACGCCAGATACCAGATCGAGCCCCCAGAGACGAACTTCGCCATGTCCGTCTTCCCATCTCCGTCGTAGTCTGAGCCTTCAATGTACGGCGCGGCATCCGTTCCGATGTACGCGCCATCCCAGGTGCCGGTGCTGGACTTCAAATACCAGACTGTTCCAGCGCTCGAATCGTGCTTGGTGGGGTCGTCCTCGCCATCCCCATCGAAGTCTGAGCCGGTCACCAGGTCGTAGGTGCCCGACCCCATGTACACGCCGACCCATTCGTCGCTATCCGACGACATGTACCACAGGGAGCCTGTGCTGGAGATGAACTTCGCCGGGTCGGTGACGCCATCGCCGTCATAATCCGAGCTGTTCTGCACCTCATAGCTCCCGCTTCCCATGTACGTGCCGTCCCAGGCGCCCGTCGTCGAGTTAAGGTACCACTGGATGGATGTGCCCGGGATGAACCTCGCCGCGTCAGTCTTGTTGTCATTGTCCCGCTGCGTTTGTGCCAGGTTGCGCGAAAGGACCTCGCCCTGCTCGTGGAGCCTCCAGCTGGATAATCGGTTGAGTTCGTCGTACGCGAACTTGCTCGTCTCGCTCGCGTGTTCATCGGCTATCTGCGTGATACTCCCCACGCTGTCGTATGCGTAGTTGAGGTCCTGCAGCGCGTCGGTGACTATGCTCTCCAGTCGTCCGCCCTGCGCATTCCACGGATAGAAAGTGTACTCAGTCGTCTTTCCGCTGCCAAGCCCACGACTCGTTAACCTGCCGGCGGAAATCGTGTTCCCCCGCTTGCACATAGGTGGCATCGCCGACGAGGCCGATCAGGAGCATGCGCTCGTCGTATGCGTAGTCCAATACTTCGTCATCGGGATACGTGAGGCTGGTTGGCAGATCCGCGGAATTGTAGACCCATTCCGTGGTGAAGGTTCCGCCACCGCTGATCGCCTTGGTCTCCGACGTCCTCCGCCCGCGCTCGTCATAACTCCACGTGCTGGATCGCGCCGGTTCGCCGAACGACCCGGAGCCATCGCTCATGCTCGTTCGATGTCCTTTGCCATTGGCGCCTTCGTCGTACCAATAGCTCACATCCACCGGCGTGCCACACGTCCCGCTGGACACCTTGGAGGTAAGACGATTCAGGTTGTCATAGCCGAGAGTAAGGACGCAGCTCTGGGAATCTGTCTGCGTCTTCAGGTTTCCAAGGGCATCGTAGGTGTAAGACCAATCCCCCATGTCCGGGTCGCTCATGGTCAGCTTGCGACCGGCGTTGTCGTAGGTTAGCCTCGTCTCAAGCCCTCCGCGGATGGTGGTCAGGACTTGGTCCAGTTCGTCATAGGCGTAAGCCACTCCTTGTTCTATCTCTGTTTCTGGTGTCACAGACGCAGTCCGGCCCCAATCATCGAGCACGGTCATGGTTTCGTTGTTTTCCGCGTCTGTGGAAGTGGTCACGAGCCCGTCGTAGGCGAACGAGGTCACCGTACTATCCGGCGCCATGACTGCAAGCGGGCGCCCAAGAATGTCGTATGTGGTTGTTGTGTAGTAGGGCTGCTCGGCGCCTTGGTAGGGGGTCGATTGCGTGGCTACTCTGCCGTACGCGCTCATAGGTGAAATCCGTCAGCACTCCCGCGGCATTGGTTTGCGTGTGGCGCCCCATGCCGTCGTATGTGCGCGTCAGGCTGTATGATGTGGATGCGTCAATGCGCTGGGTGATTGTCGTGGTGAAAGGGTATGCCGGGTCTGGGTCGTACGCGAGTTGGAGGTCGGTGTCTGTGTCTGGTCCAACGGCCGTGTCAGCGACGTGATCCGCCCGAAGTCGTCGTACGAGGCGCTCGTGCTCTTGTCATTGCCATCGGTTTCGCTTATCGGGACGCCTCGGCCGTAATCGTACGCGATCGTCGTTGTCTGTTCCAGGTCATTGGTTATGGTCACCGGGTAAGCGTGAAATATCTCGTCGTAGACAGTCCATGTCGTCCGTGCACCGGTGATCGGCGCGGAATCGATGCCGCCATACTCATCGTATGTTGTTACCTCCTCGATGTTTCCCCAGTCATCGTGTTCATAGCTTGTTTGGCTGTACAGGGCCTCTGAAACCCATTGTCGGACGGCGGTCAGCTCGCCGGTTGCCGGTGGTGTGGCGTACTCGTTTTCATGATCATACAGATTTAAGTCTTCTGTCAGGTCATTTCCGGCTCCGTCCTTCAGTCGATGCCGTGCCGGTAAGCCCGCCAGGTAAGTCGTGAAGGCAATCGCCTCGCTGTCATACTCCACTTTAGGGAAGTACTCTGTGACGTTCGATCGATACGGCGCCCAGCTTGTTCCGCTCCAGTTGAAGTCGGTTGTGGAGGTGAGGTTGCCGTAGTCCTCGTCTTCAGAATATGCGTACCCCGTCTTGGTGGCGACGTAGGCGGTCCCGGCGTTGTTGTACGTCCTCTGCTCTTCCGCTGCGGTCTTCACCCACCACCGCTTGAGGTCAGAGTAGCCGGTCGCGGCTGGGCAATTCCTCAGGATCGTAGTACGTGATAACCGTCTCAAGGGCCTTGATCCCACTCCCGTTCTTCACGGTCAGCGTGTCCGTCAATCCCTTCCGCGTTCCGTCCTGGTGGTATGTCGTTACCGTGGTCAACCCGTCCGGCCCCGTTTCGGTCACCTCGCTGTGGCCACGAAACTCCGAGCCCGCCTCGAAGTAACACGAATCAGGGTATCCGGCCGGACATGTCGCATCGCCATTCTCCGGCGTGTTGAACGCCGCTCCCACGTAGCTATAGCTGAACGTGTATGGCGAGGCCGTCGGAGAGCTGTAAAGGCGTTTCTGTGTCACTCTGTAGATGGACGGTAGCAGTTCCAGCTTCAAGTCCTGGAGCCAGACATTGTCCTCCGTATTCGTGTCCCCGACCGCTATCATCTGCGCCTTGGTTGCAGTGGCCGGCAGGATTCCGGTCCACGACGCCGTTCCGTTGTCCTCGATGAACGCGCCGGTGTGATCGCTGCTCCCATCGTCCAAGCCAACGCCGAAGGTAGCCGTCAGTTCGAGTTGCGCGCGCGCCGGTAACCCTGTAAACGCCGCCTGGCCGGAGTATCGATTGCTCATAATTGGGAGCCGTCGCGACCGCGTCATTTGCCATTAGTAGGTACCTCTCCTGCTGTTCCGGAACGAAGAGGCACCCTGAAGCTGCCAACGCCGCCCCGTGCCACCCATGGGCTGGAACCCAACCCGGGTCCGCACGGTTGGCCGTCGGCACCGAAGTCCACGATGACGGTCTGAGAGCTCCTCACGTGTTCTGCATCGTAGTACGGCACCGCGTCGTACGAAAACTCGACCGCACCACCATACCCGTTCTCGGCTCTGGTCATGTGCAAGTTATCAGCATACTGGAACGTTGTCGGGGGTAGGCTGTTGGTGCCATCTATGCCAAACTGCTGCACCTGTTTCAGTGTGCTCACTTTGCCGCCGCCGGTGTATGTGAATCCCGGGAAGATCTGATCCTCCACCTCGGAGTTGACGTAGGACAACTTGTAGCGACTTCAACGATTTTTTCGAAGCTGCCATTCCCGTCAACGTCTTGCTCGATCGTGATCTCTGCAAGTCTCTTCTTCTCGTAGCTGTGGTGCACCGAATCGGTGCCCCATTCAGCTGGGAAGTCTTCCCGGTCATCCCGACTCAGGCGCACGCGGTAGCGGTCATTTGCGTAGAGAATGAATTCGCGGATACATCGCAGTAACGGAATCTTCGCCACTAACGGACTTCACACTGTAGTCATAGGTGTAATGGATCTCCTGATCATAGATATCGCGTGCCCGGGAGAGGGCCCATTTGTAGGCAAGTTGCTGCACGTCGCCGTCGTTGTAGACCATCGTAGCAACATCTTCAAAATAGTAGGTGTTGCCTCGCTTGCTCCCAGATTGCCCACGGACTGGTCTCATTCCCGGACACGATGCCCCAGAATTTTTCATCGCTGGTGTGCCACACATGCCCGCTGAAGGCGCTGTCCGGATCCATCACCAGTCGGCTGCTGACACCGTTCAGGTTTAGCAGATACGTGTCATCCGTGATGTCGTCGGTCGTGCCATGGATGTCCCTTTCGATCGAGCCATTATCGAGCGACCAGCCCATGCCCACCCAGGAGGCCTGGGTACCCGTGGTAGCTTGATCGACGACCTGACTGCTGTAAGACAAATCCAGGCTGGGTTCAAAGCCCCCTGGCCCCGGTGGCAGATCTATCGGTAGCGAGTACGTTGCTGCGCCAGCGAACCCCCCGGCTTGGAAGGCGTCCACGGTCGGCATGTGCGAGCCCTGCCAGTTGTTCAGGCCTATGTCGAATACCGTGAAGTGATTGGTCTGGGCGCGGATCGTGTGCGACTTGGCGTCCACCCACGATTCCAGAGCCTGCCAGACTCCCTCCACGGGCTCGTACCAATACACGAACAGATCTCCGCTCCCCGCGCCTGCCGGGAAGTCTGTATCTTGGTAGCTCACTGCCAGCTCGACATCTACGCTGAAGGAGTCCATGTTTAGGTTGCTGGTTTGCCCCGTGGCAGTCACCTCGAAGGGCCGACCGCTAAGCGATCCTGATGGCAGGGCCTTAGCGTCTGGCTCATGAACCTCCACGACCGCGTCTTCCGCCAGCGCTCCAGGGGGGAAAGTGACCTTGACCCTGCCATCCATCGCCTGCAACACCGCGCCATCAGAGGCCGCCAGGATATCGCTCCACTTGAATTCAGAGTGAGATATGCTTCCGCAGCGAGCCGCTGCCCGTCCCCCACAGAAGCCTGCAAGCTCAAATCGCCGCCGGGATCAACGACGATCAGCAGGATCTCGCCGGACGACGAAAGTACCGGCAGCTCAAGCGTCCTCAGCTCCTTGTCATACACGCCAGAGCTTGGGTCCTTCAATTCCAATCCTGCACCCAGGACCAGCCGCAGCATCACGTTAGGCGCGTCTGCTTCCGCGCCCTCAACGACCCACGCGATCTTCGCTTCGTCGCCCGCCTCGACGTACAACGGCTCGGCTGTTAGTGAAAGCTTTGGCTGCGTTGGATCTACCGTTGGAGCAGGACTCGCAGTCTCGGACGGCGCGGGCTCCGCAACCACAGGCGTGGCAACTTCCGGCTCCGTGGAGGTTGGCTGGTCTTCGGTGGCTGCTTCCGACGGCGTCGGAACTCGGAGTGGCAACTTCGGCCTGCGCCGCAGCTTCCGCCGTTGTGCGCTCTGCCGTCTCGCCGGCGGCAATGACCGGCATAGGCATGACTGCGTTGAAGAGGAGCACCATTCCCACAACTGTGCTTACGATGGTCTGGACCGACCTGCGCTGCAACATCATGCCTCCCTACCGCCTGCGCGGCCAACAAGTGTCTGTCCCCACAGACTATCCTGCTCTTCATCTCACTTCAGAAAGGAGGCTGGGCCCGAGGGTCTTCCGTATGCCCCCTTCCTCGATCCGTTTTCTGTGATCTCATAATGTATTCCGGGCGGGGCGGCCTTCAAGATACGAAAGTCATGACATAGTGCCTCTTTTTGCGCGCACGGTCGCCCAGGCGCGCGTATCCCGGCCGGCGGCTCCGGCACGCCAGTTCGACACGGCCTCCGGTGCGTGCCTGGAGGGCGCCATTGTTGCTTGCCATCCGCCGCGATGCAATGGCCGATAATCACCCTTGGAATTGAATTGTTCCTCGGCGGAATCCCGGATTTACCCGTATTCTGAATTGTTCCTCATAGTTTCGCGAGCGGCGCGATTTTCGCCCGGGCGAAGTCGCCCGGCCAGGGGCATTGCGCATTGTTCCCCATTGTTTGGGCAGCGGCGCGATTCTTGCCGCCCGTGCCCTGCGCGTGCCGCAGCATCATGGTGCCCGGGTCTGCGTGCGGTTGGTGGCATTGTCCAAAGCAAGGCAATCCCCCGTCCGCTCATAAGAGGCGCATAAGACCGCCAGTCGTAGTAGGGCGGGCGCACAGGCGAGTCTAAGCTACAATCAGCCCACGTCCATGCAATCCATACCCTTTTCGCGACGCGATTTTCTGAAGGCCTCCGCTGCCGGCCTGCTGGGCGGGCTTCTGGCGGAGGCTGGCGTGGGACGCGCCGGCGGCCAAGCCCCTGACCCAGGGCCGCATGACCCTGAGCGGCATCGTGCTGTATAAGGAGCCTGCGTTCAAGGCGACGAAGATGCACGCCTTTGGGCGGGATGAAGTGGTGGCGATCACCGGGGAGCTGACCGGCGAGGCTGGGAATCCCTTCAACACGAAGTGGTATGAGATCAACGGCGAGGGCTACACATACTCCGGGTGGGTGCAGCCGGTGGAGAGCCGCTATCAGAACCCGGCCTTCGACATCCCCGCCGGCGGGCAGCGACTGGGTGAAATCACGGTGCCCTTCAGCATCTCCAGGCTGCAGCCCAGTGCATGGGCCAAGAACGGATTCAGGGCGTACTTCGGGACCACCTACTGGGTCCGAGGCGTGGCGGCCAATCCGCACGAGAAGAGCATCTGGTACGAAATCTACGACGAGCATCTGAAGGCCAGCTTCTTCGTTGACTCGGCCGACATGCGGCTGGTGGCGTACGACGAGTTGGCACCACTCTCACCCGAGGTGGCGGACAGCCGCAAGGTCATCCACGTGGATACCGCCACGCAAATGGTGACGGCGTTCGAGGACGACCGGGCGGTGCTGGCGGCGCGCTGCTCTTCCGGGGGCAAGAGCACGAAGACGCCGCTGGGCGATTTCCGGACCTATCACAAGGGTGCCTCGATCCACATGACGAATGACGGCGCAGCGGGCGCCGGTCGGGGCTTCGATCTTCCGGGCGTGCCGTGGGTCACGTTTTTCACCAGCACAGGCGTTTCGTTTCACGGCACCTACTGGCACAACGACTATGGCACCCCGCGCAGCCACGGTTGCATCAACCTGCTGCCCGAGGACGCCAAGTTCCTGTTTCGATGGACCAGCCCGGTCGTTCCGGTGGACCAAGCCTACCTGCATGAGCCGGGCACCGGCACGCGGGTTGAGATCGTTTCGTCCAACGCCTGACGGCGGTTCCGCCGCCAGGCGCCTTTCGAGGGAGGGATCTTGAGCAGTCTGTTCTTCCAACATGATCGATACCTGCTGAAACGTCAGGTCTTCGCACTCACCGGCAAGTTCCGCATCTACGATCCGATGGAGAACCTGGTGCTCTTCAGCGAGCAGAAGATGTTCCGCCTGCGCGAGGACATCCGCGTGTACGCGGACGAGTCCAAGGCGCAGGAGGTCCTGATGATCAAGGCGCGCCAGATCGTCGACTTCTCAGCGGCGTATGACGTGATCGAGAGCTCCGCCGGCCAAAAAGTCGGCGCCCTTCGGCGGAAGGGTTGGCACTCGCTGCTACGGGATGAATGGGAGGTCCTGGACGCGAACGACCAGCCCATGGGACGTCTGTTCGAGGACAGCATGGGAAGGGCGATATTGCGGCGCTTCCTGCTCGGCACTTTCCTGCCGCAGAACTACGACCTCACGGTGGGGACCGAGCGCGTCGCAGACATCCGGCAGCGCTTCCATCTGTTCGGCTATCGCCTGGACCTGGATTTCAGCATGGATGCGGGCCGGAGGCTTGATCGCCGGTTGGGGATCGCGGCGGGCATACTGCTGGCTGCCATTGAGGGAAAGCAATCTTCGGAGTAGGCGAGCCAAAGCGGATGGTGAATCGACCGTTGTTTGATGGCCTGGTAGTGGATGAGTATGATCGTCCTGCGGAATCCGCCCTGGTGGGCGGGGAGCCATTCTACGTGCTGGAGGATGCAGGCTTCAGGCGTCACATTGCGGCGGACGGGGTGGACCGGCAGGTGCTGGCGCGCATGCAGGAGCTGATGCAAGGGAATGAGGGGTTGCTTTCCGAACAAGCGGCCAAGATGCTGGGGCAGGACGATATCTTTACGAAGGCAATGATCGAGAACCAGCTAAAGAACATGGATCAGCAGTTCAACGCGCTGATGCAGCAGGGCATCCCGGAGGAGGCGCGCGCCTACATGGGGATGATCGGCTTCAAAGTGGTCATCAACTTCCACGGGGACGTGCTGCGGGTGGTGCAGCCGTCGGCGCCGGACCCGGGGTCCGACGGGGGAGAGTGATGAGATTCAACACAAAGGGCACGAAGGGATATGCAGGGAACTAAAGACAGATTCTGATTGATGTGGATTGTTCGCATCGGCGCTTGATGGAATATGTGAGGGCGCATTTGGGCCAGTCCAACTGGCAATGCCTTCGTGCCCTGCGTGGTTCACAGCTCAATCGATCCCGATGGCGGCGAAAGAAGGCGACAGATGAAGATCGGATTGCAGGTCCCGAGTTTTACGTGGCCCGAGGGCGCAGCGGGCATCCGCTCCAAATTGTCGGAAATCGCGCGCGCGGCGGAAGAGGCCGGGTTTGACAGCCTGTGGGTGATGGACCATTTCTTCCAGATCCGCGGGGTGGGCCCCGCAGAAGCTGAGATGCTGGAATCGTATTCGACGCTGGCTTACCTGGCCGGGGTAACGGAGCGCATAACGCTTGGAGCCCTGGTGACCGGCGTGATCTACCGGCATCCGGGACTGCTGGTGAAGACGGTGACCACACTGGACGTGCTCTCGGGCGGCCGCGCCTATTTTGGTTTGGGAGCCGGGTGGTTCGAACGCGAGGCGCTGGGTTTGGGCGTGCCTTTCCCGACACTCAAGGAGAGGTTCGAGCGCCTGGAGGAGACGCTGCAAATCACCCGACAGATGTGGTCCGCGGAGAATGGCGCCTACGAGGGAAAACACTTCCATTTGGCAGAAACGATGTGCAACCCGCAGCCGATCACGCAGGCCGCACCCGCCGATCCTGATCGGGGGCATGGGCGAACACAAGACGCTTCGGTTGGTGGCGCAGTACGCGGACGCGTGCAACCTGTTCGCCCGCACCGGGATCGACACGCTGAAATCCAAGTTGGACGTGCTGAGACGGCACTGTGAGAGGCTGCAGCGCGACTACGCCGAGATCGAAAAGACCACGCTCAGCACCGTGCACCTGGCCGAGGGCGCGGGCAGCCCGAAGGACGTCGTCGTTGAGTGCCGCGCATTGGCGGCCGCCGGCATTCAGCACTGCATCTTCAACATGCCGAACGTGCACGAGATCGAACCGCTGCGGGATATTTGGCCGGGAGGTGATCCCGGCGGTGCGCGAGCTCTAGAAGCACCCGAACGAGTTTGTCTCGAATTGTTTCAGCAGCGCATCCATTTCAAGGATGCGCTTTTCAGCCATGGTCCTGGCGCGCGCCAGGTGCAGCATGGGCGGCACGTTGAGGCGGCGTTTCTGGACCTGCTCGAAGGCAGCGCGCAAGTCGCGCGGATTCTTCGAGAAGTCCCGGAGGACACCGATGACGCCGAGGAAGTCGAGCCCATCGGCATCGCGCAGCAGTGTTGCCTCCAGGCTGCGGTCTGAGCCGGCCTTGTGATGCAAGGCGATGCATTCCAGTATGAGGGCCTTGAGTTCGGGCGGGCAAGTGTGGGCAGTGAGGTACTCGTCAGCCACCTGGCCCGAACGGACGACGTGATCCACGCCCTTTTGAGCCCAGGGGGCATAGGCGCCCCAGTCGTGAAGGTGAGCTGCAATCCAGATGGCTTCGTGGTTGTAGTCCAAGCCTGCGCTGATCTGCTCCACCAGCTTGAGCAGGCGACGAGTGTGGTTGATGCCCCACACCCCGCCGTGCTCTTCGGTGAGTCGTGCGACCTCGTCCCGATCGATCTGCATTGGCGCCTCCCGTGCGCACCGAGTATCCGCTCCACTCGGCAACGAAGCCAGAATAACAAGCGCTGCGCAGCAGGAATAGTGTCACTCATCCCGTTTAGCTCCTAACCCGGCGCCGCGCGTCTCCGTTGGTTGCCGGCGACCCTCGTTCGCTTGAAAAGACTCCCGGCAAAAACCGCTCCGCGCTTGCCGGCTTTCGTCCCAGCCTCCGCCATCTGGTGGAGAGCAAGATACCCCACCTGCTGGATGTAATTGCCCCGAATCGTACCTAGACTGGAATCACGGACCGGCGCGTGGCCGCCCGGGGCAGCTCGCGGCTCCAGGGACGCCAGAGCCCAGATTGCAGGAGCCTGAGCCACAGGAAACGAGCCATGTGAGCCGAGCAGCCACTAGCGCCAGTTACAGGTACTTTCATATGGGTCAGATTGAGGTGCTCCGATGAACGCCATGGCCATTATCGTCGCCGTCTTCCCAGCAGTGCTGATCGTTGGGGCCATTCTGGCCCCGGTCCTGGCCGGCCGCCGGCGTTCGCGAAACAGCAATCGACCGCAGCTCGAGGACGTTGGGGGAGGGGATTCCGCGGGCAACACTCAGCGGTGGCCCATCGAAACGGAGGATGCCAGGATCGATCTTGACTCGCCGGCCGAACTCGCATCCGCCGAGGGCGACCAGTACCTGACAGATTGGACGGCTCTGCAGGCCAAGTTCATCGGCTGAACGAACAGGACGACGACAGCGGCCAGATTGATCACGGAGACCTCGGAGGTGTGCAGCCTCCGAGGTCTTTGCTAGCGGGGGCCTCCAACCGGAGCAATGTGATCGGGCAGGCCGGGCCAGTGATTGCCCGCCAGCAACGTCGGCGCGAGGGACCCACGGAGGCGGCGCGTGTGGGGCGAGTGGCATGATCCATGAGATACTCTGCGTGAACAGGAGCAACTCGTATGAGCCCCAACGCCGACCTGAAGCCGGTCATGGCATTCCTGAGCAAGCTCGCCAGGAACAACGATCGCACATGGTTCGAGGCACATCGGCCCGACTACGATGAGGCGCGGCTGTTGTTCATGTCGTTCGTGCAGGAATTGATCGACGGTCTGGATCGATTCGAGGACATGCGCGGCGTGACCCCCAAGGACTGCGTGATGCGAATCTACCGCGACGTGCGCTTCTCCAAAGACAAGTCGCCATACAAGACCGGAATGGGCGCCAGCATCGGGCCCGGGGGGCGGAAGGCGTATGGGTTTCAGTTCTACTTGCATCTCGAGCCCGGTGGGAATTCGATGGTCGCCGGCGGGATGCACGAGCCTGAGCCAGCGCAGCTGAACGCCTTCCGGGCGGCGATCAGCCGCGATGCCCGGCCATTCAAGTCAATAGTCGGAGCAAGGACCTTCCGGCAGTATTTCGGTGAGGTGAGTGGGGATAGGCTGAAAACTGCCCCACAGGGCTACGACCGCTCCCACCCGGAGATCGAATTGCTGCGCCTCAAGGAGGTCGTTGCCATACACAAGCTTCCGGATGACGTGGTGGTCGCTCCCGGCTTGAGCACCCATGTTGTGAATGTCTGTGCGGCGATGAAACCTTTTCTGGACTACTTGAGGGAGGTAGCGGGCTGAGTCTGGAACAGTTACGCTGGTGGCACGCGGCAGGGCCGGTGCAGATACATCAATGGGGCAATCTTCAGGTGTGCGGCCTGAACTCCGGATAACCCACTATGCTTCACACGCGGACTGGGGGGATCGCCTGCCCGCCACTGAGAATTGCGCTGATGAAATCGAGTCGTCGACATCATCGGGCTGCTGCCCAGGCATCCTGCGGCCTCCAGGTTGATCTCCACGAACTGGCGCTCGCAGAGTTCTTCGCTGAAGCAAGGCGCATCTGTTGGGTTTCGCCAGCATTCGGACAAGGGGCAGATCTTCCTCCGCCTGCCCGGATCCATCTGAAGGGATCATGAACTTCTTGTACATTGGATAGTCACTCCTCGTTCTTGCGCCAATTGGCAATCTCACGGCGGGCGATATCGTAGCCAACCTGGATGAGCTCCCGATGCTTGCTGAAATCCCAGATCGGGATCGAGGGGGAGCTTCTTAGCAGCATGTGGTGCACCCGCACCCTTCTCGCCTCGGCCAGCGCGGTCTCCATGAACGTCTGGCGCTGAAGCACGGCGAAAATGAGCCGCTCCAGTCGTTGGCCGGCCCCAGCGGAGTTTTCGTGCAGGGATGGCGGCTCGTCCATCAGATCGAGGGCGATGATGGCGGTCGCGCCCAGAGTCAGCGCCGGTTCAATAGGCAGATTGCTGAGGAGCCCCCCGTCGATGACGAACCGGGAGTCTTTTTCGACCGGCGCAAACCAGGGCGGGATGGCAACGGACGCCAGTAGTCCTTCCAGGACCGGTGCGTTGGGATCCTGGCCGTAGACAACCGTCCTGCCCGATTCCAGGTCAGAACCGATCATGGCCAGGCGGGCATGGGGCACCTGGGCAAAGCGAAGATCGGGCGCCAATCCCATCGAGATAGCCAGATCTGCGATCCGCTGGGTCCCAGTTTGGTTTGGCCGGCCGGATAGCGCGTGGAAGGCCAATTGCCCGGGACGCTGATCCATCACACGCCCTTCCGCCATCATTCGATACGCCTCTTCCAAGGTGGTGATCCCCTCCGGGTTTGTGCCCCAGAGGGCCAGTCCAGCCGCATTGACGGATCCAATCGAGGTACCCACCAGCAGATCGGGTTTGTAGCCAGCTTCGAGCAGGGCGCGCAAGGCTCCCAGCTGCATCGCTCCGCGTGCTCCCCCGCCTCCCAACACGAATGCCAGATTTGTTTTCATTCCTTCCTGTTTCTCCTTCAGCGTCCTTCGATCGGCGTTGAGGGCCTCGATAGTATTGTCGTTCAGCAGTGAGAACAGGATACTGTAACGGCATCGGGCTGTCATGAAACCAAAGTGCAAGAAAAGTGTCATTCCAGCACCCGCTTGCGGCGCAATGCTCCCTGAGGCGGCCGCAACAAGAAAAGCAGCAAGCGGCGCAATTGGCCGCTTGCTGCAACACTTCGATCAAACCCCGTTCTTCAGGCGGATACAGCTTCCTTGGTGAGCTCCCAGGCTTTCTTGAGAAGCTCGCTGCGGCGCTTCTGATCGGCCTTCAGCTCGGCGATGTGAGCCTCGCGCTTGGCCTTTCGCTGACCGCTTTCCCTGGCTGCCTGGTCCTGCAGCATCTTGATCTTGGCATCCGTCGCCTTCTGGCCGGCCTCGAAGTTTCGCCTGGATGGCGTCCCGAGTGGCTTGCAGCCTGGACTTGGCCGCATCGATCTTGTTCTTGAGATTGGCCTTGGCCTCTCCGGTCGCCTTGTCGTACTCAGCCTCGAGTTCGGCAAGATCAGCGGCCATGATCCTGTCATCCCGTTCGATGACAATGTCGAGGACCTCATCGCGTGAGCGGCGGTAGACAACGCCACCCAGTTTTTCCATGCGAGTATCGACCGGAACCACCCACTCTTCCCAGACTTCGGCTACAACGGCTGCCTTGCCCGGCCGAAGGTAGTCCGCGACCTCATCCATGAAGTCCATGCCAATTCCGAGCTGCGCCGAGTCGTAGACCATGCCGCCAAACATGCCGGCGGTGGCGCCAGCAGCCACTCCCACGGGTCCACCGACCAGGCCCATCAAGGTCCCGGTGAGCAAGCCCACCGCGGTACCGACCGGGCCCATGTCGCCCTGCTGCTTGACCGCCACCTTACCGCTGGCGTCCCGGGCGATGACTGCCTTGGCGTACAGGTTGATCGTGCCTTCATCCTGCATCTCCTGGAGCGCCCTCGAGCCCTCGTACGCCTTGAGCTCACTATCAAATCCGATCACAAGCATCTTGTCCATTTCATATCTCCTTTTTCAATTTGAAAGCTCTTACCCGATCCGTCGGGGACATCCCTACTCTGGGGAGGCGCAAGCACTTGTTAGATACTGGCGCCTCCCTTGTCTTGCTTCTGCGTGCCGATCACGATCCTCTTGACCCACGCAGCGATCACATCCAAGGACTTCTCAGTGGCCGAGACTACTTCCCAGCCTTGACGACCTTTTCGACCTGGCGCTGCAGGCCTCGCAGCCGGAAGGCCAGGACGAGGATCGAGACACCGAAGACGACGGCGTAGACGCCGATCAGCCAAACCATGCTCAATCCAGCCGCGCCGGGGAAGAAGAACAACACAACGCTGAAGAGGATCGAGAGCAGGCCGCTGAGGACCATCATCCATTCATCCTTGATCACACGGCGGAGCTCGATGGCAGCCACGATCTCAAAGATGCCCGTGATGAACGCCCAGGCGCCAATGGAATACACCAGGCCGAGGGCGGTGATGTTGGGCCGGAAGAAGGTCAGCAAGCCAATGCCAACACCCGCAAGGCCTTCCAGCAGTGTTGCCCACCAGCGATCGTAGCGGCGAATGGAAGCGATGCCGGTGACGATGGCAAACACGCCGTCCACGAACGCGTAGGCGCCGAAGAACAGCACCAGGCTCACCAACGTCTGTGCCGGCCAGATGAGTGCCAGAAGGCCGAAGATGACTGCGACCACTCCGCGCACCGCGAACGTCCACCAGTTCCGTTCAAGAATGTCCAACATGATCAATTCCTCCGTTTCTTTCTTGTTTGATTTGGTTTCGTCCGGATAATACAGTTCCGTGGGCGAGCTGTCATGAACCCAAAGTGCCATAGAAGTGCTATTCCTCCCTTGGGTTCAGGAAGAGGCCGCCGCCCAGGCCAGTTCAGCCACATCGAAAGCCGCACGGGGTCGTCCCAACCGGCGGGCATTTTCGGCCTGCTGCTGATAGCCCAGGCGGTCGTTTTCCAACCAATGACACGTGGTTTCCAGGACATCGATCGGATCTCCGGCGAGGACCCCCGCCTTGCCGGACACAACATGATTGGCATTGCCGGTTTCCTGCCCAGGGATGACATCGATCAGGATCAGCGGGCGGCCGCATGCCAAGCGCCTCCGAGACGGTCAGACCGCCGGCTTTGCTCAGGATGCAGTCGGCGGCTCTCATGAACGAACCCATCTCGGCCACGAAATTGTGGATCTGCGTTGGTCACATGCCATTCCGTCTGCTGAAAGCGCTGGTAGAGCTCATCATCGCCGCCGGCGACAACCACGAGCTGCAACGGCAGGCCGGAATGATTCAAGACCCTGAGCGCATCGTACAGATTGCCGACGCGCTTGCTGCCGATGGCGAGAACCGTGAACAGATCCGGATGCCAACCCAGGCTGCGCCTGAGGGAGGCCTTGTCCTGGATCCGCTTCCACCAGCCCTGGGCGGACCGGAATGCCCGTGATCTTCACCTTTTCGGGCCGCAGGCCGGCTCCGATTGCCAGATCATGGACGGTTTGGGTAGGCACCAGACAAAGGTCGGCGGCCGAGTGGAACCACAAAGATGGCACGGTTTCAAGGTCGGTGACAACCGTCAACAGGGGGATGCGTTGTTTTCTCGCTCGCAAAGACTGCGGACAGAATGCCCTGAAAAAGCGGATAGGTGCAGACGATGGCGTCTGGTCGTTTCTGGCGGATGATCTCGCGCAGGACGCCAAGCAACGTCACGGTGAAGGTGTCCTTGACGAAGCCGCCAACCAACCGGGTTTCGCTGGCCTGGTATCCCAGTCTATACAGGTCAGGCATCTCTCTGACCAACCTGTCGTAGTCATCTTGATTGTCTTTAAGGAACTTCGGGGCGCGTGGATGGTCCAGGGGATTGACGATGTCCACCTTGCATTCCCGGCCCCGGGTTTCCTGCAGCGCTTCGGCAATCGCCTTCGCAGCGCCGCGATGTCCGTAACCATAATCAGCCGTCAAAATGAGAATCTTCTTCATAGGCTCCTAGAGTGTTTGTGTGCCCGGGTTCTGCATTGTTGCAAGCCAAACATACCAATCCGGAGATTGGCGGTCATGTATCCAAAGTGCTATTAAAGTGTCAGTTTCGGAGGGAAGACTACGGAATTAGACCCAGCTGGCGGGCCCTGGAAACCGCGTGAGTACGCTTCTTGACCTGGAGTTTTGCATAGATGTTGTAGGCATGGCGCTTGACGGTATTAAGCGCCAGGTAGAGCTCGGCTGAGATTTCCTGATTGGATTTTCCTTCGGCGATCAAGGTCAGCACCTCGATCTCACGCGCCGAGAGGGAGATGGGAAGCCCATCCTCCAGGCGAGCGGTCGTGGGCCCCGGGCGCTGTTCGACCGGTCGTTCCTCGGTCTGTCGAGCGGGGGCCGCGCGCTCAATGGCTTCCAGCAGGCTGTCGAGAAACGCGAGGGAAGGGAGATGGCTGCCAGATTGTTGCTGCGCGGACCGGCATTGGCTGCAGAAGCTCGGCCAACCGCCAGCCTTCGTCCAGGTAGAACCGCCGATATCCTTCCGGTTCGCCCAGGGCCAGAGCGCGCAGGAGGGTCTCGGGCGCCTTCCCATCTCCCAGGGCAGACTGGGCCATCGCCTGCAGAATCAGTATTTGGATTTGCGAAGACACCCGCTGAAACCGCTCCGCTTCCGGCAAGAGCGGCTCCAACATCTCTTCAACCTGTCTGTAGATCCTGCACCCGGCCGGCGTGCTTGTCCCTTAACCAGAAGGAACCTGGCCTGGGCGAGAATTACGTATTCAAAGATGTGATACGGATACTTCTCCAAAGCGATCGGGGTGTGCAGATCGGGGAACCCGCCTTTTTTCCACCACTGTTCGGCTGTCTCCAGGTCATCGCGTTGGACGGCCAGCCTGACTGCGAGGGCCGAAGCGATGGCGTCATCCCACTGGCTGGATTCCGTACTTCGAGGGCCATGCGCGACGATATCCTCGACGATCTCCTGCGACCGCGGAGACGTCGCCCTGGGCCTGGCGCACGCGGGCCAGCGAAGTCAGGCCACCCAGGCTCCCGAGATACCAAGATGACTGGACAACCCGGAAACCACGATCCAGGTAGTCGCTGGCTTCTTCCAGCAAGTTGCGTTCGAACAAGATCTCGCCAAGTCCGATATCGACAAATGCCGGTCAGTGGGTGAGGTTTCGCATCCGGCCCGACGGCCAAATACCTGACTTTCTGGTAGTGTCTCCCACGCCTTGCTGAACTGGCCTTGCAGCGTCTGCATGATGGCCACTTCGGTAGCCGAGACGATCATCGACGAATGGATTGTTCGCCCGCGGGCAAGCCTGGTCGTAACGCGCAACGAGTTCGATCGGCTTTCTGGGTGTCGCCAGACAAAACGAAGGAGAGACTATCATGCAACGCAAGCATGCTGCGGAGATATATGTTGTCTTGCCGGCAGATGCTTGCCTGCCTGCCGCGAGAACTCAGCAGCCTGCGCCAGATCTCCCTTCAGGATCGCAATGATTGATTCGCAGACCGCCAATCCGCCGCGAATTCCTGGCACATCGATGTTTCCCAATGCGTTCGGGAATTGCGGCAACGCCCGTTTGGCCTTCAGCCTGATCGAGCAGGAGCTGCACATCATCGAGCCAATATCGGGCGAGGTCCGACCTGGTGTGCTGCGATCAACGCCCAGGCATAGCCCAGGCTGAGGAGCGGGCGTTTGTGGCTGATCTCACCGGGCAGCCTACCGATCCAGCGTGCCAGGGCCGACATTTCGCCCATATTGATCATCGTCTGGACATTCCGCTCGATCAACTCCGCCGCCCATGCCATATCCCGGGACGCCATGGCGTGTCGAAAAGCTTCATCCAGGTGGCCGTTCTCGCTCGAGCCACAGCGCGGCGCGCTGATGCAGGGCCGGGATCTCGCCCGGATTCACCTGCGCTGCAACCTGTCGCAGAAAATCGGAAAACAAGGGGTGGTAGCGGAACCACTCGTGCTTCTCGTCGAGGGCAGTTGTAAACAGATGGGCATGCTCAAGGCGGTTCAGCATGACCCGGCCATACCCTGGCTGGGCAATCCGGATTGACCACCGCTTCGCAGAGCGGGCCGCTGAGGGTTTCCAGGATGGAGCTTCTCAAGAGGAACTGGCGCATCTCCTCCGGCTGGCGATCCAAGACCTCTTCGGCCAGGAATCCCGCCAGATCATGGGCACTACCTTGCAGATTGGCCAACAAGATCGTCGGGGTCCGCCTGATTTTCGAGAGAAATCGCTGCCATTTGGAGCGAAGTGATCCAGCCGTCCGTGCGTTCCTCCAGCGCCCGAACCGTCTCGGGTGAAAGCTGCCACCCGACGGTTTGCGTGGAAGTATCTCTCCACCTCCTCCCCTGTGAAGCGCAGCTCATCCGCGCCCAATTCGACCACCCGGCCCTTGGCGCGCAGAAATGCGCCAGATCCAGTTTGGGCTCGCTGCGGCTGGCGATTAACAGGTGCAGGTTGGCTGGCAGGTACTTGAGGAGAAAGTCGAACCCTTGGAGGGCCGCGGGATCCTCCAGAACCTGGAAGTCGTCGAGCACCAGGGCCATTTCTTTCGAAAGGGTCGATACTTCGTTGACCAGCAGGGTCAGCCCCACTTCCAATCCACCGCCGGTGGATGATTGGATGAAGTCCAGCGTATCTCCCCCCAACCTGGGCTCAAGCACCTTGCAGGGCTCCGATCAGATAGCGGAACAAGCGGTCGAGATCGTTATCCTCGCCGTCCAGGGTCAGCCAGGCGACAGGAAGACGGGTCTGTTTCGTCCATTCGATCAAAAGATGGGTCTTGCCGAAGCCCGCGGGCGCGGCGAGCAGCGTCAAGGGGCGCTCCACGCTGCGATGGATCCGTTCCGTGAGCCGCGGCCGCGCGATGGTTCCTGATGGAATTTGGGGAACGGAGATCTTCGCTCGCAGGAGCGGCAGCTCTGTCACACTGATTGGAGCAACGGACATGCTCTACCCCTGCTGCTGGAAGCTACATGTGCGTGAAACGGTCTGCTCAACCCGTCCTCCGGAGCGTTCTGGACGAGATGAGTCGAGTTTCCGTATTATACGGTCTTCGCCTCTGCGTGGCATCCGCCGCGTGCCGTCGTGCTTGATCTGCAGGGTAGGCTCCCGACGAGGGAAGCGTAGTTGAGCTGCTTCGGAGTTCCTGGGCCGCCTGGCTGAGCGACCACTGTCGGCGAAGCGCGTTCAGGAGAGCCTAGACTTCGCACTTTCATTCCCGGAGGCGATTCCCGGGAATCCCGCCAGCGAAGGTGCAGGTACAGTGCGGCAGCCATGACCAACAGCGCGGCGACCTGAACCATCCGAAAGCCTCCGAAGGTGACGGCGCTATCGGCATGAAAGGCCTCGGTGAAGAGGCGCGCGGCTGCGGATAGGCCGATCACCAGCAGGAAGCGGACTCCGGGGGCCGAGCCAGATCGAGGACCAAGTCGCCAGGCGAGCAACACCCCGATGGAAAACAGCAGCTCGTAGATCTGCGTGGGATGACGGTACGCACCCCACAGGTAGATGGCCCAGGGGGCGTCGAGTGGTAGTCCGTATCCGTCGCCGCTGAGGAGATCCGCCAGACTGATGGCGATCATGAACACGGCCAGACCGGGTGCGAGAGCATCCAGCGCTGGGCGCAGCGGCAGGGCTTTCGAGCGACCGTAGAGTGCAGCCACAGTAAGGCCAGCGAGCAGACCACCCCAGCCATCCAGGGCTGTGCCACTAATGGAAAAGACGCTGATGGGGGAGGCCAGATAGGCACTCAAGTGCTCGAGGGCGTACAGCAAGCGCGCACCGATCAAGCCGCCGATCAGGCCGTAGATGATCAGGTTGAGGAGGGCACCGGGGTTCAGTCTGATCCGGACAGCCTCCTTCTCGACCAGGTCCGAGCCGATCCAGATACCAGCCAACAGAGCGAGGCCCGGGAGTTGCACGAGCAGAGGGCCGACGCGGACGAAGGGCAGCACTACGGAGCCTTGAGCAGCTCTTGGCTCTTGGCGAGCATGACCGCCTCGCTCATGGGCCCGCCGATGATGACGTCGCGCACGATGCCGTCACGATCGATGAAGTAGGTGGAGGGCAATCCCATCAAGTCGTATTGCGCGCTGGCGGCGCCCAGGCGGTCCAGGGCGATCGGGAAGGTGAGACCGTATTCCTGAGCGAAGCTCCGGGCGGCGGCTTCGGAATCCTGCGAGGTGGCGTTCAGCCCGACAACCACCAGACCCTGGTCCTGCAAACGCTGATGGACCCGCTCGATCGCGGGCATTTCGGTGCGGCACGGGAGGCACCAACTGGCCCAGAAGTTCAGGAGCACCGGATGGCCGCGCAGTTCGGAAAGGGCCAGCGTGGTTCCGTCCAACGTATCCAGGGTGAAATCGGGCGCGGCGAAACCGATCCGCGGGCTTGGAGCTGCATTGTAGGTGGGAGACCCCTCGGCGGGGCGCGATAGCAGGGTCCAGGCGACGCCCAATGCGAGCACGGCCAGCATGGCGATCACGGGCGGATCGGCGAGGTGGCGGCGCAGGCTTCGAATGGAGGACATGCAGAGCTACGGCGTTGTGAGGGGCGGTGCGCTAGGATGCTCAGGAAAAGGCAGCGTACCGAGCAGACGGACCTGTCGGCATGTTACGGCTGGAATCAATCTAAGTCGGCCCGGACCTCGGGTGGCAGCTCGAGCCAGAGGGCCTTGAGCGAGAGGCCAATGTCAGACATGAAGAGTATGAGCGAGGCGATCAGGCAGAGCATGCAGAGCACGAAGAGCAGGACGATGAGCGTGGCCATGCCAAGCCCAAGCAATGCGCCGAGGAACAGACTGATGATCAGGATCGAGGCAAGAAGCACGCTGAGCGTTGCGAGGGCGATCTCGATGCGGATGAGGCTCGCCCTGCGTGCCAGGATGCGCAACTGAGCCAGGACCTTGGGGCGCGCTCGAGGTGGTGCGCGGCGGAGGTCCTCGTTGAGGATGCGCGAGCGATCGATTACTCGTCCGAAACGATTCGACATGCTGAGCAGGATGAGACCGACGCCCGAAATGAGGATCACGGGGCCGACGGCCAACTGCAAGGTGGGGATCAAATCGGTGAGAGACATGGTGCGGGCCCAGCCCTCATTCTACCGCCGCTCACTGGAACGAGGCCGAAGCAGGACAAGACAACGCGTCGGGCAGGAACTCCCCGGCGCGTTGGGTTCAGCGAACATCAGGAGGATGCGGCCACCACGACCGCGGCTTGTCACCCCTCGATGCGACCACCTGTAAGACGATCCGATCTCTATTTTGGGTCGACCACCAGCTTGATGGCCGTGCGAACCTTCCCGTCGATCTCGACGTCGACGAACTGCGGTACGCAGGCGATCTCGATGCCGTCGTCTTTCAGGTAGCCCGTCGCCAGCACGAGCGCTTTGATGGCCTGGTTCACCGCGCCAGCGCCAATGGCCTGAACCTCGGCGTGCTTGTGCTCACGGATCACGCCCGCAATTGCCCCGGCCACAGCGGAAGTACGGGAGTTGGCGGACACCTTGATGATGTCCAAGTGCGCCTCCCTCAGGTTGGTGTGGGGCTTGTCCAGTCGAGATTCTACAAGATTCAGCGTCGTCGTCAAGTTGTCGTCCATGGCAGTGGCCTCCTTCCGGACATTAAAGGGCCAAGGACGCGGTGCGTGCCGCGTTGAGGCACGCAAATCTACTCCCGAAGCGCCCGCGCGCGTACTGACCCTCTGGTACTATGCCGGGCGGTGCCTGACGACCGGCCGCGCCCGGCGGACACACAGGAATCCTGGGAGATCCGAAGGACCCCGGAGTTGCCTCGGGCTCGTTTCTCGTTTGGAGGTTGTTACATGTGGGGCTTGTAATCGGCCGCCAGGTATTTTTCGGGCTCCTTTTCGAAGGAGCGGCGACAGCCGGGAGAGCAGAAGTAGTACGTCACGCCCTTGTACTCGAACTTGCCCGCAGCGGTCTCTGGTGTGACGCTCATGCCGCAGACGGGGTCTTTGTAGGTGCCAGCCATGTTGAGTTCCATCGTGCTCTCCTTTTGCTGGAGGTTGTTTGTCGAGGTCGATTCAGGGTCCCCAGAGGGCCAGGATGTGCACCACTCGATCGGGTGTCTCTGGATCATTGGTGACGAGATGGATCGCGAAATCGTGGGGGCCGCCCATGCCCTCGGGCATGGTGTACTCCCGCGAGCAACGGTGGTGCTCTCTCCAGGTGCCAAGACCATCGAACCGATGGTCAATTCAGGTGGTCAACAACCCTCCACAACCTCGATGTATGGCTCCTTGTTGAATTGAAGAACGCCGGAGCCAGTGTTCGTAATTCGGAACTCAAAGGAGGTGCGAGTTTCCAGTGGCAGGGTACCAAGATCGATGCTAGTCGGCTCGATCCCAAGTTGCGGGGCGGCCGGCGCGGGCACCAGGAACAAAGCAAGAGCCAGGAGCAACAGCACAACGAGGATGACGGCCAGGACGAGCCGGCCTATATTGTAGCGTCCGTGGGCAGTGTATGTCATGCTGTCTCTAGTTTAGCGCCGAGGCGCTGTAAGCTGCCTTTGAGCTCATGGGCGACGACACTGGCGCCCCGGCACTCGTCGGCAGTGACGGCCAGCGCGAGTTCAAGGCTGATTTTACCCTCTTTGTCCTGTTGATTGCGCCGTTCACCAGACGCGGTCCCCCGGCACCAGTTGGTATACTTGCGCCGACTTTGAAATCAAGGAGAGACAATGTCCACACCCCCACGCTGGGACGTGAGCAACATCTATCCATCGCTGGAATCCAAGGAATACCAGACGGCCGTGAAGGACTACAAGGCACAGGTGGCCGCACTGGGGCGATTCTTTGACAACAAGCTGAGCAAGGCGGGGCCGAAGGCGCCGGTGGCGACGCTTGCCGCGCTGACCGGAGAGTTGGTGGACCGCATCAACTCGATACAGACACTTGCGGACACGATCGGGCCGTTCATCTATGCGTTCGTGACGACCGATTCGCACAACAAGGTGGCGAAACGGGCGGAGTCTCGAATTCGAGCAGGCCAGCGTCCCCATGCAGAAGCTGCGGGTGCGCATGCGCAGCTGGTTGGGTTCGCTCGGACCCAAGCTGAATCAAGCCATCCAGAAGAACAAGACCGCGGCCGCGCACGCCTTCATGCTGCAGGAGAATGTGCGCCTGAGCCGCTACCAGATGAGCAACGAGCTGGAGGGGCTGGCATCGGAGCTGACCCTGAGCGGCGGAAACGCCTGGGAGAAACTGCAGGGCACGGTCACATCGCAGTTGACGGTGGACTTTGAACTCGACGGCAAGACGCAGAAGCTGCCGATGCCGGCATTGATCAACCTGCGCACACATCCGGACGAGAATACGCGTCGCCGCGGCTACGAAGCGGAGAACGCAGCCTGGGAGTCGGTGAAGGAGACGCTGGCGGCCTGCCTGAACGGGATCAAGGGCGAGGTCAACACGCTGAACAGGCGGCGGGGACGGAAGGATGCCGTGCACTCTTCGCTGGACGCGGCGCGGATCGACCGCAAGACCCTGGACGCCATGTTGGAGGCGATGCAGGGTTCATTCCCGATGTTCCGGCGGTACTTCCAGGCCAAGGCCAAGAAGCTCGGCAAGGACAAACTGGCCTGGTGGGACATCTCCGCTCCGCTGGGCAAGAGCGACAAGGTGTACTCATTCGAGGAGGCCCGGGATTTCATCCTGCACAACTTCGGCGAGTTCTCGCCCGATCTACGGAACTTCGCGCAACGCGCGTTCGCGAACGGCTGGATCGATGCCGAGCCACGCGAGGGCAAGCGCGGCGGCGCTTTCTGCATGGGCGTGGCGCGCGTGAAAGAAAGCCGCGTGCTGTGCAACTTCGACGGCTCGTTCGACCAGGTGAGCACGATCGCACACGAGCTGGGTCACGGGTTCCACAACGAGTGTGCCTATCGCGGCCGGCAAGACCGAGCTGCAACAGTGGACGCCGATGACGCTGGCGGAGACGGCTTCCATGATGTGCGAGACGATCGTCAGCGAGGCGGTGCTGGCGACGACCAGAGACCCACAGGAGAAACTGGCAGTGCTGGAGGCGCAGATCCAGGGGGCTGCGGCCGTGGTGGTGGATATTTACTCGCGCTACCTGTTCGAGAAGGAAGTCTTCGAGCGGCGTGCGCAGGCGGAGCTTTCGGCGGATGATTTCTGCGAGATCATGGAACGCGCTCAGAAGGCCACCTACGGCGACGGCCTGGACGAACGCTACCTGCAGAAGTTCATGTGGACCTGGAAGCCGCACTACTACTCCATCCAGCCTGTCGTTCTACAACTACCCGTACGCCTTCGGGCTGCTGTTTGCAACGGGGTTGTACGCCATCTACCAGCAGCGCGGGCCAGCCTTCGTGGGCGACTACAAGAAGCTGCTGGCGGCAACGGGCGAGGCGACGCGGCCAGCCTGGCGAAGCGCTTCGGGATCGACCTGCGGAACTCGCAAATTCTGGGACGACAGTCTGGCGATCGTCGGCCGGCAGGTCGACCTCTTCTGCAGGCTCTAGGGAAGCGTGAAGGCTCGCGTCACTCCCTGGACCGGAGGTTCGGCACCGTCAGAGGACTCTGCTGCGGCAGCTCATGCAAGCCCAGGGCCTGGCGCCGTACTCGTGGGGAAACGGGCCGCAGGATGCATACGCTACTCACGCCCATGCGTACGACAAAGTGATCTATGTGGTCCGCGGTCGATCGTCTTCGATCTGCCCGAAGAAGGCATGGAGGTCGAATTGAAGCCGGGCGACAGGCTGGACTTGCCGAGTGGGACGGCGCACGCGGCGACTGTGGGCGCCCAGGGTGTGACATGCCTGGAGGCTCACAAGGCGTAAAGCAAGACCCCCGAGTTATCGAACCTCGGGGGTCTTCATTTCATCAGGGG
>CAWATK010000013.1:0-47897 GCA_963784915.1 uncultured Chloroflexia bacterium
TGACGGCCTGTCTGTAATCGGGCTTGATACGGCCAGTCAGCACGCCCGCCTTGAACTGCCTTCGCACTTCGAGCACGATCAGCGAGGCCGCTCGACTGACGGCCTGAATGGCAAACGAAGAGAACAACCAGGGTATCGCGCCGCCGATCAGCATGCCGACGAACACCTGCGGCACGTCAATTCGGATGCCCGTCGACGCAATCTGCTTTTCGAGCGGGATGCCCAAGGAGGTCTGGGCCCGCGATACGTCCACCAGGAAGGAACCGAACAGCGAAACCGCCGCGATCACGGCGGAGCCGATCGCCACGCCCTTGGTGATGGCCTTCGTGGTGTTGCCGACGGCGTCCAGGTCAGCCATGATCTGCTGTGCATCCTTTGTGGCACGATCGGTCTTGCCGGACCAGGACATTTCGCCAATGCCATTGGCGTTGTCCGAAATCGGCCCGAACGAGTCCATCGCCACATTGTTGCCCGTCAGCGTCAGCATCCCGATGCCGGTCATGGCCACGCCGTACAGGATGTAGGTCACGCGCATGGCAGGATCGATGCCGGGGATGGATCCGAAGATCAAGATCGAGGCGACGATCGTCAGCGCGATCACCAGGATCGACCAGACGGATGAACTCGAACCCGACGGAAACACCCTGCAGAATGAGCGTGGCCGGCCCGGTATCCGCAGCCTTCTTGATGCTGCGTACCGGCGAGGCATGCGTGCCCGTGAAGTACTCGGTCAGGCGATCGATGATGATTGCCAGCAGCACACCGGCACCAACCGTCGCGGGTATCCGCCACCAGCCGCCGAGCTCCGGCGCCTGCAGGTAAACGAACCCCGCGATGAAGAAGAGCGCAGCCGAAATCGCGGCCGACGAGAGAAAGCCGCGGAAGATTGCCGCCATCGCGTCGCCACCCTTGCCGGGGCCGCCGCGCACGACGTAGGTTCCCACGATCGACGAAAGCACACCAATGCCACGTACGATGAGCGGGAAGATGATCCATTCCAGCCGGCCGGTCAGATGCCACAGCGCCAGGCCGAGGATCAGGCCGGAAACCATGGTTACTTCGTAGGACTCAAAAATGTCGGCCGCCATGCCGGCGCAATCGCCCACGTTGTCACCCACAAGGTCAGCAACCACCGCGGGATTGCGGGGATCATCCTCGGGGATTCCGGCCTCAACCTTGCCCACCAAGTCTGCGCCCACATCGGCAGCCTTCGTGAAGATTCCGCCGCCTACCCGCATGAAGAGCGCCAACAGCGTACCGCCGAAGCCAAATCCGAGCAGCGCATCCGGCGCCGCGATTCCGAGCACGATGAAGATGACCGTGCCGCCCAGCAGCCCCAAGCCGTCCGTCAACATCCCCGTGATCGTGCCAGCGCGGTAGGCGATCCGCAGTGAATCGCCGAATGACCTCCGCGACGCCGACGCCACCCTTACGTTGCCCTGGATGGCCATGCGCATGCCGATCTGCCCAACGGTCAGGGAGAAGAGCGCCCCCATCACGAAAGCCACAGCGCGGGCGACACCGATGATCAGCCGAACCTGATCAGGCGTGTTGCCACCGAAGCGCTCGAGGGCCTCGGGCGAAGGGGGCACGATGTAAACCGAGAGAAACAGTGCTGCGGTTAGGACGACGATCAGAGGGAGGATCGACCGCAGTTGCTTGCGCAGGTAAGCGTCAGCGCCATCTTTGATGGCACCCCACACCTCCTGCATCTTTTCCGTCCCCATGTCCTCTTTCAGGATCTGGTTCCGAAGGAAGTTCGCGTACAGCAATCCGAGTATCGCAACCCCAAATACGGCCCAGATTGCGATCTTCTCGAAGCCTAAAATGCCAGGCATTAGGTACATGTGGGTCTTTTCCTCCCGTTTGGACTATCGGATGATGACTTGCCCGAAAAAGAGCACCGGGATTTTACAGGCGGCACAGATTTGTGTCAAGCAGGCCATTCTGGTTCAGCGCCGTTGACACATACAGCCTATTCTGATAAGATATGTCCTGAACTGGAGTCTGATCGGTAATCAATCTTCCGACAGGAGACGCACATGCTTCAGGATCTTGAACTTCAAACGATCACGCTCAGCGACGCGGCGGCGCAGGCGATTCGGGACATCGTCCAGGAACGCAAACTCGAGGGCTACGCGTTGAGGGTCTACTTGGCCGGCAGCGGGTGCTGCAGCGGCGCCAGCTTCGGAATGGCTCTGGACAACAACATCCGCGACGTGGATCGCACATTTGACTCCGGCGGTGTGCAGGTCGTCGTGGACCAGGTCTCGATGGACTATCTGAACGGCGCAAAGATCGACTTCGTGAACGATCCGCAGCGGGGCGCGGGTTTTGTTGTGGATAGCCCGGCGGCGCCGACGCACGAGCACGCTCATTCGGAGGCCGGCTGCGCCTGCGGCGGATCTTGCGACTGCAAGAACTGACCCGGAACTGAAGACACCTGATCGAACTTGGCGGCCGGTTGACGTATGTCGACCGGCCGTTTCAATTCCTAAGGCTTGAACCGCGCCTTTTCCTAGCGGCCGCGCAAGAACGATACCATCGTCCCGATGACGCCCATAACCCCAAATCCCAAGATTAGTAGGCCCACGGGAATGCGCCCGGCCCCGCCGGTCTCGTCAATGAAGGTTGGCACCGCAAGCGGCGGTGCGGCAGTGAACGTCGGGAGACGCGTGGCCTCCTGCGCCGGAATGAAGGCGGCGGCCAGGGTTGGATCGATCGTGGGTGTAACTGCAGGCGTCGGGGTGGGCGGAATCGCAATCCGCGGCAACGCCTGCCCGCCCGCTCCCGTGAGAGAAACATACAGTGCGTATACCCATGCCTGGGAGCCCGGGACCCCGGGATACCGAATCAATATCCAGTCATCGTTGTCCTGCGCCCGCCCAAGCGCAGGTACCCGAACGCCTGTCAACAAGACCCCAACGGCTGGGTAGTCGATGCTGCTGGGCCCGGAATAGACGCGGACGCGCTCCAGACTTGGATCCACTCCCACAGTGGGGCCGCTTGGCGTGCTGGTCACCGTGGGTACTGAGCCGGTTGGCTGCTGTGCCATAGCGCGACCAAGCGGGGTTACGTACACAGAGATGACCGCCAGCGCCGCCATCAGCGGTGCAACAAAGAGGATGACGCCGGCTCTTGTGGTCAAGCCGCCTCCACCTCAGCGTCGAGAGACAAGAGAGATGGCCAGCACGACGCCACCCAGCAAGGCCGCGAAAAGGATCATGGCGCCGGCAGGCGGACCCGTTCGGGGATGCAGGGTCTCTGTGAAGGTCGGCCAGACCGCCGGCGCGGGAGCCGTGAACGTCGGCAGGCGCGTCACCGTGGGCTCCATCTGGAACGCAGCCACGAGTGTCGGGTCGAAAGTGGCAGTGGCCAACGGGGTTGGTGTGGGAGGCGCCTCCACGACGCGAAGAGCGCCTGTCAACTGGACGAACTCAGCGTACACCCAGCCGATGCCGCGAGGGCAATCGGGATACTCGATCTGCACCCAAACGTGTGCCGGCGTCGTTCCAAGGGCGACGGCCGTGGCTCCGTACGGAAGCGTCCCGCAGATCTCATAGGTCGCGGTATTCGGGCCGACACGCACATTGATGACCAGCTCATCCGTGTAGACATTGGTTACATAAGCCGTGCCTGCCAGTGGAGTGTCGGTAACGGCCGTCTGAGCCGCGACCATCCGCGGCAGGCTCAAGCCAAGGCATGCCGCAACATACGAAGCGGCCAGCGTCAGCACCATGCCGTATTTGATCTGAACTCTGTTCATGATGGGTTGTTAGCGGGGTGAGATTGCTTCGCGATTATAATCCCTTACATGGAGTCGAAACTGTTTCACGGCGACCTCAACCCCGTGGACATTGCCAGGGGCCTCATCGCTGAATTTGATCGAGGCAACTTGCGCGCCCAGGTGATTGGCGAAGGAGACGAACTGGCGGTGCAGATCGCCACGCGACCCGGCAGCACCTCGGGCGGTCGTACCGCTCTCACTATTTCGATCCGCAAGGCCGCGGACGGCGTGTGGGTGCAGTCCGGCAGTCATGAGTGGCTCGGAACGGCCGCCAGCCTCGGTCAAACCACCATTGCGGCGCTGGCCAATCCCTGGAACTTGCTAAACCGTCTGGATGACATTGCCCAGGATGTCGAGAACATCCAGTTGATGGAGCGCGTTTGGGCCTCTGTTGACCGCACGACCCGACTATTGGGAGCGAACTTGCTGTTGAGCAACAAGCTTCGGCGCCTGGCGTGCGCCTATTGCGGCACCGCCAATCCAGTCGGCGAGGCGAGTTGCGTTGCCTGCGGCGCACCGCTGGGTTCTGCCCAGCCGGGTACGTGCCCCAACTGCGGTTTCGTCGTCTCCGCGGACGAGTCCCGCTGCCAGAACTGCGGCCAGGTGCTGAGTGGGCTTGGGCCAGCGGCGTAATAGTCCCAACAATAGCCTCATCGTCCCCGCGCAGTATAATTTTCCCGTTCAGGGCAGAAACCGATGAGACTTCAGAGGCTTGAGACACGGCTGCGCGAATTGCTGGAAGTGCGCCTCGTTCGCGCGCTGCCCGGAAGACGTCCCGAGGATCTGCTGGTCCGATACATCACGCGGGCAATCGAAAAGAGCGCCCGCCTGTCGCCGGATGGGCGCCGCATATCACCAGACGTGTTCACCCTGCATATACCGCCCGGCCTCGCCGGGAGGTGGCGCGAGCCGGGTCTGGTTCAGGCGCTGGTCCAGGCGATTCAGACCGCCGCCTCAGACGCCGACCTCAGTTTCGACGCCCCTCCAACGCTGACTTTCGCCGAAGACAGGTCACTGCCCGCGGACGAGTTTCGCGTGGTTGCGTCCCACAGCGCGAAAATGATCGCTGAGACGCAGGACGTGAAATCCGATAGCGACGCGCCTGCCACCGGCGAGCCTGAAACTGCGATCCCGGAAAACGCGTTCTCTCATTGTCGATGAAGTCAAGGAATTCCCGCTGAACCGCCCCGTGGTCAACATCGGCCGCCGACTGGACAACGACCTGCTTGTGGATGATCCGCGTGTCTCAAGGCACCACGCGCAGTTGCGTGCGATAAAGAACCGCTACGTGCTCTTCGACCTCAATTCATCGGGCGGAACCTTCATCAACGGCCAGCGAACGTCGCAGACAGTTTTGTATCCCGGCGATGTGATTTCGTTGGCTGGCGTTTCGCTGATTTTTGGTCAGGATGCCCCTCTGCCCCAACGTGACCCCAACCAAACCGGGCCGCGCAGCCAGGTCGGCGCGGATCGTGCCACTGCCATCATCCGGTCCAGATCGGGCCTCCTGGGCAAGAAGCCGTGACTGGCCCCATTGTCCTGTTGCTCCGCCTCCTGGCCATGGGGGCGCTCTACGCATTCATGGGAGTGGCGCTCTGGATCATGTGGCAGGCTCTGCGGCGCGCATCGGATGCGGCCAGCTTCGACAAAGTTCCGGCCATGCGACTTGAGATCAGGCAAAAAGGCGAACCGGCCTCGACCCGGAGTTTCGCACAAGCAGAAGTCATCATCGGACGCGATCCGCATGCGGATATTCCTCTCAACGACAAGGCTGTTTCTGCCCAGCACGCCCGCCTGAGCTTCCACGACGGGCAGTGGTGGCTCGACGACCTGGGCTCCACCAATGGAACGCGGCTGAATCGGGACCGGGTGGTGGGGGCGACGGTCCTCATCACCGGAGATGAGATCAAGTGCGGGTCGACGCGTTTTCTAGTTGCGTTGCCCTCCGGGCGCGATCTCAGGCTCGGGCAACGTGGGGTGCAGGATGAGTGAATCCATCGATTTGGCTATCATCGGAGGTTCCGGCCTTTACGAATTCAGCGCCCTTCAGAACATCACCGAGCGGCGCGTGGAGACGCCATATGGCGAGCCCAGCTCACCGATCGTGCTCGGTGAGCTGGATGGCAGACGGGTCGCCTTCCTGGCCCGACATGGCCTCGGCCACCGGTTTAATCCCTCCGAGGTACCTTACCGGGCCAACATCTTCGCCCTGAAGACACTCGGCGTGGAGCGCGTTGTGAGCATCAGCGCCTGCGGCTCGCTGCGCGAGGAGTTGGCGCCGGGGCACATCGTGATTCCCGACCAGCTCTTCGACTACACCCGGGGGCGCCCGCGCAGTTTCTTCGAGGAAGGCATCGTTGTGCACTTGAGCACGCCAGAGCCATTTTGCCCTGAGCTCTCGGCCCTGTTGACGGAGGCGGTGCGCAACGTGGACCCGACGGTTCATCGCGGTGGAACGTTCATCACCATCGAGGGACCGCGTTTCTCGACCAGGGCGGAGTCTGCGATCTATCGCTCCTGGGGAATGTCGCTTATTGGCATGACTGCGGCGCCCGAGGCCTTCCTGGCATTGGAGGCGGAGATGTGCTATGCCGTGATGGCTCACATCACGGACTATGACGTGTGGCACACCAGCGCCGCGCCTGTGAGCGTCGAACTTGTGGTGCAGACGCTGAAGCGCAATACAAGCCTGGCTCAAATGGCCATCCGGCACCTTGTCTCTCAGCTCCCCCCGAACCGTAACTGCCCCTGCCCCCAGGCGTTGTCGGGCGCCATCATCACGGCGCCGTCTTCGATCAAACCCGAGGCACGGCGCAAACTCGCCCCACTGATCGGCAAGTACGTCTCGGCCTGATTTATGGGCAACGCGAAGCGGCGATATCCGGCGGAGCGCGCCGCCAGCCCCGCGGACGGCCTCCTAATCGCGGGCCTCGGCCTGTTGGTTTTCGCTGTGCACGCTCTCAGCCCGGTGACGACGAGCACCGATTCTGCCTGGACGTTCCATGTGGCGGCGAGCATCCTGCGAGAGGGCAATGTCAACCTGGACGAGTATCGCCCACTGATGGACTTGGACCTGGATTATCGGTTGCGAAGTGTCAACGGTCACATCTACTACTACTATCCTGCGGCAACACCCCTGCTCGTGACCCCTGTGGTTCTGATCACCAATGCCGCGTTCGCAGCGACGCGACCCGCAGATTTCTATGCCTACCTCGATACCCACGGCCCGGACGAACGTACGGCGAAGCTGGAGAAGCTCGTTGCATCCGCGTTTGTTGCCATGGCTGCGGCACTGATGTACGCGATCGCGCGGCGCCAGTTGGGGACCTGGAGATCCATCGCGATCGCCCTGATCTTTGCGTTCGGCACCTCCATGTGGTCAACCGCAAGCCGTGCCCTCTGGCAGCACGGGCCGTCGGCACTCCTGCTGTTGCTGGCGCTGTATCTCACCATCTCGGCGCCCGATCGCACCTGGGCGATGTTCGCCACGGGCTTGACATTGGCGTTCGCTTATCTGGTGCGTCCCACAAACAGCCTGTCGTTTGCGTTCTTTGGCCTGTACTTTCTGCTTAACGCGCCCCGCCGAATCTGGGCGTATGCTGGCGGAGCGCTGGTCGTACTCGTGCCCTACCTGGCCGATAGCGTGATGACCTACGCCAGTCTCCTGCCTCCCTACTCGTTCCAGCTGTTTGAAAGGCTGGCAACCCCCGCGGCCTTTCTTGAGGCATTGGTCGGGACGCTTATCAGCCCCAACCGGGGACTATTCATCTTTACGCCGCTATTCCTCTTCGCGTCGTACGGCGCGACTCGGGCAATCTCGATGGGTGGCCTGACGAAGGGCAACTTGAGTCTCTACCTGGCCGGCATTCTCGTGACGCATTGGATCGTGACATCGCTATTCGAGGATTGGGGTGGCGCGTGGTCCATCGGGCCGCGGTACTTCGTGGAGGTCATGCCCTTCCTGACCTACTTCCTAATCCCCGTTGTGGGCGGAACACTTCTCGAATCCAAGGCTTGGAGATTTGTCTTCGTCGTCGCGACAGCGATGAGCGTTCTGATTCAAGCGAGGTCGGCGCTCAGCGCGTACCCATTCCTTTGGAATGGCAAGCCGCAAGCGCTGGTGGACGCGCCGGAACGTAAGTGGGATTGGGGTGACGTGCAATTCCTGCGCGGACTATGTTCCGGAGATCCGCTGGAGGGCAGGGCACCTGCGTGCTGGTTTGAGCAGCATGGGTGAACGTACTGGCCGCCGCTTGGTGATGCTGGCGGTGGCCTTCATGGTCACCCAGGGCCTCGTGTTGACGCTCGCGCCAGCCGTGAGGGCGCGGAGCTGGGCCGTTCCCCTCCGGTTTTCGCATTGGGTCGGAATCCTGATTTGGCTGGTGGCCCTGCTTGCGCTGCACCACCTTCAGGAGCAGAGATTGGCGGCGCGCGATCGCTTCCTTCTCCCCATTTGCGGTCTGCTTTCAGGCTGGGGCATTCTTACGATTTGGCGTCTGGATGCTTCCTTCGGCCAGCGACAGGCCCTGTGGTTCGCGCTCACCGCCGGCCTGGTTGCGTGGCTGGGAAGCAAATGGGGAGATCTTGGTGTCCTGCGCCGCTATCGGTCTGTCCTTCTGGCCGCCGGGCTCGTATTGACCGCCTTGACGATCGTGCTTGGGACGAGCCCGACCGGCATCGGCCCGCGCCTTTGGTTGGGCTGCTGCGGCGTGTACCTTCAGCCGTCGGAGCCGCTCAAATTGCTCATGGTCGTATATCTGGCTGCCTACCTATCGGACCAGGTCGATCTGAAAGGGCGCCTGTTTCCGATGCTTATTCCAACACTCGTAATCGCGGGGATCGCCCTGCTGCTCTTGCTGGTGCAGCGTGATCTGGGAAGCGCCAGCATACTGATCATGCTTTTCACGATCATGCTCTACACTGGCACCGGGCGAAAGCGGGTGTTGCTGGCGACATTCATCACCCTTGGGCTTGCCGCAGTCGTCGGCAACTCATTTGTCGACATTGTCCACTCCCGGCTTGAGTCCTGGATGAATCCGTGGCTTGACCCCAGTGGGCGGTCTTACCAGATCGTGCAGTCCCTGTTGGCGGTCGCCAACGGCGGGATCCTGGGTCGAGGCCTGGGCCTTGGGAGTCCCGGACTCGTGCCGGTGGCACATTCAGATTTCATCTACACAGCCATAGCCGAAGAGAACGGCCTCGCCGGCAGCTTGGCGTTGCTGGCACTGTTCGGTATGTTGTTCACACGCGGCCTAATGACTTCCGTTCAGGCTGCCGACCGATTTCATCGCTTACTGGCCGCTGGCCTGACCGCCTATCTTGGTATCCAGACGCTTCTTATCGTCGGCGGCGATCTGCGCATGCTGCCGCTCACGGGTGTGACCCTCCCGTTTGTGTCGTATGGCGGATCCTCCTTGGTAACCTCAGCCGTTGCTGCCGCAATGCTGATCACGATCTCAAGCCGGCCAACGCGCCCCTCCCCTTCGTCAGCGCTGGGCATCCAAATTGCTGCGATCGCTGGCATCCTCGGCGTCGGGCTCCTCGGCTCGGGTGCACTGCAAACTTGGTGGTCCGTTGTTCGGGGGCCGGACCTGCTCTCACGCACGGATAATCCGCGTCGGTCAATTGCCGACAGGTACGTTGTGCGTGGCTCCCTTCTTGACCGGAACGAGGTAGCCATCAATCAGACGCAAGGCAACACTGGCGAACTGGCGCGGGTGTATTGGTATCCGGGCCTTTCCCCTGTGGTCGGCTACACGCATCCGGTCTTCGGGCAGGCGGGCCTCGAAGCTTCGCTTGACGAGTACCTGAGGGGCCTCCAAGGCAATCCTACAAGCAGCCTCATTTGGGAGGAGCTTGTTTACGGCACGCCGCCACCAGGGCTGGACGTCCGCTTGACGTTGGATCTCAGGCTACAACAAGTCGCCGACACGGCGCTGGGTGACCAGAGGGGCGCTGTGGTGTTGATGAACGCCCAGACAGGCGAGATCCTGGTGATGGCTTCCCATCCAGCGTTCGACGCCAACGCCCTGGACGAACTCGGCCCCGCGCTGTCGGTGCAAGCAGACACACCTCTTCTGAACCGCGCCACTCAGGGCACGTACCAAGTGCAGAACGCCTTGCTGCCCATGATCACGGCGGCGAGGCTTGATTCGCCTGAGGCCGACGTTGCCTCCATCTATCGTTCGCTGGGTCTGTACGCGGCACCTGAGATCCGCATGACGGTCGGGCCCCCCTATACCGGAAATGGAATCACGGACCCACGAGTGAGCCCGCTGCAAATGGGTCTGGCCGCGGCATCCTTGTCCAACGCCGGGCTTCGCCCCGCCCCTCGTATTGCCTCCGCCATACGGAGCCCGCTGCAGGGCTGGGTGGTCCTGCCTCAGCTCGGCAAATCCGTCCCCGTGTTTTCTGCGGGCGCCGCCACCAGCGCCGCGTTGGACTATGCGGCCGAAAAAGCGGGATTCTGGCAGTGGCGCAGCACGCTGGAATCTGAGGGGCGGACCCTGACCTGGTTCCTGGCGGGTTCACAGCCGGGGGGTCAGGGAACTCCGCTGGTCGTCATTGTCCTGCTGGAAGACGGATCGGCGGCCACGGCAACTCAAATCGGCACGGATCTGTTGAGCGCCGCCACCCCTTAGAGGGTCCGCAGAGTGACCACTTCTGACGAGGACTCGACCAACTAGCACGAGAAGTTCTTGCCGGAAGAATCCTGCTTTATGTCGATCGTCTTACCCTCGAAGACCGTAACGCCGCCAATCTCGGTCTCTGTCTCCATATCGACGACGCTGTACTCCCCCGGGAAGAACTGCAGCTGGTTGTCAGGGGCACTGCCGCGCGGCTGCAACACCGCACCGATCGGGTTGATAAGCATTTCGCGACCCGTGCAGTTGCGGATGTAGGCGGGCACCGCTGGGGCCACCTCCACCACAGACAGGCCGGCGACATCGCCGATCACAGTTGTGAACTTGGTCTCAAGGGTGATCCACCCAAGGGGCTTCGAGGTCTTGGGAATACTGATCAGCACCCATTTCCCGTTCTCGTTGCGCCCTGTTGCAGTCGATGATTGGCCATCCAGGAACGCTCCAACCGTATCGTAGTCCGGACCGGGGCCGCGACGGACGTTGAGACGGCCGCCAGTGGCGTTCACGGCAACGACGGGTGCAGGACCCTGCGTGGCCGATGGAGTTGCTTTGGCGGACGCGGTTGGAGGAACCTCGGTAGCCGTGGTCGCCGCAGACGTCGGCACGAGCGCGGTCGCAGAAGGGATTGAAGCGGGACCGCTCGAGGCAGGGGCCTGCAGATTGCAGGCCAGGATCGACGCGACAGTGAGCATCCAGACCGTGATCGAGCGCCTCGAAGCAATAGGTGGCAGCATGCGTTCCTCCATTCCGTACCTTCTTGCAGCTCTTCTCAGTTGACCGCTCCTGGGCGGGTTTCCTCGGAACAGATAAAAATAGCCCGTTCAATAGAACGGGCTTGAACTGCCTAACGAGAGCAGGCCCTACGTGCCGTCGTCCACATCCTTGGTGCCATAGCCCGGCCCCGTCTTGAAAAAATCGTAGTTGGGTTTGATGTCGGCAGTGAGATCCACCACCTCGCCGGCCTTCAACTGCTGGGCGGTATCCAGCACGATCGGCTTGCCAAAGTGATTGGTTCCCTCGAAATGACCAGTGAGCCCAACCTTGCTGATGTACTCTCCGCCCTTGGCTGTGTACGCCGATGGAACCTCGTCTTCGGGGAAGATCGCCGCGAATGGGCACTCCGGAATGCACGCGCCACAGTCGATGCAGGTGTCAGGATCGATGTAGATCCAGGGCCACTCGTTTTTCGGAAATCCGGGGACCATGCATTCCACCGGGCAGACTTCAATGCAACCCCGATCACGAACGCACAGACTGGTGATGATATGGGTCATCGGTCCTCTCCTTTGAGCCTAAGCTCCTCGGCGGTATTTTATCATAGCCGCGCGAGGAACCCCGACCAGTGCCCCCTGAACCCACCTCGTGGTTGGCTGCGACTCACTTGGCTGCGAAGCGCCCCGCCACAGCATCCCAGTTGACGACGTTCCACCAATTGGTCACGTACTCGGCGCGTCGATTCTGATACTTCAAGTAGTAGGCGTGCTCCCACACGTCGATGCCCATGATCGGCGTCGCACCGTCCGAAATCGGGTTGTCCTGGTTGGCCGTTGAGACAACCGCCAATCCGTTTCCCTTGCGCACAAGCCAGGCCCAACCGGAACCGAAACGGCCGTTGGCGGCCTTCTCGAATTCTGCCTTGAACTGGTCGAACGATCCGAAACCTGCATCGACGGCCTTAGCCAGGTCGCCCTTCGGCAGTCCACCCGCTTTGGGGGCCATGATCTCCCAGAACATGGAATGGTTCCACGTGCCCCCGCCGTGATTGCGCACCACCATGCGGACATCCTCGGGAACTGCATTGAGGTCTGCCAACAGAGACTCCAGGGATTTGCCGGCCAATTCAGGTCGCTTCTCGATTGCGCCGTTGAGATTGGTGACGTAGGCCGCGTGATGCTTGTCGTGATGGATCGTCATCGTTTGCGCATCGATGAATGGTTCCAGCGCATCGACGGCGTAGGGAAGTTTCGGAAGCTCGAAAGCCATTTGTGACTCCTTTTGCTGAGGCGAACTCTTCAAGTGATTATTATGACAACTTTCATAAAAATTGTAGCCGCCCAATAGACGCGTGTCAAGCTTCTGAGCCGCTGGTTAATGCTTTGCATACGCTCCGGGGCCCGAAAAAGCCTGCGCTTGTGCAAGGGTATACTTGCGGCGCCGCCCAGGCGGCACGATCGACTGGTATGCAAAGCCACCGGACGCCGATCTACATGCCGTTGGCCATCGGGATCGCGATTTTGGCGGTCTCGACGGCATCCATTCTGATTCGCCTCGCGCAGCAGGATGCTCCTTCCATAACGATTGCCGCGCTCAGGCTTAGCCTTGCCACGCTAGTCCTGGCTCCGATTGTCGTGTCTCGGAATCGCGCTGAATTGGCCGCCCTTACCCGTCAACAGCTTGCGCTGGCGCTGGTGTCCGGCCTCTTCCTGGCCGTGCACTTTGCCACGTGGATCACCTCACTGCAGTACACGAGCGTTACAAGCTCGGTGGTGCTCGTCAGCACTGGCCCGCTTTGGGTTGCGCTCTTGTCACCATTGGTTCTGCGCGAACGTCTGGGGGCCGCCGCGGTGGCGGGCCTGGCGTTGGCGCTGATTGGCGGGATCTTGATCGCCGCCAGCGATTCCTGTTCCCTTCAAGGTGGATTTCACTGCACCGGCTTTGGCGCCACGCCGCAGGGCAACAGCCTGTGGGGCAACTCCCTCGCGCTTCTTGGCGCCTGGACCGTGAGCGGATATCTCCTCATCGGCCGCCGGCTCCGGGCGACCGTGTCGCTTACCACCTACATCTTCATTACATATGGCTGCGCTGCGGTTGGCTTGCTGGTTGCCGCGATTTCCACCCATTCGCTCGTCTTGGATCTTCCGGGCCGAACCTATGTTTGGATCGTCCTGCTCGCTCTGGTCCCTCAACTGATCGGGCACTCAACCTACAATTGGGCGCTGAGATACCTGCCGGCAGCCGCCGTGGCAGTCACCACCCTGGGTGAACCAGTGGGGGCGGCGGTGCTTGCGTTCTTCATACTGCGCGAGCGGCCGGGTGCACTCGTGCTGGTGGGAGCCGTGTTGATCCTTGCTGGCATCTATGCAGCTGCTCGCAGCGCCCCCGGGGCTTCGGCCGCATCGGAATGAGGCACCCCGTGCGCGCGGCACCCTCCGGTTGCAGCTATCTCAAGGTTGCGGTCTCCTGGTTGCTGCCAAATCAGGCCAGGGGCGCCAACTAGGACATGGCTCGCCCGCCGCTTGAAATCCGCGACTCAGCCATCGAAGGCGTTGGTGCATTTGCGACGGGACGAATTCGCCGCGGCCAACGCATCATCGAGTACCTCGGCCAGCGCATCTCGGTGGCAGAAGCCGATCATCGGTACGCGCCCGTTGATGGCATCCATCCACACGTACTGCTATTCACCGTGGATGAGCGGACCGTGATCGACGGTGGCGTGAACGGAAACGAGGCCCGCTTCATCAATCACTCGTGCGAACCAAACTGTGAGTCGGTGACGCGTGGAAAACGCATCTGGATCTACGCGGTGCGTGACATCCTGCCCGGCGAAGAACTGACCTATGACTACAATCTTACCGGTGATGCCGGCGACCTCGAGGCGCAGGCCGCGCAGTACCCTTGTCTGTGCGGCTCGGCATCTTGTCGCGGGACCATGTTCAAGCTTGACGTATGACCGCGTCGCGTAGCCGCAGATTCCTTTTAAGGTACAATTCTGTGAGTGTTTAAGAGAACCCCAAGCCAGTCGGAACAGGCGCCATCCCTTTCGGCCGTCGAGCGGATCACCTCGGTTTTGGGTCCAGGTGTAATCTGGCATGGATCCATTAGCGGCTCCGGTGGAGTGCGCATCGAAGGCGCTTTCGAAGGGGAGATCGCCCTGCGCGGGTTGCTCGTCGTGGGTGAGACCGGACGCGTGACGTGCAACAACGTGCGCGCCAATGCGGTGATCGTGGCCGGGGCTGTGCGGGGCAACATCACTACCCAGAAGCTCGAGATTCGCGCAAGCGGCCGCGTGTGGGGCGATGTGGTGACTACTGCGTTTGTAACCGATGATGGCGCTTTCCTGCGCGGCCAGATCCGGATGGAAGAAACCGTTGAACTCGGGCTGGAGCCAGCCCCGCCTCCGGGAGCCCCCACGGATGATATGTCGGCGCCCGATGAAGGGGCACCGACGCAGAGTGCACCGGCCGCTGCGACTGGTGGAACAACGGCCGTCCGCCGCCGCAAAACCGCTTCGAGCTAGGGAGTCCTTCCCCCAGGCGGTTCGCGCCTGCGGGGCCTTTCCTTGATATGCGCTACAGTGAACTTCGCATCGAAACGCGCCGCGAACTGCCAGCCCGGGCTCGGACGGATGGAGAGCGCTACCTGATTCGGGCTGGTTACGTTGATTCGGCTGGCACCCTCACGCGCCTGGGCGAGTTGGCTGGCGCGCGCTTGATGAGCGCCGTGAGGGCCGAGCCAGGGAGATGGGCCGTTGTGGGGCCCACGGTGACGACCTCCGCCGGCGAGACCGTCGTTGAGGCCACCGGGGGCGATGTCGCCATCCTGCGTTGCCCCCATTGCGGTTACGCCGATGCGGCACAGAGCGCCCGAAGGCGCCTGGCTGTGCCCGCGGCCGAGCCCATGCTCCCCATGCAACGCGTTGCCACGCCTGACTGCAACACGATAGAGTCTCTGGCGAGCTACCTGGGGGTTCCGCAGGAGAAGACGGCCAAGGCCTTGCTCTACGTGCGCGGCAGCAGCAACCAATTTGTTTTCGTTGTGGTGCGCGGCGATATGCAGGCAAGCGAGGTGAAACTCCGGTCAGCCGGGGGCGAATTGCACGTCGCCAGCCATGACCAGATCGTAGCTGCCGGCGCTGTGCCCGGGTATGCCTCGCCGGTGGGCCTGAGCGGCGCGCACATCCTGGTCGACGATCTCATCCCACTAAGCCCTAACCTGGTGTCGGGCGCCAACGAGCCGGGCTTTCACGTTCTGAATACCAATTACGGGCGTGACTACACTGCCGACAGAGTCACAGACCTCACGCTGGCGCGTCCCGGCGATCCTTGCCCGGATTGTGCCTCGCCCCTCCAGGCGGGCAAGGGCTTTGTGGTGGCCGATCAGGCCGGAATTCGAGGGTTCAAGGCGCTGCTGTGCCTTGCAGACCGTCACCGCGATGAACACGGACTGTCGTTGCCATTCGGCATGGGGGCCTTCGACGTGCATGTGCTTCACCTGCCCTCACGCACCGCTGCGACAGCGCCGATCGCCGCTGAGCTGCACGAATCCCTGGAGCAAACCGGGATTCCGGTACTCTACGATGACCGCGATGAGCGCGCAGGCATCAAGTTCAACGACGCCGATCTGATCGGATGTCCCGTAAGGATCACAGTGGGTGAGAAGCATTTGCACGACCGGATGGTAGAATTGAAACCGCGATCCAGTTCTGACTCGGAGATCTTGCCGATCGACGCGGTGATGGATCGAATTCAATCGCTTTCCAAGTGGCCCAAATGACATCCAAAATACAGATGTCCTCGCCGGACTTGACGGCCGCCGAGCGCAATGCCGTGTTGGAGGTCCTGGAGACCCCCGTTCTTAGCATGGGGCGTTGGGTTCAACAGTTCGAACGGGCCTTCGTCGACTACACCGGCCAGCGCGCACGCGATCGCCGTGTCCTCCGGGACCACGGGCCTTCACCTATGTGTGCGTGCAGGCGGGATCGGGCCGGGCGACCTCGTGATCACCACTCCGTTCTCCTTCGTGGCCTCCACCAATGTGCTTCTCTACGAGGGGGCCGTCCCGATCTTCGTTGACGTGGACCCCTTCACGGGCAATCTGGATCCGGCACAAGTCGCCCTCGCGGCCAGCGATCTGAGGCAAGGCGGTGACCAGGCCGCGCGCTGGCTACCGCGGCGGGGGTCTGCCCTCCACAATCCGCTAAAGGCAATCCTGGCCGTGGACGTCTTCGGTCAACCGGCAGACCTGGATCCGCTGCGAGGAGTCGCACAGGCTCACGGACTGGGTTTCGTCGAGGATGCATGTGAAGCGCTGGGGGCGGAGTACAAAGGCAAGCTGGCTGGCACCTTTGGCGACACGGCCGTGTTTGCGTTTTACCCGAATAAGCAGATCACGACCGGTGAGGGCGGGCTGATTGTCACCGATGACGACCGGGCCGCGGACCTAATGCGGGCTCTTCGCAATCAAGGCCGGGCTGCCGGCGACACGTGGCTGCAGCACACGCACCTGGGATACAACTATCGTCTGGACGAGATGTCTGCGGCCGTCGGCATGGTACAGATGTCCCGGCTCCAGGAGCTCCTGGGCAAACGTGAGCGCGTGGCAGAGATGTACCGCTCGCGCCTGCAACAGATTCCGGGCCTGCGGCCGCCCACGATCGCGGGCTTCACGACCCGGATGTCATGGTTCGTTTACGTGGTCCACTTCGACGCGAGGGTGGACCGGGACGCCCTCGCACAACGCATGACTGCCAGGGGCATTCCCGTGCGGCCGTACTTCCTCCCCATCCATCTGCAGCCATATATGGTGGAGCGTTTCGGCTTTCGTGAAGGTGACTACCCACACACGGAAGACCTCGGCCGCCGCGGACTGGCAATCCCGTTCTCTGGCATCATGTCCGAAGAAGAGGTCGATGCAGTCTGCGCGGCGCTGAAGGCGGAACTTAGCGTAGCCTGATCTGCGTGGAATCACCCCATCCGTCAGTCAGGGCAGGATGAACACCGGGCTCTTTCCACCATCGAAACGGGTCGGCTTGGCCTTCCACGCATTGCTGGTTGCGGCCCTTACCGCGCTTTCGGGCTGGGCGTTCTGGCGCATGTCGGTCACGCCTGTGGGCCCGCAATTTGTGGTCTTTGTTCTCGTGGGCATCCTGGCCTTCGCGCCAGTGCCACTGCTGGGATATCGCGCGTACGCCCTGTACCGGGCCCAGTACCGGCTGGACAGGGACACCCTCGAACTCCGCTGGGGTCTGCGTAAAGAGCTCATTCCGCTGGCGGACATCGAATGGGTGCGCCCTATGGACGACCTCACCACGCCCGTCACGCCCCCAGCCATCCCCCTTCCGGGCGCAGTCCTCGGTTTGAAGCGTCATGGAGATCTGGGTGTGGTGGAGTTCCTTTCTAGCCGCGCCCGGGGCATGCTCCTGGTGGGTACCCCGAAGCGGGTCTACGCGATTTCCCCTGCCAAGCCCCGGCAATTCCTCGAGACGTTCGCGCGGGCGGTCGAACTGGGCAGCCTGCATGAGGCGGAGGCGCAGTCGCAGTATCCGTCGTTCGTCTTCGCCCAAGCCTGGAACTCCGGCCTGGTCCGTTACTTGTGGTTGGTGACACTGTTTCTCAACCTCGGTTTGACAGCCTGGATCAGTCTATTGATTCCAACCAGTGCGCAGTTTGCGCTCGGCTACCGGCCCGACCAAACTCCGGACCTGGTAGCGTCCGGCCAGCTCACCATCCTCCCCCTGGTCAGCGCATTGCTGAGCTTCACTGCATGGGTTTCGGGCCTGTTCTTCTATCGTCTGGAGAAACGTCAGGCGCTCGCCCTCGTGCTCTGGTCAGGCGCGGCCTTCGTCCAGCCTGCTTTTCCTTCTGGCCGTGCTCTTCATCGCAACGGCACCCCTCTAGCCCCAGAGCATGCAATTCGTCATCGGATTCTTGTTGGCACTGGCAATCGCCACCGCTGCTCGGGTGTTGCGTAGTCTCAGTTACTCCGGCGCAGCCGCGGCCACGATCTTGGGCACCCTTGTCTACGGATTTGCGGGCTGGCGCGCGGCACTGGTCCTCATAACTTTTTTCGTGAGCTCTTCCCTTCTGGGTAGGCTGGCGAAACAAGGACGGGCACGACCTGCAGCCAGCTACGCCAAGGGCACTTTCAGGGATGCAGGCCAAGTCTTGAGCAACGGCTTTGTGGCGGGCTTGTTCGCGGTTGCGATCGGCAGCGGCACAACCGGAGCGTGGCCCTGGCTTGGCTACGCCGGTGCCATCGCGGCAGTGACCGCAGATACGTGGGCGACCGAACTGGGAGTGCTGTCATCCTCTGCGCCGCGTCTGATCACCCATTTGCGGCGACGCGTTCCTGCCGGAACCTCGGGCGGTATATCCCCTCTGGGGACATTGGCGGCAGTCGGCGGCGCAGCACTGATAGGGTGGCTTACCAACCTATTGGTGGCCGGAGCCAACGGGGCCATGATCGCGCCGGTTGCAATCGCCGGACTCGCGGGTGCGCTGTTCGATTCATTCCTGGGTGCAACAGTGCAGAGCATGTATCGCTGCGGCGCGGATGGAATGGAAACGGAACAGCATCCCCGCCATCATTGTGGAGCAGCCACGGCGCATATCAGGGGCTGGACTTGGTTGGATAACGACAAAGTCAACTTGGCGAGCGCTATCCTCGGCGCCGTCCTCGCAATCGGCATCGGACTACTGAACGTTCGGACGTGATCACGGAATGCCAGCCACTTGCATAAGGAAAGCCCGCATCTTGTCCGTGGACTGATCCCAGGTCGGGAAGGTGCCCGCGGATCGGATTGCGCGCAGGCTCATTTGGAGCAGGAGTTCCCGATCGCGGGCCAGGGTCCGAATGCAGTCGGCCAGCCTTGCGGCGTCGCCGGGCGCCACCAGGAATCCATTTGAACCGTCCTGTATCAGCGTGGACACTGCGCCTGCCGCTGTGCCAATGGCAGGAAGACCTTGCGCCATGCCCTCCACGAACACGATCCCGAATCCCTCGTAGTAGGATGGCAGCACGAATACGTCTGCTGCCTGCATTTGCGCCTGCAGCTCGCTGTCGCTCAGTTCTCCATGGAAAGTTACCGGCAGGCCAAGCTCCGTGGTTCTTGAACGCAGACGCGCGGCGAATGAAGGCGCGGCGTCTTCCGGTCCGATAATTTCCAGCTGGACCGCCTCGTCCCGGAGCTGCTGCATGGCGTCCAACAGAACATCCAGGCCCTTGCCGGGAATGGCGCTTCCGACGCTTACCAGCCGCAGTCGCCCGCCACGAGTCACCCGCGCACGGACGGCATCTGGAGTCAGCGTGCCAAGTCGGTCACCTCCCGGAGTTGCGACGACGTACGGTTTCCCGGTGCCCGCAAGCAACCGCACAGATTCCGCGGTGGTGTCGGAGTTGAAGATGAAGCCGTCAACCCCCTGCAGGTACGCCTGTTCGACGAGGGCATAGATCCCGTTCTGCCACGCAGGTCGACGCTCGGATGATCGCAGGTGGTGCACGATGCTCACGATGTGTGGACGCGGCCGCCGTCGATTAGCCAGGAACAACGACGGATGATTCAACTCGTCCTGTATAACCACATCCACGTCGGGAAACCGGGCGTGGAGGTTATCCAGTAGCCCGGCCGCGTAACTGCGCCGAGGTTGTGAGATCACCTGCACTTCGTCGCCGCGCAGGCGCATTTTGGACACCAGCATTCGATCGTATAGGTAACCGCCGCTTGTGGAATTCAGCGAGCCATAAATAACAAGCGCAGCCCTCATGTGCTTCGAACGAATTCCATCCCCAGCCTCAGCGCTGTACTTGGTATGAGGCCCACGCGGAGCTGTCTTCCCACAGTACTACTTTGACCGAGGCCAGCCTTGCATCGTGCAGACTGTCCGTGAAACTCAGCGTCAGTATGCGGGCGAAGTTCTCAAGGCTGGGATTCAGCCCGCGAACTCCGGAAGCTCATTCAGCATCACATCCCGATAGCGGCTGACCAGGTGGTCCAGGTGTTGGTCTACGTCGACAATATCGACCAGGAAGCCATGCTCGTCGAGCGCTTCACTGCTCAATTGCAGCTCAAGCAGGTAGCCATGGGAATTGGGTTCGTTCTCGCGGCCCCAGTCGCCACCGATCAGGGCATGCCGCGGCAATAAAACTTCGGCGAACTGCGAGAGTGTACATGACGTCTCCTGGGGAACGCAGTCATCTAGGAACCGGCCGCGGATTCCAGCACAACCTGAATGGTGGATTGCGGCGCGGTGTCAAGCAATCGGAATGCCTCGTCGGCGCGTTCGACCGGAAAACGATGCGTGATCCAACGGCTGGGCCGAATCCTACGGATGGCTTCCCAGGCGACGCCAAATCGGCGCGCCTTGTCCCAGCGGCCGCTCAACTCAGGCGCTATCGTGCTGACCTGCGACGCAAGCATGCGGATCCGCGAGCGGTGAAAGCGACCTCCGAGATCCAGCGCCAGGGGCTTGCGGCCGTACCACGAACCCACAACGATCCGCCCGCTGTACGCGGTGGACGCCACGGCGTGGTCCAAAGCCTTTGGATTGCCGGTCAGTTCGAGAACCGCGTCGAAGCCCATGCCCTGTGTGTAAGATCGCGCCCGTTCCACGAAATCGGGATCGGCAGGGTCGAGGACGGCTGTCACCCCCATTTGCGCGGAGGCTTCCCGGCGAACCGGATGAAGGTCGGCAGTAACCACGCATGCCAGTGGAAAATCCGCCAGCAGGGACGCCGTCAGCAGCCCCACCGTCCCCTGACCTAGCACCAATACGCGCTCTCCTACCAGCGGGGCCGCATCGTGAGCAAGATTGATCGCGGTCTCGGTGTTCGCCAGGAAGATGGCGTCTTGCGGCGAGATATCCTCTGGAACGGCCAGCAGTCCGCCCGGGGGTGCAGTGTAACAAGAGGCGTGCGGCTGAAAGCCAAAGACCAGGCGGTTCTTCCACTCGGCAGCTATGTCGGCGCCGAGGTCCGTCACGATGCCCACGCTGCAATAGCCGAACGGGGTCGGATAGTGCAAGCCCCGAACCACCGGATCGACATCCGCGTCGGCCGAGTCTGGTATCTCGCCACGGTAGACCAGCATCTCGGTGCCGGCACTCACGCCCATGACCTGCACGCGGACGAGCACGCAATCCGAGCCAGGAGGCGGCAGCTGGTCATCGCGGACCTCGACCTGCCGAGGGCCAAGGAACCAGATCGATTTACGTTTCACGCCGCAAGCATACCCCCGCAGGGACGCGCCTTTACGCTTTGTCGGCGCGGAGGCAATACACCAGGGCGAGCTCAACGATCTTGGCTGGGATCCCGTAAATGGAATCCACACTGAAGAATGGATGCCCATCACGGATCACGAAGAGCCCGACATAGATGATCACCCAGGCGGCGATCGTGACGAGCGTATATATCAGGAACACACGCCCAATGAGCCGTCGCCGCGATCGAAGGAATTCCAAAGGAAGGAAGGAGGCCAGCAGCAGGCCCACGTAGCCGAGGCCGTTCAGTGTGAACAGCGGATCGGGTCCATCGGGAAAGATGCGCTGATCCAACGCCGCCCCAAAGTGAAGCGCGGCGGTAGTCAGGGCGAGCGCAACGATCAAATTGCGTCGGATCTTGGGCTCCATCTGGGCTCCTTCTTGCATCATGGCTTCTCTCCGGAAAGGTGCAGCGCGCCTCGAAGTTCAAGCTGATGATTTATTCTTCGCAGCTTCGTGAGCAGGTACCCCAGGTTTTCAGGGTGCGCCGCCACCTGGATCGGCGTGCGCGCCGCCACCTCAACGCCCAGCTTGCGCAGGGCATCGATCTTGGATGGATTGTTGGTGATTAGATTCACGGACCGCACACCGAGGTCGGCCAGCATACCCGCCGCGACGCCATACTCACGTTCGTCCGCGCCCCGGCCCAGTCGCAGATTGGCCTCGACCGTGTCCAGGCCCTCATCCTGCAGGTTGTATGCCCGCAGCTTGTCGCGCAGGCCAATTCCGCGGCCCTCCTGACGCAAATACAGCAGCACCCCGCGGCCGGCCCGGCCAATCATGTGTAGCGAGCGCTCCAGCTGCTCACCGCAGTCACACCGAACGGATCCGAGCAAGTCGCCCGTCAGGCATTCCGAATGCAGGCGCGTCAACACACCATCTGTATCCCGAACCGATCCCAGCGTCATGGCCAGGTGTTCCTTGCGATCCTGGCCGCGATACAGTGTCAGTTGAAACTCGCCATGTCGCGTGGGTATTCGCGCGCTGACTTCGCCGGTGATCGCTGGAGTGTCCATGGCGCCCTTCCCGGCCTTCATCTGGCCTGGGTCATGCGGTCTTCGGTCAGCTCGCATCTGCGGTTCCGCTTGGGTCGAAAGCTCCGTGCAGATGATGTGCGGCTATGAGAAAGCCAGCGCCACCGAATAGGAGGTCGCGAGCTCGCAGGAGAATAGCCACTCCCAGGGCTGCGGCGCTTGTGATTCCAAAGGACCCTAAGGCAATGACCTGACTGCCCTCAAGGGCGCCGAGGGCACCCGGGAGGGGAACTATGAAGGACAGCCAACCCGCTGTCCAGCCTGCGACGGTCCGCCAGGGGGAAAGCCTCATACCCAAAAAGGACGTCATGAGAGCGTATTCCATTACTGCCAATGTGGCCGCCAGGAGCGAGGCGCTCAGTGCGGCGAGCACGGCCCCAGGACGTCGTTGAGAAAACCTGCCGGCCAGGTGCTCCGCGGCACGCATTAGGCGCCAGATCCTTTTCAGCGCGCGTGGCGTGGAAACGAGCGCCAGCATTCTCGAGATCGGGTAGTGCCCTCTCCACAGCAGAAAAATGTGGGCGGCCGGCCAGGCCATCACCAGCGCCAGAGGCACGAGCAGTGCCAGCGACATGCCCCCGAAGATGCGCAACAGGCCCTCATGCAGCAAGGACGCGACCCCCAACACCATGAAGAGAAATCCCCCCAGGAGTTCGACCAATCGATCCATGATCACTGTGGCGGCCGCCCGCGCGAAGGAGGTGGCATGTTGCCTGCGGAGAAAGAGGATCTGCAGCGGCTCACCGCCCAATTGCGGACCCGGCGTAAAGTAACTCAGGCCGAACGCGCCGAGCCGTATGACCACCATTTCGCGGAGGCGCACCGATTTGATGTCCGCGCGCGCTAGAAACCACCAGCGCATGCCCATGAGCACGTGAAACACAATGTTGACGATGAGGATGACGCCGACCTGCCAGGGTCGCACAATGGAAAGAACCCGACCGATCTCCCGCATCGGGGTATTGCGGAAGGCGAGCCACAGCAGGAAGAGGGCAGCGGCCAATAGCAGGAGTCGTGTGGACCACACCCGAAGTGGTCGGGGCTCGGTGCGGGCGGCAACAACAGAGAGGCCGCGCTCAGGTGGCCGCCTCAAAGCGCTGATACCCCTCGACCCTCAGGTCGAGACTCGATAAGTGCGCGCATCTCCGCCAGGACCGAGCGATGCAGCGCCTCGCCTTCGAACGGCACGCCTGGGTCCGGCGTGATGGGATGACCGATCTGAACGTGGATTGTCACCAGGCGGGCGTCGAAGATGAGCTGCCAGAGCAGTTGCAGCGCCGAGGCCGCCAGCTGCTGCGCATCGGGCGACCGGCGCAGCCGAACCAGCGGATGCCTCGCCGCCGCGCGCGACGTCACTCCGCGGACGCACACGGGGACGATGGGCGTTCCCGGCGCCAGGCGGAGGAAGACTTCGGCGCTCTCAGTCCAGCCGCCCAACGATTTCACTGCGCCCGGAAAGGCATCCGGATCGGGCTCAATCTGACCGGCTGGAAATGTTAGCACAGCGGTTCCAGCCTTCATCGCCCGCGCAACCTGGCGCACGAGCGCCATGCGTTCCTGCGGGAGGTCCGCGAGATAGAAGAGCTTCTGGCTGACGTGTATGAGGTTTGCCAGGAAGGGTCGATGCAGCGCGATGGTCATCAGGTCGCGCCGATCGAGGGCCGCAAAAAGAGCCAGGGTATCCGTCAGCCCGGGGTGATTCGAGAGCGCCAAAAAACCACCGCGTGGAAGGCGCTCACGCCCGTGGACGCGGACGTCGCGCGCCAGGCGCCGCTCGGCATGGCGGGCACCCTCCGGCAAGCCGCGCATACCGGTCACGTCATCAAACTCCACCATCTGTCGGGCGAAATTCACGGCGGGCCTTCGCAGAATCCGGCGGGCCACGCCCGCGAGCCAGGGTCGGTTCTGCGCGCCTAGTGCGGCAACGAGATCATCCAGGTTGATCTGGGTGAGAGCCGCCTCCCGGTTCGCCACTATTCGGCTTCCAGTGAGAACTCGAGTGGGAAGCCCCGAAGCCGCGCTGAGAACCGCGCCTGGCCCACACGCCGTTGCGCCGCTTTTCGTGGAAGTGTCTGCACGTAGGCTTTTCCGTTGAGGTGCGCGGTGTACATGACGTGTTCGGCGTTTGGGGACGGGAGTTCGAAGATGGTCGTCAGCACGTGTACGACAAAGTCCATTGGTGTAGCGTCGTCATTGTGGATGAACACCGCCCACGGGCGCTCATGCTCTTCGCCCTCGAGAGGTTCCGTTTTTCTTTGAGGAAGACCACGTCCGCCAGCCGACATTCGGCGCATTATAGCGCACGGGGACAGCCGCTCTGTCTGCGCCCATCACCGGCGTTTGCCCCTAGCCCAGCTTCTGCATCTCTTCGGGTGTCAAGACCACGTCTGCGGCCTCAAGGTTCTCCCGTTGATGCTGCGCGTCAGCGGACATTGGAATAGTGATTACCTCGGGCTGACTGCAGAGCCATGCAATTCCCACTTGGTACCGCGTCAACCCGCGGCTGGCTGCGATCTCCTGGACAGCGGAATCGGTACGGAGCTTCGCGTGCTTGAGAGGCGAGTATGCGGTTAGGACGATCTCGTTCGTCTGGCAATAATCCAGTACACCGTTCCGCACGGAGCTTCTGTCGCCAAGGCTCATGGACACCTGGTTCGTAAGCAACGGTGAAGCCGAAAGCGCCGCGGCCTGCTTTAGCAGCTCCAGATCGAAATTGCTGACGCCCAGCGAACGCACCTTGCCGGTGCGCGTGAGCTGATTGAGGCCCTCGAATGTGTCCTGCAAAGGTATCGACCGGTTGGGCCAGTGGATCAAGTACAGGTCGATGTAGTCGGTGCCCAACCTGCGCAGGCTGGCATTGCATGCCCGCAGCACGCTGGCAGCCGCCAGGTGTTCCGGCATTGACCTTGGTCGTGATGAACAATGCGGCGCGGTCCACACCCACCTCGCGGACGGCGCGGCCGAGCAACTCCTCGCAGTGACCCGCCGCATACATTTCCGCGGTGTCGAAATGGGTGTACCCGATCGCCAGGGCGGAACGCAGGGCATCCAGGGACCATCTATCCCGGGCCTCGTTTGCGGTTTCTCCCCCGCCGATGCTCCAGGTTCCAAACCCCACCTTGGGAAGACGCACGCCGTGAACTGCCTCAAAACGCATGGTGGAGCATTATATGGCAGTCGCCTCACCGAAAAGCAGACCGGCCCCAAGGGCCGGTCGAGTGATCTCAGGAGCTGCTCTGCGCGCTACTGTGCCTGTGCGGCAGCGAACCCCTTCCGCAGCGCTTCGTGGTTCTTTGCCAGCAGGTCCTTGTGCCGCGCCGGCATGTGATCGGTGAGCGCCTTCTCCAGTGCCGCCACTCCGATCTCGGGCAGGGCGCTCGCCAGGGCGCCGATCGCCACCATGTTGACCAGCTTGGAGCTGCCGACTTCCTCGGCGATCTGATTGCAGGGGACCATCACCACCTTGATGTCCGTGCGCCGCGCCTCGCGGTCCACCATCGACTTGTTGACGACCAGCGTTCCGCCCGGCTGCAACAGTTCCTCGTACTTGTCAAACGAAGGCAGGTTCAGGGCAATCGCCAGCGGCGGATGCTCTACCAGGGGCGACCCGATCTCCTCGTCGGCGATCACGACCGTGCAGTTGGCCGTGCCGCCGCGGATCTCCGGACCATAGGACGGGATCCAGGTGACCTCGTCGCCCGGCGTCCATGGCGGCTACGGCCAGCACCTGCCCGCCGAAGAGCACGCCCTGTCCGCCAAAGCCGGCGATGATGATCTCTTTCTGCATGTGTGTCTCCCTCAGACCTTGACCTGCGCCACGCCGTCAGAGACCTTGTAGTCGCCCAGCGGGAAGTACGCCACCATCTTGTCCTCGACGAACTTCAGTGCATTGACCGGTGTCATGTTCCAGTTGGTCGGGCAGGTGGACAGCAACTCGACCATCGAGAAGCCGAGCCCGCGCACCTGGGTTTCGAAAGCCAGCCGGATGGCCTTCTTGGCCTTGCGGATGTTGTTAGGATCGTGTAGCGATCGGCGCACGACGTAGCCCGCGCCGTCCAGCGTGCACAGCAGCTCCGCCATGCGGATGGGATAGCCCTGCGTCTCGACATCGCGACCGGCGGGTGACGAGGTGGTCTTCATACCGGGCAGGGTCGTGGGCGCCATCTGGCCGCCGGTCATGCCGAAGTTGGCATTGTTGATGAAGACTACGGTGATGTTCTCGCCCCGGGCCGCCGCGTGCACGATCTCGCCCATGCCGATGGAGGCCATGTCGCCGTCGCCCTGGTAGGTGAAGACCACGCGGTCCGGCAGCACGCGCTTGATGCCGGTCGCCATGGCCGGCGCGCGTCCGTGCGGCGCCTCCACAAAGTCCGTGTCAAAGTAGTTGTATGCAAACACGGAGCAGCCCACCGGCGCCACGCCGATGGTCCGGTCCAGCACGCCCATTTCCTCCAGCACCTCGGCCACCAGCCGATGCGCCACGCCGTGCGTGCAGCCCGGGCAGTAGTGCGTGGGCGTGTCGGTGAATCCGTCCGGCCGCTCGTACACCAGGTTTTTGGGAGCAGCAATTACCATGCGTCCTCGTCTTCCGGAAATCGCTTGGATGGGGTCTCAGGCCGCAGCCGTCATGCGCTCGTACCAGGCGGCTCGCGGGTCGGCTTCAACACGGCCCTTGCGCGGCCATTACGCGCTCGATCTCCGCGCATGATCTCCCCGGGGAACGGCACTACACCGCCCAGGCGCCCATAGAACTCCACGGGTGTCCGGCCCTGGACCGCCAGCCGCACGTCCTCCAGCATCTGCCCGCTGTTCATCTCGACCACCAGGAATCCCTGGACGCGCTTCACGAGCTCATCGATCACCTTTGCCGGGAAGGGGCTGACAGTGATCGGTCGCAGCAGTCCGACCTTGATGCCCTTCTGCCGTGCCTGACGGACAGCGGAAAGCGCAACACGACCGGCCGTACCGAAGCCGATGATCACGTACTCGGCATCGTCCAGGAAATACTCCTTGTACCGCACTTCGTTCGCCTGGACCTGCTTCCAGCGCGACATCAGGCGGAGATTGCAGACCTCCTCCTCGATCGGATCGAGGTAGATGGAAGTCAGCACGCGGCGGTCGCGCTTGCCCATCGTGCCGTTGGTCGCCCATTCCCAGTCCTTGCGCTGAACGGGCTTCATTTCCGGCAGCGTGATCGGCTCCATCATCTGGCCGATCGAACCGTCCAGGATGACCATGGTGATCATGCGGTACTTCTCTGCCAGGTCGAAGGCCACGCCCATCAGGTCGGCCGACTTCCTGGACCGAGGCCGGGGCCAGGACGATGTTGCGATAATCACCGTGCCCGCCGCCGTGCGCGGCCTGGTTGTAGTCGGCCTGCGAAGGGGCTATGTTTCCCAAGCCAGGTCCGCCTCGCATCACGTTCACCAGCACGGCAGGGATCTCAGTTCCAGCAATATAGGAAAGGCCTTCCATCATGAGGCTCACGCCTGGACTGGAGGATGTCGACATCACCCTGACGCCGGCACAGGCAGCGCCGTACACCATATTGATGGCGCCCAGTTCGCTCTCGGCCTGCACGAACGTGCGCCCGAGCTCCGGCATCCGTTTCGAAAGATACTCCAGGATCTCGGTCTGCGGCGTAATTGGATAGCCGAAATAGGCCTCCAGCCCGGCTCGCACAGCCGCTTCCGCAATGGCCTGGTTCCCTTCCCACAATTCACGTGGCATTGGTATTCTCCGTGGCTGCCTGCTATCGATTCAGAATCAAGCGGATGTCGCCGCCGCTGCTGTTGTCGCCTTGGTGACTTCCCGATAAACCGTAATCGCAGCATCCGGGCAGACCAGAGCGCAAATCGCGCAGCCCGTGCAGCCATCCTTGAACGTGTGCGCCGGGTGGTACCCGCGCGGCGTTAGGCGCGACATGTCCAGCTCCATCACCAGGGGCGGACAGGCGCTGATGCACAACTCGCAGCCCTTGCAGAATTGGTCGCTGACCTCGATCCAGCCTTTCGCGGGCATCCAGCCTCCTTGATCGACCTCTGAGGTGCGAATAAGCGAATTACTATATGGATTATCCCCGTTGCAGGCTGGACGGGAATAGTGCCATGCGTCATGGGTGCACGGTACAAAACTCCTGTATTGTCCCTTGGGACCTGCCGTACGCGGGAATTGGCGTAAAGCGGGAGATTCGGCCCGCATTCACCGCGGCGGGTGTTCGCGCCACCGCGCGAAGTCGCAAAAACGCGGGTGGTACAATCCCTCACCGGAGGATTGGGAGACCCAATGCACGAAGCGGTGATCATCGACGCAATTCGCACGCCGATCGGGGCGCTGGGCGGCGCCCTCGCCTCTGTGCGTCCGGACGACCTGGCCGCGCTGGTCATTCGCAACATTGTGGAGCGCAATCACCTCGATCCGACCACGGTCGAAGAGGTCATCTTCGGCTGCGCCAACCAGGCGGGCGAGGACAACCGCAACGTGGCGCGCATGGCCGCGCTGCTGGCGGGACTACCGCCGGAAGTCAGCGGCGTGACGGTCAATCGGCTGTGCGCTTCCGGGCTGAACGCCGTGAACATGGCGAGCCGCCACATCCTGGCCGGCGACGGGGACATCTACATTGCCGGCGGCGTCGAATCCATGAGCCGAGCGCCCTACTCGATCGCCAAGGCCGATGCGGCCTTCTCGTTTGGAAACCTGACAGCCTGGGATACCACGCTGGGTTGGCGCTATCCAAACCCAGCCATGAAGGAACGCTACGGCACGGAATCCATGGGCGAAACGGCGGAGAACATTGCCGCAGAGCGCCCGCACCTTACGCGCCAGAAGCAGGATGCCTTTGCGCTGCAGTCCCATCAGCGGGCGATCGCCGCCATCGATTCGGGGAAATTCGCGGAGGAGATCGTGCCCGTCGACGTCCCGCAGCGCAAGGGCGAGCCCATGTCGGTGACTACTGACGAGCGGCCGCGCCGGGACACGACGATGGAATCGCTGGGGCGCCTGCGGCCCGCATTTCGCGCCAACGGTGGAACGGTGACCGCCGGCAATTCATCCGGCCTGAACGACGGCGCGGCAGCCCTCCTGTTGATGAGTTCAGAGAGAGCCAAGACGCTGCGGCTTCGGCCACTGGCACGTGTGGTTTCGGTGGCCTCCGCGGGCGTGCCCCCGCGGGTAATGGGATATGGTCCGATACCGGCAACGCGCAAAGCGCTGCAGCGAGCTGGACTAAAGGTCACGGACCTTCGCCTGATCGAACTCAATGAGGCCTTCGCCGTTCAGAGCCTTGCGGTGCAGGAGGAGCTGGATCTGGACCCCGAGATCGTCAACCCCAATGGCGGTGCGATCGCCCTCGGTCATCCGCTGGGATGCTCGGGCGCGCGCATCCTCACGACGCTCCTGCATGAGATGCGCCGGCGTCAGAGCAGCGAGAAGCGCCCTTACTATGGCTTGGCGACTCTGTGCGTCGGCGTCGGTCAGGGCGAGGCGACAATTGTGGAATACCTGGGCTAAGGCCCGGAGACTATCCATGCCGCAACCCAAGCTCGTGTTCCGCCATTTGATCTGCATCTGCGCGCTCGACTGATCTGCGCCGCATGCGTTCCGGCCGCGCCCGCCTCCCTGGGTTCGGACGGCTCAACGCCTGGCACCTCGACTCCGGCTGCTCCAACGCTCGAGGCGCCAGTCATGGAAGCGCCCGGTCTGATCGCAATCCGCATGTTCGACGACAACAACGGTTGGGGGGTCGGCGAAAGGGCCATCCTACGCACGACGGATGGTGGCCAGAACTGGCACGACGTCAGTCCGTCGAGTGTCGACGCGTTTGGCTACAGCGCCACCACCGAGTTCGTCGACAGCCTGCGCGGCTGGGTACTCGCGGCCAATCCGGCGGACATGCTAAGTGGTGTCCTGTACCGCACGACCGACGGCGGCATCACATGGAACCAGTCGCCTGTTCCTTTCGGTGGTGGGGCGCTGCGCTTCGTGGATGGGCGCAATGGCTGGATGATGGCCAGCCTGGGAGCGGGCGCGGGATCCATGGCCATCGGCGTCTATCAGACCGAAGACTCTGGAGCGACTTGGACGCAAGTCTACGTCAATGATCCCAACCAACCCGGTGCGGCGAACTCCATTCCACTGGGCGGCTTGAAGAACGGCATCACACCCATCGATGCCTTGAAGGCATGGATTGGGGGAGTTACGTATGAGCCGGGCCGCATCTACCTTTACCAAACCACAGACGGAGGCCGCGTGTGGTCAGCCAGCCCCGTAGCGACGCCCGCCGAATACACTGAGGCGGAATTGCAGACGCCAGGCCCCATTTTCGTGGATCCGGAGGTAGCGTTCCTGCCTGTTCACATCTCGCACCAGTACGGTGTGATGCTCGCCGTGTATGCATCCCGCGACAGCGGCGCCACATGGGAACTCATGCCTCAGTACATCCCTCAGGGAGGGTCGATCGACTTCGTCTCCCGCGAGGTGGGATTCGCATGGAATGGCCACAACTTCTACATGACCAGAGACGGCGCTCAAAGCTGGACGTCGGTCACTCCGGATGTTGATTTCACGGACAGCTTCGGCGGCATGGATTTCGTCTCACCCGAGGTGGGATTCGTCTTGAGCGATCAAGCCGACAGCGGTCGGCAGTTGTACGTCACTCGCGATGCGGGCAGCACCTGGAACATCGTCAAACCCCCCTAGGCCATGACCCTAGGTTGAGACAGGGCGGACTCGAAGCCCCGGCTGAAGCCTGGGGAAAGCCTCGCGCGTGACGACAGCCACGACGATCTTCGCAGGCTTAACGGGCGCGGAATCAGGTCCTTCTTGGCGGGCACTCTATGTGCCGCAGGCCCGGAAGGCCTTGTTGATCCCGAACAAACCACCACTGTAGTTGAAGGTGCTCAAGCGGCTGCCCGCACTTGATGCAGGCTGATGGCCATCCTTCATAGCGCAGCTTCACCAGATCGCTGACGCGGGCACCTTGCGAATAGCCGGCTGCCTCAAACGGCGCCAGTCCAAGCTTCGCGCCCCAAGTGAATCCGTGCGCGCCGGTTGGCTGCGAAAGGAACAACAATTCCACCTCTGTCTCCGCCGCCTGCATGCCCAGCTCATCTTGGTGGACCATCAGCAACACGTCGCGCACGTCGGTAACCGGCAATTCAAGGGCGGCTGCGGGTGGCGGAACCGGCTGCGCACGCCACGGTCGGGCAGGCGTGGACGGGAGAGCGTCCTGGGTTGTTGCCTGTTCGGCTACAAACCGCTCACGAGTCAGGCGTGAGGGCGGAGGGACCACTACCAGGGTCGGACGCTTGCGGAGCCTTTTTCGTAGGTACCATCCCCCGGCGATGAGGCCGACCGCCTGCGCAAGCATGTAGAGGCCAATCGCCCCTTCCTCGCCATGGGTGTAGTCTGGCACCACATAGACGAAGTCGGGGCGCCGCGGGTGCGTCATACTATACGCGCCGGCAAGGGGAACCTGAAAACGCGCGACAGGTCTGCCAGGCGCAAATGGAGTGTCGTAGAGGGCGAGTCCGCGCTCAATCAACGTTACGGGTACTTGGTTGCCGGCGGCGTCTGCCAACTTAAACCACGGCTTAGCCTTGGCAGCCAGAACAAATTCGTTTATCGACAGCAGATCATAGTTGGCGGTGAAGAGCGCATACTCCCCGGCGCGCGTAATAGCGACGTTGCTGGGGGAGGAACTTATATCGACCGCAATCACTTCGGCCGGTGAGACTACTTGCACGAGGCCGAGGCGGCTGGGCACGAAAGTCAACGCAGCCCCGACCCATTTGACCAGGTTCGGCAGCAGTGCGAAAAGCGCCAGCACCGCGATGGCGAGAGAGACGCCGCCAACGATGCTCAGGCAATTGGGTTTTGGTGGGAGTCCTTGAGTTCATAGTCCAACCTGCGCCTCTCTCGAGTCTTCGAGAGGTCCGGTGCGTGTCCCGAAGATGATACCGCCAATCAATCGAATCACACCGAGCGGGACTCCGATTCCTGCTTTCCTTGGCGGCGTATGAGGGGCAGGATTAAGCTGATGATGGCTATGCGAATGCCAGTTCGCGGCTCGATGCGGTGGCGCGTGCCATCTCAGCCAGGCAAAACCCAGGCACAATGCGATATGTTCCGTCCACTAAGTGATAAAATGCGCCGTGGCTCCTTGGGAAGCGCCCCGGATCGTGCGCGACTGGGGGAGCACGGATGCTCTCGTGGTCGATCCGGACATTACTGTCTCATGCCGTGTAACGCTGATTCGCCCGCGGAACATCCAGAGTATGGTTAGCAGAGCGCGCAAAAACGACAAGGCCCATCCAGTCCTGACCGCCTCACCGAAAGTCTGACGGCGCGATGCTGGGGCCAGACACTTGCTTTGGGGAGGTCAAATGAACACAGCTTTCGCGATGTGGCGCAAGTCGCTCACGCAGCTCATCAAGATGGAAGACCGCAAGGAGTGGGACGCGCTGGACGTCCTGTCCAAGTGGTTCATCGCCACGCGCTCGGCGGTCGGCACGGTCACGTTGTACTCGGGGCTGATCGGCGGCCTGCTGGCCTGGCAATACCTTCAGCGCCAGGGTCGGCCATTCGATGTCTTGACCTGGCTGATCCTCACGCTGGGTCTCTTCATTGCCCACGGCGCCAACAACCTGATCAACGACTACACCGACTTCGTGCCGCGGCATCGACAAGGACAACTACTTCCGCACGCAGTACGGTGTGCATCCGCTGGCGCAGGGCTTCTGGGATCGGCGCACACACTTGATCTGGTTCGGCGTCAGCGGCCTGCTGGCGACGCTCTCGGGCGTCTATGCCCTGTTCTACACTTCTTTCGCGCCGCTGGTGGTGTGGTTCTTCGTCTTCGGCGCGCTGATCCTGCTCTTCTACACCTACCCGCTCAAGTACGTCGGCATCGGCGAGCTCTCGATCTTCATCATCTGGGGCCCGCTGATGATCGGCGGCGTATTCTTTGTGCTGACCGGGGTGTGGGATTGGATGGTGCTGCTGGCCAGCATCCCGGTGGGGCTCAACGTCGTGACCATCAACCTGGGCAAGCACACCGACAAGCTCAAAGAGGACCGCGGCAAGGGCGTGCGCACGCTTCCGGTGCTGGTCGGCGAGACGGCGGCGCGCTACATCACCATGGCCGCCATCGTCCTGTCGTACGTGATCCTGGCCTACCTGGTGTTCGTGCCGCGCTTTCTCTCGCCGGCAATGCTGCTTGTCGCCATGGCTTACAAGCCGGCGCGCGATGGCCCTCCAACGGCTGTCGAAGCCGCGGCCGGAAGGGCCGCCGCCCGGATACCCCATCTGGCCGCGCTGGTTCTCGACGGTGTGCTTCGTGCACAACCGCGTGTTCAGCAACTACTTCGTGCTCGGCCTGATCATCGACACCTTCATCCGCACGGTCTTCCCGGGGTTGTGGGCGTAGGGATCAGCGGTCAGCGATCAGCTGTCAGCTCCTGGCGATGCCGAGATCACGCTGGGCCGGCAAGGATCGGCAAGTTCACCGAAAGAGAGGGCTTGGGCGTTCTTCCCAAACCCTCTCTTTCGGATCTTCTTCCCCTCCCCTTTGGGGAGGGGCCAGGGGTGGGGGCCGCGCTCCACTCGTCTCCATCCCGATATTTATGATATTTATCTAGTATATTGACAGCCAAAACCGGGGGCGTTATACTGCCTCCCACGCTCAAGACGCCATGAAAAGCACACGCGAAAGGATCCTGCAGACGCTACTCGGCAAGTCCCGTCGAACCATTACGGAGCTGGCCGAGGCCGTGGGCATCAATCCCATCTCCGTCCGGCATCACCTGTCAAGTCTGCAGGCAGAGGGACTGGTTGGCTTCGAGGAGGAGCGTCACGGCGTGGGTCGTCCGCGCCTGGTCTACATGCTCACCGAGGCCGGCATGGAGCACTTCCCCACGCGCTACCTGCGCCTCACCACGCGCCTGCTGGCACAGATGAAAGAAAGCATGCCCGGTCCGGTTGTCGCGAGGCTCTTCAGCCAGGTGGCTGAGGATCTGGCCGACGAATACTCGGACCAGGTGAGCGGTCTGGGCATGGAAGCACGCCTTGATTTCGTCAAGCAACTGCTCGGAGAGGAAGGCTTCACGGTCGAGTGGGAAAAGAAAGGCGATGAGTACCACATCCACGAAGTCTCCTGCCCCTACTACCAGATCGGCGTGAATCATCCCGAGGTCTGCTCGGTCGACCAGGCGCTGATTTCCAGGATGCTGGCGCTGCCGGCCGAAAAGGTCCAGTGCATACTGAGCGGCAGCGCGCACTGCACGTACGTCGTGCAGACGGCGCGCCCCGTCGAAGTCAATTAGAGGATACGAGGTATGACCGAGGCAAACGAACAGACACCCAATCCCATCCAGTGGAGCATCCACGACGACGCACCCCGATCTGGTTGAGAAGGCACGCGCGAGCCTGTCCGAGGTGGTCGACCCTGAGATCGGCATGAACATCGTCCAGCTTGGCCTGGTGCGCGATGTGAGCATCGAGAACGGCATCGCGCATCTCAAGATGATCCTGACGACGCCATTCTGCCCCTACGGTCCGGCGATGATCGAAATGACGCGCCAGAAGGCCGTCGAAGGCCTGGGTCAACCGGTGACGGTCGAGATGCTTCCCGACGTGTGGGACTTCGCCATGATGGAAGATCCATCCGCCCTGGACTGGGGCATGTACGCCTGAACGAGTCTGACCCCGAAAGAACAAAGCGCCCGTCGCGATGCGACGGGCGCTTTGTTCTTTCGGGTCACAGGCCTTTATCCGTGTGCAAGCCGTGCGGCGGCCGACCCTCGGCAAAGGCCGAGATCACGATCAGCGCGGTGGTGACGGTCTTGCCCGGGTTGCGCCAGCGATGCTGCAGATGCGCGGCGAACAGCAGGCTGTCGCCGGGCCCCAGCTCGAAGCGCTGAGCCTCCACCAGGTACTCAAGACTACCGCGCAGGCAGTAGACGAACTCGTGGCCGGTGTGGACGATCGAACGCGTGCCGCTGGCGCCGCCCGCCTCCAGCGTGAGCACGAACGGTTCGACACGGCCGGCGAACTGCTCCCCGCCCAGCCCCTCCCACAAGCCGCGCGTGAAGGGCACTCGCGTGCGCTCCAGTCGCCCGCACCAGCACAACGTTCTGGCGTTGCGGCGCCTCACCGAAGAACTCCGTGATCGAGATGCCGAGCGCGTCTGCCAACTTGGTGAGCGTGCTGACCGAGGGCGAGGCGCGGCCGCGCTCGATCATGCTCAGCGCGTTGGCCGAGAGCCCGCTCTTCTGCGCCAGCGCGCGCATCGAGATTCCCTGGCGTGTCGCGCAGTTGCCTTCAGCCGCGGTCCGACCTCGACCGACCTGGCATCCTTCGCTTCGGGCATCGATGGCCTCCGACGGCGTAATCCGCCCCGTCATTATCGTATTACAGCCTGCCCAAGTACATATGACATTATAGCACAGCGGCGGTGACAGACCACACTATTGTGCAGTTCTTCACAGGGCTAATATCGAGCATGCATATATATGAGTATGCATATATCGGCAGAGGTGAGCGATGGTTACACAGGCACTGGCACAGGAAATCTCCGAACTCGAAGCGGACTTCTGCTTCGCCCTTTCCGATCCGACGCGCTTGTTGATGATCTACGCGCTGGGCGAGGCGCCGCGCAACGTCACCGAGCTGGCCGCGGAAATATCGGTGACCCAGCCGACCGCTTCGCGCCACCTGAAGATCCTGCGCGACCGCGGGTTGGTCCACACCGTCCGGCAGGGGACGACGGTGACATATCACCTGGCTGACCCAAGACTGATCCAGGCTCTGGATCTGCTGCGGACCGTCATGCGCGAACGCCTGGCGCACCGCGCCGGCCTCGATGACCGACCTCGAAAGCGAATCCGCCGTAGCTCCCGCGCGCGAACCAGGAGAGGTGCATATGCATCGAACGAAGCATCATCGGAGCACTCGTCACACTGGGGCTGGCCCTCATCGTGGTCAGCGCCATCGCCCTGATCTCCATCCAACCGGCTGAGGCGCAGTGCGGCTCGCAGGCCTCGTCCTGCAAGAACTGCCACGAGACGCAGGGCCAGGATCCCGTCAACGCCGACGGAACCGGCTGGCACCAGTCGCACGCTTTCGGCGACTTCTGCTACATCTGCCACGCCGGCAACAGCCAGGCCACCGAGATCGAGGCAGCCCACACCGGAATGGTCGCACCGATGACGGACGTGCAGGCCGCGTGCGCGCAGTGCCACCCGAACGACCTGCAGGCACGCGCGGATGTCTACACCGTGGCACTCGGCATTCCGGCCGCCGCGGCGGATGCTCCTGCGGCCGCCACATCCTCCGCCCCTGCGGCAGCCACGTCCGAACCCGCGGCAGGGCAGCCCGCGGCCCCGGCCGCGCCGGCTCCCGTCAGCTCCGTCAGCGAGGAAGACATGGTCGATTACGTCGCGCGCTACAACCAGCAAGTCCTCAACCAGCAGCCCACCAACTGGGGCAACGTCATCCTGATCGTCATGCTGGTCGGCCTGCTCGCCGTCGGCCTGTTCTTCATCAACAAGCGCGAGGGCTGGGTCTCGGTTTCTTTCGCGAGAAGAAGACGGTTGGCAAGGAGTATCCGGCCGACGTGCTCGCGCATCGCCGACCAGACAGAGAAGCTAGGCGCGGGCGGTCGCAAGGCGCTGGCGCGACTGCTGAACCGCCCCGCGGCTGCGGATGTGCTGACGGCCCTGGACAAGTTATCCACGGACGATCCGTCCGGTGAGAAGGCGATAGTCCGAACCTGAAGGAAGCAACCAAGGAGAAGCTATGAACTGGCTCAGGAAACAGATCAGCAAGGAACTCTGGTCACCCTACGTGGCAGGCGTGCTGCTCGGCCTGGTGGGCATCTCCACCGTGGTCTTCGCCAGCAAACTGCTGGGCGCCTCCGGCGGCTTCGAGAACATCGCCGGCATGCTCGGCAAGGCCGTCGCTCCAGCCGCATTCAACAACACCTACTTCAACTTCGTCATGCCCGCGCAGGTCACCTACGCCGTGATGCTGCTGGTCGGCATCTTCTTCGGCGGCATGCTCGGCGCCCTGTCCAGCGGCACCTTCAAGCTCCGCACCATGGACGACGCGCAGTGGAAGACAGCCTACGGCCCGCAGCTCTGGAAGCGCTGGCTGCTGCTGTTCGTCGGCGCGCATCATCCTGGAGTATCGCGGCCGGCATCGCCGGCGGCTGCACCAGCGGCCTGGCCATCTCCGGCGGCATGCTGCTCGCGCCGGCGGCCTTCCTGTTCATCGCCGGCATGTTCGCCTCGGGCATCCTGACGGCCAAGATCATCTACGGAAAGAGGTACTAAGCCATGAACCAGTTCATCCTCGCGCTCGTCCTGGGCGTCTTCTTCGGCTTTGCGCTCAACAAGGCCGGGCTGACCCACTACACCAAGATCGTGAACGTCTTCCGCCTCAACGACATGGCCGTGCTCAAGTTCATGATGACCGCCCTGGTGGTCACCATGCTCGGCGTGTATCCGCTGCGCATGCTGGGCGTGATCACCTTCCCCACCGTGCCCGCCACCTACATCGTCGGCAACCTGGTCGGCGGCCTGATCTTCGGCGTCGGCATGGCGCTGGCCGGCTTCTGCCCCGGCACCTGCGCCGCCGGCGCCGGCGAAGGCAAGCTGGATTACCTCATCCCCGGCTTGCTCGGCTTCCTGACCGGCGCGGCCATCTTCGGCCTGACCTACGACAAGGTCTTTCCCGCCGATCTCCAAGCTGCTGAACTACGGCGCGGTCGTCATCCCCGACCTGTGGAACGTCAACGCCATCCTGGTCGTCGGCGTCTTCGCCGTGATGGCCCTGGTGCTCTTCTACATGATCGACCGCATGGGTTGGCAGCGCAAGCACAAGGCTGACTGAACAAATCCAGGCTGGGATCGGCCGCCAGGCCGGTCCCAGCGCAATGCACCGGAGTCTATCGATGCAAAATACGGTCTCACGACGCGATTTCCTCAAGCTGGGCGGCGCCGCGGCCGGCGCTCTGGCGGTCGGCAGCGATGCTGCCGCCCACCGGTCGCGCAAGCCGCGCGGCGCGCCGGGCATCTCAATGCCGCAGGGCGACGGCTACATCGCCAGCCTGTGCGAGATGTGCGTCTGGCGCTGCGGCGTGCTGGCCAAGATCAAGGACGGCCGCGTCGTGAAGCTGGACGGCAATCCCGACCATCCGCACTCCAAGGGCAAGCTCTGCCCGCGCGGCCAGGCCGGCATTGCCACCACGTACGATCCCGACCGGGTGCTCACGCCGCTGGTGCGCGTCGGCGCGCGCGGCGAGGGCAAGTTCCGCAAGGCCAGCTGGGACGAGGCGCTGGATATCGTCGCGGAGCAGATGACGACGATCAAGGACAAGTACGGCGCCGAGGCGATGGTCTTCTCGTCGACGCACAACCTGTCGCAGGTGCAGTTCGAGAATTTGCTGCAGGCCTACGGCTCGCCCAATTACGGCACGCAGCGCAGCCTGTGCTTCAACGCCATGATCGTCGCCAACCTGATGACCTTCGGCATGGAAGAACCGGCGCGCAACTACGACAGGACTGAAGTACATCATCCTGACCGGCCGCAACCTGGCGGAAGCCATCTCCAATTCGGAGACCGGCGAACTGATCGACGGCGATCGACCACGGCGCCAAGCTGGTCTCGCTCGACCCGCGCTTCACCAAGACCGCCGCCAAGGCCGACCGAATGGCTGCCCATCCGCCCCGGCACCGACCTGGCCTTCCACCTGGCGCTGCATCAACGTGATCATCAGCGAGGGCCTGTACAATCGGCGTTTCGTGCAAGCCATACACCGATCGGCTTCGACGAACTGGCCGCCATCGGTGAGCACCTACACGCCCGAATGGGCAGCGCCCATCACGCGAGATCCCGGCCGAGACCATCCGCGCGCATCGCCCGCGAGTTCGCCGCGGCCGCGCCCCACGCGCTGGCGCACAACGGCTGGCGCACCTCCAACTTCGTCAACTCCTTCCAGACCGAACGCGCCATCGCGCATCCTGAACGCGCTGGTCGGCAACTGGGGCGTCACGCTGCATCCCGCGGCGGCGAGGAAGGCGGCGTGCTGGGCAAGCCGCCGCAACCGGCCTATCCGCGCATCTCCGCGCTGCGGCTCGACGGCGTGCCGTGGAAGTATCCGTTCGTGCCGCTCAAGATCGGCGTCTTCCAGCAGCTGCGCGACTCCATCGCTGGAAGCCGATCCGTACAAGGCGCACGGCTGGTTCATCTCGCGCCAGAATCCGGTGCTGTCGCTGCCGGACCGGCAGCAGACACTGGCAAGCCATGGCCAAGCTGGACTTCATCGCCACGGTGGACATCATCATGAACGACACGGCCTGGTTCTCGGATGTCGTGCTGCCGGAAGCGTCGTATCTCGAACGCTACGACCCGCTGTCGATCATGGGCGATCGCGCCTTCATCCGCCAGCCCGTGATCGAGCCGCAGGGCGAGGCCAAATCCGCGCTGTGGATCTACAAGCAGCTCGGCGAACGCCTGGGCATCAGCGACTTCTTCCAGTACAAGGACGAAGAAGATTACCTGCGCCAGCAGCTGGCGCCGCTTGGGCGTCTCCTGGAGGAAGTTCGCGCAACGGGCTACGCGGAACTGCCCGCACGGCGAATGCGAGAGGTCTTCACGCTGGAACACACCCAGCGGCAAGATCGAACTCAAGTCCTCCACGCTGGACAGCGGCTGGCTTCGCCGGCATCCCCACCTGGGAGGAGCCGCCCGCGCCCGCAGCCGGGCCAGTTCTACCTGCTGACCGGCAAGGGCGCACGGCAGACGCAGTTCGGCACGCAGAACAACCAGCTGCTGCACAAGTACGACGACGAGCCGCGGCTGTGGATGAACACGCAGACGGCCGCCGAGCCAGGGCTTGCGCGACAACGACATGGTGGAAGTCACCAGCGAGGTTGGGCAAGATCCACGTCCGGCTGCTGGCCACCCAGGCCATTCGCCCGGACTGCGTGTACATGATGCCGGGCTTCGGGCATCTCTCCAAGGGTCTCACGACCGCCTACGGCCTCGGCGCGAGCGACTCGGATCTGCACGTCACCTACACCGACCCGATCAGCGGCGGGCAGGCGCTCAGCCAGACCTTTGTAACGGTGAAGAAGGCTTAGCGGAGCGCCCCATGACTGAAATCAAACAACACGCTTATCTCTTCGACGCCACGCGCTGCATCGACTGCCGCGCCTGCATGATCGCATGCAGCGTCGAGAACAACATCGAAATGGACAAGACCCGCATCTGGGTGGCCGGGGTTGGGCTCAAGGGCGAGTACCCCGACCTGCAGCGGGCCACGATGGTGTACCACTGCATGCACTGCATCCACCCGGATTGCATGTCGGCCTGCCCGGTCGGCGCCTATTCCAAGGCCGAAGATGGTCCAGTCACCTACGACCCCGACCTGTGCATCGGCTGCCGCTACTGCATGAACGCCTGCCCCTTCGGCGTGCCGCACTTTGACTATGACAAGGGCCTGATCGAGGGCGCCTTCATCGACAAATGCACCTTCTGCCCGCAGCGCTCGAGCAAGGCAAGGCACCCGCCTGCGTCGCGACCTGTCCCACCGACGCGCTGGAGTACGGCGAACGCGAGGACCTGATCAAGGTGGCGCACGCGCGCATCGCGGCGCACCCGGAGCGCTACATCGATCACGTCTACGGTGAGTATCGAGAACGGCGGCACGTCTTATCTGATCCTTTCGCATGTGCCGTTCGCGGAACTCGGCCTGCCCGAGCTGCCGGAGACACCGGTCAACCAAGTCAGCGAGAAGGTCATGGCAATGACCATCCCCTTTGCCCTCGGTTGGGGCGCGGTCCTGACCGGCGTTGCGGCCGGCGTGGGCCTGCTACAACAAGAAGAAGGAAGCAGCAGGCTGTAGCTGCCAGCCGAGCCAGGAGGACGAATCATGAAGCTGCAATATCGCAGTACCCCGCCGCCTCTACAACTTCCGCCTGAGCCCGCTGGTCTGGACGCTGCTGACCCTGATGGCGCATGGCCTTTGTGGTTGCCATGATCCGCTACGCCACCGGCATTGGCGCCATCAGCGACCTGAGCTACTCCTACCCCTGGGGCTTCTGGATCAGCTTCGACCTGTTCACCGGCGTGGCCATCAGCAGCGGCGGCTTCCTCATGGCCGGCACGGTGTACATCCTGGGCATCAAGGAATTTCAGCCCCTGCTTCGTCCTTCCGTGCTGACCGCCTTCCTCGGCTACATCATGGTGGCCGTCGCTCTGCTGGTTGACCTGGGTCATCCCGAGCGCATCTGGTACATGATGATCCACTGGAACCACACTTCGGTGCTGCTCGAGATCGGCATCTGCGTGATGTCCTACCTGACGGTGCTCGCCATCGAGTTCGCGCCGGTCGTGTTCGAAGGGCATCAACTGGGCGAAGTGGGCGCACCTCCTCCACAAGTTCATCATGCCGTTTGTGATCCTGGGCGTGGTGCTCTCGACGCTGCACCAGTCCTCGCTGGGCTCGCTGCTGCTCATCCAGCCCACCAAGCTGAATCCGCTGTGGTGGACGCCCATCCTGCCGATCATGTTCTTTGTCTCCGCCGTCGGCATCGGGCTGGCGATGATCATCCTCGAGTCCTCGCTCAGTTCGCGCTATTTCAAGCACGGCCTGGAGGCCCACCTGCTGGAAAAACTGGCGGCCGGCATACCGATCGTGCTGGGCATCTACCTTCTCCTGAAGTTCGGCGAGCTGGCTGCTTGCGGGCGAGATCGGCCTGCTCTTCACCCAGGGCCTGATGAGCGTCCTGTTCTGGGCGGAGACTTCTGATCGGCTCGGTGTTCCCGATCGATCTGGTTCTGCCAGGCGCGAGAATCGGCGCTCTCCGAAGGCGCTGCTGATCGGCGCGATCGTCCTGCTGCTCGGCATGATCCTCAACCGCTTCAACGTGAGTTGGTTCGCGGTCAAGCACCCCGATCCGCTGACCTACGCTCCCAACTTTCATGAGCAACGTGAGCTACTTTCCGACCCTGCCTGAGATCAGCGTGTCGCTGGGCATCTTCGCCGGCGGGCATCCTGGCCTTCGGGCTGGCAGCCAAGTACCTGCCGGTCTTCGATCATCGTTCAGCTCCCCCGAGCTGCGGCTGCGACCGACTAACTGCCGCCGTCTCGACCCCAGTATGCAGGCCCGGCCTTAAGACGCCGGGCCTTTGCTCCCCGAGCGCGGGCCGAATCAGTTGCCGCCGTTATAATCCTCCAATGCGCCCCTCGTTCTTCCACCATCTGCATCCGCCCACCATCCCCGCGCCGCAGGCGCGCTGGCGCTACACGCTGGGCGCGGGCGGCATGGCGGTCTTCCTGACGCTGGTCGTGGGCGTCACCGGCATCCTGGAGATGTTCTATTACATCCCGACGCCGGAACAGGCAGCGCTCTCGGTTCAGACCATCGCCTACCTCGTGCCGTTCGGCGGACTGGTCCGCAGTCTGCACTACTGGTCGGCGCAATTGCTGGTTGGCGCGTCATCGGCGTGCACCTGCTGCGCGTGATGTTCACCGGCGGCATACTCCGCGCCGCGGCGTTTCAACCATCTGCTGGGCATGTCGCTGCTCGTGGGCGTCGTGCTGCTGGACTTCACCGGCTACATCCTGCGCTGGGATCAGGGCATTCAATGGGCGCTGGTGGTTGGCACCAACCTGCTGAAGACCATCCCGCTGATCGGCGATGCGCTCTACCTGCTCGTCGGCCGGCGGACGCGAGCTCGGGCGCCGCGACGCTCATCCGCTTCTACGCCTGGCACATCTTCGGGCTGACGCTGCCGTTCGTCGTTCTTCGGCGTCTGGCACCTCTTCCGCGTCCGCCGCGATGGCGGCATCGCCGTGCCACCGCCTGCGCTGCGCACAGACCACGCCCGCATCTCGCGCTATGAACTGGTGCGCCGCGAGGTGCTGGCCGCGCTGCTCACTGGCGCGGCGCTGCTCGTCGCTTGCGTTCTGCGCCCGGCGCTCATTGCCGCGCCCATCGCTGACATGAACGAGCCTACCTCAGATGCGCTTGCGCCGTGGTTCTTCCTGTGGGTGCAGCAAACGCTCAAGTGGGGCGATCCGTTCATTCTTGGCGTGTCTCATGCCGCTGTTGGTCCTCGCGGTTCTGTCCGTGCTCCCGTATGTTGCTGCGGCCGGTCGCCCCTGCAGAGCTGGGACGCTGGTTTCCGAGATCTGCGCGGCTCGTCCAAGTGGTGGTCGCCCTGTTCGCGTTGGCATTGGCAGTACTCACGATCATGGCGCTCATTCCTGCAGCCTGAGCCATGAAGACCTCCACCCTCGCCATCGCCGCGGCTGTGCTCCTTCTCAGTCTCGTAGCGGTTCTGATCATGGAGGCGCGTCAGCCGCCGCCGGTCGAGCTCATCCCAACTCTCACCGGGCAGCCCGAGTACTGCCTGACGTGTCATGCGGAGCTGCCGGAGATCAGCGCCGCACATCCCATCCAGACCTTTGGCTGCGTGCTGTGTCACGGCGGTGAGCGCCTGGCCCTGGATGCAGACGTGGCTCACAGCAGCATGCGCGGCGGCGCGAATCCGTCTGACTTCTCCGTCGTGCAGCAGTCCTGCGGCAGGCAGCGACTGTCACTCCGGCAGCGCCGACGAACAGCGCGACCACATCCAGCGCGCCATGACCAGCGTGCAATCCACCTACGCCGGGGCGATCGCGAACATCCTGTACACCTTCGGCGCGCAGCCTGACCTGACGGCGCGCTATGGCACAACGGCCATCACCGACGATGCAATCACGACCTCCACCGGAGTACCCGCGCTGGAGCGCTTCGACGCGGCCGCATTCGACAACCCGTTCATCGAGCAATTCAGCACCAACTGCACAACCTGCCACATCAATGCCAGCCCAGCCGAAGGCGACGCCTATGCGCGGCTCACGGGTTGCGCCGCCTGCCACTCGCCGTCCGGGCACGAGACGCGGGCCGGCGAGACGCACATCCTCACCACCGCCATCCCCTACACGCAGTGCAATACCTGCCACAATCGCGGCAACTACGACCTGCGCAGCATGACCTTCGTGCCGCGCAGCGACCATCCCACCGACCGGCTGCACGACTACTACCAGCCGATCGCGCAGTTCGTGCGCTGCGAGTACACGCTGGACTGCATCGACTGTCACACGCGCACGGAGGCCATGGGTGACGGCGACATCCACTCCAGCAAGAAGGAGATCCAGTACGTGCAGTGCAAGACCTGCCATGGCACCTTGACTGAGCTGCCGCAGACGAAGACGCTGACCGATTCGACTGACATCGCGTTCCGCCTGGCGCAGCTGAATCCGGTGGTGGACCTGCAGGTTGGTGACACCGTATTGGTGACCGACAAGGGCGAGCCGCTTGTGGAACACGCGCGTGCTTGCAGATGGCACCTACGAGCTGGTTGGAAAAGCCAACGGCGAGCGCTTCAAATTCAGGCCAGTGAAGGGCTCTGGCTGCACGCAGAAACCCGACGAGCAGGCCTCGCAGTATTGCCATGAATGCCACACGGTGGAGCGCTAGAAGTGAACAAGCCCTCGCGGCGTGACTTCCTGAAGGTGCTTACCTCTTACCTGGTGGGCATCTCGGGCGCGCTTGGCCTGGCCGGCATCGGACGCTTCCTCTCGTACGATAGCGGCCCGCCTCGCAAGACTGTGTTCGACCTGGGCCCCGCGGAGACCTTCGCGGTCGGCTCACGGACGCGCGTCGGCGAGATACCGGCGCTCATCCTCCACGACGCACTTGGTTTCAGCGCGCTCAGCCTGCAGTGCACGCACCTTGGTTGCACAGTGGAGGACCGCGCGCGGGGATTTGAGTGCCCCTGCCACGGTTCGCAGTATGATGAGCAGGGAACCGTCACGCGCGGCCCCGCGCGGAAACCGCTGCCGCGTCTGCAAGTCGAGGTCGACACACTGGGCCACCTAATGGTGCGCAGACCCTAGATGGAAAACGGAAGAAGGCCGGATGCCCGCCATACCTGAACTCCTGCAGCTCTCAGCGGCCAGGCACGACCATCTCTGCCCGCGTCAGGTGCTGGGAGTGCGCATGGGGCTGGCGGGCCTGGATGCGCTGGGTCTCAGTGCTCCCACCACGAAGTCGGATGCGCTCATCATCGTTGAGACCGACGGCTGCTTCGTGGACGGCATCCAGGTATCGACGGGTGTCAGCGTCGGTCACCGTTCGCTGCGGGTGGTGGACCTGGGCAAGATCGCCGCCACCTTTGTGGGCGTGGCGACTGGCAAGGCCGTGCGGCTGGCTCCGCGGGAGGGCGTGCGCGCCCTGGCCAGCACCTACGCGCCGGAGGCAACCGAGCGATACGCCGCACAGCTTCAGGGCTATGCGATCATGCCCGCCAGGGAGCTGTTCGTCTTCCAGGATGTGGTGCTCGAGCCGCCCCTTCAAGTATTGTTGAGCCGCCCGGATGCCCGCGCTTCATGCAGCCGTTGCGGCGAGGAGATCATCAACGAGCGCGAAGTCATGACGGGGACACTGGTCTTGTGCCGGACGTGCGCGGGCGACGGCTACTACTCTCGTTTCGACTCGCCTCGAGATGCCGCTTCCTTGATATCCGACGCCACCACTCAATCCTGAGGAGGATGCCATGAGTCCGCTACCCAAACCGTACCAGGCCTTCCGGCTCGATTTCCCGTCAGTCTACGCGGCCTACGAAGCCCTCGGAGCAGCCGTGTCCAACGCCGGCCCGCTGGATGCCAAGACCCGCGAGCTGATCAAACTGGGAATGGCCGACTGCCAACCACTCCGAGACAGCGTGGAGTCGCACACTCACCGCGCCCTGGATGCGGGCGCGACCGAACACGAGATCGAACACGCCATCATGCTGGGCATCAACACGCTGGGCTTTTCAACCATGATGGCGCGCTCGACCTGGTCCAAGCAGGCCGTCGCCAATCACAGGAGCTAGCCTGTTGAATCCGGCGGATTATTCTGATTGGGCAACGCGGGTTCCTGCTGCGATGCCATGCGAGGGAACATGCCAGAATTGACGTGGCAGCTACTGACGGAAGTTGCCGGCCGCATGCAGGCCGACTTGATCCGCAGTCACCTGGAGGCCGAGGGGATTGAAGTGGAGCTCTTTCAGGAGTCGGTGGGCGTCAACGCTTATCCGGTGACGGTGGACGGCCTGGGTCGCGTTCAGCTCTTCGTTCCGAAGCATCAACTGGCGCCAGCCAGAAGGATCCTAGCCGAACACGAGGCCTAGTAGCCGCGAATGCGCGCCCTGCCTGCACTGAATAGCCAAAACCGGGGGCTCACTCGCATCAATGGCGCTCACCCGCACGGTCGGGCTGCCTTGTTGCGATCGAGTGGTCGAAAGATCACACGGTGACCAGCGCCTGGATGTTATCGAAGGTTGCTGGCCCAATGCCCGCCACGTTTAGCAGGTCCTCTACGCGCGCAAACGGTCCATTCTCCGTGCGGTAATCCACGATGCGCTGAGCGGTGGTCGGACCGATTCCTGGCAGAGTCGCGAGAACATCGGCCGAAGCGGTGTTGATGTTAACCAGGTCTCCGGACGGTGTGGCGGTGGCCTCGCCCGAAGGCAGCACTCGAAAGCCGGACGTCGGTTCTGGCTGCGCCGCGGCGGCGCCTCCGCCACCCGGAATGCTCAACTGCTGTCCGTCTTCAAGCTTGGCCGCCAGGTTGATGCCGGTCAGATCGGCATTGGCGGTCAGGCCGCCAGCAGCCGTGACAGCATCTTGCACACGGCTGCCCTCGACGAAGGCGTACAACCCGGGGCGCAAGACCGCGCCGATCACGTGGACCTGAAGCGGGGGCTGAGTGGGGGCTGCTTCCAGTACAACTGCTTGACCGGCATCCGACCGCGAAAGCAGAAGGATCGCGCCTGCCACGGCAAAGCCCCCCACCACGCCCGCAAGCACGTAAAGGATCTGTCGCATTCCTGGATTCTACTGCAACACCATGACGAGCAGGTGATCCGGCATGCCGCGCCACTCCTGACACTACGGCCATGACCCGTGCAAGTCGCTGAAAGTACCGAGGCATCTCCGGCAAGGCCATCTCACGGAAGCCCCATTTCTCGTACAATGGCCCAAGGCTCGATCGGCAAGTAAGATAGAGCGGACGCGGCGCCTGCGCGATGAGCGCATCGATGATCCGGCGTGCAATGCCTCGGTCGCGATAGCCTTCTTCCACGGCGATCGAGGCCATCTCAATCACGCCCTGCCCATGGGGCTTCAACTGCCCGCATCCGATCAGCCTGCCACCCTCATCCACCGCCACCAGGAACCGGTGCCAGTCCAGGCCCCATGGGTTGATCTGCACGCGGTGGATCAAAGACCGAATGGCCGCCGCGTCAGCGGACGTCGCTGGCCTAAGAGACAAGCCACCCGCCGTCATGCCATCATCCCAGTGCGCCGGCTGCAACCAATATGACGAAGGTGCCGATGAACCAGTGGAGCAGGAATGGATAGATG
>CAWATK010000014.1:0-62948 GCA_963784915.1 uncultured Chloroflexia bacterium
GCGCGCAATCGTCAACTACGCCAGGCGGTGCAGATCACCCGCAAGATCTCGCGTATCCGTGACAGCGAGCAGTTAGCGCAGACGAGCGTGGAGACCATTGCTGAGAATTTCAGCGAGTTCCTGGTGGACCTGTACCTGGTCGACGAACGCCGGGCCGAGGTCGCGCTGGCGGCCTCTTCTGAAGGCGCTCATGACGCCGCAGGCTCGGCCGTGCGCGGTTCAAGGTGGGTGACGCGAGCCTGATCGGGCAAGTGGCAGGCAGCGGCGATGTCGGCCGGTCGATGACCGGCGACCGCGGCCCCGAATTGGCGCTGCCGCTGCTCTCGCGCGGCATTCCCGTGGGCGTGCTGCACATGCGACCCGCGCACGAGGGCGTTGCACTGCCCGAGTACACCGAGCTGTTGCAACTGATCACCGATCAACTGGCCTCCGCAATCGAGACGGCACGCTCCTTTCGTGAGGCCGGTCGGGCCATGGATCAGCTTCAAGCTGTAACGGGAGAGGCCTCCAAGAACGTGTGGCGGCAAGGGCAGCCAGGCGAAACCATGGTCTACGAGTACACCCCGGGCGGCACGCGCCCGTCGCGCAGCTCGCCGGCCGAGGCGGACCCATCCAGCCTCCGCGTCCCATTGGATCTGCGCGGACTTCGCATCGGCACGATCGCCCTCAAGCGCAAGGGCGGCGAGCCCTGGAGCGACGATGATCGCGATCTGGCCAACAAGACGGCGGCGCAGGTCGCGCTGGCACTGGAAAACGTTCGGCTGCTGGACGAGACCCGCGAGCGTGCCCAGACGGAACAAATGCTGGGCGAGTTCTCCGCACGCCTCAACCAGTCGGTCAACTTCGACTTGCTCCTGCAGACGGCCGTAAGAGAGCTCGCAGCGCTGCCCGAGGTGGCAGGAGCTTCCGTCTACATCCGACCTGAAGCCGGCCCGGCCGAGCAGGGCCGTTCGAAGTCAAGGACGGGTGAATAGCATGAGCGCATTGGGTACCCGTTTCGAATCCACAACGCGGGAAACTGACCTCAGTCGCCACCTGGCCACGGCCCTCAGGCCGTTCAGCCTGCTGGCTGGCCTGACGGCGGGCGGTGTGGTGCTCGTCTACCTCATGAGCCTTACGGGCATCGTACCGAGGCTCGGCTGGCAGGCGCCCGTGGGCGCGCTGCTGCTTGGCCTGATGGCGTGGGTCCATGGCACCATCACCGCGCTGGCGCGCAACGGCAAAGGCACACGCGCCTATTGGCTGCACGCCGGCAGCACCGCAGCCGTCGGCCTTTGCCTGGCGTTCCTGTGGGATGGAGCGGCGCTGGTCAGCATTCTGCTGGCATGGATCGGTCCCCTGCTCCTGCTCCCAACGCGGCTTCCGCGCCGGCGTCTGTTGGGCCGCTACGCGCTAAGCGCCGCCGCGACCATCCTGATCATCGCCGTCGCGGCGCAGACGGGGTTGTCGCGGATGCCTGCGAACAACATCGGCAGTTTTGCTGCTCAACTGCTGGTGGCCAGCATGCTGGTGCTGTTCATGCTGCAGTTCACGCTGACGCAGGTGCGCACGTACAAGACCCTGGAGGGTCGACTGGTCGGCTCACTGGTGCCGATCATCGCCGTCCCGGTTCTCTTTACCACGGTGATCGCGGCCTACAACGCCTTCACCTCCAGTCAACAGCAATTCGAGGACACGCTGGAAGCCGTGGCGTCACTGAAGGCCGGCCAGGTGCAGGAGCTGGTGCAGGAGGCGGTTACGGATCTAACCAGCATTTCAGATGGGCCGCGAGGCGCCCCGAGCATCATGCAGGTACTGCGCCGGCTGGGCAGCAACGATGAGCAATTCCGCCTCAATTCGTCCCTGGCCTCATCGCAGATACGAGATTTCATTACCCTGCACCCATCCATTGACTTCGAAGAGGTGCTTGTCCTGGACACGCAGGGCACCGTCGCCCTCTCAACCTACGTGTTGAACCAGGGCGTGGGTTTTGCTGATCAGGGCTTCTTCCAGCAGGGAATCACGGGTCCAACGGCCCGATTCATTCGCTACCCGGGGCGACAGAACGCTGCCGGCGAGTACAAGCTCGTAGCGGCAGTGCCATTCTACGGTGAGAATGCAGGTGAGATACTGGGCGTGGTGGTGGGGGTTGTGCGCCCCGCGGAGGTGCTCGGCATCCTCCAACCAACCATGGGCCTTGAAAACCTGCAGACATATCTGGTGGACGGCGAACTGAACGTAGTCTCGACTTCGCCGCTTCCGGATGGGTCCGCGGAAGCGCCGGTCCTGCGCCAGACGATACAGGATCATGGCGGCATCGGCAATGCCACTTACCGTAACTACGCCGGCACCCTCGTGCTGGGTTATTACGCGTGGAATCCCGTTCTTCAGGAAACCATTGTTGCAGAGGTCCCGCAGAATGAAGTGATCGCCCGCGCCCTCGCGGCCGTGTTGGCCAGCGGACTGGTGGGCCTGCTGACTATCCTCATCGCCGGCATCGCGGTGCTGGCCGCGTCCCGCACCATCAGCGAGCCGGTCAGCGGCCTGGCCCGGGCGGCCGAAAGCCTGGCAACCGGGCAGCTTACGACTTGCGCGGTGTTGGAGCGCGAAGACGAACTCGGCCGACTTGCGGGCGCCTTCAACAGTATGGCCGATCAGTTGCAGGGAACCATTTCCGATCTGGAGCGGCGCGTGGCCGACCGGACGCGGGAACTCGAGACCCAGACCCAACGCCTGCGTACTGCGGCCGAAGTGGCCCGCGACGCATCCCTGGCCCCCACGCTCGAGGAGTTGATGAAGCGCGCCGCCGACCTGCTGCTGGACCGCTTCGCCGCCGATCACGTCGGCCTCTACCTGCTGGACGAAAAACACCAGTATGCCGTTCTGCAAGCCTCGCCCACCGAGACCGGGCAACGCATGTTGGCCGAAAACCACCGCGTGTTGGTCGGCGACCGCAGCGCGGTCGGACAGGCAGCCTCATCGGGTGAGCCGCAGTTGTTGCTGGGAGGGCGCGAAACCACTGTCGGGATTGGCGACGAGTACCATCCCCAAACGCAATCTCAACTCGTGCTGCCGCTCCGAATCCGGGAGGGAACTATCGGGTTGCTTGACCTGCAGAGCGAATCGATCGGCGGATTCACGGCCGCAGATAGCGCCATCATGCAGTTACTGGCAGATCAGCTTGCAGCCGCCATCGAGAGCAGTCGGTTGCTGCTTCAAAGTCGGGAACGGCTTGGACAACTCGAACACAGCTACCGTCGCTTTAGCGATCAATCCTGGGCTGCGTATTCCGGGGCCGGGCAAAGACCGGTCGGCTATCGCTACGATAATGTCCGCCTGGATCCAGTCAGTGCCATGCCAGCTGAGGCGCAGTCGGCGCTCAACTCAGGGCAGGTCCACGTATCAAAAGAAGGCGCCGGACAGGGCGGCCACACGGCCTATGTGCCGGTCAGGCTGCGAGACCAGACGCTGGGCGTGATCTCAGCCCACTTCCGCGGCGGACCGCCGCCGCCCAGAATGGTCGCGCTGCTCGAACAGGCCGCTGACCGGCTGGCAACAGCACTGGAAAACGTCCGGCTGCTGGAGGAATTGCTGCGCAGGGCATCCAAAGAGCGCATGATCGGCGAAATGACCGCGAAGATCAGCTCCTCCATCAGCGTTCGCAACGTGCTGCAGACGGCCGTGGAGGAACTCGGGCGCGCCATTCCGGGCTCAGATGTCAGCATCCGATTCAAGAGCGACGCTCCCGGAGCCGGGAAGGATAGGCCTCGATGACCACTCCCGACAACATTCCGAGCCTGGCGCCCAGAGAAGGCGCTGACCGGCCGGCCGGCAGCCTGCGTACCCGCCTCATCATTACGAACCTGGCCGTCACGGCTTTGGCGGTGGCGGCCCTGGGTTACTACCTGTTCTATCGCACCCAGCAATCCACGAATGTGCTGGCAGATCAATTGGACGCGAGCGTCCGCCAGCAGGCTGAGGCCAATCTGGCAGCCCAGGGCGATCTGCGAGTAGCTGAACTGAACGCCTTCTTTGCATCCATGCGTCTGGATGTGACCGACGCGGGCACCAGCGCCTCCGCGCTGCTTTCAAATTCGCAGCTGCCTTTAAGTCCAACTGGGGAGGGCTCCAGCCTGTACTGGGATGCGCGCACTTCCGTGGTGCAGTTGCCCAGCGGCAGTTGGGACAACCCTTCAACGACTGATCCGGCGTCTGTCTTCCTGCCGATACAAACTCCATTCGACGAAAACCTGGCGACGGAACTGAACACGCTCAAGTACCTGGATTTCGTGGTGCCGGGCAAACTGGAATCCAATCCCGACGCGGTAGCCGTCTACTTCGGCGGTCCATCGGGTGAAACGCTTTACTATCCGAACATCGACCTGGCAGCCGTGGTGCCTCCGGACTTCGACGTGACCCAACGACCGTGGTACTTGGAGGCATCCCCGGCGCAGAACCCCGACGGCAAGGCGATATGGTCGGCCCCGTACCTGGATGCGGCTCTGAATGGCCTTGTGGTGACCACCAGCGTCCCGGTGCGCGACAACGCGGACCGGTTCCGCGGCGTCCTCGCCATGGATGTGCAGCTCAACCGCATCTCCGGCCTGGTGTCCAACATGCGCGTCGGCACCACAGGTTACGCGTTCTCTCCTGGACAGTCAGCATCGGCTCATCGCCATGCCGCCGAACGGATACAGCGATCTGGGACTGCAACCGGAGAACACGCCCCTGGGTGCGGCACTGGACGAGCCCGCCGTCTTGGGCAGCCTGCCGGACAGCATGCGTGTGTTGATGGACAACATGGCCGCCGGCGAATCCGGTTTGCAAACCGTGAACCTTGGCGGGGTGGATCGCTTCGCTCTCTATCGACCCATCTCGGAAGTCGGCTACAGCCTCGGCATCCTGGTACCCACCAGCGAACTCCTGACCGGTGCAGCGGCCGCCCGCTCACGCGTGATGATGGATAGTACCAACATCACCCAGATCAGTCTCGTTCTGGTCGCGGTCATTCTGCTGCTGGCCTCGCTGGCCTCGGTCGTTCTGGGTAATACCCTGACCGCGCCGCTTCAGGCGTTGACCCAGGCCGCCCGCGAGATCACGGCCGGCAATCTCACAGCCCGGGCGCGCATCCGCAGCCGTGATGAAATGGGCATCCTGGCAGGAGCCCTGGACACCATGACCGGCAACCTGCGCGCCATGGTGCAATCCCTGGAACAACGCGTGCGCGATCGTACCCAGGCGCTGGCCGTCGCCAGCGAGGAGGCCAACCGACGCGCGGCGCAGTTCGAAGCCATCACGCGCGTGACCCGCGCCATCAGTTCGATTTGCAACGTGAGCGAACTGATGCCCCTCGTGGCCACCGTGATCAGCGAAGCCTTCGACTACTATCACGTCGGCATCTTCCTCAATGACGAGGCCACGGGCAACACCTACCTCATCGCCACCAATAGCGAGGGCGGCCACCGAATGTTGGGTCGTCACCACAGCCTGCGCATCGGTGAGCAGGGCATTGTGGGATATGTTGCCTCCCGCGGCGAACCCCGCGTGGCCCGCAACGTGGGCGAAGACATCGTCTTCTTCAACAACCCGGACCTGCCAGCGACGCGATCTGAGGCCGCACTGCCCCTGCGCATCGAAAACCGCATCATCGGCGTGTTGGATGTGCAGAGCACCAAGGAGGACGCGTTCCTCCCGGATGACCTGAGGATCCTTGCGGTGCTGGCCGACCAGGTAAGCCTGGCCATTGAGAATACCCGCCTATTCGAGGCCACACAGCGCTCCTTGACCGAGACCGAGACCCTCTATCGACAGTACGTCCGGGAAGCCTGGCGCCGCTTCCAGCCGGATGAGAATGTGACCGGCTATCGCTTCACGGCCCGCGGCACGACGCCCCTGAGAAGCAGCGTTCTCACAGGTGGACCGGGAGGCAGCGCGGCAGACGCCGTGTATGAGGTGCCCATCAAGCTGCGCGGCGAGACCATCGCCGACCTGTTGATCGACCGCGCGCCCGAAGGGGGCCTCACGCAGGACCAGTTGGACATGATCCAGGCCGTGGCGGAGCGCGTCGCCCTCTCGGTCGAAAACGCCAGGCTGTTCGATGAGACCAGCCGCCGGGCAGCACGTGAGCGCCTGGTCACGGAGATCACGTCCAAGATCCGCAGCCTAAGCGATCCGCAAGCCATGATGGACACGGCCCTGGAGGAATTGAAGAACGCCCTGGGCGCCTCGCACGTGCAGATCGTGCCCCAACTTGTGGACGAGAACGCTCCTGAGCGCAAGAAGGTCACAGCGGCCTTGCCGCCTGCCTCGGTGTAGCTGCATCGCAACCCGGATAACGGAGCCCCTATGACCTACGTGATCACAGTTTCGAACGAGAAAGGCGGAGTGGCCAAAACCACGACCACGCTTTCCTTGGGGGCCGTCCTGGCAGAAGCGGGGCACAGGGTGTTGGTCATGGATCTTGACCCTCAGGCCAACCTCACGCTGTCACTCGGAATCGAGCCCGGCTCCATGGCCGTCACCTCCAGCCATGTTCTGATCGAATTCGGCGTCTCTCAACGATGCGCGCATGAAGACGGAGATCGAGAACCTCGACCTGGTGCCATCGCATTCCAGCATTGAGACCGCGGAGCAATACCTTCCGGTGCGCGCGCACTACACGCTGGGCATCCGCCGCGCGTTGGAGGCGGCAGCCCCGCTCGCATATGATTTCGTGATCATGGACTGTCCACCCTTCCTCGGCGCCATCAGCATCAATGCCCTGAGCGCGGCCGACCTGCTGATCATTCCCACGCAGGCCGAGTATTTTTCGGCCTATGCCTTGCGGAACATGATGTCCCTGATCCGCCGGGTCCGGCAGGAGAGCAATCCCAGTCTCGGGTACCGCATCCTGATCACGCTGCTCGATCGTCGCAATCGGACCCATCGCAGCATTCAGGAACAACTGCAGAATACGTTCGGCGATGGATTGTTCCGTACTGTGATCGAGATCGACACGAAGCTGCGCGAGAGTACGATCGCCGGCCTGCCCATCACGCGCTGACCGCCCTGGCGCACGCAGCGCCTTGCAGTACCGCGAATTGGCCCAGGAGCTCACGGAATATGTCAAAGACAAGACTCAACAGACGGCTTGAGGACATCTTCGCGGACGTTGCCCGCGAAGACACGACTGCGCGTCCACGCAAGCGGCCTCAGCGCGTCACGGGCCTGCTGACACCCATCCCCGGCTCCGCGGCGCCCGCGCCCAAAGCCCCTCAGGCCAGGTCCCTGGCGTATGACACTCCGGCCCCCACGGACCGCCGCCTCGATGCCAGCTCGCCTTCCGATGTGATCTCCCTGGCCTTCCAGCCTGAACCGAGCACCTGGGCAACCCTGCGGGTGATCGACGAGAGCTCCTCGCATGTGTGGTCCACCGAGGAACACTTGCTGGTGCAGCAGGTCGCCGATCAGCTTTCCCTGGCGCTCGAAAACGCGCGGCTGTTCCAGGAGACGCGTCAGGCACAGGAAAGGCTGCAAAAGCAGAACGAGCGCCTCTCGGCCGCGGCTGAGATCGGCCGCCTGGTGACCTCCACGCTGGACCTCGACACCATCTTCGCACGGACAGTGAACCTGCTGAGCGAGCGCTTCGCACTCAGCCACGCCGCCGTCTTCCTGGTGGAGGAGGCTGGCACCAGCGTGATGCTGCGTGAGGCCACTGGCGAGGCCGGCAGCGAAATGAAGGCCCGGGGCCACAGCCTTCCGGTCAACCTGAAATCCATCGTCGGTCGGGTGGCGTCCACCGGCGAGGCGGCCGTCGTCAACGATACGGCCGCAGAGCAGGACTACAAGCGCAACCCCTTGCTGCCTGCAACGCGGGCCGAGTGCGGCATCCCACTGCGAGTGGGTAACCGCATCATCGGCGCGCTGAACCTGCACGCCTCCGAGCCCGGCGCCTTTGCCGCCGAGGACCTGAGCGTGCTGCAGATCCTGGCAGACCAGGTGGCCATCGCCATCGACAATGCCGCGCTCCTATCAACTGGCACAGCAAGCGGTTCGCGAGATGCGCGAACTGGACCGGGTGAAGACGCAGTTCCTCGCCAACATGAGCCACGAGCTGCGCACACCGCTCAACTCCATCATCGGCTTTTCGCGGGTGATCCTCAAGGGCATCGACGGTCCCATCTCCGACTTGCAGAGGGCAGGATCTGACAGCCATCTACAACTCCGGTCAGCACCTGCTCGGCCTGATCAACGACATGCTCGACCTGGCCAAGATCGAAGCCGGCAAGATGGACATGGCCTTCGAGGAGACGAATGTCGGCGAGATCATCACGGCCGTCATGTCCACCGCCAGCGGCCTCGTGAAGGACAAGCCCATCCGGCTCACACAGATCGTGCCGGAAGTGCTCGCCACGGTCCGGGCAGACCCCATCCGGGTTCGGCAGGTACTGCTCAACCTGTTGTCCAATGCCGCCAAGTTCACCGAACAGGGTGAGATCATCGTGGAAGCCGCGGCCCAACGTGACGCATCCGGCCTGGATGAGGTGATCGTGCGCGTCACGGATACCGGCCCTGGCATCGCACGCGAGGACCAGGCCAAGCTGTTCCAGGCCTTCTCCCAGGTGGATGACTTCCCGACGTGTCGCACGGGCGGCAGCGGACTGGGCCTGTCCATCAGTCAGCAGCTGATCCAGCTGCAGGGCGGTCGCATCGGCGTCCAGAGCGAAGTGGGCCAGGGCAGCACGTTCTACTTTACTCTGCCGGTCTTCTCCGCCGCCAAAGAAGCTGCTGGTGATACGGCTGGGCGCGTGGTCATGGCGGTCGATGATGACCCTCAGGTCATCCGACTGTACGAGCGCTATCTCGAACCGCAAGGCTATCACGTGATCGCCGTCACCGACCCGACCAAGGCCAGGGAGCGTGCGCTGCAACTTAAGCCATTTGCCATCACATTGGACATCATGATGCCGGGCATGGATGGCTGGTCAGTGCTGCAAGAGCTCAAGGCAGATGTTGAGACGCGCTCCATTCCGGTGATCGTGTGTTCCATCCTGGAACAGCAGGAGCGCGGCTTCAGCCTGGGTGCCGCGGACTACGTGCTCAAGCCCATCCTGGGCGACAGCCTGCTGAACTCCCTGAACCGTCTTAACAAGGATCACCTGATCCGCGAGGTGCTCCTCGTCGACGACGATCCGGCGGACCTGCGCATGATGGAAAAGCTCTTCCAGAATCAGCGCGATTACCGGCTGGTGCTGGCGCACAGCGGCGAGGACGCCCTCAAGGTGCTGACCGAGCACGCTCCAGACGCCGTCGTACTTGATCTATTCATGCCAGGCCTGGACGGTTTCAAGCTTCTGGAACAGATGCGCGACCGTCCTGAAATGCGCCACACGCCGGTGATAGTGGTTAGCAGCGGCGACCTGACCGCCGACCAGCGCGCGCAGCTCACAGCCTTCGGCCATCGGCTGATCGGCAAGAGCTCCCTGAGCGAGGCGGAGCTGCTCGATACGGTGCAGCGCGCGCTTCAGCGCGTGCGACCTAAAGCCTGATCCCTGCCCGGATCCGGAGGTCCAATGAATTTTGCGGTGAGGTGCCTGGCCTGCGGGCACGTTGCGCCGTTTTTTCCCACCTCCACCGACTGTCCGCGCTGCAATGGACAATGGCGGGAGGCCGAGTACGACTACCAGGCCATCGGGCCGGCGCTACCCATGCAGGTGGCTTCGCGGCCCTTCGATCTGTGGCGTTACCGGGAACTGCTGCCCGTCCGGAACTCGAATCCATCGCTGAGCCTGGGTGAGGGCGGCACCCCTCTCGTGCCCGCCATCAACCTGGGCATGATGCTCGGCACTCCCAATCTCTTCATCAAGGACGAGCGCCAGGGGGCAACCGGCTCATTCAAGGACCGCCAGGCGGCGGTCACCATCGCCGCCCTCAAGGAAGCCGGCATCACCGAGATGGTGGCAGCCTCCACCGGCAACGTGGCCATCTCCTACTCCGCCTATGCGGCGCGGGCCGGCGTCAAGCTGTGGGCATTCGTCACCAGCCTGGTGCCGGCGGTCAAAATGCGCGAGATCGCGTTGTACGGCAGCCAGGTCGTCAAGGTCACCGGATCCTACGACCAGGCGAAGAAGATCGCCGCCGAGTTCGCGCGCCAACGCAACCTGTATCTGGATCTCGGGGCCCGCACCATCACCTCGATCGAATCCATGAAGACCATTGCGTTCGAGATCGCCGAGCAGCTCAGTCTGCAAGCACGCCCTGGAAACCACACCAACGGAGCCACGCCGGTCTGGCACGCCCCGGACTGGTACGTGCAGTCGATCAGCGGCGGCATGGGCCCGCTGGGCGTCTACAAGGGATTTCGTGAACTCAAGCAGATGGGCCTCATCGACCGGATCCCTGCCATGGCCCTGATCCAAACGGCGGGCTGCGCGCCAATGGTGGACGCCTTCAAGCAGGGACTTGGAGCAGGCGGTGCCAGTACTGGAGCCGCGCACGCACATTGAAACCCTTGCCACTGGCGACCCGGGCTTCGCCTATACGCTGTTGCGACAACGCGCCATCGAGACCGGCGGCACCTTTGAAAGCGTTGCGGACGAAGAGGCCTTTCGCGCCATGCACGTGCTCGCCAAGATGGAGGGCATTTCCGCCGAGCCGGCCGCGGCCGTGGCATTCGCCGGACTCTTCAAGCTGGTCCGCAGCGGCGTCATCAAACCGGGCGATGTGGTCGTCGTCAACTGCACCGGGCACACCGTGCCCGCCGAGGAGGACATCCTTGGAGCGCACTGGACCCGGGACGTCGAGTTTCCGGTCGAATTCGCGGACACGCCCCGCGAGGGTCTATTGGCCGCCCTCACGCAGGTCGCCGCAGCCCGCTTCCCGCGCGTGGCGATCATCGACGACACCGCAGAGGCTCGCCTGCTCATCCGCCGCATCCTCCAGTCACAGGGCGACTTCAGTATCTTCGAGGCTCCCAACGGCCGCGAGGGCCTGGAACTGTGTCGTCGCGAGAAGCCAGACTTGATCATCCTGGATCTGATGATGCCCGAGATGGATGGCTTCGCCGTCCTGGATGGCTTGCGCGCAGACCGGTCCACAGCCAATATTCCGGTGATCGTTGCGACTGCCAAGGAACTCACGGCCCACGAAAAAGCAAAGCTCGGTACGCACATTCAGGCCCTCATGCAGAAGGGTGACTTCCTGAGCGACGAATTCCTCGAAGAAGTCCGAGCCCTCATTCGTTAGAGGCCATCACATATGGGCCCGCGGCTTAAGATCCAGGAACGAGGCGTTGGCATTTTGGCTGCCCTGGCCTCGGCGGTGTGCCTGGGATTCACCCCCGTCCTCGGAAAGCTGGCGATCAATCTCGGTATTTCACCGTTGGGCGTGGTCGCGTGGCGCACGTTGCTCGCAGCCGCCCTCATTCTGGCATTCGTCCTCATCTTCTATCGTTCCTATTTGTATGTCTTTCCGGCGGCGCTATACGGCTGCGCCCTTGCCGGCTTCATCAATGGAACGGGGTCGGTGTTCTACTACCTGGCACTGGACCACCTACACGCCGGGGTCGGGCAGATGATCTACTCGTTCTACCCGTTCTTTCTCGCGCTCTGGCTTGCACTCGATGGTCAGGCGCTCGGCCGTCTGACGCTTCGTCGCGCATGCTAATCGCCACCATCGGCATCCTGCTTCTCACGGCCCTCCAGCCGGGTGGCGCCGACCTCGCCGGCACATTGATGATGTTGGCAGCGGCCGCCCTCTACGCCCTGCACCTGCCAATCAATCAGCGCGTCTTGTATGAGGTGCCGGCGCCGACCGTGACGCTGTACACACTTCTTGCCATGAGCGCCGTGGTAGTGCCTGTCTATCTCGTGTTTGACCCCGCGCCGTCGGCAGCCGCGGCGATGAACCTGCCCGTCCTCGGGCTTACGCTGGTCACCTCGCTGGCGCGCCTAGCGCTCTTCTTTGGAGTGAAGCGAATTGGGGGTATGCAGACTGCCTTGCTCGGGCTGGCCGAACTGCTTGTCGCCGTCCTACTTAGCCACTGGTGGCTCCACGAAAGCCTCTCCCAATTGCAGTGGATCGGGACCCTGGCACTGGCTCTGAGCCTCGTGCTGGTCAGATATGAGAAGCCCCACGCCCGTTCGCATTCCGAGCGAGCCGGTTGGTTTGCTTGGATCCGTCCACCGGAGATCCCGCGCGATGCACCGTGGGGTCCCCACGAGTAGCAGCCGTATCCGCTTGCTGATTCATCTACACGAAACACCAGGGTATCCCCCGGATCAACCCCTGCAACTGCATGCCCGCTACTTCGTTCCGCCCTCGTACACGTAGCCGGTGCCTCTTACGCTCGTTACTCTTTCCGACAGCACAGGGAACGTTTCCAGTTTATGTCGAAGGCGGCTCACCAGTGGCCTGAGGATCTCGGGCGCCTCGCGCTGCGAAGTCTCATACCCCTGCACCAGCAGAACGAGCTCGCGATGCGAGAACACCTTGCCTTCGTTCTCCATGAGGATGTGAAGCAACCGCCCCTCCGCCGGAGTGAGGTGCGTCAGCTTGCGCCCGGATCGAATCTGGCGGCGCGAGAAATCCACCACGGTGCCATCCGGAAGTTCCACGTCCCGACCGAGATCGTCTCCCTCCGTCAGCTCCCCTGAACCAGCTTTCGCCCGCAGCTTGGCAGCCCGGCGCGCCAGCCCCTTCTTGACGCTCGCCAGGACCTGTGGCGGCGAGGCGGGTTTCGTCAGATAGTCATGGATGCGCAAGCGCAGCGCCTGCACAGCCGTATCCATCGACCCGTACGCTGTCAATAGAACGACTTCTGTGTCCGGGGCCACCTGGTTGATGGCCTGCACCACCTGCAATCCATCCATTCCGGGCATCCGCAAGTCCACGATGACCAGGTCCACGGGATGCGAACGGACGAACTCTACGGCCGCCGGGCCATTCGGGACGGCCGCGGTGTTGTAACCCTCCAGCTTGAGTATGTCCGTCAATGACTGCCGGGCCACGACCTCGTCGTCAACTATCAGGATGCTCTGCTTCATTCGCTCTCTCCGTTGGAAGGAATACCCGGAAACACGCGCCGGTTCCGCCGTTGGGTACCAGTTCCAGGCTGCCGCCGTGGGCGGCGATGATGTTGTAGCTGATTGTCAACCCCAGCCCGGAACCGCCCTCCTTCGTGGTGAAAAATGGCTCGAAGACGCTGGAGGCATTCTCCTGTGACACCCCCGGGCCGCTGTCCTGAAACGTCACCTCCAGGCCGCCGTCAGCTTCGCGACCTGTGATGCGCAATTCGCCTCCGCCAACCATGGCATCGTAGGAGTTCAAGATCAGGTTCATGAACACCTGCTGCAGTTGACTGCTGACGGCATCGACTCGCGGCAGCTGAGGCGGCATGTCGGTGGAGATAGCAATCCCACGCTCGCCCAGCTGCTTTTCGGTGAGATTGATGATGTACTGCAAGAGTTCGCCGACCTGCAGCTGCTCGCGCTTGGCCGAGCCCGGCCGGTAGAAGTCCAGCATGCGCCGTACGGTGGCTGAGAGACGCTCCACCTCGGCCTTCGCCATGTCGAAATACTCCCGGCGCTTGGCTGCCGGCAGTTCTTCGTGACCCGCCAGGTGCAGGCAGTTTTGGATCGACTGCAGAGGGTTGTTGATCTCATGCGCGATCGAAGCGCTCAGGCGCCCCGCGGCCGCCATCTTCTCTGCTTGTAGCAGCGCCGCCTGCGATTCCTCGATCTGGCGAACGTAGGACCGTTCTTCATCGTACAGTCTGGCATTCTCCAGCGCGGCCGCCGCCTGTCGCGCAAGGATCTGCAGCATATCCAGGTCGGCATCCAGAAAACTCGCAGCGTTGGCATCCCGGCCCGCAAAGAAGACGCCGCGGAACTTCTGGCGCGCGATCGGCACGAAGAGCGCCGCGCCCAGCTCGGCTTTGGCGAGCCTGGCCTGCCGGTCGGTCTCGCCCGGCCCTGTGGAGTTGATCAACATGGGCGCGCCGCTGGCGTCCACCTGCACAATGAATTCGGGCACCTGTTTGCCCACCCCGGCACGCAGCGCGAAGCGACCCTCCGTCGCCGAGTACTCATAGTAGGCCGCATGCGCACAGCGCAGGTGACCGAGAATGGCCTTGACCATGAGCTCCAGCAGCGATTCACTGCGCGTCTCAGACAGCAGCGATTCCGTCACTTCAAACAGCGGCTGAAGCGCCTGGATGCGGGCCGCATCGTGCTTCCGTTGACTGTCAGCCAGCGCCTGGCGTACGGCCGTCACCAACTCATCGCTGTTGTCAAACGGCTTGAGCAGCAGCCCGTCCACACCCTGCCGCAGGGCGCGGATCGCCGTGTCCAGTGTCCCAAAACCGGTCATGACCAGCACCGCCAGGTCGGGCTGGAGCCGGCTGGCGGATGCGATGACCTCAAACCCATCCACGTCCGGCATGCGGATGTCGACCAGCAGCAGAGCCGCCCGGTTGTGCGCCAGCCACTCCACTGCGGCCCGGGGATCGGTCAGCGCAGTGACCTCATAGCCCGCACGCGTCAGCAACCGCTGACAAAGCAGTGCAATGCCCGGTTCGTCATCAACAACCAGCACCGAGATGGGATCCATGACTACACTGGTAACCAGACCGAGAAAGTGGAGCCGCTGCCGCGTTGGCTTTGAACCTCGATTGTACCGCCGTGGTCCGTGACGATCCCGTACGTGACAGACAGCCCCAAACCGGTACCACCGCTTTCGGCTCGCGTCGTGTAGAACGGGTCGAAGATGCGGCCGATCTCCGCCGGTTCCATGCCGACACCATCATCACCGACATCAATGATGATCCAATTCCGTGCATCCCTTGAGTGCATGCGGGTGCGGACTTGAAGGCGCCCACCACCCGGCATGGCATGCAGTGCGTTGTGCAGCAGGTTGAGCAGTACCTGCTTCATCTGGTTCGCGTCGAGTGTCAGCCAGGGCAGTTCACGCCCAAGTTCGAGCTCAAGCTGCACGCCACTGGTGTGGATGAAATGCGTCATGAGCGCCAGCACGTCCTGCACCACCTCGTTGATATCCGCCCTGGCACGCGCCGTTTCGCCTTGCCGGGCAAAATCCAGAAGCCGGCGCACGACCGAGCGCGCTCGATGCGCCTCATGCAGAACCATCTCCAGGTCGGCTCGATACGACGCATCCGTCGGGGTCTCCTGCAGCAGCAACTCGGCGAAGCCGGAGACGGTCGTCAGGGGATTGTTGAGCTCATGCGCCACGCCGGCTGCCATCTCGCCCACGGCCACCAGCTTGGCCGCCTGCACCAGCCGGCTTTCGGCCGTCTGTTGAGCGCGAAGGCGGGCGCTCCCTTCCAGCTCTGCCTGGCGCAATTGATGCACTGTCTCCTCCAGGCTCCGGGCCCGCTCGATCGCCTCGGCCCGCAGCCGCCCATGCTCCACGACGCCGGCCATGTAACTCGCGACCACCGCCAGCAGGCTGCGGTCGTAGCGCGGAAGTTCAATTCCGGCCTGACCGCGAAGTTCGAGCGCCCCCACGGAGGCGTCCCGGTAGCGCAGCGGAAACACGTACTGCAGTCGCCCATCCGTCTGCTCGACCGCAGCCCCCATGGACCCTTGCGGCAACCCGCCCCCGGCGCGGTCGAACCAGGAGGCAACTGGGCTGCTCAAGGCATTGATAGTGTCGGCCCGGAAGGTGAGCTGCACCCGGCGGAACTCCTGGATGCTCTCCCCATCCAGGGTCGGCACGTACAACGAGATCTCAAACAGAGGGTACAGCGAGGCCAGATGTTCCAGCACACGCTGTGCCAGTTGCGGAACGTTTTCGGCTGAGGAGATCGCCAGCGCGAACTCGTTCAGCGTGGCCAGTCGTTGCAGCTGGGTCGTCACCTCGCCCAGCGACATGACCACATCCACATTGGGGGACACTTGGCGCGCCAGCTTGGCCGCCGAGCGGAAGCGGGTTTCCGACAGGATCTTTTCTGCCCATACCGCGACGACTTCCGTAAAGCGACCATCCACAACGAGCGGAAACGCCGTCCAGCACTTGGCCCAGGCCGGGACATCGAATGGAATCGCATCCCAGTCGCTGGAGCCGCGCCGCACCAGCACACTGGATCGGCTGCGGTGCAGGCGCCGAAGCAATGGCGGGCCTTCCAGGCCGATGGCCTGTCCCAGCTTCAGCCCGGATCCATTCTCCGCCACCAGCACCAGTTGTTCGCCACGCCGCGTAGCGAGTATGCCGGCCTCGTTTTCACCCTTCAAGAAGCGTGCCAGCAAGGCATTCAGGCCCTGTTGCGCATCATAGGCGGCATCCATGTCCGGATGTCGCGCCGCATCCGCTCGGGTGACGCCCGCATCGGTGCGCATTAGGCCCGACACGAGGTCCCACATCTTGCGTTCTGGGGTTCCCTGACCCTCACTGCACACGACCAGGGCACGCGCGCCATCCAACCGAACACCCCAGACCCGTTCCGGACCGGCCGGCTTACCAAGGGGGATGCGGCCTCGCGGCCGCATCCCATGTGACAACGCTCGGTACCAGACCGCGCCAGCATCCTGGCCCAACCATTTTTCGAGTCGTGACAATCGGGGAGCATTCAGCCCGTGCGATGAAAGCACGGCCAGGCGATCACGTTTCGTTCCGACAAGCGCCGCCCACGTCGCACCAGTAAGGCTGCAAGCCTGTCGGAGATGGCCAGTTGCCGCATCTCGCATGGCGCCGTTACCGCTGAAAATTATACAGCAGCCCAAAATGGTAGAATAGTCGTGAATATGACCAATTTAGCCGTTGTGGGAGGGGGACTCGCGGGCTGTGAGGCAGCCTGGCAGGCGGCGAACCGCGGACTGAACGTAACCCTATACGAGATGCGACCCGGTACCCCAACCGGCGCGCATGTAACCGCCGATCTCGCAGAGCTCGTTTGCTCGAACTCACTCGGCTCATCGCAGCCGTTTCGAGCGGCCGGGCTGGTGAAAGCGGAACTCAGACGCCTGGGATCCATGCTGTTGGAATGTGCTGAGAGGTCGGCAGTGCCCGCAGGCACCGCCCTGGCAGTCGATCGGGCGCGATTCTCACAGCTCGTGACCGAGCAGATCGAGTCTCACCCCCGAATCACGGTCCTGCGCGAAGAAGTAGCTCAGATTCCCTCGAGCCTGTGCATCATAGCCTCCGGGCCGCTCACGGCCGACGCGCTGGCAGCAGAGATTGCCCGCCTCACCGGCGAGAATAGCCTGGCGTTCTTTGACGCCGTAGCGCCGATCGTCGAGCGGGACAGCATTGATCTCGACACGGCCTTCCTGGCAGGTCGCAGCCGGGATGGAAGCCCGGCTGACGCCGACTACATCAACTGTCCCATGGACAAGGACTCTTACTACGCCTTCGTCGATGCACTGGTCGCCGCCGAACGGATACCACTGCGTTCCATGGAAGCTCCCATACCGACAGGGGTCCGCGCCGGCGAGTACTTCGAGGGCTGCCTGCCGGTGGAGGTGCTTGCCGCGCACGGTCGCGACTCGCTGGCGTTTGGGCCGCTGCGGCCCGTCGGCGTGAAGGATCCGAAGACCGGCAGGCGCCCGTTCGCGTTGGTGCAGCTCCGGCAGGACAACCTGGCTGGCACGCTGTACAACATGGTCGGCTTCCAAACCAACCTGCGCTACGGTGAACAGAAGCGCGTGTTTCGTATGATTCCCGGCCTCGAGGCCGCGGAGTTCGCCCGGCATGGCCAGATGCACCGCAACACGTATATTGCCGCGCCGCGCCTGCTGCGGCCTTCTCTGCAGTATCGGGAACGCGACGATCTCTTCTTTGCCGGACAGATCATGGGTGTCGAAGGATACATGGGCAACGTCGCCACCGGGCTGCTGGCAGGTGTCAATGCCGCCCGTCTTGCCGCCGGCAATTCTCCATGGGAACTCCCACCGGACACGATGATCGGTGCGCTATGTCACTACGCCACACACGCAGACATCCGCGACTTCCAGCCGATGAAGGCCAACTTCGGCCTGCTGCCGCCGTTTGATGAGGCGGTTCGCGGCGGTAAGCTCGAACGCGGTCGGATTCACGCCCAACCGCGCGCTTGCGAGCCTGGACGCGTTCCTGGCCGCCGTGCCCGCCTGAGCCGAAATGTCCAGCGCCCGCACACGCCTGTACCTCGGCCTCCATCACAGTGCTGCTCGCCGTCGTTGCATCGTGGTACACGCTCGCCTTCGTGCGCGAAGAACGGACCACAAATTCCCACTTCGACGGTCAGCGCGCCTATGGCGACGTGCACCGGCAAGTGGAATTCGGTCCTCGCGTTCCAGGCTCTGAAGCACACGCACGCGCGTTGGATTGGATGGAAGCCGAACTTGTCGCTGCTGGCTGGCAGGTGCAGCGACAGCACGCCGAGGCCCTGGGACACCCGATCATCAATTTAATCGCCACGCGCTCCAACCTGCCGCCGGAGATACTCATCGGTGCGCACTTTGATTCGCGGCTGCAGTCCGATCGGGATCCTCAGGTCGAACTGAGGACCCAGCCGACGCCGGGCGCCAATGACGGAGCCTCCGGTGTCGCGGTTCTGCTCGAACTGGCGCGCAGCCTGCCGCACGCGGATGTGCCGATCATGCTGGTCTTCTTCGATGCGGAGGACAACGGCCGCTTGCCTGGCTGGGATTGGATCCTTGGCTCCCGGGCGTTCGTCGAGCAGATGGCTGTGCGTCCGGCTCGCATGGTGTTGGTTGACATGGTCGGAGACAAGGACCTCCAGATCCGCCCGGAGTCGCTGTCGGATGCTGCGCTGCGCGACTCCATCTGGAGCACCGCGGCGAGCCTGGGCTATGACCAGGTCTTTGCCAGCCACGTGGGGGGAGCCATCCTGGATGACCACGTGCCATTCCTTGACGCAGGCATTCCGGCGGTCGACCTGATCGACATCGACTACGAGTACTGGCACACGACGTCCGACACACCGGACAAAGTCTCCGCGCAAAGCCTTCAGATCGTGGGTGATGTACTTTGGACATGGCTGGTTGAGCAGGAAAGCGCCGAACTCACTCCGTAGCCTGAGCACCGGGTCAGTGTGCATGGTATTATCTTTTCGAAAGAGCATTCTTCATGGCAAAGAGAGCATCCGTTCCCACTCGCCGGCCGCGTGAGCGCGCATTCCTTGTCGGGGCCGAGATCCACGGCCGTCGACAGCTTCTTACGCAATCCGACTCCATGACCGAGCTCGGGCTTTTGGCTTCGACCGCGGGCCTGGATGTCGTTGGCACGCTGACGCAGAAGCTCGAGCACCCCAACGTAGAGACCTTCATCGGCCCCGGTAAGGTCGAGGAGCTCAAGGCGCTGGCAGAGGAGACGCTGACCGACGTGGTCATCTTCGACGACGAGCTCTCGCCGCGCCACCAGCGCGAACTCGAGCTTGCGCTTGAGAATAAGATGCTGGTGCTGGACCGCACCGGATTGATCCTGGATATCTTCGCCCAGCACGCGCACAGCGCCGAGGGCATGCTGCAGGTGGAGCTGGCGCAGCTGGAATACAGGCTGCCCCGCCTCACCCGCCAATGGACGCACCTTGCCCGGCAGGCAGGCGGCGGCGGCGGGCCGCACGGGCAGCGCCGGGGGCGTGGGGTTGCGGGGACCGGGAGAAACGCAGCTGGAGGTCGATCGGCGCGCCATCCGCACCCGGATCTCCCACTTGAAAAAGGACCTCGAAAAGGTCCGCGCTCATCGACTCAGGTATCGCTCTCACCGCAAGAGCTCGCGCCTTCCTACGGTGGCTATCGTTGGCTACACCAATGCCGGCAAATCCACCCTGCTGAATTCCCTGGCGCAGAGCGGATGCCTACACGGCCGATCAGCTCTTTGCGACGCTGGATCCCACGACACGACGCGTCGAACTGCCGCGGGGAAACCCGGCGCTGCTGACCGATACGGTCGGTTTCATCCAGAAGCTGCCCACGACGCTTGTGGCTGCCTTTCAGGCCACCCTGGAAGAGATCGCAGAAGCTGATCTGCTCCTGCACGTGGTCGACATTTCCCACCCCAATGCACTGGACCAGTTCCACGCCGTGCAGCAGACACTCGATGAAATCGGCGCCGGGCACATTCCGGTCGTCACCGCCCTCAACAAGATCGATCGACTGGGTCACCCTGCCCTGGCCCGGGAAACGGTACGCTTGTATCCAAAGGCGGTGGCGATTTCTGCCCTCACCGGAATCGGGACGCGATGAACTGCTGCGGCTCATCGAAGACGGAGCTGTTCGAACGCTTCACGCCGTGCTTGTTCGTCTGCCGTACCAGCAGGGCGCGCTCATTTCGCTCTTCCATGAGGCCGGGCAGGTGGAGCGCCTCGAACACGAGCGCGGCGGCGTCGTGATGCAAGGCCGCGTGCCCGGGCGCATCGCTGCGCAATTTCGCCGCTGGCTGATCGAAGCCAGCCCGTCCCCGCAGCTCACGGAGGACTAGCCATGTCCAAATTCATCGATGCCATCAGCCGGTTCCTGGCGCACAGAAAAGGGCTGCTGCCACTGTTCGGCGGTGCGTGCGTTCTCGCTGAATCTTGTGCTTCGCCTGGCCCTGCCCGATTCCTGGATGGCCTCCACGGACTTGCTCTTGCACCTGGGGGTGCTGACCGCCATCCTGGGCCTGCTCCTCGCGCGGCGTTATGAACAGTCGCACGACCGAAGACTTCAAGCCGCTGGTACATCCTCGCGGCCCTCGCCGCCGTCACGGGCCTGGCCGTGCGCCTGCAGTTGGCGTCGGTCGCCGAGATGCCCGGGCACGGGGATTCGGCCTTCTACTACACCGTAGCCAAGAACATAGTGGACGGCCGCGGTGTGGTCGTCGACTACGTCGTCTATTTCTTCCAGGGGCTGGTTCCCATCACCCACTACGCCGGAGACTTCTGGAATCCATTGGCAGAGATCCTTCTCAGCCTGCCTATGTTCGTGTTCGGCAAGTCGGTTTTCAATGCACTGCTGGCATCCATTGCCGCAAGCTGTGTCCCCGCAGTGGTCGGCTACTTCGCGGGACTCCGCTTTGCACGGTCGGTCATGGTCGGCGTCCTGGTCGGCGTGCTTACCTTCTTCACCCCCTATGAAGTGCTGGTGTCCAGCCTGACGGAAGCCATCATCTTCTACGGGGCCTTCGGGAGCCTGGCCCTGTACCTGGCGTACAAGGGCCGGGCCCAGCCGCGTTACTTCATCTTGGCTGCCATGTGCACGGGGTTGGCGCATTTTGTTCGGCAGGATGGCGTCCTCTTGCTCGTCACTTTGATAGCCTGCGTGCTGATCGCTCCACTCTCCTGGCCGCGGCGGCTCGGATTCGCGGGCGCCGCGCTTGTGCATTCACCTACTGATGATCTCACCGCTCATGATCCGCAACATCTTGAGTTACGGCTCTCCGTTGCAGCCCGGCCCGGCAACCACGGCCTTCATGACCGAATATGAGGATTTCCACGCCTACAATAAGCCGATGAATTGGGACACTCTGCGCGCCGAATGGGGCGTCCGGGGCATCGTAACACGGCGCTTCCATACGGCCGGCGAGAACTTGGGCCAGTTGAAACTCTTCATCCACCCGTTGCTCGTGTTCCTGGCAAGCCTCGGCATTGTGAACCTGGCGCTGACCCCGGAAAGGCGACGCCAACTGCATGTCCTGTTTCCTGCCGCGATCTACTCGATCCTCATATATGCGTTCTATACGGTCGTGGCTAGTTTTTCCGGCCCTGGCTCCCTCCCAAAGAGCCTCGCCGTTGTGCTGCCGTTCCTGTGCGTCCCCGTGGTCGACCTTCTTGTCTCGAGGGTACGCTCGACGCCGGTGGTCGTAACGGCAACTGTTCTGCTGGCGCTGTTTCTCGGCTATCGCGGCCAACAAATGAACTACTGGTCCACCATCTACTACAACCGGGAGTATCGTAGCTACCAGACTGTGCGCCAGCTGATTCAGGCCGATGCCGCGCAGCGGGGCAAGGACCCGGCATCTTCAGTCATCATGGCCCGCGACGTGTGGGATGTGTACGAGGGCACCGGTTTCAAAGCCGTGATGATCCCCAACAATGACCTCGACACGATCTTGCGCGTTGCTGCGCACTACGGGGTGGACTACATGCTCCTGCCGGCACCTCGTAAGGCGCTTGAAGACATCTACATGGGCACCACGCCGGATGCACGCTTCGCCTTTCTGGCGCGCATCGATGGCACTGATTGGAACCTCTACAGGATTGAAACCGGGCCCTGATACGTCGCTGCTACGGAACGGCGTACCTCACGACCGGCAGACGCTGCAAAAGCCAGACCACGGCCCAGCACACCAGGAAACCTGACACCGCCGTCAATGGCATCATCCAAATGGATGAACCGAAGCTTGGCCCTCCGAGCCTGGGTGCTACGGCCATATCCAGCAGATCCAGAACCAGTACATGCAGCAAGTAGATCCCCAGCGAGGCTGCGCTGAGCGGGCGAAGCCAGCCGGAAATGCGCGTTCCCAGGGACGGCCCCGCTGCTCGCACAAGGACGAAGGCCGCCGCGGTCATAAGCACAACTGGAACGCTAAGGTAGCCCTCATAGAACTGGTCGTACTGAGCTGATTGCTGCCCGGCATAGACCGCGGCGAAGACGAGTGCCAGCATCATAACCAGGGTCACGGCCGCGCCAATGACCCATGCTCGCGTAACTTGAACTTTCGCCAACAAGTGGCCCAACACGTAGTAGCCGATGTAGCCCGTGATAAACAGGAACTCGAAACCCACCTGAAGGCCGAGCTCATGCCGCAGCAGGTTCAAGGCCGGGTCCAACAGGAACCATAATCCACAGAAATACACCAGGTCTTTCATGCGCGCGTTGATCGTGAAGACGCGCAGCACCGGCGTGAACAGGTATAAACTGATCAGCACATAGAAGAACCACAGGTGCGCAGCCCGCGGTCCGCGCAGGATGCGCAGGAATGCATCACCCACAGTCCCCAGCGTAATTGGCCCTGGACTGAGATCAGCATTCCACGCCAGGTAGATCAGCGACCACACGATGAAGGGAACAAATACACGCAGCGCGCGTTTTCTGAAGAAATCGCCGTACGATTCTTGCTTGCCCAGCAGGAGGAAGCCGCTCGCCATGAAAAACAGCGGCACCGCGACGCGGGAGGCCGTGTAAAAAAGTGATTGGGCCCACAGCGGCCCGCTGCCACGCAAGCTCGGATACAACACCACATGTGCCAGGACCACAAGAAAAGCGCCTCCTGCACGGATCAAGTCGATCCATGCGAGGCGCCCTTCGTTGCGCGCTTCGGTAACACCCGCACTGCCGGTGGATTCTGAAACTTGAGGCTTCTTGGACGCCATGCAACCCCGTACGCCCTGAAGACTGCGTCGTGCGCGCGCCGCTTACCTACCAGGCGTCGACACGCGTCATACGCCGGGCGCTCGGCGTCAGTGTACCACAAGCATCGCGCGCGGCCTCAGCTCACGGTAGAGGATGCCACCGCAGTGACAGCATGAGCGCCACGGTTAACAGAACGGTCCCAGCGATTTGCCGAAACTCCACCCGGGCCTACGCCATTGGGGAGGCCTGCAACACCCCGGCCGAAACGCGGTCCTCGAATTTCTTGAAGTTTTCAATGAACCGCGCCGCAAGCTGGCGATACTTCTTGTCGTACTCTTGCCGGCTTGGCCACGAGCGCGCCGGCTCGCAGCACGTCATCTGGCACGCCCGGGCACCGCGTCGGCACCTCGAATCCAAAGACCGGATCGCGCTCCGCCGGCTCCGAATCCAATTCACCCCGAAGAGCCGCGGAGAGCAGTGCCCGCGTGTACTTGATGCTGATGCGCTTCCCCACGCCATATGGGCCGCCCACCCACCCCGTATTGACGAGCCAGCAGCGCGATCCATGGCGTTCGATCTTGCCCCTCAAGAGCTCCGCGTAGTAATGTGGATGATGAACCATGAACGGGCCCCCAAAGCACGCTGAAAAAGTGATTTCGGGCTCGTCCCGCAAGCCGACTTCGGTCCCCGCGATCTTCGATGTGTAGCCGGAGATGAACTGGTATAGCGCCTGATCGGGTGTCAGCCGCGCGATCGGCGGCATCACGCCGGAGGCGTCGCACGTGAGAAAGATGATGTTTCGAGGATGGCCCCCGCGTTTCTCCGCGACCGCGTTGGCGATGGCTTCAAGCGGATACGATGCGCGGGTATTCTCCGTCAACGACTCGTCATCGAGATCAATGTGCCGGGTGACCGGATCGAAGGTGACGTTTTCAAGCAGCGTGCTGAACAAGTGAGTGGTGGCGTGGATCTCAGGTTCGGCGCTGGCCGATAGCCCGATCACCTTGGCGTAGCACCCGCCCTCGAAGTTGAAGACGCCGCCGTCACTCCAGCCGTGCTCATCGTCGCCGATCAATCGCCGCGAGGGGTCCGCCGAGAGCGTGGTCTTGCCCGTCCCGCTCAGCCCGAAGAAGAGCGCCACGTCATCCGGATCATCCGGGGAGACGTTGGCCGAACAGTGCATGGAGAGCACACCCTCCAGCGGCAGCAGGTAGTTCAGGACCGTGAAGACGGACTTCTTGATCTCTCCGGCATAGGCGGTGTTGCCTATGATGCCCAGCTTCTTTTCGAAGGAAAGGCAGATGTAGGTTTCGCTGGCCGTGTTGTCGACCGCCGGCGCCGCTTTGAACCCGGGCAGCGCGAAGATGGTGAATTCCGGAACGAAGCGCTGGTATTCCTCCAGCGACGCGGGCATCAAGAACATGTTTCGCGCAAACCAGCTCTGCCAGGCCGACTCAGTGATGATGCGCACCGGCAGCCGGTATTGCGGATCGGCGCCCGCGTATACATCCTGTACAAATACGTCTCTCCCCTGCAGGAAGCCCAGCATCCGCACGTACAGTGCTTCGAACTTCTCCGGGGCAATGGGCCGGTTGTATTGGCCCCACCAAATTCGGCCCTCGTGTTGAGCCTCGCGGGCCACGAATTTGTCGTTGGCGGAGCGCGCAGTGTGCTCGCCTGTTCGTACTACGAAGGCCCCGCCGCGCGTCGTGGCGCCTTCGCGCCGAAATACGGCCTCTTCGTACAGGGCTTCGGTCGCCAGATTCCAATACGTGGTCCTCAAGTTGCTGACGCCATGGTTTGCCAGGTCGTACGCCGGTTTGCGCGCCGCCGCCACGCTTTCGCCGGGCGTCTTGATGTCAAGCAGGTTGTTCATAGCCAATCCCTGATCATTTTCCGGTCGCCGATGTAGATCTCGTTGGGGCTGCTCGCATCCAAAGCCCAGCGGATGCGTGCGATGCCTTCGGTCACATCCTTCACGCTTCCGCTGAAGCTAAGTCGAATGTGGCCCTCCATGCCGAATTCTCGCCCCGGCACCGTCACGACCAGCGCCTTCTTAAGAAGAAACTTCGAAAGCTCCACCGAGTCCGCCCCAAATGCCCGCAGGTCGGGCAACGCATAGAAGGTCCCCTCCGGCTCGATAAGCCTCGCACCGTTGAATGCCTTCATTTCCTGGATCAGCACATCGCGGTTGTTCTGGATCTGCAAACGGATGGCTTCCACCACGGACTGTAGACCGTTCAGCGCGCCCTCGGCCGCTGCCTGGCTCACGGGTGAGACGCCCGAAGTGGTCTGCGCGGTCACGTTGGCCATCACCCGCACGAGCTCCCGCGGGCCGACCACCCATCCGACACGGAATCCCGTCATCCCGTACAGCTTGGCCACGCCGTTCACAATGATCAGGCAGGACTTATCCGTTGGCCGCTTGCTAAATCGGGTGGCGGGCAGCGCCTCGTGACCATCAAAGGTCAGCTTATGGTAGATGTCGTCGCAGATCATGTACAGCCCGCGTTTCTCGCAAAGCTGCACCATGGCATCGATCAGTTCCGGCGGATAAATGGCCCCGCTTGGGTTGTTCGGGCTGTTCACAATGATGGCACGCGTGTACGAAGTGATCGCCCGCTCGATATCCACGAGGCGCGGCACAAACCTTCCATCTTCCGGCGTCACGACCACTGGACGCGCCGTGCACATGCGCACGATCTCAGGGTAAGACACCCAGTACGGCGCAATGATGATGACTTCGTCCTGAGGGTTCAGAATCGAGAATAGGATGTTGAACAGCGATTGCTTGGCGCCGTTCGTGACGATCACATTCTCGGGCTCCACCAGCCGGTCGTAGCTCTCCTCGGTGTAGCGGATGATCGCCTTCTTCAGGGAGGGCATGCCATCGACGGGCGCGTACTTGACCTCGCCGCTCGTGAGCCGCGCTGCCGACGACAGAATGGCGTTGATGGGTGTCTTGTTCTTAGGCTCTCCAATTCCAAGGTGGATCACCGCCTCACCACGCTCCCGCAACCAACGCGCCTCCTCGTTAAGCGCCAGGGTTGGGGATTCGGCAATATCCGTGGCCAGCTTGCTCAGTCTCATACGCCAGCTCCCGCAGGCGGGGCCAGGTGCTCCCCGCCGTTAAAAAGCCTCTGGTCAGGCGGCACCTGACCAGGCTTCACGTCGTTCTTCGCTGTATGCGCCGCCCCTCCCATTCGGGCACAGAAACCGTCGGCGCCTCGTTCCACGCTCATCTCTCGATGATTATACTGCACGCCCCGTCGGCCCTATTCATGGCGCACTGAGCGCCGCGACATCCGACGCCGTCCCGAAGGGGATGCCCGCGCTGTCCGGCGCGATTCTCTTGATGAGACCCAGGAGAACGGTGCCCGAGCCGACCTCCACAAATGTCCGGATGCCCCGCTTTCCTGCGAGTGTGATCGTCTCGGTCCATCGCACACGCGACTGCATCTGCCGTCGGATGTCCATCGCAAGTTCTGAAGCACTTGAGATCTCAAGGGCATCCACATTACCGATCAGCGGCACCTTCGAGGCTGCAAGGCCTGCCGCCGCGACCGCCGCATCCCATTCGGCTTGAATGGATGCCATGAGTTCTGAGTGCGCCGCGATGGATACAGCCAGGGGAATCACCCGTCGAGCACCGGCTGCCTTGGCCAACTCCATCGCGCGGTCGACCGCCGGCTTGGCGCCCGAGATCACCACCTGGCCGGGACAGTTGTCGTTGGCGACCTGAACTGCCTCCCCTGGCCGGGATGCGGACGCGCATATCGATTCGAGCGTGGGGATATCCAGGTTCAGCACAGCGGCCATCCCGCCCGGGTTCATCTCCCCTGCCTTCTTCATGAGCTCACCGCGCTTGCGCACCAGCCCAAGGCCCGCCTCGAATTCCAGCGCCCCTCCGGCGGCTAGGGCCGAAAGCTGGCCCAGCGAATGGCCCGCCAGCAGCGCTGGGGCGAAGCCAGGAACCAGGCTTTTCAGGACATCGTAAGCCGCCATGGAATGGACGAACAGCGCCGGCTGCGTATTGACCGTGTCGTTCAGGGTATCTGCCGGGCCGTCCCACATGATCTTCGAGAGCCCAAATCCCAACTCCGAATCCGCGCGCTCGAATATCCTCCCGGCAGCCGGGTGGGTCTCGGCCAGGTCTCGACCCATTCCAACGACCTGCGAGCCCTGTCCAGGAAAGACAAACGCAGTGGTGCCGGGGTCAAGCGCTCGGAAACTGGTCATCGACTGGGCTCATTCGGGTTGGGACGGTTGCTGCATGCAGCCTGCGCGCGCTTCATGTGCTTCCGGGTAGTTAAATGCAAACGAGCCGCGTGAACCCGGCTCGTTTGAGATCAACTCGCGGTCTTCTTGTCTTTCTTGACCTCAAAAACCTCGCGACCCTGGTAGTGGCCGCAGTTCGCGGCAGGCCGTGTGCGGCAGCCGCATCGAGCCGCAGTTTGAGCAAGCCACCAGATTGTGAGCCTGCAACGCGTCGTGGGCTCTGCGCCGATCGCGGCGTCCCTTGGAGTGCTTGCGCTTTGGATGTGGCGTCATTCAACTCTCCCTTACGTGCGAAGGACGGGCGCCCGCCCGTCCCTGCAGCGAATATCGAAGCCGCACAAGTATACCGGGGGCATCCGGTGACGTCAAGACTGAAACGTTGTAGAATCCCGTGCATGGAAGCACGCATCGCGGTCGCCAAGATAAACAAATACGCCACCTCCGAAAGCGGAGACACGTTGGAGGCCGTTGAACGCCCGAATGGCGGCATTTCGGTGGTGCTGGCGGACGGCCAAACCTCCGGCCGCGGCGCCAAGGCCGTCTCGATCATGGTGGTGCGCAAGGTGATTAGCCTGCTGGCCGAGGGTGTCCGCGATGGAGCAGCGGCTCGGGCGGCTTCAGACGCCCTCTTTACTGAGCGCAAAGGTCAGGTCATTTGCACTCTCAACATCGTGTCCGTGGACTTGCACAGCGGCACGGTGGTGCTCACGCGCAATAACCCCGCGCCCGTGTTCATCTGCCGGGAGGACAAGGCGGACTGCCTGGAGGCCGAGAGCGTTCCGCTGGGGACCTCGATGGATGTGCGGCCGGTGATCACGGAGATGGGCCTCGAGGCGGGCCTGACGGTCGTCGTCTACACAGATGGATTGGTGCACGCCGGCAAGCGCCGCGGCCAGCCCATGGACGCCTGTGAGGTCATCCGCTCGCTGCTCGAAGAGCAGGATCCGTCCCCTCAGGAATTGGCCGACTCGCTCCTGGCGCATGCAGTCAGCCTGGACGATAACCGACCGGCTGACGACATGAGCGTGGTCGTCTTGCGTGTGAACCCCCACGCCGGCGATTTGGTCCGCCGCATGAACATACGGCTCCCTATCACCAGCTGAACATCTGGCTCAAGATGCGTTCGCTCGTATCAAGACAGCGGTGGCTTGTCCCGTGGCGACCGACAATGAGATGACAGCCGGCTTCCTCGTTGGCGTTGTGGGTCCCTGCGGCGCCGGCAAGTCGACGCTGATCCAGGGGCTCGAGGCTCGCGGGTACCACTGCCGTCACATCGCCCAGGAGCACTCGTACGTGCCGTACATGTGGCAGCGCATCACCAACCCGGACATTTTGATCTACCTGCACGCATCCTTCAGCACCTGCACTGCGCGCCGTCATCTGAGTTGGCTCGAAGCGGATTATTTGGAGCAGCTAAGGCGACTTGATCATGCCCGGCAGCACGCCGACATCACAATAGAAACCGATGGTCAGTCGCCATCGCAAGTGCTTACGCAGGCCGTTTCGTTTCTTGACCGACAGCACGCCGAGCGCCCGCGTTGAGCAGCCGGGCACTTGTGGCGTTCGGTGTATAATCATGCCGCGCCAGCCACAGGCTGGTATTTTTGTGACGGAGTGAGTCATGCGCAGTCGCAATAGTTGGTTGGTCGCCATCATCCTGCTCGTAGCTCTTGCGCTATGGGTGGATCTGTCGAATCGTATTACGGTCGTCAATCCCTTCTCGCAGCGCGTCCTCGTGGATAATGACACCTCGATCCGCCGCGGCCTGGATACGCTGGGTGGTCTTCAGACGCTGCTTGAGGCTGACGTCAGCGACTGCTCCACGGTGGACGCAGCCGAATTGGATGTAACAAGGCAGATTCTGGAGAATCGAGCCAATGCCCTGGGTGTGAGCGAGATCGTCATGCAGATCGCTGGGCAATGCCGCATCGTGGCCGAGTTCCCGGGGGTAAGTGATCCGGAGGCTGTCGTCGCCGCCCTGCAGCAGACCGCGCTGCTCGAGTTCGTTGACATGGGCGCGAACCCTGAGCCCGAGGGAGCCGAGGTCCAGACGGACTACGACGCGGCTTCGGCCGGCCCCGATGGCACCGTGGCCACGGCCGTCCCCGGCGCCGCGCCTACGGTGATCCCCACAGTGCCGCCAGCAAGCGGTACGCCCGTGGCGGGCGCCACCGCGGAGCCACAGGTCTACCACACCGTCATGACCGGCGCAGCCCTGGACACGGTCGCCGTCCAACCTGGATCATTGGGCGGTCAGTATCAGATTCTCTTCACCCTGAAGCCCGACGCCGCCAAGGTCTTCGGCAGCTTCACCTCATCGCACGTCAACCAGTACCTGGCCATCGTGCTGGACAAGAAGGTGATCTCGGCACCGATCATCAAGAGCGCCATCACCGACGGACAGGGTGTGATCGAGGGCGACTTCACGCAGGAAAGCGCCAACGCTCTGACGGTCCAGCTTCAATATGGGTCACTGCCGGTGCCGGTCAAGGTGGTCGAAAGTCGCACGGTCGGCCCGACGCTCGGCGAGGAATCCATCCGAAAGGGCCTCACGGCTGGCATGATCGGGCTGGCCGTCGTCGTGCTGTTCATGGCGCTGTACTACCGCCTCCCCGGGATCGTGGCTGATGTGGCTCTCGTCATTTACGCCCTGCTCACTCTCATGCTCTACAAGCTGATCCCGGTCGTCGTGACCATGCCCGGTCTGGCCGGCTTCATCCTCAGCATCGGCATGGCCGTGGACGCCAACGTCCTGATCTTCGAGCGCCTCAAGGAAGAACTGCGCGCCGGCCGCTCACTGCAGCAAGCCATCGACCTCGGCTGGCGCCGCGCCTGGCCATCCATCCGCGACTCGAACACCTCCTCCCTGATCACGTGCTTCATCCTCTTCGTCTTCGGCAACACATTTGGCGCCAGCATGGTCAAGGGCTTTTCGATCACACTCGCGCTGGGCATCGTGGTTTCGCTCTTCACGGCCATTATCGTGACGCGTACCTTCCTGCACCTGGTCCTTGACAGAGTGAAGACTGCCGAGCATCCGGGTTGGTTCGGGCTCTAGGAGCACGGCATGAATATCATCAAGCACAGATATCTCTTCTTTCTGATCTCCCTCCTGATCATCATTCCCGGCTTGGTCTTCATGGGGCTGCACTGGTCGCAGACGGGCGAAGGTCCCCTCAAACTCGGCATCGACTTCAAGGGCGGCGCGCTGCTGGAGGTGGACTTTTCCGGAACGCCACTGTCAGCGGACCGGATCGATGCCCTGTACACCCAGTTCTCGACGGACGCCCAGCCCATCGCCGACCCTGTGATCCAGCGCCTGGGCGACAGCGCCTATTCCATTCGCTCCAAACGAATGGATGACGCGACCAAGGGCCTAATGGTGGATGCGATGCAGAAGGAAGCCGGAGGAACGGTCACGGTGCTGAACTTCACCTCCGTGTCGCCGGCCGTCGGTGGCGAAGTGACGCGCGCGGCGGGCATCGCCATCCTGTTGGCCGCCCTGGCTATTCTGCTCTACGTATGGTTCGCTTTCCGCGGAATCGAACACGCCGTCCGCTACGGCGCGGCGGCGATCATCTCCCTTCTCCACGATGTACTCGTTTTGCTGGGCGTCGAAGCCGCATTGGGTTACATTCTGGGCTGGGAGGCGGATGCCCTCTTCCTGACGGCCGTGCTGACCGTGATCGGCTTCTCGGTTCACGACTCCATCGTGGTGTTTGACCGCATCCGCGAGAATTCCAACATCTACCGACGGGTGGACTACGAAAAAGTCGTCAATCACTCCGTCGTGCAGACACTGGATCGATCGATCAACACGACACTCACCGTGCTTTTCACGCTCCTCGCCCTTGCCCTGTTTGGCGGGGATAGCACGCGCCACTTTGTGGTCGTCCTGTTGGTTGGTATCTTCAGCGGCACGTACTCTTCGATCTTTAATGCGGCGCCCATTCTCGTGGTCTGGAATAACCGGGAATGGCGCGATTGGTTCAAGCCTCGCCGGGAGCCGGAGACGCCCGCTCTGCCGACCGGGCCAGCGTAGGGATTTCGTCGGTCAGGCTATCTGACAGTCGGGCGCTCGCACACGCGGGGCGCCCGAGCTTTATCCCCAAAGCCAAGTGCACCCATGACCGAACTGCCCATCTTGCTCCGAGGTTGGCTGCTTGGTTTCGCCATAGCGGCGCCAGTCGGTCCGATCGGCGTGCTTTGCATCAGGCGCACTCTATCAGACGGTCGGCTGATTGGCTTCTTATCTGGCTTGGGCGCTGCCACAGCCGACATGCTCTATGGCGCCATCGCCGCCTTCGGTGTTACCGCCGTACAAACCCTGCTGGTAAGACAGGAATCTTGGCTGCGGCTCGTGGGCGGACTGTTCCTGGTCTATCTTGGTGTGCGCACGTTTCTGGCGCGGCCCGCAGCCACCACCACAGTTGGGTCCACGCTGACCCGGCATGATCTCCGCCTACCTGACCACACTCGGGCTCACGTTAACAAACCCGGCGACGATCCTATCCTTCACGCTCATCTTCGCGGGGTTTCGCTTGGGCCAGGTGGGCGGCGGCTATACCGCGGCGGCGCTGCTCGTCCTCGGGGTCTTTCTGGGCTCGGCCACTTGGTGGATCCTGTTGAGCGGCGGCGTCGGGATGTTGCGTGAGCGCTTCAAGCCGACCTGGATGGTTTGGGTGAATCGCCTGGCTGGCATCTTGATACTCGGTTTCGGTCTGCTGGCTCTGCTTGCACGCTGAGGTTCAGGCAGTGCAGTTCCAAAGGCGGTCAGGAAATGCTCACGACCGCCTGTTTTTGGCCCTCCGGCTCACTTCTTCTTCCATCCTTGCCTTCGCGATTCTGCCGATCAGGTTGTATGGCATCGGCTTGTCCAAGGGGAACTGCAGCGTTCCCTTGCCGGTGCGGTATCCGGCCAACTGCTTCTTGAGGGCCGCGCTGCCCCTCGGCACCGGGTACATGCCGATGTGCTTCTTGTAGACTCCGAAGTAGATCAGTCCCCTTCCATTCAGCATGAAGGCCGGCATGCCGTAGCTGATGGCTTCCCGCGCCCCCGGCGCCGCCGCCTTGATGACCTCCCGGAGATTCTTGATGATCGCCTGAATCTCGGCAGGGAAACGCTTTCTGTATTCATCGATCGTCTTGGGCTTGCTCGGTGCATTGTTCATGGTCGCTCCCGCAATGCAGCCTGCCTATCCATTCCGGGATCAGGCGCCCGCACAGGCAACGCTACTCCGTCTTGGCTGAGTCTACTTCCTCTTGAAGCTGGTCAGGTTGTGGTCATCGCACTTCCCGCAATCTCCGCGGAACACGGATCGTGCTTGTCAAGGTCGGCGCGGATCATCTCGGCCTCTGGTTCACCTCAATCCACGGGGTCGACCAGCGCCCCCACGCAACCTACTCACCCAACAACGTTGGAGGCCGCGCCGATCTGGTGCAAGTGCAAGGGAGAAAACGCCGGCGCGACCGTGCCTGACTTCAGGATGGCATTGAAGAAGCGCAACACCGGCAGAAATCGGCTCGCTGGCCCCCGGACATGACGAGCGGGTAATGGCATACAATGATGGGTGATGCCAATCGACATCGAAAGATGGCTCACAGAGAGGCGCTCCAGTTGAACGCGTTCGCCAGGTCGATGTGTCTTCTCGTCCTCGCCTGCAGCCTGGCTCTTGGCGCCTGCACACCGGCATCGCCGCCAGCGATCGGCACACGTCCTCAGGCTGCGCGGCTGGAGCCTGTATCCGGGGCGTACTTCGGAGTGAACCTGGATTGGGATGCCGAGTCGCCATCGGCTTTCAATGAAGCGCTGGGGCATCGAGCAGCAGTCTACGTCCGCTTCTTCGCCTTCCCCATGGGTCAGGAGGAACTGGCGACCTTCGATCGCAGCGTCAAGGCCGTCGCCGCAGAAAATGGCATGCTCCTGGTCACACTGGAACCCATGCAGGGGCTGGACGCCGTCACTCCTGAGGCAGCCAAATCGCTGGCGGAACGGCTTGCTCTCGCAAATCAAGCCGGCGTGTCGACCTTTGTCCGGTTTGCTCACGAAATGAATGGCTCATGGTATCCATGGGGCCAGCAGCCCATAGCCTATGTCGAATCCTTCCGCATGCTTGCGAACGAAGTTCATAAGACCGCACCGGGATCCGCTATGCTGTGGGCGCCCAATTATGGCGGAGGGTACCCTTTCGAGGGTGGCCAATATGGAACTCAGCCGGGTGATCCTGGATTTGGCTCCTTGGACACCAACGACGACGGCCAGCTTGACATGCGTGACGATCCGTATGGCCCCTACTACCCCGGAGACGAAGCGGTCGATTGGGTCGGGCTCTCCCTTTACCACTGGGGCAGCACATATCCGTGGGGTGAGGACGAGCTCCCGGAGCAGAACAAATTCACGGCACAGCTGCACGGCGAATACCGCGGCCTGAATGGGGACGACTCGGCCATCCCCGATTTTTACGCGACTTACTGGATCGCACACAATAAGCCTGTAGCGATCCCGGAGACAGCCGCCTTTTATGACCCCGCTCAAACCAACGTGAGCGAGCTCATGCTGAAGCAGGCGTGGTGGCGCCAGGTTCTGGATCCATCATCTCTGGCCGTGCATCCGGGCATTAAGATGATTGACTGGTTCGAATGGAACAAGGCAGAGGCCGAGGCGGGCGGAGCGCTCATTGACTGGCGCGTTCTCGGATCTCCGCCGATTGCCGAGCAGTTTCGTCGCGACCTGCCGGTCGACCACCTGATCTTCGCGCCTTGAGCTCCGCGGCCGGCAGAGTGCGCTCGGCCCGCTCCGGGTCTGCTGGGATGCAGTCCGCGAGACCCCGCCACCCCCCCCACGGCGTCGAGATTCCACTCAAAGGAATGCAGCGGCGCGCCGCACGGACTAATGCAAGTGCAGGATGTACTTGCGCGGACCATGCGATAAACTTCGGATGCTCCGGCGGATGGCGAGGCGCCGCCTGCTGGGCACGGGAATAACAGGAACACATCTAAATGGCACCCAGGATCGGCCTCGTGTCAGCCCTCCTCTGTATTGGCCCGATCGCCCTGGCTGCCTGTGCCGACCCCCAGACGGTCAGCCGGGCCCTTCCCTGGACAGCCCCGACTCCCCGACCCGATTCTGGGCTCAGCAGCGGTGTCTCAGAACTCGACGCCCAGGCTCGACGGGATGGTCTTCGACAAGGTCGGCTTCGACCAGGGCCTTCCACAGTCCACGGTCGAAGCCATCTTCCAGGACAGCCGCGGCTACATCTGGTTTGCGACTCACCAGGGTGTAGATCGCTTTGATGGCTACGAGGTCGTCCACTTCCACCACGAGCCGCAGAACCTGGGCAGCCTCCGAGGTGACGTCGTTTATGCCATCGCGGAGGACCGCGCAGGCAGTCTGTGGTTCGGAACCCAGTCCGGCTTGGACCGGCTTGATCCGGATTCATCTGAATTTTTCCATGTGGACCTTGGGACGCCCGACGAGAGTGCCGGGCGGAATGTCGTAGTCACCGCCCTTGCCGCAGATAATGCGGGCGGCATGTGGGTAGGAACGCACGTCGGCATCTTCCGCGTCAATCTTGAGGAGAGCCAAAGACCCCATATCGAAGCGTACCAATCGTTGCGGCTGGACGCGGGCTCGGTCAAAGGCATATTGGTCGCAAGCCTGTACCTGGATCCTGAGGGCGCTCTTTGGGCTGGTACGCAGCACGGTCTGGCGAAATTCAGCGCCGAGTCCAACTCATTCGCGCGTGTCCCTGCCACGAGCCCCACAGCGTCCAACACCATCACGCGGCCGGCGCGGCAGGCTGAGTACGCGGCGTCAGGTTTGTATGCGCCCTTCATCGATACCCCCCTCATCATCCAATCCATCATCGAGGTCAAGCCTGGCTTGCTGCTCCTTGGGGGCGAGGGCCTCACCCTCTACAACACGCGTGACAATACTGACTTCGCGCTGGACCCTTCAGGATTCATGCGTGCTCCGGCCGACCTCCAGAGCACGCGCGTATGGTCCCTCCTGCGCGATCGAGGCGGAGCAATTTGGATCGGGTTGGACGCGGGCCTGGCGCGCTTTTGACCCCAACGTGTACCAGGGCCAGTTTGTGCAGTACGCCTCTCCCGCCGGCGAAGCCGACCCCCTCGTGCTCTCGCTGCTTCAAGATGCCGAAGGAAACATATGGCTCGGCACACCAGACCAGGGCGCATATGTCCATCGGCCAGCACGGCGGAAATTTCCAGCGCAGGATCCGCAGGTGTCGGCCGCGGTCGGCAATGCAAACGTCTGGTCCGTGCTCGAGGATCACCGCGGCTTCGTGTGGGTCGGCACCGACACGGGCATCTTCCGCGTCGACCGCACGTCTGGCGCCGTGGGGTCATATCCGCTCGTGACTGCGCCCCAGGGCAGCGTGTACCCTCAATCAGTCCGCGCCATCACGGAGGACAAGTCCGGAGATGTTTGGGCCGGAACTGCAAGTGGAAAGCTTTTCCGTTACTCGCCTGGAACGGGCTCTTTTGTTCAACAATTCGCTGGCCGCATCAGTGCAGGCTATCCGATCAACGCCCTCCACATCGATCGCGACGGCGATTTATGGATCGCCACGAATAATGGCATCTACTGGCACCGCCCCGACCGCGGCGCCTTGCAGTTTCTTGTGCACGATCCCTCCCGGCCCGAGTCACTGTGCCAGAACCGCGTCATGACCATTGAGGAGGATCCTGGGGGGCGGCTATGGATGGGAACCTGGAACGGCCTTTGCAGCTTCGACAAGGACACCGCTACCTTCTCCGGCTTCCACTCTCCGGCCGCGAATGGCAATGCCACGCTCGACTGGCCCATCTTCGCGATTCGCCCGGATGGGTTGCGCGGCCTATGGCTCGCCGGCCAGACCGAGGGGATCACGTACATCGATCGCTCAACGGGTGAGCTGACCAGCTTCAACGATCCGAGGGGCGCCACGGCGGGCCTGGTCTACTCGGTCCTTTCAGATGAGAACGGGCGCCTATGGTTTGGCACGCAACGGGGTCTCGCCAGCCTGGATCCGGAGACGGCGGTGTTCACCAGCTTCTCCGCCCAGGATGGCTTGCCTGTCAATGAGTTCAGCATGGGCGCCGCATTTCAGGGTGCCCACGGGGTGCTGTTCTTTGGTGGCAAGGGCGGCGTGGCGTCGTTTTCCCCAAGTGATGTGCCGCGCAATCCGTACGTACCGCCGGTCGTCATCACCGCCGTCACGCAGAGCGGCGTTCCCCTGCCCACTCGGGCAGGTGCGACCAATCCGGATCGCCTGGAACTGGCATGGCCCGGCAACTACTTTGAGTTTGAGTTCGCCTCACTGAGCTACACCAAGCCGGAAGACAACCAGTACGCCTACTATCTCGAAGGAGTCGATCCAGGCTGGGTCTTTGCGGGAACGAACCGCCGAGGACGTTACGTCAACCTCCCGGGAGGGGACTACGAGCTGCATCTGAGCGCGTCAAACAATGACGGGCTGTGGAATACGGACGCTGCATCGCTGCACATCTCAGTAGTGCCGCCTCTCTGGCAACGGCGCTGGTTCCAGGGCGTCGCGCTGATCGCAGTTGCAGCGTTGGCCCTTGCCGGATATCGCTACCGCGTTCGCAGCATTGTCCTGCGTTCCCGTGAGCTCGAATCGCTTGTGCAAGATCGCACCTCGCAGTTGACGGGCATCAATCAAGAGCTGAGACAGGTCGTTTCAAAGCGCAAGGAGGCAGAGCAGAGGTTGGCGCAGCGCATTGCTGCCGAAGCGGTCATGACCGAACGCAATCGGTTGGCGCGCGACCTGCACGATGCCGTAACCCAGACCATCTTCTCGGCCAGCATCCTGTCAGAGACTCTTCCGCACTCGATGGACGCCAATCCCATCAAGGCGCGCAAACAGGTTGAGGAAATCCAACGCCTCACCCAGGGTGCGCTGGCGGAACTGCGCTCCCTGCTGGTTGAACTGCGGCCGGAGGGACTGATCCGTACGGACCTCTCCGACCTATTGGGACAGCTGTGTCGCGGCATCGGGGGGCGCTCGGGTATTCCGGTCGAACTCGTTTGTGATCTCGCGGTCGAGGTGCCCTCCGAGATCAAGATCACGCTGTACCGCATTGCTCAGGAGGCGCTCACCAATGCCAGCCGCCACGCTGATCCCACCCATATCCGGGTCGAATGCACCGGTGACTCTGAGCGGATTCGACTGCGCATTCTGGATGATGGCCGAGGCTTCGATACCCAGTCCACACCGGGCGGCCGCATGGGCCTTGGCATTATGGCCGAGCGCGCTGCCGACATCGGTGCCAGCCTGAGCATCACGGCAGCGCCGGCCGGCGGGACCGACGTATCGGTTGAGTGGCTTTTCCCAAGAGAGGCGGACTCCGATGAACGAAAGTGATCGCATCCGGGTGCTCGTCGTTGACGATCACCCCATGGTCCGCAAGGGCTTATCCGCATTTCTGGACGTCATAGCCGGGCTCGAAGAGGTCGGCGTGGCCGCCAACGGCGCCGAGGCCATCCGTCTCAGCAGGAAGTGTGAGCCAGACGTCATCCTGATGGACCTGGTGATGCCCGAGGTCGACGGCGTGGAGGCCATCCGCCGCATCAAAGAATCGCAGCCCTCCGTCAAGATCATTGCCATGACAAGCTTCCAGGAGGAAGACCTGGTGCGGCGGGCCTTTGAGGCGGGCGCCATCAGCTACCTTATGAAGGACGTGTCGCTGGAGAATCTGGAGGCGGCCATCCGCGCCGCGTATCATGGCGAACCGACGCTGTCTCCGGAGGCAACACGCGTCCTGATTCGACGTTCAGCACCCGTGTCCGCTCCGGCGTTCGGTCTTACAAGCCGCGAATTGCAGGTCCTGGCTCTCCTGGTCGATGGTCTAAGCAACCGCGAAATCGCAGACAGACTGGTGATCAGCCGGGCGACAGCCTCCGTGCACGTGAGCAATATCTTTGCCAAGCTGGGAGTTGCCAATCGCGTTGAGGCGACCGGCCTGGCGCTGCGCCATAAGCTGGCCGGCTAGTTGACCCCAAACTGCATACTCCAGTTGCAGTATGCCGAAATACCGCACCTGCTGAATTCCCCTTCGAACTCCTGAACTCCTACAATCTGATTGCCCATCGCTGCCGGAGGAACGCCGGCTGCAAGCCGGGCCGCAGCATGCGGCCTGACCCGCAGCGGCGACCAAAGCGGCGCACTGGGCCACAGGGTGACCGCCAAGCTTTGCCGGTTTGGTTGTCATCCGAGCGCCGTGCAAGCGCGGCCAGAGGGGTGCCCTCCTGCGTCAGTGGCACCCCTCAAGCCCTCATGCTTGGACGCGGCCCAAGTCTCGCCAAAGGAGGCCATTCCATCACTCTCAGGCAACCGCTGCGCCACCCCATTGGTTAGGTTTCTATTCCAAGTGAGGAGAAGAAGAATGCGCAAGTTCACTTTGGCAATCAGCATGTTGGCGGTCCTTGGTTTGCTGCTCACCGCCTGTTCGCCGGCCGGAGGCACGCCGTCTTCCGACCCCGGCTCCGTTGAAGCACCAGCCAATGAGAATCCCTCCGTTGCGATGCCGCCCGGATCCAAGGTCCTGAAGACTTCTTTCCTTTCGGGCGACGTTCCGACGCTGGATCCTGCCCTGGCCGAGGACAGCAGCTCGCTTCAGATCCTCCAGGAAACGATGGCGGGTCTGACGCACTTGAACGAGGTCACCAATGCTCTCGAACCGGGCATGGCGACTCAGTGGGATATCGTGGATAACGCCGACGGAACGCAGACCATCACGTTTCACCTGCGCGGCGACGTGCCCTGGGTCCGTTGGAACGGCGACGCTGTCGAAACCGTGAAGACATGCGATGCCTCCGCCGACCGCATCGTCAACGCAAATGACTTCGCCTACGGCATCTATCGAAACCTGCTCCCAGCCAGTGCATCTCCCTATGCATACCTCCTGGGATTCGTCCTGAAGGGCGCCGCCGAATTCAACAACGGCACAACGGAAGATTTTTCGACGGTCGGAGTCAAGGTGATCGACGATCAGACCCTTGAGCTGACATTCCTGGGTCCCGCAGCCTACAACGCTCAGATCGCAGGCTTGTGGGTCGCCTATCCAAGCCCCAAGTGGATTATCGAGGGCGATTGCGACGGCGCCGTCGAAGCACGCGGCGAGCGTTGGACGGAACCCGGGTTCAACCAGGGATTTGGACCGTTCGTCTTGCGCGAGTGGATCCACGATTCCGAGATCGAGATCGTCAAGAATCCGTTCTGGCCCGGCTCTGCCGAGGTTCCCCAGGCAAAACTGGACGGCGTGCATTTCCTGATGTTGGACGAGCCCGCGCAGCTGGCCGAATATGAGGCCGGCAACCTGGACAACGTCCGGGATGTTCCGCTGAGTGACCTCGACCGCATCAAGGTCGATCCGGTGCTCGGTCCCGAATTCAGCGTTGCGCCTCAGCTCTGCACCTACACCTATGCCTTCAACTCCACTGCGCCATACGTGGACGATGCTCGTGTCCGTCGGGCACTCTCCATGGCGGTCGATCGGCAGGCGCTTATCGACAACGTGACCAAGGGCGAGCAGCAACCCGCCCAGTGGTTCTCCCGCCCCGGCCTGGCAGCGGCTCCTACCATTCAAGATCACCCCGACTTGGGGATCAAGTACGATGCTGAGGCAGCCAAAGCCGAGCTGCAGTCATACCTGGACGAGAAGGGGCTCAAGGCCGCGGACCTGGACATCACCTTGATGTACAACACCTCTTCCGCCCACGGAGCCATCGCTCAAGCCGTGCAAGGCATGTGGGCAGATACTCTGGGTGTCAACGTCAAGTTGGTAAACCAGGAGTTCGCCGTTTACCTCCAGACTACAAAGAGCCTGGACACGCCGCAGATCTACCGGGCGGCCTGGTGCCTTGACTACCCGGATGCCAACAACTTCCTTCGCGAAGTCTGGGCGGCCAACGGGGCCAACAATCCGGTGGATGCTGACGGCAAGCCGGCCGGCGGTCTGATGTGGAAGGACGACCGTTTCGAAGAGCTCACGGCCCAGGCTGCCGCGGAGCAGGATCCTGCCAAACGCCTCGAGATGTATGCCGAGGCTGAGGACATCCTCGTGAAGAAGGACGCCGTAGTCCTGCCGCTGTACTGGTACACGAATCTCGATCTGACCAGACCCAACGTCACCCGTACCTTCAGCTCCACGAGTTCGGAAGCTTACGAGAAATGGGACATGACTTCTCCCTAGGGTAGGACCGGTTGTCGACGGTGGAGAGGGAGATCGGGCCTCCCTCTCCACCAGACCGGGGATTCCGCCCAAGCCCAGTAGAAATGAAGGACACCGCCGCAGGGCGGTGTCCTCGTACAGCTCGAACCTTGGGGACTTGCTTGTCCCGGCATTTTTCATGCCTCACAGTGCCTAACTCGTGGCACGTTCTTTGAGTCGCAAGAGGCGCTCCGGCTCGTTCTCCACGAACCACGGATCTCCCGAGAGCGCCCCGTACGCCCGGCGGAACCAGGGTGCAGCCTCTGCAGCATTACCCAGCGCGGCCAGATTTTCCGCAATTTCCTCAAACACGTACCCGTCCTTCGTGCCTGCCTGCGCGTGCTCAGCTTCCAGGCCGCGCTGGATGGACAGAGCCTCTTGGAAGCGCATGAGAGACCGCAGGCATCGGCCCACTGACCACCGGGCCACTTGGATCTGCGCCGCCCTTCCCTGTTGCTCCCACTCCGTCTGCGCCTCTCGAAAAAGCGCCAGCGCCTCATCGTATCGCTGAGCTTTGTGCAGGTCCCACGCCGCATTGTTCAACATGGCTGGGATCAGGGCCCGGGCTTTCCGGTCAGCGGACTTCCTCGCCAGGTCGAGCCCCCGTTCACTCCACTCGATGGCTTCGGGCGTACCGCTCAACACGATCGCTAGCATGTGCGCGGCGTCCACGGCCAGTCCGGCCAATCCATGTGCTTCAGCCAACTCCCACGCGTCCGCGAAGAGCGTACGCGCCTGGCTGCTCTCGCCAGCCGAGTTGAAAGTCCGGCCGCGCTCCAGCAGGTATCGGGCCCGCGCCCGGGAGCCTGCGCGAGCGATCTCCTTCTCAATACCATCTAGCACGCTGTGTGCTTCCGCGAACTGTCCTCGCAGTGAGTGCGTGCGGGCGATCTGCGTCACCAGCTCGAGCCGCTCATCGCCCTTGGCCCGTTCCGCCGCCGCGCGGAATTGACTCTCACTAAGCTCGGGATCCTCATACTCCCACAAGGCATCGATTTCTGACGGATCGTCTGTGGCGCTCATGCTCTTTGCTCCTTCGAGGCCCTATACGCGCATTGGGGTCCCATGCAGACATCCTACTCGGCAGCGACCGCCGTGAGATTCATGGTCAACAGGGCGCCAGGCTTCGGCAGCCCGGCCACGCCGATTACTGTCCGTGCCGGCCGGATGTTGGCCATGGCCTCGACGTAGGCGCGGTTCATGCCCTCAAAATCAGACATGTCCTTCATGAACACATTCACGTGCACGACATGTCCGAGGTCGGAGCCCACCGATGCAAGCAGTAGTTCGAAGCTTTCGAGAATTTGCCGGGTCTGGGAGCCGACGTCGGCTCCGGCGAGCTCGCCGGTGGCTGGGTTGACACCGGCGATCGCTCCGATCGTGATAGCCGTCCCGACCACCGCGATGTGGCTGTACGGGCCAATGGGTGCCGGTGACCCCGGCGGAGTGAACGTATACACGCTGGCGCACATGTTGCCTCTCCTCCTGCTGGGGGGACGACCCGGCTCCGCCCCATTTGTGACCGCCCGATTATCGCGCAAAACTGCTTGTCAGGCAGTGGCTCCGATTCCGTTCGGATGGGCCGCGACTACTCACCCTCTCCTCGCTCCGGATTTGCAGCCGTTATAATCGCATGAATACATAAACCCGAAAACGGAAGAGGCGCCTCCGCATGAGTCCCGAAGAAACACGACCTGTAGATTTCATCCGCGCTGCCGTCACAGAAGATCTCCGAACCGGCCGCTACACCTACGTCCGCACGCGGCTTCCGCCCGAGCCAAACGGGTATCTGCATATCGGGCATGTGAAGGCCTTCATGATCGATTACCTGGTCGCCACGGAAAATGGCGGAGAGCTGATCCTTCGGTTTGACGACACTAATCCGGTCAAGGAGGAATCCGAGTACGTGGATGCGATCAAGGCCGACGCCGCCTGGCTCGGTATCCACTGGGTGAAAGAAACCTACGCCTCCGACTATTTCGGACGGCTATACGAATGGGCCGTTCAGCTCGTCAAGAAACACCTGGCATTCGTCGACGACCAGACCGCCGAGCAAGTTAGCGCCACACGCGGGACGCTAACGCAACCCGGCGCCAATTCGCCGTTTCGCGACCGCCCGGTCGAAGAGAATCTGGAGCTCCTGGAGCGGATGAGGAACGGCGAGTTCGCCGACGGCTCGCGCGTCCTGCGCGCGAAGATCGACATGGCGCACCCAAACATCAACATGCGCGATCCGGTCATGTACCGCATCCTGCACGAACCCCCGCATCACCGAACCGGGTCCCAGTGGAAGATCTACCCGATGTACGACTGGTCGCACGGTCAGAACGACTCGATGGAAGGCATCACCCACTCGCTGTGTTCGCTCGAATACGAGAATCACCGCCCGTTGTACGAGTGGTTCCTGGAGGCGCTGGGTGTTTTCAAACCGCGCCAGATCGAATTCTCCCGCCTGAACATGACCTACACGGTCATGAGCAAGCGCAAGCTGCGGCGGCTGGTTGAAGAGGGCCATGTGACGGGCTGGGACGATCCGCGCATGCCAACCCTCCGCGCCATGCGCCGCCGCGGTTACACCGCAGATGCGATCCTCGACTTCATCACGCGCGTTGGCGTCGCCAAGAATGAGAGCGTGGTCGACGTCGCCCTGCTGGAGGCATGTGTTCGCGAAGACCTGAACAAACGCGCACCGCGTCGCATGGCCGTGTTGAAGCCCCTGAAGCTGATCATTGACAACTATCCGGATGAGCTGGTCGAGCAGCTCGAGGCGGTCAACAACCCCGAGGATCCGACTGTCGGTACGAGGCCGGTTCCTTTCTCGAAGGTGCTGTACATCGAGCAGGACGACTTTCGCGAGGCGCCGCCGCCCAAGTACCATCGACTCTATCCCGGCAACGAAGTCCGGCTGCGCTACGCCTACCTGGTCACCTGCACCCACACAGTCAAGGATGCTGCTGGCCAGGTCACCGAGGTGCACGCCACCTACGATCCCACCACGCGGGGTGGCGATGCGCCGGACGGCCGCAAGGTCAAGTCAACCATCCACTGGCTTTCGGCTGCGCATGCCGCCGCGGCCGAGGTGCGGATGTACGACAGGCTGTTCACACGTGAAAACCCGGAGGAAGGTGAGACCGGTTTCTTGGGCTGTCTCAATCCTACGTCGCTTTCCACCACTTCCGGCTGGGTCGAGCCCAGCCTGGAACAGCCCCCCACTGGTGAGCACTATCAGTTCGAACGCTTGGGGTATTTTGCCGTGGATCAGGATTCAACGGCCAGGCGGCCGGTTTTCAACCTCACCGTTAACCTCAGAGACACCTGGGCCAAACTCGAGCGGAAGACCACCTAGACCGGAAGGACTTGACCCTTCACGGCGGAGTGGTTCAGATTGTGCCCCGCCGTTGCCCGCAGTGTTGTGATCGATTCTTTCCGCTGCCGGCCGTTGCCAGCCCGCACACTGCGTCTATCACGACGACCGGGCCCTACGCATTTTTAGAGCCGGCTTGCCGAAAACGAAATCCGACCTGGGCAGCCTGAGATTGGAGGACCCCGTTGCGCCGGAATTGAGCCAGCGCCCCGCAGACGGGGCCGAGCGGCTGATGAGTTCAGCCGCTCGGGAATTCTCGAGAGCAAGGGATAGCGCAGTATCAGTGCCATCCGCCCCAGGCGCGTCGACGCGTCTGGGCGGGACCATCAACTGTCGAGCTGGATCAGCGCTTCGCCGTTGTATGCGATCGCTGCCCACCGTTCGGGTCCGAGCTGCGCCCACGTGTTCTTTCCGTCCGACCACGTTGCGATGATATCTACCTTGTCGCCCTTGACCAGGCCCGCCATCGTTTCGGCCTTCGTGCTGTGGTCCTTGCGGACGTGCAGGCTCCTGGTGAGTACAGTGCCATGCCGCGCCCCGCCAGAAGCGCCCACGCCTGCAAACGGCGAGGCGGGCCAACCGGCTTCGGGGCAGTACCGGTTTGGGTTGCGTTCAGTGCCTGCCTGAAAGGCGGCCTTGGAGACCTTATTTCCTTTGCCGCACTTGGGGCAGTAGAACGTCTCCTCCGGAAAGCCCAGGGCGAAGCGCAGCTTCGCAGCCGCCATGTTGATGCCGCTTACGGTCCATGTGTTTTGGTCGTTGTAACATGTGATTTGCATTTGGGAATGTTCCTTTCGGTGTGGTTGATTACGCCCTGGCATGGCGCCGCGCGCCATATTCAGGTTGATGACTGGCACATCGGTGCGCAGGATTGCAGGCGCCGAGGCCAGGCCTAGCCAGTTAGCTGCCGATTCGCAGTTCCCCGGAAAAGGAACGTGAGCAACAATCCGGCAGCGAAACCGCCGATGTGCGCCATGAAGGCCACCCCGCCCGTGTCCGCGGCCGCGCTTGTGATCGAAGCTACTCCGCTAAAGAGCTGCAGGATGATCCACAGGCCAATGACGATTAGCGCTGACACGGACCCGACGCTGTTGCCCAGCAACACCCGGATCTGTCTTCCGGGGAACAGCAGGATATACGCGCCGAGCACACCCGCGATGGCTCCGGAGGCTCCCAGATTCGGGATGTTCGAGTTCAAGCTGAAGATCAATTGGGCGAACGTGGCCGCCAGCCCGCATAGCAGGTAGAAGATCAGGTACTGGACGTGGCCGAATCGGTCTTCCACGTTGTCGCCGAAGATCCACAGGTAAAGCATGTTGCTGCCCAGGTGCAGCCACCCAGCGTGCATGAACATCGACGAGAAGAGGGTCAGGAAGTCGGCAGCCGGGTTGGCCATGAAGCGGCGAGGCACAAAGGCCCACTGCGTGATCAGGGCATCCCCGCCCGTCAACTCCAGCATGAACACCAGGACGTTGAGGGCGATCAGTGCATACGTAACCAGCGGTACCGTTCTGCGCGTGCTGTTGTCATCACCAATGGGTAACATGACGGTCTTTCTCCTCTGAGGTTGGGATCAAGAAGGCGGACCGGCTCGCCGTCCAAAGTGCTTGCGCACCTTTGCGGCAATCTCCGGTTGGGTCATCTTGTCGGCCGGCTCGACAGCCAGGACGTGCTCTTTGAGGCCGGCGCGCTCAAGTCGCTTCTCTAATTCACCTTTTGCCTCGCCCGGCCCAAAGATCTGGATGGTTTCGGCGCCCCGGACAGCCGACACCACCTCATCGTAGAATTCATTCAGTACATTGCCGAACTTCCGGTCCCTTCCATCCTCCGAGGTGACCTCCTTCATACCTTCCGGCGTCTTGGAATGCGAACTGCCGGAATACCGCAGGTGTTTGCCGCTCTCGGAGCTGATCAGCTTCGTTTCCTCTTTGTCGCCCTTGAGCGATACGATGATCGCCTCTTTGTGATCTATCCACAGGCCGACCTCCGTGATCAAGTGCCGTTCGTTATCCATGTCTTGAAGACCTCACCTTCTTGAAATCAATGAATCCGCGCTCGACGTCGGTTTCAACTAGCTGCACCCGCACCTGGTCGCCCACATCCAGGCCCTGGAATCCGTCCACTAACTTGCCTTCGATCGGGATGCTTAGCAGCCGTACCCAGGTGCCTTTGTCCGATGCGCCGGTGACGATCGATTCGAACTGCTCACCGATTCGGGATTGCAGGAGCAGCGCTGCCGCTGACTTCTCCACCCGCCGTTCCACCTTTGTGGCCTCATCCTCCGCCTGTGTGCAGTGGGCCGCCAAGTCATCGAGTGTAGCTTGGTCGTACGGCACGGGCTGGCCCTCGATCGCGGCTTTGAGCAGGCGCTGCGTAAGCAGATCTGGGTAGCGCCGATTGGGTGCCGTGGAATGGGCATAATCCCTCACCGCCAGCCCAAAGTGCCCCGGGGCGCTTCCCCCAGGAGGCTCCGCAATGTACTCGCCGGAACCCAGAAGTTTGATCACCGCCAGGGAGAGGTCGGGAAATCGAACAGGATCCGCGGCCTTCTGCTTGACCAGAAACGCTTCCAGCGCGCTCGAATCGGGAACCGCCGGTAGTTGAACGCTGTGCTGGGCAGCAATGTCGACTATGCGGTCCCAGCGCTTGGGACTGCGCACAACCCGGCGGATCGACGGGAATCCCTTTGCCGAGAGCAACCGCGCCGTCACGCCGTTTGCAGCGATCATGAAGTCCTCGATGATCTGCCTGGCGCGGTTCATCTCCTCCAGTTCCAGCGAGCGGATCTGATCCCCGTCGAAGACGCTCTTGGCCTGAATGGTTTCCAGGCTGAGAGCTCCCTGCACGTGCCTCAACGCCTTCAAGCTCTGGGCCGCCCCATCCTGCAAACGAAGGTTGTCATCCAGCCCGGGAACAGAGCTTAGCGCGGCCGGTGCCGCCTCACTGCCATCCAGCCAGGCGGCCACGCTGCGGTAGGCCAGCTTGGCATGATTCCGAACACGCGCCGGAAAAATGGCCGACTCCGCCAGGGTGCCGTCGGCCTCCAGGGTCAGGTCAACCACGACCGCCATCCGATCCTCATCCGGGTTCAGCGATGTGAGGTCGGTCGAGAGCTTCTCGGGCAGCATGGGAAAGATCTCAGCCGAGGTATAGATCGAAGTGGTGTTATGTTGCGCGTGCCCGTCGATGGCCGAGTCTTTTCGGACCAGGGAAGCCACATCGGCGATCGCAATCATGATCTTTACCCTGCCGGCCGCCATATTCTCAGACACCGTCAGTTGATCCAGGTCACGCGAATCGTCGTTGTCAATCGATGCCCATGGAAGGTTCCGCAGGTCGGGCACGCCGGGCAGGTTGACAGACGAGCCGGACCCGTCCTTGGGCAAGTTTCTGCAGCCCATTCAGTTCGGCCAACGCCGCCGCAGAGAAATCAGGGAGGAAACCGCGCTCCAACATCACGTCGTGTGCGATGCGCTGCAGAATTCTTCGGTGAGACTCGCCGGAGTCCTTCATGAACCGTCCTTTTCCGTATGCAGGGCCCTGGAATCGCTCGCGCGATCCATGTTGTGAGCCCGGGAGCCGCGACTTCACGCCGTGGGCTCTTCCTTCTTGCTTGTGGCGCTGGGGCGTGTGAACGCAAAGGGCGCTCTATACGTGCTGCCGTTCCGCCTTGCCTCTTCCTTCACGCGGCGGACGTGCGTGCGTTGCCCTCGGGACAATTTCCTGGCTTTCGGCTTGCCTGGCTTGGCGGCCATACTGGACTCCTTGGGTCTTTCCAGAATTGGTAGGTTCGAGTATTGCCGTGGTCTAGGTCACGTGCAGTTCAGCCACCTGGCGGAAGTGATAGCCGTAGATGGCCAATGTGATTGCCACGGGGAAGAGACGCGGGCGGCGGAACAGCGTCCAGAAGAAGAGCCGCCAGTACTGAACTCGCTCAACTCCGCGGATACCCAGCTGGTAGATCGACCGCCACAAGGCCAGGACGTACTGGAGCTCCAACTGGATCCTGACCTTGGGTGGTTGGTATTCACGTAAGAAGGTGCGCACGCGTTCGTAGAAGAGCTTCGGCGGCGTAGATCTGGCTCAGGATTCGCGCATAGCCATCTCGCAAGGGGGCGAGGCCCATCTTCGGAATGATGTTGGTCGAGCCATCCACATTGTCGCCCGAGAACTCCCGAACCAGGCGACCCTCCCGGCGCATGCGCTCGTGGAGACGGGTGCCCAACGGTGCTTGCAGCAGTCCCACCATGGCTGTCACAATGCCGCTCTGCTGGATGAAGTCGATCTGCTGTTGGAAGATGGAGGCCGGATCGCTGTCAAAGCCCACAATGAAGCCGCCCTGCACCTGCAAGCCTGCGCGCTGCAGTCGTTTCACGCTTTCGACCAGATCGCGACCCTGGTTCTGATTCTTGTTGCACTCGGCCAGCCCGTCCTCGTTGGGGGTTTCGATTCCGACGAAGACCGTGTCGAAGCCGGCCTGTACCATCTGCCCAAGCAGTACCGGATCGTCCGCCAGGTTGATGGATGCCTCCGTGCTGAAGGGCACGCCGGTCTTGCCCTTGCGCCACTTGATCAACGCGGGCAGCACTTCGGTCTTGATATGCTTCTTGTTGCCGATGAAGTTGTCGTCCACAAAGAAGATGCTCTTGCGCCAACCCAGGGCATACAGGCTGTTCAGCTCGGCAATGATCTGGTCCGCGGTCTTCGTGCGCGGCATGTGACCCAGCAGCGCGGTCACGTTGCAGAAGTCGCAGTCGAAGGGGCAGCCCCGAGAAAACTGAATGCTCACAGTGTCGTAGTGCGCGAGATTCGCCAGGCTCCAAAGCGGGATGGGCGTCTGGTGGATATCGGGGTACTCGGCTGAGGCATACACGCGCTCGGGCTGGCCTTGCTCGAGATCGCGCAGAAATGGAGCCAGCGTCAATTCTGCCTCGTTCAGTATGAAGTGGTCCACATCCGGGAATTTTTCGTGCTCCATCGTGAACAGCGGTCCGCCGGCGACGATCTTTGCACCGACCCTCTTGCAGCGGGCGATGACTAGCCGCGCCGATTCCCGTTGTACGACCATGGCGCTGACAAAGACGAAGTCGGCCCACCGTATGGCTTCATCTGTCAGGCTGGTTACATTCAGGTCCACCAGTCTCCTTTCCCAGGCGGGTGGCAGCATGGCCGCCACGGTCAGCAAGCCCAGGGGAGGCGCACCGGCTTTTTTCCGGATGAACTTCAGAGCATGCTTGAAACTCCAAAAGGTGTCCGGAAATTCCGGGTAGACCATCAGGATCTTCATGTCCATCGCCTCCGGAGCGTACACAGGCACGCTCATGCCATCGGGGCCAAAGGGGCGCGAGGCAGCTTGGATCTAGACCGCATCCTTGAGGCCCTTTAGTGGTCTCACCTTGATCACCTTGCGCGCCGGCCTGGCTTTGTAGGTCATAGGCTCCTTGGTGAAAGGGTTTATGCCTTGATGCTCAGCCGTGGCGGGCTTCTCAACCACCGCCAGCCTGAGCAGGCCGGGGATGACAACTTCGCCAGGTCCGCGCTTGCCCAGTTGTTGAGCGACTGTCTCATTGAGCGCCGCGAGCAGGGACGCAACTTCCTTTTTCGTCAGTCCGCTTTTCTTCGCCATGCTTTCCACAAATTGGGATTTGCTCAATCGGGTGCCGGCCATGTTCTGTCTCCTGTTATTGAGTTTCTCTGCGTTGGATCAGCAGCGGTTTACTTGGCGTTGGCTTGCGATATCTCCTTGACAAGTTCGGCCGTCTTCTCGGGTTGATGGAGGCGCGTCGCCACGTCTGCCTGCGCAATGATCCCCACCAACCTGTTCTCTTGGTCGACCACCGGGAGCCGGCGCAGCTGGTGTTGCGCCATGGAATCCAGGGCTTGCTGAAGATCATCGTCGACCATGCAAGTGACCACATTGGCGGTCATGACGGCTGCCACCTTCGTCGACTTGGCGTCGCGGCCCTCGGCCACGATGTGCAGAGCCAGGTCGCGATCCGTCACGATGCCCACCAGTTTTCGTTCATGCTCATTCTCGACCACGGGAATCGAACCCACGTTGCCGACTTTCATGTATTTCGCAGCGGTTGCCACCGTGTCGTTTGGCTGGCAGCAGACCGGCTTGCTCGTCATTACTTCGCCGCATTTGGTCATGCTCGACTCTCCTTCATCGAACTTCATGAACGCGTTCTTTGCCCTATCGCAAAACGCCGACCAGAACCAGTATTACAACGATCACTAGTATTGTCCACAGCATCGAAACCTCCTTTCTCGGAAAGAAAACAGGGGAGCGCTCATTCAGCCTGCTCCCCTTTCAATGTGGGCGGCTCGCTTAGCTAGATCACGTGAAGGAGGTTGAGGATCACGAGAATGATCACGATCACGAGCAGCACGTGCACGGTGTTTCCTGCCCGCGGAAAGCCGGAGAAGAAATTCGGGCCGAAGTAGCCCAGCAACCACAATACGACGAGAATTATGATGATCCAGGTAAGCATGCGAGTTCTCCTTTTGTTGACTGTTTGCGCCTGTGTTCATGGTACAGCCGTTGTCCCCGCAGCGCATCCACCCGCCGGGTGGTGCTGCTCTCCCCCGGTTGGGGGAGCCCCTGCAAAGCCCCGAAACCGCCGATTCGACGGTAGGGGTACTATTCGCCGGCTGCAGAGAATAGGGCGGGAACGCAGGTGAAGCCCAGACCTACCGAATAGGTGTCCTTCTTGCCGTCCTGGCCCGGGTTGAAGGCGCCGGACGCGTCCAGCAGATCCAGGTCCGGAGAGGCTGCGAGCATCAGCGCGGGATTCTTCTCGAGCTCATCGACGCTGATCTTCGCGTCGCCATTCGAGTCGAAGGCCGCAAGCAATGGCTTCGCTGCACTCGGATTTGCCGTGATGACCTGATTGAGCCCTTCGGCGATCGGCGGAAGCAGCTTGCTGCGGAACTCGTCGACCGTCAGGCCGCCGCCCAATTTTCCGTTGGCGCAACCCTGTGCGGTGACGTCCGCCTCCAGCCGCAATCCGATCAGGTTCACGTCCACAGGCTGATTGAACAGGAATATCCGCACTCGCGCCGCACCAGGTCCGCCGGCGAAGTGGCCGGCCGAGAGGGCGCCGACAATTGGTGCGTTTACTGGCGCCGCCGCGTCGACCGTGAATGCATCCGAACCGTCGAAGGCGGGTGCTGCACTGGATTCCTTCCCCTGAACGATTGACCAGGAAACGCTCGGGTCGTTGAGGGGATCGTCGGCCTTCACGACGTGCAGTGAAACCAGCTTGCCCGCCTGCACGGCTGCGTCTAGCGTTGCCTGCGCTTCAACACCCGGCGCCGCCTTTGTGAGCAGGCTGAGCAAGCGTCCAAACAGATTGTCTCCGGTGGCTGCCGCATCCCCATCGATGTTCAAGCGCGAATTCGTCCGCTTGGCTTTGGGTGGTGGGCAACAGTAGCTTGTCAGTCACAAAGTGGTACTGTACGCCCGTGTTGGGCTGAACCTGGGCGCTCGGCGCTGCCTGCGGTACCGTCACCGGCCGCATCGCGGCGCAGGCGCTCAGCGAGACTGCAACCAGGCACGGGATAGCGGTTATCAGAAAGCCAGTTCGCTTCATGTTTTGCTCCTCATCTTTGCACTCTGATCCTCGAAAGCCTCAAGCAGCACCATGGCCCTCAGCCGCCCAGACTATCATTGTCAAGCAGTTCGTCGCTAACCACGTCATCCATCCAGGTGGCTACCAGGGGCGGCCTGGGCAGCGCCTTGACGATCCAGGTCCACTGAGGCGCCTCCGAGGGCCGCCAGGCGCCCGCATCGTCATCCTGGTGCGCTGCTCTGAGCGCGGCGCTGATCCGCAGCTCCTGCTGCAAGCGGCCTGCAGGGGGTGTTGCCCCATCTGAGCCTTCGCCCGAGGCTTTCGGCCCATGAGTGCCAGAGGTCTCAGCCTGATGTTCTGTTGACTCTCGATCACGTATTGACATGGATTCAGGTTCGGGGAACATCTCTTCACCTCGTGTCGGAGTTCGGCAGATCGTGTCGCCGGGACGACGCGCAGAGTCCAGGACGATGAAAAAGCGCCGGAACAATGACGGTGACGGCAATTAGCGCACCGGAGGTCGACGGCTGTCCGTTCGACCGGGGCGCAAAGCGTGACACGGCCTCTTGGAACGAAGCCGTGCCACGCAAGGGCTTCAGATTACCGGTTGATCAGGAACAGGATTCCCGCGACCAGGGCGCACACGCCTGCGATGATGCTGACGATGCCGCCGAGGCCCAGGCCCAGGAGCATGAGTCCTTCCAGGATCAGGAAGACGGCCAGGAGGATCCACTTAAGTCTTTCGGTATTCATTTTGACTCTCCTTTGTGTTCTGAATGGACGGAATTGCCTTTGAGTACGGAGCTGGCACGAGGTCAAGTCAATGAAGGCTGCTCCTTTCGCTGAGGCAGGATCGCATAAGGCTCCCGCGAGCCGATCAGGCGCTTTGCACGGCCTTCTTGCCGGCCTGCGCTGCCGCCGAAACGCGGTCCAGTTGCTCGGCCAACAATTCCTGGCCCTGTTCCTTGAGTTCTTCGGCTTTCTTGCGCCCGTCCGCCACCAGCGTGCTGGTGCCTGAACGCACCTGCTGCACGGCATCGTCCACCATGCCGGTGGTTCGATCGCGCAGCTCGATACCCTTGTCCCTGATCTGCAGGCGGGTGGCCTTCCCGGATTGAGGCGCCAGCAGCAGCATCGCAGCCGCGCCAGCCGCGGCTCCGATCAATAGCCCAGCCAGGACGCTGCCCATATTGCTGCCCTGGTACTCCGGTACTTGGTTGTGGTTGGTCATTCGATTTGCTCCTTGTGCTTGATATGGTGCGGACGCGATGCGATGATCAGAGCGGCCGAGGCCGCTTTCAGCCAATCATGCAGCGCTAGCTCCGGCGGCGACGGCCAAGATGAATGCCAGCTTGTTCTTGCTGCTCGTCGCTAAGCAGGAAGAGCGCGGCCAGCCAATCCAGGATCTTGCCGACCATGCGAAATCTGGTCACCAGGCCGAGGATCGCTGCTGGGCCCGAGCCCTCGTGAGACAGTTGGATTGTCCATTCCGGCCTCCAGGAGGGACTTACGGAGTGCTGCGGTGCTCGCTGGTCGTGGTCTGAGTGGTGCCCACGACGGGGCCCCGCGGGCGGTAGAAGGCCAGCCACACGAGCCGCTCGGCGGCCCAGCCGATGCAGGCCGTAGATCAGCATGGCGAACATCGAGGAGATCTCAAGCTCCATGTTGCCGAACGTCGGCGAGCTGACCAGTCCAGTGAAGGGGAACAGGAACAGGTTGGTCAGCCCGTAGATCAGCGCGACGATCGGGCTGCCGGGATTGGCGCCGATCAGCTTCAGGCCGATGCGCAGGGCGATCACGGCTTCCAGGATCCCGAGCAGCAGCCAGATGAACTGCGTGGCCTTGAAGGTCATGATGCGGTGTTCGCGATCAGGTTCCTGTTGCGAAGAAGTCACTTCTGAGATTCTTGTTTGGTTTGACATGTTCTATCCTTCTACTTCACTAAGTGGGCATGGATCCGTGGAGGCGCAGGACCTGCCGAGTATCGTGACGAATAGGCCGGCTGCCGCCCCCTGGAAACTGCATGTTTGGCGGGCATCGCAACCGGCCGCGACTCTACCGGTGATCGCTGTGAAGCGAAGCTGGGTTTGGCTGCTAAGCCATCATCCGCGGCGAACGAGGCGCACGATGGCCAGCAGGATGACCGAGCCCAGCAGCGTGACCAGCATGGTCGGGATCGTGATGGCGTCATTGATGGTCCCGACGTGGAAGATGGGGCGTCAGGAAATAGCCGGCCAGGAATGCGCCGACCACGGCAATGATGATGTTCATCAGCAGGCCCGAGCTATCGTGCATGAGCTGGGTGGCGATCCATCCGATTACAGCAGCAGCGACGAGATAGATGAGCAGGTTCATTTCATGTCTCCTTGGTTGGTTTCGGACCGGTACCGGGTACCGGGGACGTCCTTCTCGTTCCACGACCCTGCCTCACGCGGGAGAGCGTGCTGCATGCTTTGGACTCACTTCTTGACGGGGGCGGTCGGTCTTGCCCTTGCAGGCCGGCCTCGTATGCCGTGACGCGCTTATCGATCTCGTCGGCAGCATGTTCGCGGGTGTAGCCGTACTTCTCCTGGAGCATGCCGGCCAGCACGTCCAGCTTCCCACCGGCTCGGTCCAGGTCGTCGTCGGTGAGCTTGCCCCACCAGGCCCTGGCCTCGCCGCGCATCTGCTTCCACTTGCCTTCAACGATGTCTTTGTTCATGGTTCGATTCTCCTGATCTCGGACTAAGGCTGCCCCAGTTTGCGCCGGCTCTCAAGGCAGCAGGGTGGGCCGGTTCTTCTTGATGTCCCATCAGCCACCCGGAATCACGTGGCCGCAACGCTGGCAGCGACGGAACGCAGGTGATCGGCCAGACGCTCAGGCGTCTCGCTCTTGCTGATGAACGCGTCGGCGCCGGCGGAGAGCGCAGCCTGGTGGCGGGCATCCAGGTGGCTGATGAGGACTATGACCAGCGCGGCCGGGCATGCCTTGCGGAGTTCCCCTAGTGCTGCCCCTGAGGCTTCGGGCAGCAGATCCCAGTCCACCAACAAGATGTCGGTGCGGAGGGTTGGCGCCTGCAGCTAACGTGGTCGCCCAGTCTGCGGCTTCGCCAACTACATCCATCTTCAGGTCTAGCAGTAGAAGACGAAGGGCAGAGCGCTCGTCGGGCACTGCGTCGGCAAGATACACGCGGGTCATGCACTCATCGTACAGTAGACACTCCCCCGGCGCACCCTGCGCCAGGGGAGTGTTGTTCTCCGCCACTTGGGGGAGGCGGCGAAGGGATTTCTCCTCGCTGGTTGAATCGCTCAGGCGGCTGCTGGAGCTGCCTTCCGGTTTGAGCAGCTCATCGAAGAGCGACCGGTAATGGATCATGGCCTGCCTCAGGTCCTCGGTGCCGGCGTGGTGCTGCTCGTTCAGGACGGCGATCGCCCGCGCGGCGCGGTAGTTGGCCACCAGGGCGGGATACTGGATCGAGACGTCGGCCGCCCGCTGCTCAAAATCGGATACGGGGTAGTCTCGCAGCTGCATGACTTCCATGATCAAGTGATCCGCCTCTGCGGTCGCCTGGCCGGGTTCGTCGACGAACTTCGCCTGTACGGCGGTCCAATCCGTCGCATAGCGCTCGCGCTCCGGCGGAAGAAGCGGGCGAATCTTCAGAGTGCCGACGTGCCGCTCACGTTCATTCAGTTCGGCCTGCGCCGCCTTCTTGCCGCCCGCAGTCTCCACGGCCCGGTCATACTCGGCTCCATACTTGCCCTGGAACTGCCTCGATCTTTGACGGCCCGAGAAGATGGGCGCCAGAATGGCGCCGAGCGACCACCAGGACCAGAACGACCGCCACGATGATATACGTAGTGTTCATTAGATGATCTCCTATTTCCGAGGGCGTCGGATCCTGCGTGGCTTCGACTCACGCGTGGCCGACAGCCCTCCACGGGAGGCGCCCTGGATATCAGCCCCTGCGACCCAGGAGCAGCCCGAAGACGGCGGGCATGATCAGTATGCCGAGGAAGAAGCCCAGGTTGTACAGGCTCCCTTCGTTGTGCACTTCATACATCTGCACGTTCTGCTTGGTGACGAAGGACGCCACCAGGGTCACCGGGGAGATGACCCGTGCCACAGCCCCAGCCAGAAGCCCGCGGGACGCCCGTGGCTATCCGGCGTGTTGACCAGCGGATTCGGCCCCGGCGCATAGACTTGGATCTTGACGCCCGGGACCTCGATCTGGCCGCTGGGTGCCGGCGTGCCTGGAACGGGCGTGTTGCTGACCTGCACGACGCTGTTGGGCGCGCATGCCGCCAGCACTACGAGCAGCACGGCCGAGAAGAGAACGAGGGATATCTTTGCTTCATGATTACCTCCGGATGGGCCAGATTCCGATCGAACCTTGATCGGTGATCATCTCGCTCGTGATCGCCAGGTCGGCGATTCGTCTCGAGTTAGGACTTCAGCAACACATATGTTCCGAGCGCCACGAACGGCACCAGCAGCATGAACAGCTTCGGAAGGCAGCCGCTCTTCTTTTCCTCCGCAGCCAGCTTTTCTGCCGCCTGGTTGTAGTGGTAGTCGCTCTTTTCTGCATCCTGATTTCGTTTGGACTCGGCCGCCTGGCTGTAACCGCTGGCCTCCGGATCCTTGCTCTCGATTTTGGCCCGCATTTTGTCGGAAATCGCCGCCGCCGGATCCTCGCTCGGCCCCTCCGCCGCCCCTTTCGCGGTCCTGGTGCTTGTCGGAACCTCGCTCATGATCCGGCTTGTCGCGGCCAGCCTCGTGTCCGGCTCCCTTATCCCGATTGCGGCCTTCTGATTCCTTGTCCATTGTTTTCTCCTTTTCAACTTTCCGTCCCACGCGAGTGTCGCGTGCCGGTGTACACACCGGAAGCCGGCTCATGCCTCTCACTCCGGCGACCGAGGAAGATGAATGGCCGTTCCGGACTGGCCTCACACGGAGCGCCGCGCCGATTCAACACAGGACGCAGCGCTCATTTCGTGCGTGAAGCCGTTAGGGATGCCGTACTGCCGCGCCTGGACGCATGCCTTCGATCACTCCTCGTCGACCCGGAATGCCACTTTCAGCTGAACGCGGTATTCCGTGATCTGCCCCTTCTCATCCACCTTGACGTGTTGGCTCTGGACCCAGGCGGATTTCAAGTTTCTGATCGTCTTGCTGGCTCGGGCCAGGCCGGTCTTTATCGCATCGTCAAAGCTCTTTGGTGAAGAGGCCAGGATCTCGCTTACCTTTGCCACGGACATGGGTATGACTCCTTGTGTTGAATGGGTGCAACGTTGCCGGACGAGCTATGCCTTGAGGACCAGGAACGTCCCAAGGGCTGCGAATGGCAGCAGCATCATGAACAACTTGGGCGCGCAACTGCCCTTGCTTCCGCGAGCTTGCTTGGCGGCGCGAGTCTTCCGGCGATAGTCACTAACGTCGGAACCCTCATCGCGACTGGCTCTGGCGCCACGACCACGACCTTTTGCTTTTCCGGCCATTGTTTCTCCTTTTCTTTCGTCTACCTCATCCTACAGGCTGCACCGGCTGACTGCATCCTTCAGCCGGGGAGTTGGCATCTAGGCCACTTGGGGGAGAATCCCAGCGTGGACAACCCCGCGGCCTCAGCGTTCGTGGTGACCCTCGCGCAACCAGCCGCGCTTCTCCCAGGCTTCCACGTACTTTGGATCCGGCCAACTCTTCAGCGGATCGAAATCCGAGAACTCGATCGGCCAGATCAGGCCGCGCCGATCCGCCTCGGACCAGCCGAATTCGATCTCGCGATCGCAGTCCCCGCAATTCACAAGGAACTCGTCACTCTCTCGGTTGGTCTCTGGCTCATGGAGTTCGTACTCCTCCGGTTCGCTATCCGAGTTGTCTTCTTGGAATTCCCCGAAGTCCCCGCGTTGAACCTCGTCCTCCGAGTTGGCCTCGATCTTCTCCTTGAACTCAAACTGCCAGTGGTGATCGTCCCGCAGCCGCCCCCACTCCTTCCAGGTCTCGCTCTCGCTCCCAGCCTGGATGCTCCAGACACGGCTCACGACGACCTCATGGCCGCCGCAGTTGCTGCACGTGAAAATCTCCGACTCGGTCGTGCTCATGATCCCGCTCCTTCGCTGGCAATGCCTGAAGCCACGCGGATTGCCAACGCCGCTTCCCCTATCCTAGGCCGTATGTGCCGCGGCTGCATCGGCACAGCGGGGAGTTGTCATCTAGGCCACTTGGGGGAGACCTGCGCTGCCGAGTCCAATGAAGCGCGCAGAAGAGGCGGACGCCGCGTCCGCCTCTTCTGAAGAAACCTGCACGAACCCCGCAGTGAGCTAAGGCTTCGGGCAACCTTCGGCGGGCGCCGGGATGATGTCGCCGGCATGCTTGTCATGACCGTTCAAACCATTGACGCTTACGGTGATCTCGTTGTAGGGATTCTTTGCGCTGCTGGTGGCGTGGCAGATCGTGATCTTGCCCTGGCTGTTGTCATCCACGTCGGCCGTCGGGCATCCGCCTTCCGGCACAGGGAAGAAATCCCCCTCGTGCGCGGCATGACCATCCAGGCCGTTGACTCTCACCGCCACTTCGGTGTAAGGATTGGCCTCGTCTGTCGTGGCATGGCAGATCTGAATCGTGTCATTGGTCACGACCACCGGGACCGTGGGGCATCCGCCGACTGGCGCGGGCCCAAAGTCACCCGGATGCTGCAGATGCACGGCCGCCTCGGAACCGGTGATGGTGATGAGCTCATATGGGTTCGATGCGTCGCCGGTAGCATGGCAAAAGTTCGGCGGATAGCCGGGCGCGCAGGCTGCCAGCAACAGCAGCCCGAAGACTGAGGCTGTTGCCAGGAGTCTCGCGGAAAGTTCTCGTGAAGATTTTCATCGTCTGCTCCTTCTGAGTGGTGTGTGATCCAATGGAGCATGGCCGGCACTACAAACGAATCGGTGCTGTGCCCCTACGGCCCCCCGGTGATTCGGCAACGCGGCCCCCGGGCAACGCCACACCTCATCCTAAAATGCAAACTCCCCGGCCGCATCCGTCGGCCGGGGAGTTTGCATTTGGGTCACTTGGCGGAGAGACGCCGTCATCAGGGGATGATGCGGCTGCGCAGCGCCACCGCCACGGCCTCCGTGCGACTCGCCACGCCCAATTTTGCCAGGATACTGCTGACATGCGACTTGATCGTTGAGGGGCTCACCGTCAGTCTTCCGGCGATCTGGGTGTTGTTCAGCCCCTCCATCATCAACCCCAGTACCTCGCGCTCGCGCTCCGTGAGGTCCAGCCCGGGCGCTGGCGGCTGGTTGGCAGTCTCCACCAGGGCTTGCGCCGCCTCCGGCGATAGCGTGGCACGACCCGAGCGCGCCGCCCGGATGGCCCGCGCCAGTTCGTCGGCGGAGACGTCCTTCAGGAGGTAGCCGATAGCGCCGGCCTCCAGCGCGTTCTTGATCAGCTCCCCATCTTTGAAGCTGGTAAGCGCAAGTACCTGCACCTGCGGGTATTCCTGGCGGATGATGCGTGTCGTCGCCGCCCCATCCATCTTCGGCAGCACCAGGTCCATCAGGATCACGTCGGGCCGGACTTCGCCACACATCCGGATGGCCTCCTCCCCGCTCTCCGCCTCGCCGGCCAGCTGCAGGTCTTCATGAACCTGTAAGAACGTGGCCAAGCCGCGACGCACCATGGTGTGATCGTCTACCAGCATGACGCGAATGGGAATCGGTGGGTGGCTCATCACGGCCTCTCCTTCCGGTCTGTGGTCGGCCAATGGACTTGGATCTGCGTGCCTTTGCCTGGCGCGCTCGTGATGGCGAGCCCCACATCTGCGGCCTCGGCTCTCTCGCCCATCATGCTCAATCCATAGTGCCCCGAGGGCATCTGCCCCTGATCGAAGCCGCGGCCATCGTCACGGATCTCCACGTCGACGTGGTCCTTGTCTTGTTTGAGCTGCAGCTCCACGTGCCTGGCATGGGCATGCTTGCTGATGTTGTTAAGCGCCTCCTGGCAGATCCGATAGATCGCCACCTGCACATTGGAGGGCAACTGCCCGCTGCCCTGCACGTTGACTTGGGTGGGGACGTTCGTGCGGCCTGTGAAGGCGTTTGACAGCAGCCGCAGCAGCTCCCCAAGCTCGGCATCCGTCAGGGTGGACGGCCGAAGCTCGGCCAGCAGCGCCCGCATTTCGGCCATCGCGCCGCGTGTCAGCCTGCGCAGGTCTTCCAGTGACTGGCGTGCTTCGGGTTGGTCCTTCTCCCACAGCCGCGGCAACACTTCGGCGATCAACCCCGCAGAGAAGAGCGACTGATTCACGGCATCGTGCAGGTTTCGCGCCAGGCGTTGACGTTCCTCCAGCACCGCCAGCTCACGTGCGTTGGAGTAGAGTTCCGCATTCATCATCGTGATCGCGGCCTGGTTCGCGACCGTCAGCGCCAGGTCGGCGTGATGCTTCGTGAAGTAATCCGGCGCCTCCTGCGCCACGCCGATTCCCCCCACGATTCGTCCCTTCACCGCCACCGGCACCCACATCCAGGACCGCACCCCGTCAAGTATCGCTGGATCCCCGCGGTCCATCACGGCCCGCATAAAGGCGGCTTGCTTGCCGCCGCGCCGCACATCCGCAATGCGGATGGCGCGATGTTCATTGAAGAGCTGCACAAGCAATTCGGGCGAATCCACCGGGATCCGAAAGGGCCTCCCATCCTCGGGGGCCGCCACTCCCCGAACGGCCGCAGCCACCAGCGCCGAGTCACTGATGACGAAGAGAACGGCTCGGCTGTACTGCACGATCACCGCCAGTTGATCCAGGATCAATTCCGGCCGCAGCTCCAGCGTGGAGGCCAGAGTGTGGGAGATATCCAGCAACGTTGCCTGCTCGCGCCGCCGCGCTTCCGCCTGCTGCAGGAGCAATTCCTCGTCCCGCACCCGCTTGCTCACATCCCTCACGACGCTCAACAGACAGGCCCGCGATTGATACGTGAACACGGTTCGCCTCACTTCCACGTGGAACGGCGCGCCATCCCGCCGCACATGCACGGTCGCGGCCTCGAGCACGCCGCCGGACTTCACCGCCTCGACCGACTCCGCGAAATGCGGCAGGCTGTCTGGGTGCAAGTAGTCGGTGACCTTAAGGCTCAGGAATTCCTCGCGGCTGTAACCATGCATCGCGGCCGCCGCCTGGTTGGCCTCCAGAATGGTCAGGCTCTCCGTGTCCTGGATGATCAGCCCATCGCCAACAGCATCGAAGACCTGCCAGTAGGGCTGGTCTTCGGGTTCTGGCTTTGCCGGGTGATCTCGTTGCGCGCCCACGGCCGCTTTGTCCTGTGTTTGCAGACTCATTGCTGGAAGTTGAGGACCATGCGTCGGCCTGAATTATACATTCGGCCGCGATGTCCACCGCTGACAACTCACTCCCCCGATGGCACCTGTTAGGACAAGTTTCACCCGTGCCCACCCAACGCGACTCGCAGAACCGATCTCCTATTTGGCCACGACCACCCGGCCCCCGCCGCTTTGCTTGGCGCTATAGAGAGCCGCGTCAACCGCCTGCAAGACGGCCGCGCCGGTCGGACCGTTCTCCGGAAACGCCGCCACCCCTGCCGACAGCGTTAGCACACCCAGCGATCGTTCATCAAATTTCACCTTAAGATGTCGTGCGGACTCACAGATTAGCTCGGCCCGTTTGCATGCCAATTCCCTCGACATGCTCGGAAGAACCAGCACGAATTCGTCTCCGCCATAGCGGGAGGCCACGTCGTCGGAGCGCACCTTGTCCTGGAGCAGGCCTCCCAATTGCTGCAGAACGGCATCCCCTGCCGCATGCCCCGCTGTGTCATTGATCCTCTTAAAGCCATCCACGTCGAGCATGATCAGGCCCACCGAACCCTCTTTACGCCTCGCCCGCGCCAGTTCGCGGTCCAGGGTCCCTTCCAGATAGCGCCGGTTGTACAGGCCCGTGAGGTGGTCGTGGATCGATTGTTCGCGGTACAGCGCTTCGCTCCTGAGCAGCGCCTCCTGGGCTTCCTTGCGCTCGCTGATGTCGCGGATGTTGCACTGAATGACCTTGTGCTGCCCTGCCACGTACACGTTGCTGACGAACTCCACCGGGATCAGGTGACCGTCCTTCGCTCGCAGCGGCATGTCCTTATAGCGGATGTACTCGCTCTTTTGGAGAGCCAGGAAAGCGTCCTTGCTTGCCTGGATGTCGCGAAAGGCGCCGACCTCCCACAGTCGCTTGGCCAGAAATTCATCGCGTGAATATCCCAGCATCTCGATCAGGTAGGGATTGACGTCGGTGATGGCCCCCGTGCTCGCATCGAGGATCAGGATTCCGTCCCTCGCCGCCTCGAACAGGCGGCGGTAGCGCAGCTCTGACTCCTCCAGGGAAGACCTGGTGCCCGCGATAGCGGCAAATGCCGCGCCTGTCATCCTCTGCCTGAGGCCGTTTGGTTCGCGGTCCTGTTGTCCGTCCGGAGCCGGCGAAGTTTTCGTCACGTACTGATCTTATTCCCGGCCCAGCGCTTCCTCATCCGTCCTTGGGGGAATCCCTGCGTCCCCCAGTTGGGGGAGGCCTCGTGCAGCCGGTCAGGGTGCATAGGCGGCGGCTCCAAAAGGAGCCGCCGTCAACAGTGCCTCCTCATGGCTGAGGCCCCGCCTTTCCCGTCGCTGCGAGCAGTGACGGGCTTTTCTAGTCCACGCGACAGTTCTCACGAAGATGAGGTCCACCCGGACCGGAATCCCGGCGCCGTGGGCCAATCTCCACCCTCCCCGGTGCCTCCCCTCTCCCGTCGTTGCGAGGAGTGGCGGCCCGTCTCAGCCAACGCGACAGCTCGTCCGAAGTTGAGGTCCGACCGGACCGAAATCCCGCGCAGCGGGACAATCTCCACCCTCGTCGGCGCCTCCCCTCTCCCGTCGTTGCGAGCGAAGCGAAGCAATCTCCTCCCTCGATCCCCAACAGCGCAAAACAGAAACCCCTCTCCTGCGGGAGAGGGGTTAGGGTGAGGTCTTCCTAGGCTGGGGGCAAAGGATTCGCCTGCACTTGGCGCTTTTCCAAGTGAACCTCTAGCAATCGAAGATCCCTGGTGCTCTTGCAGGGACTGATCCAGAGTTCGGGCTTTCGCGGAAGGCGACGTCCAGTCGCCATTGCGCACCCCGCGCCACGAAGGCGCGGGGTCGGCGTCTCTCCCGTGTATCGTGTGAAATTGCGTCTATGCGGTTCCGAATCCACAGGTAAATCCGTCTACAGAGAGTACGGTTTCTACTGCATGTTTTCCCATCTGCAACTGGGAGGCGGCCTC
>CAWATK010000015.1:0-173473 GCA_963784915.1 uncultured Chloroflexia bacterium
CGCACTGCCAAAGCGGCCGTCAAGGTCGTGGTGGACATGGCCAATGAGGGCTCGATCAGCAAAGATCAAGCCGTGCAGCGCGTTACTCCGGAACAGGTGGATGCGCTGCTTCATCCGTGGTTTGACGACAAGGCCCGGGCTGCGGCACAGGAATTGGGGACGTTCTTCGCGGCCGGCGTGAATGCGAGCCCCGGAGCAGCCGTGGGGCGCGTGGAACTCCCGACGCCGACACGGCGGAACGCATGTCGAAGGAGGAGAAGCAGGAAGTCATCATGGTGCGGCCGTTCACCAAACCGGACGATGTGCACGGCATGATCGCGGCGCGGGGTGTGCTGACGAGTGAAGGCGGCGCCACCTCGCATGCGGCCGTGGTGGCCCGCCAGTTCGGCATTCCGTGTGTGGTGGGCGCGTCTGCCATCAAGGTGGACGTTGATAAGCGCATCATGACGGCCAAGGACACGGTAGTGCGCGAGGGGGACTGGATCTCCGTGGACGGCGGATCCGGGCAGGTGTTCATCGGGAAGATACCGATGAGCGAGCCTTCGCTGGAGGAGCAGGTGGAGCTGATGACCCTCCTGAAGTGGGCTGACGATATTTGCGCACGAACAGGCATGCGGAAGGCGCCCAAGGGTTGGCCGACGCGCGGACTGCAAGTGTGGGCCAACGCAGACTACCCAAAGGACGCACGCCGGGCGCGCACTTACGGTGCGATGGGAATTGGGCTTTGTCGCACGGAGCATATGTTCTTTGAACCCGAGAGGCTGCCCGTTGTGCAACGCATGATCCTGGCGGGTCTTCCGAAAAGCGGACAGCGGCTCTGGATGAGTTGCTGCCCCACCAGCGCAAGGATTTCGACGGGTTGTTCGAGGCTATGGACGGCCTGCCGGTGATCATCCGACTGATCGACCCCCCACTGCATGAGTTCATGCCGTCGGAAGAAGAGCTCTTCGAGGAAGTGATCACGCTGCGGGTCAAAGGCGAGACGGCGGGGCTGGCCGAGAAGGAAAAGTTGCTGGAGACGATCCGGGGGCTGCACGAGTCGAATCCCATGATGGGATTGCGCGGCGTTCGCCTAAGTATCGCCATGCCGGAGATCGTGGAGATGCAGGTTCGAGCCATCTTCGAAGCCGCGGCCGATTGCACCAAACGGGGCATCCTGGCCAAGCCCGAGGTGATGATCCCCTTGACCGGAACGGTCAAGGAGCTTGAATGGATCCAGCCGCGCCTGACGCGAATCGCCAAGGCGGTGATGCAAGAGAAGGGAGTGAAGTTCCCGTACAAGTTCGGGACCATGGTGGAGATCCCGCGGGCGGCTGTCACGGCCGCAGAGGTTGCCAAGCTGGCCGAGTTCTTCTCCTTCGGAACGAACGACTTGACGCAGATGACCTTTGGCTATTCGCGTGACGACGCCGAGCGCAACTTCCTGGTCACCTACGTGGAGCAGGGCATTCTTCCGGTCAACCCGTTCCAGACGCTTGACAGGGATGGCGTCGGCCGATTGATGCAGATGGCGATCGAGGATGGGCGGACCACGCGGCCGGAGCTGGAAGTCGGGATCTGCGGCGAGCACGGTGGCGACCCTGAATTCGATCGAGTGGTGCCACATGATCGGAAACAACTATGTCAGCTGTTCGCCCTTCCGCGTGCCGATCGCAAGGCTGGCGGCAGCACAAGCTGCGCTTAAGCATCGCGCCGCGGCGCCTGGCAAACCATCCGCCAAGAAGGCGCCAGCCAGCGGACGCAAGGGATCTACGCGAAAGCCGAGCGCGCCACGCTCCAAGCGCGCACCCAGGCGATAGGAATACCAGAGCAGCCGCCCCTCAAACGAGGGGCGGCTTTTTCTTGTTTGGCACGCAACATGCAGGCGTGAGTACAATCGCTCGTGCGGGTTGTCCCGCGTTTGGTCACGCGGCCCGCTGAGCGCTGCTCAACCGAGAACGGAAAAAGGGAGCCGGACGCCTTTCACGGCCCCGAACACAGGAGTCAAGATGAACACCCTGGATGCAATTCATGCCGCGCCGATCTCTAGGCAACGTGATGCAGGACCCAATTCCACGCTTGCAGATCGACAGGCTGCTGGAGGCCGCGGTGCAGGCGCCAAATCATTACAAAGTGCGGCCATGGCGGTTCGCTGTCATCACGGGAAATGGCCGTCAGGCGCTTGGAGAGGCCATGGTCCAGGCGCTCACGAGAAAGCATCCCGAGTTGGATCCCAGTGCATTTGAGAAAGAGCGAAGCAAGCCTCTGCGAGCGCCGCTGATCATTGCCGTCGGAGTAGATCGCCCCGAGGAACCACGCGTCATCGAAGTGGAAAACATCTGCGCTGTTGCCGCGGCTTGTCAGAACATTCTCCTGGCTGCGACGGATATGGGACTGGCTGGGTATTGGCGAACCGGAGAATCAGCCCGCGACCCCGAAGTGAAGGAGCTGCTGGGCCTGGCGCCGGATCAGCACCTGATCGCGTTTCTGTATATTGGCAAGCCCGTGGACCCCGCGGAATTCCAACCGAGGCCGGGCTTCGAGGATCGAACGGTCTGGATCGACTAGACCACCCAGTATCGTGCGGTGGCCATAAGCGCGAGCGCAAAGATCAGCAGCCCGGTGCTGATGCCGCCCGCCGTTGCCATGGCTGAACGGGCCTTTGCCAGGGCACGAGACTGCTCAGGCGTGGGGGCGCCCTGAATCTGGCCAGCGAGCCTAGCAATCGCAGCCGCGTTCTTGCCGACGACCTGCCCAAATCCGAAGCCAATGAGGCCAGCGAGGGCGCCCAGGCCGAAGCCAACTCCCGGGCCGGAGGAACGCCAGGCCGAGGTGAAGCCCTGAGAATCGACCCAATACAAAGCGGCGCCGGCGAGCACGGTGATGTATGAGGCTATGGCGATCCTCCCGCTCAGGCGGGCCTGGCCGAAGAGGTACGCCATGAATTTCTGTCCTGTCTCCCCGGTGGCCGCGATGGTCGGCGTGAGAAAGAATGTGTTGACGAGAGCTGCGCCAACCCAGAGGACACCCGCCACAATGTGCAATAGTCGAAGCGCAATGATGAGAGTGTTCACCAGTACTCCTCCACAATAGGATGGGGCCGATCATAGCACGGACCGGAACGCTTCCGAAGCAAGGCGCATGGTCGCGTGGACGCCCCATCGTGCTGAGGCAGCGGGGGGGCGCCGCCCCGGTGCTATAATGCGGTTCGCTCGGGGGAAGACTGGGCAGAACGATAGGGGCCCCGCGGTGTTGTTCCCTGCAATTACATGGAGAGTGGATGAACAAGAAAGAGCAACTTGGGCTGTACCACGAGATGGTATTGATTCGGCGGCTGGAAGAGCGGGGCGCCGAGCTTTACCAGCAGGGAAAGATTGGCGGTTTCATGCACCTATACATAGGTCAAGAGGCGGTGTGCACGGGCCTGATCGCCGCGCGGCAGCCGAATGACCGAGTGATCACCGCCTACAGGGATCACGGGGTGGCCATCAGCTGCGGCATTCCCGCTAGCATGGTGATGGCGGAGTTGCTGGGAAAGGCGACGGGCACGTCCAAGGGCAAGGGCGGTTCGATGCACATGGCGGACACAGCTAAGAACTTCTGGGGCGGGCACGCCATCGTAGGCGCCCATCTGCCCATCGCTATGGGCATGGCCCTGGGTGATGCCTATGCAGGCCGGAAGAACGTAACCATCTGCATGTTTGGCGATGGTGCCACGAACATTGGCTTCTTTCATGAAGCCGTCAACATGAGCAAGGTATGGAATCTTCCTGTCCTGTGGGTGTGCGAGAATAACATCTACGGAATGGGGACCGCGGTTGATCGGGCGTCTGCCGTCTCGTCGATCGCCACCAAGGCGCTCGGCTATGATATGGCGAGTGAGCGCGCGGATGGCATGGACGTAATGAAGGTGCACGCGGCATCTCGGAAGGCCATTGATTGGGTGCGAGCCGGAAACGGTCCGTTCTTATTGGAGCTCACGACATATCGTTTCCGCGGTCACTCCATGGGCGACCCGGAACGGTATCGCAAGGCGGATGAGGTCAAGAAGTGGGAGGAGAGCGATCCGATCGGCATATATCGCCGATACTTGACCGAAAACAAGATCGCCAGCACCAAGGCACTCGACGAGACGGACGAGAGCGTCATGGCTGAGGTGGAAGCTGCCGTGCAATTCGCTGAGGCATCGCCAGAGCCGGCGCTCGAGACCCTCTACGAGAATATCTACTCGGACTGAGGCACCGCGCGTGGTGGCGCGCCGAGGACAGGACTTGACATTGCAAGTCAGCCACAGCGGCTGGCGGAGATCAGATGGCAAACACAACAATGCGGGAGGCGATCTCGCAAGCTCTCTGGGAAGAGATGGAGCGGGACCCCTCGGTATTCATCATGGGGGAGGAAGTCGGTGTGTGGGGCGGCTCCTACGCGGTCACCAAGGGCTTCTACGATCACTTCGGAGCGCGAGCGCGTGAGGGACACGCCCATTGCCGAGGCAGGAATCATCGGAGCGTGCCATCGGTGCGGCGCTGGTGGGGCAGCGACCGGTGGCGGAACTCATGACGATCAATTTCGCATTTGCCGCGATGGACCATATTGTGAACGAAGCGGCGAAGCTGCATTACATGTTCGGGGGGCAGTTCACTCTGCCGATGGTGATTCGGACTGTGGGTGGCGGCGGGCGCCAACTGGGCGCCACGCACTCCCAGACGCCAGATGCGATCTTCGCGCACTTTCCCAGGCCTGAAGGTTGTGGCACCTGGCACACCCGCGGACGCCAAGGGTCTGCTAAAGTCGGCGATCCGCTCCAATGACCCCATCCTGTTCATCGAGCATGCCACGATGTACCAGGTGAGGGGCGAGGTCCCCGAAGGCGACTACACGATTCCAATCGGTCAGTCGAAGGTTCAGCGCCCGGGCAAGGACGTAACGATCGTCACCTACTCAAAGGGCCTGGAAATCTCGGTGAAGGCGGCGGAGCAATTGGCGAAAGAGGGTATTGAGGTAGAGATCGTCGACCTGCGATCCCTGCGGCCTCTCGACATGGCTCCGGTTCTTGAGTCCTTCAAGAAGACCAACCGCGCCGTGATTGTGGAGGAAGGGTGGAAGTCCTTCGGGGTGGGAGCGGAGATCTCCAGCCGAATCTATGAGGAGGCATTCGACTACGTAGATGCGCCGATCCGCCGGGTGGCACAAGACGAGGTCCCGCTGCCCTATAATCGAACCCTGGAGCAGGCGGCCTTGCCCCAGGTGGATGATGTGCTGTCTGCGGTCAGAGAGGTGCTCTGATGGCTGAGACGATCACCATGCCCAAGCTGGGCTTCGATATGCAAGAGGGCACACTGGTGCGCTGGGTTCGAAGTGAAGGGGAGGCAGTAAACAAGGGAGACGTTCTGGCCGAGATCGAGACGGACAAGGCGACGGTCGAAGTTAAGTCGTCGGCCGGCGGCGTGGTGCGACAACTCTTGGTGGATCAGGGCGCCATTGTCCCAATCGGCGCGCCGATAGCCATCATAGGGACTGCCGACGAGAAGATCGATCTGCCTGCGGCAGCCACACAACTGAAGCCCATGCCCGTCGCGGAGCCACCAGGGTTGAAGCCGGAGACGCCGGCTGGTAAATCCCGGGCGGAGACCATGTCCCCGCCTGCCGGAGCGACGAAAGCCTCCCCGCTGGCTCGACGCCTGGCCCGCGACGCCAAGGTAGATCTGGCGCAACTCCGTGGGAGCGGCCCCGCAGGGCGGATCACGCGAAAAGACGTCGAGGCTGCCCTGGCGCAGGACCGGAGGCTTCGCGGCTGGCGCAGCCGGCACGGCGATTCATCGCGCAGAAGTGACGTCGCGTGAGGATACGCACGTGCCTCTCTCCAAACTGCGACAGGCGATCGGGCGTCGGATGAGCGAGTCGAAGAGCAGTGTGCCACACTTCTACGTCACCCACGAGTACCGAATGGAGAGGTTGCTGGATCTGCGTGAACAGGCCAACTCCGTACTGGGAGGGGATGAAAAGCTCTCGGTCAACGACTTCGTGGTGAAGGCCGCGGCGACGTGCCTGCGTGAGTTCCCCAACCTGAACTCGTCGTTTCAGGGGGATCATGTTCTGCGGCACGGAGATATCAACATCGGCGTGGCTGTTGCCGTGGAGGGCGGACTTCTGACCGTGGTTTGCCGAAATGCAGATCAGAAGGGTCTGCGGCAGATCTCAGAGGAGATCAGGACCATGGCCACGAGAGCGCGTTCGGGAAAAGTGCACCCGAACGATATCGAAGGATCTACCTTCACGATCAGCAACCTGGGCATGTTCGACGTCGAGAATTTCGGCGCGATCATCAATCCTCCGGAGGCCGCGATTCTGGCGGTGGGTTCGGCCCGGCAGGTGCCGGTTGTCGAGCATGACCAAGTGCGGCCCGGCTGGCGGATGAAGGCCACATTAGCAGTGGATCACCGCGCCAGCGACGGGGCCGAGGCGGCCCAATTCATGCAAGCGTTGACAAAGTACATCGAGACGCCCGTGAGCGCGTTCATTGGATAAGATGGATACGGAAGAAGGGTCGTTCCGGATCCCTGTGTGAATGCGGCACTCGCTCTACATCCACATCCCGTTCTGCACGCACCGCTGCGCGTACTGTGACTTCAACACCTATGCGGGTCTGGAGGGACTGATCCCGGCCTACGTAGAGGCGTTGTGCCGAGAGCTGAAGCTGGTGGGACGGCAAGCTCCGGCGGACTGCAGCGTTCACACGGTCTTTCTGGGGGGCGGCACGCCGTCTTTGTTGTCCGGCAAGCAAGTGCGCCGCATCCTGGACGCGATCCGGAGGCATTTCCAACTCGAGCGGGGAGCCGAGGTAACGATGGAGGCGAATCCCGGCACGGTCGCCGTCCGGGAATTGACCCGGATGCGTGGGGCCGGTGTTAACCGCATCAGCCTGGGTGTGCAGTCAGCCAACGCTGAGGAACTGCGCATGCTGGAGCGGACCCACAACTTCGGACACGTGCTCAATGCGGTTTCCGACGCCAGAAGGGCCGGATTTACAGACCTAAACCTCGATCTGATTTACGGCCTTCCCGAACAGGCTTTGACGACCTGGAAGACGACCCTGGAACGGGTCCTTGAGTTGCACCCCGAGCACATTTCATCATACTGCCTGACGTTGGAGCATGGCACGCCGTTTGGGCGATGGGCTCAACGCGGAACTCATGCCCATTCCCGACCCCGACAAGGCAGCGGATATGTATGAGGCGGCGGACGAAGTTCTAACCGCGGCCGGATACGAGCAATACGAGATCTCGAACTGGGCCCTAGCCGGACACCAGTGCCGCCACAATCTGCAATACTGGAGAGGGCAACCTTATCTGGGTTTTGGAGCGGGCGCGCATGGCTACGCCTCCGGGCACCGCTACTCCAATGTCCTGGCAATCCGCGAATACATCAGCCGAATGTTGGATAGCCCGACTGTTCGTGATCCCTCGGGAGCAGAAGTCGAATCTGTTCGCGCTGGATCTGCCGTTGGCACGCATACATATCCTTGCTCGCCGGCAGTGGTGGAGCGTCACCAGCAGAGCCGCGCGGACGAAATGGCGGAATTCATGATCATGGGCTTGCGGCTGACAGGTGAAGGTATCGGCGAGGGCCATTTCCGCCACAGATTTGGCCGCAGCATGGATGAAGCCTATGGGCCGCAACTTGCCCGGCTGACGCGCTCAGGGCTAATTGAGACGGTGGGCGGATGGTCACCGCACGCGGGGCCCGATCCAAGCGAAGCCACCGAATTCGCCGGACGCGAGAATCAAACTCACGAAGCGCGGCCGGCTGCTTGGCAATCGCGTCTTTTCTGAGTTCGTGAACTAAGAGCCGCGGGGCCGCCAGTCTCTCTGGCGGCCCCGCGGGCACAAATCTGGATATTCAAAGCTCCCGCTAGGGGAAGATCGGCACTTGTGGCGGCGGCTTGGGTATCTGCAGGTCCCAGTCGATGCATGTCCACCAAGGAACGCAAGCAGGATCCACCGGCGTGGGCTGCAGCTTCTGCTTCGTGGGGCGGGGCTCCAACGATGGGCATAGGTGCGGCTCGTACCCGAGCGGCTTGAAGCCGTAGGCGGGCCAACAAGTGTTGTCGACCTCGGCAGATGGCGTTAATCGGATAGTACTTCTCGCTCTTCTCAGGTGAACCCGCCTGATCTTCAGGTAGCGGTCGTTGTAGTTGAAAAGACCGGGATCTCGTAAGCCGGCGTCTGCCCACACTCCCCACATGAAGGCATTCCCCGCCAGGGATCGCTTGAACGCGATCTGGATCGCCGCGGTGACCTGAGGGTTGGTGCGGACCCAGGCCAGGTCCTTGTCTGCACCTTGTCCTCGATCGAAGATCAACTTGTCGTAGCCGTTGCCAGGATATACGGCGTCGGACTTCTCTGCCGATGCGCCACCGGTGTCGTGATTCGTGTCCTGGTACACCTGCACGGTCTCCGCGAGCCAATCAGGGCCGTAGGGAGGCTGCGCCCAGACCAGGTAGTCACCGAAGCCATCATGGTCGGTGTCCAGCTCAACTCCGTAGTTGATGCCCATCTCGATCGTTGGGATCGCCGCCGATGAGATCGATCGAGACGTAGTACCAAGTGCGCATCTTCGCTGAGCTGGAACGTGTTGATATCCAGTGCGGGCAGGTAGTTCATGTCGCTGGGCGTGAACGGCCGCTCAAAGAGATTGATGTTGTAAGAGTCTGCCGTACGGGGCCCGGTGTTCCGGACCTGTACCCGAGGATTCCACGTCGTAGTTCAACGAACCAGCTGGCGCCAACATTGGCCGGCTCTGGCTCGTGCTGGCTGGCCATCACTGTTGCCGACAAGCGGCGGCGGAGTGGCACTGCCTGCGGCGGCGGGAATCGCGCCGGCCTGCGGAGCGTTGGCCGCGGTAGTAGGACCAGACTGCCCTGCCCCAGGAGATTGGCCGCTTGGGACAGCCAGGTTGCACGCGAGACCTGCAAGCATACACGACCAATATGGAACTGTAGATGAGCTTGCGGTTTTTCATGGGCGCTCTCTCCTCTTCCCGTCTCATTATGCGTCAAAGAGTCCGATTTTGGCAAGGTTTGCGTGGCGCAGATTGGGACGCAGCGCAGTCAGGAATGGCCTCCGATCGTCCGCGGTGGACCATCAAGCCGACCAGAGCCCGTTAGATGGTCTGAACCATCGCCTTTCTGGCGCTGAAATGGCAGAGGTGATCGAACCGGAGGCGCGGCCCGGGGACATCCATACGCCCGATAGTGGCCTACCCGTCAATGGTGCCGGAACCGAACCGAATGCATCATCCTACGGGTGCTTTCTGGGCGCGCTCTCAAACAACCCCCCGGTGAACTATGGGGTTTCGCAAACAAGGCGCTCGATGGCCGGTGCGATTCCCGTGAGGTCGCGAAGTCCTGCGGCGAAGGACCGCCTTGCCAGTTCATCACCAATGATCAGCGCTGGGACCGGGGCAAGCGTGTGTCGCCGTGTCGAAACGTCCTCCATATTCCCATGATCTGAGGTGATTAGGATCAATTGATCAGGGTCCGCCCGCCGCAGCAGTCCACCTAGCATGGAGTCAAGGGTCTCAAGTTGGCTAACCGCCCACGCCATATCCTGTCTGTGCCCAGCGTAATCTGTTGACCAATACTCAAAGAGCGAAAAATCGTAGTTCGCTGCCAGATCCGCCATGAGTTCGCCGGCTTGCGAAGGCTTGAGGACTGGCGCGTCAGGGTAGCCCAACATGCTTACCCAGGCTTCTCCGGTCAGATCAGCGGAGATGGCGCGGCGGCCGAAGAGATCGTTGTGGTCAAACAGCCGCACGCCCGCACTGGTCACGGCAAGAGGAATCGCGGAGTACAGCCGCTGACCAGAGTTCACGGCGCGAAAGTAGCGCGGTGGATAGGCATTCAACAGTGCCACGCGCTTCCCTGCCGAAATTAATCGCGAGAAAATGTTGTCTGGTGGTTATGAAGCGGGCAACTGCCGCGTTTGGCTTGGGGCCGTAGTGCTCCCCAATCGCTGCAGGCACGTTCACGCCCGTAAGCAAGACCGCCTGACCGGTGGCCGACTGCGGCAGCCCGGGAACGCCCAATCCTGCATCAATTGCCAACAGAGTGGCACGTTCCGTATGCGCGGGGGCGGTCGCAGCCAACAGCTTGTGGCCTGAAAGCAGCGCCTCCACTGTCGGCATGTCCGCGCGGGCGAGGGGATTTGTCTCTGGGTCAGCGGCGCCGAGTCCAACGCCATCGAGGAAGATGAAGAGGATTCGCATCAATCCGCCCGGTGTCCGAGGCGACTCAAGGGTGGCTCCTCGACAAGCGTCTTTTCGAAAAGAAACCACGCGGATGGCCGGCCGCGGTCGAATCCGTCCCGCCATTCCAAGAGGCGCAGCGGCCTTGAGAGGACAGCCTTGATGTCCCCTGGCCCGAGCCCAACGGCTCGTGCCGCCGCCGAAGTATCGCAGAATCCGTACATGAGCCAGTGACCGCCGACCTTGAGGAGCATTTCGAGATTCCTCAGGTAGCCCTGCTTCTGGCGCAGCATGTGGAAGCACCCGAGATCGAGCACCAGATCAAAGCTGTCCAGCAGCGGCAGGGGTCGACTGACGTCGGCTGCCAGTACCCGAGCCGGCAGATTCGCCTGCGCGATTCTGCGACGTGCCCGGTGAATTGCAAGTTGAGAGAAGTCCACGCCCGTTGCGTGCCATCCGGAGTTGGCCAGAGTGATGACGTTCGTGCCAGTTCCGCAACCCAAGTCGAGCGCGGCACCCGGCGTGTGGGACCCAATGTAAGTCAACAACTCGGGCGGCGAAATGCGCGTGTCCCAGGGTGGCCGAAACAAATACCGAAGGTCGAACAGGATCGGTTGCAACGGAAGAGCCGTCTCGGTCCAGAGGTCCCGCCTCAACGGAACCCTGCATGCGTCCGGTCAGGTCGTGATTGGCACTGGCGGTCTGCCAGCCTCCAATCATACTAGTCGCGCCGCCGACTGTCGGAGGTCGTTTGTGACAGCCGGCACTTTGACAATTCCACTCTCTTCCCGTACAATCTTCGGGCTCAGTCTTTCGGAAGGACCGTCACCACAATGCGTCTGACGCAGAGGTGGCGGAAGGGCGGTGGGAGAGTGTCCGCTGCGGGTAGACTCTGCGGCGAGTTTCGCTGGTCAAAACACGCATTGAGGAAGGGTCTCGATGAAGGAATACACGACCGAGTTCTTGCGCAACGTCGCGCTGGTGTCGCACGGCAGCGCCGGAAAGACCATGCTGGCGGAAGCCATGCTCTTCCTGACCGGGGGGACTACCCGGCTGGGAAAGATCGAAGACGGCTCGACCGTGCTCGGACCACGATGAAGAGGAGATCAGGCGCAAGATCTCGCTCACCACCAGCGTGATGCCCGTCGGAGTATCGCGATCACAAGCTGAACATTCTGGACGCCCCGGGATACACGGACTTCGTCGGCGAGGTCGTGTCCGCCTTGGGCGTTTGCGAGGCGGCGATCGTGCTGGTCGAGGCGGTGTCCGGGATGGAAGTTGGCACTGAGATCGCCTGGCGCTACGCCGACGATTTCGCTCTGCCCAAACTGGTCGTGATCAACAAACTGGATCGAGACAACGCGAACTTCTCCAAGGCCTACGAGTCGGTGGAGACGTATCGCGCAGGCCGCGCGGTCATCGACTTGGTGAAGGTCGCAGCTGCCTGTCGGGGAGAAGCACGATTTCAAGGGTGTGATCGACCTGATCTCGATGAAGGCCTACCTGGGGGATGGCAAAACGCCGGTCGGAGATCCCTGCCGACATGCAGGCAGCAGCCAAGGAGGCACACGGAGTGCTGGTCGAAGCCGCGGCCGAGGGGGAGGACACGCTGCTTGAGAAGTACCTGGAGAACGGCGCGCTCTCGGATGAAGAGCTCATTCGGGGACTTAAGAAAGTCGTTCAGTCAGGGGCGTTCGTGCCGGTGTACTGCGCGGCCGGCGGCCACTCGCTTGGCGTGGTGCCGCTGTTGAACGGAATTGTGGACCTGCTGCCGTCGCCGGCGCAGGCAACACCGCGAGCAGCACGAAGGCAAGGATGGCCCAGAGAAGTCCTGACTGCGACGCGATGCAGGGCCGCTGGCTGCCTATGTGTGGAAGACGACCGCGGACCCGTTCGTGGGCAAGATGACGTACTTCCGGGTCTTCTCGGGCTCCGTGCAGGCCGATGCGCGCGTGTGGAATCAGACCAAGAGCGCCGAAGAGCGAATGTCTGGCCTTCACATCCAGCGCGGCAAGGACCAGCTTCCGGCCAAGAATGATTCACGCCGGGGATATCGGCACGGTCGCGAAGCTCACTGTGACGGCGACGGGCGACACGTTCTGTGACAAGAACCATCCGCTCAACGATCCCGCAGCCCAAGTTTCCAGCTGCTCTATTCCGGGTGGCCATTGGTCCGAAGACCCAGGCGGATGCCGCCAAGATCAGCTCCACGCTCGACGCGCCTGTGCGAAGAGGACATGACCCTCTCGCTGGTACAACGAACACAGCACGGGCGAGACCGTTCTCGCAGGGCATGGGCGACCAGCACATCGACGTCGCCATTCACGGGCGCAGGCCAAGTTCCAGGTGGGCTTGGTGCCACGCGAGCCCAGAGTGCCGTACCGCGAGGGCATCACCAAGAAGGCTGCCGCCCAGTATCGGCACAAGAAGCAGACAGGCGGCGCGGGCCAATTTGGTGAGGTGCATCTGCGCATCGAGCCTCTGCCCGGCGCGGACTTCGAGTTCGCGGATGAGCTGGTTGGCATGAGCCTTATCGCGTTCCTACCTGGCGCCCATCGAAAAGGGCATCCGCGCCGAGCCTGGAGCAGGGCGTGTACGCCGGCTACCCGATGAGCAATGTCAAGGTCATCGTGTATGACGGCAAGGAACACCCCGTCGATTCGAAACCGGTGGCCTTTGAGATCGCAGGACGAGAGGCCTTCAAACTGGCAGTTCACAGCGCCGGCCCCGTGCTCTTTGAGCCGATCATGACAGCCCGCATCGTCGTGCCGGATGACCACATGGGCGACGTGATGGGTGACCTGAATACCCGGCGGGGCCGCGTGCAGGGCACCGAGTCCGAGCGAGGCAGCACGGTGATCGTGGCGCACGTGCCGTTGGCGGAGATGCTGCGATACACGTCGCAGCTTCGATCGCTCACGGGCGGCCGCGGCTACTTCACGATGGAACTGGATCACTACGATGTGGTGCCGTCGCATGTGGCCGGGCCGATCGTCGAGGCGCACAAGAAGGAATTGGAGTCCCGGAAGGAAGAGTAACGCACAGGACTTGGGAATACCTCAGGGCCCCTGTCGGCGCACCCTTAGCCTTGCAGCCGACGCGGCCGCCATCTTAGGACGCTCGGGCCCTTGCGGATAGCCAACGACCAATCTGCAGTGCTTCGCCTTGACAAGTCCATGGGCAACCGTATAATTTATATCAAGTTTATCTGCTAAATTCGAACTATGTGCAACCAAACCTGTTCCTGTCCCCGGCGGAGCCCATAACTCGACTTTCCTGAATTGATTTGCCAGGCAGCAGGAAGGACGTCTTGAGGCTCCGCGTTCAATCCCAGTGGATTGCGAAGCGCTTGCAGGCGTCCTTTTTTGTTTCCTTCCCCGCAACCAACCGTGTAGAGGAATATGTCAACAAGCACCACTCAGACCGACATGCATCAGGCAATGGGAGTTTCCACGCTCGCCGAACGGGTGGGCGGAACCCCTCTGCTAGAACTTCGTCATCTGACTCGGGGTCTGCCCGAGTCCGTGCGGGTGTTCGCAAAGGCCGAATGGTTCAATCCGAGTGGCTCTATCAAGGACCGACCGGCACTCAGTATCATTCGGGCGGGTCTGCGGGACGGCAAGCTGCGCGGCGGCAGACGGCTGCTCGATTCCACCTCGGGCAATATGGGGATCGCCTATGCGACATTCGGCGCCGCCCTGGGTATTCCGATGACCCTGTGCGTCCCCAAGAGCGCCAGCATGGAACGGCTGAAGATCATGCGAGCGCTGGGAGCGGATGTGGTGCTTACCGACGCATCGGAAGGTTCGGACGGAGCCATGCACGTGGCGGGCGCGATGGCGGAGGTTGAGCCGCGCCTGTATTGGTATGCAAATCAATACGACAATCCCGCGAATTGGCAGGCTCATTTCGACTCAACGGGTCCGGAAATCTCGGCCCAAACGCGGGGCTTGGTATCGCACCTGGTGGTCGGCGTGGGGACTTCAGGCACCTTGATGGGCGCGGGCAAATACCTTCGGCAGGAGATCCCCGGAATCCAGATCGCGGCTGTGGAACCTGAGACCGCGCTGCACGGGCTCGAGGGCCTGAAACACATGCCCACGGCACTCCAGCCTGCGATATTTGATGCCTCCATGGCAGATCAGATTGTGGGGGTGGAGACCGAAGAAGCTCACTCCATGGTTAGAGCATTGGCGGAGAAGGAAGGATTGTTTGTCGGAGTTTCTTCGGGCGCCGCGGCGGTCGCCGCCCTGAGAATCGCGGGCACTCTGCTTGAGGGCATAGTGGTGACGCTGTTTCCGGATGCGGGCTACAAGTACCTCAGCGATGAAACCATCTGGGGGCGAGTATGACGCTCGTATTGTCGGCTGAGCTCCTAAGACGCATTCAGCGTGAGGCCGAGCGGGCCTATCCGGAGGAGGGCGCCGGATTCCTACTGGGCACAAGAAAGGGCCGGAGCGAAGTGCTGGATATCTTCCAGGCCAGCAACCCGGGCATTGAGGGCGCCCGTCGCGACCGCTACATGATTGTCCCGGAAGAGTACTTGGAAGCCGAGGAAGAAGCCGAAGGCCGCCGAATGGACGTGGTGGGTGTGTTCCACTCACATCCAGATCACCCAGCGGAGCCGTCAGAATTCGACCGGGAGTGGGCCCAGCCAAATTTCTCGTACATCATCACGAGCGTGGACCGGGGAATGGCGTCAGCCTCCAGAAGTTGGCTGCTGCTTGAAGACCGGAGCAGGTTCGAAGAAGAGACTCTTCGGATTATTGACTATCCAGCCCAGGACAAGGAGTAACCAATGCCACTCTACTTTGTACGCCATCAGCACACCCCTGAGACTTGCCCCGCAAGAGATCCTGCGATGGCTCAGGCGTTGCTTCGGCACCTTGATAAAAACAACGCACGGCGCTGCGGAGTTGAGCTGCATGGCGAGGCAGTATTGGATGCTCAACATACACTCGTGCTGATCGCGGAAAGCGAGGATATGAGTTTCGTGCAAGACTACATGGCGCCATTTGGTCAAGCCGGCAGTGTTGAGATTCTTTCGGCGTCGACTTGCGAGGCAGTGGTGGAAAGGCACGGCTGCGACCCCGTGGAAGCGGCAGCGCCCTGAATCTGGAATACAATCTTTGCTGGCGCCATAAGGCCGAAATGGGATGACGTCCACAAGACGAAGGACACTCAATGCCAATCCTGAAGATTCCAACACCCCTGCGCTCGTACACCGACGGACAGATCGAGGTACGAGTGTTGGGAGCCGACGTGGACGAAGCCATGAAGAACCTGGTGCGAATGTACCCTCCGCTCTTGCCCCATCTTTATGACGCCGATGGGAAGTTGAGGCCCTTTGTGAATCTCTTCGTGGGTGGCCAGAACGTGAAGGATTTGGACGGCCTGGCGACAGCGCTAAGTGACGAGGCCCGGGTTCTGCTCGTCCCATCGATCGCAGGCGGCTAGCCGTGGTGCTCTCGATTCTGCCAGGTCTCACGCGGGATGAGATCCTACGATACTCCCGGCATCTCCTGATTCCCGAAGTGGGCTTGGAAGGTCAACGGCGGCTAAAGGCCGCTTCCGCCCTGGTCATCGGGACAGGCGGGCTGGGGTCACCGGTGGCGCTTTACCTGGCTGCGGCGGGGGTGGGGAACCTGGGCTTGGTGGACTACGACGTGGTCGACTCTTCCAACTTACAGCGCCAGGTGATCCATGGTTCCGGAAGTGTGGGTCAACTGAAGGTGGAAAGTGCAAGAGCCAGAATCACGGACCTGAATCCAGGCGTTCAGGTGGATGTCTACAACGAGGCATTCACATCGGAAAATGCGCGTGCCCTCGCCGGGCGATATGACATAATCCTGGACGGGACGGACAACTTCCCGACTCGCTACCTCACGAACGACGTGTGCGTGTTTCTCGGGAAGCCCAACGTGTACGCCTCCATCTACCGATTCGATGGGCAGGTGAGCGTCTTCGATGCGAGTCGCGGACCCTGCTACCGTTGCTTATTCCCAGAGCCTCCACCGCCGGGCCTGGTTCCATCTTGCGCGGAGGGCGGCGTACTGGGCGTGCTGCCGGGCACGATCGGAACCATCCAGGCGACTGAGGCGCTAAAGGTGTTGCTGGGAATTGGCGAGCCGCTGATCGGCCGGCTACTGCTGTACGATGCCCTTTCGATGTCCGTTGAATTCGTGAAGCTCAAGAAGAATCCCAAGTGCCGGGTTTGCGGTCCGGAAGCGGACATCCACGAACTGATCGACTACGAGGAGTTCTGTGGAGTTCCAGGTCACGACCACGGGTTGGGCACAGTCGCCGGAGCCGCTGAAATCACCGCGACGCGAGCTGGCTCGAGCGCCTGAAGCAGGACAAACTCGTACTGCTGGATGTGCGCGAGCCGCACGAGCGGCAGATCTCCAGCATAGCGGATTCGATCAACATCCCATTGGGAACCCTTGCGGCCCGGCTTTCCGAGTTGGATTCAGCGGCGGAGATGGTGGTTTTCTGCAAATCGGGCACACGTTCAGCGCGTGCCCTCGAACTGCTGGCAAGCGCCGGCTTCCGAAAGGTACGGAATCTGAAAGGTGGCATAAACGCCTGGGCGCGTGAGGTGGACACCGACCAGCCGATATACTGAGAGACTCGTGGCTGCATTGGCCGGGGCACGGCGGCCAGCGGGAGACCGACAGACCAGATCAGACGGGACAGAATGATCGCGAGCATCGTGAGGACGGGACGGAGGGAGCGAATGGCAGGACTGCGCGCCTCGATTGAGCGAAATGTGCACGATAACATACTGGGGGTTATTGGCCGAACCCCCCTGGTTCGGCTGGCGCGTGTGGCGCATCACATTGCGGCGCCGATCTACGCGAAACTGGAGAATCTCAATCCTGGGGGCAGCACAAAAGACCGCGTGGGCTTGCACATCATCGAGCAGGCCGAGCTGAGGGGGGAGTTGAAGCCGGGCGGAACCGTTGTGGAGGCAACATCGGGCAACACCGGCGTGGGCTTGGCGATAGCAGCCGCCCTTAAGGGTTACAAGACCATCTTCGTAATGCCGGACAAGATGAGCAATGAGAAGATCATGCTATTGCGAGCGTACGGCTCCAAAGTGGTGATCACTCCCACGGCTGTAGCTCCGGATGATCCGCGTTCGTACTACGAGGTGGCGAAGCAATTGGCGCGCGAGACGCCGAATGCCATTCTGGCCAACCAGTATCACAATCCGGACAATCCGAGGACGCACGAACTCAGCACGGCGCCCGAGATCTGGGAGCAGACCGAGGGGCAGGTGACAGATCTGGTTGTTGGCATGGGCACCGGTGGGACCATCTCGGGAATCGGGCGGTTCCTGAAATCCAAGAATCCCAAGATCCGGATCGTGGGCATCGACATTGAAGGGTCTATCCTCTACGAAATCTGGAAGAACAAGGGCAAGATCCCAGCAGGCGCCTACCCCAAGACCTACAAGGTCGAGGGCATTGGTGAGGACTTTCTTCCGTCGACGACCGACATTGGGGTCGTGGATGAAGTCATCCGGGTCAACGATCGAGAAGTCATTTCTTTGGGCGCGACAGTTGGTGAGATTGGAAGGGATCTTCGCCGGAGGCTCCTCAGGCTCAGCACTGGCCGGGGCGATCAAGTACGGCGCAAAGTTGCCGGCCGATCGACTGGTGGTGGTCATTCTGCCGGATAGTGGTTCGCGCTATCTCTCGAAGTTCTACGACAACAAATGGATGCGCGAGAACGGTTTCCTCGAGCTCGAGTTTGGCGAGGTGACTCTGGGCGACCTGCTTCTGGCGAAACCTGTCAAGATCCTGTTCACAGCGGTGTTGGGCGATCCGGTGCGAAGCGTCATGGCGACCATGCGCCAAAACGGCATATCGCAGATGCCTGTCGTGGGCGAGGACGGGATGCTGGTGGGTACCCTGGAGGAGGTCGATCTTCTGAACCACATGCTAGATGCGCATAACCACAACCAGAACGAGCCAATCGATGGTCTTATCCAAAATGCGAAGGCGGTCTTCCCCCCGGATACGACGCTTGATGATGCGATGCCAATGCTCACCCAGGGCTTTGCCCTGATCGTTGCCGAAGGTGGCCGACCCACGGGCATCCTTACTAAGATCGATGTGCTGGATTTCGTAGCCGGCAAGATGTGATATTCGACCTGTCTAAACCGGTGTCGGATCCGCTGGCCTGACTTGCCCGCCGCAGAGCTACGCTCGGCTTTTGAATGTGAGGCAAGAAATCGAGGATGAGGGCTAGCAGCGCACGGGCGGAGGGCACCGCAAAGGCAACAGCAGGCAGACTCATTTCCAGGGTTGAGGCAGCGGCCGCGTTCAGTTTTAGCCCGGCCGCTGGGTTGCGTATTCAGTCGAATCGACAGTGTTGCATTTCACTGGGATGATCGCGTGCAAACTCACCCAGAGCCACGGAGACAAGGCCGCGATTGGCCTTACAATCAAGATCATGTTGGAGACTCCCCTTCGGCCGAATTACCTCGAGGTCGATCTCGGGCAGCTAAAGCGGAATCTGACAAACATCCGCAAGCACGTGGCTCCCGCGAAGGTGATGGTGCTTCTCAAGGCCAATGCTTACGGTCACGGTCTGGAAGGCGTCGCGAAGCATATCGATGCTTTGGTTGACTACATCGGGGTGGCTATCGTTGAGGAGGGAGTCCAGCTACGGCGGATGGGGATCGTTTCACCCATCATCGTCCTGGGCGGCACGCTAGCCGACGAGCTGGACGGGCTTATCCACCACGGGCTCACGCTTTCAGCGTCGTCGATGGAACTATTGGAGGCTGCGGACGAAGCTGCTGGCAAAGCGGCGACCAGGCTGAAGGTGCATCTCAAGATCGATACAGGGATGGAGCGGACCGGTGTGCACGAATATGACGCCGAAGCCTTCATCGATCGATCCCTGAAATGTGCAAACCTGGAGATCGAAGGCATCTACACCCATTTCGCCAATTCTGAATCGGGCGACCTCACACACGCACGCCTCCAGCTGCGTCGGTTCCGGGATGTGCTGGCCATTTACGAGCGCAGGGGAGTCGGAGCTCCGCCGCTTCGCCACATGGCCAACTCGGGCGCAATTCTCCAACTGCCTGAGAGCCATATGGATCTGGTGCGGGCGGGCATTCTATTCTATGGCATCTACCCGGGTCCGGATGCAAAGAAAACAGTGGACGTGGCGCCTGCCGCCGCGTGGCTCGCGCGAGTCGTGCAATCCAAGATTACCCTCCCCGGGCGCCCAGTCAGTTACGGCTCGTTGTGGGCGCCGGAGCGGGCGTCCCGGATCCTCACGATTCCCTGCGGATACGGGGATGGATACTTTCGACGAATGAGCAATAACGCCCGCGTGATCGTGAATGGCCGCATGTACCAGCAGGTTGGCCGGATCTGCATGGATCAGTTCATGGCAAATGCCATGGACGACGAGGTGAAGCCCGGAGATGAGGTCATACTTCTGGGTAGGCACGCCTCCGGCATGAAGATCACGCCGGAGGATCTGGCTGCGTGGGCGGGCACGAATGAGTACGAGGTGATGACCAATATCAGCGCTCGGGTGCCACGCCGGTTCTTGGCATCGTAGCGGCTGCGGTCTGCTGTTCACCGGGGACCAGGCGGCGCGTGCTTCAGCAATGTGGTCGAGTACAATTTGCGGCCGACGTAGCCGTCCATGAGAACAATCACAGGAGCCGTTTTGCGCAATCATTGGCGGTTGTACGTCCCGCTGCTGTCCACGGCTGCGGTTGTCGTCGGGATGGACCAATGGACCAAGTGGCTGGTGCGATCCAGGCTACCTTTCCAAGCGAGTTGGATCCCACCTTCCCTTGAATGGCTAAGTCCGTTTGCCGCGGATTGTGCACTGGAACAATAGCGGTGCGGCCTTTGGTTCATTCCAGAACGGGAACAGTGTCTTCACAGTCCTTGCGATCCTGGTCATCCTGGCAATACTGTACTACTACCCCCGCGTGGATCCGGGAGATTGGACTCTACGACTGGCCATGGGACTGCAACTGGGCGGTGCCTCAGGCAACCTCATCGACCGGCTTCAAATGGGTCGTGTAACGGATTTCATCTCGATTGGTACATTCCCTGTCTTTAACCTTGCTGATTCGGCCATCTCGGTCGGCGTGGTGGTACTGCTCCTGGGCGTCTGGCTGCGCGAAAGAGCCGCTCAGGTCGCACGCGGCCGGCCCCAGGTAGCCTCGGGGGATCCACTAGGTTATGCAACATTTCGAGTTGCAGGTGTCGACCGGCGATGAGCAGCGCCTGGATCATTTCCTCGTAAAGGCGCTGCCGCGATACACACGTTCACGCCTTAAGTCGCTGATACAAGATGGCTTCGTGTTGGTTAACGGTCTGGCGGCCCGCAAGGCCGGACAGGAGGTCGATCCCGGCTCGCTGGTCGTGGTCGACATACCGGCCCCGGCGCCCGCAAAGCTCCTGGCCGAAAACATCGCGCTGGATATTGTGTACGAGGATGCCAGCGTGCTCGTGGTCAATAAGCCAGCCGGAATGACGGTGCATCCGGGAGCGGGACACCGCACGGGCACACTAGTCAACGCAGTGCTTGCCCACGATGCCTCCATGGAGGGGGTGGGTGGCGAGCAGCGCCCTGGAGTGGTGCACCGGCTCGACAAGGATACCTCCGGCCTCATCGTTCTCGCCAAGACCAATTCCGCCCTTCAGTCGATCCAACGGCAATTCCATGACCGCAAAGTGACAAAGACCTATCTGGCGCTTGTGGATGGCCTGCCGCCCTCGCCCAGTGGCAGGGTCGATGCGGCAATAGGCAGAGACCCGAGTCACCGTAAGCGGATGGCAATAGTCGCCGAGGGAAGGGGCCGCGTCGCGATCAGTGAATACTCGACGCGCGAGCGGTTCAGAAACCACACCCTATTGGCCGTGCATCCAGTGACCGGCCGCACTCACCAGGTTCGTCTGCACTGCGCATTCCTGGGATGCCCGGTGGCTGGGGACAGAGTTCTACGGGCGAAAGCAGCCCTCGATTCCGCTCGACCGCCATTTCCTGCATGCTTGGAAGCTTCAGTTGAGGCTGCCGTCGGAAGCGGATTCGCGCGAATTCATCGCCGAGCTTCCGACAGAGCTCCAGCTGACACTGGATCAGTTGCGCGCAGAATCGGGTGTAACGCCCACGTAGATCCCACAAGGTGCAACATGGCAACAATCGACTTGCGCTCCGACACCGTGACGAGGCCGACGCCTGAAATGCTCGAGGCCATGGCTAAAGCCGAGGTGGGTGACGATGTCTATGGGGAGGATCCAACCGTAAATCGCCTTCAAGCCCTGTCAGCGCAGATGATGGGCAAAGAAGCGGGCCTCTTCGTCCCTTCCGGCACTATGGGAAATCTCGCCGCCCTGCTGGCACACTGCCAACGAGGCGACGAGGTGATCCTGGGCAACAAGAACCATTCCTTCCTATACGAGGCCGGCGGTGTCTCGGCGTTAGGAGGCATCCACTCATGCCAGCTACCCAACGAGGCAGATGGTTCCCTGCTGCTCGCTCAAGTAGACGCCGCGATCCGCCCGGATGACTCCCACGATCCCATCACGCGACTCGTCTGCCTGGAGAATACTCACAATCGCTGCGGCGGCACCGTGCAGACAGCTGACTACATCCGCGATCTGTGTGCACTCGCCCATTCACGCGGTCTCAAAGTACATTTGGATGGCGCCAGGATCTTCAACGCAGCCGCGGCGCTGGCGATCCCGGCGGCCGACGTGGCTGGTCCCGTTGAACTCGGTGACCTTTTGCCTCAGCAAGGGACTCTGCGCGCCCGTGGGTTCGGTCCTGTGCGGCGATCGTGATTTCATTCGGAGAGCCCATCGCGCAAGGAAGATGCTGGGTGGCGGTATGCGGCAAGCCGGCGTCCTCGCGGCAGCGGGCATCGTTGCGCTGGAAACCATGGTTGGCAGATTGGGACAGGATCACGAGCGTGCGAGACGCCTGGCTCGGGGTCTCGCGCGAAATCCATTCGTCAGCCTGGATTTTGAAGTGCCAGCAACGAACATGGTGTTCTTTGGCTACAGTGAAGGTGTCCCTTTAGACGAACAGCAGGTGGCCGCAAGGCTTGCCCAAGAGGGCATTCTCGTAAGCCCATCAGGACGCCGTCGTTTCCGCCTGGTCACGCACTACTGGATCGACGATGCCGCGGTTACGGTCGCCGGGGACGCATTCGTCGATCTCCTGAGGTGACTGGATCTCGCGGCGACCCGAGCAGTCAGGCGGCGCCGCCCGCGGTGCCAGGCTCTATCTCGTTCCGGCCACGCGACTTGGCCAGGTACAGGCGTTTGTCGGCCAGATGGATGAGCGCTGAAATATCGCCCGCTTCATTCGGAAAGATTCCGTAGCCCTGGCTGACCGTTGGCGCGGGGATCAGCGAGTGCTCAGCATTCTCCAATTTCAAGGCTGCCATTGTGTCACGGATGCGTAACGCTATCTGCCGGACCTGAGCCGCGTCTGCGCCTGGAAGGGATATGACGAATTCCTCGCCTCCCCAGCGGCCGACGGCGTCAGTGCTCTTAATGTGCTCCCGCATGGCGGAACTCAGGGCCACCAGCACCGAGTCTCCAACCTGGTGACCGTATGTATCGTTATATTGCTTGAAATTGTCGACATCCAGCATGATGAGTCCCAGGGAGCGACCCTCGAGCGTGGCATCGTCGAGTTGCGCTGCCAGCAACGCCAGGAAATTCCCGTGATTGTATAAGCCTGTCAGACTATCCAACTTGGAGCGCAGCTCAACTAGTTCATGCTCACGCGTGTTGTCCAGAGCCTGGGCGGCGTGCTGAGCCAGACTATTGAGCAGTTCCAAGTCCCCGCGGTCAAAGGCATTGGGCTGGTAGGAGCCTATGGAGATGATGCCGTCGACTTTGCTGCCATGCATGGGCACGCCCAGCCACGAGAGACTGGTCCTGTGCTGGCCCACCAACACAAGACGAACTCCCGGCAGTTCCACCTCTTTCCTAAGATCGGGCAGGAAGAGGCTGCGCTGGTTATCCAGAACCCATGATGAAAGCGAGCCCTCAAGGCGCACACGCTGATTCTCGAAATACTCACCATCGTCGTAGCACAGGTCCAACCGCATGTAGCCGTCCTCCCGAACACCGACAAAGTACGTGTCAGCCTCCACAGCGTTCTGGAAGGCTGCGCTCAGGAGAGCCATCACTTGACGCGTGTCAAGCGTTGAGCTGATGTGTCGGGTGAATTCCGTTATGGTCTCGAGTTTGCGGATATGGCCGCGCGACAGGCTTTTTAGCTGGTGAATTGTCTCCAGAATGATGATGGCCATGATCGCCATGCTGACATGCAGGGTCCATTGCCGCGTCGACGCGAGCATATCGCCACGAACCAGCACCGTGCCAAGGGTCACCACAGCGATGAGGGCGTAGGATGGTCCCCGGTCTGCGACGATCGAACTGGTAATGACTGCCAGCACAAGCAAGACCCCAACATATACGCTGAGGCTCTCGGATACGACATAGCCGAGAAGGATCAGACCCAGCGCTGTGAGCCCGGCATTCCACCAGCCGGAAGCCGGCCCAAAACGCGGATTCGGAATGATGAATAGGCTCAGCGCAAGAAGGTACAGGAGCCCGAGCAGGCCGAGGCCCAATAATCCAGCCGTTTGGATCTGGCCGCGGGGCCAGAGCACGGAGCCATTGAACATGGTGATCGCCAAGACCACCATGCTTCCCACGATCGAAGGCAAGGCCGAGATCCGGTGTTCCCGAGGAGTGAGACCAAAACGCAATCGCTGTCGCGCCATTTTGCTCGCGCCGGTTCTCGTCCGGCAGTAACTGGACTCGCGCCAAGTCTTCGCAGGCATCCGCCTGTGACGGCTGGGTGGAAAAGGCTGTCAAGCCGGGCGAAGGATAGCACAATTGCGATGGGGAATCCAATGCCTCAGCTTACAGAATGCTTTGGGGAGGTTGCATGTCGAAAATGGCATGTTTCGCTGACGATGCGCCCCTGGCCAGGCTGGCTGCCAAGAGCGCCAAGGAGAGCCAGAAGGAGCATGCTGTAACCTGCGATGAAGGGCGCAGCGAGCCCATCTGATATAATTCTCGTTTGAGCAGCAATTCACAACAGGGGAATTTGACCGCGTTGGACGGCCGGCGCGCCGCCAACCGAAGGCACAGCATGACCACGCACTTCTCTATCAGCCAATTTGACGAGGCAGCGGCGGCCATACGGTCGCGAACCACGAGGCATCCGCGGATCGCGATGATCCTTGGATCTGGCTTAAGCGGCATTGCGGATGCCGTGGTGGGGGCGGATGTCGTGCCCTTCACAGACGTACCGCACTTTCCGACCTCGACTGTTGTTGGCCACAGCGGGAGGCTGCTGTTCGGCGAGCTCCACTCCAAGAGCGTCATGGTAATGCAGGGGCGGGTGCATTACTATGAGGGCTACACCATGGCGCAAGTGACGCTGCCAGTGCGTCTGATGCAGCGTTTGGGCATCGAAATTCTGGTGGTGACGAATGCCGCGGGCGGGGTGAATCCCGATTTCCACGCCGGCGACGTGATGCTGATAACGGATCATTTGAATTTCCTCGGGATGATGGGCAGCAACCCTCTCATGGGGCCGAACTACGATGAACTCGGGCCCCGCTTTCCGGACATGAGTCAGGCTTACGACCGGCCACTGGCTCAAATGGCGCGCCAGGCAGCGGCGGAGGCAGGGATCTTGCTGCGCGAGGGAATTTACGCGGGGCTCAGTGGTCCCTCCTTCGAGGGTCCCGCCGATTTGCGTTTTTTGCGGCTAGCGGGTGCGGACGCTGTTGGCATGTCCACGGTGCACGAGGTCATCGTGGCCCGCCATGGCGGGCTACGGGTCCTGGGGCTTTCGGGCATTAGCAACAAGGCGAACCTCGACGGATCCACTGTGACGACCCACGAAGAAGTGATTGAGGCAGGCAAGACGATCGGCCCCAATATGGAGCGTCTCGTGGCAGGGGTCCTGCGGCGCCTGTAGGCTCCGAACATGCCTTCCATTTATCAGTTCCTGGGCACGCACGAGGTGCTCATATATATACTGCTGTCCATCGGCGCCCTGTTCGGGCTGCGCTGGCTTTGGCGTTGTTGGAATGAATGGCGCCACGCGGTGTACAGCCTGGAGCGGGAGTTTGCGCTCCGGCGAATTGGTCAATCGATGGCCTTGCTAGCCCTCATCCTGGTCTTGTTTCTTGTAGAGTTTGTCGTGGCATCCTTCGTTGTTCCAGGGCTGCCGGCGTCCATGTTGGTGCCCACACCGACTGCAGATCTGTACGCGACTCCAACGGGAACCATATCGGCGGAACTGGCCACGGAGATTGCCCTTACGCCGCGGCCGGCGGCGGAGTTGGGGGCGGGAGAGGGATGTGTGCCCAATCAGGTGGTGCTGAGTTCACCGCGGTCGGGTCAGGAAGTTCGCGGCAAGATCGAAATCCGCGGCACGGTGAACATTCCGGACTTCGGCTTCTACAAGTACGAGGTAGCTGCGGCTGGCTCTGACACTTGGGCCACGATAGCGGCTGGCCGCACAACTGTGACCGATGGTCCACTCGGGCAATGGGATACTGGTGCCCTTTCTCCGGGCGACTATCAGTTGCGACTCGTGGTGAGCGACAATCAGGGACAAGTGCTGCCGGCCTGCGTCGTCACAGTGCGAGTGAGCCCTCAAGCGTAGGTCCGCATGGAAAATCTGACAATTCGCCCGATAACAAACGCGGACATTCCCCATCTGATGGGAATGGATCATTCCTCCACGACCGACCACGTGTGGCAGCTTGAGTTGCGCCGTGATGCGCGAGCGCCACAGGTATCGGCCCTTTTTCGGGAAGTTCGCCTGCCTAGGTCCGTTTCTCTGGCTTACCCCAATGATCCTTACGCCCTGGCGGATGAGTGGAAGCGCAGGGCCATGCTGTGGTTGGCGGAGAATTCCTCGGGCGCCGTCGGATATATCGGCGTGACGGAACCTCGCGCGGGAGTGGCCTGGATCAGTGACGTGGCCGTTGCGCCCGCATGGCGTCGCAAGGGAGTCGCTACGATGTTGTTGGCGACGGTGCACGCCTGGTGCGCAGAAAAACAGGATCTTCGGATCTTCATCGAAATGCAGTCGAAGAACCATCCAGCGATCATGCTGGCACAAAAGAATGACTACGAGTTCTGTGGTTATAATGATCGATACTACTCCAACCAGGACGTGATGCTCGTGTTCGTGCGAGCTCGCCAATAGGGGAAATGCAACCAGAACGGTGATAAGGGAGCATGCTTACCGGTTGGACTGAGAACTTATTGGCGGGGATCCGGGCGTTCAATCAGGTCCTCACCGCGGGGATCGCCATTACGGCCTTCTCCTTGTTCCTATATTCCCTCACATTCAATCTGCGCGACCGAGTGGCGAGATCGTTCGCCATTATCCTGCTGTCCGTCGTTGTGGTTTTTACTACCGAAGCGCTGCAGGGTCCGTCCTCGACCAACGCTGGTCTGCAAACCTTGTTACGTCTGCAGTGGCTCGGAATCGTCTATTTGCCGGCTGCGTACCTGCATCTCTCCGATGCCCTGCTTGTCACGGCTGGAAGACCCTCCCGTGGTAGACGGAGGTTCGCGGTTCGGGCGATCTACGGAGTATCCAGCCTGTTTCTCGTGGGGCTAGCCACGGGCCATCTCGTCGGGCCACTCGTCCCGAACGGTCAGCCCGCCCCACATTTGCAGCGGACCTTATGGACTGAGGTCTTCACGCTCTACTATGTTGCAGTCATGGTTTGGGCGGGGATCAACTTTGTTCGTGCATTCAGGCGCATGCTCACGCGATCGGGACGCCGCCGCATGTGGTACCTGATGGCTGGCGCCAGCGCCCCAGCTCTTGGGTGCTACCCGTACCTGCTTTTTGGCTCGGCGGTCGCGGCCAGCTATCCGCTGGCGTTTTGGGGCATGGCCGCGGTGATCAACTTGCTGGTCGGCGGCCTCGTTGTAATGATGGCGTATGCCGTGGCATTCTTCGGCGTTTCCTGGCCAGACCGGGTAATCAGGAGTCGGCTGCTCAAGTGGATCTTGCGCGGGCCCGTGACGGCTTCAGTCGCACTCGCGCTCATGACCGCGGTCCGGCGGACGGGTGCGTTGCTTGGAGTTCGAATACTCGGAGTTCGTGCCCCTCGCCATGGTCGGCACCGTACTCCTCCTTGAGCACGGAATTACGTTGTTGGCGCCTTTGTGGGAGGGGTACCTGTTCGCCGGCGCAGATCGAGCCGAACTCCAACTCTTCCAGAACATTGAGGAGCGACTTGTCACGCAGGGCGATCTGCAGCAATTCCTGGAGGCCGTTCTGGCCGCCGTGCGCGATCACATGCACTCGGCCACCGCGTTCGTGGCCGCCCTCGATGCCGAGGGGCTCTCCCTGATCGTGACGGCGGGCAATCGAAGCAACCTTGATGAGGCGGCATTAACCAATTCGCTGCCACTTTTTACAGATGAGGAAACGCCCGGCAGAAAGGAATTTGTCTGGGACCGTTTCTGGCTGCTGCCGCTGCACCAGCGTAAACGCGGAGATATGGACCGGGATGAGCTATCCCCGTTCCTGGGTGTGCTGGGCGTAGCGAGGCGGGAATCGCAGAGCATGGATCCGGATCAGCGAGAGGCGCTCTGGCTTCTCGCGGACAGGGCAGCCCTGGCGCTGGAAGATCGACGACTGCAGCAGCGCGTGTTCCATTCTCTGCAGGACCTGGGGCCCAAGGTTGACATGATCCAGCGAATGCGGGCCGCGGGGCGCTATGATACGACAGCGACCCTTCTGGCAGACTCGCTGCCTCCGGAATCAGATCTGGCCAACTGGGTCAAGGACGCACTGACACACTACTGGGGTGGTCCGAAGCTAACGCGCAATCCGCTGATGAGGCTGCAGGTCGCGCAGCAATTGATAAGTTCTCATGATGGTAACTCTGCGAACGCCCTCCGGGCGCTACTTCGCCGTGCCGTCGACCAGGTCAAGCCGGAAGGCGACCGCAGATTCACAACCGAATGGATACTGTACAACATATTGGAGATGAAGTTCATAGAGGGCAGACGGGTTCGCGAAGTGGCTGGCAGGCTGGCCATGTCAGAGGCCGACCTGTATCGAAAACAGCGGGTTGCGGTTGAGGCCGTTGCTCGCGCGATCCTAAACATGGAATCCGACTTAAGGTAGGGGAGGCGGAGCTCAATGGACACCCGAAAGCGCAATGCTGGCGGTTCGATGCCGGCGCTCGATGAAGGTTGGTGGGAGGCCGTGCTGGCAGAGGAAGGTAGTCAGAATCACTCGCGCTCGCCCCGTTCAGCGCCGCGGCCCGCACCGCTCGGTCAGCCGAGACTGGAGAGACCGCATTCGAATTGGGACAAGGCGAGGGCTCTGTTTGAGCGCGATGAGATCATCGAGTTGAAAGTCACCGGCAGCAACCGAGGTGGGCTGCTTGTGGAAGGGGAGGAATTGAACGGATTCGTGCCGTTGTCGCATCTGATCGGGGTGGCGGGACCAATACAGGAAGCAGATCGAAGCCGGCTGTTGGAGGGCTATGTTGGGGAAACGCTGCGGCTGAAGGTCATCGAGTGTGTTCCTGAGGATGGCCGCATCGTCTTATCAGAGAGGGCAGCACAGGCCGAGCCGGGCAAGCGTGCCCAGATCTTCCACACGATGAAGGCTGGCGAACGGGTCCGCGGCACCGTTACGAACGTGACGGATTTCGGGGTGTTCGTAGATCTTGGAGGGGTGGAGGGTCTCATACACATCTCAGAACTGTCCTGGGGACGCGTGCTGCATCCGGGTGACATCGTCGAGTTGGGTCAGAGCCTCGAGGTTCAGATTCTGGACTTGTCTCCCGAACGTTGCCGCGTTGCACTAAGCCTCAAGCGGCTGCTTCCAAATCCCTGGACCAATATCGAGACCGAGCTGCCACCGCAGGCGGCTGTACCGGCGGTGATCACAAGCGTGCTGTCGTACGGCGCGTTCGCCAAACTCGAGCGGGGGGTTGAGGGCCTCATCCACGTGTCCGAAATGCCGCTCGCCGAGGGTCAGGCCGTGAAGGACCTGCTGCATGAGGGTCAGACAGTGCGGGTACGGGTACTGCACGTGGACCCAGGGCACCAACGCATGGGTTTGAGCATGAAACTGGGTGCCTGAGGATTGACAACCTTGTCGAAGCACCGCGGGTTCAGGGGAAGACTGCAAGGGTGGTCACACGCATGACTCCGGGACCTCGCCGACCACAACCCAGCGCGCCCAACGAGTCCGGCTTCTTCTATCGGCTCTCAAGCTTTCGGTTCCACTTCGGCCGCTTCTTTCGTGACGCGCTCGGAGTTCTTCTGGCAGCCGCCGGAATCCTGCTACTTCTAGCGGCTCTCGGCGGGGCCGCCGGGAGTTTGCTCACGCCGGCCAGAGCGTTCCTGTCCGCCTGGCTGGGGTGGGGGATCTTCGTTCTCATCGGCGCGCTCGTGGCGTGCGGCACAGTACTGATCAGGCCGGCCGGCCCGCCGATTGCGTGGGGTCGAGTGTTCGCGCTTGAGCTGGCTGCTCTGTTTGGACTGGGCTTGCTGTCGATCTTTGGGGGCGGTTCGCTGGTGCGCGCCGACGCCGGGCTCGATGGTGGTCGACTGGGTTGGGCAATTGCATACGCTTCGACCACGTACCTCGGACCGATCGCCGGCAGCGCTTTGCTTGGCATATTGACGCTCCTACTTACGGCCGGCGGCCTTGGCGTGCTGGCGCGTTTGGAGGCATTCCTCACCTCAATGGCCGGCGAGCAGCTACCGATCTCGAGTGCCCCGCCTGAGCCGCCCGCGGAATCCATTGAAACCAGCCGAGAGAAGCCCAAGGCGGAGCGCCCCAAGACCGCCCTCAGACTCCCTCGGGAATTCAGGACCGACTTGAAACCGAGCTCATCCGTACCAGGTCGACCCGCCAAGCCGCCGGCCCGCGAGCCCGGTCTGCCACCGTTGAGCATTCTCCTTGCGGAGCAGTCGGCCCATTCTGATGAACGGACCATCAATCAGACTGCTGGCATGATCATGAAGAGCCTGGCTGAGTTCGGTATCCCCGCAACGGTGATTGGCTACAGGGTGGGCCCGGCCGTCACCCAGTTTGCGGTTCAGCCGGGCTTCATCAAGCGGGCGGGGACCCTGGAAGCGGAGGATGCGCAGCAAATGAAGGTGCGCGTTGCGCAGATCGCGAATCTGCAAAAGGACCTGGCTCTGGCGCTTTCCGCGGAGAGACTTCGCATTGAGGCTCCGGTTCCGGGAAAGCCCTACGTGGGGATCGAAGTGCCCAACGCGGCAGGCAACGGTCGTCCGGCTTCGCCCCATACTCGAGAGCGAAGCCTTCCACAACCTGAAGCGACCACTTACGGTGGCCCTGGGACGCGACGTGTCAGGCAGTCCGGTCGTAGGCGATCTGGGCAGAATGCCGCACCTTCTGATTGCGGGGGCGACCGGATCCGGGAAATCCGTTTGCATTACAGCCCTGGCTGCCTGCCTGGCAGTCAACAATCAGCCCGACGAGCTCCGCATGGTGATGATCGACTCAAAGATGGTGGAACTCCTACGCTTCAACGGCCTTCCGCATCTCCTGGGGAAGGTTGAGACGGACCTCACGCGCATCATGGGCGTGCTCAGGTGGGTCGTCCTGGAAATGGAGCACCGGTACCGCCTGCTGGAGGACGGCAGAGCTCGGGACCTGGATGCGTACAACCGGAAGCAGGCGCGCAAAGAGCATGGCGTTCAATTGCCCCGCATTGTTGTGCTGATAGACGAGCTGGCTGACCTGATGATGTCAGAGCCAGACCAGACCGAGCACAATCTCGTGCGCCTGGCTCAGATGGCGCGCGCCACCGGCATTCATCTGGTGGTGGCCACTCAGCGGCCATCCACGGACGTTGTCACCGGGGTCATCAAGGCGAATTTTCCGGCGCGTCTCGCCTTCGCGGTGGCGTCTGGAGTTGACTCAAGGGTCATTCTGGATACAGGCGGAGCCGAAACCCTGTTGGGCCACGGCGACATGCTGTTTCTTAACCCGGAGGCGGGGACTCCCATCCGCGCCCAGGGTGTGATGGTTACGGATCCTGAGATTGAACGGATCATCGACTACTGGCAGAAGAACGCGGACATCCCGTCGGATACAAACGCGCCGTGGGAAAAGCTTCTGCAAGAGCCGGATGAGGACGAAGACGAGGGTTTGATCGAAAAGGCGGTCTCCGTTGTGCGAAACAGCGGGCGCGCCTCGGCATCGATGCTGCAGCGGCGTCTACGCATCGGGTACCCACGCGCTGCCAGGCTGCTGGATCAGTTGGAAGAAGCCGGCGTGGTGGGACCATCTCAGGGTGGTGGAAGAGAGCGCGAGGTGCTGCCTGCGGATGAGAACCAGGAGGACGACCCAGATTCGGATTTCTAGTATGATTGGAGCGCCGCATAAGGAACCAGGATGAAACGGACATTCAGCGACACATTGAGAATCGTCTTTAAGGGCGTGCTGGAGCCGATTGCCGGCGCCATAAACAAGACCGGCATTACGCCCATCACGGTGACACTGCTGGGTGTTGCCGGGAATGTTGTGGCGGCCGTCCTGGTGGCTCGGGGCCAGATCAGCCTGGGGGGATTGGTGATGCTGGTTGCCTGGCCCATCGATGCGCTGGACGGAACGATGGCCCGCCTGCGGGGAGAGGCCGGTGACTGGGGCGCGTTCGTGGATTCGGTCAGCGACCGCTATTCCGAACTCCTGGTGCTGGGAGGCCTGCTCTACCATTTCTCCTTCACGGGTCAGCATTTGCTGGGGATGGTCACCTTTGCCGCGGCGGCCGGTTCAGTCCTGGTCTCATACGTGAAGGCGCGCGCCGAAGCCCAGAGCTTCAGCGCTAAAGAAGGCGTTCTGACTCGGGCCGAGCGGTACCTGGTTCTGGGGCCATCGCTGCTTTTCAATGTGCCGGAAGTTGGCGTGTGGATCGTTGCGATCCTTGCGAACTTGACGGCGCTCCAGCGGATCATGGTGGTGCGATCCCAGGCCCATGGATTGGCAAAGCGTCTTGTCCCAGAGGAGAGCAAATGAGTTGTGAAGCTGGTTTTGCGATTGGATTCCTCTGCGTGCGCTACTATGGAATCGTTCTCATGCTGGGGGCACTGGCAGGGGGCTATCTGGCCACCTTTGAGCTGAAGCGCCGCGGGTATGACCCGGAGATCGTCTGGGACCTGCTGGTCTATCTCATAATCGGCGGCGTGCTGGGCGCCCGTTTGTGGCACATTCTGACGCCGCCTCCGTCGTCTGTTGCGCAGGGGATCACCACGCAGTACTACCTTACCCATCCGCTGGATGCGCTCGCTATCTGGAGAGGTGGACTTGGAATTCCTGGAACCATCCTGGGCGGTCTTGTCGCGCTATTCTTCTATGTGAGGCGCCACAAGGAAATTGGATTCCTCGAGTGGACCGACATTGCTGCTCCTGGCCTGGCTCTAGGACAGGCAATCGGGCGCTGGGGCAACTTCTTCAACCAGGAGATCTACGGCGCTCCGACCAGTCTGCCCTGGAAGATATTCATCGATCCGGGGCATCGTCTCGCAGGCTATGAGAACGAATCCTACTATCATCCGTTGTTTGCCTATGAGTTAATCCTCAATCTGGCAAACATGCTCTTGCTCCTGTGGATCACGCGGCGCTTCCGGGGAGGCCTGAAACACGGCGATGTCTTCAACGTCTACTGCATCTTCTATCCCGTCGTTAGGTTCGGCCTTGACTTTCTAAGACTGGATGCCTCTGAAGTCATGAGCTTGAACATAAACCAAACGCTCATGGCAGTCGTGGCCCTTGCGGCAGTCGCGGTGCTCATTTGGCGTCATCGGGCTGGCGCCCCGCAGTCCATAACCCAAGTGCGTTCGGAGGCTCGCACAGCCTCAACACGCGAGGCCCGGTTGCCTGCAAAGCCTGCAAGAGCCGCTCGGACAGCGCGGCCCAAGTCCAGAGAAATCGGCACTCGACGCCCCACCACCCGTAAGCGGGCTACCCGTCGAACCGGGACAAAATCGTCATAGGATTGAGTTCAGCATTCCTGCTGCTGCCAAAGCGCGTTGGATTTCCGCCAGTGTGTTCAGCGGCGCCGTAAGCCGAAGGCAGAGATTTGAGCCTTGCGGCCTCTGGGTATTAGGCGGGTGCCTCCGTGGACAAGCATGATTGAGACTCATGACCTAGCCAAGCGCTTCAACGATTTCTGGGCAGTGGATGGCCTGAGCCTGCGCGTCGAGCCCGGGAGCATCCTGGCGCTTCTCGGACAGAATGGTGCGGGGAAAACAACGACGGTCCGCATGCTCAGTGCGCTATTGTCGCCGACACGGGGCAGCGCCAGGCTGGCAGGATTTGACGTCACCACGAACGCCTCGGACGTTCGCCAGGCCGTCGGAGTGCTAACGGAGCAGCACGGACTTTACGGGCGCATGACGGCCGAAGAGTACCTCGACTTCTTTGGCCGGCTACATTCCATGCCAGACAAGGCGCGCAGCGCTGCGCATTGATTACCTATTGGACTATTTTGGGCTGATGCTGGCCCGTCGCCAAAGAATCGGCGAGTACTCGAAAGGGATGAAGCAGAAGCTGGCTCTTGCTCGGGCCCTGATTCATGAGCCGCCGGTTCTTCTGCTGGATGAGCCCACGTCGGCGATGGATCCCGAATCCTCGCGACTCGTCCGCGATGAGATCTCCAGACTGCGCTCGGCCCGCCGAGCAATCATCATTTGCACACACAACCTGGCAGAGGCGGAAGCCCTCGCGGATTCGGTCGCCATCATCTTTCAGGGCCGGATCCTGGTACAGGGCACCCAGGCTGAATTGCGGCGCACGGTATTGGGCGAAGCGGAATACGAAGCGCGCTTTGCGACGCCATGGTCTCTCGACCCATTCACTGTGCCTGAAGGTGTGGCCGTCACGCACCGGGATCCGGCGGGGATGCGTTTTCGAAGTCTTGAATTCCGAGATTCTTAATCCGAGGCTGCTCGAGGCGCTTGTGGCCGTCAACGCACCGATGGTCGCATTCCAGGAGGCGCCGAGAACACTGGAAATGGTTTACTTGCGAGCCATGCAAGACGCACGCGAGCGTGGGCGCGGTGTACGATGACTGATGACCTGCGCTCAATCCTGTTGCTGGCGCGTCGTGAACTGCGCGATCAGCTGCGCGATTGGAGGATAGTTCTTCCGCTCGTGATTCTCACCATTGCGTTTCCGATTCTGATGAATGAGGTTGCCCGACAAGCAGTGGCGTTCTTTGCGCGCTACGGCACCACCTTGATCGCCGATCGATTGGTTCCGTTCTCGATACTGATCATCGGTTTCTTTCCAATCACGATCACACTGGTGGTAGCGTTGGAATCATTTGTTGGAGAAAAGGAACGCGGCACGATCGAACCGCTGCTCAACGCCCCGGTCAAAGACTGGCACCTGTATTGCGGCAAGCTGCTCGTTGGAATCCTGGCTCCGTTGTCCGCGAGCTATCTTGCCATCGCACTCTATCTCATGATGGTGTCGAGTTCAGCGCTTGACGCTGCCCGGACCGCTGACACTAGTACTCCTTATCACGCTCACATCAGTGCATGCGCTGCTGATGGTTAGCGCCGCGCTCGGTGATCTCAGTGCAGTCCACGTCGATCCGGGCAGCCAATCTGCTAGCATCCTTCATCATCATCCCCGTCGCGCTCATGCTGCAAGGCGAGAGCGTTCTCTTGTTCTGGGGTACCAACGCGGTCCTGTGGCTTGCCGTGTTGGCGGTGACCGTCATGGCGGTGCTTCTGGTGCGGCTGGGTTTGGCGCACTTTCAGCGAGAGTACTTGATAGGTCGGGAGCTGGACCAACTTAATGCCCGCTGGATACGCCGGACGTTTTGGACGGCATTCAAGGGCGAGGCAACGAATGTAAGGTCGTGGTTCAGCGTCCGAGTGGCGTCGGCGGTGAGTGCGCTCGCAGTTCCGCTGGCAATCAGTATCGCGATTGCGATCGTGGCCTTCCTGGGTGCTTACTCCTGGACTGCGGTCACTGTACCGAAAATGCTGTCGCCAGCGAATCAAGAGGAACTGAACGCAGTCATTAGTGATGCGAGATCCTCGGCGGGCCTGATCGACCTTGGGAGCCACCTTTCGGCCTCCCGCATTTTTTCGAACAACATCCGTGCGACCAGCGTAATGTTCCTCGGCGGGCTGGTGAGCTTCAGTGTATTGGGCCTGGCGGTCTACGTAGTCAATGTCGCGCTGGTCGGCGGTGTGCTGGCGATTTTTGGCCTGATAGGCTACGAACCGGGTCTGCTCTTTGCTGCAGGCGTGCTGCCTCACGGGGCTTTCGAGATACCCGCGCTAATGCTGGCCAGCGCCGTAGTGCTGCATATCGGGGCGATGTTGGTTACCCCGCAGACTGGAAAGTCCATGGGCACGGTACTTCTGGAGCAGCTCGCGGACGGCCTCGCCATCATGCTTGGCGTGGTCTGGCCGTTGCTGGGTATTGCAGCAGTCATTGAGGCCAATGTTACTCCCGTGCTTCTACGGGCGGTCCTGAGGTGACATCCATGATCCAGCTCACCATTCTCGGAAGCTCCAGCGCTGTCTCCACCGAGAACCACGAGAACACCCACATGGTACTTGTGGCCGAGGACAAGGCGGTCATGATCGATTGCGTCAGCAATCCGTTGATTCGGCTGCGGAAGGCCGGCGTTGCAAGTGAGCAGCTCACTGATCTGATACTTACTCATTTCCATCCCGACCACGTCTCGGGTGTGCCGCTGATGCTCATGGAGATGTGGCTGTTGGGCCGGCGGAGGCCACTCCACGTTCACGGCCTGGCCTACACGCTAGAACGGATCAGAACCCTCATGGATCTGTACGGCTGGGGCTCATGGCCGGACTTCTTTCCCGTTGTGTTCGAAGATGTTCCAGAAAGGGAATTGACGAAGGTCGTGGAGGGCGACGATTTCCTGGTCTTGAGTTCTCCAGTTCGCCACTTGATCCCCACCATCGGACTCCGGATCGAATGCATCTCAAACAACAAGGTCATCGCCTACTCATGCGATACGGAGCCAAGCGAAGAAGTGGCGCGCCTGGCGGCGGGAGCGGATCTGCTGATCCACGAAGCATCAGGACGTGGGCGCGGTCACTCTTCAGCGGAACAAGCTGGCGAAATCGCGCGCCGAGCAGAGGTTGGGCGGCTACTGCTGATCCACTACCCGACGGCAACAGGCGATCTGACACAGTTGGTCGGAGCCGCGCAACGAACGTTCCACGGCGATGTGGCCCTTGCGGTCGACTTCATGGTCCTAGACCTCGGCTGAGGCGGTGCCCATCTACCAGCCGCGGATGAAGTCTGACCAATTGGAGTTTTCGACCAAGTGCCGGCCGAAAATGTAAGCAGCGTTGAGGGAGGTTCGTGGGGGTTGTGGAGGAGGCGCATATGAGCCTCATCCGGGCTGCGGCCACCCTTGCGGTGATTGCAGGAGGCGCAGGCCGCCACCACGTTGTTCCAAACGTGCTGGCCGCCCTGGAAGCGGGGGATGACGTGGTCGACTGTGAGACCGACTTCCCGGCGGCCACAATACTGGCAAGTATAACTGTCACGACGGAAGACCTCCCGCCGGGTGAGCTTGACGTGTGGACGGGGACGCCGCACCTGAAGCTCAAGCCTGATGACGGATGGGCGCGGAATCTCAATCGAAACGGTTCGCAGGTAGCCGCGGCCGTTGGCCACCATTGCGGCTTTCCCCCCAAGGATCAATACCACTGCCCGCCGCGTCGTGCAAACGTTGATTGGCTCGAAGTTGGCGTTCAGTACAAGGACGGGTTCGTGCATCGGGCGCTCGGGATTTTGGCGATTATAGCATAGCGAGGTTCTTCGATGCGAGTATTGATCGCCGGAGGCAGAGGTTTTCTGGGAACCGCCTTGAGACGCGCGCTGCTTGCCCGAGGGCACAGGGTGACCGTTCTGACGCGCTCACGAACGATTGCGGAGTATGCGGTCCACTGGGATGGAAGATCCGATGGGCCGTGGACCGACATTCTGAGTCAGAACGACGCGGTCGTCAACGCATGCGGACTGGGGCTGGAGCATTGGCCCTGGACGCCAGCTCGAAAGCGACAGTTCGTGGATTTGCGCGTCGCTCCTGGCAAAGCGTTGGCGCAGGCCATGGTCCGTTCCGATCCGAGGCCCCGGACCTTCATCCAGTTTTCAGGCATCAATCGATACGGGCTAAACGGCGATACGGTTGCTGACGAAACGACTCCGGTCGCAGATGACTTTCTGGCCCGGCTGACTGCAGCTTGGGAGGACGCGACGCTTCCGGTCGAGGACCTGGGCGTGCGCCGCGTCGTCGTTCGCAATGCCATCGTCCTGGATCGACGAGAGGGTCTCTTTCCGCTGATGTGCCTGCCAGCGCGCTTGTTTCTCGGAGGCCGCTTGGGCGACGGTCACAACGCTGTTCCATGGATCCATCTTTCGGATCATGTGCGCGCGCTCACGTTCCTGCTGGAGCATCAGAGCGCTGCCGGCGCCTTCAACCTCGTGGCGCCCGGACGATCGAGCAGCGCGGAATTCATGCGGGCCATATGTGATACGCTGCGCCGACCTTACTGGCTGCATGCGCCGGCCGCCGTTGATGCGCATTGTCCTGGGTGAGATGGCGGACCTGGTCCTGATGGGCCGGGCCAGCGTGCCTCGGAGACTGGTGGAAGCCGGCTTTGAATTTGAGTTCACCGAGATCCACTCTGCAATGCGAAACCTGCTGGCCGCCGCTCGCGGACCAGGACAGTCCGAAGGAGGGGGTGGCGCAGCCCAGCAAGTGCACCACGCCTGAGTGTGGTATCTTCAAGGCAGATACTCTTGAACCGGAAACACAGGAGAGATAAAATGGCACGTGTCCTGGTGACCGCATTTATTGTGACCTTGTTGGGAAGCGCGGGCTGCGGGCCGACGCCTGCGTCCCAGCAAGTGCTACCTACTTTTGTTGCGCCTGAGACCGCACAACAGGGGGCAGTTCCTGAGCCCAACGAAGCGTATCCCACCTCTCAAGCATCCGAATCCAGCGCGAGCCAGTCGGTGAGCGGTTTCTCACTGAGCCTGCGCAAGGCGTGGCGGGATGGCAAGCAGGTCAATGCGGAGGTTTGTTTCAGCCTCCCGGACTCCTCAGATTGGACGATCTGGGCAGCGCACTACGAGTATCCCGGCACGGTCATGTCGGAATTCAGTTCAGCATTCATGAGCAAGAGCGAATCGCAAGCTGGGCAACCGGCGGAGCGATGTGATCAGATTTCATTTTATGTTCCTCCGGACGCGGATCTGTCTGCTTCCGTCCTAACAATTGAGTCTGTGGGTGCCTACCCGGATGCCGATGAATACTGTTCCCTCTATATGCCCAAGATCCAACAAACGCTGAACGATCGCGGCATTGCTATCACACTTGATTGCCCGAACATAGACGGCGTCGCCAGCTTGCAGATCGCAGACAAGCCGGCGGATATGTCGCAGGAGGAAGCCGAACAACTTGTTTTCAGCGACGAGTTCTATACGGTCCGCGGCCCCTGGAGTTTTCCAGTCACATTTAGCCCGTAGCCCGGAAGCAAGGATGTATAATCGGGGCATGTTCGCCCGTACAGCCCGGCTCTACTACTGCGACACGACTGCCTAGGACATCCCGAGGGAATCTCGTGAACGCTGCCCTCGTGGGCGCGTTTTTCGTTGTTCCGCGGGGCTCAAGGAGAATTCATGGACATCGACGCGCAGGTGGAACTCCTGATGCAAGGTACTGAGTACGGAGACAAGGCACTCCAGGCCGCAATGACGTCCGATCTGCGGAAGCGGCTGACCGAATGCGCACAGGCTGGCCGCCCGATGCGCGTGTATTGCGGGTACGATCCAACCTCAACGGACTTGCACCTGGGCCACACGATCACCATGCGCAAGCTGCGGCAGTTTCAAGATCTGGGTCACGACGTGACCTTTCTCATCGGTAGCTACACAGCTCTAGTTGGAGATCCGTCCGACAAGAACAAAGCCCGGCCAATTTTGACCGAACAGCAAGTGGCGGAGTATGCGAAAACCTACACCGAACAGGCATTTCGCGTACTGGATCCCCAGAAGACGCGGGTGCGATACAACGGTGAATGGCTGAGCAAGCTCACCCTGCTTGACCTGATCCGCCTGGGGCAGCATTTTACGGTCCAGCAGTTCCTGGCACGCGACAACTTTGCGAAGCGCCTCGAAAACGGGGAGCCCATCTACCTGCACGAGACCTACTATTCGTTGATGCAGGGGTACGACGCATTCGCGCAGCAGACCGATGTGCAAGTTGGCGGGTCGGATCAGCTGTTCAACATCATTGTGGCGGGACGAAAATTGCAGGAGGTCCTGGGTCAGAAGCCACTTGTCGGAATCATCACCGGCATATTGCCTGGAACGGATGGCGAGCAGAAGATGTCGAAGTCCACCGGCAATGTCGTCCCGATCAATTCGGGTGTCGACGACATGTACGGCAAACTCATGTCAATTCCGGATTTTGCCATGGAGACGTACATGCGGCTGGTGACCCGATGGATGCCGCGCGAGATCGACGAACTTATGGCGTCGGTCAAGGGCGGCGCCACCCATCCTCGCGATGTCAAGATGAAGATGGCGCGCGAGATCACGGGCGTGTTTTACGGAAACGACGCGGCGGCCGGAGCTGAACAGGCATTCGTCCGGCTGCTTCCAGAGAGGCGATCGTCCCGGAAAAGATGGAAGAGCATCATTTCGCGGCCGGGATGACAGTTGTGGATGCGTTAGTGAAGTGCGGCTTGGCCGGCGAGCCGGGGCGAAGCTCGCCGCCTTGTGGCGCAGCGGGGTGTTCGACTGGATGGCAATGACGATGGATGATCCAGATGCGGCCGTTCCGCATCCAGGTGTGCTCCAGGCTGGCAAGCGGCGTTTCGTCCGGCTGGTCTGATGGCCTGAACGGGGCATGTCGCCAGAGCCGAGCCCCCAGCCAATCAAAAAACGGATCGCCGAGCCAGATCCGTTCAGAGGCGTCGACGGGATTCGAACCCGTGATGAGGGTTTTGCAGACCCTTGCCTTACCACTTGGCCACGACGCCGTCGCAATTTCTTGAGCGGGCGATGGGATTCGAACCCACGACCTTCTCCTTGGCAAGGAGACGTTCTACCACTGAACCACGCCCGCAGGTCTTGCATGAAGCGCCGAGAGTGCCGAGAGTCAAAATCGAACTGACGACACCGCGATTTTCAGTCGCGTGCTCTACCAACTGAGCTATCTCGGCCAAGCACAGTCACTTGAAGCGGCCAGAATTGTACTTGACCGTATTATGAGCTTGTCAAGCAAGCGTGCCGGGCCGCGCAAGATCACGGCCCGTAAGGGCCAGGTTGCGACACTAGAATGCTGGACCGACAACGAAGTTTGCCGGCGCTCCGCCGTGATTGAGGCACACGATAGCAATGTTTGAGACTCTGACGGCACGACTGAATGAAGGTCTTTCAGCAGCTCCGTCGGCGAGGCAGGTTGGATGCGAGCCGAGGTGGATGCTGCCCTGCGCGAAGTGCGGCTCGCGTTGCTCGAGGCGGATGTCAACTTTGCGGTGGCGCGGGATTTGGTCTCCCGCGTGCGTGGTCGCGCCGTGGGTGCGGAGGTTTCCAAGGCACTGAATCCTGCCCAACAGGTCATCAAGATCGTCCACGAGGAATTGATCAACACGCTGGGTCCAGCCGAACCGCTGCGGCTGGCGGGCCCGAAGCCCCGTGTGCTGATGCTCGTCGGCCTGCAGGGGTCAGGAAAGACCACGGTAGCGGGCAAGTTGGCACGGCGGTTCCAGGCTGCGGGCGAACGCGTCATGCTGGCGGCGTGCGATCCGTACCGGCCGGCGGCCGCCATCAACTGCAGCAGCTTGGAGCAAAGGCTGGGTGTCGAAGTCTTTGCCTCGCCAGCACTCACTGCCTGGGATGTTGCCTCGCAGGCATTGCAGCGTGCTTCCGATGGCGGTTATGGCATCCTGATCCTCGACACAGCCGGTCGGTCTCAGCTGAGTGACGACCTCATGGATGAACTGGTCCGACTGGAGCAGGCAGCTCCACCGGCTGAGGTACTTCTGGTGCTGGATGCGATGACCGGCCAGGAGGCGGCGACAATTGCCCAGGGGTTTCTGTGAGAAGATCCAGGTCACGGGGCTGATTCTGACGAAGATGGATGGCGATGCGCGGGGAGGCGGCGCGATTTCGGTTCGAGCGGTGACCGGAATCGCCTTGAAGTTCCTGGGCACGGGGGAGAAGCTCGATGCCCTGGAAGCATATGACCCCGCGCGGATCGCCTCCCGAATTCTGGGAATGGGAGACATCATTGGGCTTATCGAGACGGGCTGAGAGTGCCGCCGATCAGGAAACAGCCGTTCGCCAGGCCGATAGGATGTCATCTGGCGCGTTTGATCTTGAAGATTGGCTTACCCAGATGGCTCAGGTTCGGAAGATGGGTTCTCTCGGACAGATCGCCGATCTGCTGCCCGGGGAGGCTGGTCGAGCGGCGCGCGGCCGCCGATCCGCGTGAGGTGGAGCACACCCTGAAATCATCCGAAGCAATCATCTGCTCAATGACGGTCGCTGAGCGCCGCGATCCTGACCTGCTGAATGCTTCGCGGCGGCGCCGCATTGCGTCTGGATCCGGCACGAGCGTTCAAGATGTCAACCGACTGATCAAGCAGTTCCGCCAGGCCCAGAAGCTGCTCAAAGTGATGAAGGGAGCATCCCCTCGGAAGATGGATGGGAATGCTCGGATGAGGCCAGCCGCGTCCAATGTGCTTGCCTCGCAGAAGTCTGGTAAAATCAATCTTTGTGGAGTGCACGACGCGCCGCCTCGAGGTGTGTTCGCGCCGCGGGCGGTCTGTAGACAAGGCGCCGAGTCTTCCCAGGGTGGGCAGAGCCTGGAATCTCGTGAAGCGCTCGAACATCATTTGAAGGAGAAGTAATTGCTCTATGGTTCGCATTCGTTTTCGCCGCATGGGTCTTCGTGGTCAGCCGTCTTACAGGATCGTGGCCGCTGACAAGGAAACGTCGCGAGACGGTCGCTTCCTCGAGATCCTCGGATTCTATAATCCTCGCACCGAACCTGCCACCATCAACGTCAAGGAAGACCGTGTGTTTCACTGGATGAAGAACGGGGCACTCCCAACCGAATCCGTCGGGCAGGTGTTTCCGTACATCCGGCTTGCTGGATCGCTTCGAGCGCTTCAAGAAGGGCGAGGCACTCGAAGGGTTGCTCAAGGAGGCCACCGAGGCCTCTGAGCGTCGTGCCTCGCCCGTGCAGAACGCGCAAGGACTGAGCACCGCATCGATTCACCCCGCACGGGCGGCTGACGTGTCATGGAGAGCATCGGCATGAATGAATTGATCGAGTACATTGCGAAATCGCTGGTCGATCACCCCGAGGCAGGTGCAGGTCAAGACATCCGGCGGCGGCGATCGTGTGCGACTTGAACTGAGCGTGGCGCCCGGACGATATGGGACGGATCATCGGCAAGAGCGGCAAGGTGGCGAATGCGATTCGCACGGTGCTTAGGGTCGCGGCCGAACGAGAGGGCAAGCAGGCCACGCTGGACGTGGTTGAACCGGAAGCATGACGCCACGCAAGACTGCGCCGAAGAGCAAATTCAGGCTCGCCGCCACCCGGTGAGCCTGAATATTTACTAGTGGGAACGCTGCGACGACCGCACGGCTTGCACGGCGACCTCGTCATGGAGCTGGCTGACGGATTTTCCGGAGCGCCTTAAGCCGGGAGTGCAGTCTTTATTGGCGACGCGCACGTGACCGTCGATCATCGCCGACTGCCGGCCACATGCACGACGGCCTCCTGATCCGGTTTCAGGGCATCGAGACACCCGAAGCAGCGCGGCCCGCTCCGCAACGAGCGGGTGTATGTCAGCGCCGCCAACCGGCCTCCGCTGCCAGCCGGCCAGTTCTACCATCATCGAGCTGCTCGGTTTGGAAGTGATCGATGAGCAAGGGCTCATCCTTGGGCCACCTGAACGAGATCCTGCAGACGGGCGCCAACGACGTCTACGTTGTCCAGATGCGACTGATCAGCGTGAGTTGCTCCTGCCCGCCATCGAATCGGTCGTCCTGCAAGATCGATGTCGCCGAGCGCGGACTATCCGCATGTCGCGTGTCCCTGATGGGTTGGAGCCGGAACAAGGCAGTAGCGCGGCATGAGACCGGCAGCCCGGACGAAAGAAGCGAAATGCCAAGCGCGGATGACGCCAACCAGGACCGGCGGTTCTGGCTGGCGTTCAACCTGGTCCGAGGAATCGGTGCGGTGCGACTTCGATCTCTGATCGACCACTTCGGATCGGCAAGCGCGGCATGGAACGCGCCACCGGATGAGCTGCGCGACGCCGGACTTGGGCGCCAAGACGATTGCCCGATTGCTCGCTCTGCGGGCGGACGTCGACGTGGATCGACTCTGGCAGGAGGTCGAAGAGACCGGGGTATCAGGGTGCTCACATCGGACGATCCGGCGTATCCCGGCACGCCTGAGGGAGATCGAACAGCCGCCGCCGGTCCTGTTCGTGCGGGGCGAGTGGCTCGATGAGGATCAGGTCGCGGTCGCCATCGTGGGTACGCGGCGCATAACAGCCTATGGGCGCCAGGTGACGGAGCAGCTGGCGACGCACCTGGCTGCCAACGGCATCACGATCGTCAGCGGACTGGCCCGAGGCGTGGATGAGGTGGCACACTCGGCTGCACTGGCCGCGGGCGGCCGAACGGCGGCCGTGCTCGGAAGCGGGGTGGATCGCATCTATCCTCCGGAGAATCGAGCGCTTGCGGAGAAGATCATGGAGCGCGGCGCCATCCTCAGCGATTACCCGATTGGGCACGGCACCGGAAAGCAGCAATTTTCCGCCGCGAAATCGCATCATCTCCGGCCTAACGATGGCGACCATCGTCGTCGAGGCCGGCGAGACAAGCGGCGCGCTGATCACGGCCGGTTTCGCGGCGGAGCAGGGGCGCGAGGTCTTTGCGGTTCCAGGCAGCATTCTGGCGCCGCAAAGCCGGGGCACGAACAAGCTGATCCAGAACGGTGCGTTGCCATTGCTCTCGCCGGAGGACGTGCTGCAGATGATGCACCTCCATCACGCCGGCGAGCAACGCGTCGCACGGCGGGTGCTACCGGCCGACGAAACCGAAAGCAAGATACTGGACGACCCTGGGCAGCGAACCTCTGCATGTTGATGAGATTCGCAACCACACGGGCCTGCCTGTGGAGCGGGTCTCGGCGGCCCTGGTGATGATGGAACTCAAGGGCATGGTGCGCCAAGTGGGCAGCATGCAGTACGTCGCGGTGCGTGAGGTACAATCGGGCTACTCTGCCTAGGAAACGTACATGCCCAAGCATGAATACGCAGTCATCATGGCCGGCGGCGGTGGCACAAGACTGTGGCCGGTGTCCCGAAAGGATCGTCCTAAGCAGCTGCTGCCACTATTGGGTGAACAGACGCTGCTGCAGGGCACCGTTGCGCGCCTCTGGCGGGTCTGTTTGACAGCGACCACATCCTGGTCGTGACGGTCAGCGGCCAAGCTGCGGAGATCCAGCGTCAGGTGCCGGAGATTCCACTTGCCAACTACCTGATCGAGCCGGCACCGCGGGGCACGGCCTCGGTCGTCGGTCTGGCCGCGGTTGCGCTTCTCAAACGTGATCCGGATGCCGTGATGGCCGTGCTGCCATCGGATCACTACATTCGCGATCGTGATCTCTTTATCTACGTGCTGCGCGAGGCGTTCGAGGTGGCCCGAGAAGGCTACCTGGTGACGCTGGGCATTACGCCGGTCTCGCCGTCGACCGCCTACGGCTACGTCCAACAGGGCAAGCCGCTGGATGAGCACCTGAAGTACCCCGTCTATCACGTGAAGCGTTTCACCGAGAAGCCAGACGAAAAGACGGCGCAGCGGTTTCCTGCGATCCCGGGAGCATTCGTGGAACAGCGGCATGTTCGTCTGGCGGGCCGATCTGATCCTGCGAGGAGATTCGACCGCCAGATGCCGGACCTGTCCGCTGCCCTGGATGTGCGTGTCAGCCGCCTGGGGAACCGCAGGACAGGAACCGTGCGCTCGAGGCAGCCTGGCCGCCCCTGAAGGCTGAGACGATTGACTACGGTGTCATGGAGACACGCGGAGCGGGTCGTCGTGGTGCCGGCAGGTGGAATGGGTTGGAGCGATGTGGGCGCATGGGACACGCCTGCTTGAGGTGCTGCTTGCCGGACATGCGCGGCAATGTATCCACCCGCGCGACAGCACCTGGCGCTTGAGACCCACAACACGCTGGTCTATGGCCACGGCGACGGACGGCTGATCGTGACGATCGGCATGGACGATACCGTGATCGTCGATACCGGAGACGTGCTGTTGGTCTGCAAATCGGATCAGGCGCAGAAGGTCCGCGAGGTTGTGGATCACTTACAGAAGCAGCAACAGGAAAAGTACCTTTAGGCTGGAGCCTGGATGGAAGCATATTGCATGAAGTGCAAGACACAGAGGGAGGTCATGGATGCGCGTGGCATCCTTCAACGCCAAGAGCTCGCCGGTGACGGTCGGCGTCTGTCCAGTGTGCGGCACCAAGCTCTATCGGATGGGCCGGACTCCGGAGCATGAGGGCATGACGGCACCACCGAAAGCCCGAGAAGATCCAGAAACGCAATGGGCAGCTGGTGATCGTGGAATCACCGGCAAAGGCGAAGACGGTTGGTCGATTCCTGGGCAAGGGCTACACGGTAAAGGCGTCCATCGGCCATGTTCGCGACCTGCTGCGGTCGCAGCTCTCGGTTGATGTTGACAACAACTTCGAGCCGAAGTATCGTGTGCCCAACGAGAAGAAGGGGGTCGTCAAGGAGCTGAAAGCCCTGGCGCGGACCGCCGAAGAGGTCTTCCTGGCGACCGACCCCGATCGGGAGGGCGAGTCGATTTCCTGGCATTTGTTGGAGGCCTCAGAGATCGATCCCAGCATCGCACGGCGCGTCACTTTCCACGAGATCACCGAACCGGCCATCAAAGAGGCCTTTGCCCACCCGCGGCAGATCGACATGGATCTGGTCAACGCCCAGCAGGCTCGCCGGGTGCTGGACCGCTTGGTGGGCTACAGCATCAGCCCGATCCTGTGGGAGAAGGTGCGCAGCCGTCTTTCCGCAGGGCGCGTCCAATCGGTGGCCCTGCGGCTGATCGTGGATCGCGAGCGTGAGATTGATGCGTTTGTTCCGGTGGAATACTGGACGATCCACGGGGAGTTTCGGGTCGCCGGTGCTCGTCAGAGTTTTCTGGCGAAGCTTGTAAAGGTCGACGGCGATGAAGTCAGTCTGACCAGACGAAACAAGCTCCCAGGAGCTCGCTCAGCTCTTGCGCGAAGCGTCGTATGAGGTCACCAAAGTCCGCCGCAGCGAACGCCGGAGGCGGCCTGCGCCACCCTTCACCACCTCGACCCTGCAACAGGATGCCTCTCGAAAGCTGGGCTTTCCTGCCAAGCGGACGATGGCGCTCGCCCAGGGGTTGTACGAAGGACAGGACGTTGGAAACGGTGACCTGACGGGTCTGATCACGTACATGCGGACGGATTCACCCCAGGTGTCGCAGTCCGCTCAGCAGGAGGCCCGGGACTTCATCCTGAAGAAGTATGGCGCCGACTTTGTTCCCGTCGTATCCGCCGGAGTACAAGAGCAAGAGCGCTACCGCTCAGGAAGCGCATGAGGCGATCCGGCCCACCTCGGTGGCCCGGGAGCCGGAGTCGGTGAAGAACTTCCTGGAACCGGCCATGTACAGGCTCTACAACCTGATCTGGCAGCGGTTCGTCGCCTCGCAGATGGAGGCGGCCATCTACGACACGCTCCAGGTCGAGGTTACCGGCGCAGTCAACGATCACGAGTACTTCTTCGGGCATCAGGCTCGAATGTGCGGTTCCCGGGCTTCATGGCAGTCTACGAGGAGGCCCGCAATGAAGATTCCCGGGGCGAGGAGGACGAAGAGAATGCCAAGATCCCGTCCGGCGTGGCCGAGGGCCAAGCCCAGGAACTGGTGAGCGTCGATGCCGGAACAGCACTTCACGCAGCCGCCGCCCCGGCTGAGCGAGGCTTCGTTGGTGCAGGCACTGGAGGAGAATGGGATCGGCCGACCGTCGACGTACGCTCCGACCATCTCGACGATCCAGCAGCGGGGCTACGTCCAGCGCATCGAGAAGCGCCTTGTCACCCACGGAAATGGGCTTCCAGATCAACGACCTGCTGGTGGAGTACTTTCCTGAGGTCGTCGACGTGAAGTTCACGGCGCACATGGAGGACGACTTGGACCGCGTGGCGGCCGGCGAAATGGATTGGACGGCTGCTCTCAGGGAATTCTACGAACCCTTCAAAGAGCTGGTGCGCAGGGCCCAGGCCGAGATACCGATCACCAAGACAGGACCCGAGCCAATCGGGCGCAAGTGCCCGGAGGATGGTGGCGAGCTGGTGGTGCGTTACGGTCGATACGGACGCTTCATATCTTGCGCCAATTTCCCGGCGTGCCGCTACACTGAGCCGTGGCTCGAGAAGATAGGTGTGACCTGCCCCAAGGACGGCGGGGAAATCGTGGAACGCAAGACCCGCAAGGGCAGGGTGTTTTATGGCTGCGCCAATTATCCGACCTGCGATTTCACGTCGTGGAAACGCCCCGTAGCCAATCCGTGCCCGAATTGCGGCGGTCTGCTGGTGGTGGCGAACAAGCGGCAGCTGCAGTGCACCAAGTGCGAGAAGTTCTTTGCGATGGAAGAGGTCATTCCTGAGACCGCACCGGAGTAGGTCCCTGCCTGTATAATGGACTGCATGGGAAACCTGCAAGGAGCGCGCACATGACATCCGTCCTTGACATCGTGAGGAAGCAAATGATCCTGGTTCTCCTGCTGTTGGTGGTGGGAGCTGCCATCGGAGTTCCACTCGGGCTGGGCAACTGTGCGCGTGGTCAATACAACGCCAGCGGTGTTGCGTGAGGATCTGCAGGAGGACTACCTGCGCATGGCGATCGACTCCTTCCGGGTCAACCGCGATCCGAACCTCGCTGTGCGCCGTTGGGACGCACTGGGTCCGGCAGCCGCAAGTGCCTTCGAGAAGATCCAGAAGAGCCCCGCTGGAATTGACCCGGTTGTGGTCGTTGCATTCGGCGAGGTGATTCTGGCAGTTAAGGGCAACGGGGTTCAGGCGACGCCCACCGCAACCCCGAGTTCGGCCCTGCCGGGCGGACGGACGGTTGTGGCGGCAGCCGTGGCCGCCCTGGTGCTACTTGCCGTGGCTGCTGCTCTCTTCGTGGTGCGAGGGCTTGCGCGACGTCGCACGGGCTCAACCATGCATCCCACATCAGATGCACCGCAACACGAACGACCGGCAGCGAAGTCAGGCAAGACCAATTTCGAGTCCCTTGGGGTTGCGGCGCCGATCACCCAAAACATGACCACCTATGTTCTGGGAGACGACCTCTACGACGAGTCCTTCAGCATCGATACTGCCGGCGGCGACTTCCTGGGGGAGTACGGAGTCGGAGTGTCCGAGACCATTGGTATCGGCGAACCGAAGAAGGTCACCGCCCTGGAAGTGTGGCTGTTTGACAAGAACGACATCAAGACGGCGACCAAGGTTCTCATGAGCGTGCATGCATTTGGAGACAGCGGCACTCGGGCACGCCTTGAAGCGAAGGGGGAGCTGATCCAGCTCGAACCGCAGAAGCAGATCATGCTGGAAACTGAGACTCTGCAATTGCTCGCCACCGTCGTTGATCTGCAATATGGCGACGGTTCATTGCCTGAAAACAGCTACTTCGAGCGCGTGACGCTCGAACTAGCGGTCTGGCGCAAATCGGGTCGGTAGTGGATTCTCGGAAGGGCAAATAGACGGGCCGGGCGAAGGATTTGCCCGGCCCGTCCTCTTTCCCGCGCGAGCACGCTATTCAATCGAAACGATCGTGAAGTGGAGCCTTCCGCTCGGCGTGTCAACGTCAACGACGTCGCCGACGGCGTGTTCTGCGAGAGCACGACCGAGTGGGGATTCGTTGGAGATCTTGCCGTTGCGGGGATCGGCCTCCTTGGCTCCAACCAGGTGATAGGTTTCCGGCGGCGAGTCGCCTTCCCGGACCGTAACGTGGTTCCCAAGTCCCCACCACGTCCATCTGGGTGCTCTTTTCAATTACAACCGCGTTGCGGAGCACGTACTCAATCTCCTGGATGCGACCTTCGAGGAACGCCTGGTCCTCCTTGGCCTTGTGATAGTCAGCGTTCTCCGAGAGGTCGCCCATTTGTATGGCCGAGCGCAGGCGCTTGGCCAAATCAGTGCGCCGCGGGCCCTTCAAGTGCTCAAGCTCCGCTTTGAGCCGGTCCATGCCTTGCTGAGTAAGATACGTGGCTTCGGACATTGATGCATTTCCCGTGGAGGCCCCGCTCAGGGTTTCTCGAGTGGGTCAAAGAGCTTCTGATGCTCCTCAATCGCAAAACGATCGGTCATGCCTGCAATGTAATCACAGATCGCGCGTTCAAGGCCCCAAGCGTTGATCGCACCAAGTAGGCTGGACGGCAGTATGGCAGGTTCGCTGCGATAGGCAGAGAACAGCTCCGATATCACGCGCTCGGCCTTCACCGCCATGCGCAAGACCCGGTAGTGCGAGTATAGGTTTCGATATAGAAAATCCTTCAGTTCGCGGTGGCGTCGGTGCATTTCCTCGGCATAACCCACCAGGTTGAGGGTCATTTGTTGGATTTGCAGTGGTGACTGCACATTGCTGGCCCGCAGCCGCTGGTCTGTGGCGTGAACCAGGTCGGTGACCATCAAACCCACCAATTCGCGTATCATCCGATGCCGTTCCAGGTCGGGTAAGTCCGGCCCGCTCCAGCCAAAAGACTCCTTCAAGACCTCCCATAGCGCGACACCCTCCAGCATGGATGGAACGATCATCCCTGAGCGGAGTCCATCATCCAGATCGTGTGTGGTGTAGGCCAGCTCGTCGGCTGCATTGGCGATTTGGGTTTCGAGGTTGCCCCGCAGTTTTGGGTCGTAATCCCTGGCATCCGCGATGTCGTATTCGGACTCGTGTTTGACCATCCCTTCCCGGACCTCCCAGGTAAGGTTGAGACCTGGGAACTCCGGATAGCGCTGCTCCAGTTGTGTAACGATACGGAGGGATTGGCGGTTGTGATCGAATCCACCCGAGTCCTTCATCAGCCGTGCCAACGCCATCTCGCCGGAATGACCGAACGGCGAGTGCCCCAAGTCGTGCGCCAGGCAAATGACCTCGACCAGGTCTTCGTTGGCGCCCAGAGCGCGTGCAACGGTGCGCCCGATCTGGGCCACCTCAAGAGTGTGTGTCAAGCGGGTTCGAAAATAGTCGCCCTCGTAGATGATGAATACCTGGGTCTTATGCTCCAGTCTTCTGAAGGCCGTTGTGTGCAGAACTCGATCCCGGTCGCGCTGGAAGCATGTGCGATAGTCAGGTTCAGCATCTAGATAGGCGCGCCCTTTGGAGTCGCGGCTGCGCACTCCGTAGGTTGCCAGCTCACGATCTTCAATGGCCTCGAGTTGTTGCCGGTTGAAGTACATGCTCTTCCTTCGGAGTTTTCTGTCTTAGGTCGCCCGCGCACCAGTGGGCAATGGGGCGAGTGGGGGTCGAACCCACATGGTGTCACCACCGGAGGATTTTAAGTCCTCTGCGTCTGCCAGTTCCGCCATCGCCCCGCGGGACACAATTGTAATACGGGCTGACGTGGCTGCTGCCCGCTGCTACGCCGGCGTGGCGGCAGCGTCACCGCTGCGAAGCCTCTGCAGGATGCAAACCGCAAGTGTGAAGAGAGCCAGCGCGTTCGCCTGGTGAAGCAGCGCCAATGCCACGTTCACATGTGAGACCACAACTCCGATGCCAAGTCCCATCTGAATCACCGCCAGCGCGGCGGCCCATTGAAGTGCACGCCGCACGTCGGTCGTGGGGAATAATCTCTCAATGACGTACAAGGCCACGCCCCCAATTGCAAGTACGATGACAGCCAGCCAACGATGGATGAAAGCAACTGTCAGGGGCGCAGCAATGAGATTGAGGGCAGGGGGCTGGACCTGTTGCAGGAGGCCGAGGGGCACCCACCGACCGAGCATCAGGGGCCACGTGTCGGAGATGTGCCCGGCTTTCAGCCCGGCCGTGAATGCGCCGTAGGCCATCTGAACCAGGAGGAGCACGGTGATCAGCAGAGCGGCCTTGCTGGCTCTTGACCACGGGGCCCACCTCCCAGCAGTCCGAAAGCCGTATGCGTGCCCGAGGGCGGTCCACACAGCGAGGCCGATCAGCGAAAGGGCTAGAAAGAGGTGCGCCGCAAGTAGCAGGTGGCTGACCGCGGGGCGATCGATCAGGCCTGACGAGACCATGATCCAGCCCATCACCGCCTGGGCAAGAAACAGGAGACCCATTACGACGTACAGGGCCGCCTCCCGAATGGGGATTCGGCCCTGGAACAAGAAAACGAAGAATGGAATTGCGAAGACGAAGCCGGCCAGGCGCGCAAGCAGGCGATGCATCCATTCGATCAGGAAGATCTCCTGGTAGGCGGCCAGCGTCATCCCCCTGTTGATCTGCCGGTATTCCGGTGTTTGCTGGTACTTCATGAATTCCGACTGCCAGGCGGCTGCCGTGAGCGGAGGGATTGCCCCCTCGACCGGTTTCCATTCGGTGATGGACAGCCCGGCGCGCATCAAGCGCACAAATCCTCCAAAGACAACCAGTATCGCCGCCAGAATGGCGAAAGCCATGATCCATTTCATCACTGCGCGGTCGCGTGTTCGTGGCATGATCGGATTCCTCCGTGCGCCGGACGAGGCGGATTATAGCATCGCGCCTCGCGAGCCCTGCGTTGCACGGCCCGCACCGTGTTGTTCCTGAAGCCAGTGCGCCCGAAGCGTGTCTCCACACAGGAGAACCGAGCAGTCTGCCGGCGGCCTGGACAATGGGTGACGGGTCAAAGCACCAGGCGGAAACCCGTGCGGCACGATTGAGGCCCTTGCATTGGAAACCGTACCATGCGAATCAAAGACCGACGCCGATCCTAAGATCCTGCGCCGGTATGGGTATGGTCTTGCTGCGGTCCCGACGGGATTCGAACCCGCGATCTCGGCCTTGACAGGGCCGCATGTTGAACCGCTACACCACGGGACCAGTGGCTGAACGCACGGAGTTTATCATACGCAAAAGTCAGTGTCAAGCAATCAGTACGCTCCACCCGTATAAAGTGCCGGATCGGTCGGCGTTACTCCGGTCGGATCATGCACGAATACCCAGTCGCCCGGCTGTGCCCAGTCATATACCCAATGTGCATCACCCACGGAAAGGTTTACGCACCCGTGCGACTGTGGATATCCAAAGCGCGTCCGCCAGTAGGCGCCATGCAACGCGCGCGGGCCGTCAAAATACATCGTCCAGGGAACGTTCTCAAGGTAATAGAAGTCCGATGGGTCGTTGTTCCGCATCGTCTCGGACTCGACCTTGCTGTAGATTTGATAGCTGCCTGGGCGCGTCCAGAAGGGTTCAACGCCGCTGGCAACCATGGTGGCGAAGATGAGACTGTGATCCTGGTAAACGGCAAGAGTTTGTTCCGCCAGGTTGACGTCGATCCATCGGGATGAGGAGTTCGTCCCCTCCGGAGATTCGGTATTGGTGACTACCTGCGCGACCTTTCGTGCCTCTATCCACTGGTCAGCACCTATCATGTTCCATTCGTCCAAGCCTGTCCCCGTGGAAGAATATATCTGGACAACGCTAAACGGATGCAGGCGTGATGCGATCTCCGGGTATCCGGAACCCGGCCCGGCCCTGACGGGGAGTTCCTCGAATGTCCACCCAAAGGACGAACGCGGCGTGGACCGAAACTGGAGGCCCTGAAAGGCCGGAATCTCTCCGACGCGTTCACCTTTACCGGGGATCCAGCCGCCGCTTTGAGTCAGGTAATAGATCCCGCTGCCGGTGTCAATTCGATCGGCGTATCCGATGTACACGAATCCGGGAAACAGGGTGTCACCACCGGACGCACCAGGAGAGCTGCCGACCGACACGGGGTCCTGGGAGATGACGTGGAAGTACCGAAAAGGCAGGCTGCTCAGCTCGGCGTTCGGTCTCGAGGCGGGTAGAGGGCTGGACGGGACGGTGAGTCCCACGCGCGCCATTTCGGTGAGATGCACTGACGGTCCGGCTACGAGGCAATCCTCGGTGACCGAAGTATAGACTCCCGGCATACAAACAACGGCGCCCGCATCATCCTCTGGCGCTGACTGTGGCATGCGTGCCCATGCGCTGGGAGCGGTCGCCCCAGCGACAGCCACAAAGCCCGCTAGGGCGATCCATCGCCGCACATACATCTGCAGGATTATACCGTCCGCTGAAGGCATTGCTTGACACGTCGATGTCGTGTGCTAGAATAGTTCGGCAGGTTGATTGAGCCGAGATTCTGGATTGCGGGCGCTGTGGGTCTCGCCGGTTTTGGAGGGTGGAAGTGACGAAGACGAGAACGCAGCAAATGGTTGACCGGTTGCGCGACCTACAGGCTTCTTCACCCGATATTGAAGCCTCAGCAGTTGTAAGCGTGGATGGCTTGAGCATTGCTTCGGCCCTACCAAAAGAGGTCGAAGAGGATCGAGTCTCCGCCATGTCGGCCGCCATGCTCTCGCTCGGTGAGCGGATCGCCGGAGAGTTGGGGCGGGGAACGCTTGAGCAGGTATACATCCGGGGCCAAACCGGATACGTCATCTTGATGGCGGTTGGCCATGAGGCCGTGCTAACGGCACTCGCAAACGAGCAGGCGAAGCTGGGCTTGGTCTTCCTGGACATGCGAAGGGCGGCGGAGGACCTAGGCAAGCTCATCTAGGTCTGAGACCATGGCGTCCCTCAAAAAGAGCGGTTTCTACTACCCCAACAAGTTCGGCCTGATCACAATCAAGTCACTGGAAGACGTGATGGGCAAGAACGGCCTCAACGCTATCTTGAATCTGGCCGGCGTCCCCGAGTACGTGGATCGGTATCCGCCCGATAACCTGGACAAGGGCTTCGATTTTGCCGAGCTCTCGGCGATTTGCGTGGCCCTGGAGGACATGTACGGTCCGCGCGGCGGCAGGGGGTTGGCACTTCGCGCTGGACGGGCGACGTTCTCCGATGCACTCAAGAATTTCGGTGCGCTTGCGGGCGTGGCGGACCTGGCCTTTGTTGTGCTTCCGCTGGAGGCCAAACTTCGAATCGGCCTCAATGCCTTTGCCAAGATGTTCGTACAGCTGACAGACCAGGACACAATCGTCGAGGAACGCGAATCCGATTTCGTGTGGACGATCCGGCGGTGCCCGTGCTGTTGGGCCAGGACGAACGAGGACAAACCCGTTTGCTTCATTTCAACGGGTTTGCTCTTGGAATCATTAAAGTGGGTCTCTGGAGGAAATGAGTTTCGGGTGACCGAGAGCAAGTGCATTGCCGTCGGCGCTGAGGTATGTGAGTTCGTGATCAGCAAGGAGCCGATGAGCTAGCGGAGCCCCCTCATTGCATATCGCTGCAGTCGTGCCCACTTACAATGAAGCGGAGAACCTTCCCACCCTGGTCTCCGCTTTGTTTGCACTTCCTCTTGATCTGAGCGTGCTCGTTGTCGATGACGATAGCCCCGACGGCACAGGCACAGTGGCGGAGGCCCTTGCCCATGACTTCGCAGGCCTCGCCGTGTCCCACCGCCAGGGGAGGCGCGGTCTTAGCTCGGCTTACCTCAGCGGGTTTGAACGGGTACTGTCCGAGGGCGCCGAGGCGGTCCTGCAGATCGACGCCGACCTGTCGCACGATCCTCGCAAGGTGCCCGACTTTGTGTCCGCTCTGAGTGAATCAGACCTCGTCCTTGGATCCAGGTACATTCCAGGGGGTTCACTGGACACCGACTGGCCGCGATGGCGCCGCGGTCTTTCCGCCTTTGGCAATCGCTACGCTCGGTCCATTCTTGGTACGCCCATCACGGACATCACTACCGGATTTCGGCTTTGGCGGGCCGCAGCCCTCAGGGAGATGCCGCTGGAACGAATCCAGTCAAACGGCTACGTTTTTCTCGTGGAAATGGCCTACATGGCGTATTGCCTGGAATATCGTATCCGGGAAGTCCCGATCCACTTCTCCGAACGGCAACACGGGGCCTCGAAGATGTCCTTGGGAATCCAGCTCGAGGCGGCTTTTCGCGTATGGCAGGTCCGGTGGTATCACCGGGCTCTACGCCGGCGAGGCCGTGCAGGCCGGCACCTTAGCCGACCCTAGCCATCACCCGGTCCGTAAGCCTGATCCATTCCTCGATCTCGAGAGTCTCGGCCCGCCTGCGACCGTCGATGCCTGATCGCTCGAGGAGCTTTTCCATGTCAGCTGCCGACGTCCCCATGCCCGCGGCCATCGAGTTGCGCAGCATCTTCCTTGGCTGCAGGAATCCTGCCTTGACCGTCTGAAAGAAATCCGCCAGCTTCCCCGGCTCCACCCTAGGTCGTTCGTAGCAATCGATTCGGAGGATGGCCGAGTTGACCTTTGGTCGTGGGTGAAATGCGCTTGCCGGGATCTGCGCCACAACGCGGGCTGCACCGTGCACCTGAACGCTTACGGCAAGAAGGCTCATCGCCGGCGGCGTAGCGCAAATTCGTGCCGCCACTTCCTTCTGTAAAGTAAGCACGATTCGCCGCGGACGAGGTTGCGATTCGAGTAGATGCCTCAAGATGGGGGACGTGATGTAATACGGGATATTGGCAGCCACGAGGTAACCCGGCGGAAGACCCAGCGTCCGCGGCGGGAGCTCGAGGACGTCCCCGACAACAACTTCGATATTCGCCTGCCCTTGAAGCTGCTGACGACAGATGGCCGCCAGGGCGGCATCCACCTCAATTGCGACGACGCGCCCGGCCGCCAACGCGAGATGGCGCGTCAGATTGCCAATGCCGGCGCCGATTTCCAACACTACATCTTTGGACGAGATCTCTGCAGCTTGCAGGACCTGTTGGAGGGCGGCTGCATCTTCAAGGAAATTCTGTCCCATGGAATGACGGGGCCGCACTCCATGCCGACGGAGGATCTCGGTCGCGCTGGGCGCTGGCTTGGATGTCATTCGCAAAAGCTCGTGGATTTCCCCGTAGTCTGCGGCCCGCTGTCATCCGGCCAGCTTCCGTGCTGGAACTGAGCCACGTAGTTGCGGATTACCAGCGAGTCATAATCCCAAATGAAGACAGCTTTCTGGAAGACAGGGTCATAGACCCTGGTCCCAGTGAACAGCTCCTCGGGGAAACTGTGGAACTTGATCGATTCGGATGGAACCTGCCGGGCCAAGCAGGCCAGTTGAGCAAGCGTGCTGGGATTCAAATCGGTCTGTACGGAGCCTTGGAAGGATCGGATCAGTTCTGGAAGGCGGGGCAAAACCGATGGCTGAGTGAGTTTGCGCTGTAATGCACATAGCACGAGATTTTGGTTGTCACCGCGGGAGAAGACACCTTCGCCTCGGTCCCTCGCCACCGCCAGCGCCTCCGCGCCGTCCAAGTGATGGGTGCCTGCCTGCAGGTGGGCGTTATCACTGCCGCTCACCCTGTGCTCTAGTGTGATGTCAATGCCGTCAACGGCGTCGACCATCCGCACAAAGGTCTGCATGTTCACGGTCAGATAGTGGTCTGCCCGGGCTCCGAAATTCAAATCCAGGGTTCTGGCAAGCAAGCCGGGTCCAGCGCTTGGGTCATCCCAATACCCGAAGCCATCGCCCGGATTTCCGTACAGGTAGGCCTGATTTAGCTTCTCATGGTCCTGGCCATTCAGATCGTCCGCGATTTCGGGAATTTCGACCCAAACGTCTCTGGGAAAATCGAGGATCATGATACTCGGCGTGACAAAGTCTATACGCGCAAGGCGAATCACATCCGCCAGACCCCAGGTGTAGCCTGTGCCGCGAGTGTCCGATCCGATCAGTAAGAGGTTCATTTCCGGCGGTCCGCCGCACAGGCCAGCGCCGCTCGGTGTGCCCAGGCGGGGGCCTGCTGCTTCCACGCCGCCGACCGAGGCTCGAGGCGTCCATGTGGCCGCGAAGCCAAGTGGTGTGTATGGCGAAGTCGGGAGTGCAGCTCCGAGTCGCTCGGATGTGAATTGTTCGTACAGCTGGACGGCCGAGCGCTCCACGGCGACGGCCAATGCGCAGGCCATCAGACTCAAGACGCCGATAATGATTCGTTGCGGCTTCGTCATGGGGAAGGGGTGGAAAGCGTGGATGGATTCGTCGATGGCAGAGTGCCTTCCTCGAACTGACGCACAAAGTCGCGCATTCGTGTCTCGTCCACCTCCCAGATGAAAGTACGTCCGAGCACAGGGTCCTGAACCCGCGTCCCAGTGAACCATTCATCCGGAAAGCCTATGGCTTGAATTTCGGAGCTGTCGATTTGGGCGCCAACGCAGAGCAGGGTGGAAATCTCAACGGCGCTGATGTCAGTCTGTACAGACGCCTGCAGTGTCTGGGCGAGCGCGGGCAGCTTTGCGAGATTGCCTGGCGCCAGCAGTTGGACCGCAAAGGCCCGAAGAATCAGGTTCTGGGTTCGAAGGCGCTCCAGGTCCCCGTTCGGCCGCATCCGTGCCAGCAGCATCGTGCGGTAGCCGCTAAGATGGAGGGGCCCAGCAGGGAAGTATCGATCCTGATCCACCGAGCGGGCCGCTCGGCCATCCACAGTGTACGGAAGATTGATTTCCAGTCCACCTAGCTGGTCGACAATGCGCTCGAAGGCCTGAAGGTTGACGGCGGCATAGTGATCCACAGTCACCCCATAGTTTTGGTCCAAGGTCGCCGCCAACAGACCTGGCCCCTCTCCGGGGAGCTCGGAGTATCCGAAGGCGGGATTTCCATATAGGTAAGCCTGATTGAGCTTACCGTGTGTGATCCCGCCATGCGATGCAATCCCGGGAATCTCCACATACAAGTCGCGCGGGGAACGCGAGGTAGCTTATCCCGGGGTTCTGAAAATCAATGCGCACAACGCGTATCGCATCAGCGAGGCCCGCCTGGTAGCTGTCTGCCCGACTGTCGCTCCCGATGAGCAAGACGAACATCGTTGGGGGCCCGCCGCACACAGGCGCGTCCGTTGGTGTGACGGCAGGACTGGGAACCGGCGTGGCCTGTTCCAACGGAGTTTGTCGCGCGGCCAACAGCTGCTCGCGGACAAAGTAGGCCACATTGTAGCCGGCGAATCCGACAGTGGGAATTCCCGCGCAGACCGCGATCGCAATGATCGATCCAATCAGGAGCGGCTTTCGCTTCACATGAGCCTCGCTCCCCGACGCCGAGCCGCGTTTGGGCGGAACCTGCCAGTCAACGCAGCACGTCCGGGATGCTCGCGGGGGCGGGCGAAAGGAAATACACCGATATCCAGCCTGTCATATCCTGGAGGTTGTTGTCGTCAAAACCCAGGTCAATCCACTTGTATCTGGAGATGCCGAGTTGCTGCTCGACGATGTAGCCGCCGCCAATATCGCCGACCACGGCAAAACCATAGCCTGGAATGTAAAGCCGTTGCCCATTCAGGTATGCATACAAGCCGGGATCGACAGCCACTACACCCTTTCCGGCGGGCCGGCCGCTTGCCGTTCCCGTGGAACAGGCTCCGTTCGATGTGCCTGAGTTACACGGAGAGTATATCGTGGCATACATCTGAAGGCTGCGCCAATAGGTAATACTGACACCGTCAATGCTCTCGGTTCTCTCAACCAGCTTGGTGCCGAGCAGCACGACGCGATCCTGAGGTTCAAGGACCAGAGAGCGGGGAGAGACCACCCGGGAAATTTCCCGGCTGTCTTGACGCCGTACTCGTATTCGCGTCACTGCCAGGCCGGGCGACCCCGGTTGTAACACCTGTTCCAGACCGACTTCCAGTTCAGGAGAGTCCGTCGTAACGCTCGCGTACGGGATTGTCTGCTGCTCAAGCGCGAGGCTTTCGGTTGCGCGCTCAATGCGAGCTTCTCCGCCATCTGTCGCCGCCTGTTCCTCGGATGGCAGCGCGATATCCATCCCCTCCAACGGAATCCCCGCCTCCGCAAGGCTGGCCCCGATGGAACCTGCTTTTGACTGGATTTGAGAACTGGTCGCATCGGCCGAGGCGGCCATCCCCTTGGCCGAAACAACAGAAACGAGTAAGCCAGGGGATAAGCGTGTTTCCACGGGCGGATCCACAAGATCCATTGCCAACAGTTCGAACCCTTGCTGGCGGAGGGCCTCTCCCACCGTTTGCGCAGCTGTTAGCACCGCCTGACCGTTTATCAGAATCGGAGTCGCTCGGACAACTTCGAGGTGAATTGCCTCACCTGGCGGAATCGGCTGATCAACCGTAACTGCGATGCCGTTGTTGAGCGCTCCATCATCGCCGCCGATCACCACGCCGGCGCGTTGAAAGAGAACCGAGGGTGTCCTACTGCTCGGCGACGAGGGGCACAATCCGGCCGTCATCAGACACCGTTGCGTTGGCAGATGTCGGACTTTGACAGGCCGACAGGGCCAACCCCACAAGAGCGACGGAGCGGAGGAGATCTCTGGTTCTGACAATCATGGGGACAAGATTCGCAGGGCGGTCCAGGGGAGTGGGTCGCTACCTGCCATGCATTAAAGAATCCAGCGCCGCAAGGAGTAGCGTGACATTTTCGAGACGACTAGAAAACCCCATAAGGCCGATGCGCCACACCTTGTCCTTGAGGGCCCCGAATCCGGAAGCGATCTCTATGTTATATGCATCGAGGAGCTTCGCCCGTACTTCGTGCGGATTCACGCCCGACGGCACGCAGGCGGTGGTGAGCGCGGGAAGACGATACTCGATGGGAATGAAGGGCTGCACGCCGATCTTTTCCAATCCGACCCAGAGCGACTGGGCATTTCTGCGATACCGAGCAATCGTCGCCTCCAGCCCATCTTCCATGATCACCCTCAGGCCCTCATGCAAGGCGAAGTGCAGGGCCGACGAGGCCGTATGATGATACGAATGCTGCTCGTTCCAGTAGTTCCAGTACTGGCGGAGATCGAAATTGAACGAGGATACCGGCGTCTTGCGGGACTCGACCACCTCGCGGGCTCGCGGCCCGAAGGTGATCGGCGCGAGTCCAGAGGGTGCGCCGAGATTCTTCTGGCTGGCAGAGTAAGCCGCGTCGACCTCCCAGGCGTCGATTTCCAGGGGTAGACCTCCCAGTGAGGTTACGGTGTCCAACACGAGCAGCGTGCCGTTCGCGTGAGCACTTTGCGCGATTTCATGGATGTACTTCTGTTCTGCCCCAGTGGAAGTTTCCGCGTGAACCAGAGTTGTCAGCTTGTAGCGCCGCTGGCGCAGGGCGGACTTCACCTGCTCCGGTGGGAAAATCTCACCCAACGATCGCTCAATCCGATCTACGTTCGCGCCTAGTCGACTGGCCATTTCCGCCAGACGTCCCCCGAAGTAGCCGTGCACGCAAGCCAGGACATCATCTCCTGGTTCGATCAGGTTGGCGAGTGCGGCCTCCATCCCGGCGGTGCCGGTTCCGGATAAGGCAAACGTCCATGCGTTTTCAGTGCGGAAGACATGCCTTAGCATGCGCTGTTCTTCCTCGAAGATACGGATAAGCTCCGGATCCAGATGTCCCAAGGTGGGAGCGCCGAGGGCAGTCAACACACGGGGATGGGGCATGCCGGGGCCCGGACCCAAGAGCAGACGGCTGGGTGGATTTGCTCGACCGATGTCCTGGACTACCATGCTGGTACCTCAATCCTGGCCCTACTCATACGCGACCTTCGCCTGCTGGCCCCGTGCGCCCGTCTGTCGGTATTGCCTTGCTACCGTTTGTCTGCTATCCTACGGCCCGCGAAGGAAGGATTGCACAGCCCATGTTCAAGAGTTTGCTAGTCACGATTCTGCCGGCAGCCCTTGCCCTGATTCTATCAGGCTGCGGGCCATCCACTGGTCCGTCCTCATCCATCCAGGTAATCATGACTGATTTTGCCTTCACGCCGAATACGCTTACTGTGCCGGCAGGCAAGCAGATCAATATTCGGGTGACGAATAATGGGGCGGTCGGGCACGATCTCATGATCATGAAGATGGGGCATGAGGTCACCAGCCAAGACCATGTCGGGGCCGAGACGCATGCGTTTGCATTCTGGGAGGAGGAGCAACTGGGAGCGGGTGAAACCAGGGAATCCACATTCACCGCTCCCTCCCAGCCGGGCGCGTATCAGATCATCTGCGGAGTTCCGGGTCACTTGGAGGCCGGGATGGTGGGCAAGTTGGTGGTGGTGTCCGCCCCATAGTCTACCCCTGAGTCCTCTCGAGCCTTCAGAGACCCACGCAACTATGGCATAGCGGCTTCTGGCCTTGATAACTAGTCGCAATAACGAGATCATCCGGACGGCGCGGAGCCTGCGAGAACGCGGGCGCCGGCGACAATCCGGGCCGTTCCTGGTGGAAGGAATACATCTGGTCGGCGCAGCTATCGAGGCACGATGGCCCATTGAAGTGTTACTGTATTCTCGGGAACTTCTGACCAGTCCATACGCCCGGGATTTGGTGGAGCATTTCACTGGACGTAAGGAAGAGGTCTCGGCTGACGTTTTCGAGTCGCTTTCGAGCAAACAGAACCCTCTCGGAATCCTGGCGATCGCGGAGAGGCGCTTTCAAGATCTCGACCACTTGAAACCACCCAAGTGCGCTGCAGCCGTAGCAAGTCCCCAAGATCCAGGAAACCTCGGCACAATCCTGCGGACATTGGATGCCGTGGGCGGGTCTGCGCTTGTTTGTGTTGAACAGAGGCGTCGATCCTTTTCACCCAACTGCAGTCCGAGCGGCCATGGGGGCGAGCTTTCAGATCCCAATGATCGAAGCTCGTTTCGAGGAGTTTGATGCGTGGCGCCGCACCCACGGCGTTCAGCTCGTTGGATCCTCCGCTCACGCGCTCGCTGACTACCGGGACATTCGACCCAGAGCACCATGGGTCTTATTCTTGGGCAGCGAGCAGAAGGGGCTCTCTGACGTCCAGCAACACGCGTGCGACATGGTGGTCAGGTTGCCAATGCGCGGACATGGCACTTCCCTGAACCTGGCGGTCGCCGCAGGGATTCTGCTCTTTGAGTACGCCGCGATTAGTCCCGAGTGACTGCTCCGCGCGCAACGCGCGGCTCGACGGAATGGCAAGATAGAAGGAGAGGCCCTCTTCTTCGCGAGAGGGCCTCTCCTTGGGAGACTAGGGACGGCACCAGGGCTGATCAGAACTCATCCTCATCCTCTTCCCAGGAATCGTCTTCCTCATCCTCGGTATCGTCTTCCTCCCATTCGTCCGCATCCTCCGGATTCCAGCCTTCTTTGGCGGCTTCCTCGTTGGGAGAATACGTTGCGCAGCCTGTGTCCGGATCAAGCTCGATAGCGGCCGCCGAGCAGTAGCCCTCATCCAAGAAGACACAGTCTGTGTAGTGACATCGAATGCGGGCCATTCCATTCCTCCTAGTCGACGGGCTCGCGTAGCAGCCGCACAACTGCCACAGCGAAGAGCAGGGTCATGATTGCCTGAGATGCGAGGCAAAAGGGGCACAGGGCATGGATCAGCGCGATCTCCACGTAGATCAGATACGCGGTAAAGAGAAAGCCCGCCAGGCAAAGACCAAACGCTACCAGGGTGGCGTTCCTGTTGAGGAACGCCCAGCGGCGCGATTGCGTTAGAACCAAGAGTATGGCGGCGTAGCCCAGAGCACCAACGACAGCGACGGGTATTCCGTACACTTCGGAATACACGCTGTTATTGACAACCGAGCAACCACCATTGCCGAGGCACATGGTCTGGTTGTCCGTGAGTTTGAAGATGGTCATGTACACGGCCACCAGGAAACCCAGGATCGCAAGGACTACGGAGATGCGCGTGAGGCTACGTTCCATACTGACTCACAGCAACCAAGCCTCGACCTGGTTGCCAGCGGCAAGCGATTTTACTCCAGCGGGTACCACAAGTAAAGCATTGGCCTCTACCAAGGAGAGCAAGTTTCCGGAACCTTGGTGACCCGTCAGGTGAATCGTGTGCTCGCCCGCCTGTTCGTCGACGGTTGCCCGGAGGTAGCTTTCACGTCCGTCTGAGGTGACCCGCTCCAGCAATCGTGCACGGACCCTGCGACGCACTCCGACCTGTTGCCCGCGGAGCCGTTGAATGGCGGGCAAGACGAATAACTCAAAGCCTACAAAGGCCGAAACAGGATTCCCAGGCAGGCCAATCAAGGGGATGCCCTCGTAACGGCCGACCGCGAGCGGTTTGCCCGGGCGAACGTTGACGCGCCAGAAGATCAGGCGGCCGTGGGCTCGGATCGCATCGCGAACCAGGTCCAGAGACCCGACGCTGACTCCCGCAGATGTGACGATCAGGTCGGCGCGCTTCCGCACTGCGATCTTGAGCCGGGCTTCGATGGAGGCGATTGAGTCTCGCGCAACGCCCAGATCCAGGACATCGCAACCCACGCTTGAGGCCAGACCCGCCAGGGTGACCGAATTGGTTTCAAAGACCGCCCCGGGCCGCAGAGCAGTGCCGGCCGGCTGCAGCTCGTTTCCGCTTGAAAGCACAGCAATCAGCGGTCGCCGATAGACACAGATCGTTCGTTCCCCAAGCATCGAAATGAGCCCTAATTCCTGGGGCCGAAGCACCGTGCCTGCGCCCAGGGCGACGCGGCCAGCGCGCGCGTCACTGCCTTGTCGCCGAACATTCGCCCCGGCGGCCGTGGGCTCGAACGCCCTGACGATGCTGCGAAGCGCGGCATCTCTTGGAACGCGGGCGTGATCCGTGTTCTCCTGCATGATCACACAGTCTGCACCCCGAGGTATTGGGGCGCCCGTATTAATGCGAGCCGCCTGCCCCGAGGTCAGGGAGATTCGCGGTGCGATGCCCGCGGCGATGTCGGCCACAATCCGCAATTCTGATGGTTGACGCCGGCTGGCCGAACGCACGTCGGCAGATCTCACTGCAAACCCATCCACCGACGAATTGTCGAAGCGCGGGAGTTGGATCGACTTGATATTGCGGGCCAAGACGCGACCCAGCGCGCGTAGCACCGGCAAAGTCTCCGTGGTGACAGGGGACACGAGTCTGACAATACGGCGTTGCGCCGCTTCTACAGTGAGCAGTCTCATCACCAAAGCGGCGGCATTATACCATGTGGCCTGTATGGTCCCGAGCAGCAAGAAGAACGCGAGCGACGCCGCTAGCCGCTGACCCGATGCGCTTCCATCACGTTGGCCACATTCTCGAGACGCGTCAGGATTTTGCTCAATTGCGAGATGTCCTGCACTTCGACAACCAGGCGAAGTTCCGCCAATCCCCGATTGACATTCACCTTGACATCCGCGATGTTTACGCCCTCCGCATCCAGGAGATTGGATACATCGCCCATCAGTCCCTGGCGATCGTACGCGCGAATGCGAACCGGCACTGGGAAGGTACGGATCTGCGAGCCCCAGTCGACGCGCACGAGACGTTCCTGGTCCTCGCGCCCGAGGCGCAGGATATTCGGGCAGTCCTGACGGTGCACGGTCGCACCCCTGCCACGAGTGATGTACGCAATGATCTGGTCGCCGGGCGTGGGATTGCAGCAGCGCCCAAACGTCGTCAGCAAGCCCTTAAGGCCAACAATGTTGACGTCGCCAGCAGGTCTGGATTCCGGACCGGCGGGCGCAGCCGACAACAGACTGCCGCTCTCTTCGGCCGCGGGCAGTTCGCGGATGACGCGACTCACCGACAAATCGCCGGTTCCCAGATCGACGAACATCTCATCCGGTGTCTTGAATCCCAGGTCGCGAGCCATCGCTTCGTAGTTGACCTGTGAGACCCCCAGGCGCTGCAGTTCACGCTCCAGGACAAGCCGTCCCTGCCCCAGAACTCTGCTGGTAGTCCTCTTTCTTGAACCACTGGCGGATCTTGCTTCGCGCCCTCTGGGTCTTTACCAGCCCCAGATTCGAATTCAGCCAGTCCCGACTTGGACCGCCACGCTTGGCCGTGAGAATCTCAACTTGATCACCGGTCTTGAGCTCGTGGTGCAGGGGTACCAGCTTTCCGTTTATCCGCGAGCCGCGGCATCGGTGGCCAATGTCCGTGTGGACGTGATACGCGAAGTCCAATGGGGTGGAGCCAGCCGGCATGTCGATGATGTCGCCCCGGGGTGTGAAGACGTACACGCGATCTTGGAACACGTCGGATCGCATCGACTCCACGAACTCAGTCGCGTCATTGACATCCGAGCGCCACTCCATCATATTGCGGAGCCAATTGATGCGCTGCTCATAGAACTTGTCCCGCTTGGTCCCCTCTTTGTAGCGCCAATGCGATGCGATACCGAACTCCGCATTCTGGTGCATTTCAGGCGTTCGGATCTGCACCTCCAGTGGCTTGCCATCGTCCCAGATGACGGCCGTATGAAGGGACTGATAGAAATTGTCCTTGGGTGCAGCAATGTAATCGTCAAACTCGCCGGGTATAGGACGCCAGCGCGTGTGGATCAGGCCAAGTGTCGTGTAGCACACTCCGACGTCCGGAACGATCAGACGAACGGCGCGCACGTCCCGGACCAACTCAAACGCCTTGCCCTTTTCCTGCATCTTCTTGTAGATGGAGTAGATGTGTTTCGGCCGACCTGTGATCTCCACGTGAATCCCGTGTTGTTCGAAGAGCTGGGTCAGCGTCGCGACAATGGAGCCGATCTGGGACTCGCGGTCCGGACGACGCTCGGCCAGCTGCTCTGCGATTTCCTTGTATCGTTCCGGATTGACATACCGGAAGGCCAGGTCTTCGAGCTCCCACTTGATCTGCCAGATGCCAAGCCGGTTGGCCAGCGGTGCGAATATGTCCAGCGTCTGCTGGGCGATCCGCGTCCGTTTGGCCTCGGCCACATGCCCCAGGGTTCGCATGTTGTGCAGGCGATCCGCGAGCTTGATCAGCACAACCCGGACATCTTCTCCCATTGCAAGGAAGGTCTTGCGCAGAGTCTCAGAGGCCATATCGGCGCGGCGCCCGCGTGACCGCTCCGGGGGATCAGAGGTGCAATTCGTGCCCGCGGCGTCCGCCGCGGCGTGCTGATCGTCCCGGGAGACCCTCGGCAAGTTGGTAAGCTTAGTTACGCCATCAACGAGTGCCGCCACGGCATCACCAAAGTCGTGCTGTATGTCACTCAGAGTGACTTGGGTATCCTCTACTGTGTCGTGCAGGAGCCCGGCGGCCAGCACCTCGGGAGGGACGCGCAGCTCAGCGAGGATCTGGGCGACGGCGAGACAGTGGTTGATGTAGGGCTCACCCGAGATGCGCTTTTGACCTCGATGGGCCCGTTCCGCCATGGCGTATCCGCGTTGAACAAGCTCGCGGTCTGCAAGCGTATACGTTGCGGGCAACTGCTCCAGGAGCCGACTTAGGGGAACGGTCGTGGCAACCGATTTCACGGACCTAATTCTACTGCGCTCGCGAGAGGTACGCCCGCATCACCCGATGTCATTAGTCTTAGCCCTGCATCGCGGGCGAGCGTCACCAGCAGAACGAATACGCCAAGCGCCAAGATTCCCATCGACACCGGCTCTGCCCCAAAAAGCGTGGGTTGGTACGCAAAGAAGGAGATCGTGATCATCAGGACGGGTGCGTAGAAAAGTGTCGGAAAAAGAAAAGCCACGACAATAGACAGAACATCGGCCAGGTAGAAGTAGCGTTCATGCATCTTTGGGAGGAAGAACGGCATCAAGATCGCCGAGATGAGAGCGAGTTCGATCAACATTCCGGATGACAACCGGGCCCGGGATTTTTGGATGGCCCAAACCAGTCCGAGGCCGGAGGCGGCAGCCAGTATCATTCCGGCCGAGTTGAAGTAGGAGAAGTACCGTCCCGTGTCGGGAATCCATGCCAGCGCCGAAGGCGCATGCAGGGTAAGCTGCTCGTACTGCCCAGCTTGCGATGGATAGATCAGCAGCAGCTCAAGAGGCGGCCGACCTGCCGCCAGGGCCGGAACCAGCGTGAGAAGGAACACCAATGGAATGCATAGCAAAGTCCGCCATCGTATCTCGCGGCGCAAAACAAGGCCTGCAATCAGTGGTGCCAGGAATACGGATTGCGCCTTAAAGGCGAGCGCAAGTCCGAACAGGCACATGGCAACAACGTCGTCATGGCGAATGAGGCAGAGAAGGCAAGCCAGCAGAACACATGTATAGACGGCGTCCGCCTGGCCCCAGAATGCACTGTTGAGTGCGACGGTGGGGGCAAGAAGCATGCAGAACGCGCCCAGGAGGGGGGCGAGCCTTGACTTGAACTGTGTGCGTGCGATCTTGAAAACCAGAACTGCCCCAATGAAGTCGGCCGCCAATGACGGAATCTTGATGGCAATGACGGGCGGTACGTCCGGCAGAAAGCGCACCACGGCATACAGCAGGTAGAGGTAGGGCAGATTGTAGTTCGAGAAACTCCTACCAAAGCTGGCAAAACCCTCGGCTTTGAGCGTTCCGTACCACCCTCGAGTGTAGTTGAAAAAATCGACGGACTTGAATTCGAGAAGGCTGAACCGCAGTGCCACGGCAATCGCGAGGCCGGCGACGGTGATGGCAGAATCCAGCCAGTGCGCTCTCAGCCACGCCGCGCATCAGAGCTCCCCGCTATCGGACTTTGTGAGGGGGTTCTCCGCGAAACGCCTGTCCTCCCAAGTGGACCCGGACGGGATCGGCGAGTACAGTTGCATGACGACTTGGTAACTGAGATAAGCGGTCAGGCCGAAAAGGACAACTGACAATAGGGGCAGTGAAACGTACGTTCGCTCAAACAGAAAAGGTTGATACGAAAGGAACGATACCCCGACAACAACCATCGGCACGAGGAACAGAGCAGGCTCAAGGAACGCCACGCAGATAGCCAGAACATCTGCCGGAAAGAAATACCGCTCATGCATCTTCGGCAAGCACAGAGGGATGAGCAGCATGGTGGCGAGGGCAACTTTGGCGATGAGCGATCCTTGAATGGGATTTCTCCCTCGAACGAGCAGCGTGAACCAAACCAGAGCCACGCCTCCGCCGAATATTATTCCGGGTGTGAGCAGGAGATTGAAGATTCGCTTGGTGTCAGGCACGAGCCCGAAAATGCTGGGCGCATTCATCGTGATGAATTCAAACTGCGATGTTTGGTAGACGTAGACTCCCAACAACTCGCTAAAGGGGCGGCCCGCCACCCAAGAGGGCAGGACCGCCAGCACCAGAATGACCGGAATGGAAACCCAGGCCTTCCAGGGTATGTGTCCTGTCAATGTCATTGCCAGCAACATCGGCAGCAGAAAGATCGACTGAAGCTTGAATGCCAGAGCGATTCCAAAGAGCAGCATGGCTGGAATGGGGCGCCGGATGCCCAGCGCCAAGACGCACGCCAGGATGGCGGCAGCAAAAATGCTGTCGGCTTGCCCCCAGAAGGCGCTATTAAGCACGACTGTGGGGGCAAACAGCACAGCGAACGCGGCCAAGTACGGGAGGCTTGGGCGCTTAGGGCGTTGCGTCCGGACGATAAGAAATACGACAAGTGCGCACACAAAGTCCGAAACAAGCGATGGAAGCTTCACGGCTGCCTCGGTAGGCAGGTCCGGGAATAGCCTGGCAACGAGGTAGAGCAAGTACAAGTACGGCGGGTTGTAGGTGGAAAAGTCCGTAGCAAAGACCGCGAAGCCCTCGCCTTTGATCGCAAGGTACCAGGGCTTGAGAGAAGCGAAGTAATCCAGAGACTTGAAGTCCAGCAGCGCAATTCTCAGTTGGACCGCAAGTGCGAGGCCGGCTATCAGGAAGAGCATGTCTAGACCGACTGCCCGCTGAAGCCAGTGAGCGATCCACGAGCCCGACCTGCGAATGCTTATCGAGGCTGATTCTCAATGATCGCATGAGCGGCTCCCGCGAGTTCGCAGTGGGTCTGCGCGCGGCTGGTCCTCAGCGGTTTGGAGCATACACGACAAAGTTATCGAAAAATTCATAGGAATACCGATTCCCAAGGCGTGGCGGCGTCTCCTGGGCCGTAAGCACGTATGTAGGGTCTTTCAAGACAGCACATCCCTTAACCCCGAACGTGTATCGACCGAACGATGCGACCCTTCGCAGGGGTTCCTCCGGATCCACGTACTTGACCGAATCCAGGAACTTGGCAGGCTCGAGCGGATCCGTGAACAGGGCATAGATATACGGCATGTTGATCTTGTCTGTGACGCAGATCGGACCCGCGGTGTGACCCTGAGCCCGGTCGAGGGCGGAGATGAGCCCGTTTTGGAACTTGAAGTCCGCCAATTTTCGGTAGCTCTCGCCATGATACGCGAGGGTAAACGCGGAGAAAGCGGCGAGCAGGCCCAAGGTAGTCAGCGGCCCGAGCGCTCGATGCAGTCCTTGGATCTCATGCAAGCCGCCGCGCGCCCAGGATGAGCAATGGAAGAAATATCACGTTGAACCGATTTATGTTCACCGCACTCACCAGGGCCACGCCGGCCGCGGTGCCCAACCAGAGCAACAGGAGTGCAGTCTCGTAGTGCCATTCTCGGCGGGCCCCCAGGACCATCAAGCCAACCACAGCGAGGAGGAGTGCACAACGATAGAAGACACCATACGGTTCAAGGACGTTGTAGGCAATGCCGTCGGACTCCGTCAGGAGGAGCCTCAGCCCGGTAGCCAGATTTCCGGTCAGTGCAGGGAGAACGTCGGACGTGCCGAGCAGGGTGGTTGATTCCCACCTGACGGCGACAGGAAAACGCGGAACAGTGAATGGCCCAATGCGCAAGGAGTCCAGGCCCAGGCGATTGATTATGACCAACATGACAATCGGTGCGGCAACCAAGGAAAATGAGATCAAGCCCGTCCAAAGCTGCGACGACCGAAGCGCCCGTGCGCGCGCCATGACCCAAATGACGCCAACCATGAAAGTCGGTATCATCAAGTAGGCCGTGCCGTACGCATATAGGCAAAGCGCCGAAAGCACGCAGGCCGGCACGAACCACCAACCGTTTTCCGGGACACAAAGCATGCACATGAAGCAGGCAAGGAACACGAATGGCAAGAGGTTCGAATCGAGCGCCCAGCGCGACAACAGAATGTGCCAGGGACTTATGGCCAGCATCAGAGTGGCAACCAGAGCGACGGCTGCGCCAAAGACCCGGCGCGTCGCTACGTAGACAAGCGGCAAAGTCATCAGCGCCGCCACAAGCATGGGCAGCCTCACTGAAATCGGGCTTAGGCGAAGCACGGCAAGGATCGGAATCAGGAGGTACGCATACAGGACGTCCTGACCGCTGCCCCAGGAAATGAACTTAACTGGAAGTTCTATTCCGTTTCTGTCCACACCGAAGCGAAGAAGATTGAGGGCCTCTACCCCGGTGGAAGCCTCGTCTGGATTCAAGGACGGAGGCAGACGACCATACTCCCAGGTTCGAGCAAGGAAACCGATCGCAAGCACCAGAGCAAGCATGACCATGTTCCGAGCGCCCGACCGCAAAAAGGGGGCTTCCCGGACTGGCGCTGACGCAGTCCTGCTCTTCAGAGTTGCTTTCTGGGCCATGTGTGTGACCGCTCTCGGCCAACTCGGCGTGATCGATTTCGACTCGTTCCGTCATGAGCTGACGGCCGGGTGTGAGCGAGTGAATCAAGTTCCATTATACCGGGCCCTAACAAGGAGCTCCCGTTGGCTAGCGCACCAGGATGGGTCATGCTACTGACGCAACCGATATATGAATATGTCGTCATAGTCGAGCCAGTTGTGGGGATTCGGCATCTGATAGACGACGTCGAACTCCACCGTCAGATTGTAGTGCTCGGCGTAGTAACGGCTAAGAAAAGGAACAAGGTCCTTCTGTGTCATCAAGAATGCCCTGTCGCTGTCCAGGAGGGACTCGGGCGAAGACCCCACATCAAACGCGGTCAGAGTCTTCAGGTATGACGGCGAAAACGTGATCCAGCCCGTGTCGAGATACGCAGGGGACGGGCGATCCAGCTCAAACGGATTTGACCATTCGTACGGCAGGCCGTGGGCGGGCGAAATGATAAGAGCGCGTTCAGGGAGGATTCCATCTCGAACCATCGCCTGAAGGTCTGAGCGAATTCGCGCGTAATCCTGCGCTTGAAGGGCATTGGCCTGAGAAACGCCGAAAACGCTGCCAATCAGCAGAACCGCCCCGCCCATCGCGGCGGCCGCCCCAACGAGGCAACAATCTCACGAATTCGCGAAAGCCGGCGGCTAGGCTCCGCGGGCCACGCGTGTGGCTCCATCCCCCGACCCACGAAAAACGCCGAAAGTACGAGGCAAGCGGCCAGAGTGCAGGCCTGCACATAGGCAGGGTCTTTGTGCCAGAATGCAAATCCTGCATTCACGCCAACGGTGGCAAGCAAGGCGACAAGAAGAGCAAGGTGCGTGCACGCGCTCAGCCCCAGTGCAGAGGCAAGCAGAATAGTGCCGATGAGCGCAAGAACGTACGGAGTGTTGCGCCCGCCTACAAAATCCTTGAACCAGTTGCCAAGCGTCGCCAGGAGGTCCTGGCTGTACGGCGATACGTGCTCCTCAAGATATCTCAGGTGATCATATGAATAGAGCGCCGAGTCCGGGAAAAACCAGCGTGCGAATAGCTCCTGGTCATTGGGAGTCCATCCTACCCGTCGTATCTGCGCATGCACGTTGAACAGTCGGTGTGAATCGTGGATGCTTCCCCTCACGCTGGAAAATGCATAGAAGGCGTTCCAATCGGGACTTGCCCGGACGTACAGTCGGTTGAATCCGTACGCTCCAAGCACCGCAAGAACCGCGCAAGCCAGCCAGAGCACGAAGCGAGTCGGTCGGGGCTCCTGAACCAGCATACCCGGAAGCGCCACAGCAGCCGCGATGGGAAGCATCTCGACCCGAATTAGAACTCCCCAGGACGATCAGGCTGCATCCTACCAGTGCCTCATTCCGGTTGAGATCCGGACGCTGCGCGCTCGCCCAGACGAGAAAGATGCCGGCGAAAGACGCCAGGAAGGCTGTCACCGTATAGGAGATCTCCAGGATTAGGAGCCCGACCGCAAGGACCAGCATCCCGCAGACCGTGAGTCGAACTAGGTAGCGCCGAATCCTAGATAGGCCGATGTATAACAATGTCGCAGTCGAGAGCGCATTGGTAAGTGCGAGGAGAATCGAGAACCAATTCCGTGAGCCGGCCAATCTAAAAAGCGGCAGAAGCACAAGCCCCACGAGGGTGTTGCTGTAGACTGAAAATGGGCTGGCGCCACCGCCGCCGGGATACCCGGCGAGCAGCCAGGCAATCTTTAGGTCATCGTTGATCCAGTAGCCCGGGTGAAGGACCCAGAGCACCACTGCGAACAAGCCCGCAGTCAACGCCGCGGCCACAAGCGCGACGGAATCCCTGCGGCACGGGCGCGCGGAGTTCCAACGGCAGCACCTACGGCATTACGTTGAAGCAAGGCCGGACGCCCGTCGAGCGGGTGTGATGTGTTCTGATTTTGAGAGGGAGGCAAGGCGCTCTACCTGGTTACACGGTGGGGCGATGCGGCAGGGCTATCACAATTGACACTATAAGCGATTACCGCTCCAACGGCAATCCAGTGGCTATAATCGTGGCATGGCGGTCGCGAACAATGTAACGCGAATGCTGGATGCCAGCGGCGTCATGTACGATCAGTTCGAATTGCCACAAGCTAAGCTGGGCGCCCTCGAGGCTGCGGCCCTTATGCAGACGACACCTCAGTCCGTCTTCAAGACCATCGTCGTGCTCGCCGAACCGCCTCGCAAGCCACTGCTGGTGCTCGTGGATGCTTCCTCCGTTGTTGATCTGAAAAAGGTAGCCACGGCGGTTGGCGAGAAGAGGGTGCGACTTCCGACCGAAAGGGAGGCGGAGGCGCTCACCGGCCTCCAGGCCGGCGGAATCTCCCCGTTGGCGCTGTTGAACAAGGGATTCCGGGTATTGATTGATGCTGCGGCGAGGCACCAGGACAGGATTCATGTTTCCGGCGGCCAGCGTGGCCTGAACATCCGGCTAGGGGTTCATGACTTGGTCCGCCTTACTCGCGCTCGCTTCGCCGATGTAAGCAACCCGGCGTGATCCCGGAGATGGCTGGCGGGCCAATCCAGGGTAACTCGAAGGACCCGCATCTCGCTTGGCGCCGAAGCCCGGCTCGCGGGGAACGATCACTAAAGTGGCGCGAATCTCGCGGTGAAGTGCCGCAGCAGTTCAGGTGAATACGTGAATCGATATCCCCGCACGGCCGCCGCGCGGTTCTTGATTCGGGCGAAGCTCTGCGCGACGTAGTCCAGGTGGCTTTGCGTGTATGTTCGCCGCGGGATGGCCAGTCGAAGGAGTTCAAGTCTGGGATAGACGATCTTGCCTGAGTCGCGATCGGGGTAGGCGAACATGACCGAGCCGATCTCGCATGCCCGGATGCCGCCCTCTAGGTACAGTTCGATAGCAAGTGCTTGGCCAGGGAAGTCGGCCTGGGGGATGTGCGGCAGGGCCTTGAGGGCATCGACATACACCGCATGTCCGCCCGCAGGCTGGATGGTCACGAGCCCGATTTCGTTCAATCGCTCGGCGAGATAGGCCGTCTGGGCAATGCGATATGCTAGATAGGCCTCATCCAGCCCCTCGTAGAGACCAACCGCCATCGCATCCAGATCCCGGCCGGCCAAACCGCCATAGGTGGGGAAGCCTTCCCGCAGAATGAGCTCGTTCTTCACGGCTTCGAAGAGCCTATCGTCATTCATGCAAAGGAGGCCCCCGATGTTGACGATGGCGTCCTTCTTTGCTGACATGGTCATCCCGTCCGCGAGGCTGAACAGCTCCCGCGCGATTTCGCGAACTGAGCGCGACTGATAGCCCGCTTCGCGTTGCTTGATAAAGTAGCAGTTCTCCGCAAAGCGGGCTGCGTCGATGAAGAATGGTATCTGATTGGAGCGATAGACAGCCGCAACGGCCCGGATGTTCTCCATCGAGACGGGCTGGCCGCCGCCAGCGTTGTTGGTGATTGTCAACATTCCCATGGGGATGTTGGCGACGCCGACCTGTTCGATGAACGCGCGCAGTTTTTCGACATCCATGTTTCCCTTGAAGGGATGTGGGTTGCCAGGATCATATGCTTCTTCAATGACCAGGTTGGTCGGACGGCCGCCGCGAGCGCGGATATTGGCATCGGTGGTGTCGAAGTGCATATTGGAGGGAACGAACTGGCCCGGGTGAATCATCGCCGCGCTCAAGATGTTCTCGGCCGCGCGGCCCTGATGCGTCGGAACGAAGTGACGAAAACCAAACACATCACTCACCGCGGCCTGAAGCCGATGGAACGATCGGGCGCCGGCATAGGACTCGTCTCCAGCGATCAGCGCTGCCCACTGGTCCTGGCTCATCGCCCCGGTCCCTGAATCAGTGAGAAGATCAATGTAGATATCCTCCGCCCGCAGGGCAAATACGTTGTACCCCGCCTCCTGAAGACGCTGCTCGCGTTCCGGGCGTGAGATAAGTCGGATTGATTCGACGACCTTGATGCGGAACGGTTCGGATGGATGCGGCATGATGATCCTCGCAGTACGCAGACCGTCTGTCCCTTGGCATTCTGATTTTACGCCGGATTGCCAGGCTCGGCGTGAGGCGACGAAGCGCAGGATTCGCGTCAGGGTTGAAGCGGCGCTCCTTTTGTGATACCTTTCGAAAGAAAGGTGGAGGTGCGGAATGCGTGTTTGCGTCCTCTATGAGGAAGACCCCGAGGAACCCTTCTCGCCCGCGGAATTCCTTGCCCAATATCCATGCGAATGGGAGATCGTGTCGCTGAAGCGACCCGTGCGCGAGACAATTCTGGATGTCGCCGGGAAAAACCGGTTCGACGTGTATTTCAACCTGTGCGACGCGCCAATTGCGGAGGACTATGCCGGAATCGACGTGGTCCAGGTCCTGGAGGAGTTAAACCTTCCGTTTACCGGCGCGGACAGCCGGTTCTATGACCCAACACGCGAACAGATGCAGGCGGCCGCCGAGGAAATCGGTGTCGGCTTTGCCAGGGGGTATCGGGTGACTCCGGCGGACGACTTGGGGGCCCTAACCGCAAATCTCCACTACCCGCTAATGGTCAAGCACCCGCAGAGTTTTGGCAGTACCGGCATGACGCGGGAATCCAAAGTTCACGATGCGAAGCAACTACGTCAGCAGGTTGACCGCATCTGTGCAGCCTATGGCAGCGCACGAGTGGAGGAGTTTATAGAAGGCAGCGAGTACAACGTATTCGTCGTCGATAACCCGGAAGATCTGAGCCATCCATTCGTGTACCCGCCAACGCAGCTGGTATTTCCCCCAAGGGAGGAATTCTGGCACACCGACATAAAGTGGGACTACTCCCTGCCCTTTGATTTCAAGCGAGTACAGGACCCCCTTCTGGCGACTCGGCTCCAACAGGACGCCAGCCGGCTGTACATGGCCCTGGGGGGTACCGGATACGGGCGCTGTGATGTGCGCGTCAAAGAAGATGGCAGCGTGCACTTCTTGGAGATCAATGCCAATCCAGGAATCCTCTACCGCCCCGAGGAGTATGGACCGGCGGACTACATGATCCTCTATGACAAGGATGGCTACTTCGGCTTCTTCGATCGAATCTTCGCGCGGCCATTGCGCGTCAGAAGGCACGGGCTGCCGGCTCTGACTCGAGGTCGTGACGTCTTCTGCGGATTAAAGGGGGCGTTATGGCAGCCCGTGCGGTTGATGTTGGCCGCGACGATGTTGCTTGTGGCGATTTGCCTTCTTATGTGGGGGCTTCTGCCCAGTCCGCGCGCAACGCGTACCCTAAGCATCGACATGGAGCGCGCCACCCAGAATAATGCCCCGGATGGAAACCGTGCAGGCTTTGCGGGCGATCACGACCACGCCAGATACGCATTCACAGTGGAATATCCAGAGAGCCCAAGGCTTGGAGATTCCGAAATAGTCCAACTCCGAATCGATCGCCTTTGGGGCCCGCCCGGTGATGAAGCATCCGGCGTAGCCCAGGCTCCTCAGGCTTCACGATTCAGTGATGGCCCAGACCAAGCCGTGGCAGTCCAGGCGCGAACTCGAGCTCACGGGTGCGACAGTAATTCCAGGCGGCGATGTTACGACTCCCTGGGTGGCGGGGAAGGGGGCGAGCTTCCTCTGGACGATCCACCCCGAGGAAGCGGTGACGGTTCGAGGCACTGCATGGACCTTCCTGATTCCCGCGGCATCTACGGCGTTCGGCGGTGACAGGCTCGCACTAACGGCGCAGCCTCTTGAAATCCACCCGATGACGATCGTTGGCGTCGGCGGTCCGACAGCGAGATTAGCGGGGAGCGCCATGATGGTTCTCGGATGCATTCTGGGTGTTCCGTGGATGGATCGGACACCCAGACCATGGCGTCGTCGGGGTCCCGGGGAGCCGTCGTGAATGAGTATATTCGTATGAACGGATTGATGACATACATCAGGCCGCAAGCACCCCGAGGGGAAAGATGTCGATAGTTCCACGTGGTACAATAGCGGCCGCGCCGGTAAATTCAACGGGCAATTCTGTTCGGCGGAGTTGGCATGCCAAACGAGTGGTTGTACGTGGGCCTCTTCCTTCTGGTCGGCGCCGCAGTTCCCGCCGCGGCTATCGTAATATCGTGGGTGATTGCGCCCAAGAAGCCCAACCAGATCAAGCAGAGCACCTACGAGTGCGGCATTGAGACCGTCGGCGAGAGTTGGATACAGTTCAAGGCTCAGTACTATGTCTTTGCGCTGGTGTTTCTCGTATTCGACGTTGAGACGGTGTTCCTGTTTCCCTGGGCGGTCGCGCTTGGGCGAGTCTCGGTGTTCGCCGTCCTAGAAGGAATTGTCTTCATAATGATCTTGATCGCCGGGCTCGTCTACGCCTGGCGCAAGGGGACGCTCGAATGGGGCTAGGCACGATGAAGTCGCCGAAGGCGAAGAGGCTGGTCATGTCCAGCCTTTTGTTTGCCTGCGCAGATTACGGCCGCACCCGGGTAGTGCGTCAGCGTGATGGGAGCAAGTATGGATTTCTGGGTTGATCCAGTTCATTTTGCTTCCAATCTGATTGGCGGAGCGCTTACCGGCTGGGGCATGGCGGCATGGCTCAGCGCGCTGCTCCTGCAGCTCCTGGGCGTGGTGCTGCTTGTTTCTCTGATGATGCTTCTGGATGTCTTCCTGGTATGGGTGGAACGCAAGGTCGTTGCCCGGTTCCAGGACCGGCTGGGCCCGAATCGCCTGGGCCCGTTTGGCATCATCCAGCCATTCGCGGACATCATCAAGCTCCTCATCAAAGAGGATATAACGCCGCACGGCGCCGACCGGATCGTCTACAACCTTGCACCCATCATGTCCTTGATGGCTGTGCTGCTGTTGTGGGCGATAGTCCCGTTGGCGCCGGTGATCCTGGGAGTGGATTTGAACGTGGGCGCGCTCTACATCATCGCCGCGGGGGCGATCGGAACTCTTGCCATCATCATGGCTGGCTGGTCCTCGAACAACAAGTTTGCCCTGATTGGCGCATTCAGGCAGGTCGCGGTTCTCATCTCGTTTGAGGTCCCGATGATCGCGATGCTGCTCATACCGACGATACTGGCGGGCTCGATGGGCATGAACGCGATCATCCAGGCTCAAGACGTCTGGTTCGTCGTGCTGGCCCCGCTGTCCGCGCTCATCTTCTTGATCACCGCGATCGCCGAGCTCGGGCGCTCGCCTTTTGATCTGAATGAGGCAGAATCCGAGATCGTGGCAGGCTTCCACATCGAGTACAGCGGGATGAAATTCGGCCTATTCTACGCCGGCGAGTTGCTGCACGCCTTCACTTTTGGCGGCTTCTGGGCCATTCTCTTCTTCGGCGGATACCGGCTCTTCGGGCTTGAACAATTGGGCCCCCTGGTCGCGGCTGCCATCCTGGTCGCCAAGGCCATGTTCGGCTACTGGATCATCATGTGGGTCCGCTACACTGTGATGCGGGTCCGCATCGATCACATGCTGGCTTTCAATTGGAAGTTCTTGACGCCCCTGGCCTTTGCGCTTCTCATGCTAACGGCCCTGGTTCACGTCCTGCTGCGGGAGGCAGGGTCTGTGTTGCAGCGGCCGGCCTGCTGGCGTCGAATATCCTGGTGGCGGCAGTTGTGCTCGAGATCCTGCGCCGCCAGGCGGAAATCCGCGAACGCCTGCGCGACAGCGGTGGCGTTCGGGGCCTGCCGTGAGAAGATAGGACGGCTTCCTTGGACGGATCGCAATTGTTGTTTCTGGGTTTGGGTGCCGTCATCCTGGCGGCGGCGCTGCTCGTGGTCACAACCAGGAATTTAGTGCATGCCGCCCTTTGGTTGATTGTGACCCTTTTCGGTGTGGCCATGCTGTACGCGAGCTTGGATGCCGGCTTCCTGGCCGTGGTGCAGGTGGTCGTGTACATTGGCGCGATTGCCATTCTATTCATCTTTGCCGTCATGCTGACAGCGCCGGGACATGCGAGACCAAGGCGCCCAGCACAACAGAGGCTGGTGGCTTGGCGCGGCCATCGCGCTCTTGGCATTTGGGGTCCTGGCGTGGATCCTTCTTGGTTGGCAGGGGAGCTCGCGGCTGGCCGAGGTCATGCCGGCGGACTTCGATGCGATCGGGTTGTTGGGCGATGCATTGATCTCCCCGGAGGCCTTTGTGTTGCCCTTTGAGGTGGCCTCGGTCCTGCTGGTGGCTGCTCTCATTGGGGCGATCTACACCGCCTTCACTCGGACACAGGAGCAGCGATGATTCCGCTGTCGTGGTACCTGATCCTGGCGGCCCTCTGTTCAGCATCGGTCTGTTCGGAGTTCTGTCTCGGCGGAATGCGTTGCGATCCTTCTTGGCATTGAGCTGATGCTGAATGCCGTCAACATCAATCTGGTGTCGTTCTGGCGATTCGGAAGCACGTAGCTCAGATGTCGGGGCAGGTTTTCTCCATCATCGTGTTTGCGGTGGCAGCAGCTGAGGTGGCTGTCGGCCTTGCTCTGGTGATATCCGTCTATCGTCAACGTCGCACCGTAATCGCGGATGACCTCGACATGATGAAATGGTATGGCGAGCGATGTCACCCGACCGCCGAAGAGTTGCAGCGGGGCCGAAGTCCGCTCTTGAACTACTTGATCGCTCGAGGCCGCATGGCGAACGAGACGTTGATCTGGTTGATCCCGATACCACCGCTTCTGGCGTTTTTCGTGATCGTCCTTGTGACCAATCGAAGCAAGCCATCAGCCATACCATTGCATTGGGCGGGCGCTATTCTTGTCGTGGCCAGGGGCGATGATCATCTTTGCGCAGGCAATTGGCCAGCCGAGCTGGCGCACGAACCGTTGCAGTCCGCTGTGAACTGGATCCCAACGGCGGACACCTGGCTCAGGGTTGGCGTGCTCGTCGATCCGCTTTCGGCCATTGACCTTGTTCTTCGTGGCCTGGACCGTGCTGATGATCTTTGTGTACAGCGTGGGCTATCACAACTACGGTCAGCCCGCCGGAGAACATGACCAGGCCGGTCTGCCACCACACGGGGCCACCATGGTGGCAAATGGCCATAAACACACCGTGCCATCCGTCGAGCCGATGTACTCGCGTTTCTTTGCATTTATCAGCTTATTCGCTTTCGGCATGTTCACGCTGGTGGTGTCCGACAACCTGCTGACACTCTTCGCGGGCTGGGAGATCATGGGGCTGTGCTCGTACCTGCTGATTGGGTTCTGGTACGCCAAGCCCGTCAGCCCGCGACGCTGCCGTCAAAGCCTTCATGACCACGCGCATCGGCGATGTCTTCATGTTGTTGGGCATTGCCTTTGTGTACAGCGCGACTGGCAGTCTTGCATTCCGGGATGATCTTTGCACCCGGGGTGCTGACGCACACTGGCGACCGTTCCAACCCCGATGCTTGGGATTGTCCGCGGCCGGACTGATCGGTCTGCTGCTCTTCATCGGTACAGTGGGCAAGTCGGCGCAGTTCCCACTGCATGTCTGGTTGCCGGACGCCATGGAGGGCCCCACGCCGGTCAGCGCCATGATCCATGCCGCGACCATGGTGTCGGCGGGCGTCTACATGGTGATCCGCATCTTTCCGCTCTTCAGCCTGGATCCGAGGACCATGACATGGTGGCGCAGCGTCGGGGCTTTCACAGCGTTGTTTGCCGCAACGATTGCGGTGGCGCAGAACGACATCAAACGGGTACTGGCGTATTCGACTATTTCGCAGCTGGGCTACATGATCGCGGCCCTGGGCGCCGGCGCCTATGTGGCCGCCACGTTTCATCTGGTCACACATGCGTTCTTCAAGGCACTTCTCTTCTTGGGCTCCGGATCCGTAATCCACGGAATGGAGCACGGGGTCCTGCACACCGGGAAGCACATTGATGCTCAAGACATGTTTAACATGGGCGGTCTGCGGAAGAAGATGCCGCTGACGTTTTGGACCTTCCTGATAGGCGGCATGGCGTTGTCAGGCTTTCCCTTGGTCACTGCAGGATTCTGGTCCAAGGATGAAATCTTGGCAAGCACGTTTGGCGGCCACATGGGCGTCTTCTTGACGTTGGCGATTGCGGCCTTCCTGACGGCGTTTTACACGATGCGACAGATCACTCTCACATTTCTGGGCGAGGCACGAGACCGAGGCGGCCTCCAATGCTCAGGAAAACGTGTGGACGATGACGGCGCCGCTAGTCTTGCTGGCGGTGTTCGCCGTTGGATTTGGATGGACAGGCATTCCAGAGCACTTCCCGGTCATTGGCGGATTGTTGCCCAACTGGTTCCACCATTTCGTCGGTAGCATGTTGGGCGAAGCGCATGAGGCCGAGTTTCACTGGCAACCACTGGTTACTTCCCTGGTCGTTGCCCTTGGGGGGTCTGTCCGCCGGCTGGGTGGCCTACCGGAATGTCAAGTCGCCGTCTGCAGGACCGCCTTCAGATTGGCGTTCTGAAGAACAAGTGGTACATCGATGAGATCTACGCCGCGATGCTTATCAGGCCGTCGATCTGGTTCGCGGAGCACGTCGTCTACCAATTGATCGACAAAACGCTTATCGATGGCTTTCTGAACTTGTTTGGGAGGGTGACTGCGACCGTCGGTTCCGGCCTCAGAAATGGTTTCGACAAGCCGATCATCAACACCTTGTTTGGCGACGGGACAGCAAATGTCATTCGAGTGACTGGCAGAAACATGCGGACCATGCAGACCGGCCGAATCCAGCAATACATGGTGGCATCCCTTTTCATTATGATCCTGGTGGCGGGATTGGCGTTCTATCTTCTGGGGAGGATCTGATGGCAATGCCGCGTTGCCGCAAATTCGCCGGTCTCATGGGCGCGAACAACGCGCCTGGCCGCGGGAGCACGTAATGCCCTTCATTAATAGCCATTTGCTCAGCCTTATTCTGTTTGTCCCCGCGCTGGCTGCAGTACTGTTGATTTTCATACCGGGCCGGTCGCCGTCGGTCATCCGCTGGACCGCATTCCTCGCAAGCCTCATCCCGTTTGTCATGGCCGTCTGTACATGGCTGCGCTTCGATGCCGGACGCGCCCGGCTTCCAATTTCAGGAACAGTACATCTGGTATGAGGCCATTGGGTCGAGTCTGCACCTGGGCGTCGATGGTTTGTCGCTGACCATGGTGCTGCTGACGACCCTTTTGACACCGTTGGCTATCCTGGCGTCTTTCGGGATCACCGACCGGGTCAAGGCATTCATGATGCTTTTCCTGTTCCTGGAAACCGGGATGCTGGGCGTTTTCCTGGCGATGGATCTCTTGATCTTTTTCGTTTTTTGGGAGATCGGCCTGGTGCCGATGTACTTCCTGATCAATCAATGGGGAAGCGCGAACCGGGACTACGCCTCGCTTAAGTTCATGATCTACACGATGGGCGGGTCCCTTGGGCTGCTGCTCGGAATCCAGATGTTAGGTGTGGTGTTCGGAACGTTTGACCTTGCATTCATCACAGCGCAATGGAACAGCTACCAGGCTCCCCTGCTCGGCATGCCGATCGGGACCGTGAAGGTCATCGTCTTCTGGGCATTCGTGGTGGCCTTTGCTGTGAAAGTGCCCATATGGCCTTTTCACACCTGGTTGCCGGACGCCCACACCGAGGCGCCAACTCCGGGATCGATGATCCTGGCTGGTGTTTTGCTTAAGCTGGGTGCTTATGGATTCATGCGCCTTGTGCTGCCCCTATATCCGGACCAGGCCAGGCAGTTTGCTCTGCCACTGGCATTTCTGGCGACCGCCGCGATCGTCTTTGGCGCATTGGGTTCTTGGGCCCAGGCTGACTTCAAGCGCCTTGTGGCGTACTCGTCCGTCAACCACATGGGATTCGTGGTGCTGGCCATCGCCGCGGCGGGCTTGGCCCACGGCACGGCTGATGCCCAGATTGCGATGAACGGGGCGATTCTTCAGATGTTCAATCATGGCCTCTCCGCGGCCGGCATGTTCTTCCTGGTGGGCGTGCTCTACGATCGGACGCACACCAGGAACCTGGACGACTTTGGCGGCTTGTTCCCTCTTTTGCCCATATACGGGGGCATTCTCATCTTCACCTCCATGGCTTCTCTCGGTCTGCCCGGCCTGAATGGCTTTGTCTCGGAGTTTCTCGTGATTCGGGGCTCATATCCAATCCTAAAGGTCTACACTGCCATCTCAATGCTTGGAGTTCTGTTCACCGGTGCGTACATCCTCAAAGGCATACTGAAAGTGCTCCACGGACCCCTGAATGAGCGCTGGAGCCACGGGGAACACCGCCTCACCGAGATCAGTACACGTGAGAACTTTCGTAGTCGCCCCGCTGATGGTCCTGATGCTGGTAATCGGAGTGTGGCCGGCATGGATCCTCGACGTTATCAATAAGGCAGTCTTGCGGCTGTTCTAAGAGGTGGCGATGGGTTTTCCATTTCTGAGTGCGATCGTGTTCACGCCTGCAATTGGCTCGCTGGTGCTGCTCGCGTTGCCGGGCCATCGCAAGACCCTGATTCGCGTCGTCGCGTCGTCCGCGGCAACCATTGCGCTCTTGCTGTCCGTGGCGGTCTACCTGCAGTACCTGCTTCAGCACATGACTGGCTATCAATTTGTCGAGAACTACGAGTGGCTGCCGGCCCTGGGCATTAGCTTGCATTTCGGTGTGGATGGGATCAGTGCACCGCTCGTGCTGCTGACGGGTGTCGTCATGTTCACCGGCGTGCTTATCTCCTGGGGGGAGCAACGCGAGCACGTCGAGGCCGGCATCCAGGACCGGCCGCGGGAGTTCTTTGCCTTTCTCTTTCTCTTGGCGAGCGGGGTTTTCGGTGTCTTCGCCTCGCTGGACCTCTTCATGCTCTTCTTTTTCTACGAGATTGCGGTTTTCCCGATGTACCTCCTGATCGCCATCTGGGGCTGGGTGGTAACGCGCGAATACGCTGCCATGAAGCTCACACTCTACTTGTTCCTCGGATCCGTGGTCTCACTGGTTGGCGCGCTGGCCATCTACTGGGAGGCCGGTCGAACTCTGGGTGGCCTGACGTTTGACATGCTGGAGCTCGAGAAGGCCGGGTTTTCAGCGGCGTTTCAGAACCTGTGGTTCCTCCCGGTCTTTTTTGGGTTCGCCGTGCTGGGCGGCATCTGGCCGTTCCATAATTGGTCGCCGGATGGCCACGTTGCGGCCCCAACGGCAGTCTCGATGTTCCATGCCGGCGTTCTCATGAAGCTGGGGGCATTCGCGGCGCTGCGAGTTGGGATCATGCTTCTCCCGGAGGGCGCCAAGACCTGGGCGTGGCTGATCATGCTGTGCGCTGCTATTGGGGTGGTGTACGGCGCATACATCGCATTCGTTCAGTCCGACTTCAAGTATGTGATCGGCTTCTCGTCTGTGTCGCACATGGGTCTCGTAATGCTGGGCGTGTCGACCCTCACCCTCGAGGGCTTGACCGGCGCGGGCCTCCAGATGTTCTCGCATGGGATCATGACGGCGCTTTTCTTTGCCGTCGTTGGCATGGTCTACGATCGGGCTCACACGCGTCAGATCCCAGAATTGGGCGGCATGGTCAAGGTCATGGCCTGGCCGGCGGTCGGTTTCATCATCGGAAGCCTGGTCTCCATGGGGATGCCGGGTTTCTCGGGCTTCATCGCTGAGTTTCCCATCTTCCTGGGTGTGTGGCAGCGTCAATGGTTGGTGGCCGTCATTGCCTCCGTATCCATAGTGATAACGGCTGCGTACGTGATGCTGGTCGTGAGGCGGCGTGTTCTTTGGCACGATGCCAGAGAAGTTTCAGGGCCACGTCGGGGGAATAACCGTTCTCGATAAGATCGCGATCGCCACCCTGTGTGCGTTGATGATTGGGATCGGGCTCTTCCCGGTTGTCATGGTCCCCATGGTCCAGACGGGCGTTCATCACATAATGGATCTACTGGGAGCACAATGATGTTCACGGCACTGGCATTCAAGTCGATATTGCCGGAAATCCTGATCCTTGCCCTGGCCATGGTTCTGCTGGCGCTTGAACCATTCTGGAAAAAGGAGCGCCGCAGAAACCTGGGCTGGGTTACTGCCGCTGGACTGCTGATCGTCCTGATCTGCGCAGTTGCATTCGGGACGCCGGCCGTGGCAGCAACCACATTCGGAACATCCATCCGCTTTGACTGGCTCGGTTTCTTCTTCAAGCTGTTGTTCATAGGTGGCGCCGCGCTGACTTCATTGCTGCTGATGGATCATGACCGCGTTGGCGATCGCGGCGAGGCCTACGTGCTGCTCCTGGCGTCGACCATTGGCATGTGCCTCATGGCATCTGCTTCGGATCTTGTGATGCTGTATCTGGCGATCGAGACGACTTCCATTCCACTCTACGTACTTGCTGGTTTTATGCTTACGGATGATCGTTCCACCGAAGCCGGATTCAAGTACCTCCTCTACGGCGCCATGACGTCAGCCATCATGCTGTATGGCATGAGTCTCCTATACGGCTTCTCGGGGACCACCGATATCTACGCCCTGTCGACCGCGATGGCCAATAGCCATGTGCCGCCTGCTGCGATCCTTGCCGTTGTGTTGATGCTCATCGTCGGGTTAGGTTTCAAGGTGAGCCTCGTGCCGCTGCACTTCTGGGCGCCGGATGTGTATGAGGGTGCGCCCACGCCCATATCTGGATTCCTGTCCACGGCGTCGAAGGCCGCGGGCTTTGCCGTGATCCTGCGCGTGTTCCTCACCGCGTTTCCGATCGAGTTCGTCAGCACATCGGTCAACTGGACCCTGGTTCTGGCCGTCCTGGCTGCCGTCACCATGACAGTTGGGAATCTCCTCGCTCTCTCACAGAAGAATCTCAAACGACTGCTCGCGTATTCATCGATCGGACATGCCGGGTATGTGCTCATCGGCGTGGCGGCAGCGACGCGCCTGGGCGTGGCCAGTGTGGCTTTCTACATGCTGGCCTACCTGGTCACTAACCTGGCAGCCTTCGGAATTGTCATGGCTGTCGGTCGCCACACCGGCTCAGATGACTACGAGTCCTATCGGGGGCTTAGCCGCCGCTCGCCCCGCGCTGGCGCTCGCGATGCTGGTGGCTTTCCTGTCACTGGCTGGGATGCCGCCCTTTGGAGGGTTCATTGCAAAGGTCCTGGTGTTCGCCGCAGGCTTGCAGGCGAACCTGGCTTGGCTCGTGGTGATTGGCATTCTCAACTCCGTCGTGGGCGTGTATTACTACCTCAATGTCATGAAGTACGTGTATCTCTATCGCCTTGAAGGGAATGACGAAGATCAACACCCGATTCCGATCTCCAGGCCGTACACGCTGGCTATCGTACTCTTGACGATGGGCATCATTGTGGTCGGGACCGTTTTCGCCCCGTGGTTCGGTCTTGCCGAGGGGGCTGCGGCAAATCTGTTCTGATCGTTTTCCATTGGTTCCCTCGAAAGCCTGCATGGAATTGGGTCTGGTCACCGAGGATGGGTTTGCTATAATCTTGCTGGATGGCACAAACGAAGCCTGATCCTCACGGGGTGCTCAGAAGCCTGCTGATCGTCCTGGTCGGCCAGGTGGGTTGCATAACGTTGGTCGTGATTTTGGCGTCAGTGCAGCTCGGGCTTTGGTTGGATACGTATTTCCAGACGAGGCCGCGTCTATACGCTGGCACTGTTGTTGGCGGGGATCCCGCTCTCGGTGCTGCTGATGTTGTTGGTGGCCCGCAAGACGCTGGCTCGATTGATGCGGCAAGCCCCGCCGGGCGGAGAGAAGGCGCCCTAGCATGGAGGTGTCGTTGGAACAGAAGAAACGCAGGCCCTGGCGGAGATGGATCGTGTTGGCACTCATGATCATTGGTTTCGTGCTGGGTGGAATCTTGTGCCGGTGCAACCCTACATCTCTGTTAAGGCTGAAAACCTTCTGGGTGAGGGCGTTCCGTGGCTCCATCTTCCGTTTGTGGGTGAGCTTCCGCTGGTCAATACGCTTCCAACGTTGTTGTTCACCGTCCTGCTGATCGTGCTATTGGCGTACTTTACGAACCGCTCAATGCGCCGCAGTCAGCAGACGGACCTGGTACCGCGGGGAATTGGCAACCTGATGGAGGCGTTCTTCGAGCTCATATACAACCTCACTGAGGGATCTGCCGGCGCCAAATGGGCGCCCGTGATATTCCCCTGGTTCGCAACGATCATGTTCTACGTGCTCTTCGCGAATCTGCTCAAGCTCATACCCGGGTTTGAGTCCATCGGTGTGTTGCATCACGCGGAGGGGGCGGCAGGGAATGCAACCCGCGCATTGGGCGGCCACTGGTCCATGATCATGCCAGGGGCGGGTGATTCCATCCTCGCACCGTTCTTCCGTGGGATCTCGGTCGACCTCAACTTCACGGTGGCCCTGGCCGTCATCTCGGTGGTCATGATCCAGGTCATTGGGTTTCGCGCCCAGGGCATTGGCTACCTGAGCAAGTTTTTCAATTTCCGCACAATGTTCACGGTACCGTTTTTCGGCGCCATGGATTTCCTGGTGGGCTTGCTGGAGTTGATCTCAGAACTTTCCAAGATCCTCTCGTTCGCCTTCCGTCTTTTCGGCAACATGTTCGCGGGTGTGGTGTTGGTTGCCATTGTGGCCGGCTTGCTCGGCAAGATCTCCATCTTGCCTTCCATGATCATGATGTTCGAGCTGTTTGTGGGACTGATCCAGGCGTTCGTGTTCGGTATGCTGACCATGGTGTTCATGGCTCAGGCCACGCAGGGCCACGGTCATGACGAACCCAAAACCGATGCTGTAGCCGCGGGCCACGAGATATAGCGGTACCATTTTCGAAGGAGGCACCTAGAATGGAAGGGAATATCCTTGATGCGGCCCGATTTGTGGGCGCTGGACTGGCGATGATTGGAGCGGCCGGAGCGGGCGTTGGCATTGGCTTGAGTGTGCAGGGGGCGCTGACCGGAATGGCCAGGAATCCAGACACGTATGGGAATCTGCTTACAAACATGATCCTGGGGATCGCCTTTTCCGAGGCCATTGCCATCTACTGCCTCGTGATTGCCTTCCTGATGCTCTTCAAGGTCGTGTAGTCAAAGACGGGAGCAGCCGATGGAAGCATTAGGAATCAATCCGGGTCTACTGATCGTTCAGATCATTGCATTCGCGATCGTCTTTCTCACCCTTCAAGCGTGGGTGTACAAGCCCCTGTTGAACAGCATGGAATCCCGCAAGAAGAAGATCGCCCAGGGCCTGGAGGATGCTCGCGTGGCGGCTGACGCCCGCGCCGACGCGGAAAAGGAAGCCGCGCGCGAATTCTCGCGGAAGCCCATGCTGAGGCAAGCAAGATAGTCCAGGACGCGACCGAACGGGCCGCGGCGGCTGCCAAGGATGCACGCGCGGCGGTCGAGAAGGAAGCCACGGCGGCGCGGGAGGCCATTGTCGCTGACGCTCAGCAGGAGCGCGACAGGATCCTGGGCGATTTGCGCGGCCAGGTGGCAGCACTTGCGACCGCCGCCACACAAAAGCTCATTGGCGAGACGCTGGACGAGAAACGCCAACATGCGCTCATAGACGAATTCTTCTCGGGCACCCAGGGTAGCCGAGTTGTGGTTCTTGAAGATGCGAGCTTCAAAGGTGAGGCGGCAGAAGTAACGAGCGCGCTGCCGTTGAGCTCCGATGAACAAGCCGTCGTCAAGCGGGAACTGCTGTCAAAGGTCAGCGCGCACACCGTCACTTTTCGGGTCGATCCGGGGATCCTCGGGGGATTGGTTGTGAAAGTTGGGGATAAGGTCCTTGACGGCTCCGTAGCTGCTCAGCTTGAAGGCCTGCGCCAGAGTTTGAAGTAGCAGAAGGATCACTTGCAACTAGCAGTCCCAAGGGAGATCCCTTGGGACTTTTCGGATTCACCTCGTCGGCCCCAAACCCTGGTTGCTGGGACACGCACTCTCCCCACTGGTTCGCTCCAACCTGCACAAGCTGGCTCCACGGGATCTGGATCTCCTAGCATGTAGACCTTGATTGTCAGGAACAATCCGCATACAATTGCGGCTCGATAACAACGGACTTCAAGAGGCGGTGTCTCGTGAATGAGAAGCGCATCCGGGAAGTGATCGATGTTGAAAAGCGCGCGCTGGAATTGGTCGCACAAGCCCATCGCGAGGCCGAGCAGATTCCCATCAAGGCTGAGGCGGAGGCTACGGCCATCATTGAAAAGGCCCGGGCCGCCGCCCAGGAAGAAGCTCGGCACATCTTAGAACAGGCCCAGAATGGGGACGATGCGGCTGCGATCCTCAAACGCGCGCAAGAAGATATGAGTAAGTCCGCGAGCCTTGCCGACTTGAACCGGGAGAAGGCCGTCGCGCTCGTTGTTGAGAGAATCCTGGGCGGAGCTTAACGAATGAGCACGGGCGTCACTGGCTATGCATCGGTCTCGGCCCGCGTGCGCGTTAAGTACTCCAATCTACTTGGCACATTGGAAATGCGGCAGCTTTCGGAAGCACCTGACCTGACGGGCTTTAATGAAGCCCTCAAGCGGACCGCCTATCAGCCCTTGGTTGGGGGCCTCCAGGGAGACCTGCCATCGACCGTTGGCCTGGCGGCCTCGTTCAGGCGTAGCCTTTCGAATGAAGCCAACAGCGTAATTCGGGCGCTGCCCGGAACCGCCCGTCGTGTGGCGGCCCGGCTGCACCGTCGACACGAAGTCAACAACATCAAGGCAACCCTTCGGGGAATTGCGGCTGCCCGGCCAGGGAGCGCCGAGCCGACGGCATGGAACCGGATTCAGCCGCTGCTGTTCCCGTTGGGAGATTTCAGTTCGCTACCGCTCGAACGCATGACAGAAGCAGGTGGAATTGCGGCCGCGGTGGAATTGCTGCGGGGAACGCCTTATCACGAGGCTTTGGCGTCTGCTCTTAAGCGCTACAGTTCGGAGCAGAGCCTTTTCCCACTCGAGGTGGCTCTCGACCTCGCATACTGGCGCGGCCTGTGGCAGGAGGCACAGAGACTGAATGGTGAGGACCATCGGCAGGCCACCCGGGTTGTGGGCACCCTGATTGACGCAAACAACTTGATGTGGGCCATCCGATACAAGGTGTACAAGCAGCTATCTGAAGAGGAGTTGATCAATTACACTTTGTCGTTTGGATACCGTGTGCGAGATTCGGACATACGGGCTATAGCCGCGGGTGCCGAGGTGGCTGCTGTGGTGGGCCGAGTTTACCCTGAGCTTCAGGATGTGTTGGCGCTGCGAGATTCAGACCTGAAGGCGCAACTTCCCATTCTGGAGACTCAGATGAAGCGGGCAATGGCCAGGCGTTGCATGGCAGCGTTCCTGGGCAATCCCTTCCATGTTGGATTGCCTCTGGCGTATCTCGTTCTCCACGATCTCGAAGTCCAGGACTTGATCACGCTACTGGAGGCGAAGGCCACCTCGTCCATGCCAGGGGAGTACCAGCCATTCCTCGTGGGATTGCCAGTGGCTGCCTAGGGCAGGGTCTCGGCACTACGGCGCGGGAACGACGACCACCACATCTTAAATCGCGGAGTCTTCATGTTCTTTCCAAAGGCAATGTCCGAGCTGGAGTTGATCGTCCCCGCAGGGGACCTGGTGAACGTCGCCAAGGTCCTCGGCGGGAAAGGGATCTTTCACCAGGTGGAGGCTGGTTCCATCGGCAGTAAGGATCATCAACGCCAGGATAGCTGGGGCAAATCGGCCGCTGCGTACGCAGCGTTGGAGCGCCGGATCCAAACCCTGATCCAAAACCTGGCAATTGACGGTCCGCCCGTGCAGCCAACGGAAATCGGTGATCCAGTGGATCTCGAGCAGGCACGGGGGCAGGTGGACGGGATTGAGCAGGAGTTCCGGGCAGTGGGGGATCGCATGGCCAGGGCCGCCAAGACCGCGGAAACCCTCAAGGCCCACAAACAGCAGCTGTCAGCCATTGCGGACATTGATCTCGACGTCACGACGATCAAGGATTCGCGGTACCTGTTGTCCATTCTTGGCACCATACCGGTGGCCAACGTGGGAAGGCTGCAGACCAGCCTGGCGCGCGTCCCGCACGTCTTCTTGACACTCCGCGAAGATAGCCACCGGCCCGTCGTCTGGATCGGCGGAACTGTCAGCAACCGCGATGTATTCGAACGTGCGACGCGCAGCGCCTATCTCGAGCCTCTGGTGTTGCCTGAGGGCTATCACGGGTCGCCGAGCGACGTAATCAAGGGAATCGATGTTGAGATCGCGGCCGGTGAACGTGAGTTGGAGGCGCTTCGGGCAGCCTTGCGGTCTTTGGCTGAAAGGCATACTGCCGCGCTCTCGCGGCTCGCCTGGAATGTCCATGCCAGTCGGGCGCTGGCAGAGGCCGTCCTCAAGTTTGGTCGTCTGCGTCACACCTACATAATTGTGGGGTGGGCTCCCACGCAGTCCATGAACGACCTGCTAACCAGGATCCGGAGCACATCCAAGGAAACGATCATCGAGACCACTCGTGCCGATCGCGCCGGTGACCGACGAAACGTGCCCGTGGCCTTGCAGACCTCCAGAACTCCTGCGGCCATTCCAGATGCTTGTTACCACGTACGCCCGACCGAAGTACGGGGAGGTGGATCCCACATGGCTCATCGCCCTCACATTCCCCCTGCTATTCGGGGCGATGTTTGGTGATGTTGGACACGGCCTGGTGTTGGCGGCTCTGGGCGCCTTGCTCATGAGTTCGCAAGGTAAAGAGCCTGCGGGGATTGGCCGGTCTCGGCGGCTTGATCGTTGCCTGCGGTCTGGTGGCGGCGGTATTCGGCTTTCTTTACGGAAGCATCTTCGGTTTTGAGCACGTTCTACACGCCGCGTGGCTCCAACCCGGCGAGGATCCCATTTCGATCCTGACGGTCGCAATCGGCGCCGGAGTCGTACTCCTATCGATTGGCTTCCTGCTCGGGATCTTCAATTCGATCGTCTCGAGGGACTGGCCGCACTTGCTGTTCGGACACGGGGGAATTGCAGGCGCCTTTCTGTACTGGTCCTTGTTGGGCTTGGGCGGATCCCTGTTCGGTCTCTTGCCTGTGCCCTGGCAGGTATTCGCCATTGTCGCCATGGTGTCTGGCCTGATGATCATGTTCTCGGGCCTTCTGATTCGGCTGGTGGAAACGCGAGCGACCCCTCATCGAGGGCGGAATCGGAACATACGCGATCCAGGCCCCAATGGAACTGTTCGAGACCGTGATCAGCTTGCTCAGCAATAGCCTGTCCTATGTTCGCATTGGCGCCTTTGCGATCGCCCATGTGGTACTGAGTTCGGTTGTGTTCCTGCTGGCAGAGATGCTGAGCCCGGGCCACGGGGTGGGCTACTGGCTGGTCGTATCGATCGGTAACATTGGCATCATCTTGTATGAGGGCCTGATCGTTGGGATCCAGGCCATGCGTCTTTCGTACTATGAATTCTTCAGCAAGTTCTTCGCTGGCGGCGGCATGCAGTTCGAACCGCTTTCGCTGCTGAAGCGCGAAGTCACGTGAGTGCACCTGCCGCAGTTCGTGAGATTGCTCTGATCAAGCGTCGATCATAGATCAAGGAGAGTGAGGAAATGGTGTTGTTGATTGCTGTGCTGATTGGTCTGCTTCCCGTTGCACCTGCTGTCATTTACTTTGTGCAACAACGCAAGCGGCAGCCGAGCGAGGCTGCCAGCACCCTTGTCCACGGTCTGAACGGCTTCAATGCCCTGGTGGGCCTCATGGCGGCCGGCGTCGGTTTCGTCTGGCTCTTCGCGCCTCATTCGGCTGCGGCGGCCGGTTTGTACCAGGCCCAGGCCGCCGATCCCTACGCAACACTGGCGGCGGCGATTTCAACCGGTCTCGCCTGCGTTGGTGCTGGCATTGCGGTGGCGGGCTCTGGCGCTGCGGCCGTTGGTGCCATTGCCGAGAAGCCTGAAGTCCTTCGGCCGATCGCTGATCTTCGTGGGTCTGTCTGAAGGCATTGCGATCTACGGGCTCCTGATATCGTTCCTCGTGCTGCCGCGTAGGCCCGGCCCATGCATATCCGGGTCATCGGACATCCTGATGCGATTCTTGGATTCGCTCTTGCTGGTGTGGCAGGTACTCCTGTAAACACCGAAGCCGAGGTGGGCCAAGCGCTGGACGAGGCGCTCCGGCTTCCGGAAGCGGGTATCGTCCTGGTAACGAAAGACGTGGCACGAATGGTGCCGGATCGAATGGAGGCTCTGAAAATACGCAGCAGCCTCCCGCTGGTGGTCGAGATTCCGTCACCGGCAGGCTCGCCCGAGGGCGAGCCTTCGCTTGGCGAGCTGGTGCTTCGGGCGATAGGGATCCGGCTCTAAGAGGATGGTAAAGGTGTCATTCTGCAGAAAAGGATCGGGCTCAGTTGATGACAACGGTTGATGGCAACATCGAATCCCTATCCCGGGCAATTCTCGGGGATGCTCAGTCCGAAATCGAGGATCTCAAGAGCGAGTCGCAGGCACACGCCGACGCCATTCTGGCGCGTGCCCGCACCGAAGCCGAGCGACTAAGGGACGAGATCCTGGAGAAGGCGCGGAAGGATGCACGGAGATTGAAGGACCAGGCGGTAGCCACTGCCCAATTGAAGGCCAGAACGCTCGAGCTGGAGCATCGGGAGCAGCTCTTGAAGAAGGTCTTCGATGCTGCGGCCGAAGGGCTCAGCACCGTCTCTACCCGAAAGGACTTTGGCGCCGCGGTCTTGAAGCTCCTCCGTGAAGCTTCGGATCAGCTGCGGTCCGCTTCGGCGATCGTCCGGGCCGATCGCGCCAACACAGGCTGTGCTCACGAAGGCCGCACTCGATCAGATCTCGCGGGAGGCGGGCGTAGAGGTCAAGCTGGGCGAAGCTCTGGAGCACGGCACCGGGGTGTGGGTTCTCACCCCGGACGGCCGCCTGCAATTTGACAACACACTGGAAAACCGCCTTGCGCGCATGGAAACCACGCTGCGTTCAGAAGTCTACCGACACCTCACGGGGGCCAACTCATGACTGATCAGATCGGGACTGTAACCTGGATCAATGGCCCGGTCATCCGCGCCCGGGGCTCACGTCACGTAGGTATGTTGGAACTGGTGGAAGTTGGCGAGGAGCGCCTCGTGGGGGAGGTCATCGGACTGGAAGGTGACATCCTGACTGCCCAGGTCTATGAGGAAACCTCAGGAATGCGGCCTGGCGCTCCGGTCTACGGTACGGGGCTCCCACTCTCGGTCGAACTGGGTCCCGGCTTGCTCACGAGCATCTTTGACGGCGTGCAACGTCCCTTGCCTGTGATCGAAAAACGTTCCGGCTCGTTCATCGGGCGCGGCATGCGCTTGACGCCGCTCTACCGCAAGAAGGCGTGGCAATTCACGCCTTCCGCCAAGGTCGGCGACGTCGTCACGGGCGGGGCCACAGTGGGAGTGGTGCCTGAGACCGATTCCCTCAACATCTGATCATGGTGCCGCCGGACGTGCGCGGCACGTTGACCTGGGTGGCTCCTGCTGGCGAATATACGCTGGAGCAACCGATCGCCCGCGTCAATGAAGGGTCAAAGGAGCGAGAGCTCACCATGCTCCAGCGCTGGCCAGTTCGGCAGGCGCGACCGTATCGATCGCGCCTTGGACAGAGCACTCCGCTTATCACTGGGCAACGTGTCCTCGACACTTTCTTTCCAGTAGCCAAGGGAGGGGCGGCAGGCATTCCAGGTCCGTTTGGCTCGGGGAAGACTGTCACGCAGCACAGCATCGCCAAATGGGCGGATGCCCACATCATTGTCTACATCGGCTGTGGTGAGCGCGGTAACGAGATGACGGAGGTGCTGGAGGAATTCCCTCACCTCACCGATCCCAGGACGGGGCGCCCGCTCATGGAACGCACCGTGTTGATCGCCAACACTTCCAATATGCCGGTGGCAGCCCGGGAGGCCAGCATATACACCGGTATCACCATCGCGGAATACTATCGGGACATGGGTTACGACGTGGCGTTGATGGCGGATTCCACATCTCGCTGGGCCGAGGCGCTCCGTGAGGTCTCCGGGCGACTGGAAGAAATGCCGGCGGAAGAGGGCTATCCGGCCTACCTGGCCGGCCGCTTGGCGGAGTTCTACGAGCGCGCAGGTCGAGTGGAAACCCTAGGAGGCGCTCAGGGATCGGTTACCCTGGTCGGTGCCGTTTCGCCGCCGGGGGCGACTTCTCGGAACCTGTTACACAGCATACCAAGCGGTTCATCCGGTGTTTCTGGGCGCTCGACAAATCACTCGCCTCCGCGCGCCACTTCCCGTCGATCAACTGGCTTGACAGCTACAGCGAATACCTCGAGGACGTCGCTGGCTGGTGGCGCAAGGAAGTTGGCGTCGACTGGCTGGAAATGCGAAACCGGGCCATGGAAATCCTCAGCGAGGAGGACCGGCTCTCTCAAATCGTGAAGCTGGTCGGGCCGGACGCCCTGCCCGACGAGCAACGCCTCATCCTTGAGACTGCAAGACTGCTGCGGGAGGGGTTCTTGCAGCAAAACGCCATGGACGCCATTGACGCATACTCAACCGTTCAGAAACAAGTCAAAATGCTTGACCTGATTCTGCATTTCCACGCCCGCGCCCTCCAGGTGGTCAAGCGCGGCGCGCCCATTAGTGTCGTTCACCAGTTGCCCGTCGTGGATACTCTCATCCGGATGAAGAATCTCGTGGCCAATGACGAGCTGGTCAAGTTGGATGAGATTCGCGCCGACGTGGACGCCCAGGTGTCGGGGCTGGAGGCTGACTACAAATGACGCACTCCACGCTGCTTGGCGGCCAGGAGATTACTGGCGTCAGCCGGATCGAGGGGCCCATCCTCTTCGTGGAGGGCACAACCAATGTCGGTTACGACGAAGTGGTGGAGATACGGGATTCTCAAGGTCGCTTGAGACGGGGCAGAGTTCTCGAGGTCGGTGAAGGCACGACGGTCGTCCAGGTGTTCGCGGGATCGACGGGACTTTCGATTGATGGCACCCGGGTGCGATTCCTGGGCGAGACACTGAAGATACCTGTCGCAGAGGAGATGCTTGGTCGGGTATTCGATGGCTTGGGCACTCCACTGGACGGAGGTCCGCAACCGCTGGCAGACCGCTACGCGGACGTCAACGGTCAGCCCATCAATCCCACGGCACGCGTGTATCCCTCGGAGTACATACAAACCGGTATTTCGGCGATCGATGCCATGAACACGCTGCTGCGTGGGCAGAAGCTCCCGATCTTTTCGGGCGCCGGCATGCCGCATGATCAGATCGCCGCCCAGATTGTCCGGCAAGCAACCCTGGGAACGACGGCAGGGGAAGAACCGGCGGACTCCGAGCAATTCGCGATTGTATTTGCGGCCATGGGCGTCAAGCATGACGTGGCAGACTTCTTCCGCCAGTCCTTCGCCGAGAGCGGCGCTCTCACCCGGGTGGCGATGTTCCTGAACCTGGCCGATGACCCTCCGGTCGAACGGCTTGTGACACCTCGGGCGGCCCTGACTCTGGCCGAATATCTGGCATACGACCGCCAGATGCACGTGCTGGTGATCCTCACGGACATGACCAACTACTGCGAGGCCCTGCGCCAGATTTCCAACGTGCGTGGGGAGGTTCCAAGCCGCAAGGGCTATCCTGGATACTTATACAGCGATCTGGCATCGCTGTATGAACGCACGGGCCGAATCCGGACCAGCTCCGGCTCGATCACGCAGATCCCGATCCTCACGATGCCCAGCGATGACATCACGCACCCAGTCCCGGATCTGACCGGATACATAACCGAAGGGCAGATCACCTTGGGTCGCGATTTGGATCATCAGGGCATTTACCCCCCTATCACGGTCCTGCCCAGTCTCTCGCGTCTGATGAAGGACGGCATCGGTGGTCCGAGCCAGTCCCGAATGATGGACAAGGGGATCGGCAAGGACCGGACGCGGGCGGACCATCCCCATTTGGCAGCGCAGCTCTACGCAGCGTACGCCCACATGCAGGATGTGCGGGCGCTTGCATCGGTCATCGGCGAGGAAGAGTTGAGCGCGGTGGACCAGGGCTACCTGAAGTTCGGGCGGGCATTCGAACGTGAGTTCGTGAACCAGGCCCCGACCGAGAACCGTTCCATCGAGCAAACGCTCAATATTGGCTGGAGATTGCTGTCTGTGCTCCCGCGTGAGGAACTGACTCGGGTGAGTCGCGAGGAGCTCGAGCGCTACTACAAGGCCGCCGATGCCGGCAATTAGTGTGGCACCCACGCGGACCAATTTGATCCGCGTCAAGAAGGACCTGAAGTTCGCCCGCGAGGGCCATGAGATTCTGGATCGCAAGCGCGAGGTGCTTACGACAGAGCTGGTTCGCGTGGCGCACGAGGCTGAAATGGTCCAGAAGGAAGTTCATGCCTTGCTGGCGAGGGCGTACGCGGCCCTTAAAACCGCCCGTCTCACCCTTGGAAGCAGCCGAGTGGAGTGGGCCGCCCTTGCCGCCAGCAAGACGGTGGAAGTGAATCTGAAATTCCGAGGCACCATGGGAGTAGCCATCCCGGTGATCGAAGCCGTCGGATCGCCGCATGAACTGCTATATAGTCCGGCGGACACCAATGCCGCTTTGGATGAGGCGAGTGCGCTCTTTCGGGACGTCCTGCTCCGTATCCCGCAGCTCTCAATGCTTGAAACAGCCGTGTGGCGGCTTGCGCGCGAATTGCGCAAGACCCAGCGCAGGGTAAATGCGCTGGAGCACATCTTCATCCCCAACTATGAGGCGACGGTTTCATTCATAGTCAGCGCCCTGGAGGAGAGAGAGCGCGAGGAAATATTCCGCTTGAAGTGGCTGAAGACCAAGATGGCGCGGTCGTCCAGCGCGCGCCAGCTTGTTGAGGTATAAACACGCGTGGTAAGTTCGCGACGGGCCGTGCGACGGCACTTGGAACGCGTGCCCGAAATCCATGGCGCTCGGGACGGCCAAAAAGGAGCTGAGATGAGGATCGGGGTATTGGGAACTGGGGTGGTGGGGCAGACGATCGGCTCCAAACTGATCCATTTGGGACACGAGGTGATGATGGGCTCGCGGGACCCGGCAAATCCCAGTGCCATCACCTGGGCGAAGAAGGAGGGGCCCCGGGCCTCGTTCGGAACGTTCGCCAATGCCTCCGGCTTCGCCGAAATCGTCTTCAACTGCACCCAGGGATCGGCGTCCCTTCAAGCCCTTCGTCAGGCCGGCAAGGAGAATCTCGATGGGAAGATCCTGATCGACACAGCCAACCCGCTCGACTACTCCACAGAGGTCTGGACACTGACAGTTGCCAACACGCGACTCGCTGGGCGAGCAGATCCAACGGGAGTTCCCGGACACTCGCGTGGTAAAGACTCTGAACACCATGAACTGCAATGTGATGGTTGAACCCGGCAAGTTGACGGAGCGTACGGATGTGTTTGTGAGTGGAGAGGATACCGAGGCCAAGGCCGTCGTGATCTCCATCCTGCGGGACTGGTTCGGGTGGAAGTCGGTGATTGATCTGGGCGGCATTGCTACGTCGCGCGGAGTTGAGATGTTCGTGGTTCTCTGGCAGAGCCTTCGAATGTGGACCTCCTCGCACCGTTTCAACATCAAGGTTGTAGCGTAACTCGGATCTGTTCTCCGCTTGCTCTGTGTGTTCGAGGGCTTTTGGCGATACAATCGCCGGAACCCTCGATTTGTTTTTGAAGAGCGCTCGCAACTAATGGACCTCCAGGAATTGCTTTCCGGCTTGCCGCCGGGCACGCTAATGTCCCCGGTTCCGCCCGCCCAGGTCACTGGGCTTTCCATTGACAGTCGCCGTGTCGAACGTGGAGATCTGTTCGTGGCCATGGTCGGCGGTTCAGCCGATGGGCATGACTATGTGACCGACGCCATCTCCCGGGGCGCGACGGCGATAGTCGGAGAACGTGAGATGGGGCGCTGGCCGTGCCCTATGTTCGATTGGTCAGCACCCGGCGCTCCTTGAGCTACATCGCGGCGGCGTACTATGGCTGGCCGGGGCGCAAGCTGTGCGTGATAGGCGTGACTGGCACGGATGGAAAGACCACAACGGCTAACCTCATCTACAGAATTCTTCAAGAGGCCGGATTGAGCGCCGGACTGATATCCACGGTCAACGCTCTCATTGGGCGTGATCAGTTGGACACGGGCTTTCACGTTACCACGCCGGACGCCCACGATGTGCAACGCTACATGCAGCAAATGGTGCGTACTGGCCTGACCCATGCCGTCTTGGAAACTACATCGCACGGCTGGGCGCAGCATCGTATTGATGCCTGCGAGTTCGATGTTGGAGTAGTTACCAACATCACTCACGAACACCTCGACGAGCACGGATCCTATGAGAACTACCGCGCCGCGAAGAGCAGGTTGATTTCATCCCTGCAATCAACCGCCGAGAAGCCAGGTGGGAATCCACGCCTAGCAGTTCTCAACCACGACGACAGCTCGTACGAGTTCCTCGCAGGTATCTCCAATGTGAGGACGATCTCCTACGGGATCGATCTGGCCTCCGACGTGGTGGCCTCACAGATTAGACCAATCGAAACCGGAACCGAATTCTCGGTGCTGGCGGATGGCTTGCGTGTAGACATCAAGACGACACTCCCAGGACGCTACAACATTTCAAACTGCCTGGCGGCATTCGTCGCGACTGTGTTCGGTGCCGGCGTTGGGCCGGACGTCGCCGCCCGTGGAATAGCCTCCGCCGCGCCGTGCCAGGAAGGATGGAGCGGATTAACGTCGGAGCAGGAATTCATGGCGGTGGTGGATTTCGCACATACGCCCAACGCCCTTAAGGTGGCGCTCACGACGGCTCGGGACCTCGTGTCGATGCAGGCCGACTCAGGATCGCGACGGGTTATCGCCGTCTTCGGCTCGGCCGGCCTCCGGGACCGTGCGAAGCGCCGAATGATGGCGGAGACATCAGCGAAGCTGGCGGACATCACCGTGTTGACGGCAGAGGATCCCCGCACAGAGTCGCTCGAGGCCATCCTCGCGGATATGGCCGAAGGCGCGCGGACGGGCGGTGGGCAGGAGGGGAAGACGTTTTGGCGGATACCGGATCGTGGGGAAGCCATCCGCTTCGCCGTCAATCAAGCTTCTGTCGGAGACATCGTGATGGCGTGCGGCAAGGGTCACGAACAATCCATGTGCTTTGGCGCGGTGGAACATCCGTGGGATGACCGCACGGCGCTGATGGCGGCGCTTGCGGAACGATTACGCGTCCCAGGGCCCCAAATGCCGTATCTGCCTACTCGAGATCAGCCGGAGCAAGGCTGGCTTAGAGCAGATGACGACAAACATATACCTCAACGGGGATCATGTGTCGCTTGAACCGCTCGCGGAGGGGCATATCCAGGGCCTGCAGCTCGTCGGTCTCGACCCGGAAATATGGCGCCACATGCCATATGGCGAGATCTCGAGTCCCGCGCACCTCGAGGCGTGGGTGCGTGATCTCCTTGCCCTGGCGGAGAAGGGGGCGGACATTCCGTTTGTCGTCATCCACAAGAAGTCCGGCCGGATCGCCGGGGCGCACTCGTTTCATGGATGTCCGGGCCGCACACCAAGGCGTTGAGATCGGTGGAACCTGGTACGGCGCGGAGTTCCGCCGCACTGCCGTAAACACGGAATGCAAGTACCTGCTGCTTCGGCATGCCTTCGAGGCAATGGATTGCATCCGCGTCCAGTTCAAGACTGACCTGCGCAATGAGAGATCCCAGCGGGCCATCGAACGCCTGGGGGCGGTGCGGGAGGGCGTGCTCAGAAACCACATGATCTTGCCGGATGGAACGATCCGCGACTCCGTCTATTACAGCATCCTCGCACACGAGTGGCCGTACGTGCGCAAGCGGCTCGAAGCAATCTTGGCCAACTAAGCCGCGGACCGCCATTCCTGCGCGTCAAGGCGGTTGGCTGTTAGGCCGCCGAACTCAAGACAGGGCGAGTTGCAGAGCGCTGAGAGAGAAGGAACAAGCCCGCCGCACTGATCGCGCCTATGCTAAGGCCGCCGAGCCAGATCGCCTGTCCCCCGAAACGATCGTTGAGGGCGCCGCCGAGCAACGGGGCGAGCGTGCGCGCCATTCCCCAAGAAAGCCAATAGATGCTCATGTAGCGCCCTCGCATGTCCGCCGGCGCGAGATCCGCGACATACTTGCTCGAAGTGGGAACCAGGATCAGCTCCCCCAGCGTGAGCACGACCATGCTCAGCCAGAAGCCCCAGAAGCCCCTCATCAGTGCCACGCTGCCGGCGCCCAGAGCGTACACCAGCATGCCCGCGGCGACAACGCGCAAGGCACGGTAGCGGCGCGTGATTTCCGTTACGGGAAACTGAAGGAAGACGCACATCAGTGCGTTGGTTGTGGGTATCCAGCCGTACAGACTCTCGGGCAACCCAAATGTGGATTTCGCGTAAATTGGCAGAAGTATCCATAACATCGTCGGAGCGATCAGGCCGAGCCCAATGAGCCCGGCGAATGAAACGTATGATCCATCTCGAACCACGCGCCCGTATCCTGAATGGGCCGCTGTGGGGGAGGGACCCAAGGGCACGGGAACCACGTTTCGGTCAAGCGTTTCTCGGGCCAGGAACAAGAGCAGCAGGCTGTAGGCGAGGAAGCCGAACGTGGCACCGTAGAACGCCAGATGATAGGACCTGGAGGCCAGGAAGCCGCCCACGGCGGGCCCCATGGCAAATGCGGCGTTGACAGCGATCCGGCTGATGGCGTACGCACGCGTCCGCTTCTCCGGCGGGATCAAATCAGCCAGCATGGCGTCCGCGCCCACCTGGTACAGGGGCTGCGCGAACCCGATGATGATCATGAGCAGAACAAACTGCTCATACGTGGCGGCACTCATCAGAAAGAAGTACCCTAACCCGTTGATTGTGAGGCTGATGTTCATGACGGTCTTGCGACCAATGCGATCTGCCATCGCGCCAGCGATCAGCGATGAGAGCAAGCCCGTGCCTGCGTTGATGGATATCAGGGGTGCCACAATGCTTAGCGGCAGGCTCAAGCGGTTTGTCGCATAGATCAGGAGGAAGGGCCAGATCATGCTCGCGCCGGCCGTGCTGAGCACGACCCCCGTGATCATGAGCCAGAACTGGCGGGGATATTCCTGCATGCGCGCCCGCAGATTGCGGAAGGAGATTAGTGCGCTCTTTATCGGCATGGGCCGTTCCTGAAAAGACACTTGCCGCCCGTTGGGGCGGCAAGTGTGCGGTAGGTCAGGTCTTAGTTGCGGCGTTCTCCGCCGTGGCGATCGCGATTTCCATCCCGGCCCCGTCCGTTTCCGCCCCTGGGACCGCCGCGCGAACCGCCACCTGAACGCCGCTGATCGCGCTCCCGGGCCTCATCCGCGGTCCAACCTTCGAGGACGGCTTGCCTCGAAAGGCGTATCTTGCCCTGGGGATCGATGTCCGTCACCATGACTGTTATCTCGTCACCCATGTTTACGACATCTTCGACTTTGTTCACCCGCTCCGTATCCAATTGAGAAATGTGCACCAAGCCGTCGACGCCTGGGAGAATTTCGACGAAAACGCCAAAGTCGGCTATTCGGACAACCTTCCCCGTGTAAATGTTGCCCACTACCGCCGATTCGCCAAGGGCCTCGACTCGTTCTTGTGCGATCTTGGCTCCCACGCCCTCGGTGGAGGCGATGTACACGGTGCCGTCCTCCTGGACGTCGATCTTGGTGCCAGTCTCTTCCTGTAGAGATCGTATGTTCTTTCCACCCGGACCAATAAGCGCTCCGATCTTTTCGATGGGGATCTTCACCGTGATGATGCGTGGCGCGTGAGGCTTTAGCTCACTGCGCGGGGCGTCCAGCACCGAAAGCATTTCCTTCATGATTGCAGAGCGCGCCTCCCGTGCCTGCCCGAGAGCCTCGTTCATCATCTTTGGGCTGATGCCCGAAATCTTGATGTCCATCTGCAACGCTGTAATGCCTTGGGCCGTCCCTGCCACTTTGAAGTCCATGTCGCCGAGGTGATCTTCCGTGCCCTGGATATCCGTCAAGATCTTGTAGCGTCCGCCTAAGTCGCTGATCAAGCCCATTGCGACGCCGGCCACCGGAGCCTTGATCGGCACGCCGGCATCCATCAGAGCGAGGGTTGAACCGCAGACAGAGGCCATGGAGGTGGATCCGTTTGATGAAAGAACCTCGGAAACGACGCGAATGGTGTAAGGGAATGTCTCCTCTGCCGGAATCACGGGCTCCAGTGCCCGCTCTGCAAGGGCGCCGTGACCAACCTCCCTGCGGCTCTGGCCCCGAAGAGGCTTCACCTCACCAGTGGAAAAGGGTGGAAAGTTGTAGTGATGCATGTATCTCTTGGTGTCCATCGGCCCCAGATTGTCCAATTCCTGGGCTTCTCCGAGCGTTCCAAGGGTCGCCAGCGAAAGCACCTGGGTCTCCCCTCGCGTGAAGAGGCCGGATCCGTGGGCACGCGGCGACAAATCAACCTCGCACCAGATCGGGCGGACGTCCGTGGGTGCTCTTCCGTCGGGCCGTTTCCCTGCAGAGAGTATTCGTTCACGCACCACGAGGTGCTCCGCTTCCTCAAACGCGGCCTTCACCGCCTGCGCCTGTGGGTATCCGGCCGAATCCGCACCATCTGGCACCGTGCAGAGCTCGGCTACCAGCGATTGCAGAAGCGCATCCATACCGGAATAGAACTCGGTTTTGCTCAGCGGCCGATCGAGGAGGCTATTCATCGGGGCGGTCATACGCTCGAGCACACCTGTCTGCAATTTCTCGTCCGTTGGGACTATGGTCGGCTCGCGTTTTGGCTTCCCGACCTCTTTGGCCATTTGTAGTTGGACATCGATCAGTGGTTGGATCGACTGATGTCCGAATTCCAGAGCTTGGGCCATCACATCCTCGGGCACCTCGAGCGCCCCGCATTCGACCATCAGGATCGCATCGCGGGTGCCGGCCAGGCGTAAGTCCAGGTCGGACGCATCCATCTCCGCAAATGTTGGGTTGATCACAAGGCGACCTTCAATACGGCCAACTCGCACGGCAGCGACAGGTCCGCCCCACGGTATGTCCGAAATCGTCAATGCGGCAGATGCGGCATTGATGGCGAGAATATCCAGCGGGTGCTCGTTATCTGAAGACAACGAGAACATCATCACCTGCACCTCATTCCGCATTCCGTGCTGGAAGAGCGGTCTGAGCGGCCGGTCGGTAAGCCGGGCGGTAAGGATGGCATCTGTCGAGGGCCGGCCCTCTCTGCGAAAGAACGATCCCGGAATCTTGCCGCCAGCGTAAAGGCGTTCTTCGTATTCGACCGACAGCGGAAAGAAGTCGATTCCTTCGCGGATGCCGCCCATCGTCGCAGCAGCGAAGATCACCGCCTCTCCGATGCCAACTGTCACCGCGCCCCCGGCCTGGGCAGCCAGCTTTCCCGTTTCAAAAACCACGGTTTCGGTACCGACCGCAGCGGAGAATCGTTTGGATTCTGGTTTCATCTTCTTGTCTCCCTGGCAAGCTTTGTGTTGCGCCATACGCGCACAGTCCCCGGCCATTGAGGCTCCGAGGTCGCCGCGCTCGTCATGCAACTAGTGGGCTGAATTCTTGAAGCAACCCTGCTCTCTGATTCCTCCCAGTCAGGGACTGAAGAGTGCCGGCAAACTGCTTGCCACCACTATTCAATTCCTGCCGGGCGGTTGATGCTCGCAGCGGCATTCCAGCGCCCGTTGCGCACTCCCAACAAAAAGAGAGTAGATGGCGGAGACCATCTACTCAGACTTCCGACCCTACTTGTGTCGAAGATTGAGACTCTCGGTGACGGCAAGATAACGAGGGTAGTCGGCCTGGCGCAGGTAAGCCAGCATCCGGCGGCGATGCCCCACCAGTTTGAGTAGCCCGCGTCGACAGGATTCGTCGTGCCTGTTACTGCGGAGGTGCTCTGTCAACTGCTGGATCCGCCCCGTGATGATCGCCACTTGAACCTCGGGCGAGCCCGTGTCGGTCTCGTGACGATGGTACTGAGTGATGAACTTTGCCTTTTCTTCCTTGGGCATCGGCATGACGTATGCGTTCCTTTCCGAGTCTTATGCAGGTCTCCATGCCCGCAGCCGAGACCGCAGACAGGACCAGTCATGAACTAAAAGTATACCAGAAAACCGCAGGCCGGGCCGAATGTCACGTGCCCGCGCGGGTCTCTCCCACGTCAAGGATCACTCCATTGCGGGCGGGGACACGGAGCGCAAGCGGACTTACGCGTAGCACGTTGGCCTCTCCAAATAGGACCGGCGGCGCCGCGGAGCTTCCTGTTGCGGCATGCAGAGTGACTTCCCGGGGCTCGTCGCTGCAATTCAGGACGACGACTGACCCCAGCGACTCATGCCGCCGTTCGAAGGCATAGACGCCCGCATCCGCCTCGAGACGCCTGAACGTGCCCCACCGCCACTCAAGCCGTCGGTGTCGCAAGTAGATCAGATTCTTGATGAAGTCCCGAAGCCCGCTGTCCCACCTCTGCTGGTCCCAAACGAAGGCCCGTCGACAGTCAGGATCGTGCGCACCTTGCATTCCGATCTCGTCTCCATAGAATAGACACGGCGCGCCAGGAAAGGTGAGCAGGAACACGAGGGCCAGGCGGAGACTCGGTAGATCTCCCCCCGAACAGGTCAAGAATCGAGGTGTGTCGTGACTGTCAAGCGGATTCATCTGGACCCGTGTGACATCCGGATGGTACAGCCCCAGAAGCCAATCGATTCGATCAGCGAAGCCAGCCGCATCAGTCGGACGGATCTGCCCGCGGAATCCGCCAACCTTGAGTGCCGCAGCGATGTCCAAATGCTTCCCCGGGAAGAAACTCAGGCAGGCTGCGGTTAGTAGGTAGTTCATGGACGCATCGAATTGGTCGCCCTGCAGCCAGCGGCTGGCATCGTGCCAGATCTCGCCAACGATGTAGGCATCTTTGTTGACCGTGCGAACGCGTTGACGGAACTCCTGCCAGAAGGAATCATCGTCGATCTCGCCCGGCACATCCAGCCGCCAGCCGTCAATCCCGAACTCCACCCAGTGCCGCGCCACGTCAAAGAGGAAGTCGCGTACAGCTGGAGCATTTGTGTTGAATTTCGGGAGGGCCGGCAAGTCCCACCAACCCTCGTAACCGATTGCTCTAAGGCTACCTTGGTCCCTGATCGCCTGTTCCTCATCCGGTGAAGGATAGGCCCCCCAGTGACGCTGACGCGTGAGGCGCTCCGGGTCAAAATGGAACCAATCCACATACGGCGACGCGGCACCGTTTTCAAGCGTCTGATGGAACTGCCAAAAACCGCGGCTGGCGTGATTGAATACGCCGTCCAGGACGACGCGCATGCGCCGCTGGTGGGCCGCATCGATGAGTTGCCGCAGCGCCTGGTTCCCCCCCAAGAGCGGATCCACACGATAGTAGTCGTACGTGTGATAACGGTGGTTGCTGGCGGAGGAGAAGACGGGGGTTAGGTAGAGGGCATTGATGCCCAAGTCCTGAATGTAGTCAAGGTGCTCGGTCACGCCATACAAGTCTCCACCCTTGAATCCGTGGGCTGTGGGCGGTGAATCCCAGCTCTCGAGGTTGATGCCTGCTTTGGACATGCCTGTCGAGCGTGCAAATCGGTCAGGGAAGATCTGATAGAAGACAGAGTCACTCACCCAAGCCGGAGTATCCATAATCAATGCCCTTGACTCGTTGTTCTGCACATGGGGTTGCCGCGGCTAGGCACGTTGGTCGCCAGACTTCAGGTAGCTGAGCGTCCGAGCAGTGGTGCTCCTGAAAGTCAAGCGCGCTGGCCCGGCCGCAGCTCGAATCTTGCGAGAACGGCTCGCCTGGAATTGTCCTTTTGTGATGCCGGAGCGTCTAGTAGATCGCTTGCTCTGTAGCCGCGTCGAAGACGTGGAGTTTTTCCATGTTTAGGGCGACCTCAGCGCGGTTTCCAACCCGTAGTTGCGAGCGGGGATCCACCCGGGCCACAAACGTGTTCTTGCCAGTCACCAAGTACAGGAGGATCTCATTGCCCATCAACTCCGTGACATCCACCTGGGCTGTCAAGCGTGCCGAGGATATATTGGGCGGAACGAATTGCAGATCGTGGATGTCCTCCGGGCGGATACCCACAACCACTTCTTTGCCCGCGTACGCTTCCAGTACCTTGGATCGCCCAGCCGGAATGGGAATTTGGAACTCGCCGCTGTCGGCCACCAAACCACCGCTGGAGCGTATGGTCGCCGGGAAGAAGTTCATGGCCGGAGAACCGATAAATCCTGCCACGAAGAGATTTGCAGGCTGGTTGTACAGGTTCTGCGGTGTATCCAATTGTTGTAGTCTGCCCTTCGTGATGACGGCGATGCGGGTAGCCATGGTCATGGCTTCCATCTGGTCGTGCGTCACGTAAATGAACGTGGTCTGCAGCTGATGGTGGATCTTGCTGATCTCCGCCCGCATCTGGACCCGCAGCTTGGCATCCAGGTTCGAAAGGGGTTCATCGAAAAGGAAGACCTTCGGCTCTCGAACAATCGCCCGGCCGACAGCCACACGCTGTCGTTGACCACCGGACAGTTGTCTTGGCCGCCGCTTGAGCAAATCGGTGATGCCGAGAGTGCTGGCCGCCTTCTCCACGCGCGACTTGATTTGATCCTTGGGCACCTTTCTGAGCTTAAGACCAAATGCCATATTGTCGAAAACCGACAGGTGGGGATACAAGGCATACGACTGGAAGACCATGGCGATATCGCGGTCCTTGGGGGCCACGTCATTCACCACCCGATCGCCGATCATGATGTGGCCGTTCGTGACCTCCTCCAGGCCCGCGAGGCAGCGCAATGCAGTCGTTTTTCCGCAGCCTGAGGGTCCGACCAGCACGAGGAATTCGCGATCGTCCACCTGGATGTTCAGATCATCGACGGCAGTCGTTTCACCAAATTTCTTCGTGACGTGATCAAACGTTACGCTGGCCATGTGCTATGCCTCCCGTTCGCAGAGTATCGTGCCCTTAATATACCGCACTTGCTTTCGAGGCGCCAACCTGCCGCCGGCCGTTGAGCAGCAGGCACCTGGCGCGCACCCAGAGGCCCCGCGTGAAGCCCGCGGCGCCGCTGAGTTATCCCTGACTGCGGGTCTTGGCCGCATTGATCAGGCCCATGAACAGGGGATGGGGTCTCATGGGGCGGGAGAGAAACTCGGGGTGGAACTGGCTGCCTACCATGTAGGGATGGTCCGTCACTTCGGCGATTTCCACAAGGCGACCATCCGGTGAGAGGCCGGAGAAGTTCATGCCAGCCCCCTCGAATTCGCCCCGGTAGGCATTGTTGAACTCGAACCTGTGCCGGTGACGCTCATCTACCTGGTCCGTGGCATACACTGCGGCCGCCCGACTGCCTGCCTGGAGCAGGCAAGGATACAGTCCCAGGCGCATCGTCCCGCCCATGTCGCTGATCGAACGCTGCTCTATCATCAGATCGATGACCGGCGCCGAGGTGCTCCGGTCGAATTCCGTGGAATTGGCGTCCTCGTGTTGCAGCACGTGCCGCGCAAATTCGATCGTCATCACCTGCATGCCCAGGCACAATCCGAGATACGGCACGCGTCGTTCTCGGGCGAACCGGGCCGCCAGGATCTTTCCTTCGACACCGCGTGAACCAAAGCCGCCGGGTACCACAATTCCATGCGCGGCCTGAATCTGATCCCAACCCTTGTCCTTCTCCAGGTCGGCCGAGTGTATCCATCCGATTTCAACATCTACCTGGTTTGCAATGGCGGCGTGATTGAGCGATTCCCTTACCGACATATATGCGTCCTGCAGCTCCACATACTTGCCCACCAGCGCAATCTTGATCACGGGACGCGGCTGCCGGACGGAGGCCACTAGCGCCTGCCACGGCTTCATGTCAGGTTGGCGCTGCGCCTTTAACCCGAGCTGCGCCACGAGGTAGTCGCCCACACCCGCACGCTCCAACAGCAACGGCACTTCATACAGGACGTCCGTCGTTACCAACGGCACGACGGCACGGTTCTCAACGTCACAAAACAACGCGATCTTTTCACACAGGCCATCCTCGAATGGATGGTCCGACCGCGCGATGATCATGTTTGGGGAGATGCCGATGGATCTCAGGGCTGCCACGGAGTGTTGGGTGGGCTTTGTCTTCAGCTCGCCCGTCGCACCGATGTAGGGCATCCACGTAACGTGCACGAAAAACACATTCTCGCGGCCTACTTCGTTTCGCAGCTGACGGAGTGCCTCCAGGAAGGGTTGCGACTCGATGTCACCTACAGTGCCGCCGATTTCAACCAGGACGATATCGGCTCCCGTCTCCTTGGCGACCAAACCAATGCGGCGCTTGATTTCGTTGGTGATGTGAGGAATGACCTGGATGGTGCCCCCGAGGAAGTCGCCTCGTCTCTCCTTGGCGATGATTTCCGCATACACTTGCCCGCTGGTGAAATTGCTGGACCGCGTAAGGCGGATGTCGATGAAGCGCTCATAGTGACCGAGATCTAGGTCAGTTTCCGCACCGTCATCCAGCACGAACACCTCACCATGTTGGTACGGAGACATGGTTCCTGGGTCGACGTTAATGTATGGATCCAGTTTCTGAACCGTTACCTTGAAGCCACGCTCCTTCAGGATCAGGCCTATGGCGGCCGCGGTCACGCCCTTGCCTACTGAGGAAACGACGCCGCCCGTGAAGAATATGTATTTGGTCGCCATTTGCCAACTCCTTAGCGATCTGCGTGTCCTGGTCCTTACTCGCCAGCCGTCTACAAAGGCGATGGGGAGGGCGTTTCAGCCCTCCCCATCGGAGATTTGCATCTTGCATCCGGTGCCTGCCGCCGGTTGCTCATCCTACGAGCTTCGAGATGTCCTCTGCGGCCCGACGCATCTCAAGGAAGATGAGCCCCAGCTTGGCCTCGTGCCTGGCCAAAGCCGTGAGGACAGCCTCCGCGCCAATGGACGTAAGCACTATGGCCCCCGCTCCTCCCTTGATGTAGACCTGTTCCAGGGTTCCCCGACCCAGCTCGCTGGCAATTCGCTCCCCCAGACTGAGCATGGCAGCCGACATGGCCGAGACGCGATCCTCTTCGACGCCTTGCTGCAGCGCGGAAGCCATGATGAGTCCATCCACGGAAACCACCGCGGATGCCTCGATGTCCGGGGCAGCAGCTTGCATCGCGCGGAGACGTTCAACCATCTGTGTGGATCGGGAGTCTGCCATCTGTTGGGTCCCAACCGAGTAGTCTACCACCAAAATTTGACCATGAGACGGCTTCATGCTAAACTACCATGTTCGCCTTCTGGCGGCAACGCGCCTTCTTGCCAGCGGCACATCGCTATCCTGGCAGCCGCGGCGCGGAACGCCGATTTCGATAGGCAATCGGAAGCACTCGAATAATGACAAGGTCGGATCGAGCCCGGTCAGTCGGAATCACCGCCGCGTGGGGGGTAGGAGCCCTGCTTCTCATCGTTGCGACCTGTCTGCCTGTACACGCGCAGGGTGACGGCAATGTGGAGATCTCCGCGCCTGACGATGGAGACGTGCTGTCCGGCATGGTGGAGATCCGAGGAACTCTGAGCCCAGCCTTCTTTTCATCAGCGCAACTTGCTTTCGCCTATGCTGACGCAGCAGATAACTCGTGGTTTGGGATCGCCGAGCTTTCACAACCGACTACCGACGCTCGTCTGGCCCTTTGGGACACGACGATGATCTCCGACGGCGCCTATCGGTTACAACTCAGGTTGAATGGGACGGACGGCACCGTTCGCGACGTCGTCATAGGCGTGCAGGTTCGCAACTACACCGCCGCGCCAACGCCGACCCCCTCGACCGTGCCCACCAACAAGCCTGTGCCGCGTGTAGACACACCCGTGGTGATCGCGGCAACGCCGACTGTCACCCGTTTGCCCCTCCGGACCCCCACGCCCCTTGCGCCCAATCCGGCAGTGCTCACACGGGGCAACCTCTTCGAGGGCTTCATGCGCGGGGGTCTGGCCATTGTGGCAGTCTTCCTGCTGTGGGGAGCTGTGATCTTGCGGCGCCGGCTGTGAATCGACGCGTTTTGGAAATGCGATAATGGAAATGCAATTCATCCTCGTCGGCCTGGGAAATCCCGGACGGCAATTTTCGGGCACGCGGCACAACTTCGGCTTTGAGCTCATCGACCGGCTTGCCGTTCGTCTGGATGCCCAAGGGCTCAGGCTGCATTCGCACGCGCTCGTCACCGCGGCCCGGCTCGAGGGCCGGAAGATCCTCCTCGCGAAACCGCAGACCTACATGAACCTTTCCGGTAAGTCGGTTCAAGGGCTTGCCCACTTCTACAAGGTACCGCTCGAGAACATCCTTGTGGCCCACGATGACCTCGATCTCCCGTTCGGGACATTGAGATTGCGGCCCGGTGGCGGCCCCGGCGGGCAGAAGGGCGTCAAGTCGACGATCGAGATGCTTGGCAGCCAGGATTTCTCCCGATTGCGACTTGGTATCGGACGTCCGCCGGGCCAGATGCAACCGGCTGATTACGTCCTGCAGGAGTTCTCACGAACTGAGAAGGAAGCCATTGGCGGCGTCTTGGATAGGGCCGCGGATGCCGCGCTGGCCTTTGTCTCACTTGGCATCCAGGCAGCCATGAATCGCTTCAATGGTGTGGCGTAGCGCCCCACCGCTCTCGATCATGCCAGCAAGCTCCCCGTTGCCCAGGCTCCAATGAATGCGATCCTCGAAGACCTGCGCAAATCCAACGCCTACCAGGCCGTACTGAAATCCGCCCGACAGCGCGGACCATTTGACGCGTTACGTCTGCCTCGAGCCGCGCGCCTGCCCTTCGTTGCCGCCCTCCAGCAGGACCTCGGCTGCGATCTCATTCTGCTTACAGACCGCGATGACCATGCCCTGATCTTGTGGGAGGAATTGGCCTTTTGGACGGATGCTACGCGACTGCATTTCGCTGAACCAAATCCCCTCTTCTACGAGCGTGCACCCTGGAGCGCGGCCGTTCGCCGGGAGCGCCTCCAGGTTCTGTCTGCACTGGCGGGCCGCCGGCTTCCGGGCCCTACCCTCCGTCAAGACCATGCCATCGTGATCGCCTCCGCCCGGGCGCTGATGACGCGCACCGTGCCCAGGGAGAATTTTCTTGGAGCATACATCCGGGTGTCCAGTGGGGCTCGCATCCCTTCTGACCTGACGCGCCACGGCCTGGTTGCCTCCGGATACGCCCGCAGCAACGTTGTGCTGGAGCCCGGTGAGTTCGCGATGCGGGGCGGCATCCTGGACGTTTGGGCGCCGGGCTTTCCCGCGCCGATGCGGATTGAGCTGGTGGGAGATGAGGTCAATTCGATACGGAGGTTCGATCCGGTATCGCAGCGCACCGTGGAGCTTGTTCAGTCGAATTCAGCTGCCGCCAGCGCGCGAGTTCCTCCTTCGCACCGACGTCCAACTGACGGATGCTGCGTCTGCGGAGGGCGAACCATCTGAGTTTGATATCCCGCGTTTGCATCCCAACAATGCGAACTCTGTTGGATTATCTGCCTCCGGATGCGCTCGTCATCCTGGACGACGTCACAGCCATCGACGCGATGATGGAGGAAGTTGAGCATCAGGCCGTGGATCTGCGTCGCTCGGCCCTGGAGGAAGGTGCCATTCAGCCGGATATCCCAATGCCGTATGTGACCTGGTCAGAATTGCGGGACCAGCTTCAGACGGTGCCTGGCTTCACTCTTGGCCACCCGGATGAAACACCAGAGATGCCTCACCGGGATACTGAAGACTACTCATCGGCCTTTGGGCACGATCAACGATTCGCGGGCCGCCTCAAGCCCTTCATGGAGTACATGAAAGCGCTGGTCGACGCGGGCGACAAGACATTCGTGGTATCACGCCAGATGGCCCGACTGCAGGAGTTGTGGAATGAGATTCCGCAGGCGGGCGGTTCGCTGTCATCGACTTCACTCGGGGGCGCGCCGGAGTTCTTTGAAGCGTCTTTGCGCGAAGGCTTCGTCCTTTCGCGCATGCATCTGATCACTGATTCTGAGGTCTTCGGATGGGAAAGGCCGGCCACTCGATCCCGGTTGCGCGCGCCCGCCGAGGCCCCAGAATCCATCTACTCTGATCTAAGACCAGGTGACCCAGTCGTTCACGTGGACCACGGTATCGCACGCTTCGTGGGTCTGGTCAGACGAAAGCTGGACGGCCGCGAGCGCGAGTACCTGGAGCTGGCATACGAATCGGGCGGGCAGCTCTTTGTTCCAGTGCATCAGGCCGACCGCCTCACGCGCTACGTCGGAACGGATGGCCTCGAACCAGCGTTGGATCGCCTGGGCGGCCAGGAGTGGCACGATCGCAAGTCGCGGCGCGCAGGGTGCGGTGATTCGCGTCGCACAGGAGATGCTGGATCTGCATGCGAGGCGAGAAGTCGCACGCGGGCACGCGTTTGGCGCCGATACGCCTTGGCAGGCCGAACTCGAGACCAGTTTTCCGTACGTGGAAACGGACGACCAGGTGCGCGCGCTTCAGGAGATCAAGCAAGACATGGAACGCGACCGCCCCATGGATCGGTTGCTGTGCGGAGATGTCGGCTACGGAAAGACCGAACTGGCGCTTCGGGCAGCGTTCAAGGCCGTAGTGGGTGGCAAGCAGGTCGCCATTCTGGTTCCCACAACCGTTTTGGCCCAGCAGCACTGGGACACCTTTCAGCAGCGCTTGGCGGCCTTCCCGGTGAAAGTTGAGATGCTGTCGCGCTTTCGTTCAGACAGGGAGCAAACGGAAATCCTGGCTGCGCTGGACCGAGGCGAAGTGGATATTGTGATCGGCACCCACCGCCTGTTGTCAGCCGATGTGCAATTCAAGGAGCTGGGTCTGGTCATTATTGATGAAGAGCAACGCTTTGGGGTGTCGCACAAGGAACATCTGAAGCGGCTGCGCACGGAGGTTGACGTCCTCACGCTCACGGCAACGCCGATTCCGCGCACGCTGTACATGGCTCTGACGGGCGTGCGCGATATATCCAACCTGAACACCGCGCCGGAGGAGCGCTTGCCCATCGTGACCCATGTCGGCCCGTACTCCCCCCGACTTGCCAGGCAGGCGATCCTGCGCGAACTCGAGCGGGGTGGACAGATCTTCTTCGTGCACAATCGAGTGAATACGATCGAGGCGATGCGCACGCACCTGGCGCAGTTGGTGCCGGAGGCGCGGGTCGATGTAGGGCACGGACAAATGCCGGAACACCAGCTGGAAGCCGTCATGCACCGATTCAACCATGGCCTGACGGACGTTCTGCTGTCCACTACCATCATCGAATCGGGCCTGGATATTCCGAACGCCAACACACTGATCGTCGATCGTGCCGATACCTTTGGACTGGCCCAGCTCTACCAACTGCGAGGCAGGGTTGGCCGGGGCGCCGCGCGGGCGTACGCGTACTTCTTCAGGCATCGGCGCCGAATGCCCACCGTGGATGCCCAGCAGCGTCTGGATGTCATCGCAGAAAACACTGAGCTGGGTGCTGGTTACTCGATTGCCATGCGCGACCTCGAGATACGCGGCGCGGGCGAGCTCCTGGGCAGCCAGCAACACGGTCACATTCAGGCTCTGGGATTCCATCTCTATACTCGGCTGCTGGCAGACGCTGTACGGCAACTGCGCCGCGACACAGCAGCCGCTACTGGTCACTCCCACGCGGATATTCCCCCTGCGCCACGGGGGCTGCTTGATCTCGGGCGGCCAATCTCAATGCCAGTGACGGTGGACTTGCCCTTGCCGGTTGGAATCCCTGCGGACTACATTGCGGATAGCGAACTACGCCTGCGCCTCTATCGGCGAATCGCCGATTTGCGCGATGAAGGTGAGATCGATGCATTGTCCGGCGAGTTCGAGGACCGATTCGGTCCGTTGCCCGACATGGTCCGGAGCCTGTTCTTCCAGATGAAAGTGAAACTCCGCGCCGAGAACGCGGGTCTCAGCTCCGTAGCATGGGAGGCGGGCCAGCTCGTGCTGCGCTTCCCGGCTGTCGGGAATGGTCGCGCCGCACGGCGGCTGGAAGACCTTGGCCCAAACGTGAGAGGCGGAAAGGGGGCGTATTGGTGCACGTTCCCCCAGGGATCCGACTGGACTCAGGAGCTGCTACGCATCCTTGAGGCGATCCCCACCACCTAGAGCCACGAATGCGCCGCTCTGCCGTCCGCAGCCGCCAGGACGGCTCACGTGGGATCAGGCGGCATTCGGGCGGGCCAGGCTCGCAATCGTGCGGCCTCTGTGGTCACCGTAGTCCGGCACGAGGCGAAGATAGTCGCCGTCCATCAGCGGTGAAGAGATCATGAAGTCGGCGGACGCTCGGTTGCAAGCGATTGGGATATTCCAGACGGCGGCCATGCGCAACAGCGCCTTCACATCCGGATCGTGAGGCATGGGCTCCAAAGGATCCCAAAAGAAGATGAGGAAATTCACGCGGTCTTCGACGATCATGGCGCCAACCTGCTGATCCCCTCCGATTGGCCCACTTTGCAGTTTTTGGACCGGGAATCCCAGCTCGCGCTCCAGCAGATCACCCGTCGTGCCAGTGGCGTAGAGGGTGTGATGTGCGAGTAGTGCCCGGTTGAACCTCGCCCACTCCACCAGATCGGATTTCTTGTTGTCGTGGGCCACGAGCGCGATCCGTTTATCAGGAGCCATCGGAATCTCATGATTCTTCACGCCATACTCCGTTCCATTGTTGGTGGTAGTATAGCATCCAAATTATCGACCTGGAACTGATCCGCAAGGAGGTGTTGTGCTCCCGCACCTGAAGGACCTGATCATCGGCCCGGCGCTGCCCACTCAAGCCTCGGGGCACAGGGAACTGAACAAGATACGGGCGCTGGCGGCATTCTCTCCCGATGCGCTCTCATCCATAGCCTATGCCAATCAGGAGATCTATGTTGGCTTGGTGGTCGCCGGAACGGCTGGCCTGCACTATGCCTGGCCGATCGCCCTAACCATCGCTGGATTGCTGTTCCTCGTTGCGCTCTCGTACTATCAAACCATCCACGGATATCCGTCCGGCGGCGGATCTTACATTGTTGCCCGCGCCAACCTCGGGGTTTTCCCGGGCCTTGTGGCGGGAGCGGCGCTCTTGACGGATTACATCCTGAACGCGGCCGTCAGCTTGACGGCAGGAGTGGCCGCGCTGGCATCTGCATTTCCAGAACTTTGGCCGCATCGAGTTGCCATCGCATTAGCTCTGCTCCTCGTCATTACGGTCGTGAATCTGAGGGGGCTGCAAGAATCGGGATCCGCAATGGCGGTGCCCGTATACCTGTTTCTGGCAACATATCTTTCCATGCTCGCCTACGGTGCAGCGAGACTCTGGGTCGACGGCCCCCAACTGCCGGCGCCGGCTGCTGCCCCGATGCTGCAACCCCTCACGCTGGTCCTTGTATTGCACGCATTTGCCACGGGCTGCACAGCCATGACAGGTATTGAGGCTATCAGCAACGGCGTCACAGCCTTCAAAGCCCCAAGGTCGGAGAATGCTGGAAAGACGCTTGTGGCCATGGCCGTGCTGATGGGAGTGCTCTTCATCGGCAGCATCGGCCTTACCCAGTTTCTGGGTGTGGTTGCCGGGCCGAATGAAACCGTGCTTTCCGCCCTCGCAAGGCGATTGCTCGGCAGCGGGCCCCTGTACCTGCTCATTCAGGTATCTACGCTGTTGATTCTTGCGGTCGCCGCCAATACCAGCTTCGCTGGCTTCCCCCGCGTAGCCGCCATCCTCGCCGTGGACGACTTCCTCCCAAGGCAACTCCGCGGCCTAGGTGACAGGCTCGTATTCACCAACGGAATTGTAGTGTTGGCGGCGGTCGCAGGAGCACTCATCGTGGTGTTCAATGGCGACTCGCATTTGCTCATTCCCCTATTTGCGATTGGGGCCTTCCTGGCCTTCACACTGTCCCAATCTGGAATGGTCGTTCACTGGTGCAAGGAAAGAGGCCGAGGCTGGCTGCTGAAGGCCTTCTTCAACGGTACAGGTGCGCTTGCCACCGGTGCCACGCTTCTGGTCGTGGCGTACAGTAAGTTTGCGAGCGGAGCTTGGATCAGCGTTTTGGTGATCCCGCTCATTGTCTTCGGCTTCCACCGCGTCCACCGGCACTATGAACAGGTGAAAAAGGAGCTCTCGCTCCATGGACTTCCGCCCTCTTTGCGGCCGGTCGAACCGGCTCGAGTCGTCATCCCCATCTCTGGCGTTCACCGGGGCATCGTGAACGCCGTAGCCTTTGCGCAATCGATCTCATCCAACGTGACGGCGGTCTACGTAGAACTCGAACCGGGCGCCGGAGAGAAGGTTAGGCAGCAATGGCAGGAATGGTGGCCGGACATTCCGATGGTGGTGGTTCCATCGCCGTTCCGTTCGCTCATCCGTCCGCTCTTGGATTACTTGGAGCGCACAGACGTAGAGCACAATGACGGCCAACTCGCCGTTGTTGTCCTCCCGGAGTTTGTGACCTCCCACTGGTGGCAGAGCCTGCTCCACAATCAGACTGCCATCCTGCTCAAGGCGGCCCTGCTGTATGGTAGACGGCGGGCTGGTGGCGAGCGACTCGTCGTTGACGTGCCTTATCACCTTCGGAAATGAACTCAGGAGCTGGTTGACAGTCGAACTCGCGCACGTATAATAGGCGGCTGCCAGCGGACGCGCGCGAGTGTCCTATCCGCTGAGCCATTTCCACGGAGGAGAGCGCAATGTCCATACTGCGCATCGCGTTGCGCCTTGGTATTCTTGCGTTGCTGGCGGCTGGTTGCAGCGCGCTTCCACAATCAGTCACAATTGACTTTGGGGATGCGGGCCAGGACGTAGGCGCCATCGTCCAAGCCACGTTCGAGGCCATGACGGCGACTGTCGGCGACAACACAACCCCTGCCGCCGGATCTGGAAGCATCTCCGGGGCTCTCAACTACCCTGCTGAGAGCCTCCCCGCAATGTATGTGGCGGCTTACGAGGTTGGATCCCAGAACTACAAGTACGTGGTCACAACTGAGGGACAACAGACTTACCAGATAGATGGGCTTAGCCCTGGGAACTATCACGTGGTCGCGTACACGGTCGGAAGCCAGAGCTTTCCGGCCGGTCTTTCCGGTGGCTATACACAAGCCGTGATCTGCGGCTTGGGACAAGGGTGCGACGATCACAGCTTGATCAATGTTGCTGTGGGTGTCAGTCAGGCCGTGACCGGCGTCAATCCCGCAGACTGGTACCTTGTCAATGGCGCCTTCCCTCCATTCCCTGGCCCGGCCGAGTCTGTTGAACCGCAGGCCACGCTGCCTGCCGCGCCAGCCGCCGGCGCGATCACAGGCTCACTCATGTACCCCGCCAGCGGCATACCCGCTTTGCGTGTCGTCGCCTTTGAGACCTCGGGCAGCGCATATCACTACGTTGACACCGTTCTTGGTCAGTCGAGCTACACGATTGAGAACTTGCCTCCGGGCACGTACCAGGTCGTCGCCTACGTGCGGCCCGGAGGTGGATTCACGTCTGGCCCCGCAGGAGGCTATTCTCAGATGGTGCCTTGCGGGCTGCTCTATGGATGCAACGATCATAGCCTGATCGACGTGATCGTGGCCCCGGGCGCAGTAGTCAGCGGCGTTGATCCTACGGATTTCTATGCTGATCCAGGGGCGTTCCCGCCTAACCCAGCGCCGTAGAATACACCCAGCATCGCAACAAGCCGGGAGGCCGCATCCTCCCGGCTTTTGTGTCGGTGATATAATAGAACGGACGTTCTCAAGTCGTAAAGAGGGCCCATGACTTTCAATTTGCAGGCGCCATTCATAGCGACCGGCGACCAACCAGGCGCCATTGACCAACTCATCCAGGGCATTCGCCGGGGTGATCGCCATCAGGTCCTGCTGGGTGCTACAGGCACGGGCAAGACCTTCACGATCGCCTCCGTTATTGAGGCGTTGCAGATGCCCGCCCTCATCATGGCCCACAACAAGACACTTGCGGCGCAGCTGTATGCAGAATTCAGGGAATTCTTTCCGGACAACGCCGTGGAGTACTTCGTCTCCTATTACGACTACTACCAGCCGGAGGCGTACGTCCCCAGGCATGATCTCTACATCGAAAAAGAAACGCAGATCAATGAGGAGATCGAACGCCTTCGACTGGCTGCGACTGCCTCGCTGGTATCTCGACGAGATGTGATTATTGTGGCGTCCGTTTCCTGCATTTATGGCCTGGGCAGTCCCGAGGAGTTTGGCAAGAGCACGGTGTCGATGAAAGTAGGGGAGCTGTACCGTCGCAACGCCCTGATTCGCCAGCTTGTGGAGGCCCAGTATCAGCGTAATGACGTGGAACTTAAGCCCGGCACATTCAGAGTTCGTGGAGAGACGTTGGAGATCATTCCGGCTTATGAAGACCGCCGCGGCTATCGGGTCACGTTCTTTGGTGATGAGGTCGAGCGCATCTCGCAGTTCAGCCCGGTGACGGGGGAGATCTTGCAGGAGCCACAGGAACTCTCGATCTTTCCAGCGAAGCACTACCTGACAGAAGCCGAACGACTCAAATCGGCGATCGGAGAGATCGAGAAGGAGTTGGACGACCGGGTCAAGCTGTTCAAGTCGCAGGGCAAACTCATTGAGGCCCAACGTCTGGAGCAGCGCACGCGCTACGATCTTGAGATGCTGCGCGAGGTGGGCTACTGCTCCGGAATTGAGAACTACTCCCGGCACCTTGACGGACGCGCGGCAGGCACTCATCCATGGACGATGATAGATTTTCTCCCTAGTGAGTATCTTCTGGTGCTGGACGAGAGTCACATGACGGTTCCGCAGATTCGAGGAATGTACAACGGTGATCGGGCCCGCAAGGAGACCTTGGTCGAGTACGGATTCCGGTTGCCGAGCGCCGTGGACAATCGCCCCCTGCAATTCGACGAATTTGAAAAGGTCATGGGCTTCACCATCTATACGTCGGCCACACCCGGCCCGTATGAAATGGCCAAGGCCAGTCAGGTGGTCGAGCAGATCATCCGACCCACGGGTCTGGTTGACCCCGAGGTGGAAGTGCGGCCCACGAAGGGCCAGGTGGATGATCTGATCGGCGAGATCCGAGGGCGAACGGAGATCGGCGAGCGAGTGCTGGTCACGACGCTCACGAAGCGCATGGCAGAGGATCTGGCGGACTACCTCATGGAGCTCGGCGTGAAGGTTCATTACCTTCACTCGGAGGTTGAGACTCTCGAACGGATCGGCATCCTGCGCGATCTGAGGCTCGGCGTATTCGACGTTGTCGTGGGCATAAACCTGCTCCGGGAGGGCTTGGATTTGCCGGAGGTATCTCTGGTCGCTATTCTGGACGCGGACAAAGAAGGTTTTCTTCGCTCGGATACCGCCCTGATTCAAACGATCGGCCGCGCAGCCAGGCACGTCAACGGGCGCGTGATCATGTACGCCGACCGAATGACAAATTCGATGAAGGCTGCAATCTCCGAGACCACGCGGCGCCGCGCAAAGCAGGTTCTCTACAACCAGGAGCATGGGATCGTGCCGGCCAGCATCCATAAGGCCATACGGGACATAACCGACCAGCTTTCAGCCGCCGGACGCGAAAAGGCCTTGGCAGTTGGGGAAGAGCGCGCGCAGTATCGCGCTCAGCACGACAAGACATCCCAGACTGAGCTGCGCCGAATGGTGGCTGAATTGGAGAAGCGGATGAAGGAGGCGGCGAAAGCCCTGGAGTTCGAACAAGCCGCTGCCCTGCGGGACGAGCTCTACCAGCTCAGGGCGATACTGGCGGACGAGGCCGATCTGAAGCCGTGGGAGCGGATCAAGCTGCTCTCAGGTGAGGACTAACTGGCCTGCGCGCCGGGAGAGACGGTGCCCTCAACGTAGGGGCACAAGCAGCAGCGGCTTCCGGGTGGCTTGAGCCACCCGGGGGGCTACGCTCTTGGACCAGAAGGCCTGAAGGCCGGTCTTGCGGTGGGTACTCAGAACGATCATGTCCGCGTCGATCTGCTGGGCGGTCTCCACGATTCGGGAAGCCGGATCACCCCTGGCCACAAGCGCGGCAGCAAGCAGTCCTTGTTCTTGCAGGGACTGAACATGTTGCTCAAGGTGTTCGGCCGCCCGCTCCTCGCGTAGCTCCAACAGCGCGGTGGCGGCAGCCGGCATCAAGCTGCTTGTTGCGGCTTCCTCGCCTGTCAGAGTTCCGATCGTAGGGACCACACTCAGCAGCTCCAATCCGGCGCGGAACGCCTGGGCGATTGCCACCGCGGGCTCAAGACCCGCATCATGCTCGGAGTCTGGATCAAGGGGCACAAGTATGCGCCGGATCTCCGAAAGTGGATGATCAGGCTTGATGAGCAGGAGAGGGCATTGGCCCAGGGCCACAACCCGTTGCGCGATCGTTCCAACAAGCAGGTCCCTGACTCCGCTCTGCCCATGCGTGCATGTCACGATCAGGTCGGCGTGGATCTCGGCGGCGTGCTCTACGATGCTGCGGGCCACATCCGAAACGGGCACATCATGGACGTGCGTTTCCACTGTGGTTCCCTTCGAGAACGCCCGCGCCGCCACATCCGTCAGGTAGGCCTGTGCCTCTTGCGCCGTCGTGAGGTGACGTTCGTGATGCACTTCGTCCGGCGCGTCGCGTTCGATAACATGCAGAAGAGTGATCTGCGAATCAAAGCGGCCTGCCATGGCAGCAGCGGCCGGGAGTGAGGCCTCGGAGAGCCTTGACCCGTCGAGCGGCACAAGAATTCTCTGGAGCATTCTCATCCTCCCGCAAAGATCTCGAAAAGCAGAAACACGTTGAGAACGACCACCGCGCCCGCCACGACCCATGCCGCCAACGTCGTGACTCGGCGGTTCACCAGCTCTCCCATGAGGTCCTTTCGGCTTGTAAATAGGACCAGCGGGATGATCGCAAACGGAAGCCCGAAAGACAGGACGACCTGGCTCAGAACCAGAGTTCGCGTGGGGTCCAGCCCCAGCATGATGATGATCATGGGCGGGAACACCGTTACAAGCCGGCGGATCCAAACTGGAATTCTGCGGTGAAGGAACCCTCCCATGATCACCTGGCCCGCCATCGTTCCCACGGAGGAGGAAGACAGGCCGGAGGCCAACAACGAGATCGCGAACACGATCGATGCGGCGCTCCCCAGCAACGGTTCCAGTGTGCGATGAGCTTCTTCGATGGTCCCGATCGTTGTGAGGCCGTGGCTGAAGAAGGTGGAGGCTGCCATGATGAGCATCGCCATGTTGATGAGCCCAGCAAGACCCATGGCCACAAAGACGTCGATCAACTCATAACGAAAAAGCCTGCGTTTCTGTCCGGCATCGTTGGTTACGATTCGTCCTTGGGTCAGGGCGGAGTGAAGGAAGATCACGTGCGGCATTACTGTTGCCCCGAGGATGCCGCTCGCCAATAGGACGCTTTCGACTCCGCTGAACTGCGGCACCACCATGTGGTAGAGAACAGTGTGCCACTCGGGACGATCCAGGATCGTCTCGATCAGGTAGCTGACGGCCACCACCCCAACCAGAGCGGTGATGACCGCCTCCAGGGGCCGAAACCCGTATCGCTCCAGGCCGAGGATGAGGAAGGTGATCAGGACCGTGATGAGGCCTGCAATCCAAAGCGGGATCCCGAACAGGAGATACAGACCAAGCGCAGCTCCAAGAAACTCTGCCAGATCGGTGGCCATGGCCACCAATTCCATGAGTACCCACATGCCGATGGTGACTGGACGCGGGAAGTTGTTGCGGCATTGTTCGGCCAAATTGAGGCCTGTGGCAATGCCCAACTTTGCCGAGAGCGACTGGATCAGCATGGCCATTAGGTTGCTGACCAGGATCACCCAAAGCAGCAGATAACCGAATTCTGCGCCGCCCTGGATATTTGTGGCGAAGTTCCCGGGATCCATATAGGCGACTGAGGCAATGAAAGCCGGCCCCATGAACGGCAGCAAGCGAGCCAATCGGCCCTTCTTGCTCTTGCCCGCCAGGACGGCGTGTGCGGTGGTTAGGGTGTGGTTTTCCCGGGGCATCTGGACGCTCCGCGTTCCTTTGACTCAGCCCAACTTTGGGATGAAGCGGCCCGTGCGGCTCGCGTAGTCGTGGTACATATCGCCATGGCGCGCGATCAGTTGCTGTTCCTCCCTGGGAACTCGCATCGAGATAAGCGCTAGTGTTGTTACCGCCAATATTGCGACCAGCCAATTTGCAGCGAGAATTGCAAATGCCGCGTAGCTGAGAAATCCGACGCTGTGGAGTGGGTGCCTAACCCAACGGTATGGGCCCGTCGTCACAAGCTCATGCTTGTTTCGCGTAACCACGGTTGGAGTCACATTGTTTCCGAGGCTGGAGAAGACCCAGTACATCAGCCCATCTGAGGCTACGCCGATTGCACCTCCCGAGAGCCTCAACCAGGCAGGCAGTTGTAGCTGCGACCATACCATGCTGTGGGGATCAACCAGGTACGCAAATATGCTGAGCCAGAGCGCAATTCCGGTTAGTCGGAGGGCGAGCATCATTGACGATCCCTCCGCCTGCAATGATATCTTCTCGTTGCCCGACTGTCGATCGGCGCGTCGCCGGAAGAACCCCGAGATGCCGGCGCCGACAATGAAGATCACTGCTGCCATAAGACGATACGAATTCTCGTTCATTCGTCCTCAAAGATCCCGTTTTGGCGCTGTGCCTGCCCGCTCCACGTGGACACGCTCGGTGAGTGCCGGGCCCAGGGTGACCTTGCGGTGTTGCCCACGGATCTGCAAAGTCATTACTTGGTCGTAGTTTGAGATTGACAGCACCTTAACGATGGATCCAATGCGAACACCCATCCCTTCGAGTTGACGAAGGGCGCCGTCGTCGCTCGTTTGCACCCGCCCAACCGTTGCCTCAACCCCCGGCGGGAGTTCGGCCAGGGGAACGCTTCGGTCAGGCGGCATGATCAAGTCGACCGAGGGAATCGGTTCTCCGTGAGGATCTCGCACGGGATCGCCCAGCGCCCGCGAGATTCGTCTTTCCAGATCCTCTGACATGACGTGTTCCAGCTTTTCGGCTTCGCGGTGGACTTCGTCCCACGAGTAGCCAAGCGTCTGGACGAGCCAAGTCTCAAGGAGACGGTGGTGCCGGATGACCTCAAGCGCCGCACGCCGGCCGGTCTCGGTCAGCCTGGCGCCCCGGTGCTTCCTGTAGATGACTAAAGCAGGTCGCGCGGCCGCCATTTTCTGCAACATCCCGGTGACAGATCCCGGAGATATGCCTAACCGCGTCGCTAGCGCGCTAGTGCTGGCCGGCATACCGTCGCCGGTCAATTCGTATATCTTCTTCAGGTAGTCCTGAATTGAATAGGTTAAGGAAGCTGAGAGCACGGTGCGTTCCATGATGTCATTTGATTAGCAGGCCGGTCACCCAAAGCAGCAACATCCCGCCTACGATGCCCGAGAAGGTCAGCTGCGGCGATACCTGATCCGGGGAATCCTTCTGGAGCAGCTTCGCGATCTCAAGTGCGACCTGGAAAATCGCGCCAGCGCCCACTGCCAGAAAGAGCACGGCCAGGAAGGTCGAAGGGGCAAGCCCGCCGATCCATGCGCCCATCACGGCCGGCGCGCCGGCGATCAGGCCCAGCACCAAAAGCGTCCTGAGCGCAGGCTTCTCCCGAAGCAGCGGCGCCACGACGCCCAAACCCTCCGTAATGTTCTGAATGATGAAACCCACCACAAGGAATCGACCCAGGGCAAGTTCACCCAGGTTGTAGGCCGCGCCAATGGCGAGCCCTTCTCCCAGATTGTGGAATCCTATTCCTGTGGCGATCACGTAGGCGATCGTGTAGCGCCGCTCGCTATCCGTCCCAGATGCATTCCGCTGCCGTTGAGATATACCCTCGAGCAGAAGGAAGGTGGCCACCGCGCCGATCGCTATCAGGCCCACCCCCTGGAAGGCATCGGGAAGCGCCAGTGATGCCTCGCGGGCTTCAAAGAGCGTGTCGATGCCGAGGAATAGCAGCAACCCGAGGGTCGCTGCCAGGAGTACCGTCATCGTCCGGCGCCCTGTCCGCCTCAGCGCGGGATACCACAGGATGCCCAGGAACACAGGAATGATACCGACATACACTCCGATCAAGGTGAACCCCATGAATGTTGCTGGTGTCGGTCGAGCAGTCTCGATGGCCAGGGGAATGTCCACCACGAATGGGATGGCATTTGATGTAAGCAGGCGGATGGCATATGCTTCGCCGCGCGACCACATGTATTCCAGTTGCACGTGCGCGTCTGCCAAGTCGCGGTATGGCGCCCCCCGGATACACGGTGAATGGCCACACGGCGTCATTGACCATCACCTGCGAGATGACAAGTGGCTGAGGACCGCCATTGCGAACGAGCACATCGATGCGACCGCGCTCAAGCGTGTAACGTTCCACCACCAGTCTCTCGGGCGGTGGCAGTTCCGTCTGATCGCCGGCCGTGCCGCCTCTCAGGAACACGACTACGACTGCCGCCAGCGCAACGATCGGCAGCAGGAACACGCTCGCAGTCTTGACGCCCGCCCCCCGCGCGGCACTCCCATCGGCGCTCATGCCGCGCCTTCCGGGCGCGGGAGCACCTCGAACATCCCGTTCCACCCGAGTTCGGCAAACTCGGTGACGTGGGCGTGGAACATGTACATACCGGGGAACTCGTACTTGAACTCTAGAATGCCCCGCTGGGCCTGCCCCTGGATGATCGTATCCGTGAACTCCGCTGGCGTCAGACTCGTCCCGGTGGGGTAGTAATGAAAGAAATTGGCGTGCAGGTGAAAGGAGTTGAGCAGGTCGTACTCGAGGATATTGACCAGGTAGACCCGGACGCTTTCGCCGACGCCAATCTGGATTGGGTGATTCTGGTAGTGGAACGGAATGCCGTTGACGGCGTAGAAGTCGTTCGCGTCGTCGAAGTCTACATCGATGCCGTTCATTACCATGATCAGCTCGTGATCTGCCGGCGGTCGTCCCTGCCTTGGGGTCCACGATGAACGCACCGTACAGCCCCTTGGCAATATGGCGCGCCAATGGAAAGGCATGACAATGATACAGGTGCAGGCCAAAAGGGGCGGCGTCGAATTCATAGATGAACTCACCGCCGGGCTCGACGAGCCCCGCGGGCGGCACTCCGTCCATTTCCGCGGGATGAAAGCCGTGGAAGTGCATGGAGTGGGGGTGGTCGCTTCCGTTTCGGAACACGATCCGAAGTCGCTCGCCTTCCGTGCATCGCAGGGTTGGCCCTGGAATACGACCGTTGAAGGTCCAGGCTGGGAACGATATGCCCGGAACAACCTCGATGTCCTTGTTGTGCGAGATGATCTCCCATTCGCGCAGTCTTCGGCCGTCAGGAAGGGTGGAGAGCGAGCCGTAGTCGAAATCCCTCAACACGTCAGTCGGGTTGAAGCCGTTCGCGAGGTGATCCACCTCGCCAACGGTGCCCGGCATTGCGCCGGGTGTCGCTCCCAGCGCATGCGAAGTGTGCGCTGGCGTCGCATAGGGCGTTTGCTTCTGAGGCGGCGCTGCAAGCCGTGGCAGCCGCGCCGGCGACAAATAGGCCGCCTGCACGCAGGAAGTCTCGGCGGGAAACTGTGGCAGAACGAATTGTCCTCTTCATTGATACCCCTAAAACAGGATTTTGGATTGCCTAAAATAATACTACAGAATTCATGGTTGTCAACGGCACCGCTGGATTGTGCTACTGCAACTCAGGGACCTTGCTCCGGCTTCGTGGCAACGATCACAAAGACCACGCTAGCCGCTGCCTGCACCTCATGAAGTTCGGCGAGCAGTCCTTCCCGGTCTAGCGCGGGCAGGATGGCCCTCGAGACCGCCTCACGCGCATCGTGTGGCGCTTCGCCGATGAGGGCCATGGCCCAGGCCATGAGCCGTTCCGGGGGCGTTTGGCCCACCAGCTGTGCGGCGGGCACTATCACCAACCGCCCTCCTGGCCGCAGAGACTCGCTTCATTTCCTGGATTGCGCCGGCCTCGCGCACGAAGCTCGGAGGGAATGTGGCGACTGCGGTGTCAATCGCGGCCCCCTTGAGCGGAAGGCGCTCCACGACGGCCCGAAGGAGGGGTACTTGATCGCCGCATCGGTTGCGCGCCAACCGCAGCATCTGGCGTGACTTATCCACCCCCAACGGCCGAAGCCGTGGAGTGGCGGCCAGCATCTCCAATAGATGCCCCGTGCCAGGGCCGATCTCCAGAATCCGTGGGCCCAGGAGGTATGGCTGCACCGTGCCGACCCAGTCGTACCATCGCCCAAGCGAGACGAAGGATGCGATGGCGTCATAGGCCCAGGCCCAGCCGTGGTACAGATTCCGAAAGCCCCACAGGCTGACCCGCCGTAGGAATGACTTCATTCCCATGACCCTATGTGTCGCGTCGGCTCAAGGGCGGGGCGGGATCCGCAACGAAAAGGGTTCGACCCGGTGGGGTCGAACCCTTTGTGATTCACAAGCGCCTTCGCGTGCCTCAGCTCGACTCGCTGCCGGTCTTCCTGGCTGTGGCTTTTCTGACCGCATCCAATGCACCCTCGCCCGCGCGCCCGCATGTCTTTCGCCAGATCTTCGGCCCGCATTCGAGCCTGTTTGGCCAGCTCTTCAGCCCTGACTCGGGCCTCGGCGGCCGCAGCTTCGGCGCGGGCCAACGCCTCTTCGGCCGTATCGGCCGCTTTGTCGCGCAGTTCGATGCTCTTGTCTCGAATTAGCGCCCGCGTCTCTTCGCCACTCTGCGGCGCGAACAGCAGGGAAACCACGGCTCCTGTGAGTCCACCGACGATGAATCCCACCAGGAATGCCCCAAATTCGTCTCGCTCCGATGACATAGGATGTGCTCCTTTCTGTGCTATTTCTTTTTGATGCCCATCAATTCTAACACACGCCGCATACTCGCCATGTAGCCGTTCAGTTTGATCACGGGCTCAACAACGCTTTCGCCCAGGAACTGAGCTGTTCCCCTCAAGGTGTTCACGGTTTCGCTGGTTGCATACAGGATCGGACGAACCTCGTTTTGGATGAGATTGATGAGCGTGGCCAGCTGCACAAGCAGGATGATGAGGGCAATCCCAACCACCAGGGACTCCAGCGCCACAAAGATGATGAAGATGTCGCGCAAGCGTTCTGCAGGCGCGTCCGGCTGAAGCAGGGAATAGACGGCGAAGATCAGGACGCCGAGCAGAATGATGGCCACAACTGCGGCCGCAATCACAAGAATCCGCGACCGCCGCTGGCTGGACCGAGACTGCGCCAGCTCGGCTGCGTTGGTCATTTGTGACTTGGCCCCGTGATACGGCACGGTAGAGCGGGGAGCGGCCATGCACGCATTATAGCATCGACCGGCGGTCAGGACGCAGCCCGGACGCCAGGCGACCTGCAAGCGGATGCTTGACGCGCTGCTCCAGCCATAGTACCCTGCGGCTCTCAGGGCCCGGTCGGCCTGGCCGCCGGCGCGCGAACATCCGGCTCAAGCGGCTGAAGAGCCCCGATGGACCGAAAGGCGAGGAATGATGTCACTCACAATAGCTGAGATCATGCAGAAGCTGCCTGGCGCTCTGCGTGCCGATAGAGGCCGAGGGCGTGGATGCGGTTGTGCATTTCAAGTTTACTGGAGCGCGAGGCGGGCGAGTGGAATGCGGTCATCCGCGGAGGGGAATGCACTGTTGCTCAGGGACTCCCGAAATCCCGCCCCAACGTCAGCCTTACCGCAGATTCCTCCGATTTCATTCGCGTGTTGACCGGCGCCCTCGACGGCCCGAGCGCGGTGATGAATGGAACGCTCAAGGTGGGCGGCGATATGTTCTTGGCCAACAGGCTGGTCCAGCTCTTCAGACTTAAGTAGGTGCTTTGCCCTGCGCTGGCCAGGCATGATTCTCGGAAGCCACGGCATCCGGCGGGACGCCGGACCTGACAACCGTCCCGCGGCCAGAGCGCCTCAGGCGCGCAGCCATTTCGCTGCCTCCAGGGGCAGGCTCGATACAGGTCCTTGGCGCATCGTGCAGCGAGGCAGCGAATCCAGGAACAACCGGCCGTACTGCTTCGTGAGGACTCTTCGGTCCAGGATTGCGACAACGCCACGATCCGAAGCGGCGCGAATGAGACGACCGAATCCCTGGCGAAATCTGAGAATGGCCTCAGGGACGAAGTATTCGCCGAACGGATCCTCGTAGATCTCCGCCCGTGCGGCCACGAGCGGGTCTGTTGGCACATCAAAAGGTAGTTTGGGAATCAGGAGTACGGAGAGAGCCTCGCCCGGCACGTCCACTCCCTCCCAGAAGGCTCTCGTTCCAAGCAAGACCGCCCGCTCCGCCGTTCTGAACAATTCAAGCAGTGCGTTCGGACTCGCGCCTTCTCCTTGTTCGAAGACCAGGATATCCTCCCGTGCGAGCGGAGCCGCGATCGCTTGCGACGCCTTCTTTAGGGCTGCGTAGGATGTGAAGAGCGCCAGAGTGCGCCCGCCGGCCGCCTTCGCCACGGCCACCAGGGCCCGGTGTATCATCGGCGGGTAGTCAGGCGCGTTCGGCTCTGGAATGTCATTCGCCACGAAGAGCAGCGTGGAGCTCTCGTAGTCAAAGGGGGAGCCAAGTTGAAGTTCACCCGCCTCGTCCGCGCCCAACGTATTCCGCAGGTACTGGAACTCGCCGTGCGTGGTCAACGTGGCAGACGTTACGATCATCGAGGATTTCTCGTGCCATAGGAATCGCTCGATCAGCGGACCGACGCGCAATGGCGCCGCATTCAGAAAAAGGCCGTTGCCACCGGGCCGAACCTCGATCCAATAGATCTGCTCGGCCGAGGGCTTGGCTATCATGGCGGAGAGTTGTTGTTCGACTTCACCCAGGCGTCGAGCCGCCGTGCTGAGGTCGGAGACCACGTCCTGCAGATCTTCTGCCTGACCCGTGTCGGAGCCGGAGGCCGCCTGCTGCAACTCCGCAACCGTGGAAAGGAAGCTCCGTAGAGCCTCTCCGGCGGGCTCCCACGCCGACTCAACGGGCTCCCAGCTTTCCAGCATTCGCGTGGCGGGCAGGATGCGCGCCTGCCAGGCATACTGGGTCGCGGGCTCCCCGTCGCGCAAGCCCCCGATGAAGTCTGCCAGCCGGGCAAAAAACTCCCTCGCTAACTGGTCGAATCGAAATGCAAGGTCGGTCGCTCGGGCAGTGCGTGTCTGAAGATGTGCAAGCTCACCGGGACTCAAGCCTTGTCTGGCCGCCGCGTGAAGGCGGGCGAGCAGGCCTGAACCCGTCCCGCCGATTTCCTTAAGCATGCGCTCAAGATCAGGTTGGGTCGCCCGGAATGAGAGAGCGGAAGTGGTCGCGGCCTCAAGGTGATGTCCTTCGTCCACGATCAAGTAGGCGTAGTCCGGGAGCACCTTGCCTTCTGCCGCTACGTCGGACAACAGCAGGGCGTGATTGACTACCAGGAGATGTGCAGCCTGTGCGGCCATCTTGGCATGATGGAACGGGCAGGCGCCTCCGGTCCGCTTCAGGCAGGTTTCCGTTGTGCAGCCGTCGTCCTCGGCCGACAGCCGCAGCCATACGTCGCGCTCCGCATTTCCGTTGAGGTTCAGAGTGCTCCTGTCGCCGGCCGAATCGGCGAGCTGCCAGACGAGGACCTTCGCCAGGACGCGCAGTTCGACGTCGGTCCGCGGCGCGAAACGACGCGCGCTTTCCAGTCGACGCGGACACAGATAGTTGCCCCGTCCCTTCAGCACCGCCGCGCGCAAGGGCAAACCCAGCGCGGCCGCAAGGTCGGGTATGTCCTTGCGGATCAGCTGGTCCTGCAAATTGATCGTGTTGGTGGAAACCACGACTTGCGTGTTGTTCCGGATCGCGAACAACGCCGCAGGGATAAGGTAAGCGAAGGACTTGCCCACACCGGTACCAGCTTCTACCATTAGATGCTGGCCCCGCGACAGGGCTTCGGTAACGGCCCGCAGCATCTCAACCTGCTCGGGCCGATGCTCGAAAGTTCCAAAGTATCGGTCAAATGCGCCCCCGTGCTCGAGTATGGCCGCAGTCTCTTCGGTGTCGATCGCAATTGGCTCATCTGGGGTCGCCGAGCGCGGCATCCGGGGCGTCTTCGACCCGCCGCATGTTCGCCGAAGCGTGCGCCGGCTGCCTCTGCGGCCCCCCACGTTCGCGGAGAAGATCCTGGAAGACGGCTGCCCCGCCCCAGGTCACCTGTTCGCCGAACTTGACGATCTCCTGCACGACACCGGCTGGGAGTTGGCGGGCCACCTCTGCCAGGCGTAAGTAGACGGCATGCGTAACTCGGGCATCATCCAGGGCGCGGTGTGTGGCCGGCAGCATGATCCCGAGTTCCTTTCCGAGGGCGCCAAGATTGTAGCGACTCGCACTGGGCAGTAGGACCGAGGCCAGGTCATACGTGTCAATGATGGGGTTGAGCCCAAGCCGAATCCCTTGGGTGAGGAACGACAGATCAAAGCGAACATTGTGACCCAGGATCGCGGCGTCCCCGATGAAGTCCGTCAGCGCGGGGATGATGTCTTGGAAAACCGGCGCCTGCCGAAGCATGGCATCGTCGATACCCGTGAGCATAGTGATGAACTCGGGCACATGACGACGGGGATTGATAAGCGATGACCACTCACCTTCGACACGGTTCCCCTTGAACTTCAAGGCCCCGATCTCGATGATGGCATCCCGACCGGCGTCAAGCCCGGTCGTCTCAATGTCCAATGCAACAACGGTTTGCAGCATGGAACTCAGCGCCGCTGCACAGGCCGGTTTGCCCGGCGCAGCGCGCGGTGTCAGCGGTCACAATCAAGACCCGTTCTACAGCTGAGATGGTTCGTGCGCTCAGTCTTTATCATCATGTGCCAGGACTGCATTGACCCTGGCGACCTTGTCTGAGGCGAGCGCGCCCATCTTGGTCTGCTGGCGCATGAAGTCTTTCAACTTCTTGATTGGCAGGGCCGGCAAAGGCGCGCCCTCAGCGTCGATCTCGAGTTGATCATGTGTGAAGACAAGGGCAGCCTTGATGGGTGGCACCAGGGACGGCTCCATGGCCTTGCCTAGGAATTTGGATACCGCTTCTGTTTGGCTGGCCGCTTCCACGTCGGGCCTGCCAAGTCCTTCCTGCCCGAAAAGCGCCATGTAGCTCTGCATGAAACCACCACCCCGGAGTCGCCAACGTTTTCCGTCGTACGTCAGCCGGCCCCGCTGATGGAACGGCACCAGCGCCCACACTCCCATTGGCCCCACCAGGAGATGCGACGCGGGACCCGCATAGTGATAAAGCGTGGCATCGCCGGGCAGGCCCTTGAGCGCCGCGTCCAGCTTCTCATCCGGCCTGGGGCTTCGACCAAAGCGCGTGGAGAAGTACATTCCGATCTGCGTCATCGTGAAACCCAGGATCAATGCGCCGATTGAATACGGGAACAGATCGGTCCGCTGCTGGAACGAAAGGTACATGCCTACGCCCAGCACTGCCAGGGCGCCCAGGCTGGTCCACTGTCCAATGCGCCCCCTGCGCTTGATCAGGGCCTCGTCTCTGACTATCCTCATGTCTAGTTCTCCTCGACAGGCCGATCCACCGCGAACTGGCCCGTGACTTGTTCCAGTCAGTTCACTGGCTTGAGACTGAATTCGATCGCCTGACGAAGAGCTGAAAGCATGCCGCTACTGGCCGCGTCGTTCGCCAAACGAATTGCGTTCTTGATAGCTGTGGCGTCAGATCTACCGTGGCCGATGAGTACCAGGCCGTTCACACCCAACAGCATGGCGGCGCCATACTCTCCGGGGTCCAGCAGGCGCTTGACGCCACCCAACGCGGGCCGTACAAGCACTCCCCCAAGCATCGCCAGCGGGCCACCCTTCCGTATGCTGCTCTTGATCTTGTCGACGATAAGCTGCGCCACGGCCTCGGAGGTCTTGAGCATGACGTTCCCCACGAATCCATCCGTCACCGCGACATCCACGGCGCCGCCGATGACCTCCTTGCCTTCGACATTCCCAAAGTAGTTCAGCCCGGAGGTCTTCAGAAGGGGAGTCGTGTTGCGCACGAGTTCGTTCCCCTTGCCCTCTTCTTCGCCATTGGAGACCAGGCCAACACGTGGCCGCGGAATGCCGCGCACGACTTGGGCGTAGACGCTGCCCATCAGGGCGAATTGAAGTAGGTTCTGCGGCTTGCAGTCCGGATTCGCGCCGATATCCAGGACCACGCACGACCCAGTGGCAGTCGGGAAGATCGGTGCCAGGGCGGGCCGATCGACCCCCCGCAGCCTTCCGAGGCGCAACAATGCCGTGACCATTGCGGCGCCCGTGTTTCCAGCGGTTACGAACGCGTCCGCCTTGCCAGTTTTCAATAGATCGATGCCCACCGCCATCGAATTCCGTGCCTCACCGTGCCGCGCCTTGAGAGTGAGCTGTTCGCCCTTGTCATCCATGCTCAATACTTCGGGCGCGTGAACAATGCTAACGGGCAACTGACCTGGGTTCTGGGCGTCCAGAACCGGCCGGATGGACGGCTCATTGCCGACCAGGATGACCTCGATTCCGAGCTGCCGCGCTGCCATGACGGCCCCGATAACATCCGGGACCGGATACGCATCGCTGCCCATTGCATCGACCGCAATTCGAGTCACGCTGTTCACCTTAAACGCGATGATTTCTTGACAGGCAATTCAAGGGGATTATAATACGCGGACGCGCGCTGGTGCTGGAATTGGCAGACAGGCATGGTTGAGGGCCATGTGCCGCAAGGCGTGAGGGTTCAAGTCCCTCCCAGCGCACAACGATCCCCTTGATTGGGGATCATTGTTTGTTTGCTCTGGCTGCCTTATTGCCCCCGATTTTGCCAGGTTAAGGCACTACCTGCGCGATTTTTGCCTTATTGGGACCGGCGGGTGCACCCGGCGCGCCGGAGCGATATCCTTCGATCAGCGCCTTGGTCCGCGGATCCTTTGGATCCCTGAAGAGGTCGCCTGGCGCACTCTGCTCGATGATCTCCCCTTCGGCCATGACCGCAACTCGGTCGGCGGCCTCGCGCGCGAAGCCCATTTCGTGGGTTACAACCACCATCGTGGTGCCCTCCGCCGCGAGTTTTTTCATTACGTTCAGCACTTCACCGATCAGCTCCGGGTCCAGTGCGGATGTGGGTTCGTCAAATAGCATCAAGCGCGGCTCCATTGCCAGGGCCCGCGCGATTGCCACTCGCTGCTTCTGACCGCCCGAGAGCTTGTTCGGGTACTCGTCCTTCTTGAACAGCAGGCCCACGCGATCCAGATTCATCTCTGCGATCTCGGCCGCTTCAGCCTTGTTCATCTGTTTAACCGTCACCGGCCCTTCCATCACGTTGCCCAGGACGGACATGTGCGGGAAAAGGTTGAATTCCTGGAAGACCATACCGGTCTTCAGGCGGACCTGCATCACACGTTCCCGGAACTCCTTGCCTTTACCGCCCACGCTGATGGACAACCCGTCCACCTCGATCGTGCCCGCAGACGGCTCCTCAAGGAAATTCAGGCAGCGCAGGAAAGTGCTCTTTCCCGATCCGCTGCGCCCGATGATGCAAATGACTTCCTGCGCTGCTACTTCCATGTTGATGTTCTTTAGCACCTGCAGGCGACCGAAATACTTATCCAGGGCGGTAACGCGGACGATCGGTTCCATTTTAGCGGTCCCCCTTGGACATGCTGGCCTCGAGTCGGCTCTGGAGCGCGGTAAGGAGTAGCGTCATGATCCAGTAGAACACCGCCGCGATGATCAGGGCCTCCAGGTTTCGGAAGTTGGCCCGCCCGACCTTGGTTGCGCGCCACATGAGCTCGTGCACGAAGCCGGTGGCAGCCACCAGGGCCGAGTCCTTGGTCATGGCGATGAACTCGTTGCCGGTGGGCGGAATCGCGAAACGTAGCGCCTGCGGCAGGATGACGCGCTGCAAGGTCTGCCGCCCGGTCATTCCCAGCGCCATGGCCGCCTCGCGTTGGCCTTTGCCCACGGCCGCCATGCCCGCTCGAAAGATCTCGCTCATGTATGCGCCGTAGTTGAGACCGAGCGCCAGCACTCCTGCCCATAGTCCCGGCAGAATGATCCCAAGCTGAGGTAGAGCCAGGAAGAAGAAGAAGATCTGCAGGTATAGTGGGGTGCCGCGGATTAGCGACACGTAGAATGTGCTCAGGGCGAAGAAGGGTGGGAAGGTCGACAGCCTGCCGAGCGCAGCCACCAGAGCAAGGAATGTTGCCAGTAGTATGGATAATATCGAGATGCCTATTGTGGTAGTAATGCCGGTTGCGATGAAGGACCAGTTTTCGGAAATGAACTGTGAGTCCAGTTGGATGCCGTGCAGCCCAAACGGGAGGTTTCCCTCGCCGCTGAACATCAGCGCAAGGATCAAGATCAAGACGATCCACGTGATGGCGACGTTCGCACGAAACTGGCGGTTCTTGCGGAGCTGAGCATCGAAGATAAGCTCTGCCTGCGTCTTGGGCCTCACATCCTGATAGTCCATTGGCACGTCCTCGCGTCGGCTAAACAAACAGGGAGGCGGCCGCGGCCGCCTCCCTGTGCTTACCGGATTGGCTTATTTCGTCGGGTCCTGAGTCAGATCCGATTCGAACCACTTGGTCGAAAGCGCACTCAGGGTGCCATCGGCGTGCATGGCGTCGACGAACCCGTTCAGCGCCTCCAGCAGGGTTGCAGTGGGTTTCGAGGCCTGCTTGTCGATGGCCGCGGCCAGATACTCCGCATATACCGGCTTTCCAAGCTTCACGACCTTGAGCCCATTGGAGATGTTGGAGTCAATAACCGTCTCGTTGGTCACGTAGCCGACGAAGTCCTTCCGACCGGCCTGTATGGCCTGGGCGCATTCTTGGTCAGTCGGCAGCACCACCTGTTCGACATTTGCCGGTGGTTGGGCAAAGATGGTCTCCGCAGGCAGATCCAATTTGCCGTTCAGCCACGTTTCGTAAGTCGTGGACAGCGGCCACACACAGGGTCTGGCCAGAGAGCTGATCAACGGACGTGATTCCCGAGTCCGCAGCAACCGCGATCACTGCCGGCGTGTAGTAGTAGGCGTGCGTGAAGTCGAGGATCTTCTGGCGGTCTGGGGTGATCGTCATGGAGCCGACGCTAAGGTCCCACTTGTTCGCCCAGTTACCCGCCGTGATCACGTCCCAGTCAGGCGTGGCAAAACAAGTCTCGACCCCAAGCCGCTTCCCAAACTCCGCGGCGACATCCACATCGAAGCCTTGCATCTCAGCGGTGGTCAGGGCATCCGACGGGCACTTCGTCTCTGCCGGGCGCTTCCCCGAGGTGTTCAGAAAGGACTGAGGTTCATAGTTGGGATCCGTGGAAACGAGAATGTCAGCCGCGTCCTTTGATGTCAGAAAGCAGATCACCGCCGGTCGGAGCGGTGCCGCATGCGCTCAACAGGATTGCTGCGGACACCCCCACGATCAAGAGAACTTGAAGCTTCTTCATGTGTTTCTCCTCCGAAATCTGCATATCGAAGTCCCAGTGTCCGGATAGATGCGGATAGCTTCGGCTGTCTAGCCATCCCTCCTTTCATATGTGGACTTTTGAGCAATGCAATAAGGATAGACCAACTTGCTCAATTCTGCAAGAGGAAACGAGGGAATCACCGGCGGCGCGGTTTGTCTTGCACCGATGGTAAAATGGCCGCGTTGCCCTGATGATTCTGCCGCGGCCGAAAGGCGATCCTGACCCTGGCGACAAAGAGAACGCGGAGGGCCGCCCCGGAATGAACCCACCCGTTTTTCCTTCCCCGAGCGCCTCGCCATGCCCCGGCGGAAGCCCAAACAGGAAAGATGCGATGCTGAGGTGTTGGACAGCGGCGGGGCCGTGTCTTTCTTCGGCGTTTTGGTGGGAGGTCTGCCTTTGGAGCCGGCGGGAATCGCCCCCGATCTTCAGCGGAGAACGTGTCACACCCCATGCGCAGTCGACCGGCGAGACTCTCCACGGCCCGGATTCCTCGTGACTCTTCGATAACGGCGGTCTTGGCTGTGCATCGCGGACGAGGCCATCCCATGATCGCGATACTCACCCACAGGCATGCTGTGCGAGTGCCGCCTTGCGGGAGACGCCCAGGATGACTGCCTACCAAGGCGGCTTCCGAATCCCCGTAAGGCCCGGTACGCGCCGGCCTCCAGGTTGATGTTTACCCATTTCAGTTTGGCTGTGGCGCCACAAGACGTTGGGTTGCTATCCGAGTGGGGCCGATTCGGGCCGATATCTCAGAGCAGAAGCATGAAGGGAAATGCGCATGGTCTGTCTGGATGAAGATCGAGCCTTTCATTTGATGAATTTTCCAGCTTTCGGATGGCTAACGGCATGAAACTCGCAACTGTGGCAGAGATGGTCGCTATCGAAAAGGCGGCCGACGCGTCAGGCTTGACGTACGCAGAAATGATGCAGAACGCTGGGGCTGGGCTCGCAGGCGCAGTGGCGGAGCTGGCTCATGATGGCCAACGCAGCGGCCGCCACGTCCTGGCGCTCGTAGGGCCCGGCAACAACGGCGGCGACGCCTTGGTGGCCTCGACGCTGCTGGCAGCCGATGCCTGGGACGTGACAGCTTATCTTGTGAAGCGAACGCCGGATGACCTCGTCGACCATCTGCAAAAAGCCGGAGGCAAAATCGTGCCGGCAGACACGGACCCGGGCTTTAAGTCACTCTCGGCGTCTATCGCATCGGCTGACATATTCATCGACGGACTGCTCGGGACCGGCACGAAGCTCCCCGTCCGAGGCGAGGTCGGGGAGGTTCTGCGTGAAGCCGGTCGGCTGGTTCTCGCCCAATCGGAGCCGCCCCTGGTGGTCGCGGTGGATTGCCCGTCCGGGATCGACTGTGACACTGGCGAAGTCACGGAGCACTGCATTGCCGCCGACTTGACCGTCACAATGGCAGCGGTCAAGCAAGGGCTTCTGCGCCTTCCTGCGTATGACTACGTTGGTGATCTGCAAGTCGTGGACATAGGCTTGCCCGAGGACCTTCCCGGCCTTGCCGGATTGCCCGTTGAGGTGGCCGGTGCCAGCCTTGTGGCGCGCATTTTGCCGCCGCGCCCGTCGGATTCCCACAAAGGTACATTCGGGACGGCAGTAGTCGCGGCCGGTTCAGTCAACTACACAGGGGCGGCTCTCCTGGCTGCGAAGGCCGCGTATCGCGTGGGTGCCGGCCTCGTGACGTTGGCAGTTCCCTCACCCCTTCACCCTGCCTTGGCCGGCCAATTCCCCGAGGCTACCTGGTTGCTGCTACCCCATGAATTGGGCGTGATTTCACGCGACGCGGCCAGCGTGCTGGTCACGTCATTATCGAGGGCCTCAGCTCTACTTGTCGGGCCGGGCTTGGGTATCGAAAACACAACGGCGGACTTCCTGCAGCGTCTACTTCAGGCGGCGTCAGGCGCGGCTCCTGCTGCCGCGCAGATGGGCTTCGTGGGTGCGAGCGAGAATGCTGCGCCAGGCGCTGGACGCATCCTGCCTCCAATGGTCGTGGATGCCGATGGACTCAGGCTGCTGACCCGGATACCAGATTGGCATCGACGTTTGCCGGCCGAATCCGTACTCACGCCACACCCGGGAGAGATGGCAGTGTTGACAGGTCTCTCAAAGGACGACATTCAACGGAACCGTGTGTCGGTTGCCGCCAAGTATGCCCGCGAGTGGGGGCAGGTTGTGGTGCTCAAGGGAGCGTTCACGCTCATAGCCGCGCCGGACGGACGCCTCACCGTGATACCGGTGGCAACGGCCGCGTTGGCTCGCGCAGGAACGGGCGATGTGCTCGCCGGATTGATCACCGGCCTTCGGGCTCAAGGCGTCGACCCGTACGGGGCCGCCATCGCAGGCGCCTGGATCCACGCGCAAGCGGGCTTGTTTGCTGCCTCCACCCTCGGGAACGAGGCCTCCGTGATGGCAGGCGACATCCTGGACTCAGTTGCAGACGTGATCTCGGACCTCCCGACCACCTGATCCTTGGAGGAGCCCTGCGCCGGAAATCAAAACGTCGCCCCGGATTTGCCGGGGCGACGTTTTGACTGAGGAACCCGCATGCGGCTAGCCGCTCTTAAGGAAATCCTCGAGGGCGCCCTTGCTGATCCGATATGAACTGCCAAGTTTGCGTGCTTTCAGCGACTTGTCAGTGATGGCCGCCAGGACATCTTCCTCGGAGACCTTGAGGATCGCCGCGGCTTCGGCTGGAACTCATGACATCCGGCACCCCGGCAGCCTTGGTACCACCACCCTGTTGCACGGCGCCCGAGGTGGCTTGTTGCATCAAGTTGCCAATTCCCATGCCTGCGCCGATTCCGGCCGTCAAGCCCGCGCCTCCGCTGGGATTCGAGGCAGCATCTCGCATGGCGTCCGCCGCCTGCAACTGCGTGTACGTTGCCATATCCAGCATACCCATCTGCCGCAGCTCCTCCGCTGACTTGTCAGACGGCTTGAGGTTTCCGACATAGAATGTCTTGAGGGTAAGACCCAGCGCCTCGAAATCATCCTGGGCTTTTGCCCGCACCCCCGCGCCGATCTCTTCTGTCAGCCCTATGATCTCGGGAACGGAATGCTTCGCGCCGGTCTCACCGAGCATGTCCTGCAGCTTCGAGAGTAGCATGGTCCGAAGCCGCTCCTCGATCTCCGCGGACTCATATGCCCCACGCGTCCCCACGATCTGGGTCACGAATTGTTGCGGATCCCGGACTTGGAACGAGTAGGTGCCAAAACCCTGCAGCAACGCAACGCCCAGGCCCATTCCGGGATTCCGGACGATGATCGGCTGTGGAGTCCCCCACTTTCTATTGGCGAACTCGCGGCGTGAGACGAAGTAGACCTCCGCCGGGAAGGGCGTACGGTCATTGAAGGCCTTGCCGATCCAGTCGATCAGCAGCGGGATGTTCGCCGTGGCAATGGTGTGTCGACCCGGTCCGAATACATCCAGGGCATTTCCGTCACGGAAGAACACCGCTGACTGACTCTCCCGGACGATTACCTGTGATCCGATCCGGAAGTCACCAATGCCCGCTTCCGGGAATCGATGCACGATCTCATCCTTCATTTCATTTGGATATTCAATGACGTCGAAGATTCTGGCCATGGCTCGGCTTCTCCTTTGCGGTCAACCCCAACTCATTATAGCTGAAGGGAGTATGACCTACAAGCGCTGTCCTTGATATAGACTACGCCCCAGCAGGCCTCGAGTTCGCGGGTCGGTGCGTCAGGATGACTGGGGCGCAGACTACCCTGCATTTGGGTCCCCGCGGCTCATACTCGCGCCCGATCCAACGTCACGGACCATCAGTATCTCCGCCAGGATGCTCACCGCGATCTCTTCTGGAGTTTCGGCGCGCAGCTCAAGCCCCATTGGTGACCGAACGCGGCCCAACTGCTCTTCCGTCACCCCGGCTGTGACAAGTTCCTTTCGCGTGGTCGCCCAGCGCCGTTTGGATCCGATGACCCCGATGTAGGCCGCGGGAGAGCGCAGGAGGGCGGGCAGCCCCGGCACGTCAACCGACGACCCGCGCGTGGTGAGCGCGACATAGGTACTTCGGTCGAATTCCAGTCGGTCTGGCAAGTCCTTCATCGCGCAGACAATGAAGTCGTCGGCATCCGGGACGGCATCCTTGTTGCAGAACTCTTCGCGATCATCCGATATCACAACCCGGAACTGTAGCCACTTGGCCAGGTGCGCCACGGCCTTGCCTACGTGCCCAGCGCCCACAACTACAAGCGTGGATGGTGGCAGGAGTGGTTCCACGAATACCTCCACTTGTCCACCGCACACTCCTGGGTCGCCTCGCTCCGGATCTGCAAGGCTGTACCGCAGCAGGCGCGGCTTCCGATCCGACAATGACCGCCGGGCCTCGGCGAGTACCCGGTGCTCAAGATCGCCGCCTCCAACCGTTCCCACGAAGCTGCCATCCGGCATGACGAGCATCTTGCTGCCCATGTGGCGGGGCGTTGAGCCCTCGCTGCGCACGACTGTGCACAGGGCCGCACTCTGGTGTTGCCTTAAGATCTTGCCCGCCAATTCGTGAACGTTTTCCATGTTGGTGCGCTCGGGATTGTATCCCATTACCTTCCGCGTTCCAGTCAAACGACCGCACGCCACGCGAGGACGGAAATATGCCGGCCGCGTTAGGCACCCGTCTCCACCGCTACGGGCCCCATTGCGGTTGCCAATCCGGCTCTGGAAAGCTCGTGAGTTGACGCGTACTGTGGCCGTCGGCGCGCATGATGTATAGATCAGCTTGTCCGCTGTTTCTGAGGGAGTTGAAGACGATGTATTGGCCGTCAGGTGAATAATCCGGAGAGGCGTTGTTTCCTCCGAACGTGAGCTGTGTGATAGTGCCGTCAGCAAGCTCCAGGCGGTAGATCTCCCTTGCGGCAGCCGGACCAGCGAATAGCAGCAGGTCCCGCTGATCAGGCGCCCAAGAGATGCTGCCGCCAATGTCTGGCAGTCCTTTTGATACTTGGATCGGCAGTGCATCTAGATGGGACGTGTCCAGGAGGAACACCTCATACGCATAGTTGATTCCGACGGACATCATGAACGCGATCCGTGTGCCGTCAGGCGACCATGCCACGGCCACGATGGGCCGATCCGAGGAATAGAACTCTTTTCGGGTCGGTGCCGTCGCTTCCCATCACCCAGAGGCCGGAGGGCTCATTCCCCACCCGGTTTAGGAAAGCAATTCGGCGGCCGTCGGGCGAAAAGCAGGGGCTAAACGTATTGCCCAGGTTGTCCGTAAGCCGCCTGCTCCGCGATCGAGCCTGCCGCGGGCCGTCAGTGATTTCCAGCCCCACACTGAAGATGTCAAAACCGTCATACTGGTTTACCGCGAACACCAGGTCCTTTGCGTCCGGAGACAATGCAGGGTAGTAGCTGTTGGCCTCTCCGTTGGTGAGCTGTTGGAACCCGGTGCCGTCGGGTGCGATCATACAGATCTGATTGATTTCCTGCCGCGTGCAGGTGAAAACTATGTGTCCGCCGTGAGCGTCCGTGGGCGCTGGGCGCGGCGTGGGGGGCGGCGTTGCCGTCGGTAGCCGCACGTTGGATGGGTTGATGTCGAACGGCGCTCGAGCCGGGCGAATAAGGCCCAGGACCAGCAGTATGGCCAATACCGCAAGAATGCCGAAAGGAATTTGCCGTCCCCCAGTGGCGCGGCGCCCGAACAGCCTGTGTCTGCGTCTGGGTCGTCTCTCAGACATGGCTGGTGTCAACTATGCGCCCCGTGTGGCAGGGTGAAGTGCATGAGGCAGAGACGGAATCAAGTGAGGTGAACCATTCAGCTCGAACCTACATCATCGGGATTCGCCAGCCCGACTACTGATTCGCGAGACGCCGCCGAACCGCCGCCAGCAGCCCAAATTGCACGCCGACCAACGCCGCGATGCTCAGCCCCATCGGCATGCCCAGGGCCGTCCCGAGCGTCCACGGCGATTCTCCCAGTCTTTCGAGTTTCGCGGCCTCGCGCAATCCATAACCATATAAGAGGCTGAAGCCCTTGAAAAGCTCGCCGTTGATATGGAATCCGCCGCGGCCGGGGTCGAATTCAAGTCGTGTGTACTGAATTTGACCCACAAGCGGTATGAGCATGTTCGCGATCGAGATGCAACCGAGCACCACCAATGCCCAGGCGGCCCGCCGAGGCAGCAAGGCCAGTGGCACTACGAGAAACGGCATGGCGGAGATCAACAGTCGGGGACCGAACGAACTGCCACCATACCATAGGGTCGATGCAGCGTTCATCAGGAACACTACCCCCGCGGCATACAGGGAGAGGACACTTTCGGCGACGTGCGCGCCTCCCCGGAAAGCTATCCAATATCCAAGCGGCGCCAGTAACAGCACGGGCGAAAGCCAGAGCAGCCCGAACTTCGGATCTATGCTGATGTGATATGCAGCGCTCAAGCTGGGCAGGCGCATTCCCATCAGGCCCGTACCCATGATCTCCTGAAATCGCTCTTCCACCTCGTGGGAATAGCCAAACTCCAGCGGCCTGCCGTAGACAGCCAGGTTGTATGCGACCAAAATGGCCCACGGGATGAGCAATCCCGGCAGCGTCGGCCACGACGCTCCGATCGCCTTTCTGAACGGCTTGCCCCTCAATGCAAACAGACCGTAGGCGGCCAATCCCGGGATGACAAGCGCCGTCGTGAAGTCGCAGATGAACGCCATGCCCACTGCCAGGCCGATCCAGAACCATTGCCACCCAGGGCTCCGATCCACCGACTGTCTCGCCGCGACCAGCAGCGCGAATGTGAACGCCAGGAAGGCCGCCGCCGGCACATGGCCGTAGAACACCGCGCTGTACGGCCAGAGCATGCCCCCGAACGCGGTCACCAGCGTTGCCAGCACTGCGATCCACGCGTCGCGTGCGATGCGGACGGCGATCGCCCACATCGAAACGCCGGCAAGTGCAAACATGCTTCCCATCACGCTCGTCGTTAGAACATGCTTGACAAAAGATGCCCCGAGAGGCAAGCCCAATGCCGTGGCGAGCTTGAACAGCAGGAAATAGAATGGCACCGCCAGAAGCGAGCTGCCGATCGCCTTGTCGCTGTAGTAGTGCCCCTCGAAAAAGGCCTTGTCGCCCGTGGCCCAACCGGCAGCCTCATGAAAGGCGTCGATGCGCAGGCTGCCCTGCTCGACGATCGCGCGGGTCAGGTCGAACCGGGAATTGCCATTCCACTCCGGGTCCTGATAGAAATACGCGCTCGCCGAGAAAAAGCATCACTCCCAGCAGCACAGCGATCCGCCGATTTCTCGGTGCATCCCCGGCGGGATTCATGCGCTCGGGCCAGGAGAGTGCAGCACTTTCCAGATATGCTCCGGCAGCATTGGAATTGCATCCAGGTCAGCGCCGACTGCATCCAGGATCGCATTGCCCACTGCCGGCGCGACTCCATCCATCGGAATCTCGGCCACGGCCTTCACGCCAAACGGATGGCTGGGCTCGAAGGTCTCGACAAAGATGGTCGTCAGTTCGGGCATCTCGTTGGCGCGCAGGATGTGATACCGATCGAAGTCTCTCTCGATCGCCCGCCCGGCATCGTCGTACCGCATCTGTTCGCACACTGCGTATCCAAGGGCCTGGGTCATGCCGCCCTCGATCTGCCCCGACGCAGTCAACGGATTCACGATCACTCCAGAAGTCAACCGCCATCACGAGCCGTTCCACCGTTACTTGTCCCGTCTCGGTGTCGACGGATACCTCCGCGAATTGCGCCGCAAACGGAGGGGGCGAGGACGGCGAAACGTAGGAGCCGATGCCCATGATCTGTTCCTGGTCATTTCGATGCAGCGAATCCAGGGCAATTTCCTGAAGACTGACGCGGCGTCCGTCGGGTGCGATCGCGCTGCGGTCGGCAAGCCGGACATTGCCCGGCTCGGCCACGCCGAGAATCCGCGCAGCGCGGATTCGGATTCGCCCGGCGGCCTGTTCAGCCGCTCTCACCGCAGCCGCGCCGGAAATGTAGGTTGTGGACGAAGCGTACGCACCCTTGTCAAATGGAGTGAAGTCCGTGTCGGATGAGTACGTGATGATGTCGTCCAGCGGGACGCCCAGAACCTCCGCCACCATCTGCGCGATGACTGTGTCCGAGCCGGTTCCCAGGTCCGTGGCTCCCAGCAAGTAGATTGAAGGAACCATCGTCGTTCATCTTCACCGATGCGGCGCCCATGTCCAGGTACGGGATGGCCGTCCCCTGCATCACAAGGGCCACGCCAATGCCCTTTCGAATCGGCGCCTTCCCTTTGCTGGGCCCCACCACCGTCCCGGATTGCGGCCCAGGGTCCGGGCTTGCGCGCCAGACGTCATTACCGTACTTGCTGTCCCAATCGATGGCAGCTTTGCCCTGGCGCACGCACTCTTCCAGGCCAACCGTGTTCACGATTTCGGGCCGCGGCTCGCGTCCCTCGTTCCAGGCTGTCGAAAACGGGTGATACTCGCCCGAATGGATCGCATTCTTGAGGCGGAACTCCAGCGGATCGAGCTTCAGGGCCTGCGCGATCTTCTCCATGTGGCGTTCGACCGGCCAGTATCCCTGAGGCACGCCGTAGCCCCGAAATGCGCCTGACGGTGGCGTGTTTGTGTACACGACGTCTGCATAGAACCGGATGTTGGGCGACTTGCGGTACTCGCCGTCGCCCACATACAGCGCCATCGACTTGTGGCCCGTGTTGCCGGTTACCGTTAGTGCGTGGCAGCCGTAGGCTCCGGTGTCCGACAGCGCGTACATCTCATTGGCCGTGATCGTGCCGTCGTGCTTGACGCCGGTCTTCAGCCGGATCGCGCATGGGGTGTCGCGATCGGGATGCTACGAATTCCTCATCCCGCGAGTATTCGAACAGCACCGGTCGCGTTGTGGCAATTGTGAGATGGGCAGCCACGTCCTCGATGAGGACTTCCTGCTTGCCGCCGAATCCGCCGCCGATCCGAGGTTTGATCACGCGGATGCGCTTGACGGGCAGCCGCAGCACAGGCGCGAGCATCCGCCGCACATGGAACGGCACCTGCGTGGACGTGCGAATCACCAGACGGTCGTCCTCGTCCCAGTAGGTCACGACCACGTGGGGCTCGATGGATGCTTGCTGGACCTTTGGGACCTCGTACTCCGCCTCGAAAATCGCGGTCCGCCGCCGCGAAATCCCTTCTCCACGTCCCCAATGTCAATGCGGATTTTGGCCGCCAGGTTCTTGGACGCATCCGAGTTCGGCAAAATCCACGTACTCCGGCTTCATCGTGAATGCGAGGGCTGGCTTCCGCCATGGCGGCGGCCGGGTCCAGGATCGCGGGTAGAAGTTCGTAGTCCACCTTGATTAGCGTCAGAGCCAGTTCCGCGATCTCGGCACTCTCCGCCGCGACGAACGCCACGCGATCGCCGACGAAGCGCACCTTGTTGTCCAGCGAGAATGTATCCAGCGGCCCAGGAATTGGATCGGACTGCCCGGCGGTCGACCAGATCACGCGGGGCAGGTCCTTCCAGGTGAGGACGGCTGCCACGCCCGGGAGCGCCCTGCGCCGCCTTCGTATCGATGTTGCGAATGCGAGCGTGCGCGTGCGGACTGTGTAGCACCTTGGCAACCAGCATGCCTTGCATGTCGATGTCCGCCGTGTACGCAGGCTTTCCCTGCGCCAGCTTGATCGCGTCCACCTTGGGCTCGGGCTTTCCAACGACCTTCCAGGCCTCCGCTCTTGGGGTGACCACGACCCTCGGACTGCGTCAACGTGCTCGCCAGTCGGAGTCGATCCATCCGCCGGACTGGCCTCCGGGGCGGTTTCGTCTGCGCCCCTGCCAAAGTCCCACGTAACCGCTTCCTCGACCGGGCCGGCATCCCCCCGCAGGACTGCCGCGGCCTTCAATACGGCCTGCACCGGTTTCAGGTAGCCCGTGCACCTGCAAAGAACGCCGGAAAGCGCTTCGCGCACCATGCCTTCGCTGGGATTTGGATCCTGATCCAGGAGGCTCTTCGCGGCCAGGATCTGGGCCGGCGTGCAGTAGCCGCACTGGATGGCGCCATTCTCAATGAACGCGCGTTGGAGCGCATGCAGGCCCGTCGGAGGCACGCCATCCTTGCTGTGGATGCTGCCCCATGGCCTCGATGGTTGCCACGGCGTGTCCTTGCGCCTGCGGCGTCAGGATCGAGCCCGAGTTTACGGGCCGGCCATCAAGCAAAACCGTGTCGGAGCCGCTTAACCCATCCTCGTCTCCAAATTTAACGCCATAGTAGCCAAGCCGGCGCAGAGTCTGCAGAAGCGTCTCTGAGGGCGCCGCCTCCACAGTCAGCTCAATGCCATTGACCCGAAGAACAACTTCCATTCGCCTCCAGTGAGATAGATCACATCCAGGCCCTGCGCCGCGTATTCAACGCAATTGTATCAAACTGCCCTCCGCCGGGTTATGCGGGCGCCTCGACCGTGCCGGGCTGTATCGGCATGATTGCAGCGATGCATCGAATGATATTCAATGGGCAGCCACCTCGGTCCGAGTCCGGCCATTTGGGATGGCCGCTTCGCACCAGGAACAATACTATAATCGCGCAATGCCCAACCAGAGGTACTTCACCATAGAGCAAGCGAACGCGGCCATTCGCATAATTCGCCCTCTCCTGGATGAGATCCATGCCATTCGTTCTCGAGTCCTGGCACAGCGGCCTGAGCTATGGCAGGCGATGGAGCGCGCTGCCGGCAACGGAGGCAGCGCCGAGCTGACCCGACTGGCATCCGAGTTCCAGCGCCTCGACGAACTGGTCCACCGCGTCCTCGACACTGGGGTGGAGATCAAGGATCTTTCGTCGGGCTTGTTTGATTTTCGCGCCTTGCGCCGCGACCGCGAGGTCTATCTTTGTTGGAAGATGGATGAAACCCAGGTGCTCTATTGGCACGAGCTGGAAGCCGGATTTGCCGGGCGGCAGCCGCTTGGGACCTTCTGATCCAGATGCTGGGCCTGCAGCCGCGCTGCATGCCACAAGCACATGTTGAGCACTCGAGCTGGAAACCAGCCTGGAATGTCAATCCACCGCACGCGGAGGGACGGCACGCTGTACGCAATTGCTGCCTACCTCATCTGGGGACTGTTCCCGATCTACTGGAAGCAGCTTAGTGATGTCCCGGCACTCCAGCTGATCGGGCACCGCATCATCTGGTCATTCGTCTTCCTCGCGGTCATTCTGGCTGTCACGCGCCAGTCCAGGCAGCTCCTCAACGCTCTGAACGCCCATGTCTTTCGGACCTACCTGGTTGCCGCCGTCCTCATAAGCATCAACTGGTTCGTCTATGTCTGGGCGATCACGAATGGCTTCATCGTGGAGGCGAGCCTGGGATACTTCATCAATCCCCTGTTGAGTGTGCTCTTTGGCGTCGTTCTCTTCGGTGAGAAACTGCGACTTCTCCAGTGGATTCCCATCGCCATGGCTGCCATCGGAGTTGCGTATCTGACGTTCGCGTTAGGGCGCCTGCCGTGGCTTGCCCTGACACTTGCTGTCACCTTTGGCTTGTACGGCGTTGTGAAGAAAACCGCACCGCTGAGCTCGTTGTTCGGGCTGACAGTCGAGACTGGCATTCTGTTCATTCCTGCGGCGACTTACCTGGCTTACTGCGAGATCACTGGATCGGGGATGTTCCTTCATGTCCCCATGGTCGAGAACTTGCTCATGCTGGGTGGCGGGGTCATTACCGCGGTCCCGCTGCTGCTCTTTGCAAGTGCGACCACTCGCGTGCCGCTCGCGACGATCGGGGTGCTTCAATACCTGACTCCCAGTCTGCAGTTCCTGATCGGCGTCTTGATCTACCTCGAACCTCTGCCACTTCCCAAGGTAATCGGCTTTGGCATTGTCTGGACTGCATTGCTCGTGTTCTGGCTGGAAGGATTCTGGGCCGGTCGCCCACGCCGAAGGCAGATTCAAGCTGCGGAGTAACACCGGCAAGCTACCTCGCCGCCGCGTCCGCCTCGCAGTTCGCTCGACAGACAGCCCTTCGGCATTGGCGATTTTGGACATTCTGCTGGCTTATAATCGGACCAAAAATTGGGAGACGGGGATGAACAACAAATCAACCACCATCGCCATCCTGACGGGGGGAGGTGATGTGCCGGGGCTGAATCCCGCTATACGTGCAGTCACACTTCGTGCCATTCGCGAGGGCTACCGCGTCATCGGAGTCCGGCGCGGCTGGGCGGGTCTGGTCGACTTCGTTCGGGATTTCAGGTGCTGACAACTCCGAAAACTACCAGATCCTGACCGAGGAGATCGTGGATCGCATGGGCAGGACGGGCGGCACATTTCTGCACACATCGCGGACTAATCCGAGCAAGGTGAAGGCCGCGGACGTTCCAGCTCATCTTCGAGGCACCTATGGTGCGCCGACGAATGACCTTACCCCGGAGATCCTCAAGAACTTGGATTCCCTTGGGATCGACTACTTGATCCCCATCGGTGGTGACGACACCTTGAGCTATGGCGTCCGGCTGCACCAGGAGGGCTTCAAGGTGCTTGCCATACCCAAGACGATGGATAACGACGTGCCCGGCACGGAGTATTGCATAGGCTTCAGCACGTGCGTCACTCGCACCATTGCAGCGACCAACAGCCTGCGCACTGTGGCTGGCTCGCATGAGCGCTTTGTGGTCGTGGAGGTTCTCGGTCGTTACGCCGGCTTCACGGCCCTCTTGCCGACCATGGCGGGCGCGGCCCATCGCTGCGTCATTCCAGAATTCAAGTTCAATATCGAACACCTCGCAGAGCTCATGAGCGAGGATCGACGCCGGAACCCGAGCCACTATGCCATCGTGATCGTGTCAGAAGGGGCCACTTTCGAAGGCGGAGCCATGGTCTTTGAAGGCAACGCCACTGATGCCTATGGCCACGCCAAGCTCGGGGGAATCGGTGGCCGCGTCGCATCCGCCCTCAAAGAGGCCGCGCCCAGGTTCAATTCGGGCAGGGTGGTGGATGTCCTCGACCAACAGCTCGGCTATATAGTCCGTGGCGGTGATCCCGATGCCATGGACTCCATTGTGCCCATGGTGTATGGCAATCTCGCCTTGGACCTGGTGCTGAAGGGGAAGCATGGTCGGCTGGTCGCCCTGCGCGATGGCAACTACACCGACGTCCCGCTCGACGTGGTCACATCCTCGAAGAAGGTCGTGAATGTTGATGAGTTCTACGACACCGAGCGCTACCGCCCAAAATACGAGCACTTCGTCAACAAGCCGCTGTTTGTCATGACCAGCGCCGGCTGAGCGCGCCCTCCACCCAGGATACGGTGACGACCCCGCTTCAAGCGGGGTCGTCTTTTCATATCGCAAGTAGGATGGACGCGGGGGAACCTAGGTGCTGATCAGTTCAAGCACCTTTTCGCAGGCGGGTGCCACAGCTGCTTCCACCGCCGGGCTCAGCGTCTCCGTGAAATCAAACCCCACGTGGGCTTCGACGGCCACGATGTCTACTTGATCCGGCACATCCACTCCCATCGCCTGTGCGGTCCCCAACGCCGTGATCAGTGAGGCATCATGTGCGGAGGCCGAATGCCCAAGGCCCGGATCGCCTAGTTCCGCAAGCTTCATCGCCGTTACGGTCCCCACTGGATTCTCGCCCGTGGCGATTGCATCAACCAGGATCACCCGTCTGTAGCCCAGCATGCGCTCCATCAAGCTCAGCCCGCCGACCGCCAGGCAGTCGATCTCGACCTCTTCATCCCCCTGCAAGCGATCCGCGAGACACCTCGCCACTGACCAGCCTAGTCCGTCGTCCCCGAGGATGGGATTGCCGAGTCCGATCACCAGCACACGGCGCTTGCCCGGCCACCGACAGTGTGACCTGCGCGTCTCCGAGCGACTTGCTCCGCGGGCTGGGCATGTGGACCTGGTGCCTCAGCAGAATTGCCTCAGAGTGTCTACGGGATTTCCAGCGGCATCCCGAATCACGATTTCCAGCGGCATCTTCCCTGGAAGCGAGTGCGTGGCGCATCCAAAGCATGGGTCATATGCCCTGAAGGCCATTTCAACCCGGTTCAAGATGCCTTCGCTGACGACCACGCCGTGTTTTATGAAACTGCTTGCCGCCTTGCTGATGGACATGCTAATGGGGGCGTAGTTGTTGGTCGTGCCAACAATGAGATTGACCTTCGTCAGCACGCCCGCGTTCGTCGGTGGTGTAGTGATGCGTCAGCGTGCCGCGTGGCGCCTCAACCGTGCCAACGCCTTCGGTTGGCTTCTGTGTGGGGATCGTGTGGAAATTGGGCGATGTGATCTCGGGATCCGTGGCCAATTCCACCCAGCGTTCCGCCGCATACAGCAATTCGATCAGGCGCGCCCAGTGGATGGCAAGGCGCTGATGGACCGGCTTGCCGCCCAGGGTTGTGTAGAAGCGCTCATACTCCGCCTGGGCGAGGGGAGTTGCCATGCCGTCCGCAGCATTCAGTCGGCTCAATGGTGTTGCGCAGTAGACGCCTGAATCTTCTCCGTCCACGAAACCCTTCCAGCCCACATTTTTCAGGTACGGGAATTTGAGATATGTCCAGGGCTCGACGTGTTCCGCAATGTGCTGGGCGTACTCAGCCGGATTGTATTTGGCGAATTCCTTCCCGCTTGGGTTTACGACCCGAACGCGCCCGTCGTAGAAGTTGACCCGGTTCTTCTCGTCTACCAGGCCCATGTAATACGTTCGATGCGTGTAGATATCGCCCAGGATCAAGTCAACGTAGGCCTTGTTCCCCAGCACGATGTCGTTGAACAGCTTCAGACTGAACTGTGCGAAGTCCACCGCCCAGCGACCCAGCGTCTCGATCTCGACTCGTTGCTCTTCGGTGATTCCCTTGGTCAGGCCGCCCGGGATCGAGGTGCAAGGGTGGACCTTGCGACCACCGATCATTTCCACGACCGAATGTCCAGCTTTGCGGGCTTGTATGACTTTCCCACCGATCTCAAGGCCAACCTTGTGGATCACGCCGAGTATGTTTCGTTCCGCCACCGGCGCATCCGGCCCCATGATGAAATCCGGTCCGCCGAGTGCATAGAAATGCGTGGTGTGGTCGGTCACGTAGAACGCGCTGTACAGCAACTCCCTCAACTTCTTCGCTGTCGGAGGCGGATCCACATGGTAGACGGCATCGGCTGCCTTGGCCGCAGCCATATGGTGGGCCTCCGGGCAGACACCGCAGATGCGGTTCGTCAAGAGCGGCATTTCCTCCACGGGCCGGCCTAGGCAGAACTGCTCGAATCCGCGCAGTTCCGGAATTTGAAAATACGTGTTGGCCACGTCACCTCGATCGTCAAGGAAGATCTCGATCTTCCCGTGACCCTCGAGCCGGGTAATGGGGTCGATTGTTATTCGTTGGCCCATGCTATGCCTTCTCTTTCTTCCACGCCGGAACGCCAGCCCTCAAGAGCGAGCCCGCCAGGTTGAATCGGTAGAACTGCCCAACCGGGTCAACCAGCCCGTCCAGGATTCTGTCGATCTCCTTGGGGTCATTGCTGTCAATGACCGAGGCAAAGGACGACACGAGGCGCGCACCGTAGTCCGCCACGCCCTCCGCCGGGCCGTAGCAGCCAATGCACTGGGCGCCGGCTGTGGGGCACAGGGCTTGGCAGCCGCTGCGGGTCGCAACCCCATTGCAGGGTATTCCCTGCTCGAGCAGGCAGACGGTTGGCTCCGGCGCGATCGCCCAGATCCTCTCGAAGGACTTGATCGACTTAACGTTCGCGCTTGCGCGGGCATTCATCACACACGGTCGAATTGCCGGCTCCGATGACACTGCCCTTCGCGGGTAGCTGCGCCTTGCCTTGCAGCACCTGGATGACGAGATCGATGACCGCCGCGATCTGAGGGCTCTCGGGTGGGCACCCGGGCATGTAGTAGTCGACCTCCACCACTTGATCCAGGGTCTTGAGCACCGGCAGGATCGTGGGGATGTGGATCTCTCCCTCCGGCATGTTGTAGGAGGTCCGGGGATATACATGCTCCGGATTGTCGGTCGTGATCGTGTTGAAGGCGGTGCGAACAATGTCGGCCGAGTCGCCCAGGTTCGCCAGTCCGGGTATGCAGCCCTCGCAGGCGCATGAGCCGAAGGCCACGAGGATTTTGGACTTCTGGCGCATCAACTTGGCCATGTGCTCATTTTCGTCGTTCCGGATGCCGCCATTGAAGAGCGTCAGCAGGATCGACCCGTCTTCCATGGCCTCGACGTCCTTGTACTTCGCGTCCATGGCCACCGGCCAGAACACAACATCGAAATTGGCATCCACATCCAGTATCTTCTCGTGGATATTGAGCACGGCGATCTCGCATCCGCCGCACGAGGCCGCCCAGTACATTGCGAATTTGGGCTTTGGGTTGCCGCTCATGCCGGCACCTCCTGAAGTGCAAGTGGTTCCGGTGCCGCGTTCGCCGGGAGTGTCGCCACATCGTTGTGTCCCCAGTGCAGGGGCCCCAGCGCGCGGATCTCATCCACGAAGGACGCTATCTCGCCCGCAAAACGCGCACCCTCCGATGCCGACGCCCAAAGAAGGCGAAGGCGCTTCGCCTCTACGCCCAGCCCCTGCAAGGTCCGCTGCATGAGGTGGAACCGGCGCAGCGCCTTGTAGTTCTGATCGATGTAGTGACAATCGCCGGGGTGGCAGCCGGAGATCAGGACTCCGTCGGCTCCGCTGGCAAGCGCCTTGAACACGAATGTCGGGTCGAGCCGGCCTGAGCACATCAGCCGGATCAAGCGCACGTTCGGGGGGTACTTCATGCGCGCCGTGCCAGCCATGTCGGCCGCCCGGTAGGAGCACCAGTTGCAGGTAAATCCAATGATCGTGGGTTCAAAAGCCTCGGTCATGATTGGTCTCCTAGGCGATGACTTCTATGGGTCCGATGTTTGTCAGCATCAGGCCCTCGATCTGCGCCATCACCTGTTCATTGCTGAAACCGGTGCCCACGATTGCGCCGGCCGGGCAGGCGGCGACACAGGTTCCGCATCCCTGGCACAGGGCCGGGTTGATCTCCGTAACCATGTCTGCTTCGCGGAAGCTGATGGCGTTGAAGGGGCACAGGCCGTTGCAGATGCGGCAGCCCGAGCACTTCTCCTCGATCACGTTGGCGCGTACCGGCTCCAGCGCAATTTCCTTCTGCTCGATCTTGCCAAGCACCCGGGCGGCCGCGGCCGCGCCCTGGACGACGCTGGCGGGAATGTCCTTGGGTCCCTGGGCGCATCCGGCAATGAAGATGCCATCCGTCATCGTGGCCACAGGGTCCAGCTTGGGGTGTCGCTCCATGTACCAGCCATTGGCCGAACATGAGATCCCGAAGATCTTGGCGGTCGCCTTCGCGTCGTGTCGCGGTTCCAAGCCCGCCGACAGGATCACCATGTCCACAGGGATGCGCCGCTGCTTGCCCGCCAATGTGTCCTCTGCCTGGATGATGATCTTGCCCTCTTCGGATGCCACTCGCGGCACGTCCGAGATCTCAGCCACCTTGCCGCGCACGAAGAGCGTGCCCTCTTCCAGAACCCGCTGGTAGAACTCGTCATAGTCCTTCATCGGCGTGCGGATATCGATGTAGAAGTTGTATACGGTGGCGCCCGTCCGCTCGTGCACGATGTGGGCGAACTTAAGGCTCTGCATGCAGCAGATTGACGAACAGTAGTTGTTGAAGTTGCGGTCGCGCGAACCTACGCAGTGGACGATTCCCACGGACTTCGGCATGGTCTTGCCGTCCCGCAGGACCACGTTCCCGCCGGTTGGCCCTGCGGCATTCGAGAGGCGCTCGAATTCGATCGACGTGAAGACGTTGGGCAGGCGGCCGTAGCCGTAGTTGCCGATTCGCCTGGCGTCGAACAGGTCGTAGCCCGTTGCCAGGACGATGTTGCCAACCTGGAACGTGAGCACCTCGTCCGCCTGGTTGAAGTCAATGGCCTCGGTCGGGCAGAACTTCTCGCAGGCTTTGCAGGTTCCCTTTTCGTAATAGGTGCAGTTCTCAACGTCCATCACCGGAATGTTCGGAACTGCCTGCGGGAAGGGCGTGTAGACCGCCTTGCGATAGGCGATGCCCGCTTCAAACACATCGTCGATCACCTTCTTGGGGCATTTTTCCTGGCAAATGCCGCATCCCGTGCACAGGTCCTCCTTGATCTTGCGGGCCTTCTTGCGCACGGTCACGGTGAAGTTCCCTACGTAGCCCTCCACCTTCTCCACGTTACTCCAGGTCAGCAAGGTGATGTTTGGGTGCGTGCCGACCGAAACCATCTTGGGCGTCAGGATGCAGGCGGAGCAGTCCAGCGTCGGGAAGGTCTTATCGAACTGCGCCATGTGGCCGCCGATGGACGGCTCGCGCTCAACCATGTAGACGGGGTGGCCGGCGTCGGCGATCTCCAGGGCGCTCTGAATCCCTGCTATGCCGCCGCCCACGATCAGCGTGGCCGGGTGAATCGGAACCTTCATCGGCTCCAGCGGCTCGTGATGCCGAACGCGCTCCACGCCGCCCGATATCATCGCCATGGCCTTGAGTGTCGCGGCTTCTTTGTCTTGGTGCACCCACGAGACTTGCTCCCGGATCGACACCATTTCGCACATGAAGGGGTTGAGCCCTGCGTTGGCGCATGCGGTGCGGAAGGTCTTCTCGTGCAAGTGGGGCGAGCAGGCCGCCACCACCACGCGATTCAAGCCCAGTTCTTTGATGTCCTTCTCGATCAGTTCCTGCCCCAGGCTCGAGCACATGAACTTGTAGTCGCGGGCGATCACTACGCCGCGCTGCTTCAGCTTGCTCTGGACCCACTCAGACACGCGGGACACGTCCACGACCCCGGCGATGTTGGTTCCGCAATGGCAAACGTAGACGCCGATCTTCTCGATCTCGTTTGTTGTCATCGGATCCCCTCCCGGGCTGCCTGGTCGGCAGTGGCCTTGGCGGGTAGTGGCGCCGGCATCGGTAACCCCTCGGGCTTGCGCGGTCGTTTCGGTGGTGCCGGAGGCGTTTCAGGCGGCGCCTTGACGCCCAGTGTTTCGAGCACGTTTCGGGCGCTGACCAATTCACGCCCGAACCCCAATTCCTTCGGCTCGAGCCCGAAGGCGAGTCCGATGAGCTGCGTAAAGAACAGAATGGGCATGTGGTAGTCTGTCTTGAAGAACTGGTTCATCTCGCCTTGATAGGCATCCAGGTTCAGCTGGCACATTGGACACATGGTCACCATGGCGTCGCCCTCCAGGCCGTCAGCCGAGGCGATCAGGCGCCGTATCAGCTCGAAGCCCATTTCGGGCCCGATCTGAGTCATGTGGCCGCCGCAGCACTCGGTCTTGAGCGGATAGTCGACGACTTCCGCTCCGAGCGCCTTCAGCAATTGGTCGAGTTCAGTCGGACGATCGAAGTCGGACATGCGCTTTCCGTAGTCGGGCCGTGGCACCATGCAGCCCACGTATGGAACGAGGCGCAGGCCAGACAGAGGCTGGACGACATGCTTCTCAACTTCGGCCAGGCCCACATCGTGAACGACGACGTCGAGCAGGTGTCGGATGCCGAGGGATCCGGGCGCGTAATGCAGGTTTCCCGCCGCCAGAGCCTCATTGACCCTTTCTTCAAGCGCCGGCTGCTCATGCATGTGGTGGTCGGCTTTCATCAAGTTCAGGTAACACGCGGAGCACGGCGCAACCAGGTCGCGCTGGCCTTCTCCGTCGCGGGCTGCGATTGCCAGATTTCTTGCGATCAGAGCATAGGCTGGTGTCACGCTGATGCCTAGGTACTCGGTGGCGCCGCAGCAATTCCAATCTTCGATTTCTTGGAGCCGAATGCCGAGCGGTTCGCTGATTGCCCTTAGGGAATCCTGGTAGGCGCGGGCACTGTATTCCATGGAGCAACCGGGATAGAGCAGGTAGTCCTTCATGACCTGACCTCCAGTTCCTTGGCCCGTTTGAGGATCGCCTTGAGCTGATCCAGCTTCTTGATCCGCGTGGGCGCAAGCGACATTCGCTTGCGGCTCAGCATTCCGATCGCCATCGGCGCCATCCCCGGCAGCCGCATGGCGAAGTGCTTGAGATAATGGATGGATGCCAGGCCCATCTCGAAACTTCGGCCGTAGTTCTCCACCATTCCTATGAAGGTCTGGGAGAAATCCGGTGCCGTCGAGTCCTGGCACAGTTTCGCCTCGATCGCCATGCTCTTGAGGGCGTACATGACGTCGGCGATCTGTACATTCTGTGGGCAGCGCACCACGCAGTGATAGCAGCTTACGCACACCCAGAATGTGTTGCTCTTCAGAGCCTCTTCCCTCATTCCGGCCCGCAGCATTGCAAACAGCAGACGGGGCGTGTGGTCCATGGCGGCCGCGGACGGGCATGACCCCCCGCACGTGCCGCATTGAATACACATCTCCAGCCGGGAAACACCGGCTGTGCGGCTTGCCACAGTCTGGATCAAAGATGGATCCTCCGTCTCCGGCCGACTGACCAGTACCGGCGAGGTCAGCAACTGCATTTCAGCCATCGTGTCCTCTTTTCAAGACCTATCGACACCCCCGGCGCGCTGCCGTAAGGGCGTCGCTCGGCAACTCACAAGTCATGATGTGACAAATTTCACATATATGGTAGGGCTTTCAGTCCTTCCTTGCAATGATGAATGTCATTACAGCCGCTGACCGCGTCGCCTCCTGTAGTCGCGGCCTTATAATCGCATCATCTACGATAAGAAGGATGGAAGAACTCTATGAAGCTTGATTTCGCAATGTGGCGAAAGGCGCTAAACGTCATCCCCGAAGTCTCCAAGGCGGAGTGGGGCGCCCTGGATGTCGTGTCGCGTTGGCTGATCTCCAGCCGCGCCGCAGTGCTCATCATGACCTTTTTGTCAGCCGCGCTGGCGGGGATCTTCGCCCTGCGGGTGGGCTCGTTTCAATTCCTGCCCTGGCTGGCGCTCGCTCTGGGCCTCGTGCTTGCCCACGCGGCCAACAACATCTTCAATGACTACACCGATTTCGTGCGGGGCGTGGACAAGGACAACTACTTCCGCACCGTGTATGGGGCGCAGCCCGTGGCCAGCGGCCTTGTAACGCGCCGCGAGCACCTGATGTATTTTGTTGTCACCGGGCTCCTGGCTCTTCTGCCCGGCCTCTACCTGCTCATCCTCAATGACTGGGATGGCGGCATTCTGCTGCTGATTGGCCTCGGTGCCTTCTTTGTGCTCTTCTACACTTGGCCGCTGAAGTACCTCGCCCTGGGCGAGATCGCGGTCTTGCTGGTCTGGGGACCGCTCATGATCGGCGGAGGCTTCTACGTCCTCGCTCATAGATGGGATTGGAATGTGGTCCTTGCCAGCCTGCCATATGTCCTCGGCGTGACCACCGTGATCTTCGGAAAACACATCGATAAGATCGTTGTCGACCGGCAGAAGCGCATTTTCACCGTGCCGGTGTTGCTCGGAGAACGACCCGCCCGTCTCATCGTACTCGCCATGATGGTCCTGCCCTACCTGGCCACCGGCTATCTGATCGCCACGCACTTCTTCACGCCTGTTCTGGCTCTGGTCCTGTTGGCGATCCCTTCTCTGATGAAGACCGCGCCGGCGCTCCTCAGCCCCAAGCCGGCATCTCGGCCGCCGGATTTCCCGGACGGCCAGGGTGGCTGGCCCCTCTATTTCGCCCCACTCGCCTTCATCAACAACCGCGCCTTCGGCACCTGGTTCTTGCTGGGCGTGATCTTGGACGCCGGGTTGCGCCTGTGGCCTCTCACGTCGGCCTTCTGGAAATGAACATCTGAGAGACCGCGGAGCTGAAGCATCCAGAGCGCCAGGACACCCGATCCTGGCGCTCCGTTTTCATTGAGGCAGTCGACGCTGCCCAGCGTATAATGCTCGGCAAGCCAACTCAGAGGAGGCAATCATGCGCGTCAACTTTCAGATGTGGCGGAAGGCTACTTGGCAGCTGATCAAACTCGACGACAAGCGGCAGTGGGACGCACTGGACGTCGTCTCAAAATGGCTGATCGCCACTCGATCGGCCGTCACGCTCGTCACCGTCTACTCGTGCGTGATCGCGGGTTTGTTGGCGTGGCGGGACGGTGGATTTTCCTGGCTACCATGGATACTGGTGACGCTCGGCCTGTTCATCGCCCACGGAACCAATAACCTCCTCAACGACTACACCGACTTTAATCGCGGCGTCGACAAGGACAACTACTTTCGAACCCAGTACGGTGTCCATCCCTTGGTGCAGGGATTCTGGACCAATCGCCAGCAGCTCATCTGGTTCGGTGTCAGCGGAGTCCTGGCGACTCTGGCAGGCGTCTACGCGCTCTTCTACACCCACTTTGACCCGATCACGATTGGGCTGTTTGCCTTTGGCGCCCTTGTTCTCCTGGCGTATACCTATCCATTCAAGTACTGGGGGCTGGGCGAACTGGCCATCTTTCTGATCTGGGGTCCCATCATGATAGGAGCCGTGTACTTTGTCGTCACCGGAAACTGGAATTGGAACGTGGTCCTCGCGGGCGTGCCCTACGGATTGGGCGTAGCCAGTATCAACATCGGCAAGCACATCGACAAGCGCGATGATGACCTTGTCAAAGGCGTCGGCACCTTTCCGGTTCGTGTCGGCGAACGAGCGGCTCGCCTCACGGACCAGGCCGCGCTGCTCCTGATCTATGCGGTCATTACCTATCTGGTGTTCGTTCCACGCTACTTCACGCCGGTCATGTTGCTGGTCTGGTTTGCTTTCCCTCACGCGCTGCGAGCCCTGCGCTTGTTGAGTCGCCCCCGACCTGCCGGACCACCCGCTGGCTATCCGATCTGGCCAACTTGGTTCTCAGCGGTTACGTTTGCGCACAACCGTCAGTTCGGCGGCATGCTGATTCTGAGCTTGATTCTGGATGCCGTCCTTCACATCCTGCCGATCACCTCTCAGTTGATTGCCAGGTACTGGCCGCCGGTGTGAGCCCGCGGCCGCGGCGCTCTCTTCAGGCCGCTCTTTCTAACCTCAGGTCGCTGATCTCGAGGCTGGCTTCAGCCTCGGTCCGTTCGAATCCCCAAGCGAACCGTCCGTTGGGATCGAAAGCCGCGAACTGATTATCGATCCATATGACGAGGCCCAGGGGCGGACGGGGCGGGAACGCGGTCCGGAGCACGGGTTCCCCGTCCAGCAGGTACTCGACGCCCGTCCGCTCCCAGCGCAATTCGTATTTGTGCCAGCTGTCAAGATCCAGCTCGAGCCGCTTTGAATCCTCCATCACGCGCTGACGAAGCATTCTCCGCGCTGCGGTGCGCTTCACCGCCAAGGCCAACGCGATCGACATCAGCCCACGCCATCCGGGAGTGCTCCTAAAGGCCTGCGCGAGCATGCCGTTTGCTGGCAGATCGTCGCGCAATGAGAGATAGCTCGCCGGCGATGCCCAGAAGAACCACGCCGTTTGGGGCGCAGTAGGTAGCAGCACCCTCGCACCTAGGGGGTTGAGTGCCAGCCCGAATGGATCGTTCCATAGGCCGAATCCCCATGTGCCGGAATTCACGCCCGCCGATACGCGGGCTTGCAAACTCAGCCTCACCGGGGGGTTCCACTGGAACTCCCGTCGGCGCAGATCGTGATAGTCGTCGACCTGAGCCAACCGGTACTCGCCGCGTGGCCCGGCGGGAATGCTCAAGCCTCCAGCCCGTCTCCGAGGAAACGACTTGCCCATCTCCGGATACGAGTGCTGTTGGCTTCAGATTGTCGTTAAGGCTTGGCATCCGGCTCCGGTCTGCAGGTCGCAATCGACCCGGATTGCTGGTTCCTGCACTATTGGGCCTTTTCGGCCGAGGGCGTCACCCGTTTGCCCGACGGCTCCGCTGGGATCATTCGGCGGTTCACCAGATAGATGCCGCCAACGATCATGGCGCCTCCCAGCAATACCACAATGGTCATCGGCTCCCCGAGTATCGGCGCGGCCAGGAGCATAGTGACCACTGGCTCCAGGTTGAGAAATACTCCCAGTTGGGACGCTGGCAGCACGTGCAGGGCGTCGTGGTACATGACGTACGCGAGACCGGAACCGAAGACTCCCAGGCCCGCGATCGCCAGCCAGCCGGTCGAACTCAGAAGGCTGATCTCCCGCGTGCCTGGTCCAAAACCGACTGCCCACACCGTGATGAACAGCCAGCCTGCCAGCATCACGTAGAAGATCATCTTCGACGGCGCCATCCGGGCCAGCAAACGTCTTGACAGGATCGTGTACACGGCCCAATTGGGAGCGCTCAACATGACCATTAGATCGCCCCGGTTCATCGGCGCCGCAGACCAAAGCGCCTGGAGATTCCCATGCCCCAGGATGATGAGCACCCCCGTTGCCGCCGTGAGAATCCCCGCCCATTGAAGTACCCCCAATCTCTCGCGCAGGCTCACCCAACTCAGCAGTGCGATGAAGACTGGCGTGGTTGCCACCAGCCACGCCGTGGTTGTCGCAGCGGCAGTCTGCAACCCATTGGACTGCAGCCACTGATGGAACGCTACTCCAATGAATCCCAGTAATGCAAGCAACGGCCAATCTCGCGCCCCGGGTGGCGAGAGCTCGTGTTTTCGTATCGCAGCCAGGCCAAGAATGACGATCCCCATGCTGAAGCGCAGCCAGACGATTGTGGCCGGGGACACTTCTCGCAGAGCCACTTTGGTGGCGACAAATGTCGCGCCCCAAATGCCGACTGTCAGCAGCGCCTCTGCAATCGCGATTTGTCGACTCCGCTCCGATGCATTCATCATGACTGGCTCCGCGCGGCTTCCGCGCCGCCTGGGAACTTCCGATTATATGCGTAGTGTATAATCCGCAATCGGAGGACGCTCCATGGAACTCAGTTGGTACGGCCACTCGTGCTTTCGCATGACCGAGCGCGGCATGGCCACCGTCGTTGCTGATCCGTACGACAACAAAGCCATCGGATACAGTGCACTTAAGCTCAAGGCCGATATTGTTACCGTAAGCCACGATGCGCCCGGCCACAACAATGCCGAGGCGGTCAAGGGCAGCTCGCACGTGATTCGTGGCCCAGGTGAGTTCGAGATCGGCGGCGTCTTCATCACCGGTGTCCAAACTGACGAGGCCGGCGCCGAGAAGAAGGCCAAAGCTGCACCTCGCAACACACTTTATGTCTTTGACTATGACGGTATCACCGTGGCGCACCTTGGCGATCTTCGGCAGGTTCCCTCGCAGGCCGAAGTGGAGGCCCTGGGAACGGTGAATGTTGCCTTGGTGCCCGTCGGGGGTGGAGGGGGATTGAACGCGGCCAAGGCCGCCGAGGTGATCAGCCTGTTGGAACCGAACATCGTGGTGCCGATGCACTATGCCACCTCAGATTCCAAGCTCTCCCTTGACTTCCTCGGCAAGTTCCTGAAGGAGATGGGGCTCGGCAAGCAGGAGAATCAGCCCTCTCTCAAGGCTACCCGCAGCAGCCTGCCCGAAGAGACCAGGGTGATCGTGCTGGACTATCAGCGGGAATAGCGCCCGTGTCAGTCAAGGTGATCATGACCTGGGACATCGCGGCCGACCATGAACAGGAGTACTTTGAGTTCGTGATCGGTGAATGGGTCCCCGGCGTCCAGCGACTCGGTTTCCAGCCCGTGGATGCATGGGCGACAGTTTATGGGACTTATCCTCAGATCCAGGTTGGCTTGCTCGCTGACAGTTCCCCACGCGCTCGCGAACTCATGGGATCCCAGGATTGGGCAGCTCTCGAAGACCGCCTTCGCACATACGTGAAGAACTACTCCTACAAGGTTGTGTCAGCTCGCAGCGGCTTCCAATTCTGACGACCCACGCCTTGCGCTTGTGGCTGGCATCGCGTTGGGCGCATCTCTAGGAATCAGGCGTTGTCTGCCAAGCCCGAATCGCCGAAACGCACAGGTGTGTCCAGCGCACTCTGGCGTTGGTACTGTGCCGTTGCTGCTCTCGAAGCGGGCGCTTCCCTCATATTTCTGGTCGCAGTCCCAAGAGAGGGGCCTGGCTTCTCCGTCGCCCGCATTGGCGTCCTCATATTCCTGTTCGGCGCCCTCGTCCTCTCCGTTCTTGGCGCTTTGCGTTCGGCTAAGCCAGCGCGCCGCCTGACCGCGACTCTCATTCCAATCCCTGCCGCCCTCGGCCTCTTGCTTGCGGTCGCGCTGTACCTCTTGCGCTACCTGGATCCGTCTTCCCTCCAATCCTATTACGACAGGCTGCGTATTCCGCTTTTGTATGCGCTCGCTCTCTGCCTGCAAACCATTCTCCTGCTCGCCCTACCCCACTTTCGAGGGGTAACTGACTCAGCCCGGCCGCTCCTCCGCAACTTGCCGCGAGCCGGCGCGGTGTGGCTGGGTCTGGTACTCGGGCTCGCCGTCGTCTCGCTGACGCGTCTCGGCCTCACGCCAGATCCCGCATACTGGGGCGAGACCGGCGTGCCCATCTTGGGTTGGCAGCTCGCCGCGGCGCTCCTCTCCGGGGCTCTGGCTCTTGGGCTTTGCTTGCGCATGCCCCACGTGCGCAGGTTGGATGTCGCCTTTGGCTTGGGCATCTGGCTCCTCGCCGTCTGCGCCTGGTTGTTCGTGCCCGTCGGCGTGCTCCAGAATAGCTTCTATGCTCCCATTGGCCCTCCTGCCTACGTTCCGTTTCCAAATTCCGACGCAGGCTACTACGACTCCATGGCGCACAGCCTGCTGATTGGCTATCCGTATCAGGGGGTTATCCCCACTCGGCCCCTCTTTGTCGCTCTGCTCGCTGGCCTGCATCTGGTCTTCGGCGAGCGCTACGACCTGATCATCGCAGGGCAGACTCTCCTCCTCGCAGTCATCCCGGTTCTGATCTTCCGCCTGGGTACCATGATCCACAGCCGGCCGGCCGGAGTAATCGCTGCGGTCGCTGCCATCGGACGTGAATGGACCAGTCTGATGGTCTCTTCGGCCACGCGCGTGTCCAACTCCAAGATGCTGCTCGCCGACCTGCCAACCCTGCTGGCCGTGTTGGCTTGTTGCCTTTTCGCCCTCCGCTGGCTCAGGCACCGCGATGCCCGTTCAGCGGCTCTCGCCGGCGGAGCCTATGCCCTGCTCCTGCTATTGCGGACGCAGACCCTGGTGCTCTTGCCAATCCTGCTATTGTTTGGCGTCCTGGTGCTCGGATTCCGTCGAATGACCTTTGTGCAGGTGGGCGCTTTCCTCCTGTGCATGGCGATCGCGCTGTCTCCCTGGCTGATTCATAATTATCTGACCAGCGGAGAGCTCGCAATGGATGCCTCCTTTCAGTACCGGATTATCGCCAGTCAATATCGCTACACGGGCAATCTCGATATTCAGAATGTCGATATCCAGGGAAAGTCGGTACTTGGAATCCTGACGACGTTCGCCCTCAAAGACCCCGCATTCGTATTTGGGTTCATCGCGAATCATGCCGTTGCCACTCAAGTCGGCGGCATACTGGCGCTGCCGCTCTTCCACACCTTTCCGGGATTGTTGTCTGGCGTGGAGCCATACTGGGTGAACTGGAACGGCCGTATCGGCGTCGATAACCTGTTTCTCGTCGTCATCTACCTCGGAATTGTTGGGCTTGGGCTCGCAGCGGCTTGGTCGCGCTTGCGCTGGGCGGGCCTTCTGCCATTGGGCCTTTCTCTTGGATACAGCCTGGCCAATGGCATTGCCCGTTTCTCCGGATGGCGCTACGACTTGCCCGCCGATTGGATAGCGTACTTCTACTTTGCCGTGGGTGCTGCCGAGATTCTGCTCTTGACTGCCGCACTATTCGGAGCCGACGTAGCGCCGCTGCTGCCCTCCAGCAGCACGCCCGAGCGCCCGAACTCGAGTGTGCGTCTTCACCATATCCCACCAGTGCTGGCGTCATTCTTGCTCATTGGAGCGCTTCCATGGCTTGCAGCCTTGATGACCTCGCCGCGTTTCGCCTGGGCAACTCCGAGCGCCGTCCAGTCCCGCCTATCGAGCTCACCCGCGGTCCAGGCTGCCGGCATTACACCGACTGAACTGGAATCCGCCTCTTCGCGCTCCCGGGGCGGCATTGGAGGTCGGCCGCATCCTGTACCCGCGCTTCTTCACGCGTGGTACCGGCTTGGCATCGGCCCATCCATGGCCCGCCTATGCACCGCGTGAGTATCCGCGACTTGGATTCCTGCTCCTGAACGAGACCCGCCAGGATGTTCTTCTTCCGACGCGCGAGATTCCCGCGGGCCTGGACCACGCGGCCGACGCCATCGTGCTCGGCTGCCGTCGCGCGGACTATATCGAGGCGCGACTCGTCCTGATCCCTGAAACCGACGTCCTGGTTCAGGTCGCATCGCTTTCCGATCCTTGCGACTAGTCCTGCCTCGACCCGGTCCCGATTGACGATGTCGCCCACCCGCCTCGCCGCTCTGCTCCTTCGATGGTACGCCACGCACGCCCGTCGTCTTCCCTGGCGTACGCGCGTCACTCCGTACAGGACCTGGGTCTCGGAGGTCATGCTGCAGCAGACTCGAGTCGAGACCGCCATTCCATACTTCCGGCGCTGGATGAAGCGTTTCCCGTCGCTGCGCGCACTGGCCGCCGCGCCTGAGCGCAGTGTCCTTGTGCTTTGGGAGGGCCTGGGCTACTACGCCCACGCTCGTAACCTCCACCGGGCCTCCCGCATCGTTGTCCGGGAGAGGAGAGGGCGCATACCCTCCGATCCACAAGATTCTCCGCGATTTGCCGGGTGTGGGGGAGTACATTGCCGCAGCCATCGCTTCGATCGCGTTCGGCCGTGATCTTGTCGCGCTGGATGGAAATGTTCGGCGGGTCCTCGCGCGTCTGGGCTGCGTCCGCTTGCCGATCACATCCGCTTCGGGGTTGAACCTCCTGCGGACGATCGCATCCCGTCACCTGCCCAAGGGCCGTGCCGGCGAGTTCAATCAGGCTCTCATGGATCTTGGCGCCCTCATTTGTGTGCCCGGTCAGCCGAACTGCGCAGCTTGTCCCCTGCGTCCGAGTCTGCCTTGCCCACAGCCGCGGGCTGCAAGCCCGCATCCCCGTCACCGCCAAGTCCCGGCCCAGGCCGCATTACTACTGTGGTGCGGCCGTGATCATGCATCGTGGGCGCGTCCTAATCGTTCAGCGGGACTCCGAAGGGCTGTTGGGTGGGCTCTGGGAATTTCCCAAGTCCGCTCAACGTCGGAGGTCACCGGGCCGACCGCAGTTCATCCGGGACCTGAAAGCCGGTATGCGCAATTCCCCGCCAATTCTCGCGAACTCACGCTGCGGCCCTTACTATCGTGGATCACGCCTACTCGCACTTCTCCATCACAGTGCATGCCTTCAATTTCGCCGCTGGGTCGGGGAATCACGGCACTGGAATGCTTTGGGTCCCCATCCATCGGCTTCAGGACTATCCCATGGGCAAGGTCGATCGGACGATTGCGATCCACCTGCGCCGCGGCGCTTCGACGGTCGTTCGCGCTCATTCTGCCCGCCGGGTACCGGCCAGGGGCGAATGAGCCGACGTTACTCTGCCGAGCGGGCCACGATGATCGAGCACCAGCTCCGCCGCCGTGGGCTGCAAAACGCGCGCTTGCTTGCGGCAATATCCTGTGTTCCGCGGCATCTGTTTGTCCCGGCGACGGTTCGCAGTGCGTCATACGACGACACCGCGCTGCCGATCGGAGCGGGCCAGACAATTTCACAGCCTTACATCGTCGCGCTGATGACCGACGCGCTGGCGCTGGCGGGGGACGAACGTGTGCTGGAAGTCGGCACTGGATCGGGTTATCAGGCTGCCATTCTGTCGTATCTGGCCAGGGAAGTCCACACCGTCGAACTGCTCCCGCAATTGTCAGCCAGGGCCAGGCGCCTCGCTGGTCACCTGCACCTTGGAAATATCTACTTTCACGTTGGGGATGGTTCTTTGGGCTGGCCCGAGTCGGCGCCTTATGACGCTGTCATCGTCACCGCCGCCGCGCCAGCCGTCCCGGACGCCCTCATGCGTCAACTCGCACCTTCAGGACGCGTGGTGCTTCCGCTCGCTGCCGCGGATGGATACCAGGTGCTCAAACTGATAACACAGGCGGGTGGGCGCACATCCGAAAGGGTGCTGGCGAACGTCGCGTTCGTGCCGCTGCGCGGCCAGTACGGAATGCAGCGTTAGGCCCGTGCCGCCAGGTTCGGCCCTGCTCCTTCGATCGCTCGCTAGTTCTTGCTCAGGGTGACGAATACCATGGGCCGGCGTTTCATCGTGTCGTGCAAGTAGCTCTTCACCGCCCCGACTATGTCCTTCTGATTCTCGAGTCCCCCGCCGTCCACCATCTCCATCACGCGCTTGCGCACCTCGGGGATCAACCCCTCGGCGTCCTGGGGCGACACGTATCCGCGCGTGATGATCTCCGGCGCCCCCAGGAGCCGCCCGGTAAGTTTGTCAAGGCTGATGTCGATCAGCAGGATTCCGTTCCGGGCCAGCATCTCGCGCTCCCGCATCACGCCGTAGTCAATCTCACCGATCGATTCCCCGTCGACAAAGATGTACTCGCCCGGAATACGTTCTCCCAGCCGCACTGTCCCGCCGCTAAGTTCGACAGTCTGGCCGTTTTCGACAACCAGGATGTTCTCTGGCAGGATTCCGACCTCTTCCGCCAGCGCCGCGTGCCGCGTCAATTGGCGCAGCTCCCCGTGGATCGGCAGGAAGTGCTTGGGTTTGATCATGTTGATCAACAGCTTCTGCTCCTCCTGGCTGGCGTGTCCTGAGACATGCACCGGCAGGATTCCGTCATAGATCACGTGTGCACCGCGACGGATTAGCCGATTGATCGTCTTGCTGATCGTCTCCTCGTTCCCCGGGATGGGGTGGGACGATAGCACCACCGTGTCGCCCGGTTTGAGATCGAAAGTGCGGTTCGTACCCGTTGACAGTCGCCCGACGATCGAGGATGGTTCGCCCTGCGATCCTGTGCACATAATGACGACCTTGTGATCCTGCATGTTGAGCGCCTGGTCAAGCGGGATCACGAGTTCTTCCGCGATGTCAAGATACCCAAGCTTCAGCGCGATTTTCACATTGTCCAACATGCTGGGCCCAGCCAGCGCCATCTTGCGCCCGTGTCTTCCGGCCGCGTTCGCCACTTGCTGGATGCGCGAGATCAAGGATGCGAACGTCGCAATGATCACCCGCCCCTTGGCATCGCCGAAGACCTTATCGAAGGCCGGCCCGATCACCATCTCCGAGGGCGTCCAGCCGGGACGCTCCGCATTCGTCGAGTTGGACAACAACAGATCCACTCCCCGCCGCGAAAATTCCGCCAGCTTCGCGTAGTCCGTCGGCCATCCATCCACGGGGGTCTGATCGAACTTGAAGTCACTCATGTGAACTACAAGTCCGGCCGGAGTCGTGATGGATAGACCCACCGCGTCAGGGATGGAGTGCGACACATGGAACGTCTCGATCTTGAAGGGATCCAGGTCCAGTTTCTGTCCGGCCTGAATGGTGTGCAGCTGCACTTTGTCCGAAAGCCCCGCCCGCGTGAACTTGACCTCGATCAGGCCTCGCGTCAGCGCCGTCGCGTATATCGGCGCAGGCACATCGGTCGCCAGGTGCGTCAGGGCGCCGATGTGGTCCTCGTGCCCATGAGTGATGACGACCCCGACGACCTGCGCCGCCCTCTCGCGCACGTATGTGTAGTCGGGGATGATGTAGTCGATCCCCAACATGTCGTTCTCGGGGAACATGATGCCGGCGTCCACAATGAGGATCTTTTCTCCGAACTCGTAGGCCGTCATGTTCTTCCCGACTTCCCCGAGGCCCCCCAGGGGGATGATCTTCAATTTGCCTTGCTTGGTCATTTCTTTCCTTCTCGCGCAGGTCGCGCCCTTTCAGACATTCCGCCATGCGGATGCCCTGCAGCCCGCGGCCGACGCGTATAGAATGACCCCCGCGGTCTATTCAGCTCCCGGGGGTCGTCCCAACGCTTCCTTTATTGAACGTGCCCAACTGCCACTTGGCAGCCAAAGTCGAAACCAACTGTTGGCATTCTAATCGTGCCCACCCGGATTGTAAAGCTGCATCCGCGGCCGCCTTCGTGAAAGGCCTTGGAGCTCACTGGTCCCGGTGATGGAGGGCGCCGAGGCCCAACCTTCTGCACGCCGGAGCAGCCGCGTCGGAGATCAGCAGCATTGCTGCCCGCCCTCAAACCTTCCTATGCAGCTCGGAGTTCGCCCTGCGCGAGCCCCGCTCAAACCCGCTAGCTTCCCGGCACTCACGCACCTGGCCTCGCGTCCGTGGCGCGGACGCTATACCAATTCCTGGCACCTCCGCATCTCGACGTTTGCCCTACGCCAAGCTTAAGGCCCGAAATTTAAGGTGCGTCGGCGAAGCACGTCTTGAAGAGCGGTGCCGCGTGTGCTAGAATGCACACTAATCGCCATATGTGTGGGCTGTGCCGAGTGGGTGCCCTACATATGGCTATTACATCTGTTCTGAGAATCGGCCCGGATGCGCTGCCCGTACTGCCACTTTCACGATTTCGAAGGTCCTCGACACATCCCATGACAGCCACGGTGGCATCCGGCGCCGGCGGGAGTGCTTCCGTTGCAAGCAGCGCTTCAGCACATACGAGCGTCCCGTCCTTTCCGCGCCGTTGATCATCAAGCAGGATGGGACTCGCGAGGAGTTTGACCGCGAGAAACTCGAGAGGGGTATTCGCATTTCTTGTGCCAAGCGACCGGTCTCGGCCGCCGACATCGAGCGGCTCGTGGGTCAGATCGAATCCGAGCTGCAGCGCATTGGCAAGTCAGAAGTCTCATCCCGCATCATCGGCGACATGGTCATCGCCGGGTTGAAGGAAGTCGACCAGATCGCCTACATTCGTTATGCCATTGTTTACTTGCGCCTGGATGATCTCGGGGCTCTTCGCAAGGAAATCGATAGTTTGTTGAAAGGCTGACGCCGGCTGGCTTCTTCCCGCGGCAATGGGGGGCCGTGGTCATTTTGCCGCCAGTCGTATTGCCTGCCGAACCAAGTTTAGGAGCGAATGATGAATGCCAAGGCCGCCGATCCAAAGCACGGACTCCTGCCCACGCCGCCCCTGCCCAAAGCCCTTCCCGCGGTGCGGCTGACAGACAATGCACGGCAGGTCCTCACCCGGCGGTATGTTCGGCGCGGGCCGGATGGCGGTCCGGCTGAGTCAGTGGACGACATGTTCTGGCGGGTCGCCTATCATGTGGCCAAGGTCGAGGCGGCCTGGGATGCCGACGTGCTTGAGCGCGCCAGGCAGTATTACGTGCTCTTGACCAGCCGCAAGTTCTTCCCCAATTCTCCGACGTTTACGGGCGCTGGGACTCCACTGGGGCAGCTCGCCGCCTGCTTTGTTCTGCCCATCACCGATGACATGGGTCGCGACGCCGCCGGCATCTTTCAGACGCTGCGGGATGCAGCCCTCATTCAGCAGACCGGCGGCGGAAACGGATTTGGTTTTTCGCGTCTCAGGCCGCATGGATCAATGGTTAAGACGTCCGCCGGCCAGGCCACTGGCCCCGTGGGCTTTCTCCGCGTCTATGATCATGCCTTTGGTGAGATCGCCCAGGGTGGCACTCGCCGCGGCGCCAACATGGGCGTGCTGCGCGTCGATCACCCGGACGTCGAAGAGTTCATTACTTGCAAGACCGACGAGAACCAGATTACCAACTTCAACATCTCGGTAGGTATTACGGACGCCTTCATGCGCGCCGTTCGCGATGATGGCGACTGGGAACTGCGCTTTCCCGATGTCCATGACCCCCGCTATCGTGAAATTGGAGGCACGCTTGAGCAACTCGAAGCGGGCGGCGTTCCCATGGTTGTCCACAAGACCTTGCGGGCCCGGGAGTTGTTCCAGAGGATCGTGCGGCAGGCTCACCACAACGGCGAACCCGGCGTTCTCTTCCTGGACGCGGCCAACCGCACCAACCCGGTGCCTCACTTGTACCCGTTGGAGGCCACGAATCCCTGCGGCGAACAGTGGCTGGGGCCCTACGAGAACTGCTGCCTCGGCTCGGTCAACCTCAACGAGCATTGTGGGCCCGGCGCAACTGTCGATTGGGACGCCCTCCGCGACAGCGTCGCCCTCTCAACCCGCTTCCTGGACGACGTTGTCGAGGCCAACGCCTACGTCCCCGCCGTGCCACAGCTCACCGAGGCTGCCCATCAGGCTCGCCGCATCGGTCTTGGCATCATGGGCCTCGCTGATCTCATGTATCACGTGGGCGTTCGCTACGGCTCGCCGGCCGGCCAGGAATTCGGTGCACAGGTAATGGAGTTCGTCCGCTACCACGCCATGCAAACCAGCATCGCGGCTCGGCCGAGGAACGCGGCCCGTTTCCGGCCATCCAGGGATCCATTTATGACATGGATGACCTGCGATGGACGCCCCCTCGGCCCGTTTCCGCGTTCGCAGAGTCCTGGGGCCGCCCCGACCTGGACTGGAGTACCGTAGTTTCCGGCATTCGGCGTCATGGTATTCGCAACGCCGCACAGACCACGGTCGCTCCCACGGGAACTATTGCAACAGTGGCCGGTTGCGAAGGATATGGGTGCGAGCCCGTGTTTGCCCTCGCCTACGTCCGCCATGTGAATGACGGCGGCAAGGATCTGCAATTACCCTGATGCCAGCCCCGAGGTTTGACGCCGCCCTCCGGGAGTTGGGAACTGGCGAGGAGAAGCGCCAGGAGATCGTGGATCGACGAGGCGAGGGGCCGCCTTGCCGTCCGCGCCAGGCCGATCACGCGCCTCCCCCCGGCCCCTCCACCCGAGGAGGTCGACCGCACGCGCCGTATCGAGGCAAGGCTCGCCGAAATCACCAGTCGTCTCGGCGAGCCGGCAGCAATGCCCCCGCGGCGCGAGCCGCCGCGGCCGCCGGACGACCTCGCGGCGGCGATCGCCGAGATTGCCTCCCGCCAGCGCATGATCGACGAGCGCGCCGATGCCGCTGCCGCCCGCCGCCAGCAGCGCGCCCTCGGCGAGGCGATAGAGGCGCTCCGCGCCGATGTCGCCGCGCTCATGGAAAAGGTGCCGACCGTCGCCGGTTCCGAGCAGGAGACGTTTCGCGAGCTGGTCCAGCGGATCGATGCGCTGGTCGACGAGAAGCCGCTCGACCGCGGCCATATCGGCGAGATCAGGTCGCAGCTGGAATGCGCTCCACGATCTCGTCGACGGCGCCGCGCGCGAGGCGACGCTCGCCCATGTCGGCAGCCGCCAGAGCGAGATCACCGAGCGGCTCGACGAGCTGATCCAGCGCACGCCGGACAGACGCCATCTCGCCGGCCTGACCGAGGAGATCGCCACGGTCCGTCGCGCCATCGAGAGCGCCGACAGCCCGCGCTCGCTGGCGCGCCTCGAGATGAGCGTCAGCGAGCTCGCCCGCGCGGTGGAAGCGGCGCTCAATGCGCGCCAGGCGGCGGTCGATGCTTCGGTCACCAATTTCGCCGCCGGCCTCGACGAAATACGTCGTGCCCTCGACGAACGCGAGCAGACCGCGGTTGCCCGCCTCGAAGGCCGGCTCGACGAGATCGGCTGCGCATCGACGGGCTCCTCGACCGCACGGCGCCCGCCGACGTCATCGAGGGGGCTGTCGCGCCGTCTCGAGGGTGTGGCCGCGCGCATGGATAGCCTCGGTAAACGAGGGGCCGTCGCTTGCCGCGCTCGCCGAGGGTGAGGAGCGAGATCGCGGCGATCCGGCAGGAAACCGCGGGCCGCGTGCCGCAGCAGGTCGAGCATCTGGAGGACGAGATCCGGGCGCTTGCCGACCGACTCGACGAGGTGGCGCAGCCGAACACGGACATGCGCCAGCTCGCCGAGCTCGAGGCGCAGATGGCTCACCTCGCCGCCGAGCTCGAGCAGTCGACGCCGCGGACAGTAGCGCTGCAGCAGATCGAGGAGAACCTGACGCGGCTCGAGGCGCATCTCTCCGACAATCGTCGAGGAATCGCTCGAAGCCGCGCGTCTCGCCGCGCGCGACGCGGTCAAGGAGCTCACCGCCGAGCAGATCGACGCCGATCTCGTGCGGGCGCTCGCAACGACCTCGACAGTATTCGCACCGCCTCGAGCGAAGGCGACCAGCGCGCCCAGGCGACGGTCGAATTGCTTCGCGACACGCTGAACGCCGTCGTCGAGCGCCTCGCGCAGCTCGAGCAGGAGACCGGGCGGGCAGCCGCGGTCCAGCAGGCCGCCGCCGCCGCTACGGCTCGCCCCGGCGAGGGCGCGGCGAAAGGCGGCCGCGGCCGTGGCACCGACAACCGCCCGCTCGAGCCCGGCTCCGGCCGGCCCGACCTCGCCGCGCTCCGCGAGCTCGCCGCGAGCGCCGAGGCGCCCTGAGCGGCGGACCGGCGACCGCCGCACGGACTTCATCGCCGCGGCCAGGCGCGCGGCCCAGGCGGCGGCGCAGGAAGCCGCCCAGGCGGCGAGCGACGAGAAGGCGGAGACGCGGTCGGAACGGCAAGCACCTTCGCTCGTATTGGGCAGGCGATCCGCAACCGGCGGAAACCGCTGCTTCTTGCGGCTGCGGCGATCGTGCTCGCGATCGGGGCGCTGCATCTGTTCGGGACGAAATTCTCGAGCGGCGGCCCCGAGGCGGTCGCCAAGGCGGTGCCGCCGGCGCCCCGCATCGAGGTTGCGCCGTCGGCTCCCGCGCCCGCCGGCGGCAAGGTCGCGGCTGCGCCCAAGATCGCCGCGCCGACGGTGCCGAAGGTCGCCGAGCCGGCCCTTGTCGCGCCGGCCGACAGTGCTCCGGCGGCGATCGCATTCGCCAAGCCCGAGATCACCGACAACCGCTTCGGCGGCGCCTTCGACGGGCCGAGCGCTGCCGGCTTCTCGAACTGCGGGCGACAACGCCGGCGCCGATGCGGCGCCCTCCGCCGACTCCCGCCGCAGACGGCAAGACCGCGCCGACGCTCGTCTCGATCGGCTCGGACAAGCTCGGCCGCGCCGCCGCCGCCGGCGACCCGAGCGCCGTCTTCGAGATCGCCTCGCGCTACGCCGAGGGCCGCGGCGTGGAGCAGAACCTCTCGCTCGCGGCGCAATGGTACGATCGCGCCGCCGACGCCGGCGTCGCCGTCGCCCAGTATCGTCTCGGCAGCCTCTACGAGCGCGGCCAGGGCGTGCACCGGGACCGCCAACGCGGTCGCCCTGGTACCAGCGCGCCGCCGACCAGGGCAATGTCGGCGCCATGCACAACCTCGCGGTGCTGATGAGCGAGGGCGTCGACGGGCCGCCCGATCCCGGCGAAGGCGCTGCAATGGTTCCTCGCCGCCGCCGATTACGGGGTCAAGGACAGCCAGTACAATCTCGGGGTCATCTACGCCCGCGGGCTCGGCACCGCCCGCGGACCTGTCGGAAGCCTACAAATGGTTCGCGGTCGCCGCCGCCCAGGGCGACGGCGACGCCGCCGAGCGCCGCGACGAGGTCGCCGGAAGTGCTCAACGCCGATCAGCTCGCCAAGGCGCGGGCGGCC